>NZ_JBHVPJ010000001.1:1477329-1890518 GCF_042887445.1 Microbacterium sp. NPDC057944
CCCCTCGTCTGTTTTTCTCCCCCGCCCCCGCGGTTGGGGGGGGGGGCCCCCCCTCCCACACCCCCCGCGGCTGGGGGTCCTGCCCCCGGCTCCCCCCCCCCACGGGAGCGGAGAGGCGACGGTGGGAGTGTAAAGAATTCTTGACATGGGTGAGAGGGCGGCGTACGCTCATGTCAAGAATCTTTTACATGGAGGCTGACATGGTCTATCACGAGCGCTTCGCCTGGTCGGGGCTCATCACCTCGGTCGTCACGATGGTCGCCTATGTCGTGCTCGTGCTGCGGGATGCCGCGGGCGGACCTCTGGAGCAGGTCGACTGGCTCCCGCTGATGCTGTGGACCATCGGCGGCGGCATCGTGCTCAGCATCGTGCTCACGATCGCGTGGGGCATCATCGGCAGCCGCGGCGATCGCGAGTCGGCGATGGCGTCGGACATCCGCGACCGCGACATCAGCCAGCTGGGCGGGCGGGTCGAACAGGGCTTCGTCACGATCGCCGGGCTCGGCGTGATCGCCCTCTGCGCGGTCGGAGCCGACGTGTTCTGGATCGCCAACACGATGTTCGCGGGCTTCGCGATCGCGGCGTTCGTCGGCGGCATCGCCAGGGTGGTCGCCTACCGCAGGGGGCTCGTCTGATGGTCAAGCCGACGCTGGTGTCCAACAGCATCCGCTCTCATCGCGAGGCTGCGGGGTTCACGCAGGCCGAGCTCGCTCGCACGGTCGGCGTGACGCGGCAGACCCTCATCGCGATCGAGCAGCAGAAGTACTCCCCGACTCTCGAGCTGGCGTTCCAGATCGCACGCGCGTTCGGCGTCGGGCTCGACGAACTCTTCCAGTACCCGGAGGTGCGCAATGACTGAATCGATGAGGGCCTGGCGTCGTGAGACGTACGGGCCGGCCGCGGGGGTGGCGCTGGAGCAGGTGCCGATCCCCGAGCCCGGTGCCGGCGAGGTGCTGCTGCGCGTGCGTGCGACGTCCCTCAACGCGGGCGACGTGCGGCTCCTGCTCGGAGATCCGCTCCTGGTGCGTCCGGTGTTCGGGCTCACCCGTCCGAAGTATCCGATCCGCGGGATGGATACCGTGGGCGAGGTCGTCGCGGCGGGCCCCGGTGTCATCGGGGTCGAGGTCGGCGATGTCGTCCTGGGCGAGATGCAGGGCGGCGGAGGGCTGGGGGAGTACGTGAGCGTTCCGGCCACCAGGGTGCAGCCGCTGCCGCCGGGGATCGACGAGCGCATCGCGGTCACGCTCCCGGTCGCCGGTGGCACCGCATGGCAGGCGCTCGACCTCGCCGGGGTGGGCCTCGGTGAACGCCCTGCGCGGGTGCTGATCATCGGCGCCTCGGGCGGGGTCGGCACCTTCGCCGTGCAGTTCGCCGCCCTGCGCGGCGCCGAGGTGTGGGCCAGCTGCTCCGAGCGCAACGCGTCGTTCGTGCAGGGCCTCGGAGCGGTGCGGACTCTCGATCACCGTCGCGAGCCGCTCTCGGCGATCCCCGGCGGCCACTTCGACGCGGTCGTCGACATCGCCGGAGGCATCGACCTGCGCGACCTGCAGCGGCTCGTCGCGCGCGACGGCGTGATCGTGCTCGTCACCGGAGACGGAGGTCACGTGATGGGGCCGATCCCGCGCATGATCAGGGCGGCGCTGCTGTCGATCGGTTCGGGGCCGCGCATCCGCTCGCTCGCCGCGAGCAACCGGCCGGAGGTGCTCACGAAGATGCTCGAACTGCTGGCCGCCGGACGCTTCGCGCCCGTGATCGCGCAGGAGTATGACTTCGCGGATGCCGGCGCGGCGCTGGAGCGGCTCGAAGCCGGGCACGTCGTGGGCAAGCTCGTGGTCCGCGGCTCCTGAGCCGCGGGCGGCCGCTGCATCCCTGGCGACGCCCAGCCAGCGGTGACAGAATGGATGCTGGCGTGCCCGAGTCGCATCTTCCCCGGGCGCCGACTCTGACAGAGCGGCGTGGGTCGAAGGACCGCCGGGCCCCTGGACAGCGTCCGCCGCACCTGTGTCCCCAAGGAGCACCATGTCGACGCCTGAGACCGCCGTCACGTCCACTCGCACCGCGCATCACCGCCGCTACCTGATGTGCAAGCCGGAGCACTTCACGGTGAACTACTCGATCAACCCGTGGATGGAGCCGGCCAACCCGACCGACACGGCCAAGGCCGTCGCGCAGTGGCAGAAGCTGTACGACCTCTACATCGAGCTCGGCCACGAGGTGGAGCTCATCGAGCCGCTCGCCGGCTACCCCGACATGGTCTACACGGCCAACGGCGGCTTCCTCATCGACGGCCGTGCCTACGTGCCCTCGTTCTACTACGAGCAGCGTCAGGGCGAGTCCCCCGCGTTCGCCGACTGGTTCCGCGCGAACGGCTTCGACACCGTGATGCCGAAGGAGATCAACGAGGGCGAGGGCGACTTCCTGCTCGCGGGCGATGTGATCCTCGCCGGCACCGGCTTCCGCTCCGCCGGCGACAGCCACCGCGAGGTGAGCGAGGTCTTCGGCCGCGAGGTCGTGACGCTGACCCTCGTCGACCCGCGCTTCTACCACCTCGACACCGCGCTCACCGTGCTCGACCCCGTGGTCGAAGAAGGACGGACCGCGGGCATCGCGTACCTGCCGCACGCCTTCGACGAGGCCTCGCAGAAGGTGCTCGCCGAGCGCTTCCCCGACGCCATCCTGGTCTCCGACGAGGACGGTGCCGTCTTCGGGCTGAACTCGGCCAGCGACGGCTACAACGTCGTCATCTCGCCGCGGGCGAAGGGCTTCGAGAAGCAGCTGCGCGAGCGCGGCTACAACCCGATCCTCATCGACCTGTCCGAGCTGCTGCTCGGCGGCGGCGGCATCAAGTGCTGCACCCTCGAACTGCGCGGTGCCGAGTGACCTCCGCGGGCGTCGACGCCGCGGCCGAGCCGCACGTCGCGCACAACTACCACCCGCTGCCCGTCAACATCGCCCGCGGTGAGGGCGCCTGGGTGACGGACGTCGAGGGCAAGCGCTACCTCGATCTGCTGGCGGCCTACTCCGCGGTGAACTTCGGGCACCGGCATCCGGCCCTCGTCGCCGCGCTCACCGAGCAGCTCGGCAGGGTCACGCTCACGAGCCGCGCGTTCATGAGCGATCGGCTCGAGCCGTTCGCCGCGGCGCTCGCGAAGCTCGCGGGCAAGGACATGGTCCTGCCGATGAACACCGGGGCCGAGGCGGTGGAGACCGGCATCAAGGTCGCTCGCGCCTGGGGCTACCGGGTCAAGGGCATCGCCGACGGGCGGGCCCGGATCATCGTCGCGGCGGGCAACTTCCACGGCCGCACCACCACGATCGTGAGCTTCAGCGACGACGAGTCGGCGCGAGAGGGCTTCGGCCCGTACACGCCCGGCTTCGACGTCGTCCCGTACGGAGATGCGGATGCCGTGGCCGCCGCGATCACGCCGGACACCGCCGCCGTGCTGATCGAGCCGATCCAGGGTGAGGCGGGAGTCGTCATCCCGCCGGAGGGCTACCTCCGACGCATCCGCGAGATCTGCGATGAGAACAACGTGCTGTTCATCGCCGACGAGATCCAGGCCGGTCTCGGCCGCGTGGGCGAGACGTTCGCGTGCGACCGCGAGGAGGTCGTGCCCGACCTGTACCTGCTCGGCAAGGCGCTCGGCGGCGGCATCCTTCCGGTCTCGGCCGTTGTCGGGAACGCCGACGTGCTGGGCGTCATCCAGCCGGGCGAGCACGGCTCGACGTTCGGCGGCAACCCGCTCGCGGCGGCCGTCGGGTTCCGCGTCGTCGAGATGCTCGAGTCGGGCGAGTTCCAGGAGCGCGCCCGCGCTCTCGGCGCCCACCTCGCGCAGGCACTCGAGCCGCTGATCGGGCACGGCGTCACCGCGGTGCGCATCGCGGGCCTGTGGGCCGGCGTCGACATCGACCCCGCTCGCGGAACGGGGCGTGAGATCTCCGAGAAGCTGATGCACCGCGGCGTGCTCGTGAAGGACACGCACGGCCAGACGATCCGCATCGCACCGCCTCTGGTGATCCGTGCGACGGAGCTCGACTGGGCGGTCGAGCAGCTCCGTCTCGTGCTCGGCGAGTAGTCCATCGCATCGAACCGCTCCCCGCCGCGTACCGGGGAGCGGTTCGCGTGCGGAGCCGCGGCTTCGGGCTAGGCTGACCATCCAGGGGGTGGTCCGCATCGAGCAGCGAACGGACATGCGTATCGGCATCGACGCCTTCTCCGCGTTGCCTCCGGGCCGCGGCGGACCGACCGGGATCCTCGGCTTCGTCTGGGCGGTCTGGCCGTGGATGAACTGGATCCTGCCGGTGTTCCTCGTGCTCCACGGATTCATCGGCAGCGTCGGCGGCTGGGAGTCGCTGATGCTCCTCGTCGGCTCGCCCGTGATCGTCCCGGCATTCGGGCTCCTCGGCTCCCTGCCCCGCTTCATCCTCCGCAGGCGCGGTCACCGCACGGCGCCCGGTGTCATCGTTCCGCTGCTCTTCCTCAACTGGTGGGGGTGGGTGACGTTCACCCTCACGATGGAGGGATCCGGAGACAACGGCGCACTGCCCTCGACGCTCCGGATGTTCGTCACGGCCCCGCTGGCGCGTGACTACGAGGGGGCAGTCTTCGGCGGAGCGGTTCTGACTGCGGTGGCCGCCTGGGTGGTGGTCCTCGTGCTCGCGTGCGTGCTGAAGCGGCACCCGTCGCAGCAGACCCGCACGTGGAGCATCGTGGCGTGGGCATCCGCCGTCGTCGTCCCTGCCCTGCTCATCGGGGTGATCGTGCTCGGCGTCTCGCTGACCCCACAGCAGCGGGACTCCGCGGGGCTCACGGTCGCGGAGGTCGCGGCGACGCCCCTGCCGGAGCAGGCCGACCGCGCACGGGAGAACTACACCGAGACGCAGGAGCGGGCATCGGCGGTGCGCGAGCTGATCGCGCCGGACGGGTGGACCGTGAGCGAGAGCGGCTTCACCGGAACCCCGAGGGCGTGCCGTGTCGCGGATGCCGAGTGCTACGCGTTCGCCGCGGAGTTCGCGGTCCCCTCGACGTCGGGGGCGTCGGACCTGGAGTCGATCGTCGAGCCGCTGCGTGCTCAGGGCTGGGATGTCGAGGCGACAAGCCGTCTCGAGGCGACCGACGCGCAGGGCTACACGCTGCGCATCGAGGTCGTGCGAGACGACATCTATGTCGAGGTCACGAGCCCGCACTGGTGGGGCTACGACTACGACATCGGCGAGGCCATCGGAGACCGGGAGCCGCTCGATCCCGCTCGCGTCTACCGGTTCGACGAGTGGCCGGAGCTCGGGGCGTAGCCCGCCGGGGCTGTTCTTCGCCGCGCTCGTACGTGACCGGATGCGGTTTCGAGGTTAACAAGACCCGGTGACGGCGGTTTCATTACGCGATTGCGAGAAGTTCCCCTGAACGGGGGATTCTTCCGTCTTCGGGGTTGCCGTAGGCCTGTGCATGCCGCCATTCTGGGTGGCAGTGTCGGCGCCTGTGAGGCGCCTGTGAGCGTCCGGGGGGATCGCTGTGGCTGGTCGTGGTGTGAGGCGAGCGGTGGCTCGCATGGTGCTCGGTGTCGTGGCTGTGCTGTCGATGATGCTGGTGCCGCAGGTGGCGTCGGCCGGAGTGCTGCCGGCCGGTCCGGAGGTCGGAGTGCAGGCTCTGGCGGCTCCGGCGGGCGTGCTGGTGCCGCTGGCGGCGTCGGAGAAGGATGTCGATGGCGACACGATCCCCGACGTCGTCGAGCGGGAGGTGTGCGGCACGGCGACGTGTGCGGTGGGCACCGAGGATCGGGATGCCGACGGCATCCCCGACTGGACCGAGGTGCTGTCGTGCGATTCGACGACGTGCGCGAAGGTGACGGCCGATCGTGACAAGGACGGCATCTCCGACTTCGCGGAGCGTCTGGTGTGCGGGACCGACACGTGTTCGAACTCGAAGGAGGATGCCGACGGCGACCGCATCGGCGACTGGGTCGAGTTCGTGATCTGCGGGACGCGGACGTGCGCGGACGGCAGCGAGGACTTCGACGGCAACGGCGTCTCGGATGCGGCGGAGCTCGCGGCGTGCGTGGTGCGCATCGATGACCTTGCCATCACGGGCGGGCAGATCGCCTGGGGGCTGATCATCCTCGCGGTGGTCCTCCTCGGTGGTGGCGGAGGGCTGTGGTGGTGGCGTCGGCGCCGGGCCGCCGCTGAGGTGGCGGATGCCGACTCGACCGAGGCTGTTCTCTGATGTGGTTCCGTTCGCTGGCCGCCTCGACGGCGGCGGTGCTCGTGCTCGGTGTCGGCGCGGTGGCCCCGGCTCCGATGACCGCGGCCGAGTCGATGGAGGCTGCGCGTGATGAGGTGCTGCAGCGTGTCTACGCCGCTGCGGGACTGAACACGGAGGGGGAGCCGGAGGCGACGGCCACGCCCGAGCCGGAGTCGACGCCCGCTGTTCCGGGCGGGTTGTCGTCGGTGCCGGCGACGGGCGCGAAGACCGCAGCCGCGACGGATGCCGACCTGAGCCCCGGTGAGCAGGCGACGGTGTCGTCCGATGCGCTGGGCGTCGAGGCGGTGTTCTCCGGGCATGAGGTGACGGCGCCGGTGACGCTGAGTCTCACGGAGGCGCAGGCGCGCCGGTCGGCCGTGGTGGACACCTCCGGGGTCGTGGTGAGCGACCCGGTGGAGATCATCGCCCGCAACGACGACGGCGACAAGGTCACGTCGTTCCCCGCGGAGCTCATCGACGTTCCCGACGACGACCCCGAGCACGGCCCGGTGGTCAAGGACGTCATCCCGGGCATCAGCCTCTCGTTCGATGTCGACATGGACCGGGTGAAGGACGCCGGTGTGGCGACATCGACGCTGCGGATCTACACGCGGTCGACGCCGGACGAGGAGTGGACGGAGCTGCCGTCGTACTTCGACGCGAAGACGAAGACGGTCAAGGGCGAGTCGGATCACCTGTCGCAGTTCGTGGTCATCGGCACCCCGTTCCCCGTTCCCCCTGGCCCGGTCGTGGTTCTCGATCCGGACAACGACGAGGGCATCGTCACGACTCCGTCGCCGGCGACGGAGTTCCCGTACAACTGGAATCTCGTGCAGGGGCTGAGTGCGTACCTGGCCCTGCAGTGCAACGCGCAGGTCGTCGTCACCCGCCCGGCAGGGGTTCCGTTCGTGTCCCGCGCGACTCGGGCGGGGGTCGCCGCGGCGGCGAACCCGGTCGCGACGGTGGGGTTCGGTTTCGCGACGAACCAGGGGCACGCGTGGGGGACGGTGTCGGAGGGCGGCACGATGGGCTTCTCCCGGGGCGGGGCTGCGGACAATGCGCTGCGGGATTCGTTCCTGACGCACATGCCGACGTACACGGGCCGGCCGGCGAATGCGGAGCCGTCGAACGCGAACTTCCCGTTCTCCCAGTACGCGGGTCTTCCCGGAGCGTATGCGCACATCGAGACGTTGTTCCTGGACGGCAACTTCGACCGCCCGGTCATCGACAACGGGTTCCCGTCCATCGTCGACGGGGCGTTCCGGAGCCTGGGCGGGTATCTGGAGGGTGCGGGGTTCGACTGCACCGACCCGGTGGTGGGCGGGTGGCCGTCGCCGCCGTCGCAGGCGGAGCTCGCCCGGTGGCGGCAGCTCGGCTACCAGAACTACCAGACCTACGGGGCTGACCCGGTGTCGTTCTCGACGGGAAACCTCGTCGAGTCCTTCCCGCTCTTCGATCTCACGGGTCCTGGCGAGAGCAGCATCGGCGCATCGCTGGTCTACAACTCGCAGGACGGTCGGCTGTCGCGCGTCGGGGCGGGGTGGACGTTCGGGCTGGGAGCTCGGGCGCAGCGCTTCGACGACGACTCGGTCATGGTGGTGCGCGGTGACGGGGCGTCATTCGTGTTCGCTTCCGACGGGAACGGCGGATACACGGGTGAAGATGGCCTGGGGTTGACGTTGACGGAGGCCGGCGCCGGGCAGCTGCGGCTGGACAGTGACACGGGTGAGACGTGGGTGTTCGACGCGGCGGATCTCTGGGGCATCGGCGAGCTCGTCCGCCATGTCGACCGGCAGGGCAATGCGACGACGCTGACCTATGGGCCGGCGGACCGGAACGTCCATCAGTTCACCCCGCTCGCCTCCATCACGGATGCCGCGGGGCAGACCGTCTCCGTCAGCAGCGACGGCGTCGGACGTGTGACAGGGTTCATGCTCCCGGACGGTCGCACGTGGGGGCTGGCGTACAACGCGGCGGGCGACCTGACGTCTCTCTCGTGCCCGGATGGGACGACCCGGTCGTTCACGTACGACGCGGCGCATCGGATGCTGACCGCCGTCGACCCGAACGGCGTGACGTACCTCGTCAACGAGTACGACGACGCGGGTCGTGTGACGAAGCAGCTGGATGCGGAGAGCAACGTCCGCACGTTCGAGTACGGCGATGGGCAGACCACGTACACCGACAACGAGGGCCAGGATACGGTCTTCGCGTTCGACGACAAGTCCCGCATCACCGGCATCACCAACGCCGCCGGTGAGACGGCGACGTGGATGTTCACGCCCACGGGCGAAGTGAAGTCCCACACCGATGAGGCCGGCCGCACCTGGACCTACACGTACGACGGCGACGGGAACCTCCTCACGGAGACTGACCCCACCGGCGCAATCGTGGAGTACACGTACACCGCCGAGGGGGATGTCGCGACGGTCACCGACCTCGACGGCGACCGCACGGAGACGACCGTGTACGACGCGCGGGGTCTGGTGACCGAGGTGCAGCAGGCCGATGGCACGACCGTGCGGTTCGAGTACGACGCCGCGGGTGACCTGACCCGCAGCATCCTGCCCTCAGGGTCTGCGACCACGTACGTGTACGACGCCCGGGGCAACCTCGTCACGTCCACGGACCCGCTCGGACGCGTCACGACGTTCGCCTACGACGCGGGCAACAGGCTCACGTCGGTGACCGACCCGGCGGGCGGTGTCACCTCGTTCGCGTGGAATGCCGCTGACCGCCTCACCGCGTCGACGGATGCCGAGGGCGGGGTCACGGCGTACGCGTATGACGCGAACGGGCAGCTCACGTCTGCGACCGACCCGACCGGGGCGGTGACGTCGTATGCGTGGGACTCGATGGCACGTCTGGTGACGGTCACCGACCCTGAGGGTGGGGAGTCGTCGTTCTCCTACGACGCGGAGGACAACCTCACCGGGACGGTCGACCCGGAGGGAGGGACGACGACGTTCCTTCTCGACGATACGTACCGCACGGTCGGGGTCGTCGACCCCAACGGCGGGGAGTGGAAGCGGACCTACGATCCGACCGGCATCCTGACCGGCTCGACCGACCCGCTCGGCGCCTCCACGACGTTCGCGGTGGACGATGCCGGCCGTCCCACGACGACGACCGATGCGACCGGCGCCTCCTCGAAGGTGGCGTACGACAGCGCGGGCCGAGTCGTGTCGGAGACCGACGCCGCGGGTGGGAAGACGACCTACACGTACGACCTGATGGACCGGGTCACGAAGGTCACCGACCCGGCCGGCTTCGAGACCACGTACCTGTACGACGTGGACGGGTTCCTCATCGGGATGGTGGACCGCAACGGCAACCCGACGCTGTACGAGGTGGATGCCGCGGGGCAGGTGCTGACCGAGACGGATGCGACCGGGGCGGTCACGACCTTCGAGTACGACCCCGCCGGGCGCATCGTCTCCATCACCGATGCCGACGGACGAGTCACGGGCATCGAGTACGACCGCAACGGCCAGGAGACCGCGATCGTCGCTCCGGGTGGGGCGCGCACGGAGTACGCCTATGACGCGGCGGGGCGGATGCTATCGATGACCGACCCGATGGGCGCCACGACGACGTATGCGTATGACAGGGCGTCGCGTGTCGTGTCGGCGACCGACGCGCTCGGCGCGGTGTCGTCGTTCGCGTACGACAGGGCGGGGCGGCAGACGTCCGTCACAGATCCGCGGGAGGAGACCACGCGTTTCGGGTACGACTCTGCCGGTCAGCTCACGAGGGTGATCGAGGGGTATGCATCCGGGGAGCCGGTGTCGGCGGACACGAACGTGAAGACCGCGTACGCGTACACGCCGACCGGGCTGTTGGAGAGCATCACGAATCCGCTGGATGCGGTGACGTCGTTCGCGTATGACGCGGCGGGTCGTCCGACGTCGGAGACGGGTCCGACCGGTATCACCACGACGACCGCGTATGACGCGGCGGGGCGGGTGGCGCGGGTCACGAATCCTGCGGGTCTTGTCGCAGCGTACGCGTATGACGTGCGCAGTGACGTGAAGTCCCTGTCGCGGGCGGATGGGGAGGTGTCGTTCGAATACGACGGGGAGCAGCAGCCCATCGTGATGGACGACCCGACCGGCACCACCGGGTGGGTGTACGACAAGGTCGGCCGGCTGGTGGAGCAGACGGACACGCACGGCCAGACCCTGACCTCGACGTATACGGCGGCGGGCCTACGCTCCTCCCTCACATATCCGGATGGGGCGACGACGGCGTACACGTTCGATGCGGCGGGGAACCCGGTGACTCAGTCGACCCCGGATGGGGACCTGGGGTACACGTGGGATGCCGCGAATCGGTTGACCGGGGTGACGCGCCCGAATCAGGTGACGACGTCTGTCGCGTATGACGTGACGGGTCGGGTCACGCAGGTGCGGCACGAGACCCCGCAGCCTGCCACGGTGGCCCCGCCGGCGGTGGAGCCGGTGGTGCCGTTGCAGATGACGGCCGAGCAGTGCGCGGCATCCGATTACTACAAGGACCGGGATATCCCCGCGGCGGGTGGGCAGAAGCCGTGTGTGAAGACGTGGGACTATCTGAATCGTCGCACGCTCCCGGAGCCGGAGTCTCCGGTTCCGGCGGGTGCGTCGTTGCAGTACGACTACGAGTACGACCCGGCGGGGAACGTCACCGACACGGTCCGCACCATCGAAGGCCCCGAGCTGGCCGAGCCGGAGACGCCGGTGACTCCGGAGGTTCCGGCGGGTGAGGTGCCTGCCGTGGATGCTCCGGTGGTTCCGACGCCTGCTGCCGTGGTGCCGGAGGTTCTCGAGCATGCGTACACGTATGACCGGGTCGGGAGGCTGTCGTCGTCGACGGCGTCGGATGGGGAGGTCAACGAGTACGGGTATGACCCGGCCGGCAACCGCACCCGTGTGACCACCTCCGGCACCCCGGCGGGGGAGTCGGAGGTGGTGGCGCAGTTCAACGCGGCGGGGCAGCTCACCGGCACGACCACGACGGGTGCCGGTGCAGGGTCTGCGTCGTATGCGTTCGACGGGGCCGGGAACCGGTCGTCGCAGACGGTGAACGGCCAGTCGACCTCGTTCGCTCACGACCCCGCGGGACGGTTGTTGTCGACCCAGGCGGATGGGCGGTCGACGTCGTATGCGTATGACGGTCTCGACCGGCGCACCCAGGTCACCGATGTGACCGAGTTCGGCACGAACACGACCGGCACGGTCTGGGACGGATTCGACCCCGCCGCGACATCCAGTGACCTGCACGGGGCGACCGACCTGTTCCGTGACCCGTATGGTGCGGTCGCGTTCCAGGACGGCCCGTACGGGAACGAGTGGGTTCTCGGTGATCAGCGCAACGCGACCGCGACCGCGGGAGCGGACGGCGCCATCACCGACCTCGTCGACTACGCCGACTTCGGCGCCGCGGACTACGAATCCACAGGATGGTCCAGCCTGGTCGGCAACGACCAGCAACCCGGCGACCCCACCCTCGGACTCGACAACTACTACGCCCGCGACTACGACACCACCACAGGCACGTGGGTGCAGCCCGATGAATGGCGGGGCCTGCTTCAGCGGCCTCAGTCCCTGAATCGGTACGCGTACATCGAGAACACCCCCGTCGCCTTCAGCGACGACCTCGGATACGTCATCAAAGCGATGGCGATGTCGGACGGAGGCAGATCCGTCACGGCCAAGGTCGTCGGCAAGGCGCTGGCGAAGGCGACGGGAGCGAAGGCAAGCACTAGTGCGAACCAAGATACGGCGCGGTTCAGCGGGTCGAAGTTCCAGAAAGTGAACCCGAAGAAGGGTTTGAAGGCACCTGTCTTGCGTTCAGGGAACTATGTCTCCGCGACGCACAGCGATACTCCCAACATCAAGTCGAGGTTCTCGTATCTATCGGACAGCCAGCCTGATTTCTTGGGCACCCTCTTGTTCTTCGGGCTAGTTATCGGAATTGCGGCACTCGCTGTATGCACTGTGGCCAGCGGCGGAATCTGTGGTGCAGCATCGGCCGCCATCGCAAGCGCAGTTGTCAAAGTCGGGACCAAAGTTGGGATCAAAAAGGTTCCAGTCCCTGAGCCTAAGTTGCCTGTAGTTCCGAATCTCACGGGTGGTAGTCTGCAACAGGTCGGCGGACCGATCTGGGGGAACGGCAATCCTGCGAGCCTCCTCGGGACACGAAGCCCAGAGGTCCTCAGAGGACTAGCGAGCCGATCTGACGCAATCAAATTGCGTGACTTCTATCAAGCGGCCGCTGACGCAGGTCGAGGTGGCGCGACTGCACCTATAAGGGTTCTTCTAGCACAGGAGATTATCAATGCGTGGCAGTAGGAGGATAAACGAGGAGCGAACAACGCTGAAGATATCCGTTGTGGAAGGTTCATCGTCTGAGATCGGATTCGAGCCGGTCGGCACATCGTTCGTTGTGGAGGGTGGAGATTGGTTGACTTTGGAACTTCCCGTCAGTGTTGTCGCCGATGTTGAGATCGTTGCGTGGCCAAACGGGCTTGCAGTGTGGGTACCCTTCCACGGCGACTATCTCGTACGGGACTCCTCCGGGAACGAGTTGGATCGCCTGTGAACGTCGCAGGCGCGACAATGAAGAGCGACACGCAGCGCGCGATCATGCAATTAATAGATTTGGTTCCGCAATTGAATCCGATTCTTCGTGAGAGTGAGATCGACAATGACGAGATCTTGCCGCACTTGGTGCTTTCAGATGTCATTAGATGGATGACGAACCATCGCGCAGATGAACATGAAGCCTGTGTCACCGTCATTCGCTGGATGGAAGAATCGTATGCCGCTGGCTCGGAGTCTGTTCAAGAACTCGTCGTCGTGAGCGGTGTCGAAATGATCCCAGACCCAGGGTTTCCCGGATCCGAGTTTCGTGGCTGGTTGCGCGGACCATTGCGGGCAGCCGATCCCTGGCCGCGTGATTCACGTGGATGAAAGTGTGAAGAGGCTGAGCGGACCCCCTGCGGCGGGGTGGTATCCGGCGCCGGACGGATCGGCGGCGGTTTGGTGGTGGGACGGGGCGAAGTGGGCGCAGTCGCAGCCGCACCCGGTTGCGCCCAGAACGATCGCCAATCTGGCGGTCGCCACTCAATCTCTTCTGATCGTCACTGCCGTCGCTACGCTCGCGTTCTTCTGCGTCGACGTCTACGGCATCGCCGTGGTCACAGACTTCCTTGACGGACGCAACTCGTCGATCGAACTTCTTGATGCATACGACCAGTTGGCCTTTGGTGCCCTTGTCGTGTGGTCACTGGCTTTGCTCAGCACAGCCGTGTGTTGGGTCCTCTGGCAGTACCGGGTCGCCAAGCGATCTGCCGGGAGAACACGACGCGTAGCCAGCTGGCATGCGGGTGACTGGTTCATCCCTGTAGTCAACTACTGGCGTCCATACCAGGACATCGCTGATCTCTGGCGCGCGCTGGGGCGAGACCGGCCTCGGTGGCAGATCGTCTGGTGGATCCTGTGGGTCGCGAGCACCATCATGACCGCCGTCGCAAACCGGATCACGCTCACGGCCGTGACGCTTGAGCAACTGCGATCGGCGATGTGGTTCGATGCCGTCGCCGACCTCCTTCTTCTTGTCGCGGTGCCCTTCGCCTGGCTCGTCGTCAGCGGCATCACGCGCTTGGTCGCTCAACCAACACAAATGGGTGAACTCTTGACACCTCGCTGACGCGTGCTCGTTGTGGGGGCACGATGAGTGAGCACCAGACTGCGGAGGAAAGGGGAGAGGGTGGACCATCCGAATGACGGGCAGAGCCACGAGAGGGGTGTCGTTGGCGGGTCAACGATCACAGTGACTGCTGAGGATCAGAAGGCCGTGCTCCGTGGCTATCGCTCCCAATCACGCGGGATGCTCTGGATAATCCTGATGGTGGTGCTCCTGACAGCCGGAGCCGCACTGCTCAGCTCGATAGACGACTCGTGGGGTGATCCGGAGTGGTTCGCCATCGTCGCTCTCGCGATCATTGTCGTTCTCGTCTCCATCGTCTTCGTGTCATCTATGGGGTGGGTCCGACGACAGTTGCCGATCGGTAGCGAGATCGGTCTCCGGGTGGCGGATGAAGGACTTTACATGTCAAGCCCATCCGGTGACGACCTGATTCTCTGGCATCGGCTGTCGAACCTCAAACGCGTCGGTGGAGGAGTGTTCTTCAACTGCGAGCCCTCCAAGATTCAGTTGGCTGTTCCGGGGCGCCTGGTGAGCGAGGAGGACTTCGCGTCCTTCGGCCAGCACATTGAGTTCGCGGCGCGAACAGCTCAGGAGGAGCACGTCGTTTCACCAACTCCAACCGCTTCGACGGCGGACTCAGCGAAGACTTTTGTCATCACCGCAACCGCTTCCGATCAGAAGAACATGGCTCGACTGATGCGCCGCCGTTTTTCGCGATTGCTGCTCATCTCAACGGCGTGCGCGCTTGTCGGTATCGCTGGGGTGGTGATGATCGTTTGGGGGGTCCTTCCCGGCCCGCTCCTGGCGGTCTTTCTGACAGTCGCGGGAATCGCGTGTTTGTTGGTCGCAACAGTCGTCCGGGGGATCGGAAAGAATACGAAGTCAGCGTTTCCGCTCGGGGCGGAGCAGCGCCTCGTCCTTCGGGAGGAAGGGCTCGAAGTGACAGGGCAGTTGGGCACGATGACTCTCCCGTGGGATCGGTTGTCCGATCTGAAGAGGGAGAATGGTGCGGTTTTCGTCACGAACACGGCGACCAAGGTGGTGTTCGTCTTCTCGGGGCGGCTCGTGACTGACGAAGCCTTCGCAGCGATCGAGGAACGAATCAGACATGTGACTGATCGGGATGGGTGACGAACCGGCTGATGCCAGGGAAGGTCGAGCAGGCACCGAACGAGGATGCTCACCTGTTGGGAGCACTGCGGTCCTTGAGGATGAAGAAGGGAAGAAGTGATGCGAAGGTCGCGAACGTCGCGGGAAGGGCTGATCGCTGTTGCGCCGAAGCCTGGCTGGTATCCGGACCCGGAAGATCTCGATGGGTCGCTGCGGTGGTGGGACGGACAGGACTGGGCTGAGGCGACCGCTCCGTCTACGGCGGACGTCGCTTCTCTCCCCGGTGCGGTGGCCGTCGAAGTGGATTTCTGGTCGCGGTTGTACAGCGCTCGAGCAGACGAGTCGGCGAGGGGCAACGCCGCTGCGACCATGTCGGTCGTGATGGGGGTGGCTTCGGTCATCACCGGGCAGATTCCGCACTTCACGGCCGTGTTGTTGAGCGTGTTCACGGCAATCAGCGCGGTCGTATGGGGGCTGATCGGCGTGTGTCGAGCGATGAAGACCCGGGTGGGGCTCGCCCGTGCGCTCTCGGGCACGGTGCTCGGAGTCCTCGTGTGCGTGCTCTCCGCGATCGGCGTCGCCTACCTTGTCGGCACGTACTCATGAGTGCAACGTCGGTGAGATGTGGTGAGGCAACGAGGTGTCAAAGGTGACCGGTCGGTGCGATGCTGTCCCCATCCCTCGGGGCTCCGCCTGGTGGGCCGGAGGGATGTCGCAGTGACGGAGATGAACGGATTCGTGCTTCGTACCGCTGATGTGCGTCATGCGCTGCGGGAACATCTGTCTGGACGCGTGGATGCACACGAGCTCGAATCCTGGGCCGAGCGCCTCCATTCTGACGAGAGCGTCGAGTTCGACGATGCTTCGGGTGGGCTGGTCGCTCAGGCAGTGTTCGAACTGTCGACGCCAGAACTGTTCGGGTCAATGGATGTCGTCGTCGGCTCGTTGTGGGCTCGCCTGGGGGCGGGAGACGAGAAATCTGATCTGCGGTCCGCACTTGTCCGAGATCTCGCCGGGACCTCTCGTCCGTCAGAGGACGGCGTGGTTGAGGTCGGGGCTGGGAGGGCGGCACTCGCCCGCCTTCCTGAGGCGCCGCTCCCGGAGGAGCGCTTCTTCGATCGCATCGTGCGAGCTGTGTGGGAGCCCGGAGAGGTCTGGGATCGACATGTAGTTGATGCTGCGGTTCTGGCGTTGGTGGAGGGACTGGATAGTCCCAGCCTGCGTATCCTCGCGGGGCAGCGGGCGGATGAGTCTGAGGCGACGCAACGTCTTTTGATGACGGCGTGCGCGGAGCTCGGAATCCCGCATCCACCACGATACGAGCAGTGGGTTCCCGTCGAATGGGGCGGAAGAACATGGCGTCGACTCGCGACTGATCGCATGCGATTGCGATGCGAGATCCAGCACACGCAGGAACGCCGAGGTGTAGAACTGCGGGCGATGGTGAACGACATCGATCTCTGTATCGGCTTCGGCGACGATCCATTTCACCTGCTGCTGCCAGTCGTGAGCCACAGGTGCGACCGGTTCGCCAGCGAGAACTACTTCTTCGTCGACCGTTGCGAGTGGGGTCCCGGGCACATCGTCGTCTCACGCGATGACACGGCCGTGCACTGGGACTGGGCGGTCTCCGGGTACGGGCGGATGGCGGGCGGGGCATCGTTCCCTCTCGAGGAGTACGACGAGGAGATTGAGCGCATTTACACCGAGCTCGCGCGGACACGCGACGTTCAGTCGAGGTCTCCGGGGCAAGGGACTTCTGATGAAAGCTGGGCGCCGCCGGTGCCGATTGGATTAGGCGGACTCCCGATGATGCAGCCATTGGATCTAGGTGGCGCCCGGCGGCGCGAACAAGCACGGGCGGAGGACGTGCAGTGGTGTGCCGAGTTCACAGCTCAACGCGTGGAGGCCCTTGCGGAGGCTCGGCGCCTCGCTTCAAGACTGTGGATTCTCGGAGCAGTACTTCTCGGTGTGATCGTCGTCGGCTGCGCTATCGAACTGTTGATCGGACGCGCGTACGGGGCAGAGGTGAATCTGCTCACACGACCATGGTTGTGGGCATCCACGGCAATGTTGTGCCTGCTGTGGGGGCGTGCGCTGTGGATGGGTATCACGGCCGCGAGAGTGCGCCGCACTCTCGCGAGATCAGACGACCGGAGATAGGCCCGACGCGGTCGCGGTGACGCTGGCTATGCGGTAGCTGCCACGCGAAGCTCTTCGCCTGAGGTCACGAGAACGAAGCCGCCAGCGACGAGTTCAGTCTCGTCCCTCCGCTCTTGGCGCCTCGGCGAATCCGCAGCGTCGAGGATTCGAATCAACAGAAGTCTGGCATGCGCGCCCAAGGCGTGTGGCGTGATGCTGCTATCACTGGCTGATTCCCGCCCCTCCTCCGGTGTCTCCGTGACACCACGGGGTAGCCTGTGCCCGGGGGTGCGATGGCAGATCGGCGGGGGCTCGAACCGCGGGTGAGACACGGCATTCATGCGGTCACGTGGTGGATGTGGTGGCCGATGAGCTGGCTGTTGCCGGTGCTCTTCTGCTTCCACGGCGTGTTCGCGCCCGGAACGTTCATGGCCGCCCTGCTGATGGTCGGATCCGTGGTCATCGTGCCGCTGGTGGGGTTTCTCGGGATGCTCCCCCACAAGATCCTGCAGGATCGTGGCGTCGACTCGACGCCGCCGCCGATCACCGGACTGCTGATCCTGCACTGGTGGAGCGCGGTGACGGTGACGCTCGTGGCGACCGACTTCACGTGGGCGGGGGAGCCGACATCGGTGCTGCGCACGGCGTTGAGGGTGCCGATCTCCGAGGCGTCCGCACATGCGATCTTCGTCGTCGCGGTGATCGTCACGGTCGTGACCTGGGGTGCGATGGTGGCGTTCGCGCTCGCCGCCACCCCGGTCTCCGCCACTCACCGGATCTGGGGCGTGGTGGCGTGGATCGTGGTCTTCGCCGCCCCGGCGATCGTCGTGGCGGCGGTCGCCTCCGGGGCCGCGGCATCCGCGGAAGAGCAGGACGCGGCCGGCGACAGCCGCTCCGTCGCGAGCTCGCGCACGCTCGACGAGGAGCGCGCACTCGTGCAGGAGCGGTACGAGCAGCAGCAGGAGCGGCTGTCGGCGGTGCGTCAAGCGATTGTCGGCGGGGTCTGGCAGGCGCAGCCGACCGTGATCGACGACTGCCACGGCACCGCAGGGGAGTGCTATCGGATCACGATCGGCTACGTCTACACGCCCGACGGTCCGGTCGACGTCGACGATGTGCGCAGGGTGCTCGCCGATGCAGGCTGGGACATCGCCGACTCCGAGGATGAGGCCTTCGGGCCGGATCGGATCGAGGCGTCCGACGAGGCCGGGCGGACGCTCGTGTTCGACGCGTTCACGAACGGCAGTTTCACGCTCGAGCTGCACTCCGAATCCTGGTGGATCGCGCCGGAGTCCTTCCGGGCGATCGCGACCGGTGAAGAGCTGCCGCCGCCCGGAGAGCTTTACGCGCCCGACGACTGGCCCGAACTGGAACCCCGCTGACGCGGCCGGCGCTCGGCGGGGTCAGCCCGACTTCTTCGCCGTGCGGATCGGCGTGGTCGCTGCCGCCTCGTCGCTGAACTCCACCGGGTCGACCTCGTCGATCACGCTCAGTGGCCGGGTCTCGTCGAGCGTCATCAGGAACCGCCGGTTCTCGTCGCGGTGCAGACGCCCGCTCGTGAGCACCCAGGTCACCCCGATCGCGCACGCGACGAGTCCGGCCACACCGCCGAGCATGATCGCGGTGCGCGGCCCGAACGTGTCGGCCACCCATCCGGCGATCGGCGCGCCGATTGGGGTCGCCCCCATGATGACCGCCATGTACAGCGCGAGCACCCGTCCGCGCAGCGCCGGATCGGTGGTGGTCTGCACGTAGCCGTTCGCGGTGGTGAGCAGGGTCACGATCGTGAATCCGGTGAACATGAGCGTCACGGCGTACGCCGCATACGTCGGCATCGCCGCGGAGACGAAAGCGAACACGCCGAACCCGCCGGCGGCGAAGATCACCACCCGCACCCTGGCGCGGTCACGGCGTGCGGCCAGCAGCGCACCGGTGAGCGAACCGATCGCGAGGATCGAGCTCAGGATGCCGTAGCCGTCGGCGCCCGCGCCGAACTCGATCGCCATGGTGGACGCGAAGATCGGGAAGTTCATGCCGAAGGCGCCGATGAGGAACACCGTCACGAACACGACGCGCAGATCGCTGCGCCCCCACACGTAGCGGAAGCCCGCGGCGAGGCCACCGCGGTTGCGGTGCTTGGGGCGCGGTGCGAGTTGGCTCCTGCGCATGAGCATCAGCGCGACGATCATGGCGAGGAACGTGGCGGCGTTCACGATGAACACCCACCCGGAGCCGATCGCGACGATGAGCAGACCCCCGACGGCGGGGCCGATCATGCGCGCCAGGTTGAACGACGCCGAATTGAGCGCGACGGCGTTGGAGGTCTCGCTCGCCGACACCATGTCGGACACGAAGGTCTGCCTGGCCGGGGCGTCGAACGCGTTCACGACGCCGAACCCCGCCGCGAAGCAGAACATCATCGGCAGCGTCATCACGCCGAGCAGTAGCAGCGTTCCCACCGCGACCGCCAGGGCGAGCAGGGCGGTCTGGGTGGTGAGCAGGATGCGTCGGCGGTCGAAGCGGTCGGCGACCCAGCCGGTGAGGCTCACCAGCACCAGGGGCGGCCCGAACTGCAGCGCCATCGTGGCGCCCATCGCCGCGGCGTCATTGTTCGTCAGCTCGGTGAGCACGACCCAGTCCTGGGCGGTGGCCTGCATCCATCCGCCGACGTTCGAGACGAGAGCCCCGCCGAACCAGATGCGGTAGTTGACATTGGAGAAGGAACGGAACATCGCGCTCATCGCTCGGCCACCCTCCGCATCAGGACGCTGGCGTCGTGCAGGATCTTCAGCTCGTCCTCCGTGAACTCGAGCTCGCGCATGGCGTCGAACAGCAGCTCGTCTCGGCGCTGGATCGTCTCGGCGACGATCTCGACCCCGGCATCCGTGATGTCGACCTGCACGCGTCGGCGGTCCTCGTCATCGGGGGTGCGGGTCACGAACCCCTGTTCTTCGAGGCCGTTGATCATGCTCGTCATCGACGGGGCGGTCACGCGCTCGCGCTCGGCGAGAGACGTGATCGTGCGCCGGCCGTACATGCGCAGGGTGGACAGGACGGCGAGCTGCGCATCGCTCATGGCATCGATCGCGCGAGCGCACCGCAGGCGCCTCGCCAACCGGAACGTGGCCATGCGCAGTTCTGTCGCCGTGAGGTGGAGGGATTCATCAGACGCAGACATTACTTAGACAGTCTAAGTAATTCTTCGACCGGAGGGAAGCGCGGATGCCGGCTCGGCGCGCGAGAATGGACGGATGCCGCAGAACCTCGCGCTCGAGATCGCCGTACAGGACCCCGCCGGAGTGCGCGTCGCCGGAGCCGTCGGCGCCGCCCGCGTCGAGCTCGCCCAGGCCCTCGCCCTCGGCGGACTCACGCCGTCACCCGCCACCCTGGAGCTCTCGATCGAGGCCGCCCGAGAGGCGGGGCCCGAGGTGCACGTCCTGATCCGCCCCCGCGCCGGCGGCTTCCACTACGACGCCGACGAGCTCGCCGTCTCCGAGCGCGACGTCCGCCGTGCCGTCGACGCGGGAGCGCACGGTGTCGTGATCGGCGCCCTCGACCCATCCGGCGTCCTCGACCTCGACGCGATGGCGCGGCTGCGCGACGCCGCGGGCGGAGCATCCGTCACCCTGCACCGCGCCATCGACGTGACACCCGAACCGCTCGCGACCCTCCGCGCCGCCCGTGAACTCGGTCTACGCCGGGTGCTCACCTCCGGCGGCGCCTCGGCGGCCGTCGACGGCATCGACACCTTGCGCGCCCTCGTCGCCGCGGCCGAGGGGGCGATAGAGATCATGGCCGGAAGCGGGGTGACCGCGGCATCCGCCAGGGCGCTCGCCGCCACCGGCGTCGATGCCCTCCACTTCTCCGCCAAGCGCAGCGTCGTCGAAGACGGCGGCGTGCGCATGGGATCGGCGGCCGACGGCGTCGGCGGCTACGAGGTGACCGACCTCGCCACCGCTCGCGCCCTCATCGCCGCTCTCGCCTGAGCCATCGCCCTCGCGGCCCCCGCACCCCGTGGGTAGGGTGGGGGCGTGACGGATACGCGTGAGTTCACGGATGCCCACGGCATCGCCATCGTCTACGACGTGCACCCCGCGGCGGGTGTCGCGCGAGGGGTCGTGCAGCTGCTCCACGGAGTCGGCGAGCACGCGGGCCGCTACGGCGCGCTGATCGCCGCCCTCACCGACGCCGGATTCATCGTCTACGCCGACGACCACCGAGGCCACGGGCGCACCGGCATCCGCCAGCACGACGGACCCGCAGGGCTCGGCCACCTCGGCAAGGGCGGCATCCGTGCGACGAAGGAGGCGATCTGGCAGCTCACGGGCATCATCCGCGAGGAGAACCCCGATCTCCCCCTCGTGCTCCTCGGGCACTCGTGGGGATCGTTCCTCGCGCAGATGCTCGTCAACGACCACCCGGAGGCGTGGGATGCCGTCATCCTCTCCGGCTCCGCCCTGCGCACGCCGACCTCGCTGAACGCCGCCCCGCTGAACGCCCGGTGGGCAGGGGAGGGTGCGACGGGACTCGAGTGGCTCAGCCGCGACCCCGCGGTGTGGAAGGAGTTCGACGAGGACCCCCTCACCACCGACGTCCCGCTGCTGAAGCTGTTCGGCCCCATCGAGGCCGCGAAGCTCTACGGCCGCCCGCGCAAGGACCTCGGCCGCGACATCCCGATGCTGCTCCTCGTCGGCCGCGACGACCCGGTCGGCGGCCCCCGCAGCGTGCACAAGCTCGCCGACGAGTACCGCTCGCGCTCTGGGTTGACCGATGTCACGACGCTCGTCTACCCGGACGCTCGGCACGAGATCTTCAAGGAGCTCCAGCAGGAGGAGGTGCGCGCCGACGTCCTCGCCTGGCTCGACGCGCACATCGCCCGACGCTGAGCCGCGCATTCCCTCGACCCCGAAACATTTCGCTCGGAGTCGTGACGTTACGTCGGGTGTAACCGGATGACGATGAGCGCGCGCCACCCCTCTGCCTCCCCGTAGATTCGCGGCGAGAGGGAGGTTCTCCGATGGGCTTCGAGGATGACTGGCGCGGCTGGCACGCGTCGCGGGAGAACTACGCGGGCGCCGAGTACGGGCCGTCCGCGCTGGAATCGACGAACTGGCTGATCACCGAACCCGCCGCGGTCGACGGGGTCCCGGGGCTCTGGGCGCTCACCGGCGACGGCGGCATCCGGGGCAGCGACCTCGGAACGGCGGGGGCCAGCGTCACCCTGCGCGGAACCGAGACGATCAGGTTCGGCAGGCGCGAGCTGCGCGTGTTCGAGCGCAACGGCACGATCGGCCTCCGGGTGTTCAACCCGCAGCGGCCGCAGCGGCAGCGCTTCAGCGCGATCGACGCCTACCCGCCGCGGGAGGGCTGGCGGGTGCCCGCCGTCTTCGAGGAGACGCCAGGGGAGAGCATCACCATCACCGCGGTCGACGGCGAGGAGCAGGATTCTCCCGTCGCCGGGCGGCTGCACTTCACGCTCGACGGCATCCCGCTCTCCCTCACGGTGACGCGCGGGGCGCAGGGGGCGCTCAGCGCCGTGTTCGCCGACGCCACGAACGGCATCGAGACGTACCGGTTCCGGTTCCTGCCGGTCGACGAGCCCGCGGCCGACGGGAGCGCCTGGATCGACTTCAACAGGGCGTATCTGCCGCCGTGCGCGTTCTCCGACCAGTTCGTGTGCCCACTGCCTCCGGCCGGCAACCGCTACACGGCATCGATCCGCGCGGGCGAGCGGGCGGTGATCCTCGGCCGGTGAGGCTCCTCGCGCCTTAAGCTGGAGGGGTGCACGGTGAATACAAGGTCCCCGGAGGAAAGCTCGTCGTCGTCGACGTCGAGGTAGAGGACGGCAGGCTCGCGGGATTCCGCCTCGCCGGCGACTTCTTCCTCGAACCGGACTCGGCGCTCGACGACATCAACGCCGCGGTGAACGGCCTCCCCGCCGAGGCGGACGCGACGGCCATCGCCGCCGCCGTGCGCGCCGCGCTGCCCGACGGTGCGCAGCTGCTCGGGTTCACCCCCGACGCGGTCGGCACCGCGGTGCGTCGTGCGCTCGTCACGGCCCCCGGATGGCGTGACTTCGACTGGGAGATCGTGCACGAGAAGGCCGTCTCCCCGCGCATGAACCTGGCGCTCGACGAGGTGCTCACCTCGCGCGTGGGCGAAGGCCGCCGACGCCCCACGCTGCGCATCTGGGAGTGGGACCAGTCGGCCGTGGTGATCGGCTCGTTCCAGTCGTACCGCAACGAGGTCGACCCCGAGGGCGCGGCTCAGCACGGCTTCGACGTCGTCCGCCGCATCTCCGGCGGCGGGGCCATGCTCATGGCCGCCGGGCAGATCATCACGTACTCGCTCTACGTGCCGGCATCCCTCGTCGCCGGGATGACCTTCGCCGACTCCTACGCGTTCCTCGACGACTGGGTGCTGCAGGCGCTGCGCTCGCTCGGCATCGACGCGGTCTACCAGCCCCTCAACGACATCGCCTCCTCGTCGGGCAAGATCGGCGGCGCTGCGCAGAAGCGCCTCGCCAACGGCGGGGTGCTGCACCACGCCACCCTGTCGTACGACATCGACGGACAGGTCATGACCGAGGTGCTGCGTATCGGCCGCGAGAAACTCAGCGACAAGGGCACGACGTCCGCCGCCAAGCGCGTCGACCCGCTGCGCAGCCAGACCGGCCTGCCTCGCGCCGAGATCATCGAGCGCTTCAAGGACACCTTCCGCTCGCTCACCTCCGCAGAGGACGGTGCGATCACGGCCGACGAGTACGCCGACGCCGAGGCGCTCGTCGCGTCGAAGTTCGCGACGGACGCGTGGCTGCACAGGGTTCCGTGACCGACCCCTCGGAGGAACCCGGGGCGGCAGACGCTTCAGGAATTCGGACGGATGCAGGAATCTCGGACGATTCCGCGGCATCCGTCCGAAAAACGGACCGGTCTCCGAAAATCGGTGCGGTGACCGTGGGCGCGGTGACCGTGATCGAGGGCGACAATCTGGTGGCCGCCGCCACGCTCCCCTCCGGATCGTTCACGCTCGTGTACCTCGATCCGCCGTTCAACACGGGGCGCACGCGCGAACGTCGGGTGATGACCGCCACGCGGATGTCCACAACTCCGGAGGATCGGGTCGATACCGCGTCGGATGCTGCCGAAGCTGGCGGATCCGACGCGGATCTCCGGAGTTCTGGCACGGAGCCGAGCGAGCCCCGCGGTACGGAGCCGGCAAGACCGGAGCCCGAGCCCGAGACCGAGGTGCGGCACGGCTTCCACGGACATCAGTACGAGCGGGTGCGCGGGATGCTCCGCGCCTACGACGACCGCTTCGACGACTACGGCGACTTCCTCATGCCGCGGCTCGAGGAGGCCTGGCGGCTGCTCGCCGACGACGGCACGCTCTACCTGCACCTCGACTACCGCGAGGCGCACTACGCCAAGGTGATGCTCGACGCGGTCTTCGGGCGGGACTGCTTCCTCAACGAGCTGATCTGGGCCTACGACTACGGCGCCAAGTCGCGCCGCCGCTGGCCCACCAAGCACGACACGATCCTCGTCTACGTGAAGAACCCGCGCGAGTACGTGTTCAACTCCGACGACGTCGACCGCGAGCCGTACATGGCCCCCGGGCTGGTCACGGCCGAGAAGGCCGCACGGGGCAAGCTCCCCACCGACGTGTGGTGGCACACCATCGTGCCGACGACGGGGCGCGAGAAGACCGGTTACCCGACGCAGAAGCCCGCCGGCATCCTGCGCCGCATCGTGACGGCGTCGAGTCGTCCGGGAGACAGGGTGCTCGACCTCTTCGCCGGATCCGGCACGACGGGGGCCGTGGCGTCGGCCCTGGGGCGCGAAGCCGTGCTCGTCGACGACAACCCCGAGGCGATTCGGGTCATGAGCGAGCGGATGCCGCACGCCGAGGTGACGCGGGTCGGCTGAGTCAGGCGTCCGAGTCGGGGGTGATGGGGCCCTTGTCGACCACGAACGCCGAAAGCGTCTGCAGGAACTCGGTGAGGATGCGCGCGCGGTCCAGAGGCTCCTCCTCGTAGAGCATCTGCAGTCGCAGGCCCTCGGAGAGGGCCATGATCCATCGGGCGATCGTCGTCGTGGTGACTCCGTCGGGCATGGCGTCGGTGTCGAACGTGCCTTCGAGCGCCGCGGTGAATCCCTCCAGGCGCTCCCGATACAGGCGCACCATGTAGTCATGTGCCGGGTGGGAGTCGGGAATGGCCTCGGCCGAGATCATCGCGTTCAGCTGGAGCAGCGCGGGATCTGATGCGTGCGAGTCGAGCACGCGGATGTAGTGGTTGAGGTACGGGACTCCGGCGGGCTGGTCGTCGGCCTTCCTGTTGTCCTCCAGGTCGCGGGCGTTCAGCACGGCGAGGAGGATCTCTGGTTTGGACGGGAAGTGGTGCAGGAGACCAGCCTGAGAGATCCCCGCCCTGGCGGCGATGTCGGCGATGGAGGCGGAGTGGTAGCCGCCCTCTGAGAAGATCGTGCGCGCGACGTCGAGGATGTGCTCTCTGCGTGCTTCGCCCTTGGGGTTGCGGCGCTTGCGCGGCGGGGCGGACTCAGCGCCAGCGGTCATGCCAGTTCCTTTCGCCGTGGCTCTCAGAGTAGCGAGCGCGAGGTGCGCACTGTGGAAGGCGAGGCCCCGGCCGGAAACTTTTATCGACTTCGGTATTGATAAACCGACCAAGTACACGGTAATTTTATCGCCAAGACGGTGCACCCTCTCCGTCTTCACACAGCAGCAGTCACGACAAGGAGGTCCTGATGAAGTCGTCATGGAAGAAGCTGGCAGGAGTCGTCGCCGTCGCGGTGAGCGCCGCCATCGTGCTCACGGCCTGCGGAGGAACCGCCGGCGGAGGCGGAGACGTGGGCGGAGGGTCGCAGACACTGTCGATCGCCACGCAGCAGGACGTCGCCTCGTTCGACACCGGACAGCTCGACACGGGCCTGCAGGTCACGTACTGGCAGCCCGTCTACGACACGCTCCTGCGCTACACACCCAGCGGCGAGGTCGAGCCGAACATGGCGGAGGAGTTCGAGTACAACGAGGACAACACGGTCCTCACCCTGAAGCTCCGAGAGGGCATCACCTTCAGCGACGGCACCCCGTTCGATGCGGAGGTCGTCAAGGCCAACATCGAGCACCTCAAGGCGGGCACCGGAGTGGCGGTCTACATGGTAGGCCTCGTCGGAGAGGTCGTCGTCGTCGACGATCTGACCGTCGAGATCCACCTCACCGCTCCCGACCCCGCCTTCACCTACTACCTGTGCCTCGTCGCCGGAGCGATGGCATCGCCCGAGGCGTTCGGGGAGGAGTCGTTCGCGACGACCCCGGTCGGATCGGGGCCGTACCTGCTCGACGCCGACGCCACGATCCGCGGCAGCCAGTACACCTACGTGCGCAATCCCGACTACTGGAACCCCGACGCCTACCCCTACGACAAGCTCGTGCTGAAGCCGATGGAGGACGTGACCGCACGTCTGAACGCCATCAAGTCCGGTCAGGTGAACGCCACGAACATCGATGCCAGCGTCCTCAAGGAGGCGGAGGCCGCAGGGCTCACCATCAACGATGCGCCCGTCCAGTGGAACGGCCTGATGATCTTCGACCGCGCAGGGGCCGTGGTCCCCGCCCTCGGCGACCTGCGGGTACGCCAGGCGCTCAACCACGCGATCGACGGCCAGGCGATCGTCGACAACATCTACGGGGGCAAGGGGCTCCAGTCCCAGCAGATCTTCAACCCCGACGGCCCCGCGTTCGTGAAGGACCTCAACCAGGCGTACCCGTACGACCCCGAGCTCGCCAAGGAGCTGCTCGCAGAGGCGGGCTACCCCGACGGCTTCGAGATCACGATGCCCGAGATCAAGGGCGACCTCACCCAGCCGTACATCACGCAGCAGCTGGCTGACATCGGCGTCACCGTCACCTGGGACAAGGTCGCGTCGGAGAACGTCGTCGGCGACATCCTCGGCGGCAAGTACGCGATCATCTCCTTCGGGTCGAGCTCGGGGCACCCCTGGCGCGACATCTTCAAGATGGTCTCGGAGAACGGCGCCTGGAACCCGCTGCACAGCACCACCCCGGAGCTGAACGAGCTGTTCGCCGCCGTGCAGAACACGTCCGGCGACGAGCAGGTGGCCGCTTACCAGGCGGTGAACGAGTACATCACAGAGAACGCCTGGTTCGGCGTCTGGCTCTTCACCTCGGCCATCCAGGTCACCGACGCCCGGACGTCGACCCAGCCGCAGCTGGGCAGTCTCGTCCCCTACCTGTCGAGCTACGCGCCCGCAGAGTGATGAGAGGAGGGGCCGGTCGCGGCCGGCCCCTCCTCCGCTAAGGAGCCGAACGTGCTGATATTCCTCCTGCGACGACTCGCTGCCGGTGCGGTGCTGGTCGTCGCCATCTCCTTCGTCGCCTTCTCGCTCATGTATGCGGGCGGCGCCGACATCGCCCGCAGCATCCTCGGACCGGAGGCGACTCAGGCCCAGGTGCAGATGAAGGCCGCAGAGCTCGGGCTGGACCAGCCGCTGCTGGTGCAGTACGGCGCGTGGTTCGGCCGCATGATCACGGGGGACTTCGGCCGCTCGTGGTTCACGGCCGAGTCGGTGACCGACGCCGTCGTCTCCCGTCTCGGCGTCACGCTGTCGATCGTCGTCGTGTCCCTCGTCGCCGTCGCCGTGATCAGCGTGGTCCTCGGGGTCGTCGCAGCGATCCGCAGGGGCTGGGTCGACAAGGTCGTCCAGGTCGTCTCGGTCGTCGGCGTGGCCCTGCCCAACTTCTGGGTCGCGCTGGTGCTCGTCGTCGCCCTCGCGATCAGCATCCCCCTGTTCCCCGCCACCGGCTTCGTGCAGCCGCGGGAGAGCATCTCCGGATGGATGCTGTCGATCACCCTCCCTGTCATCGCGATCACCATCGGCGGCATCGCCGGAGCCGCGCAGCAGATCCGCGGCTCGGTGCTCGACGTCGCCAGGCAGGACTTCGTGCGAACCCTGCGATCGCGCGGTCTGCCGGAGCGCCGCGTGATCGTGCGACACATCCTGCGCAACTCCCTGGGGCCGGCGATGACGGTGCTGAGCCTCCAGTTCATCGCGATGATCGGCGGCTCCGTCACCATCGAGAAGGTCTTCGCGATCCCCGGCATGGGCATGCTGGCCCTGAACGCCACACTCCGAGGCGACATCCCGATCGTCATGGCCGTCGTGATGACGATGGCCATCGTCGTGGTCGTCGTCAATCTCATCATCGACCTGGTCAACGGCTGGGCGAGCCCGAAGGTGCGTGTGCAATGACGACCCCCACTACCCAGGCCATCACCACCGCGCGTCGCCGCGACCGGCCCAGCGTGTTCCGGGCCGTGCTGCGCAATCCGCTCGGCGCCGCCTCCGTCATCACGATCGCCGCCATCGTACTGCTCAGCGTCATCGCACCGTTGATCGCTCCGTACGATCCGGCCTACGTCGACATCACCGCCGCGAACGTGCCGCCGGGCACCGACGGCCACCTGCTGGGCGCCGACGCCTCCGGGCGCGATGTCCTCAGCCGTCTGCTCGTCGCAGGTCAGCTCACCCTCGCCGGCGCCGCGGTGACCGTGATCATCTCGGTGCTCCTCGGCGTCACCGTCGGTCTGGTGTCCGGCTACTTCGGAAAGACCTTCGACATGGTCGCGAGCTGGGTCTCCGACCTCGTGCTGGTGCTGCCGAGCAAGATCGTCCTCGTCGCGCTCTTCGCCGTGATCGGCCCGAACACGCTCGTCACGATGGCGGTGCTCGGAGTCATGGTCGCCCCGCAGTTCTACCGGCTGGTGCGCAACCTCGTGATGGGCGTGAAGAACGAGCTCTATGTCGACGCCGCCAGGGTCTCGGGGCTGTCGGATGCCGCGATCATCGGCAGGCACGTGCTGTTCGCCGTGCGTGCGCCCATCATCATCCAGGCGGCGTTCGTGGCCGGCATCGCCGTGGTCATCCAGGCGGGCCTCGAGTTCATCGGCCTGGGCGACCCGAACACGCCGACCTGGGGCGGCATGCTGCAGGATGCCTTCGCCGCCATGTACAAGGCGCCGACGATGCTCATCTGGCCCGGCCTCGCCATCGGACTGTTCGTCGCCGCCTGCGTGCTGTTGGGCAACGCCGTGCGCGATGCGCTGGAGGGGACGGATGCCGCGCTCGCCTCGGCGTCCGCCGCGCCCTCGTCCTCGACCACCGCGGTGCGGACCGTCCAGGCTCCCGTGGTGTCGGCGGACTCGACGGATGAGGAGGCGCTGCTGCGCGTGGAGGACCTCTCGGTCGGCTATCCGGACCGTGACGGTGGCGTCAAGACGGTCGTCGAATCGGTGTCGTTCTCGGTCCGCGCCGGCGAGGTCGTGGGCATCGTGGGAGAGTCGGGATCGGGCAAGTCGCAGACCGCGTTCTCGATCCTCGGGCTTCTGCCCAGCGGCGGATGCGTGACCGGCGGCCGCATCGTGTTCGAGGGGACGACGCTCGACAGGCGCGCCGGAGCGGCGCGCCTGCGGGGCACCCGCATCGCGTACATCCCGCAGGAGCCGATGAGCAACCTCGATCCGGCGTACCGCATCGGTGCGCAGCTCATGGAGCCGCTCGTGGTGGTCTCCAGGCTCAGCAGGGCGCAGGCCAAGGAGCGGGCGCTCGCACTCCTGGCGCGGGTGGGGATCGCCGACCCGCAGCGCGTGTTCGACTCGTACCCGCACGAGATCTCCGGCGGAATGGCGCAGCGCGTGCTGATCGCCGGCGCGATCGCGGGTGAGCCCGACCTGATCATCGCCGATGAGCCGACCACTGCTCTCGATGTGACCGTGCAGGCCGAGATCCTCGACATCCTGCGCGATCTGCAACGGGAGCGCGGTATGGCGATGATGCTGGTGACCCACAACTTCGGCGTCGTCGCCGACCTCTGCGACCGCGTCGTCGTGATGCAGACGGGGCGTGTCGTCGAGTCCGGTGCGGTGGCGGAGATCTTCGACGCCCCGCAGCATCCGTACACGAAGATGCTGCTCGGCTCGATCCTCGACGGCGGACCCGCTCGTCCCGACTACCAGGACGCCGATCACGCGTCCGCTCTCCCCGAGAAGGAGGCCGCACTGTGAACGCTCCGCTGCTGGAGGTGACGGACCTGAGGGTCGCGTATCCGCGCAAGGGGTTCCGACGCTCGCCGGTCGAGATCCTGCACGGCGTCTCGCTCGACGTGCGGCCGGGGGAGACCGTCGGCCTCGTGGGCGAGTCGGGATCGGGGAAGACCACCCTCGGACGCGCCATCCTCGGCCTCGCTCCTGTCACCGGCGGCTCGATCCGCTTCGCGGGCGACGACATCACGAGCATCACGAGGTCGGCGCGGCGACGGATCGCCCGCGACATCCAGGTCGTGTTCCAGGACCCCTACGGCTCTCTGAACCCGGCGCTGCGCATCGAGGACATCCTCGCCGAGCCTCTGCAGGTGCAGGGCGTCCGCAGGGACGCGGCCAGGGAGCGCGTCGCCGAGCTGCTGTCACAGGTGGGGCTTCCGGAGGATGCCGGGTCCCGCCTTCCGCGCGAGTTCTCCGGCGGCCAGCGTCAGCGGGTCGCCATCGCCCGCGCGTTGGCGCTGCAGCCCAAGCTGATCGTGTGCGATGAGCCCGTCTCCGCCCTCGATCTGTCGACGCAGGCCCGCGTGCTCGACCTCTTCATCGAGATCCAGGAGCGCACCGGCGTCGCCCTGCTGTTCGTGTCCCACGACCTCGCGGTCGTGCGCCACGTGAGCCATCGCGTCGCCGTCATGTACCGCGGAGACATCGTGGAGTTCGGGCGGGGCGACGCCGTCACTGCCGATCCCGAGCACGCCTACACGCGGCGTCTGCTGATGGCCGCGCCCGTGCCGCATCCCGCGGAGCAGCAGGAGCGTCGCGCGGAGCGGCGGCGAATGCTCGAGTCCGAGGCGCAGGCCAGGATCGAGGCCGCGTGAGCGGGGGATGCGCATGGACCTGACCATGGAGACGTTGGATCTCTCGTTGCGGGTGGCGGCGGCGATCCTGCTCGGCGCCGTGATCGGACTGGAGCGTCAGTGGCGATCCCGGATGGCCGGCATCCGCACCAACGCCCTCGTATCGGGAGGGTCCGCGCTCTTCGTGGTGCTCGGCGCCTACGGGTTCGACGGGGTCACCGCCGACCCGACGAGGGTCGCCGCGCAGGTGGTCTCCGGCATCGGATTCCTCGGCGCGGGCGTGATCCTGCGCGAAGGACTGAACATCCGCGGTCTGAACACGGCGGCGACGCTGTGGTGCGCCGCGGCCATCGGCTCCCTCGCCGGCGCGGGCCTGTACGTGCTCGCGCTCGTCGGGGCCGCCTTCATCGTCGGAGCGAACACCGTGATGCGCCCCGTCAGCAGACTGGTCAACAGCCGTCGTCGCCCGCTCGAAGTCGAGGGCGTCGAAGATGACGACGGTCCGCTGCAGCCGATCGAGTACATCCTCGAGGCGAAGACCAACGACAAGAGCGAGCACCGCGTGCGCGCGCTGGTCCTGCAGGCGGTCAACCGCCCGGAGCTCACGCTGCGCTCGATCCAGTCGTCCAGCGGCAAGAATTCGCGCGTGGTCGTCCACGCCGACCTGCTCGCCAGCGCCGACGCCGACGCCGCGGTGCTGGAACGCGCCGTCCAGCGCATCAGCCTCGACCCCAAGGTCATGTCGGTGCGCTGGTGGGCCGAGGACAACGCCGATGACTGACACACCACCGTTCGATCGCCCGATGATCTCAGGCGACGACGCACGCAAGGAGAAGAGCCGATGAAAGCCATCATGGTGATGTACGACACCCTCAACCGGAAGCTGCTGCCTCCGTACGGGGCCGATCAGGTGGTGGCGCCGAACTTCTCCCGGCTCACCGCGCGCACGGCGACCTTCGACAACTGCTACGCGGGATCGATGCCGTGCGTGCCCGCCCGGCGCGAGATGCACACGGGGCGATACAACTTCCTGCACCGCTCGTGGGGGCCGCTGGAGCCGTTCGACGACTCCGTCCCCGAGATGCTGCGCACGGCGGGTGTGTACACGCACCTCGTCACCGACAACCGTCACTACTGGGGCGACGGCGGGGCGACCTACCACGGGCGCTTCTCGACCTTCGAGTTCTTCCGCGGACAGGAGGGCGACGCCTGGAAGGGACAGGTCGCCGACCCCGAGATCCCCGACACGGTCGTGCACCGCAGCGATCGCGTATGGCGGCAGGACTGGATCAACCGCACGCACCTGCAGGACGAGGCCGACCACCCCCAGACGCTGACCTTCGATGCGGGACTCGAGTTCCTGCGCACCAACGTCGACGCCGACGACTGGTTCCTCCAGATCGAGGCGTTCGACCCGCACGAGCCGTTCTTCAGCTACGAGCAGTACCGCCGCCTCTACGCCTCCGACTACGAGGGGCCGAACTTCGACTGGCCCGCGTACCGGCGGGTGATCGAGGACGAGGCGGAGGTCGAGCAGCTGCGCAACGAGTACATGGCGCTCGTGACGATGTGCGACAACTCGCTCGGGCGTGTCCTGGACTTCATGGACGACAACGACATGTGGGATGACACGATGCTCATCGTGTGCACCGACCACGGTCTCCTCCTCGGGGAGCACAACTGGTGGGGCAAGAACGTGCAGCCCTGGTACGACGAGAACATCCACATCCCGCTGTTCGTGTGGGATCCGCGCTCCGCTGTCGCCGGAGAGCGTCGTTCCTCGCTCGTGCAGACGATCGATCTGGGGCCGACGCTGCTGGAGTTTTTCGGCATCCCGGCGACTCCCGACATGCAGGGGCGTGCACTGGCGCAGACCGTCAGATCGGACGAGCCGGTGCGCGAAGCCGGACTGTTCGGCAACGCGGGCGGGCACGTCAACGTGACCGACGGCCGATACGTCTACATGCGCGCCTGCGCCGAGGAGGAGAACGGGCCGCTCTTCGACTACACGCTGATGCCGACGCATATGGGCGGACGGTTCGCGCCCTCCGAGCTGGCGCAGGCCGAGCTGCACCCGGGATTCTCCTTCACCAAGGGGGCTCCGGTGCTCAAGGTCCCCGGCTTCGCGTTCGGCAGCCCGTGGTCGTACGGCACGCTGCTGTTCGATCTCGAGACCGACCCTGAGCAGGACGCTCCGCTGCGCGATGACGATCTGGAGCTGCGCATGGCGACGCTGCTCGTGGAGCAGATGCGCGCCGCCGATGCCCCACCAGAGCAGTTCGAACGTCTCGGGCTTCCCGCCCAGGGGCCGGTGGCCCGGGAGCATCTGCTGATCGAGGCGCAGTGGGAGCAGGTCCAGCGCGGGCTCTCCGCCGCTCCCACCGCGGCCGACCTCGGCGAGGACTCGGTGGTGGCGACCGCGACGATCGGCGAGCTCTTCGCCGACGACGCCGTGCGTGCGGTGGTGCTGGATGCCCTGCCGTTCCTCGACAACCCGTACATGGCCCACATGGCGGGGCCCATGACCCTGGTCGAGGTGGCAGCGATGAAGGTCGAGGTGGATGCGGCGGCGCTGATCTCCCTGGACGAACGGCTCATCGCGCTCTCGACGTCGCTCCCGGTCGTGGGGGCGTAGTGACCCACGACGGCGGATGCTGCACACCGCAGCGGGCGGAGGCGGTCGCGCTGCCCCTCCGTCCGATGCGGCTGTCGGCGCTGCGCCCTGCGCCCGCGGACGAGTGCGAGGTGCCTTCAGGGTCGTTCGTCATGGGCGACGCGTTCGGCGAGGGCTATCCGGACGACGGCGAGGGTCCCGCCCACGAGGTGGAGGTGAGCGGGTTCCGCATCGATGCGGAACCGGTCACGGTCGCCCGATTCGCTCGTTTCGTGGAGGCGACCGGATACGCGACCGTGGCCGAGCGGCTGGGCGGCTCCGCCGTGTTCCATGCGTTCGTCGCCGAGGGGGAGACGATCCTCGGCCGGTCCGAGGCTGCACCGTGGTGGTGGGAGGTCGCGGGGGCGACCTGGCGGCATCCGTCGGGCCCGCTCTCGGCCCCGGCCGCGGAGGATCACCCCGTCACGCAGGTCGCGTTCTCCGATGCGGTCTCATACTGCCTCTGGGCGGGGCGACGCCTGCCGACGGAGGCCGAGTGGGAGTACGCGGCGCGGGGCGGGCTCGCATCCGCGCGCTACGCGTGGGGTGACGAGCTGACGCCGGGCGGAGAACACCGGTGCAACATCTGGCAAGGGAGCTTCCCGGCGCGCGACGACGGCGATGACGGCTTCGTCGGCACGTCCCCCGTGGGGTCGTTTCCTGCCAACGGCTTCGGGCTGCACGACGTCGCCGGCAACGTGTGGGAGTGGTGTCAGGACTGGTTCGCGGCTGATTACTATTCCCGGTCGTCTCCGCGGGATCCGATGGGCCCGACGTCGGGGGAGTTCCGGGTGATGCGCGGCGGATCGCACTTGTGCCACGAGTCGTACTGCAACCGGTACCGGGTGTCGGCGCGCAGTGCGAGCGCCCCGGACTCGACGGCGGGGAACCTGGGCTTCCGCACCGTGGCCCTGTAGCGGCGGGCCGCGGTCCACGAACTACGGGCGCAGCAGCGCGATGAACCGTTCGATGTCGGCGGCCATGTCGAGCGTCGGGTCGAGCATCCACGCGGACTGGAGGCCGTCGGCGAGGGCGTGCAGCGAGCGGACGATCCAGGCGGGGTCGAGGTCGGCGCGGATGTCGCCGGCGTCCTGCGCCTCGATGACGCCGGCGATCGCGGCGCCCTCGACGGTGGCGGTGCGGGCGCGGAAGTAGGCGTGCGCCACGTGCTCCGGGTCTCCGGCCTCGGCCGCGAGCTGAGAGTAGAGCTGGACCAGGCCGGGCACCGAGGCGTTGTGCCGGATCACGGCGAGGAAGGCCGCGGTGGTGTCCTCCCCGACGTACTCCAGCTCGTCGCGCTCGTCGCGGGCGCGGAGGATGGCCACGAACAGCTCCTCCTTGGTGCCGAAGTAGTGCAGGAGTCCGGCGGGGCTCAGACCTGCGGCATCCGCGATCTCCCGCACCGACGCCTTGCGGTATCCGTGCGCCGCGACGACGGACAGCGCCGCTTCGAGGATCTCCTCGCGCTTGATGACGCCCTTCGCGTATGCCCCTCGAGTCGCCATGACCCCAGCGTAAACCGGCGGCGCCGATCGCGAAAACCGAACGAAGTTCGTGAATGGCTTGCGAGGTCGACATCCGATCTGCCAGCATGTCTCATGAATACCGAATGATGTTTGGTATTGGTCCCGAAACCGCTCAACGAGGAGCCCCCATGTCTCTCTCCCCGCTCGACCCGGCCGCCGAGATCGCGGCCACCGGCGTCATCGCCACCGAACCGCCCTCCGCAGGCTCTCCCGCCGCGAGTCCGCCCGCGAATCGGCGGCTGCTGCCCAGCATGCTGATCTCGTCGCTCACTCTGTTCGCCACCTACGGCGGCCTCATCGCGATCCTGCTGCCCTCGCAGATCGCGCTGCTGGACGAGAAGAACAAGGTCGCGAACCTCGCGATCGTCACGACCGTGTCGTTCGTCTTCACGCTGTTCGCGCAGCCCCTCGCCGGCGCCTTCAGCGACAGGACGCGCTCGCGGTTCGGCCGCCGAGCGCCGTGGATGGTCATGGGCGCGATCGTCGGCGGCATCTTCCTCTTCGGTCTCGGGTCGCTGACCGACATCCTGTGGATCACGGTGTTCTGGGTCGTCATCCAGGTCGCGCTGAACTTCCTCCAGGCGCCGCTGACGACGATCACCGCCGACCGGTTCCCGCGGTCGAAGCGCGGCGGCGCGAGCGCGATGATCGGACTCGGCACGCAGCTCGGGATGACGGTCGGCGTCATGATCGCGGCCGCACTCGGCTCGCAGATCGGGATCGGCTACTCCACCTTCGGCATCGCGGTGATCGTAGTGACGGTCCTGTTCGTCCTCCTCAACCGCGACTGGTCGTCCAAGAGCGCCCTGGTCGAGCCCTTCAGCTGGGGCGCCTTCTTCAAGGGCTTCTGGATCAACCCGCGCAAGCACCCCGACTTCGCCTGGGCTTTCGGGGCGAGGTTCCTGCTCATCCTCGGCTACTTCGTGGTCGCGACCTACCAGCTCTATCTGCTCACCGACTACATCGGGATGTCGCTCGTCGAGGCGCAGGGCGCGACCCTCACCCTGACGCTGATCCCTCTGATCCCGACGCTGATCGCCATCGTGCTCTCCGGGTGGCTGAGCGACAGGCTCGGACGCCGGAAGGTGTTCATCTACGTCGCCTCCGTCGTCATGGTGGCGGGGCTCTCGGTGCCGATCTTCCTGCCGAACATGACGGGCATGATCATCATGAGCGTCGTGAACGGCATCGGGTTCGGTCTGTACATGTCAGTGGACGCCGCGCTGATGACCGAGGTCCTGCCGAGCGAGGGCACCGCGGCGGGCAAGGATCTCGGCATCCTCAACGTCGCGACCAACATCCCGCAGGCGATGAGCCCCGCGATCGCCGCGGTGATCATCACGTCCTTCGGCGGCTACGCCATGCTCTTCGGCTTCGCAATCGTCTTCGTGATCCTCGCCGCCATCGCCACCGCACCGATCAAGGGAGTCCGCTGATGACCGAGAATACGACCATGACCGATTTCGTAGAGGTGGACACCGCGGCAGGGCGGGTGCGCGGACGCTGGCGCCCGACGACGGGGACCGGACGGATGCCGCGGTCGGCGGCGTTCCTCGGCATCCCCTTCGCCGAAGCCCCCGTCGGGCCGCTGCGATTCCAGGCTCCCGTGCCCAAGGCTCCGTGGGAGGGCGTGCGCGACGCGCTCGAGTTCGCCGCCACCGCGCAGCGCGGCGACCCCGGTGTGACGCTGATCCCCGAGCCGTCGGTGCCGGGGGAGTCCACCCTGAACGTGAACGTCTTCACGCCCGATCCCGAGGCGGCCGGCCTGCCCGTGCTCGTGTGGATCCACGGCGGCGGCTACTTCGCCGGGTCCCCCGCGAGCGCCTGGTACGACGGCCGCAACTTCAACCGCGACGGCGTCGTGACCGTGTCGATCTCGTACCGGCTCGGCTTCGACGGCTTCGGGTGGATCGAGGACGCCCCGTCGAACCGCGGCATCCGCGACTGGCTGCTCGCCCTGGAGTGGGTGCAGCAGAACATCGCGGCCTTCGGCGGCGACCCCTCGCGCGTCACGATCGCCGGGCAGTCCGCCGGCGGCGGCGCGGTGCTCACCCTGCTCGGGATGGAGAAGGCGCAGCACCTGTTCCACGGCGTCTACGCGATCTCGGGTGCGCTCGCCGACGTCTCGGCGGAGCGCGCCGAGAAGTTCGGCCGAGGTCTGGCTGCGGCCGGCGGGGTCGCGCCGACCGTCGCCGGCTTCTCCTCTCTCGACGAGGAGCGCGTGATCGCGCTCCAGAAGAAGGCGACGGAGCTGGGCCCGAGCTCTCTCGGCAGCATCGTCGAAGAGGGGCTTCCGCTCGGCCCGTCGGTCGACGGCGACCTTCTCGTGCGTCCGACGCGGGAGTCGCTGCGGGCGGGCGTCGGCGCCGACAAGCCGCTGGTGATGGGCGCGACCGACGACGAGTTCACGATGGCCTTCTCGGGGGTCGCGAAGAAGCTGCGCTGGGTGCCCAAGGCGTTCCTGCTGAACAGGCTCGGGATGCCGAAGGGCGCGATGCGCCCCTACCTGGCCGCCAACCAGGACGCCCTGGAGCGCGGCACCGCGGGCATCGCCGGGCGCCTGCTCACGGACAGGATGTTCCGCACCGCCGTGCTGAACATCGCCGAGGACCGCGGGGACGCTCCGACCTGGCTGTACCGGTTCTCCTGGCCGTCCGGCACGTTCGGGTTCGCCGAGCACTGCCTCGACGTGCCCTTCTTCTTCGACTGCCTCGACGGCCCCGCGATGGTGCCGCTCGCCGGCCCGAACCCGCCCCAGGCCCTCGCCGATCAGGTGCACGCGGCCGCGACCTCGTTCATCGAGACGGGCGACCCCGGTTGGCCCGTCCACGACGGCGATCGCGGCGTCGTCCGCGTGTGGGACACGCCGGTCAGCGAGGTGGTGGACGGTTACGCGTCGGTGCGTGCGCTGCTGGAACCGGTGTCGTGACCGCGGCATCCGTGCGGGAGGGGCAGGCCCCTCCCGCCAGTCCGTCGCGCCCGCGTGCGCTGCTGTGGACCGCCGTCGCCCTGTTCGTCGTGTTCGTGCTGCTCGGCGTCGGCGTGCTCGCCTCCCCGCCGTCTCCGTGGACGCAGGGGCTCGACGACGCGTGGCGTGCGCTGCTCGGAGTGGGGCCGGAGTCGGCGCTGCCGGCCGGTCCGGTGGCGCAGCTGTTCCAGAACCTCGGCGCCCTGCCCGGCTTCGCGCTCATGATGGTCGTGCTGCCGCTCGCGCTCGTCACGATCGGGCGCTGGCGCTCCGCGCTCTTCGTGATCGCCGTGCAGCTCGCCGGCCCCGGACTGCTCTCGCAGCTCACGAAGAACCTCGTCGACCGTCCCCGCCCCGCCGCCGACGAGGCCGCGGGTCTCTTCGGGCCGCTCGTCATGGTCGACCACGGATCGTTCCCCTCGGGGCACGCCGTGAGCACGGCGACGGTGATCGTCACGGTGTTCGCGCTGATCCCGGCATCCGCGGTGTGGATGCGCCGGGTCTGGACGGTCGTCGGCGTGCTGCTCGCGATCGGCATCGTGTGGCAGCGCACGCTCATCAACGCGCACTGGTTCAGCGACACGCTCGCCGGACTCATCGGAGGCGCGGCGGTCGCGCTGCTGCTCTGGTGGGCGTTCGAGCCCTGGCTGCGTCGGGATCGGGCCCGGAAGGCGACCTTCCTCGGTCGCTGAGCGCTGAGCGCTGAGCCCTGGGGACCGCGTGGGGTGGCACCGCGCGGCGCTACCCCACGCGGTACGCGCGGTAGTGCACGGCGCTGGCCAGGCGCTGCGCCGACGCGAGGAAGAGACTCCGCTGCAGGTGGGCGAGCGCCGGGGCCGAGGTCTCGACGGACACCGTCGTGCGGAAGGAGTACAGAGCCGGATCGACGTCCTCCCCGCGGCCCAGCCGGGCCAGCACCTCGGGCGAACCCGTGCGCAGCCCGCGGGCGTGGAGCAGCAGGAGGTCGCCGGATGCCGTGCGCGCCGAGTACCTGCTGTCGATCTCGATCGTGCCGTCGGGGCGGACGAGCTGCCAGTCGGCGCCGCCGGGCAGGACCTCCGCGTCCACCTCTCCGCTCACCCGTCCGCCGAGGATCGGCACGACCCTGCGGTGGCCGGCGCTGGTGCCGAGGTGGTCCTCCAACGGGCCGAGCGCGACCTCGACGTCGAAGGCGGGGGTGAGCGTGGGGACGGGCAGGGTCATCGGTCGTCCTTCGGACCGTGGGGAGCGGATGCCGCGGCATCCCCGGTGAGCACGACGCACAGCCTCTCGAGCACCGGAACCGCCGCGGAGAGCACCGCGCGCTCCTCCTCGTCGAGGGCATCGGCCGCGCGTGCCACGAGCGCGGAGTGGGCGGCGTCGAAGCGGTCGAACAGATCGAGCGCGCGCGCCGAGGCGCGGACGACCACGCGGCGGCCGTCGGCCGGGTCGGGTGTGCGCTCGACGAGACCATCGGCCTGCATGGCTCCGAGCAGGTTGCTCACCGTCGGACGGCTCAGACGCAGCGTCGCCGCGATCTCGGCCGGACCCTTCGCGACACCGCGCGGGAGGGTGCGGAGCACGTCGATCTGCGCCTCGGAGAGCTCGGGGAGGCGAGCCTCGGCACGGGTCGCCGCGAGCAGCGCCCGCCGCAGCGGGGAGATCACGCCGGCGAGGCGGGCGGCATCGAGAGCGCTCATCGGTCCGCCCTCGCGCTCAGCGACGGACGCTCGTTGAGCGTCTCGGGGAGGAAGCCCGCCGCGGTCTTGTAGTCGGCGGCGATCCGCTCGCGCTCGGCGCGCGGCACCACGTCGTCGATGTCGGCGAACCCCTCGGGCGCGCGCTCGGCGGCGACGAGCATCACCCGCTCGGGGCCGGTGGCCCTGGTGCCGGCGAGCAGGGCGGTCATCGCGGGACGGCGGTCGTCCTCGTAGCGGGTGAGCGCCTCGTCGATCGAGTCGGCCGTGGCGAGGTGGAACGCGAGGGTGCGCGCGTCGAGGATAGCCTGTGAGCCGCCGTTCGAGCCGTTCGGGTACATCGCGTGCGCGGCGTCGCCGAGGAGCGTCGTGCGGCCGAAGGTCCACCGGGGCAGTGCGTCGCGGTCGACCATCGGATATTCCAGGATCTCCTCGGCTGCGGCGATCGCCCCCGGAACATCGAGCCAGTCGAAGCTCCAGTCGCGGAACAGCTCCGCGATCGGCGCCGGGTCGATCGCCCGGTTCCAGTCGGCGTCGCCCGAGCCCCCGACGCGCTTCTCGGCGATGAAGTTCACGAGCACCCGGCCGTCGGCATCCGCCTCCTGCAGCGGATACGCGACGAACTTCTGCTCGCCGTCGCCGGCCATGATCATGGTGCGACCGTCGAGGAACGCCGGGATGCGGGTGACCCCGCGCCACAGCGTCAGGCCGCTCCAGGGCGGAGCGCCCTCCGCCGGATAGCGCAGGGCCCGCAGGGCGGAGTGGATGCCGTCGGCCCCGATGATCACATCGGCCGTCGCCTCGACCTCGCCGTCGGCCGTCGCGAATCGCGCGGTCTCGGTGCCGTCGGCGTTCGAGCGGATGCCGACGAGGCGGTGCCCGAGACGGATCGGCTCGGCCAGCCGCGCGTCGGCGAGATCGCGCAGGGCCAGTTGCAGCCGCCCGCGGTGCACCGACAGCTGCGACCAGCGGTACCCGGCGGCGACGCCGCGCGGCTCGTCCCAGATCGCCTGCCCGAAGCGCGTGAAGTACGCGAGCGTGCGCGGCTCGACCCCGAGCGCGGCGATGGTCTCGGCGACGCCCAGTTCGGTGAGCTCGCGCACCGCATGCGGGAGCAGGTTGATGCCGACCCCGAGTCCGCGGATGCCGGTGCTGCGCTCGTAGACGGTGACGTCGGTGAGGCCGGCCTCATGCAGGCTGATCGCGGCGGCGAGCCCGCCGATGCCCGCGCCGACGACGATGATCTTCATCGATCTCTCCCTCTCGCGCCCGCCGTGGGCGTCGGGGATAGTTTTGCAACAAAACTAGTTTGAGCGCAAGAGGGGAGTTCAGCCCTGGGCGGCCGTGCGGGCGGCGGACTCGAGGATGACGTCGACCCCGAGCAGGAAGAGCTCCCGGTCCTGCAGGTCCGACAGCAGGACGCTGTGCTCCGCGATCAGCGGGAACTGCCGCGGATCGGCGAGGAGAGGGGAGTCGATCCACGGGCTGTCCGCGCCGTCGTCCTCGGCGACCGCGCGCGCCCTGGCGATGCCGGCCGCGACCGACAGGACGTGCGAGGCGAGCAGCGCGTAATGATGCACGAGGGCCTGTCCGCGCAGCCCCGCCTGATGCAGAGCCTCGAGCATGAGCTCGATGGCGGCGAGCTCGCCGGGGCCGTGGGTGGTCAGCGTGGTCGCCTCGGTGCCGATCGCGGGGTGGCGGACGTACAGTGCGAGCGTCTCCTCGGCGAGTGCGCGCAGGCGATCCGCCCACTCCTCGACGGGCAGGGAGACGGATGCGGCGGCGCGGCCGTTCAGCTCGTCGAGGAGTGCGCCCATCAGCGCCTCCTTGCTCGCGAAGTGCCGGTAGATCGCCGTGGGGTCCGCGCCGAGCCGTGCGCCGAGGTCGCGGACCGAGATCGACGCGACCCCGGTCGCCGCGAGCTCCATGCCGGCCTCGATGATCACCGCGCGATCCAGCCGCACGCGGGTTGATGCCTTGTCGTTCGCCATCGTCTCTCCGGTCTTCCTCGCTCCATCGTGCCATGACGCGGCGCGATCTCCTCAGCAGACTACGGCTGTACAACACCAGTGACAACAGTGTTGACATTGACGATGACGACGGATAGCTTTGTCGCGATCCTGCAGCTTCGACGACGAAGAAAGGCGCGCGATGACGAGCGACATCATCTTCCACGGAGGTCCCGTGTTCACCGGAAGCGGTGCACCCCTCGAGAACCACGCGGTCATCGTCCGCGGCGGACGCATCGCGGCCGTGGTCCCCGAGGTCGACCTCGCCGCCGCATCCGACGCCCGGCGCATCGACCTGCGCGGAGCCCTGCTCAGCCCGGGGTTCCAGGACGCGCACATCCATCCGGTCGGCGGCGGCATCGAGCTGCTGCAGTGCAACCTGACGGATTCCGAGAACGCCGAGGAGACCGCGGCCCTCATCCGCGCCTACTTCGCGGAGAACCCCGAGGTCGAATGGGTTCTCGGCGGCGGCTGGGGCATGGACCACTACCCGGGCGGCAACCCGCCCCGGCAGCTGCTCGACGAGGCGGCGGGCGGACGGCCCGTGCTGCTGCAGAGCCGCGACCACCACAGCACCTGGGCCAGCACCGCGGCCATCGAGCGCGCTGGCATCACCGCCGAGACCGCGGATCCCGAAGACGGCCGCATCGTCCGCGAAGCCGACGGGTTCCCCGCCGGGACCTTCCACGAGGGTGCTGGCGACCTGTTCGCCCACGTGCGCCCCGTGACCTCGGACGAGCTCGCCTACCAGGGGCTGCTGCGCGCGCAGGACGAGCTCATCGCCCTCGGCATCACCGGCTGGCAGGACGCGATGGTCGGCGCCGACGTCGCCGGCATCGCCGATCCGCTCGGCGCCTACGAGCGGGCCATCGAGGAGGGCGCCCTCAAGGTGCACGTCGTCGGAGCCCAGTGGTGGGTGCGCGACGGAGGCATCGAGCAGGTCGAACGGATGATCGCCCGGCGCGAGGCGGCAGCCACGGCTCATCCCGACCGCCGCCTCGATCTCGGCACCACGAAGATCATGGTCGACGGCGTCGCCGAGAACCAGACGGCCGCGATGCTCACTCCGTACCGCGACGGCTCGGGGCACGACACCTGCAACCACGGCCTCAGTTTCATCGCCCCGGAGAACCTCCGCCGCTACGTCACTGCCCTGGATGCCGCAGGGCAGCAGGTGCACATGCACGCGCTCGGCGACCGGGCGGTGCGCGAGGCGCTCGACGCCCTCCAGGATGCGCACGACGTGAACGGCGAGACCGACGGCCGGCACCACCTCGCCCACCTGCAGATCGTCGCGGAGGACGACGTCCCCCGCTTCGCAGAGCTCGACGCCATCGCGAACATCCAGGCGCTGTGGGCCACGCACGAGGACCAGCTCGACGAGCTCACCCTCCCGTTCCTCCAGGACGGGCAGGAGGCCAGGCAGTACCCGTTCGGGGACTTCGCACGCGAGGGCGTCCGCTTCGCCGCCGGAAGCGACTGGCCGGTGTCGACCGCCGACCCGATCGCGGCCATCCACATCGCCGTGAACCGCACCGTGCCCGGCTCCGAACGCGGCCCGCTCGGCGGCGAGCACCAGCGTCTCGACCTGGAGACCGCGCTCGCCGCGTACACCTCCGGCACCGCGTACGTGAACCGCCGCGAAGGCGACACGGGCAGCATCCGCGAGGGCTATCTCGCCAACCTCGTCGTGCTCGACCCGAACCCGTTCGCCGGTCCGGCATCCGAGATCCACCGCACCCGCGTCGCCTCGACCTGGATCGAGGGGCAGCCCGTGTACGAAGCCGAATCCGCCACCACCCGCAAGGAGTCCTGATGTCGCGCATGTTCCTCCGTGGCGGCGCCGTCGCCGTCGCCGGCATCCTCTCGGTCGCCGCTCTGGCCGCCTGCTCGCCCGCAGCCGGGGGAGGAGGCGCCGACGAGCCGATCGACTGGAAGATCACGTCGACGACCGCGGCCCCCAGCGGCGACATCGACTCGTTCACCTTCGCGAGCTACTCCGAGCCGTACTCGCTCGACTACGCCTACGCCTTCGACTACTCCGACAACCAGGTGCTCGCGAACGTCTGCGAGTCGCTCCTGCGGCTGAACCCCGACTTCTCGCTCACGCCGGCCCTCGCCGAGTCCGTCGATCACCCGACGCCGGAGACCTGGGTCTACACCATCCGCCAGGGCGTGACGTTCCACGACGGGACGCCGTTGACCGCCGCCGACGTCGTCGCCTCGATGTCGCGCCACCTCGACCCCGCGGTCGGATCGTCGTGGTTCTCGGTGTACCAGAACGTCGTCGACATCTCGCAGACGGGCGAGAACCAGGTCACCGTGACCATGTCGGGTCCCGACTCGCAGTTCAACCTCTCGATGGGCGGCTCGGCGGGTGTGATCGAATCCGCGGCGACCCTCGCCGAGAAGGGCGCCGACTACGGCAACTCGACCGGAGGGGTCAACTGCACCGGGCCGTTCTCCTTCACGACGTGGGAGTCGGGGGAGTCGATCACCCTCACGCGCTACGACGGATACTGGGACGAGGATCTCCGGGCGCGCTCGGGCGAGGTGAGGTTCGTCTTCATGGGCGACTCCACGGCGCGGGTGAACGCGATGAAGTCGGGCAGCGTCGACGGCGGCTGGATGATCCCGATGGAGGCCGTGCCGCAGCTGCGCGCCTCCGGCAAGGGCGACGTGCTGTTCGGCGCCTCCACCGCCGTCGGCAACATCGTGATCAGCGACCTCGACGGCCCGCTCGGCGATCTCAGGGTGCGCAAGGCGCTGCTGCTGGCGATGGACCGCCAGGGCATCGTGCAGGCTGCGGCCCGAGGCGTGGGCGAGGTCACCGACGTCATGACCACCGAGTCGGTCTGGCGCGACGGATCGGATGCCGCCCGCACCACGGCCTTCGACGACATCACCCACTACGAGCAGAACCTCGAGGAGGCGAAGAAGCTCATCGCCGAAGCGGGCGTCGAAGGCGAGACCCTCACGTACGTCACCGCGCCGATCGGCAACGACTTCGCCGTCATCTCGCAGGCCACGGCCGCGGCCGCGCAGTCGATCGGCCTGAAGGTGAAGGTCGAGTCCGTGAGCCCCGCCGCGTACACGGCGCTGTTCTCCGACCCGAGCGCCAGGGAAGGGGTCGACCTCTTCTACACGAGCTGGTACCTCTCCAGCCCCGACGCGCTCGAGATGTACTCGGTGCTGCGCACCGGCGAGTTCAGCAACTACGGCGGCTGGTCCGACCCCGCATTCGACGAGGTCGTGAACCAGGCGATCGCCACCGACGACCCCGCCGCCCGCAGCGAGCTCACCGCGAAGGCGCAGCAGATCGCGAACGCCGAACTGCCGTGGCTGCCGCTGTCGACCGGCCCGCTGCCGCTCTTCCAGGGCGAGCGCATCAGCGGGATCTCCCCGTCGATGGCCTTCCTCTACTACCCCTGGGCCGCCGAGGTCGGGGCCCGCTGAGGTCGGATGCCGCGCATCGCCCGGTGCGCGGCATCCCCCCCTCTCCCGACACGGACGCCCTTCACCCCTGAACCCTGAGGAGATCACCCGATGCATGCCGCTCGACGCGTCGCCGGGAAGCTCGGCGGACTGCTGCTGACGCTGTTCCTCGCCTCGCTGCTCGTCTTCTTCTCGCGCTTCCTCGTGCCGGGGGATCCCGTGAGCTTCCTGCTGCGGGGCCGCAAACCCAGCCCCGAGGCCGTGGCGCAGGTCACCGCCCAGTACGGCCTCGACCGCTCGCCGATCGAGCAGTACCTCCGCTGGATCGGCGGGGCGGTGCGGGGCGACTTCGGCCGCTCGCTGCAGTTCCGGCAGGACGTGAGCGTCGTGCTCGGCGAGCGGCTGCCCGTCACGCTCACCCTGGTGGTGATGGCGGGCGCGATCATCGCGATCGTCGGGCTCGTGCTCGGAGCGGTCGCCGCCCTGAACAGGGGTCGGCTCGTGGACCGCGTCGTGCTGATCGGGCTCACCGTGCTCGGGGCGATCCCGTCGTTCGTCGGCTCGATCATGCTCATCGCGGTGTTCTCGGTGCAGCTCGGCTGGTTCCCCTCGTTCGGGTCGGGGGAGGGCTTCCTCGACACCGTCCACCACCTGGTGCTGCCCTCGATCGCGCTGGCGATCGTGTTCATCGTGCTCGTCGGCAAGGTGACGCGCTCCGCGATGGTCGAGCAGCTGAGCCGGGAGCACGTCGAGGTCTCCACGAGCCGCGGCGTGAAGCGCTCGATCGTCGTGCGCCGACACGTGCTGCGCAACGCGCTGGGCCCCATCCTCACGGTCAGCGGCGTGCTCGTCGCCGGACTCATCGTCGCGAGCTCGATCGTGGAGGCCGCGTTCGGCCTCTCGGGTGTGGGCTCGCTGCTCGTCCAGTCGGTCGACCGCCTGGACTTCCCCGTCGTCCAGGCGATCGTGCTGCTGGTGGTGGCGGCGTTCGTCGTCATCAACGCGATCGTCGACATCCTCGAACCCTGGATCGACCCCCGATCCGCCGCAGGAGCTGGTGCCCGATGACCTCCTCGACCCCCACACTGGCGGTGCGCGTGCTGCGTGCGCCGCGCATCCCCCGGCCGCCGATCCTCTTCGCGATCAGCGCCGTCGTACTCCTCGTCGTCACGCTGGCCGCGGTCCTCGCCCCGTGGATCTCCCCCTACGACCCGGATGCCGTCGACTTCACCGCGTTCTACGCCCCGCCGTCCGCCGCGCACTGGCTCGGCACCGACGCGCTCGGCCGCGACATCCTCAGCCGCATCATCTGGGGCGGGCGCACCGCGCTGATCGGCCCGCTCGCCGTCGTGCTGTTCTCCACGGTGCTCGGCATCCTGCTCGGCCTCCTCGCGGGGTGGCGCGGCGGGTGGATCGACGCCGTCCTCGGCCGCGTGTTCGACGTGCTCTTCGCGTTCCCCTCGCTGCTGATCGCGATCATGGCCGTCGCGCTGTTCGGCAAGGGGCTGCTCGCCCCGGTGATCGCGATGAGCATCGCCTACGCGCCGTTCGTCGCGCGGCTGACGCGGTCGCTCGTCGCCGCCGAGCGCGCCAGACCCTACGTCTCGGCCTATCGGGTGCAGGGGTTCGGCGGCGCGTGGATCGCACTGCGCCGCGTGCTGCCCAACATTACGCCCATCGTCGGCGCGCAGTCGACGCTGAACTTCGGCTACGTGCTCGCCGAGCTCGCCGGCCTCTCCTTCCTCGGCCTCGGCGTGCAGCCGCCGACGGCCGACTGGGGCGGCATGATCAACGAGGCCCAGTCGGGCGTCGCCTCAGGGCAGTTCCTCCCCGCCATCGCCCCGGCCGTGATCGTCGTGATCGTGGTCGTCGCGGTGAACATCATCGGCGAGGAACTGTCGGACCGCATCGGCGGATCGGAGTTCGCATGACCCTTCTCGACATCCGCGACCTGACGCTCGACCTGCCGGACGGCATCCGCCTGCTCCACGGCATCTCGCTGAGCGTCGCGCCGGGGGAGACCGTCGGACTCGTGGGCGAGTCCGGCTCCGGCAAATCCCTCACCGCGCGCTCCGTGCTCGGTCTGCTGCCCGCCGGTGCCGCAGTCGGAGGCACCGTGACGGTCGACGGCCGCTCGCCGCTCCGGGCAGGGGCCGATCGGCAGGAGATCCGTCGGCACGAGGCGGCTATGGTCTTCCAGGATCCCCGCGCAGGCATCAACCCCATGCGCACGGTCGGCGATCACGTCACCGAGGCGCTGCGGCTGTGCGAGGGCTGGCCCGCGGGGAAGGCGCGCGACCGCGCCGTCGAGCTGCTGACCGCCGTGCGGCTGCCCGCGCCGAGCGAGCATCTGGAGCAGCATCCCCACGAGCTCTCCGGAGGCATGCTGCAGCGGGTGATGATCGCGGGGGCGTTGAGCGCGTCGCCGAAGCTGCTCGTGTGCGACGAGCCCACCACCGCTCTCGACGTCACCACCCAGGCCGAGATCGTGCAGGTGCTGCGCGACCTCTGCGCGCAGACCGGAATGGGGATGCTGTTCATCACCCACGACCTCAACCTCGCCGCATCCCTGTGCGACCGGCTCGTCGTGATGAAGGACGGCGCCGTCGTGGAGGAGGGCCCGGCCCGATCCGTGCTGACCGCGCCCGCAGCGGACTACACGCGCAGGCTGGTCGCGGCGACGCCGAAGCTCACCGGTGCGGTGGCGGTGGCGCCCGAGACCTCCGCCGACGCCCAGCTCGTGGTCACCGGGGTGGGGAAGACCTATCGTCGCAGGGGGCGCAGCGACGTCGCCGCCGTGGTCGACGCCGAGCTCGTGATCCCCCGAGGCGGTTCGCTCGCCGTCGTGGGCGAGTCGGGCTCGGGCAAGTCGACGCTCGCGCGCATGATCGTCGGGCTGGAGGAGCCGGATGCCGGGGAGATCCGCATCGGCGGTCGCTCGATGGCCGGCATCCCCCGCACCCGCGCGGAGCGACTGGAGCGCGCCAAGAGCGTGCAGATGGTGTTCCAGGACCCGTACATGTCGCTCGACCCCCGCATCCCGGCCGGGCGCGCGATCGAAGACGTGCTGACGCTGCACACGGGGCGCACCGGCGCCGGGGCACGCGCACGGGCGCTGGAGCTCCTCGTCGCGGTCGGGCTCTCCGAGGAGCACCTGACCGCGCGACCCCGGACTCTCTCCGGGGGCCAGCGCCAGCGCGTCGCGATCGCCAGGGCGCTCGCCGTGGAGCCGGAGCTGCTCGTGATGGACGAGGCCACCAGTGCGCTCGACGTCTCGGTGCAGGCGCAGGTGCTCGACCTCGTCGCCGGCATCCGTCAGCAGCAGGGACTCACGCTGCTGTTCATCAGCCATGACCTCGCCGTGGTGCGGCGCGTGTGCGCCGAGACGATCGTGATGAAGCGCGGGCGCATCGTCGAAGCCGGACCCACCTCGCAGCTGCTCGATGATCCGCAGCACGAGTACACCCGCCTGCTCATCGACTCGGTGCCCGTCCCCGTCGTGTGAAGATCCGGGCCGCCGCCGTCACTTTGTCGGCGCCATGGCCGCTGTGTCGGCTGACGCGCCGGGGCTGCGCCGGCATCCGGTGTCTCGCGCTGACAGAACGACGACGGATGCCGGGGCGAGGCCAGCATGACCAGCCCGCCACGGCGGCTCAGGCCACGTACACCTTGCGGAGCGTCTCGGTCACGGTCCACACGGTCTGCATGCCCTCGGCCAGACGCACGAGAGAGCCGGGGCCCACCTCCAGCGGCGGCAGAGGAGGCGACACGAACTCGATCACGGCGTGACCCGACAGCACGACGAAGACCTCGTCGGCCTCGGTGTCGGATGCTGTGCCGGGGGTCATCTCCCAGATGCCGATCTCGGTGTCCCCGACGGTCGCGAGGGGCAGCAGCGCCGCGGTCGGCGCCCCGGACACGACGGTCGCCGCGGGCAGCGCCTCGTGCGGGAGATCGACAGCGCGCGCGTCGAGCCCGGACCCGGCATCGATCCCGGACCCCGCGTCGACCCCCGACCCGGCGCCGGCGTCGAGCCCGGACCCGGCGTCGAGCGCGCTCACGAGTCGAACCCCATGCCCACGGCGTCGAGCGCCTTGAGGAAGAGGTTGCGCTTCCCGTCGTTGTGGTCGGCCTGGTTCATCGCGGCTCGGACCAGGTTGATGCCGATCGCGGCGGCGGGCTCCGGCGGGAACGGGATCGGCTTCTCGCGCACCATCTTCAGCTCGGTGCGCTCGGTCTCCTCACCCGACAGCTTGTCGAGCATGACGTCGGCCGCGAAGCGCGCGGCGCCGACGCCCAGTCCGGTGAAGCCGGTCGCATACGCCACGCGGCCCTTGCGCGCGGTGCCGAAGAACGCGCAGAAGCGACTGGACGAGTCGATCGCCCCCGCCCAGCGGTGCGTGAACGTCAGCCCCTCCAGCTGCGGGAACGTCGTGAAGAAGTGCGAGGCGAGCTTGCGGTGGCTCTCCATGCGGTCCTCGTACTCCGGGCGCACCTTGCCGCCGAAGTGGTAGATCGCGTCGTACCCGCCGAACAGGATGCGGTTGTCGGCGGTGAGCCGGTAGTAGTGGAACTGGTTCGCGCTGTCGGCGAGGCCCTGACGGTTCGACCAGCCGATCGACGCGAGCTGCTCGTCGCTCAGCGGCTCCGTCATCAGCACGTAGTCGTACACGGGAACGGTCATGAGGCGGTTGCGCTTCAGCAGCGACGGGAACACGTTGGTCGCGAGCGCCACGGCATCCGCCGTCACCCGCCCGCCGGGGGTGATCACAGTGATCGGACCCGACCCGTCGCCCTCGACGCCGCGTACGATGGAGTGCTCGTAGATCTCCACGCCGAGCTCGACGGCGACGCGCGCCAGCTCCATCCCGAGCTTCGCGGGGTGCACCATCGCGCAGCCCTCGCGGTCCCAGTCTCCGGCGAGGAACGTGGGGGAGTGCACCTCGGCCTGCACCGCGGACTCGTCGAGGTAGCCGTGCTCCTCCCGGTACCACTCGACCTGGTGCGGCTCGACCGCGACGGCCAGCTGCCCCGTGCGCTCGAAGTCGACCTTCATGTCGTACTTCGCGACCGTCGCCTCGATCGCGTCGAGGTTCTCCAGGCCCAGCTCCTCGAGCCGGTCGATCTCCTCGGGCCAGCGGTTCACGCCGTTCTCGTGCCCGTGGGTGAGGCTGGCCTCGCAGAAGCCGCCGTTGCGACCCGACGCCGCCCAGGCGATGCGCGAGGCCTCCAGCAGCACGACGCGCCGCTCGGGATCGCGCTCCTTGGCGCGGACGGCCGTCCACAGGCCGGCGTATCCGCCTCCGACGATGGCCAGGTCGGCCGTGATGTCGGCGGAGAGCGTCGGGTGCTCGACGCGTTCGACGTCGTCGAGCCAGAACACCCCGAGCGCGGTGTCGCGCAGGGAGGCGTCGATGACCGACTCGGCGGGCTTCTGGCGTTCGAAGACGGTGGTTCCCATGATCACTCCGTTGCGATCGGGGCGCGCGTCAGCGCGTGCCCCAGTTGTAGAGGTCCTTGTAGAGGCCCGCGTAGAGCAGGCTCTCGGTGTGCACGACGCCGGGGATGGTGCGGATGCGGGTCGCGATGAGGTCGATGAGGTCCTCGTCGCTCTCGCACACGGCCTCGACGAGGATGTCGAAGGTGCCGAGCGTGACGACGACGTAGGCCAGCTCGGTGATCTTGGTGAGCTCCTGCGCGATCGACCGCGGATCCTTGTCGACGCGGATGCCGATCATCGACATGCGGTGGAAGCCGAGCTGCATCGGATCGGTCACGGCGACGATCTGGATGATGCCCGCCTCCGTCATCCGCTGCACCCGCTGGCGTGCGGCGGCCTCGCTGAGCCCGACCGCGCGGCCGATCTCGGCGTAGGGGCGGCGGCCGTCCTCCTGGAGGAGCTCGACGATCCTCTTCGAGACGTCATCCAGGGCGGGGTGCTTCGGAGTGCTGCTCATGTGTCGATATTGACAGGTTGAACACGCCCATGCAACTGATTCAGTTGTTTCGAGGGAGAAAGAGCTTCAGAATCCGCACGGATGCCGGTACGATATCGCCATGTCCTCAGAGAAGAACTCCGCGACGCTGCAGAACTTCATCGGCGGCCGCTACGTGCCCGTGAACGGAGCGGGTCACCTGCCGCTCATCGACCCCGCGACCGAGGAGGTCTACGGGCAGCTGCCCCTGTCGGATGCGAGCGACGTCGACGCGGCCTACGCCGCGGCATCCGCCGCCTTCCCGCTCTGGCGCGACACCACGCCCGCCGACCGTCAGCTGGCGCTGTTCCGCATCGCCGACGAGATGGAGGCGCGTGCGGAGGAGTTCGCCGACCTGGAGTCGCAGGACACCGGGAAGCCGCGCGCGAGCCTCGTGGCCGATGAGATCGTGCAGTCGATCGACCAGCTGCGCTTCTTCGCCGGAGCCGCCCGCAGTCTCGAGGGGCGCGCCGCCGCGGAGTACATGGCCGGCCACACGTCCTTCGTGCGGCGCGAGCCCGTCGGCGTGATCGGTCAGGTCACCCCGTGGAACTACCCGCTCAACATGGCGGTGTGGAAGATCGCCCCCGCGCTCGCCGCGGGCAACACCGTCGTGCTCAAGCCTGCAGAGTCGACCCCGCTCACCACGCTGCTGCTCGCCGAGATCGTGGCGATGCACACCCCCGGCGGCACCCTCAACGTCGTGCTGGGCGACCGTGACACCGGTGTGGCCCTGGTCGAGCATCCGGTTCCGCAGATGGTCGCGATCACGGGTTCGGTGCGCGCGGGCATGGCCGTCGCACGGTCGGCCGCGAACGACGTCAAGCGCGTGCACCTGGAGCTCGGCGGCAAGGCCCCGGCGATCGTGTTCCCCGGCGCCGACATCGCGAAGGCGGCATCCGGCATCGTCACGGGCGCCTTCTTCAACGCCGGGCAGGACTGCACCGCCGCGACCCGTGTGCTCGTGCACTCGTCGATCCACGACGAGCTCGTCGCCGCTCTGGTGGAGAAGACGAAGACGGACGCCCGCACCGGGGGTCCGCGTGAGGAGGGCGTGCTCTACGGGCCGCTGTCGAGCGCGGCGCAGCTCGCGCAGGTGCAGGGCTTCGTCGACCGGCTCCCCGCGCACGCGAAGATCGAGGTCGGCGGCAAGCGGCAGGGGGATGCCGGGTACTTCTTCGAGGCCACGATCGTGTCGGGGATGCAGCAGGACGACGAGGCCGTGCAGGGCGAGATCTTCGGCCCCGTGCTGACGGTGCAGTCCTTCGAGACCGACGAGGAGGCGCTCGCGCTGGCGAACGGCGTGGACTACGCGCTCGCGTCGTCGGTGTGGACGACCGATCACGCGCGGGCCATGCGCTTCTCGCGTGACCTCGACTTCGGCTGCGTGTGGATCAACACGCACATCCCGTTCGTGTCGGACATGCCGCACGGCGGCTTCAAGCACTCCGGCTACGGCAAGGACCTGTCGCAGTACGGCTTCGACGACTACACGCGCATCAAGCACGTCATGACCGCGCTCGACTGATCCCGCGCCCGCGGGTCGTTGAGCGAGTGGAGCGAGACGAAACGGGGTGCGGTGTGCGCGGCTTCGGCTGGAGTCGTGCGGATCATGAAGCGTTTCGTCTCGGTCGCTGCGCGTCCTCGCTCAACGACCGGGTGACGGTACCCCGACCGGGTGGCGGTGACCGCGGGTGGTGGCCCCGCGGGCCGTCGGACGAGCGGAGCGAGACGAGACGGAGAGGTCAGGCGTTCGACGACTGGCGCAGTGCGCGGGTGGTCTGCTCCATCGCCTCGGCGGATTCGGCGACGATCGCCCGCATGGCCGACTCGGCGCGCTCGGCATCCCTCGACTGCACCCCGGCGGCGACCTCGCCGTGCAGGCGCAGAGCCTCCGGATCCGCGACGTCCGGCATCAGGTCGTGGTGCGTCCTGCCCTCGAGGACCGCGACGACGATCGGCGACAGGCTGCTGAGCATGACGTTGTGCGAGGCCTGGAGCAGCGTGGTGTGGAAGTCGATGTCGTGGGCGAGGTACTCGTCGGTGTCGGCGGCGCGTGAGGTCGACGACATCCCGATGACCGCGGCGGTCAGCGCACCGCACTGCGCCGGGGTCGCGTGGAGCGCGGCGAGCCGGGCTGCGACGGGTTCGACGGCGCTGCGGAGCTCGCTGAGGCTCTGCAGCAGTTCGGCGCGCCGCGGTCCGTCGAGCCGCCACCGCAGTACGCGCTGGTCGTAGGGGCTCCACGTCTCCGGCGGCTGCACGATGATGCCGACGCGCTGGCGCGACGCGACCATGCCGAGCGATTCGAGCACGCGCACCGCCTCGCGGATCGCGCTGCGTGAGGCGCCGAACTCGGCCACGGCGTCGTCCATGATGATCCGGCTGCCGGGGGTGCGGCGCTCGGCGCCGATGTCCGCACCCCAGCGCTCGACGATCACATCGTGCAGAGCGTTCTGAGGCATGGCCTCATGGTAGGGGAAAGACCCGATGTTTGCATCCGCTCACGCCAGCGGAGCAGATAATCCCGCACAGATCTTGAAATAGTCTGATTATTTAGGTACCGTACTCGTAAATATCAGACGGAAGCGCCGTGGCTCTCGGACAGTGCTTCCCCCATGGGAGGAACAATGATGGTTCCCTTGACACTGCTGAAGACGGCGGACCCTGCCCCGATCGTCCCTGTCGGCTCGGACGCCCAGCTCATCACCGCCGCACTGATCGGCTTCGCCGTGATCATCGTCCTGATCACCTGGCTGAAGGTGCATCCCTTCCTCGCCCTGACGATCGGCGCCCTCGGCGTCGGCATCGGCGCGGGCATGGCCACCGGCCAGGCGCTCACCAGCTTCTCCAACGGCTTCGGCTCGACCATGGGCGGCGTCGGCGTGCTGATCGCCCTCGGCGCGATGTTCGGCAAGCTGCTCGCCGACTCCGGCGGCGCGGATCGCGTCGTCGACACCCTCGTGTCGCGGTCGAGCAAGAGAGCGCTGCCCTGGACGATGGGCGTCGTCGGCGCCGTGATCGGTCTGCCGATGTTCTTCGAGATCGGCCTCGTGCTGCTCATCCCGGTGATCATCCTCGTCGCCCGCCGCTCGGGCGTCGCGCTGATGAAGATCGCCATCCCCACCCTCGCCGGCCTCTCCGCGATGCACGGCCTCGTGCCCCCGCACCCCGGACCGCTGATCGCGATCGACGCCCTCGGCGCGAACCTCGGCCTCACCCTCGCCTTCGGCGTGATCATCGCGATCCCGACGATCATCATCGCGGGCCCCGTCTTCAGCGGGTTCGCCGCGAAGTGGGCGCCCGTGCCCGTGCCCGACATGTTCCTCACCGCCGAGGACAAGGGCGAGGACGTCACGCAGCGCCCGCGCCCCTCGTTCGCCGCCGCGCTCTCCAGCATCCTGCTTCCGGTCGTGCTCATGATGGGCAAGGCGCTCGCCGCGGTCATCGCGCCCGACTCGACGGATGCGTGGAAGGTCGTGCTCGACTTCGTCGGCACCCCCGCGATCGCGCTGCTCATCACGCTGATCTTCGGCATCTTCGTGCTCGGCGCCGGCGGGAAGATGAACCGCACCAGCGTCGCGCACTCCCTGGAGAGCAGCCTCCCGCCGATCGCCGGCATCCTCCTCATCGTGGGTGCGGGCGGCGCGTTCAAGCAGGTCCTCATCGACACCGGCATCGGCGAGGTCATCACCAGGGCCGTGCTCGAGAGCGGTGTCTCGGTGCTGCTGCTCGGCTGGCTCGTCGCCGTGCTCGTGCGCATCGCCACGGGCTCAGCCACGATCGCCACGATCACGGCGGCCGGTCTCATGACCTCCGCCGCGTCGACGCTCCCCGGCCCGGAGGTCGCCCTCCTCGTGCTCGCGATCGGCTCCGGCTCGGTGTTCCTCTCGCACGTGAACGACGCCGGGTTCTGGCTCGTCAAGCAGTACCTCGGAACGAGCCTGCCGCAGACGTTCAAGACCTGGACGGTGCTGGAGTGCCTGATCTCGGTCGTCGGCCTCGCCGGCGTGCTGCTCCTGGACCTGGTGGTCTGATCATGACGTCGACGAACGGACAGGACGCCGTGCAGACCCCGCCGGACCCGCCCATCGTGCTGGTCGTGATGGGTGTCTCCGGATCGGGCAAGTCCACCGTGGCCGGCATGCTCGCGGGGCGGCTGGGCTGGGACCTCGAAGAGGGCGACGATCTCCACCCGGCGGCGAACGTCGCCAAGATGGCCGCCGGGGTGCCCCTCACAGACGAGGACCGGTGGCCGTGGCTGGAGCGGATCGCCGCGTGGATCCAGCTGCACACGGCATCCGGAACCCCCGGGATCGTGACCTGCTCGGCGCTGCGACGCGTCTACCGGGACCGGCTCAGCGGACCGGGCGTCGCCTTCGTCCATCTCGACGGCACGCGGGAGACGATCGCGAACAGGCTCAGCACCCGCTTCGATCACTTCATGCCGCAGAGCCTGCTGGGCTCGCAGTTCGCGACCCTGGAGCCGCTCGAGCCCGACGAGGAGGGCATCGTCGTCGACCTCGGCCGCGGCCCGAAGGACGAGGTCAAGGAGATCATGCGGCGCCTGCAGCTGTCGGCGCTCCCCGCGCCGGAGTACACCGACGAGGGGATGCTGGCCGACTGAGGCCCGCTCCGGCGCGACCGACGAGTCTCGCACGGCGCCCTGACCGACTCCCGTGCGAGACTGTCGGTCGTGGCGGAACGCCGGCCGAGGGCACCCGCCGGCCGGCGAGGAGGGGGACGCGTCGACATGGGGATCTTCAGCCTGCTCGAAGAGGCGCGAGCACGCATCGACGAGGGCGAGCAGGGGGCGGCGCGCGCCCTGCTGATCGAAGGGCTCGCAGGGGCGACATCGGCGACCGGCGCCGACGAGGCGTGCGCTCTCGCCGAGGCGACGGGACTGCTCATCGGACTCGACGTGGAGATCGAGCAGCCGGAGACGATCGATCGCCACCTGGAACGCCTGGCCGCTCTCACCGATGGCGTCGACGACGAGCGCACGGCGGAGGCGCTGGCGTACGCGGAGCTCCCGCGGATCGAGTTCGTGCACGGTCTGAACGACGTCGATCCGGTGCTGCACGTGGAGGTGCTCCAGCGCGCCGTCGCCCTCGACGCCCGCTGGCGCGACTCCCCGCATGCGGGCGTCCGGCGGGCAGCCGCCGAGGCCGCACTCACCGCGCAGATGATCCGCAAGTGGCTGGGGCAGTCGCCCTCCTCCATCGCCGTGGCTCTCGACGAGCTCGCCCTCCGCCTCGGCGGAGAAGCCGACCAGCGGTCGGCGACGATCAGGCTCGATGCGATGTTCACCGCCTCGCGGCTGCGCGTCGAGAACGACCTCGACCTCTCCGGTGTTCCCGAGGTGCTCGATCTGGTCGTACGGGAGGCGCGCTCCGGTCCCGGTTCCGCGGGATTCGCCCTCGACGCCGCGCTGCTCCTCGCCGACATCGCGATCGCCGAGGGCGCTCCGGCGCTCGATGCCGTCGCCCCCCTGAGGCGGCTGCTGGCAGACGGGCTCGGCGAACCAGGTGTGCAGCGCGCGCGGCGCGAGACCCGGCACCTGGGGGAGATCCTCGATCGTCTCGACGGAGCGGATCGGGATGCCGTCGCCGCCGAGGAGTGGTCTGCTCTCCTCGGGCGGTACGCGACGGACGCCGATGCCGATGCGCGCTCCCTCGTCCTCTCCGATCTTCTTCGCCACGTCGGCCCCACCGCGTACGCGACGGCATCCGGTCTTGCGCTGCTGCGCGAGGCCGACCGGGTGTTCCGGTCAGACGACGATCCGCGGTCGGCCCTCGCCCGGTTCGGCGTCGCGGCGGGCATCGCGAGCGTGCTCGGCCATCCCGATGGGGCGACGGCGGCGCGCGAGTCCTCGTCTCCGGAGCGGGATCCCGCGGCGGCCGTGGCCGCGTCCCTCGCCGTGGAGGAGCGGTTCGCCGCCTTCTGGGACGACGTCGAGACGGTGCCGATGATGGCCGCGCTGCTCCTCGACAGGGCGCTCCGGCAGTCCGATCTCGGGAGGCGGGACGACGCGCTGTCGACGCTCGCCCGACTCTCCGCGAACGTGCGGGCGACGGGGCACGACATCGCCAGGTCGGAGCGCGTGCAGGCGGGGTACTGGGAGAGCAGGTTCCTCCGTGAGGCCGGAGGGCAGGACGCATCCCGGAAGACGATCGACGAGGTTCTCGCCGCGTTCTCCGCGGACCCGTCCGGCGACGTGCGCCTGTGGGCGGCCAACGCGCTGTGGTCGGCGTGGCGCTCCGACCTCACAGGGCAGACCGAATCGAGGGAGCTGCGGCGCCTCTTCGCCGAACGATTCGCCGACGACCCCGACGTGAGGATCCGCCGACTCGATGCGACCAGGATGCTCGGCGACGCGGTGGAGTCGCATGAGCAGGGGAGCACGGGCGCGGCGATCGATCTGCTCCGCGCGCTCGACGCCCGCTTCGGCGACGTCGAGGACGACGACATCCAGGACACGGTCCGCCGCGCCCGCGAGAACCTCCGGATCCTCTCGCTGCTACCGGGGGCGGATGCCGCGTCCGGTGATGCGGCGACCGAACGGTACCGGTCGCTGCGGGACCGTCTCTACGCCGCCGACGAGCTCGCCGAGAAGGGGCGGATCGCCGACGCGGAGGGCCTGTGGAGGGGCATCGTCGAGGAGAGCGCCGGAACAGACGACGTCGATGTCGCGATGCTGCGGCTCGCGGCGCTGGACGCCTGGGCGGGCTGGCTCCAGGACGCCAAGTACTGGGAGCAGGTCGCGACGCTGGCGCGCCAGGCGACCGTCATCCGGGCAGGGAGCGACCTCCGCGCCGAGCGCGTGCAGGCCCGCGCGTACCTCCGGCTGGGCATGGCGCTCGGAGCTCTCGGGGACCCTCGCGGGGCGATCGCGGCATACGAGGCGCTCGATGCGCTCGCCGAGGGGGCGACAGACGGAGAGCTGGCGACGACGCGCCAGCAGGGCGTCTACAACAGCGCCATCATGATCGACGAGAGCGGCGACGTCGCCGGCGCTCTCGCCGCCTACGAGCACGTCGTCGCCGTGCACGGGCAGTCGATCGACACGGCATCCGGTCGGCTCCGCTGCGCGAAGGCGCTCCGGAACCAGGCGATCCTCTTCGGAGGACTCGCGCGCACGGCGGAGGCCGCCGGAGCGCACCGCCGGGTGCTCGACATCGGTGCGGGCACCGCCGACGCAGACCTGATGGTGCGCGTCAGGGCGTCGGCGTTCGATCTCGCCGCGTGCTTCGCGGCGCTCGGCGATCACGCCTCGGAGGCCGCGACCTACGCCTGGATCCGCTCTGCCCCGCACCTCGGCCTCTCCGCGGCGGAGGCCCGTTCCGCGGCGCGTGCGGAGAAGGCCGCGCGGCGACGAGCGCGCTGACGCCGTCCGTCTGACGCCGGCGTCGTCCGCTCAGCGCAGCGGGTCTTTCACGCGGCGGTGCTCCGCGAACGACGCGTACGGACGTTCGTCGACCTTGGTCGCGCCGTCGGCGATCCAGCCGTGCGCCGCGTAGAAGGCGTCTGCCCTGTCGTTGCCGTCGAGCACCCACAGGTAGGCGCGGGTGTGCCCGGCATCCGCGATGACCTTCTCCGCGGCGGTGAGCAGGGCGTGGCCGACGCCGGTCGACCATGCGGAGGGGTCGGCGTAGATGCCGTACACCTCGCCGTCGGCCAGCCCGTCGCCGTCGCGCCCCGAGCCGAACGATGTCCAGCCGATGACGGCGCCGTCGCGGACAGCGACGAGGATGCCGAGGCCGGTCGGCAGCGGTTCGGCGACGAAGCGCCGCCACCCCGCCGCACGCTCCTCGATGGAGAGGCCGTCGAGGAGCTCCTGCGGCATGAGTCCTCGGTACGCGACCTGCCAGGAGCGCACGTGCACGGCGGCGACCTCGTCGGCGTCGTCGATCTGAGCCTCGCGGATCACCAGCTGCGTCATCCGTCCACCCTAAGGGAGGCGGATCGGGCACGTGCAACACCCGTCGACAAGTACGACGCGATGTGTCAGGCTGATCGAAGTCGACTCCCGGGGGATCACCATGGCCAGGCCGATCGCAGGTCCGCAGTCTCTGCTCCGCACGCTCAACGGGCGGGCGATCCTCGAGACCCTCGGGCGCAGGGGGCCGCAGACCCGCGCCGAGCTCATGGCCGCGACCGGCCTCTCGCGCACCGCCGTCACCCAGGTGCTGCGGATGCTCGAGGGCGCGGGCGCCGTCGTCCCCGCCGGCGTCGACCGTGAGACCAGGGGGCCCGCGGCGAGCAGGGTGGCGCTGCATCCCCGACTCGGCGTGGCCGCCGCCGTCCACGTCGACCACCATGCCGCGCACGTCGCGCTCGTCGACCCGATGGGCGTCGTCAGAGCGGAGCAGCACGCGCCCTTCCCGCTCCGCGGCGACCGGGTCGAGCACATCACGGGCCTCATCGACGAGTGCCTGCTGGCGGTGCAGGCGCCGCTGCGCCTCGTCGTCGTCGGAGTGCCCGGCATCGTCACGGCCGACGGCGGCATCCGCGACGACCAGGGCCCAGACGGCGGCGCGTTCAAGGCGGCCCTGATCTCCCGGCTCGACTGTCCCGTGCGCGTGGAGAACGACGTCAACCTCGCCGCTCTGGCCGAGCTCACCTCGGGAGCGGGCGCCGAGCTCTCCAGCTTCGCGCTGCTGCTGCTCGACGACGGCCTCGGCGGGGGCATCGTGATCGACGGCATGCTGCACAGAGGCTTCTCCGGTGTCGCGGGAGAGGTCATGTACCTGCCGCAGACCCCGCTGCCGATCGGCGCGCCCGTGCTGGGCGACGCGGTCGTGGGTGACCTGGCGCTGACGAACGGGCGCGACCCCTCGCTCACGCTCGACCAGCACCTCGACGCGGCGGCCGCCGGTGATGAGGCCGCGCTCGCGATGGCCGCCGAGATGGGGCGGCGCATCACCCTCGTCGCGGGCAGCGTCGCCCTCGTGCTCGACCCCGAGGCGTTCGTGCTGAGCGGATCGGCGGCGCACCCCGTGCTCGTCGACGCCGTGCAGTCCGTGGCCGACGCCTACGCCGCGCAGCTGCCCATGCGCTTCCTGGTCTCGTCGTTCGGGCCGGAGGCGCCGCTGGTCGGCGCGATCGGCGAGGCGGCATCCGCCCTCCGCACCACCGTGTTCAGCAGCGTCCTCCCCGACAGGAGCAGTCGATGATCTCCGACCTCGCCGATCGGCTCGGCCTCGCCCCCGGAGCACGGGCGATCATCCTCAACGCCGACGACTTCGGCATGTGCCACGCGGCGAACCTCGCGATCACCGAGCTGCTGGATGCCGGGCGCATCGACTCCACGACGGTGATGGTGCCGTGCCCGTGGTCGCCGGAGGCGCTGGCGTTCGCGGCATCCCGCACCGACCTCGACGTGGGCGTGCACCTCGTGCTGACCAGCGAGTGGACCCGGTACCGCTGGCGGCCGCTCACCGGCGTGGGCACGACGCTCGTCGACGCCGACGGGTTCTTCCCCTCGGAGGTGCGGCCGGTCGAGGAGAACGCGGCCGAAGACGACGTCGCCGCCGAGATCGCCGCGCAGCTGCAGACCGCGCTCGACGCCGGGGTCGACGTCACCCACCTCGACAACCACATGGGCTCGGTCTACGGACTCCTCACCGGCCGCGACTTCCTCGCACCGGTGTTCGCGCTCGCCGCACGCCACGGTCTGCCCTTCCGGCTGCCGCGCAGCATGGACGGCGCAGACGCGGACGTCGAGCTGCAGCGCACCCTCGACCGGGCGGCCGCTGCGGCGGACTCCCTCGGCGTCGAGATCATCGACCGGCTCTGGTCGCACCCCTTCGAGATCGTCGGCGAGGGCACGGATGCCGAGGAGGGGTACGAGCAGGTGCGCGACGGCTTCATCGCGCTGCTGCGCGCCGTCCCCGCCGGAGTCACCGAGATCTACCTGCATCCGATGATCGACGACGCGGAGCTCAGGGCGGCGGTCGACTTCGCCGCCGCCAAGCGCGGGTACGAGCACCGGCTGCTCGCCGACCCCGCTGTGCTGCAGGCGATCGAGGACGAGGGTCTCGTGCGCATCGGCTGGCGCGCGCTGCGTGAGCTGCAGCGAAGTGCGGCGCGGTGACCCTGTTCGGCGCGCTCCGCGACCGCCGCATCGACGCGGCGCCGCCGCGCGCCCAGACGATCGCCTTCGGCGCCTCCGGGTTCCCGACCCAGCTGATGGCGCAGACCTTCTCGGCCTTCGTCGTCTACTTCTACGTCACGCACCTGGGCGTGCCGCCGGGATGGGTCGCCGCGGCCATGATCGCCCACGGCATCCTCAACGCCGTGCTCAACCCCGTCGTGGGTGCGCTGTCCGACCGGATCCGCACGCCGTGGGGGCGCCGGGTGCCCTGGATCGGACTCGGCATCGTGCCGCTGGTCGTGGCCTTCGCGCTGGTGTGGATGCCGCCTGAGCTCCCCGTCCCCGGGCTGATCGCCTGGTTCCTCGTGGTCGTCGCGGTGTACGACATCGCCTTCGTCGTGGTCGTGCTCAACATCTCCGCCCTGTTCCCCGAGATCTTCCGCACCACGGAGGAGCGCGCCCGCGGCAACGTCCCGCGGCAGATCTTCGCGATCCTCGGCATGGTGCTGGGCACCGCAGGAGCCCCGGCGCTGTACGGCTCGCTGGGCTGGCCTGGCATGGCGCTCGTGCTCGGCGGGGTCTGCCTCGTCCTCCTCGTGTGGTCGTTCCTCGGCGGCATGGTCGAGCGCACCGTGCCGGAGGCGGCGTCCGAGGCCATGACCTGGCGGCGCCAGCTGACGCTCACCTTCGCCAACCGCGCTTTCGTGCCGTACGTGCTCGGGTCGCTGTGCGTGCAGACGTCGATCGCGATCATCCTCGCCGCGCTCCCGTTCTACGTGCGGTACTCGCTGCACGCGGCGGAAGGGGAGGGCAGCGTGCTGCTCGGCGCCATCTTCGTGACGGCCATCCCGTCGATCGTGCTGTGGAGCGCGGTCGTGCGGCGCACCTCGCCGCGTACGGCGCTGCTGTGGAGCGTCGGCGTCTTCGGCGTCGCCGTGCTCGGCTACCTGCTCCCGACCTCGGTGCTCGCCGCGGCTCTCGTCGGCATCGCGGTGGGGGTCGGCATCGGTGGCCTCCTCCAGCTGCTCGAGGTGATGCTGGCGCAGATCATCGACGACGACGCCGTGCGCACGGGGCATCGGCGCGAGGGCGCGTACTTCGGGGTGAACGGGTTCGTCGTGCGCGGGGCCGTGGTGGTGCAGGCGATCGTCGCCGCCGTCGTGCTGACGGCATCCGGGTTCGACGCGACGCTGGGCGACAGCCAGCCGGATGCCGTGGACGGCGGCATCCGCGTGATGGTCGCGGTGATCCCGCTCGTCTTCACAGCCCTGGCCTGGGTGTGCTTCTGGTTCTACCCGATCCGCACCCGCGACCTCTGACCCTTCCGAGCACCCTGAGGGCGTCGCCCGAGCGCGACACGAGGCGGAGGGATCGCCCGTCCGGGCGAATCGGGGAAGGGGTACCCGTTCTTCGCCCGGACGGGCGATCCCGGAGCCGTACCGATCACACTGCCGCGCGACGAGCCTCCCAGCCGGTGCGGACCATCTCGTCGACCGTGTAGCGCATCCGCCAGTCGAGGTCGCGGGCGGCGAGCTCGCCGGTCGCGACGATGCGGTCGGGGTCGCCGGGGCGCCGGGGGCCGACCTCGGGGGTGAAGTCGATGCCGGTCACGCGAGCCACGGCATCCATGATCTGCGTCACGCTGAGGCCGTCACCCGAGCCCAGGTTGTAGGCGGGCTCGATCGACTCGCCCGCCGACAGGCGTCGCGCGGCGGCGACGTGCGCGGCGGCGATGTCGCCCACGTGCACGTAGTCGCGCACGTTCGTGCCGTCGGGGGTGGCGTAGTCGTCTCCGAAGATCTTCGGGGTCCTGCCCGCGATCAGCGCCTCGAACACGATAGGGAAGAGGTTGTGCGGACTCACGTCGTAGACCGTGGGGTCGGCCGAGCCGACGACGTTGAAGTAGCGCAGCGATGTGTGCCGGAGCGGATGCGCGGAGTCGGCGGTCGCGGTGGCCTGGTCGCGCAGCAGCCATTCGCCGATGAGCTTCGACTCGCCGTAGGGGTTGGCCGGCCGCTTCGCCGTGTCTTCGACGACCAGATCGACGTCGGGGGTGCCGAACACCGCGGCCGACGACGAGAACACGATGTTCGCGACACCCGCGGCGGCCATCGCCTCCAGCACCACGCGCGTGCCCTCGACGTTCTGCGCGTAGGTGTGCAGCGGACGCTGCACCGAGACGCCCGCGTACTTGAAGCCGGCGACGTGGATCACTCCCTCGGCGTCGTGCTCACGCAGCGTGCGCTCGACGAGGTCCCGATCGAGGATGCTGCCGCGGACGAACGGCACGCCCTCCGGCACGAACGACGCGACCCCGCTGGAGAGGTCATCGATCACGACCGGAGCGAGCCCGGCATCCGACAGTGCCCGCACGACGTGCGATCCGATGTAGCCGGCGCCGCCGGTGACGATCCAGGACATGGTTCTCCTTCAGGGTCGGGTGCTCAGTATTCCAGGGCGACCTGCGTGCTCGCCGCACGGGCGCACGTCCTCAGGCGTCGCGACCGGCGCCGGCGGACGGCACGACGGTGAACAGGTGGGGCGCGGAGAACCCGGATGCCGCGAACGCGGAGGCCACGGCGTCCGACACGTCCGCGACGGCGTCGGCCTCGATCAGCGCGATCGCGGCTCCGCCGAAGCCGCCGCCCGTCATCCGTGCGCCGAGCGCCCCGGCGGCGAGGGCCGCCTCGACCGCCGTGTCGAGCTCGGGAACCGAGATCTCGAAGTCGTCGCGCATCGAGGCGTGCGAGGCGACGAGCAGGTCGCCGATCGCCCTGGCGCCGGACTCGCGCAGCACGCGGACGGTGTCGAGCACACGCTGGTTCTCGGTCACGACGTGGCGCACGCGGCGGAACGTGACGTCGTCCATGAGCGCCTCGGCCCTGGGCAGGTCGGCGACCGTCACGTCGCGCAGCGAGGGGACGCCCATGATCGCGGCCCCGCGCTCGCAGGCAGCACGGCGCTCTCCATAGCCTCCGGTGGAGTGCGCGTGCTTCACGCGGGTGTCCATGACGAGGATCGCGAGACCGGCCTCGGCCACGCCGAGCGGCACGAGCTGCGCCTCCAGCGAGCGGCAGTCGAGGAAGGTCGCGGCATCCGGCTCGCCGAGCATGGATGCCATCTGGTCCATGATCCCGGTGGGCGCTCCCACGGCCTCGTTCTCGGCCCTGCGGCCCACGCGGGCGAGGGCGACCCGGTCGAGGCCGGCTCCCCACAGGTCGTTCAGGGCGGATGCCGTGGCGCCCTCGATCGCAGCGGACGAGGAGAGCCCGGCGCCGACGGGGACGTCGGAGGCGATCGCGATGTCGACGCCCGATCCCGCGACGGACGCGGCCTGAGCCAGAGCCCAGGCGACCCCCAGCGGGTAGGCCGCCCACTCCGGGACGGCGGGCTCCGCGCCGGCCGCCGTCGGGAACAGGCCGTCGAGCTCGTCGAGGGCGACCTCGACCGGCTCCGCGGCGAACGTCGAGGCGACACGCACACGGCCGACACCGTCCTCGCGTCGACCGACGGCCGCGACCGTGCGGTGCGGGATCGCGAAGGGCAGCACGAATCCGTCGTTGTAGTCGGTGTGCTCGCCGATGAGGTTCACCCGGCCGGGAGCCGACCAGAGGCCCTCGGGCTCGCGGCCGGTGAGCTCGAGGAACAGCGCCGTCGCGGCATCCTGGGTGGTGGTCATGCGGACGCCTCCTCTGCGCGGGCGATGGCTTCGCGGATGCGGGCGGCGCCCTGCTCGGGTGCGACCTCGGCGGCCCATGCCCACATGGCGGCCTCGGATCCGGCGAGGAACTTGAGCTTGTCGGCGGCGCGGCGAGGACTGGTGAGCTGCAGGTGCAGGCGCACGCTGTCGCGGCCGGTGTTGACCGGAGCCTGGTGCCACGCGGCGATGTACGGGGTCGGGGTCTCGTACAGCGCGTCGACGCCGCGGAGCAGACGCAGGTAGAGCGGGGCGAGCTCGTCGCGCTCGGCATCCGTCGTCTCGGCGAAGTCGGGGACGTGACGGTGGGGCATCAGGTGCACCTCCAGCGGCCAGCGGGCGGCGAAGGGCACGAAGGCCGTCCAGTGCTCGCCGCGGAAGACGACCCGCTCCGACGACTGCTCGAACTCGAGGATGCGCTGGAACAGGTCGGGCGCCGTGCGGTCGATGCTCTCCAGCACGCGGGTGGTGCGCGGGGTGACGTAGGGGTAGGCGTAGATCTGGCCGTGCGGGTGGGGCAGGGTCACGCCGATCGCCTCGCCGCGGTTCTCGAAGGGGAAGACCTGCTCGATACCGGGCAGCTGCGACAGAGCGGCGGTGCGGTCGGCCCAGGCCTCGATCACGGTGCGGGCGCGGGTGACGCTCTGGGTGCCGAAGGATCCGGTGTGCTCCGGGCTGAAGCACACGACCTCGCAGCGGCCGACCGAGGTGCGGGTGCGTCCGAGTCCGAGGGCGGCGAGGTCGTCGAGTCCACGCGGAGGGTTGGACGCTCCGGGAGCGTCGCCGGTGGCCTCGGCGAGGGCGGGTCCGAACGCGGGGGACTTGTTCTCGAACACCGCGACGTCGTAGCGCGAGGGGACCTCCGACGGATTGGTCGGAGTCTGCGGCGCCAGCGGGTCGGCGTCGGCGCTCGGCATCATGACGCGGTTCTGGCGGTTCGCGGCGACCGTGATCCAGTCACCGGTGAGCACGTCGAGCCGCATCGTGGCCGTGTCGGGGCGCGGGTCGAGGGTGCGCGCGTCGATCGAGCGCTCCGCGGGGAGCGCGGTGTCGGGGTCGTCGTAGTAGATGAGGTCGCGGCCGTCGGCGAGCGTCGTCGCGCGCTTGGTGACGCCGGCGGAGAGGGTCGCCGTTCGGAACTCCGGAGATTCGTGCGTGTTCACGTAAACATGGTACGTCCGACGGCGTGGTAACGTCAACATTGAGGAGTTGTGAACGGAGGATGCCGGTGACCCGCAGCGAACTCGGACTCCCCGGCGAGCAGATGCCGCGCCGTCGCCCGGCATCGGGGCGGGTGTCGATGGCCCTCGTCGCCGCCCGCGCCGGCGTCTCCGGCCAGACCGTCTCCCGCGTCGTCAACGACAGCCCCCGGGTCGACCCCGCCACGCGCGAGCGCGTCGAGAAGGCGATGGCCGAGCTCGGCTACCGCCCGCACCGTGCCGCCAGGGCTCTGCGCACCGGCCGCTCGCAGACCATCGGCCTCGTCGTCACGACCCTCGCCACCGTCGGCAACTCGCGGATGCTGCAGGCCACAGCCGAGGCCGCGGCGGAGCGCGAATACGCCCTCACGCTCGTCACCGCGTCCGGTGGCGTCGCCGAGGCGTTCGAGCACCTCGCCGAGCAGGAGGTCGACGGTGCGATCGTGCTGAACGAGGCCTCCGCGCAGGTGCCGACCGCTCAGCGTCCCGCCGGACTGCGGCTCGTCGTGGTCGATGCGGCCACCGACGACGGTTTCATCTCCGTGCACAGCGACCACGCCGGAGGCGCGGCACTGGCCGCCGCACGACTCCTTGAGCTCGGGCACCCGATCGTCCACCACCTCGCGGGGCCTGCCGACTCCTTCGCGGCGGCCGAGCGCGAGCGCGGGTGGCGGGACTCCCTCGCCGCGGCCGGGATCGACGCCCCCGAGGTGGTCAGGGGCGACTGGAGCGCCGAGTCGGGATACGTCGCGGGGGCCGCCCTCTCCGCGGCATCCGCCGTCTTCTGCGCGAACGACCAGATGGCGCTGGGGCTGCTGCGCGCGCTCGCCGAGTCGGGGCGCCGTGTGCCGGACGACGTCGCCGTGATCGGCTTCGACGACGTCCCGGATGCCGCGAACTACCGCCCGCCGCTGACGACGATCCGCCAGGACTTCACGGCCCTCGCTCACCGTGCGGTCGCCGCGCTGGTCGCCGACATCGAGGGCGAGGGGCCGGCATCCGGCCCCTCGATCATCCCGACGCTGCTGATCGAGCGCTCCAGCACTCGCTGACCCGGCCGCCGGCCTGCCGCCCTGCCCCCTGCCCGCAGCCCGCAGGATCGATCGAAAACGCGGCCGCGGGTTCGCTGCCGGATGCGTTTCTGACCGATCGTGAGGGAACGGGCAGGCCGGAATGCGCTTTCCTAGAAGGGTTGCGAGAACGCGATGTGGCATGGGATGCTGTCGGAAAGCGCTTACCCGCACTGATGGACGCGCACCCACTTCCCACAGAACGGACCACTGATGTCACAGGCGACCACCCGCGAGATCGGGATCATCATGAACGGCGTCTCCGGGCGCATGGGCTACCGGCAGCACCTGGTGCGCTCGATCCTCGCGATCCGCGAGGAGGGCGGCATCGAGCTGCCGGACGGGAGCCGCATCACCGTGAAGCCGATCCTGGTCGGACGCAACGAGGCGAAGCTCGCCGAGCTCGCCGAGAAGCACGGCATCGAGGACTACACGACCGATCTGGATGCCGCGCTCGCCGACCCGCGGTGGGAGATCTACGCCGACTTCCTCGTGACGAAGGCCAGAGCATCCGCGATCCGCAAGGCCATCGTCGCGGGGAAGGCGATCTACACGGAGAAGCCCACCGCGGAGTCCCTCGACGAAGCGCTCGAACTCGCCCGGCTGGCGAAGACGGCCGGCGTCAAGACCGGCGTCGTGCACGACAAGCTGTACCTCCCCGGCCTGCAGAAGCTCAAGCGCCTCATCGACTCCGGCTTCTTCGGACGCATCCTGTCGGTGCGCGGCGAGTTCGGCTACTGGGTCTTCGAGGGGGACTGGCAGCCCGCCCAGCGCCCGAGCTGGAACTACCGCACCGAAGACGGCGGCGGCATCATCTCCGACATGTTCCCGCACTGGAACTACGTGCTGGAGAACCTGTTCGGCGAGGTCAGGAGCGTGTACGCGCAGGCCGCCGTGCACATCGCCGACCGGTGGGACGAGAAGGGCGAGCACTACACCGCCACCGCCGAGGACGCCGCGTACGGCATCTTCGAGATCGAGGGCGGCATCATCGCCGAGATCAACTCCAGTTGGACCGTGCGCGTGAACCGCGACGAGCTCGTCGAGTTCCAGGTCGACGGCACGCACGGCTCCGCCGTGGTCGGACTGTTCGGCGCGAAGATCCAGCCGCGCAACGCCACGCCGAAGCCGGTGTGGAACCCCGACCTCGAGGACACCCGCGACTACGACGCCGACTGGCAGAAGGTCCCGACCAACGACGTGTTCCTCAACGGCTTCCGCCAGCAGTGGGAGGAGTACCTCGTCTCCTACGTCGAGGGCACTGAGTACCCGTTCGACCTGCTCGCCGGCGCCAAGGGCGTGCAGTTCGCCGAAGCCGGCCTCACCTCCAGTGCCGAGGGTCGCAAGATCGCCATCGAACCGCTGGCGCTCTGATGGCCACCCTGACGCTCCTCGCGCCCGACGGCACGGTGTCGCACGCGGCGCTGAACGACTCCGGAGGCTACGCGCGCCCGGCATCCGCTCTGCGCAGCCGCGTCGCGTACGCCGCGGCGCACGTCGTGCCGAAGGTGCACGCCGACAACACCCCTGGTCGTCCCGCCGACATCGACTGGGACTCCACCCTCGCGTTCCGTCGCAACGTGTACTCGTGGGGTCTCGGCGTCGCCGACGCCATGGACACGGCGCAGCGCAACATGGGACTGGATGCCGCGGCCACCCGCGAGCTCATCGCCCGCAGCGCCGAGGTGGCGCGCGAGGAAGGCGGCTCGGTCGTGGTCGGTGTCAACACCGACCACGTCGACGAGCAGCGCATCTCGCTCGATCGGGTGATCGACGCCTACCGGGAGCAGCTGCACTTCACCGAGGAGCAGGGGGCGGGGCCGGTGCTGATGGCCTCCCGCCACCTCGCGCGCGTGGCCGCGGATGCCGACGACTACCGTCGCGTGTACCGCGCGGTGCTGGAGAGCGCGACCGTCCCGGTGGTGCTGCACTGGCTGGGCACGGCCTTCGATCCGGAGCTCGCGGGCTATTTCGGAGCGGACGACTGGCAGACGGCATCCGCCGTGCTCCTCGACATCATCGCGGAGAACCCCGGCAAGGTCGGGGGAGTGAAGATGAGCCTGCTGAACGCCGAGAGCGAGATCGTCGTGCGCTCGCAGCTGCCCGACGGCGTGCGCATGTTCACCGGCGACGACTTCAACTACGTGGGTCTCATCGGCGGCGATACGGCGCCGGATGCGGGAACGTCGAATTCACGGGACGTCGCCGAGCGCACGGCAAGCTCGCGTGAGGATGCCGTGCACTCGGCGAGAGGACGTGAACTCGGCGGCTCCGAGCGCGGGCACTCCGATGCGCTGCTCGGCGCGTTCGCGGCGATCACCCCGGTCGCGTCGGCGGCGATCCAGGCTCTGGACGCAGGGGATCCGGCGCGCTACCGGGAGATCCTGGGCCCGACGGAAGAGCTCAGTCGGCAGGTCTTCGCCGCGCCGACGTTCTACTACAAGACCGGCGTCGCCTTCCTGTCCTGGCTGAACGGTCACCAGCCCGCGTTCCAGATGGTCGCGGGGCTCCACTCGGCCCGCAGTCTCCCGCACCTCAGCCGCATCGTCGAGCTCGCGAACGCCTCGCTCGCGCTGGAGCATCCGGAGCTCGCGCGAGAGCGCTGGCACGGGATGCTGCGTCTGAACGGAGTCGACGCATGAGCAGTCAGGCCGCAATGTCGGCGGGGAACCCGAATGTCGGTCGACACGGCATCCCTTCGACCGGCATTCGGGATCTGAGCCGACAGAGCGACGGCGCCCCTGACCCTCGCATGTCGATCAATCAGGCCACGATCAAGCACGCCGACCTCGCGACGGCCCTGCGGGTGACGGCGGATGCCGGCATCCAGGCCATCGGACTGTGGCGCGAGCCCGTGAACGAGGTCGGACTCGACGTCGCCGCGCGGATGCTCGCCGACTCGGGTCTGCGGTTCACGACGCACTGCCGCGGTGGGTTCTTCACCCTGCCCGACGGACCGGAGCGCACCGCAGCGCTCGATGACAACCGTCGCGCGATCGAGGAGACCGCGACGCTCGCCGCTGCCGGCGCCGACGGGTCGACGGCCGTGCTCGTGCTCGTGGCCGGCGGTCTTCCCGAGGGCTCACGCGATCTCGTGGGCGCGCGGGAACGAGTGCGTGATGCGATCGGCGTGCTCGCCGACGACGCGAGGGCCGCGGGGGTGACGCTCGCGATCGAGCCGCTGCATCCGATGTACGCGTCTGACCGGGCGGTCGTCTCGACCCTCGGCCAGGCGCTCGACATCGCGGCGGACTTCGAGCCCGCGGTCGTCGGCGCGGCGGTCGACACCTTCCACATCTGGTGGGACCCGCAGGTGCTCGACCAGATCGCCCGCGCAGGGCGGGAGGGCCGCATCGCGACGTACCAGGTGTGCGACTGGAAGACCCCGCTCGCCGCCGATGTGCTGCTGTCACGGCACTACACGGGCGACGGGGTGATCGACTTCGGCTCGCTCACCCGTGCCGTCGTCCAGGCCGGCTATAACCGCGACATCGAGGTCGAGATCTTCAACGCCGACATCTGGGCGGATGCTCCGGATGCCGTCGTGCGCCGCACCGCGGAGACCTTCGCTGCCGCGGTGTCACCGCACCTGGGGTGAGGCCACTCCTCCCTTCGGTCGTTGAGCGAGGGAGCGGAGCGACCGAGACGAAACGGGGTTCCGGCGAGACGAAGCTGCGGCACTGCAGGAGAGAACACGAGAGGATGAGCACATGACCAGGATCCGTGCGGGGCTCTGCTCGGTGACCTTCCGAGCGCTCGGGCCCGAGGAGATCATCGCGCTCGCCGCCGATGCCGGGCTCGAGGCGATCGAGTGGGGCGGCGACGTGCACGTGCCTGCGGGTGACACCGGCCGTGCGCAGCGGGTCGCGCGGGCGACGAGGGATGCCGGCCTCGCGGTGGCGTCGTACGGGGCGTACTTCCGGGCGGGAGCGGGGGAGGACATCACCCCCGTCCTCGACAGCGCGGAGGCTCTCGGCGCCGACCGCGTGCGGATCTGGGCGGGTTCCGTCGACGCCGCAGAAGCGACGGATGCCGAGTGGGCACAGGTCGTCGAGCGGCTGCGGGCCGCGGCATCCGAAGCCGGAGAGTGGGGCATCGAACTGGCGCTGGAGTTCCACTCCGGCACCCTCGCCGCCACCGCGCCGTCGACGCTGCGGCTCCTCGCCGAGGTCGGGAGTCCGCACCTGCGCACCTACTGGCAGCCGACGGTCGCGGCATCGGTCGATGACGCCATCGACGAGTACCGACAGATCGCGGCCCACACGAGCGCCGCCCATGTCTTCTCCTGGTGGCCGGTGAAGGAGCGCCTCCCGCTCCGCGAGCGCGCAGATCTGTGGACGCGCTTCTTCTCCGATGCGCGCGCCGCCGCGCAGCCGCCGCGCGACGCGCTGCTGGAGTTCGTGCCCGGCGATGACCCGTCGCTCCTCGCATCCGAGGCGGCGACGCTGCGCTCCTACCTCGCGGCCTGACGTCGCGCTCACGGCGGGGAAGCGAGTCCCTCGATCCGGCACCTGATGTCGCTGCGCCCGCCGTGTACCGGCGCGAGGTGCCGATTGCGCGTGAGCATTCGTGCTGGCTCGGGAGCGGTTCCGTGTCGTAGAGTGGTGTCGTCCGGCTGGCAAACGTTTGCCAAAAAGACTGGCGTACACCGGCCGACTAATGGTAAGAAGTTTTACGAACGGGGCTGACCGGCTCCGACGGATGCTCTTCCGAACGCGCAGGAGACGACGATGTCACACGCACGATCCACTTCCTTCCGCAGGCGCCTCCTCACGGCCTGCGTCGCCGCCGCGGTCGCGCTGCCACTCGGCTTCGCCACAGCGGCCTCCGCCTCCACGGGCGCCGCATCGCCGGCGGCCTCGGCACCCGTGACCGCGGGCCCCACTCCGGCAACAGCCTCCGCGGCTCAGCCGGCCGCATCCGTCACCGCGGCGACCCTGATCTCGCAGGGGCGTCCGGCCACGGCGTCGTCGGTGGAGACATCGGCATTCCCGGCATCCGCCGCGGTGGACGGGTCGGGAACGACGCGCTGGGCGAGCGTGGAGGGCGTCGACCCGCAGTGGATCCAGATCGACCTGGGCGTCGGGGCGTCCGTATCGCGGGTGCTGCTGAACTGGGAGGCCGCGTACGCGTCGAAGTACCGAGTGCAGATCTCCGCCGACGGGTCGTCGTGGACGACGCTGAAGGACGAGACGGCGGGCGACGGCGGCACCGACGACATCACGGGACTGAACGGCACCGGACGCTATCTGCGCATCCACGGCACCGCCCGCGGCACCTCGTACGGATACTCGCTGTACGAGGTCCAGGTGTACGGCACGGCCGGCACCGGCACGCCGGGCGGCGGCACGATCGTCGACGTCTCCACGGCGGCGCAGCTCACGTCGGCCCTCGCGGTCGCGACCCCCGGCCAGACCATCCGCCTCGCGCCGGGGACCTACCAGGGCAGCTTCGTCGCGACGACGCCGGGCACGGCATCCGCTCCCATCACGCTCACCGGTCCGCGCACGGCCGTCATCACGAACGACGGCCCCAGCGGCACCCTGAACGGATGCCCGCACCCCGGCGACGGCTGGGACTCCGGATACGGTCTCTGGCTGTACGGCGCCTCCTACTGGAACGTCTCGGGCCTCACCGTCGCCGACGCGAAGAAGGGCATCGTGCTCGACACGGCGACCCACGTCACGATCGACGGGGTGCTCGTGCGCGACATCGACGACGAGGGAGTGCACTTCCGGAAGTCCTCCGCCGACGGCGTCATCAGGAACTCGCAGATCATGCGCACCGGACTCGCCCAGCCCGGGTACGGCGAGGGCCTCTACCTCGGCTCCGCGAACTCCAACTTCACCTGCTACGCCGATTCGTCCGGGCGCGACCGCTCCGACCGGGTCCAGGTGCTCGACAACGCCTTCGGCCCAGGGATCGCCGCCGAGCACATCGACGTCAAGGAGGGCACCGAGGGCGGTGTCGTCCGCGGCAACACCTTCGACGGCACCGGGCTCTCCGGGCAGAACTCGGCCGACTCCTGGGTCGACGTCAAGGGCAACGGGTACCTCTTCGAGGACAACACCGGAACCTTCTCCTCTCCCGGCGTCTTCGCGAACGGCTACGAGACCCACAATCCGCTCACCGGCTGGGGATGCGGCAACATCTGGCGCGGCAACGACTCCGACCTCGGCGGCGTCGGCCGCTACGCGGTGTTCGTCTCCTCGACCTCGAAGTGCTCAGCCAACCCCAACAAGGTCTACGCCTCGAACACCGTGACAGGCGCCACCTCCGGGCTCACCAACGTCGCGGTCACCCCCTGACCGCGTCTCCCCATCGATGAAGATCGGAAGCTGCATATGAAGACCACCCATCGGGTCATCGCGGTGCTCGCCGCCGCGACCCTGTCGCTGACCTGCGTGCCGGCTGCGGCCGGCGCCGCGGAGATCGCACCCCCGTCCGCCGCACCGGCGTCGCCGGCAGTCCAGGCGGGCCCGCTGACCTCCACCGAGGTCGGCCCGCTCGCCGAGACGCTCATCTCGCAGGGGCGTCCGGCGACGGCATCCTCCGTGGAGACGTCCGCGTTCCCCGCATCCGCCGCTCTGGACGGATCCTCGACCACCCGCTGGGCGAGCCAGGAGGGCGTCGATCCGCAGTGGATCACGGTCGACCTGGGCGCCGGAGCCTCGGTGTCTCGGGTGCTGCTGAACTGGGAGGACGCGTACGCATCGACGTACACGGTGCAGATCTCGGACGACGGCACGACCTGGACCACGCTCAAGAACGAGACGGCGGGCGACGGCGGCACCGATGACATCACAGGGCTCGACGGCACCGGCCGCTACCTGCGGGTGCACGGCACCGCGCGCGGCACCGCCTACGGCTACTCGCTCTGGGAGCTGCAGGTCTACGGCACGCCGGGTACCCCGGGCGGCGGCACCAGCAGCGGTTCGACCACCACGGTCACCTCGATCTCGGCGCTGCAGACCGCCATCAACAACTCCGATCCCGGTGACACGATCGTGCTGAAGAACGGCAGCTACAGCGTCTCCTCCGCGGTGAGCCTCGGATCCGGCGCCTCCGGGACCTCATCCGAGCCGGTGACCATCAAGGCCGAGACCGTCGGCGGAGTGACGCTGACCGGATCATCGAGCTTCTCCTTCTCCGGCGTGCACGACGTCAGCATCCAGGGCTTCAGGTTCACGCAGTCGACGACGATCGACGTGGGCTCGAGCAGCAAGGCGGTGGACTTCATCCGCAACGAGTTCCTCTTCGCCCAGTCGGCCGAGCACAACCTGATCGTCCGCTCGGACGACTCGGAGATCGCGTACAACTGGTTCCACGGCAAGAGCACGATCGGCGTCTACCTCGGCATCGAGGGACCGGGAACGGACACCGTCGCCAAGAACTCCCACATCCACCACAACTACTTCTCCGACCAGACCTTCGCCGGAGCCAACGGCGGCGAGTCGATCAGGCTCGGCACCAGCCCGAAGGCGCTCTCCAGCGGAGGTGCGATCGTGGAGTACAACCTGTTCGAGAACGCGAACGGCGACCCCGAGGCGATCTCGGTCAAGTCCAGCGGGCACACCATCCGCTACAACACGATCCGCGACAGCAAGGGCGGCATCGTGCTGCGCCACGGCAACAACAACAAGGTGCTGTCGAACTACATCCTCAACGGCGAGAACGGCATCCGCATCTACGGCAACGACCACGTGATCATGAACAACTACGTGAGCGGCATCAGCAACGTCGACGGGGCGATCATCGTCGGCTCCGGCACGGTGCGCGACCACTTCGTGGGGGAGAGTGCCGACTCGCGCAAGAAGTACGACGCTCCTGACCGCATCCGCATCGGACTGAACACCGTCGTGAACAACGTCAACGGCCTGGCCGGCGAGACGCACCGCACGGTGGAGCCGCGGAACGTGACGATCGTCGACAACATCTTCCAGGGCAGCACGAACAAGCTCGCCGACGTCCCGCTCATGCAGGACTTCTACTGGCGCGGCAACATCCTGTGGGGGTCGGCCGCCAACGGGAACATCCCCACGGTGGGATACACGCGGGTCAACCCGCAGCTCGCCCAGGATGCCACGGGCGTGTGGAAGATCGGCTCGTCGAGCCCCGCGGTGAACGCGGCGTTCATGACCGACCACGGCACGTGGGTGACGGATGACATCGAGGGCCGTCAGCGTGCGGGCGTCTACGACGTCGGCGCCCACGAGACGACCGGCAACGCGGCGACGCGTGCTCCGCTGACCACCTCCAAGGTCGGCCCGAGCGCCCCGTAGCCCGCGCACACGCGAGCGGCCGTCCCTCTCGAGGGGCGGCCGTTCCGTGTGCGGGGTGTTTCGCCTCGGTCGCTGCCCTCCCTCGCTCGACGACCGGGTGGGGCCGTCGACTCAGCGCGGGATGCGGAACGTGTCGTAGGGGATGCGCTGCACGAGGTCGAGCGCGATCTCCGCGGCATCCGCCTCGGTCAGCCGGTGCGTGGCGACGAGCGACGCGAGGTACGAGGCATCGGCTCTGCGTGCCATGTCGTGACGCGCGGGGATCGAGCAGAACGCCCTCGTGTCGTCGATGAAGCCCGAGGTCTTCGCGAAGCCCGCGCTGTCGGTGATGGCGCGGCGGTAGCGCTCCATCGCGTCGGGGGTGTCGAGGAACCACCACGGGGCGCCGACGTACACGCTCGGGTAGAAGCCGGCGAGGGGGGCGAGCTCGCGCGAGAACGCGGTCTCGTCGACCGTGAACAGCACGAGCCGCAGCGCGGTGCCCGTGCCGAAGTCGTTCAGCGCCTGGCGCAGCGGCTCGGTGTACGTGGTGGGCAGCGGCAGGTCATGACCGGTGTCGGCGCCATGGCGCGCGAGCGTCGGCGCGTGGTGGTTGCGATGCACCCCCGGGTGCAGCTGCATCACCATGCCGTCGTCGGCCGACATCTCGATGAGCCGGTAGAGGATGTCGCGGCGGTAGGCGACGCCCTCCGCGGCGGTCGCACGGCCGCGGAAGCCGGCGACGTGGATGCGCGCGGCCTCGGCGGGGTCGAGCGGAACGGCCCACGCGTCGGCCACCCCCGTGTCGGTCGCGGTGCCGCCGACCGAGCGGAAGTAGGCGCGTCGGGCGCGCAGCGCCGCCAGCATCCCCTCGTAGGTGCCGCAGGGGATGCCGGATGCCGCGGCCAGCCGATCGACGGCGGCGAGCCATCCGGGCGCGGACGGGTCCATCACCCGATCCGCGCGGAACGTGGGCAGCACTCTGCCGTGGAAGCTCGGGTCGGAGGTGAGGGCGCGGTGCGCGGCGAGGTCGTCTGCGGGGTCGTCGGTGGTGGCGAGCACATCGACGCCGAAGCGCTCGAACAGCGCACGGGGGCGGAACTCGTCTTCGCGCAGGAGCTCGGCGACCTCGTCGTAGATCGCGTCCGCCGTGTCGGCGCTCAACCGTGCGGTGACCCCGAAGACTTCGCTGAGCTGGTACTCGAGCCAGTACTGCACGGGCGTCGCCCGGAAGAGACGCCAGTGCGCGGCGAGCACGCGCCAGGCTTCCCGAGGGTCGACAGCGGGCTCGCCGGAGGGCGCCTGCACGCGGCCGAGGGGGATGCCGGCCCCGTGCAGCACGCGGGTGACGTAGTGGTCGCCCGTGATGAGCAGGTCGGTGGGCGAGGCGAACGGCTCGTTCTCGGCGAGCAGGGCGGCGGGGACGTGACCGTGCGGGGAGCAGATCGGGGCGTCGGCGACGGAGGTGTAGAGCTCGCGGGCGATGTCTCGGGTGGCGGGATCGCTGGGGAACAGTCGATCCGGATGCATCTTCGTGGTCGGCATGCTGTCCTTCGGCGGTCGTGCGGGGGATGCGGGGATCCCCTCATCGACGGTACCTGTTCTCCCGTGCGGTTGGCAACCGTTTGCCATAGAATGTCGGAAGTCGACGCCGTCGTCGGCATCCGACCGGAGGAGAACGTATGCCGCACGGGCAGTCAGAGACCGAGGCGCCCACCATCGCGCACCTGGGCGTCGGCGCCTTCCACCGTGCCCATCAGGCCTGGTACACCGACCGCGCGGCTGAGGTCGGGGAGCGCTGGCGGATCGTCGCGTTCACCGGGCGCTCGGCGACCCAGGCCCGCCTCCTCGAGGCGAGAGGCGGCCGGTACACGCTCGTCACCAGGGGCGCGGAGGGCGACGGCTTCAGCGAGGTGCGCAGCATTCGCGCCGTCCACGACGGCGCCGAGAGAGCCCCCTGGGAGCACGCGCTCGCCGCCCCAGAGACGCACATCGTCACCCTCACCGTCACCGAGGCGGGCTACCTGCCCGGCGGCACCGCGTCGACGAGGCTCGCCGGCGGTCTCGCGGCCCGGCGAGCCTCGGGCGCGGGACCGCTCACCGTCATCAGCTGCGACAACCTCGGCGGCAACGGAGACGTCGCCAGGGACGCCGTGTTCGACGCGGCGATGAGGGTCGACCACACCCTCGCCGACTGGATCGACGAGCACGTCGTGTTCCTCTCCTCGATGGTCGATCGCATCACGCCTCGGACGACCGATGCCGACATCGACGAGGTCGAGCGCGCCACCGGCATCCGCGACGAGGGCACGGTCGTCACCGAGCCCTTCTCGGAATGGGTGATCGAAGACGGCTTCGCCGGGCCCCGTCCTGCCTGGGAACGCGTCGGCGTGCGGTTCACGCGCGACCTCGCACCGTATGAGCAGCGCAAGCTGCGGCTGCTCAACGGCGCGCACTCCCTCCTCGCCTACCACGGGCTGCTGCGCGGCATCGGCGACGTGGCCTCCGCCTTCGGTGACCCCGCCCTGCGCGACCTCGTGGAGGAGTACTGGACCGTCGCCGCGGAGAGCTGCGTGCTGCCCCGCGGCGAGGTCGAGGAGGCGATCGCCGCGACGCGCGTCCGGTTCGCCAACCCGCGCATCCGTCACCTGCTCGCGCAGATCGCGACGGACGGCACCCTTAAGCTCCCCGTCCGCATCGTTCCCGTGCTCGACCACGCGCTGCGATCGGGAGCGGATGCCGCGGCCCCGGCATCCGTCATCGCGGCCTGGGCCATCGCCGGCGGCCACTCGCCCGCCGAGATCGACGCGCTCCTGGACGGGGCGGGGGGAACCGCCGCCGCAATGCGCGCGGCGATCGGACGAGAACTCCGTAGGCTGGGAGAAGATCCCGTCGCAGCGGCGACGCGGGTCGAACCAGTGAGGAGCTAGGCATGGCAGACGACATCGCGGTCGGATCGCCCGCCGAGTCGGACGCCGTGCGTGCGTCCGAGAGCGTGACGATCTACGACGTCGCCAAGCTCGCCGGCGTCAATCCGTCGACCGTGTCGCGTGCGCTCAACCGACCCGGTCGCGTGAACGCCGTGACCGAGCGCCGCATCCGCGCGGCGGCCGAGACCCTCAACTACCACGTCAACCCGATGGCACGGGCGCTGCCGACCGGGCGCACCTCGATCGTCGGCCTCGTGGTCTCCGACATCACGAACCCGGTGTTCTTCGACGTCATCCGCGGTGCGGAGGCGGCGGCCACCCGGTCGGGCTACACGCTGGTGCTCACCGAGTCCGAGGAGTCGGACGAGCGCGAGTACGAGCGCGCCCAGCGGATGCTGCGCATGGTCGACGGGATGCTGCTGGCCACCCCGCGCATGTCGGACGAGCAGATCACGGCCCTCGCACGGCAGAAGCCGGTCGCGGTCGTGAACCGCCTCGTCGACGATGTGCTGTCGGTGATCCCCGACGTGCAGCACGGCATCGCCGAGGCCGTCCGTCACCTCCGCGGGCTCGGCCACAGCCGCATCGCGTACGTGCCGGGTCCTCCGCTGTCGTGGATGGCTCGGCGCCGCGGCGAGCTGCTCGCCCAGCGCTGCGAGTGGGCGCACATCGAGCTCGCGACGCTCGACTCCGTCGCACCGACCGTCGCCGGGGGCCGCAGCGCCGCGGTGGCCGTGCGCGACAGCGGCGCCACCGCCGTGATCGCCTACAACGACCTCATCGCCATCGGCCTCATGCAGGAGCTCGTCGAGACCGGCATCCGCATCCCCGCCGACATCAGCGTCGTCGGCTTCGACGACATCTTCGGGGCCGACTTCACCTCGCCGCCGCTCACGACGGTCAAGTCGCCGCTGCGCGAGGGCGGCGACCACGCCATGGCGGCGCTTCTCGGACGCGTGACGGACACCGAGGTCTCGGCCGACGGCTTCGATCTCGCGACCACGCTCGTCGTGCGCGGGTCGACGGGCCCCGCCGCCCGCTGATCCGTCGCCCCCGAGGGAGACGCAGGAGGGGCGGATGCCGTCGGCACCCGCCCCTCCTGCGTGCTCAGCAGGCGAGGGGGCCGACGTCTTCGGGGGTGAGGGGCTCGCGCTTCGCGTGGCCCCAGCCGAGCTCGTGCGCGCCCACGTCGGCCGCACCGGTGCGCTTGCGGCCGTCGATGTCGTCGCGCACGAACGCCGAGTGGTCCTGGGCCCCCGCGTTCACCGCGGGGCTGCCGCTGCCGATGCGCATCACGTCGGCGGCGTCGCGGCTGAGCAGCGGATCGACGCGCGTGAAGCCGGACGCAGGCAGGTCGCCGTCGGGTGCGGCACCCCACAGGATGTTGCCCGCCCACGTGAAGCCGGTGCCGGTGGGCACGCTGGCGAGGGTTCCGGCATCCCCCTGGATGATGTTGTCGACGATCACGCAGTCGGCCGGGGGGATCGGACGATGCGTCTCACCGGAGATGCCGCCCGCGTTGCCCACGATCGTGTTGAGCGCCACGCGCACGCGGTCGACCGCGTCGTTCTTGTTGCGGGAGTTCGCCGGCTCCCCCTCGTAGTGGTCGCGCACGGTGCCCGCGCCGAGCACGACGGCGGTGTCGGCGGTCTCGCCGATGTAGTTGTTCACGATGACGTGGTCGTTGCCGTAGATGCGGATGCCGCGCTGGCCGCGGATGATGTGGTTCGACTCCACGCGCGTGCGGTTGCCGTGCCGCAGCACGATGCCGCCGCCGCTGTCGCGGAAGGTGTTGAAGCGCACGGTGTTGTCGCTGGACTTCACCGAGATCGCCTCGGGGTCGCCGTTCGTGCGCTCGAAGAGGTTGTACTCGACGACCGCGTAGGCGCTGCTCAGCGCGCGGGGGCTGACGCCGAGGCGGATCGGCTCGCCGCCGTTGTCTCCGGGGAAGGAGTGGTCGGAGAAGTAGTTGTGGTGGATGTGCACGTTCTCGGCCATCTCGGTCGAGTTCGCTCCCTCGATGCCGAGGAACAGCCCCAGCGTCGACTTGCTGTGGAAGTGGTTGTACTCGATCACCGTGTTGTCGGCGCGCACCATCATGAAGTGCATGCCCTCGATGTCGGCCAGGCGGAACTCGTTGCGGCTGAACGTGACGGCGTTGCAGGTCGGCAGGACCTCGATCATCGTCGACTGCGTGAACACGAAGCCGCTGATGACGAGGTCGTGCGTGCCGTCGAAGACGAAGCTCTGCGCTCCGGTGAGGGTGACGCCTCCGACGGTCGCGGCCATGATCGTGAGCGGTTTGTTGCCGCGTCCGCCCACTCCGGTGAGGTCGATGGGGGCGCCGTCCGTGACGGCGTAGGTGCCGTCGGCGACGATGATCGTGCCGCCCTTGGTCATCGCGCGCACCGCGGTCTGCAGCTCGGCGATGCTCGACACGTGCGAGTACGGGCCGCGGCCGGGCAGCATCGGCGCGATGCGATCGCGGGCGGATGCCGCGGTCGGCCGGCCGAGCACGGCGGCGCCCGCCTGCTGCGGGATGGTGACGGCCGCCGCGGCGCCGGCCACGGCGGACAGGATGAACGTTCGGCGTTTCATTTTTCCTCCTCGTCGAGGGATGGGGGGGGTGGAGGGTCGGGCCCCTCGGTGCGCGATCCCGAGGGGGCGGAAGCGAGAGGGGTGAGGGGCCCGACCGGCTCAGGGGGCGTCGGTGAGGAACAGCTCGATCACCGGCACGGGGGAGTCGGGGCGCTGCACCGGCAGCTGCAGTGTGAGCGTCCCGTCGGGGAGGCCGCCCATGAGCGTGTTCTGCGCCACGCGGTTCGGGTCGATGTGCAGCGGCACCAGTTCGGAGGCATCCGCCATCAGCTGCGCGTAGCCGACCTTGCCGGCGAGGCCGGGCAGGTGCAGGTGCTTGAACGGCCAGGAGAACAGGTGCACGTAGAGGCGGTCGCCGCGGAGCGTGTACCGGGTGTCGTCGGGCGCCTGCCACGGGGCGGGGCCGGCGCCGTGCACGGAGCGGGCGTGATCGTCCATCCAGGAGGCGATCTCGTCGAAGGTGCGCTGCGCCGTCGCGTCGAGGCGCCCTCGGCCGTCGGGTCCGACGTTGAGCAGCAGGTTGCCGTCTTTCGAGACCCCATCGATGAGCAGCTTGATCAGCGACTCCGGGCTCTTCGCGTCGAGGTTGTCGCGGTCGTACCCCCAGCTGCCGTCGAGGGTCTGGCAGGCCTCCCACGCGACGGGGACGCCGTCGCGCTCCATCGGCTTCAGGGGCTGGTACTGCTCGGGGGTGACGATGTCGCCGGGGATGCCGAGGCGGTCGTTCACGATGATGTTCGGCTGCAGCGCCCTGACCATGCTCAGCAGGTTCTCGGCATCCCAGTCCGCCGCCCCCTTGCCGCCCCAGTAGTCGGGGCGGTGGGTGTAGGAGAAGTCGAAGAACAGGTAGTCGATCTGCCCGTACCCGGTGAGGAGCTCGCGGACCTGCCCGTGCAGGTAGCGCTGATAGTCGCGGATGTCGCGGTCGGCGGCTGCGGCCTTGAACTCCTCGTCGTCGCGCTGCGGGTGCGTGCCGTCGATGGGGAACGAGGGGTGGTGCCAGTCGATGAGGGAGTAGTAGAGGCCCACGCGGAGCCCCTCGGCCCGGCAGGCGTCGACGAACTCGGCGACGGCGTCGCGACCGAACGGCGTGTTCATCGAGGTGTAGTCGGTGAGCGCGGAGTCCCACAGGCAGAAGCCGTCGTGGTGCTTCGCGGTGAGCACCACGTAGCCCGCGCCCGCGGCCTTCGCCGTGCGCGCCCAGGCTCGCGGGTCGTAGCGGTCGGGATCGAAGTGCGCGAAGTACGGCTCGTACTCGGCATCCGTCATGCGCTCGCGGTTCTTGACCCACTCGTGCCTGGCGGCCAGCGAGTACAGGCCCCAGTGCACGAACATCCCGAGGCGCGCCTCGGTGAACCAGGCGAGGTCGGCGGATGCCGTCATGACGATGCTCCTTCTGAGGTATCTGCGGGGGAGACGAGGGCGTCGCGGAGCGCGGCGAGCTCGTCGGACGTGACGCCGTGGGCGCGGAGGTAGTCGGCGGCCGATCCCCACTCCGCGTCGAGGGCGACGAGGGTGTCGCGCATGACCTCGGCGGGGGACTCGGTCGCGAGCATCCACGCATGGCGGGACTCGGGGTACTTCTCCGCGAGCCGCGCGGAGGTCGCCTTGCGGTGCTCGGCGGGGATGAGGTCGGCGGTGAGCGCGTAGTCGGCGACGACGGCCTCGCGGTCGGCGCCGACGGCCGAGAGCGCGAGCGCGATCGTGACGCCGGTGCGGTCCTTGCCCGCGGTGCAGTGGACGAGCGTCGGCTCGCCCTCGGCGATGATGCGCACGGCCTCCACGAGCTGCGCCGATGAGCGGGAGAGCAGGTGCGCGTAGATCTCGCCGAGGCTGAAGTCCTCGACGAAGAAGGAGCGGGTCGAGCCGAGGTAGAGCGGGAGCCGGGTGATCGCGACGCCGTCGACGGCGGTGGCGTCCTCGGAAACCTCGTCGTCGGCGCGGAGGTCGACGATGCGGCGGACGCGGGAGCGCACGGCATCCGCTCCCCCCGCGTCGACCGCGGCGAGGTGACCCGAGCGGAACAGGCGCCCGGTGCGGATCACCCCGCCGGATGCCGGGATGCCGCCGACGTCCCGGAAACCGGGCACGCCGTCGACCACGATCACGCCCACGGGTCAGCCCTTCAGAGCGCCGGACGTGAGTCCGCGGGCGAAGGAGCGCTGGAACAGCAGGAACACGATCACCGACGGCGCGAGCGCGAGCAGCGACGCGGCCATGACCACGCCGGGAGTGACCTCCGGCTCGATGCGCAGCGTGCGCAGCGCGAGGGGGAGCGTGTAGGTGTCGCTCGACGTCGAGACGAGCAGCGGCAGCAGGTACTGGTCCCAGATCATCGTGAAGCCGAACACGCCGATGACGCCGAGGGCGGGCTTGCACAGCGGGACGATGATCTGCGCGAAGACCCGCAGCTCGCTGGCCCCGTCGATGCGTGCGGCCTCCTCCAGCTCGAGCGGCACGTCCTTCATGAACTCCGTCATGACGAGGATCGAGAACGCCCAGGCGCCGATCGGGACGATCATGCCCGCGAGCGTGCCCATCAGGTTGATGTGCACGAGGGGGAGGTCGGCCAGGAGGATCGACAGCGGCAGGGCGAGGATCTCATCGGGCAGCATCATCGTGGCGAGGATCGCGACCATCGCCAGCGCCGAGAAGCGGAACTTCTTGCGGGCGAGGGCGTAGCCGGCGAGCACCGACACGACGACCTGCAGCAGCAGGCCGAAGCCGACCACGAAGAACGAGTTCATGAGGTAGCCGAGCACGCCGAAGTCGAAGGCGACGGCGAAGTTGTCCAGCGTGGGCCGGTTGGGGATGACGCTGAGCTCCGTCGGGTCGGAGACCTCGCTGAAGGCGCCGGACAGCAGCGCGACCAGGGGGCCTGCGAACAGGACGACCACGACGGCGTACAGCAGCACCTTCACGCCGATTCCGACGACGGTGCGGCTCTCGGTGAGTCCGAGAGCGGTATCGGTTCCGGCGCTCATGCGTCCTTCTTCTTCCGCAGCAGCAGCTGCACGGTGAGCGTCAGCACGAGGGTCGCGAGGAACAGCAGCACTGCGCCCGCCGATCCGACCCCGAGCTTCTGCTGCTCCAGTCCGAGCTTGTAGAGGAGGGTCATGACGACCTCGGTGGCGCCGTTCGGGCCGCCGTTGGTCATCAGGTAGACCTCGGTGAACACCCGGAAGCCGCGGATGGCGGCGAGGATGAACAGGATCGTGAACACCGGGCGGAGTCCGGGGAGGGTCACGTGGACGATCCGCTGCCAGCGGTTCGCGCCGTCGACCGTCGCGGCCTCGTACAGCCCGCGGTCGATGCCGGCGAGACCGGCGAGGATGATCATCATGTCGTAGGGGCCGCCGCGCCAGATGCCCATCAGCATGATCGACCACATGGCCGAGTCCGGGCTGTTGATGTACTCGCTGGGGGCGATGCCCATGATGCCGATGATCGAGTTCAGGAACCCGTCGGGAGACGGGTGGTACATGATGCGCCACAGCTCGGCGACCACGGCCATCGGGACGACCACGGGCAGGAACGCCGCGGATCGGATGAAGGAGAGCTTGCGGGTCTGGCCCTCCAGCAGGAGCGCGAGGAGGAAGCCGAGGATGAGGCAGCCCGCGGTCTGCCCGAGGGCGAGCACGAGCGTGTTGATCGTCGCGTCGCGGAAGGCCGCGTCGGTGAGGATCGTCTCGTAGTTCTTGAACCCCACGAACTCGTTGCCGAGGTAGGGGCGGACGTTCTCGACGGACATGCCGACGGCCTGGAACATCGGGATGTAGCGGAAGATCAGGAACAGCAGCAGGGCGGGGGCGAGGAAGGCCCACGGGACCCACCACTGGCCCTGCACTCGATGGCGGCGGCGCCGCCGGGCGGGCGGCGGGGACGCGATGGCCCCCGCCGCTGCCTGGGGTGCGTCGGCCGCGGTCGCGGCGTCGGCTGTGTGGATGGTCACTGCTTGAGGATTCCCTGCGTCAGGAGCTCGGCCGTCAGCTTGCCGTCGAGCTTGGTGAGTTCTTCTTCGACGTCGAGCGAGCAGTCGGCGAGCAGCGCGTTGATGGTGTCGGCGCTCATCTGGCGGACCGGGGTCCAGCTCGGGATGGTCGGAGCGTAGTGGCCGCTCTCCTGGTAGGCGGTCGCGAAGGTCTGCCAGCGGGGGTCGTCGCGCACGTCGGCGATGTCGACCTTCTCGTTCACCGGGAGCTGGATCGCGAAGGCATCTGTGCCCTCCATGCCGAACTTCTGGGCGTCGGGGCTGACGTACCAGTCGGCGAAGGCCGTCTGGCCCTTTTCGTTCTCGGAGCCGGCCATCAGGTAGACCGTGCCGCCCTCGGCGAGCACGGAGGAGTCCTTCGGGCCCTTGGGGGCGGGGACGACGGTGTACTTGTCGGCGCCCAGCACCTTGTCGAAGCGGGGCATCATGTACGGGCCGGTCAGGTACATGCCCGCGACGCCGGACTCGAACGCCTCGTTGGTCGGCGGCGTGTCCATGCTGGGAGCGCCCGGCTGGACGACCCCGGCCTTGCACTGCAGGTCGCGGAACCAGGTCGCGGCCTCGATCGCCTCGTCGGAGCTCATCGACGGCAGCCATTCGTCGCCGGAGCCCGTGATGAAGTCGCCGCCCGCGGCCCACAGGAAGTTGGAGAAGTACCAGGAGGCGTAGCCGCGCTTGGTCGATCCGGGAACCGCGAGGCCGTAGGTGTCGGCCTGGCCGTTGCCGTCGGGGTCCTTCTCGGTGAAGGCCGTGGCGACCTCGAGCATCTCGTCCCAGTCGGTCGGCGCCTCGAGGCCGAGGTTCTGCAGCCAGTCGCTGCGGATCATGAGCGCGTTCGCCTGTGCCGAGTACGGGATGCCGTAGGTCTTGCCGTCGACGGCCTTGCCGGCCTCGAGCGCCTGCGCCGTCATGTCCTTGGAGTTCTTGATGTCCTTGAGGTCGATCTCGCGGAGGATGCCCTGGGACTGCATGGTGCCGAGCTGGCTGACGTCGTTGAGCACGATGTCGGGCAGGTCCTTCTGCCCTGCACGCTGGGCGAGCTTGATCTCGAAGTCGTCGAAGATCGCGGTGACCTCGGCCTTGTAGCCGGTGGCCTCCGTGAACGCCTCGACCTGCCGGATCGTCGCCGCCTCGCTGGGGCTTCCGGGGGTCGTGCGGGTCCAGATCTCGAGGACGGCATCCTCGTCCTGCGTGACGCCGGAACCGCCTTCGGGGGCGGCCGTGCTGGAGCAGCCGGCAAGGGCGAGCGTCACGACGCCCAGGATTGCGGCTGCTTTCATCTTTGTGTGCATGGGTTCTCCAGGGTTTGGCAAACGCTTGCCACTTTGCAAGACGTCGTTGGCGAATCTAACCTAGGGACGCGAGCACTGTCAATCATTGATCGGATGTTTCGCCTTCGAAGGAGAGCACATGGAGCGCATGCGAGCGCGGCTGGTGATGGAGGAGCGACGTCGAGACGACGTCTATCCGGCAGAGGTTCTGGCAGGTATCGACCGTACCGTGGACCTGGTCCGACCGTTCCTCACCGCAGAGGAGCTGGCGGCGGACCCCGAGGCGCTGCGCGATGTCGACGTGCTGCTCACGGGGTGGGGGGCGCCGGTGATCGACGCGGTCCTGCTGGAGCGTGCTCCGCGGCTGACGGCGGTGCTGCACGCGGCCGGATCGGTCAAGCACATCGTCACCGATGCCGCCTGGGCGCGAGGGATCACGGTGGTCTCGGCGGCCGCGGCGAACGCCGAGCCCGTCGCCGAGATGACGGCGGCGCAGATCGTGCTCGCCGCCCGCGGAGTGCCCGCAGCGCGGCGGGCGTACCGCGAGCTGCGGTCGAAGGATGCCGCGGCGCAGTTCGCCTCCGGAACGCGGAGCAGCGTGGTCGGGCTGGTGGCGCTCGGCGCGATCGGACGCCGTGTCGCGGAGCGGCTGCAGGGCACCGGCCTGCGGCTGCTGGCCGCCGATCCCTACGCCTCTCCCGCGGCGGCTGCGGAGCTGGGGATCGAGCTCGTCTCGATCGAGGAGCTGTTCTCACGCTCGGAGGTGGTGAGCCTGCACGCCCCGCTGCTGCCGGCGACGACGGGCATGATCGGCGCTGGGCTGCTCGAGCGGATGCCGCAGGGCGCGACGCTCGTCAACACCGCTCGCGGCGGGCTGATCGACGAAGCCGCACTGGTCTCGGTGCTCTCGCGCCGGACCGACCTCACGGCGCTCCTGGACGTGACGGTCGACGAGCCGCCCGCGCCCGACTCGCCGCTCTGGGAGCTCGAGAACGTCGAGCTGACACCGCACGTCGCGGGCTCCATGGGCGCGGACCGCGGGGCGATGGGCGAGCTCGTGGGAGAGGAGCTGGAGCGCCTCGTCGCAGGGGAGCCCCTGCTGCACGTGATCGACGAGAGCGCTCTCGCGAGGATGGCCTGACCCGGCAAGCGGTTGCCAGGCCGCGAAGCCTCTCGGAGTCTGTCGGACATCCCAGTATGCTCGGGTCATGAGCACGCCGGAAAGCCTTTCCCCGGTCCGCCGGCCGCGGCACGCGCGCGGAGCGGCCCCGACCCTGCACGACGTCGCGCGCGAGGCCGGCGTCTCACTCGCCACCGCATCCCGTGTCCTCAACGGCTCGGAGCGCAAGGTCGCCGAGTCGTTCCGCGAGCGCGTCGAGCTGGCGGCGTCCGAACTCGGCTACACGGCGAACGTCTCCGCGCAGTCGACCGCCAGGGGAACCTCTCCCGTGATCGCGCTGCTCGTCGCCGATATCGCCGACCCGTACTTCGGCCTCATCGCCTCCGGCGTCGCGCGCGGAGCGGACGAGCACGGTCTCGTCGTCACGATCGCGATCACCGAACGGGACCCCGAGCGCGAGGCCCGCATCGTGCGGGCGCTCCGCGGACAGCGCCCTCAGGGGCTCATCCTCGCGGCCTCCCGCACCACGGGGCCGCCCGACACGGGAACGGCGCGCGAGCTCGCAGAGTTCTCGCGCCTGGGCGGGCGGATCGTGACCTTCGGCGCCGGCGAGGGCGACGGACGCCACGTCGAGATCGACAACCGCAGCGGTGCGCGGGCGCTGGGCGAGCGCATGGCCCAGCTCGGCTACCGGTCAGCGATCCTGATCGGAGCCGCGGAGGGCGTGCTGACCTCCGACGAGCGCCTCGCGGGCTTCGAGACCGGGTTCTCCGCGGGTGGTGGCTCGGTCGACCGCGTGCTGCGCGGTGACTTCCGCCGGGAGTCGGGCACGGCCCTGATGGCCGCCCAGCTCGCCGCGGGCGTCGAACCCGGCACCCTGGTGTTCGGGATGAGCGACATCGTCGCGATCGGCGCGATGTCGGCGATCCGCGACGCCGGACGCGCCGTGGGCGGGGACATCGCGGTGTGCGGCTTCGACGACGTGCCGTCCAGCAGCGACGTCGCACCAGCCCTCACGACGGTCCGGGTGCCGCTCAGCGAGGTCGGCTACCAGGCGTTCCGGGCGACCGTCGACGCGGACTGGCAGCAGGCGCCGCTCCCGCTCGAGGTGATCGTGCGCGCGAGCACTCCCGGTCTCGCATGACCTCCGTCGTCCTGGCGCCCGACAGCTTCAAGGGCACGATCACGGCCGCGGACGCCGCGGATGCGCTCGCCGCGGGATGGGCCTCGGTCGACCCCGCCGCGTCCTTCGTGCACCGGCCCATGGCCGACGGGGGAGAGGGCACGGTCGCCGCGTTCGCCGCGGCGGTGCCGGGCGCAGAGCGGATGCCGGTCACGGTGGACGGACCCGCGGGCGAACCGATCGGCACGGCCTGGTTGCTGCTGCCACCCACAGACGAGGCACCCGGCGGCACCGCGGTCGTCGACCTCGCCTCCACATCGGGCATCGAGCTCCTCACGACGCTGCGCCCGTGGGATGCCGACACCACCGGACTCGGACAGGCGATCGCCGCCGCGCTCGGCCACGGCGTCTCGCGGCTCGTCGTCGGCATCGGGTCCAGTGCGTCGACCGACGGCGGGATGGGGATGCTGACCGCTCTCGGAGCGCGGTTCCTCGACGCCGCGGGAGCACCCGTCGCCCGCGGGGCTCGGGGACTCGTCGACCTCGCCTCCGTCGACCTCGCGGGTCTGCGGTCGGCGCCATCGACGCTCGTGCTCACCGACGTGACCAACCCGCTGACCGGTCCGCGCGGCGCCGCCGCCGTGTTCGGCCCGCAGAAGGGGCTCACGGCATCCGACATCCCCGTCGTGGACGCAGGGCTCGCGCGTCTCGCCGGGCTGCTGGGCCTCGACGCGTCCATGCCCGGTGCGGGCGCGGCCGGAGGAACCGGCGCCGCACTCGTGGTGTGGGGCGCGGCTCTCGCCCCCGGTGCGGCGGAGGTCGCATCGCTCATCGGGCTCGCCGATGCGATCGCCCGCGCCGACGTGGTGATCACGGGCGAGGGGTCGTACGACGGGCAGTCCGGCGACGGCAAGGTGCCCTCGTACATCTCCGCCCTGGCCGCCGACGCGGGGGCTCGCGCGCTGCTCGCGGCCGGCCGGATCACCCCGGATGCCGACACCTCGCCGTTCGCGGCATCCGCCTCGTTGACGGCGCTCGCCGGATCGTCGGAGGCCGCTCTCGCCGACCCTGCTCGCTGGCTCGTCGAAGCCGGCGCCGCGCTCGCCCGCAGCATCCGCTGAGGCGTGTCGTCTCGTCGCTGCGCTCCTCGCTCAGCGGCCGGGGGCAGCAGAGCGGGTCGTCGAGCGAGCGGAGCGAGACGAGACGCGGTGAGATCCGCGCGCCCTAGCCTCCGAGCGCGGCGGACACCACGGCGCGGGCCTCCGACTGCACCTCGGCGAGGTGCTCGGGGCCCAGGAGGCTCTCGGCGTACAGCTTGTAGACGTCTTCCGTGCCCGAGGGGCGGGCAGCGAACCAGGCGTGCTCGGTCTGCACCTTGAGGCCGCCGATCGCCGCGCCGTTGCCCGGTGCGTGCGACAGCTTCGCGGTGATGGGCTCGCCGGCGAGAGTCGACGCCGACACCGCCTCGGGGGCGAGCTTCGCCAGCGCGGCCTTCTGCTCGGGCGAGGCCGGCGCGTCGACGCGCTGGTACGCGGACGAGCCGAACGCCTCCTCCAGCTCGCGGTACCGCTCCGACGGGGTCTTGCCCGTCACGGCGATGATCTCGGCGGCGAGCAGGCACAGCAGGATGCCGTCCTTGTCGGTCGACCAGACGGTGCCGTCCTTGCGCAGGAACGAGGCGCCGGCCGACTCCTCCCCGCCGAACGCGACCGAGCCGTCGAGCAGGCCGGGCACGAACCACTTGAACCCGACCGGCACCTCCAGCAGGCGGCGACCCAGCGACTCGGCGACGCGGTCGATGATCATCGACGACACGAGCGTCTTGCCGATCGCGGCATCCCGCGGCCACTCCGCGCGGTGCGAGAACAGGTAGTCGATCGCGACCGCGAGGTAGTGGTTGGGGTTCATGAGACCGGCATCCGGGGTCACGATGCCGTGGCGGTCGGCATCCGCGTCGTTGCCCGTGAGCACGTCGTAGTCGCCCTTCCTGGCGACCAGGGAGGCCATGGCCGAGGGGGACGACGGGTCCATGCGGATCTTCTCGTCCCAGTCCAACGTCATGAAGCGCCACGTCGGGTCGACCTCGGGGTTCACGACGGTGAGGTCGAGGTCGTGCACCTCCTTGATGAGCGCCCAGTACTCGACGGATGCTCCGCCCAGCGGATCCGCGCCGATCCGCACGCCCGCGCGGCGGATGGCGTCGACGTCGATGATGGTGGAGAGGTCGCGCACGTACGCGTCGCGGAAGTCGTACTCGCCGATCGTGTCTCCGTCGACATCGGCGTAGCGGACGCGCTTGACGCCGTCGAGGCCGTTCGCGATGAGCTGGTTGGCGCGGTCGGCGATCCAGCCGGTCGCATCCGTGTCTGCGGGGCCGCCGTGCGGAGGGTTGTACTTGAAGCCGCCGTCGCGGGGCGGGTTGTGGCTCGGGGTGACCACGATGCCGTCGGCGCGGCCCGCGGCATCCGCAGCCAGGTCGCGGTTGTGGGTGAGGATCGCGTGGCTCAGCGCCGGCGTCGGCACCCAGGAGTCGCGGGAGTCGACGCGCACGTCCACCCCGTTGGCGATGAGCACCTCGATGGCGCTGCGCTCGGCCGGGAGGGACAGCGCGTGGGTGTCGCGTCCGAGGAAGAGCGGGCCGGTGATGCCCTGGCCGGTGCGATAGTCGACGATCGCCTGGGTGGTCGCGAGGATGTGATTCTCGTTGAAGCTGTTCGACAGCGAGGAGCCGCGGTGGCCGCTGGTGCCGAACACGACGCGCTGGGCGGCGACGCCGGGGTCCGGTACGCGGTCGTAGTAGGCGGCGATCAGCTCGTCGACGTCGATGAGGTCACTTTCCTCCGCGGGGAGGCCGGCACGGCTCGTCATGCAGACAGTCTGCACCGCGCGGGCCGTTCGTGCACGTCTCATTTCCAGAGGTGTGAAGGTTTTCGTCGGCGGGAGTCTCGCGCGCGACGCGGAGGGCTAAGGTGAAACGCGTGACTGAACGCCGCACCTACAGCTACCTCGGCCCCGCAGGAACGTTCACCGAAGCGGCGCTCGACCAGGTCCCCGAGGCGCGCGGTCAGGTATGGCGCCCCGTGCACAACGTCGGGGAGGCGCTCGACGATGTGCTGTCGGGGGTGTCGGATGCCGCGATGATCGCGATCGAGAACTCGATCGAGGGCGGCGTCTCCACCACACAGGACGCGCTGGCCACGCTGCCAGGACTGCGGATCATCGGCGAGTACCTCGTCAGGGTGAACTTCGTGCTGGTGGCGCCCCGAGGCACCCGGCTCGAGGACGTCTCCGTCATCGCCGCCCACCCCGTCGCCTACGCCCAGTGCCACGGCTGGCTCGGCGAGCACCTGCCGCAGCACTCCCACGTGCCGGCCGCGAGCAACGTCGCCTCCGCGATCGGCGTGCTCAACGGCTCGCTCCCCGCCCAGGCGGCGATCGCACCCCCCGGCATCGTGAAGCACTACGACGTGGACGTGCTCGCCGATGGCATCGGCGACAACGCCCAGGCGGTCACCCGCTTCGTTCTCGTGACCCGCACGACGCGCTCGCCGGAGCCCACCGGGGCCGACAAGACCTCGCTCATCGTCGAGCTGCCCCACGACCACCCCGGTTCGCTGCTCGAGATGCTCGAGCAGTTCTCGACCCGCGGCATCAACCTGTCGCTGATCGAATCCCGCCCCATCGGCGACGAGCTCGGCCGCTACCGGTTCGTCATCGACGCCGACGGTCACATCGAGCACGAGCGCATGGCCGACGCGCTGCTCGGCATCCGCCGGTTCAGCCCCCGAGTGGTGTTCCTCGGCTCCTACCCCCGTGCCGACAGGCAGATCGTGCAGTACCCGGAGCGCTACTCCGACGACGTGTTCGTCGAGGCGCGCGACTGGCTGCGCGGCATCCTCTCCGGAGAGCCCGACGCCTGACCGCCCTCGCGTGCGGGCACGCGCTCCCGCCTCGCCGTGCGTCCTCCTCCCCGCCCCCGTGGGCGTCCCACCGATGGTATGGATCAAAAATGTAGGTGCAGGGGGCCTGGGAGCGGCATTTCTGATCCATCCTGGGCAGTTCAGAAGCCAGGCGAGTCGGACTGCACAAACAGGTGAGCGGGCGGGTTGTCCACTTGGCCTGGGACAGGAGCTCGAACACCGCGACGGGAAAGCATCGTCGGTGCGAGCATGCCGGAATGCGTCATCGAATCCCCCTCCCCGAACAGCTGGGGCCCGAGTTCAGCGTCCGGAGGGCCGCAGCCCTCGGCATCCGCAGGGGGAGAGCGGATGCCGCCGACCTCGTGCGTCCGTTCCACGGCGTGAGATCGGTTGCGCCTCCGGAATCGTTCCGGGCGAGAGTGGACTGCTATCTTCCGCGGATGCGCCCGGAGCAGCGCTTCGTCGGGAGGACGGCGGTGCGTCTGTGGGCGCTTCCGCTCTCAGAAGCCTGGTGCGTCGAGGAAGAGCTCGAGGTCGCGTCGCCGCAGGAGCACAGCCCTCCGCGAGCGGCGGGGGTCAGGGGGCGCCGGCTCGGCGCCGCACGGGCGCGGACCTGGCATCTCCGAGGGGCGCCCGTGGTCGATCCCGTCGCCGCGGTCTTCAGCTGCGCCGGAGAGCTCAGCGTGCGCGAGCTGGTGGTCCTGCTCGACGCGCTCGTCACAGGCTGCTCCCACTATCCGGGGCTCGACGAGGCCGGCCGACCCCGGCTCTTCCTGCACGAGGTCGAGACCCGGCTCGATGAGTGGGGACGGTTCCGCGGCAGCGGCAAGGTGGGAGAAGCCCTCCGGCGTGCGCGAGAGGGGGTCGAATCGCCGAAGGAGACGGAGACGCGGCTGGTCATCGTGGATGTCGGTCTACCGGAACCGGAGGTGCAGTTCGTGGTGAGGGACGGATCCCGCTTCGTCGCCAGAGTGGATCTCGCGTACCCCGAGCTGCGGATCGCGATCGAATACGAGGGCGACGGGCATCGCACCGACAAGGCGCAGTGGCGGAAGGACATCGCGCGTCAGCGGGATCTCGAGGGCTGCGGGTGGCTCGTCATCCGCCTCACCCAGTCGGACCTCGATGATCCCGGCGTCTTTCTCGCGTGCCTCCGTCGGGCTCTCTCTTCTCGCGTGAACACCCGATGATGGATCAGAAATGCTGTGGAGAGGCTCCCTGGAGAGTCATTTCTGATCCATAGCGCGATCGATCGTCGATCGTCGATCGTCGATAGTGCGATCGATCGCGGGCGGGGTCAGTGCTCGCGGAACAGCGGCCAGGCGCTGCCCGGCGTCATGCGGGAGTGCAGAGCGCCCTTCGCCGACGCCAGGCTGGGGTAGCTGCCCGTTGCGGCATCCGACCCTGCCATCACGACCGTGTAGCCGTCGTCGTCGTGGCGGATGCTGCCGACGACTCCGTTCGTGCCGTAGGCGACCCAGAGAGCGAGGGTCTTCGTGGTACTCATCATCGAACTCCTTCCGTTGCGGGCGACGCTACGCCTGTCCCGCACAGAAGACCACCCTCGTGCGGCGATTCACATCGCGGCGGCGATGAGCTCCAGCGTCTGCGCGCGGCCGGGCGAGGAGTCGCGAGGCTCCGCATCGTACGACGCGGCGACCGGAGACAGCATGACCTCGTCGACGCCGTACCGCTCCGCGAACCCGCGCACCTCGGCGGCGACCGACTCCCCGGTGCCGACGAACCAGCGCTCGCGGGCGGCCGACACGACCTGCTCGGTGGCGGCATCCGCATCCGCCTCCGCCGAGGCGGCGACGGCCTGCTCGACGGTCTCCAGCGCGACCAGCGGCTTGTTCAGACGCAGCCGCGCCATCATGCGCAGCTGGGGGAGAGCGCGGGCCTCCGCCTCGTCCTGCGTCGGCGCGGCCACGGCATTCACGGTGAGGAAGGTGCGCGGCTCGGGGTGCTCCTCGCTCGGGCGGTAGCCGGTGCGGTACAGGTCGAGGGCGCGCTCCAGCCCCTGGCCGGAGAAGTGGTTGGCGAACACGTACGGCAGGCCGTGGGATGCCGCCAGCTGCGCCGAGTAGTCGCTCGAGCCGAGCAGCCACACCTCGGGGGAGCCGGTGGCGGCGGGCGTCGCGTGCACCGTGTACTCGCCGCCCGACGTGAAGCGGACCGTTGCGCCGTCTCCGGAGAGGAGCGCCGCGATGTCCTGCACGTGACGCGGGAACTGCTCGACGTCACTCGTGGTGCCGGAGCCGCGGAGCAGCTGGGTGATGACGGGGTCGCTGCCCGGCGCCCGGCCGAGACCGAGGTCGATGCGTCCGGGGGCGATGGCCTCCAGCGCGGCGAACTGCTCCGCGACGATGAGCGGGGCGTGGTTCGGGAGCATCACGCCGCCGGAGCCCAGCCGGATGCTCGTGGTGCGGGTCGCGGCGGCCGCGATCAGCACGGGAGGAGTCGTGGATGCCACGGCCGGCATGTTGTGGTGCTCGGCGAACCAGTAGCGGCGGTACCCCAGCCGATCGGCGATCTGCGCGAGGCTGAGGGAGGCCGCGATGGCCTCCGCGCTGGTCTGCCCGGAGCGGACCGGGACGAGGTCGAGGACGGAGAGAGCGGTCACCCAGGCTCCAACCGCTGCTCGCGTGCGGGCATTCCCAGTACCGTGGTGGGCATGGGCGTCGAATTCTTCTACATCCTCGTCGGCAGCGTCGTCGTGGCGGCGATCGCGCGATGGCGGGGGTGGCCGGCGCCGCTGCTGGTCACGGTGGTCGCGCTCGCGGCATCCTTCCTCCCGTTCGTCCCCGATCTGCAGACCGACGGGCACCTGCTGCTGAACCTCGTGCTGCCGCCGCTGCTGTACTCGGCGGCGCTCGACGTCTCGTTCGTGGGCTTCAAGCGCAGCCTGCCGCAGATCCAGCGCCTCGGGATCTGGCTCGTGCTGCTCACGACGCTCGCGGTCGGCGTGGTGGCGTGGCTGATCCTGCCGTCGCTGACCCTGCCTGGCGCACTGCTGCTCGGCGCGATCGTCGCCCCGCCCGACGCGGTGTCGGCCGCGGCGATCGGCCGCAAGCTCGGACTGCCCCGGCGCATCATGAACGTGCTCTCCGGTGAGAGCCTCATCAACGACGCCACCTCGCTCACCCTGTACCGGGTGTTCGCCTCGCTCCTCGTCAGCGCCACCGTCACCATCACCGTGTGGGACGGCATCTGGCAGTTCATCGTCGCCGTCGTGGTCGGCGTCGTCATCGGCCTGATCTTCGGCATCGTGCTGCACCAGCTGCGGATGCGGATCGACGACGCGGTCGTGATCGGCACCTTCGGGCTGCTCGCCCCGTTCGGCGCGTACGCGATCGCGGAGCACCTCGGCGGATCCGGCGTGCTCGCCGTCGTGGCGATGGGCATCTACGTCGGCTTCAACGCCCCGCGCACCGACTACACCACGCGGCAGCAGGAGAAGCCCCTGTGGCTCTCGGCAGACCTGCTGCTGGAGAGCTTCGTGTTCGCCTACATCGGGCTGCAGTTCCCCCGTGTTCTCCGAGACCTCAGCGGAGAGTCGGTCGGACACATCCTGTGGCTGTCGGCGGCGGTGCTGGTGGTCGTGCTGCTGGTGCGTCCGCTCTACGTGTACCCCGCGAACGCGTGGGCGAACCGCCTCGACCGCAAACGCCTCGAGCGGTGGGACCGCGGGGTCGAGTCCGGCGAGTTCGAGAAGCGGCGAGGCCGCTCGCGGCGATGGCGCGATCAGGATCCCGATGAGCTGCGCGAGCAGATCGTGAAGGAGCGGATGGCGGGGCTCCAGCTCACCTGGAAGGACAACGCCGTCATCTCCTGGGCGGGCATGCGCGGCGTCGTCACGCTGGCGACCGCCCTCGCGGCGGCCGACCTCGCGACGCTCGCCCCCGAGGCCTCACACGCGATCGTCGTCGTCGCCTTCATCGTGACCGTCGGCACGCTCCTGCTGCAGGGGCTCACGCTGCCGGTGCTGATCCGGCGCCTCGGCATCAGGAGCGACTCGGAGCACGAGGAGGACGCGCAGGCGCTCGCCGCTGTGCAGGCGAAGACCCGCGAGGCGGGCAAGGAGTTCATCGCCGCCAAGCGCGTGGAGTGGGAGGCGAAGCACGGCTCCCTCGACCTCAGCGTCTTCGACGCCTTCGCCAAGCGGATGACCCGCGTGGAGAAGGACGCCGATGAGGCGCAGCAGGTGGAGGATGCCGCGGCCCGCCCCTCGTACGAGGACCTCGTCTCCCTGTTCAGGGGGTGGCTGCACGTGCGTCGGGAGATCGTTCTCGCCGAGCGCGATGCCGGCAACCTCGACGAGGAGGTCATGCGCGAGCTGCTCGCGGCGATGGACGCCGAGGAGCTGGCGCTCGACACCCGCGGCGCGATGCGCCAGCAGGAGCGGTAGCTCCCTCAGTATCCGCTCGTCCCGTTCACAACTCCTCAAAGAACGGGTTCGCGCTCGAGGACGCCCCTGTGGTTCCGGGGCGGGCGCTTGCGTGGTCTGCGGTTCGTGAGGAGTTGTGAACCGCTCAGACACGAGAGCGCCCCACCCCGCGGACGGGATGGGGCGCTCTCGCGTGCGATGGGCGAGCCGTCAGCTCGCGGCGACCGGCTGCTTGTTCGACGAGGCGTCCGCCTCGGGGGAGTCGTCGCCCGAATCGTCGGCGAAGGGCAGGCCCTCGCGCGGCGCGTTGTAGAGCTCCTCGTCGAGGATGCCCTCGCGCTTGGCGACGATGGTCGGCACGAGCGCCTGACCGGCGACGTTCACCGCGGTGCGGCCCATGTCGAGGATCGGGTCGATCGCGATGAGCAGGCCGACGCCGGCGAGCGGCAGGCCGAGCGTGGAGAGCGTCAGCGTGAGCATCACGATGGCGCCGGTGGTTCCGGCGGTCGCGGCCGAGCCCACCACCGAGACGACGATGATCATGATGTACTGCCACCACTCCAGCTGGATGCCGAAGAACTGCGCCACGAAGATCGCGGCGATGGCCGGGTAGATCGCGGCGCAGCCGTCCATCTTGGTGGTCGCGCCCAGCGGCACGGCGAAGGACGCGTAGGAGCGCGGCACGCCGAGGTTGCGCTCGGTCACGCGCTCGGTGAGCGGGAGGGTGCCGATCGACGAGCGACTGACGAAGGCCAGCTGCACGGCCGGCCACACGCCCGAGAAGTACTGCCTGATCGACAGGCCGTTGGTCTTGACGATGATCGGGTAGACCACGAAGAGCACGAGGGCGAGGCCGATGTAGATGGCGATGGCGAACCATCCGAGCGAGGCCAGCTTCTCCCAGCCGTACTTGACGACGGCGGCGCCGATGAGGCCGAAGGTGCCGAGCGGGGCGATGCGGATGATCCACCACAGCACGCGCTGGATGACCTTGAGCAGCGACTCGGTGAAGGCGAGGAAGGGCTCTGCCTTCTTGCCCGCCTTGAGCGCGGCGATGCCCACGGCCACGGCGACGACGATGATCTGCAGCACGTTGAAGCCGATGCTGGAGGTCGCGCTGCCCGACTCCGCGTCGACCGAGGTGCTCACGGTGAGGCCGAGGAAGTTCTGCGGGATGAGGCCCGTGAGGAAGTTCCACCAGGTGCCGACCGTGTACGGGTCGCCCTCCTGCAGGCCCTCGCCCGCGCGGGATCCTGGTTGGATGATGAGGCCGAGGCCGATGCCGATCACCACGGCGATGAACGCCGTGTAGGCGAACCAGAGGAGCGTCTGCCCCGCCAGGCGCGCGGCGTTCTGCACGCGGCGCAGGTTCGAGATGCTCGCGACGATCGCGGTGAAGATCAGCGGGATGACGGCGGCGCGCAGCAGCGTCACGTACGAGCCGCCGATCGTGTCGAGGGTCGCGGAGAGGCCGTTCGGCGCCTCGGCGGTGGCGCCGAGGTTGCGGGCGACGAGGCCTGCGACGATGCCGAGGACGAGGGCGGCGATGATCTGGAAGCCGAACGAGGTCAGCAGCTTCCGTACGGGACCGCGGGTGTCGGGCGCCTTCGCGGCGCGGGCGGTGGTGCTCATGTGGGGGGACTCCAGGAATGACTGCGTGCCGAGTGCACGCCATAGCCTCAACGCTAGGAGCGCCTGTGAATTCCCTGGGTGGATGTGACGAAGCATGACGGATGCCGGCGGCATCCGTCATGCCCGGCGTCAGGTCGTGCACTCCTCGAAGTTGTCCTTGAGGATCTTGACGGTGAGGTCGCGGTCCTCGACGCTGGACGCCTGGTCCTTGCCCTGCGCGATGTAGCTGAGGGTCTCGTTGCTGAGCTTCGAATCGAGCAGGTAGCCGGCGAAGCAGGCCGCGGCGTCCGCGTTCACCTGATCACTCATGCTCTGCGAGGTGTAGTAGTCGATCAGTCCGTCCGTCAGCTGCTTCTCGGTCGGTCGGCTCGCACCGCAGGCGGCGAGGGAGAGGGCGAGGGCGGCGACGGGCAGCGCCATCAGCACGCGTGCGGGGGTGCGCAACTTCCGGTCCGGATTCATGGCCTCCACCGTACGCGTTCCGGCGCCGGATCAGAGGGCGGCGGGCGGAGAGAACTGCCCATACCCCGGGGAGGGCGCCTGTGGCACCATGTGGTCATGTTCATGGTGACGACGAACGACATCCCCGGCTACCGCATCACCAACGTGCTCGGGGAGGTCATGGGCATCACGGTCCGCTCGACCGACTTCGGGCAGGGGTTCACGGCGGGTTTCCGGGCGCTCGGCGGCGGGGAGATCCCCGAGTACACGCAGATGATGTACGAGAGTCGCCAGGTCGTGATGAGCCGCATGTGGGCCGAGGCGCAGCAGCGCGGCGGCAACGCGATCGTCGCCATGCGCTTCGACGCCGGGTCGATCGGCACCTTCAGCGAGATCTGCGCCTACGGGACGGCCGTGGTGGTGGAGCCGGTCGGGGCGCCGCCCGCACCGCCCATCGTCCCGCAGCAGCCGGCGGTGTGACTCAGGCCATCACGAGCAGCTCGCCGACCTCGCACTGCAGCGCCTCGCAGATCGCCCGCAGCGTCGAGTAGCGGATGGCGCGTGCGCGGTCGTTCTTGAGGACCGACAGGTTGACGATGCTGACGCCGACCTGCGCGCTCAGCTCGGTGAGGGTCATGCCGCGATCGGCGAGCAGCTCATCGAGTCGGCAGTGGATGCCGGTGAACTCGTCGTCGCTCTCGGCCGGGGTCACACCAGCCCCTCCGTCTCCTTCTCCAGCTGCTCCTTCTCGCCCTGCAGTCGACTGCCGTGGCGGAAGATCGCGGCGAGGGCGAAGCATCCGACGCCCACGGCGAAGGGCCAGACCGGCACGCTGAGCTCGAAGGGGATGAAGGCGTCGTCCGTCTGCGGTAGAGCCTGTGCGGCGACGGTCATCCCGACCTGACGGAGGATGCCGCCGATCACCGCCGTCGTCATGACGATGATCGCGGTCGCGACGAAGACCCGGGGGACGGTCGCGTCGAACGGGGCGCCGAGCGCGGCGCGCTGCGCGGCCACGTGGATCGCCCATGCGATCGAGGCGGAGCAGACCAGCAGCAGCACGCCGGAGATGAACATCAGGATCTGCGCGCCCACAGGCGGGTCCACCACGGCGCCATAGCAGTCCAACTCCGTCCCACCTTCGGCGCCTGCGAAGTCGCAGTTGTCCGGTGTGGAGGCCTTCGCGCGGTCGAGCACCGGCTGGTCGAGGGAGATCGTCTTCATGGTGAGCGCCTGGAACACGGCGAGGAGCACGCCGGCCCCGCACAGGAGCACCCAGCCGAGGCTGAGCCGGTCGACCACGTCGAGGACGAGGGTGTTGCGGCGCCGGCGGTGGGAGCTCGCGACGCTCATCGCGACGACTGCTCCGACGATCAGCAGCCCGACGAGCAGGGTCAGCAGAGCCCCGCCCAGATTCTCCGCGGTGAACGTCATCAGACCAGCCCTCTCTGCGCCCGACGGGACATCCTTCCGCCATAACGACTATCGATATTATCGATTTTCGTTAAGGTATCGGATGCTGGTCCTCCCGTCAACGGACGCCCTGCGCGACGGCATCCGCTCCACCCCGTCACCGACCGCCACGGGCGGTATGCCCACGGCGAACACGGGCATACCGGCTCGATGTGGTGGTTACTCTCGATGTACAAGCGCTTCACGCGTCTTCGCCCCGTGCGAATAAGGAGTCACAGCATGTTCGAGAGATTCACGGACCGAGCCCGTCGAGTGGTCGTCCTCGCCCAAGAAGAGGCGAAGATGCTCAACCACAACTACATCGGCACCGAGCACATCCTGCTCGGCCTCATCCACGAGGGCGAGGGCGTCGCCGCCAAGGCGCTCGAAAGCCTCGGCATCTCCCTTGACGCCGTCCGCGAGCAGGTTCAGGACATCATCGGCCAGGGTCAGCAGCAGCCGACCGGCCACATCCCGTTCACGCCGCGCGCCAAGAAGGTGCTCGAGCTCAGCCTCCGCGAGGCCCTGCAGCTCGGCCACAACTACATCGGCACCGAGCACATCCTGCTCGGCCTCATCCGCGAGGGCGAGGGCGTCGCCGCCCAGGTGCTCGTCAAGCTCGGCGCCGACCTGAACAAGGTGCGCCAGCAGGTCATCCAGCTGCTGTCCGGCGCCCCCGGTCGTGAGCCCGCCGCCGTCGGCGCGCAGACCAACGACTCGCAGGCCAGCGCCCAGGGCGGGTCGGCGGTGCTCGACCAGTTCGGCCGCAACCTCACGCAGGCCGCGCGCGACAACAAGCTCGACCCGGTCATCGGGCGCGAGAAGGAGGCGGAGCGGGTCATGCAGATCCTCTCTCGTCGCTCCAAGAACAACCCCGTCCTCATCGGCGAGCCCGGCGTCGGCAAGACCGCCGTCGTCGAGGGACTGGCGCAGGCCATCGTCAAGGGCGATGTCCCCGAGACGCTGAAGGACAAGCAGCTCTACTCGCTCGACCTCGGCTCGCTCATCGCCGGTTCCCGCTACCGCGGTGACTTCGAGGAGCGCCTGAAGAAGGTCACCAAGGAGATCCGCACGCGCGGCGACATCATCGTCTTCATCGACGAGATCCACACCCTCGTGGGTGCGGGTGCCGCTGAGGGTGCGATCGACGCCGCGTCGATCCTCAAGCCGCTCCTCGCCCGTGGAGAGCTCCAGACCATCGGCGCCACCACGCTCGACGAGTACCGCAAGCACTTCGAGAAGGATGCTGCGCTCGAGCGCCGCTTCCAGCCGGTGCAGGTCAACGAGCCGACGCTGCCGCACACGATCAACATCCTCAAGGGTCTGCGCGACCGCTACGAGGCGCACCACAAGGTGCAGATCACCGACGGCGCACTCGTGGCCGCGGCGAACCTCGCCGACCGCTACGTGTCCGACCGCTTCCTGCCCGACAAGGCGATCGACCTGATCGACGAGGCCGGTGCGCGTCTGCGCCTCAGCATCCTGTCGTCGCCGCCCGAGCTGCGCGAGTTCGACGAGAAGATCGCCGCTGTCCGCGAGCAGAAGGAGCTGGCCTCCGAGGAGCAGGACTTCGAGAAGGCGGCTTCGCTGCGCGACGAGGAGAAGAGCCTCCTCGCGGAGCGCCTGCGCCTCGAGAAGCAGTGGCGTTCGGGTGACGTCGCGACCTCCGCGGTCGTCGACGAGGGCCTGATCGCCGAGGTGCTCGCACAGGCCACCGGCATCCCCGTCTTCAAGCTCACCGAAGAGGAGTCCTCGCGTCTCGTCTTCATGGAGAAGGCCCTGCACCAGCGCGTCATCGGTCAGGAGGAGGCGATCGCCGCCCTCTCCAAGACGATCCGCCGCCAGCGCGCCGGCCTCAAGGACCCGAAGCGTCCCTCCGGCTCGTTCATCTTCGCCGGCCCCACGGGCGTCGGAAAGACCGAGCTCGCCAAGGCGCTCGCCGAGTTCCTGTTCGACGACGAAGCCGCCCTGATCTCGCTCGACATGAGCGAGTTCGGCGAGAAGCACACCGTCTCGCGTCTGTTCGGAGCCCCTCCCGGGTTCGTCGGATTCGAAGAGGGCGGCCAGCTCACCGAGAAGGTGCGTCGCAAGCCGTTCAGCGTGGTCCTGTTCGACGAGATCGAGAAGGCCCACCCGGACATCTTCAACTCGCTCCTGCAGATCCTCGAAGAGGGTCGTCTCACCGACGGTCAGGGTCGGATCGTGGACTTCAAGAACACGGTCATCATCATGACCACCAACCTCGGTGCACGCGACATCGCGGGCGGTCCCGTCGGCTTCCAGATCGAGGGCAGCAACGCCACGACCTACGAGCGCATGAAGGGCAAGGTCAACGAGGAGCTGAAGCGTCACTTCAAGCCCGAGTTCCTGAACCGCGTCGACGACATCATCGTGTTCCCGCAGCTCAACAAGGAGGAGCTGGTGCAGATCGTCGATCTGTTCACCAAGCGCCTCGGCGAGCGGCTGCTCGACCGCGACATGACGATCGAGCTGTCGCAGGCCGCGAAGGAGCGTCTCATCGAGATCGGCTTCGACCCGGCCCTCGGCGCTCGTCCGCTGCGTCGCGCGATGCAGCACGAGATCGAGGACCGTCTGTCGGAGAAGATCCTGCACGGCGAGCTCAACTCCGGCGACCACGTCAAGGTGGATGCCGCGGACGGCGAGTTCCAGTTCGAGCACGGTCCGCGAGGCGAGAAGGTCGCGGTCGGTGTGACCACCGGCGGCGAGATCTCGGCCACCCCCGACCTGGCGGTCGCCAGCGGGGAGTGACCTCCCGATGAACGAAGGGGCGGATGCTGCGGCATCCGCCCCTTCGTCGTCCCCGGGACAGCCCGTGGATCTCCGGCGCCGGGCACGGCTTCGGAGTGCGGCCTCGGGCACCGTTTCGGAGTGCGGCTCCGGGCACAGTTTCGGAGTGCGGCTCCGGGCACAGTTTCGGAGTGCGGCGGTGACACGCCGGTGTCGGGTCTGTGGACGCGGCGTGTCGGATGCCGGGTCCGAAACTGTGCTCACGAGGGGGAACCGTGCTCACGGGGGGAGCCGTGTGCGAGAGGCGGACCCCGGGCGGACGGGCCAGACGAGAGGTGTGCGACACCGTGTCGTGCGGGCGGGGTCCGGATTCGTGCGGAGGGTGGAAGTGGCGGCGTCGGTCAGCGGCTAGCATCGCAGGGACTTCGATCGAGCAGGAGGGTGCGATGGCGCACTGGGAACCGCGCGCAGCGGACGGACGCATCTTCTCCGGCGGCTGGCGCGAGCCCGGCGGCGGCACGGCGTCGGTGATCTCTCCCGGCGACGGCCTGCCCGTCGGCACCGTGGGCATCGCCGACGACGCGGATGTCGAGCGCGCAGGTCTCCTCGCCGTCGACGCGCAGCGCGAGTGGGCGCGGTCGTCGTACCGCGTCAGAGCGGGCGTGCTCAGCCGGGCCGCCGAGGCGCTGCGCGAGATCCGCGCCGACGTCGAGTACCTGCTCGTGCGCGAGAGCGGCTCCCTGCCGAGCAAGGCCAGCCACGAGGTGAGCAAGGCGATCGACGAGCTCGTCGAGGCCGCGAGCCTGGTGACGATGTCGCAGGGCGACGTGCTCCCCGTCGACGACCCCACGACCCTCGGCATCGCCCGCCGCATCCCCGTCGGGGTGGTCGGCGTGATCGCGCCGTGGAACGCCCCGCTCATGCTCGCGATCCGTTCCGTGGCGCCGGCGATCGCCCTCGGCAACGCCGTGATCGTGAAGCCCGACGTCAAGACCGCGTTCTCGGGTGGCGCCGTGATGGCCGAGATCTTCGAGAGGGCGGGGCTGCCGGACGGCATCCTGCACATCCTCCCCGGTGGACCCGAGACCGGCGAGGCAGTCGTGCGCTCCCCGCACACGAACGTCATCTCCTTTACCGGGTCGTCCGCCGCCGGCCGCCGCGTCGGCGAGGTCGCCGGCGGCCTGCTCAAGCGGGTCATCCTGGAACTCGGCGGCAACAACGCGTTCATCGTGATGGCGGACGCCGACCTCGACCTGGCCGTCGCCAGCGGCATCGGCGGCTCCTTCCGGCACCAGGGGCAGATCTGCATGGCGACCGGTCGGCACCTCGTGCACGAGAGCATCGCCGACGAGTACGTCGAGCGGCTGCGGGCCGCGGCATCCGCCCTGCGCCTCGGCGACCCGCTCACCGACGGCACGACCCTCGGCCCGCTCATCACCACCGCCCAGGCGGAGCGGGTGCAGGGCATCGTCGACCAGGCCGTCGCCGACGGCGCGCGGGTCGTGCACGGCGGCACCCACGAGGGCGTCTTCTTCGCGCCGACGGTGCTGGACGGAGTGGATGCCGCGAACGCGGCGTTCCAGAGCGAGATCTTCGGCCCCGTCGCGCCGGTGACCCGGTTCGCCACGGAGGCGGAGGCACTGGCCCTCGCGAACGCGAGCGACTACGGCCTCTCCGCCGCGATCCACACGCGCGACATCGCCCGCGGCCTCGGCTTCGCCTCCCGGCTGCGCGCCGGCATGGTCGCGCTCAACGGGCAGACGATCTACGACGCCGCGCACATCCCCATGGGCGGGATCGGCGCCTCCGGCAACGGCGGGCGGCACGGCGGCCACTGGAACCTGGACGAGTTCACCTACTGGCAGTGGGTGACGGTCCCGACGATCTCAGACTGAGACCCGGTCTGCGGACGGAGAGGGCGAGTCGCGCCGAGGGGGTCGACTCGCCCTCTTCCGTTGTCCCGCGAGGGGCGTTTCGTCTCGCTGCGCTCGCTCAACGACCGGGGGCGCTCGCTCGACGACCGAGGAGCTGCGCTCGCTCAACGACCGGGGCTGCGCTCGCTCGACGACCGAGTGGGCGGATGTGCGACATCGTGTCGGAGTCCGGGCCCGACTTTCGCGCCGCGGTCACGTATCGGGCGGGAATCCGCGAAATCTAGCCTGGGATTCCCGCAGTCGAGGAGGAGTCCGTGTCCGCATCCGTCAAGAGCCCCCGTGCCCCGCTGTCGCCGCTCGGCGACGACGCCTGGCCCGACTCCGTCGAGGTCCTGATCATGGGCGGCGGTCCTGTGGGCATGTCGTGCGCGATCCTTCTCGCCCAGCGCGGCATCGACGTGCTGCTCGCCGAGCGCCGCGACTTCGTGTTCCGCTTCCCCCGCGCGCACCTGCTCAACCCGCGCACCATGGAGGCGTTCCACGACATGCGCGTGGCCGACGACATCTACGCCGCCACCCCCACGCACGACCGCTGGCGCAAGGCCGTCTGGTACACGACCGCGACCGGCCCCGGACGCTTCGACGGCATGAAGATCGGCGAGGTCCCCGCCTGGGGCGGCGGACCGGATGCCGAGCGCTACCGCTCCTCGAGCCCCCGGGCCTTCGCCAACATGCCGCAGCTGCGACTGGACCCTCTCATCCACCGCCATGCCGTGGCCGCGGCCCCCGGTCGCATCCGCAGCAGGCAGGAGGTCGTCGGCATCGAGCAGGAGGCGGATGCCGCCGTCGTCACGGTCCGCGATCTGGAGTCGGGGGAGCTGCGCACCGTGCGCGCCCGCTACGTCATCGCGGCGGACGGCGGCCGCGACAGCGCGGTCCTGCTCGGCGTCGAGATGGAGGGCCCGCGCGACATGCGCGAGGTCGTCAACTACCACGTCAGCATGGACCTCTCCGCGTGGTCGGAGCCCGATGCGCTGCTCGGCCACTTCATGCACCCCGCCGGGGGAGCTCGCCGCCGGGGCACGATCCAGGCGCTCGGCCCGACGCACTACAACCGCGACGCGGAGGAGTGGCTGGTCTCCGTCGCCGCCTGGATGGTCGAGGGCGACCCCGACGACGAAGCGGCGCTGTTCGCGTCGATCCGCCGCATGCTCGGCCTCGCCGACGATCACGAGATCACCATGCACTCGATGACGCGCTGGAGCTATGACGCGCTCGTCGCGAAGCGCTTCCGCGAGGGGCGCGTGTTCCTCGCCGGCGACGCCGCGCACAAGCATCCTCCGACCGGCGGGCTCGGCCTCAACAGCGGCATCCAGGACGCGCAGAACCTGTGCTGGAAGCTGGCAGCGGTGCTCGATGGTCAGGCGACGGATGCTCTGCTCGACAGCTACCAGGCCGAGCGGAGGCCCACGGTCGCCTGGTACACGGCGCACTCGCTCGAGAACGCGAACCGGCATCCTCCGATCGCCGAGGCCCTGGGCTTCACCGACGACGAGGCCGAGGGCTTCCGCAGCCTCGAGGTCTTCGTGAGCGACACCCCCGAGGGGGCGGCGATGCGCGAGCGCGTGGCCGCGGAGGTCGGGCACAACGCCCACGACTACAGCCAGCTGGGCGTCGAGGCCGGGTACCACTACTGGGCGGGGGCGCTCGTGCCCGACGGCACCCCGGTGCCCGGTGACCCGTCGGATCCGGTGACGTTCCACGCGACATCGCGCCCGGGGCACCACCTTCCGCACGTGTGGCTCGCGGGGCAGGAGCGGGTCTCCTCGCACGACCTGATCGCCCCCGTCGGCCTGACGCTGCTCACCTCGGCATCCGCCGCTGAGCGGTGGACGGATGCCGTGGCCGCCGTCGAGACGAGCATGCCGATCACCGTCGCGGTCATCGCCAACGACGACGAGGGCTGGGCCGTCGCCCGGCAGGTCGCCGCCGACGGCGCCCTCCTCGTGCGGCCCGACCGCAAGGTCGCGTGGCGTGCGTCGGCTCTTCCCGAGGACGCGGCATCCGCCCTCTCGTCCGCGCTCGCCGTGATCCTCCGCGGCGGCGATGCCCCCGCCGACGACCCCGCCGAGCCCTATCTGCGTCGCATCCGCGCCGCGGCCGACGTCCTCGTGCGCTGAGCCCTCAGCGGCGATCCGACACCGTGTCGGATCGCCGCGGAGGAGTTTCCCGCAGCCCGCCGATCCCCGCCGCTCGCCGCTTCCGTAGCGTCGGAAGCGCGACGCGAACCCGCACCACCCTTCTGAAGGAGCCCCCGTGATCATCGACGTCCACGGCCACATGACCGCCCCGGATTCCTATTACGCGTGGAAGGCGTCGCTGCTGGCGGCCCGCGGATCGCACGGCGGCAAGCCCCCTGTGATCAGCGACGACGAGCTCATCGCCTCGTACCACGCGCCGCACCCGAGCTTCGGTCACGTGTCGCACCTCGACCACATCGACGGTGCGGGCATCGACCTGCAGCTGCTGTCGCCGCGCCCGTTCCACGCCATGCACTCGGAGCGTCCGACGAAGATCGTCGAGTGGTTCACGGCCGAGACGAACAACATCATCCACCGCACCGCCGAGCTGTTCCCCGGACGCTTCCGCGGCATCGCCGGCATCCCGCAGAGCCCGTACCTCACGGTCGAGCAGTGGCTGCCCGAGCTGCGCCGCGCGGTCACCGAGCTCGGCTTCGTCGGCGCCATGGTGAACTCCGACCCGTACGAGGGCACCGAGGTGCCGCCGGCGATGGGCGAGCGCTACTGGTACCCGCTGTACGAGGCGCTGTGCGAGCTCGACGTCCCGATGCTGCTGCACTCGGCAGGGTGCAAGTACCCTGCTCGCGAGCCGTACAGCCTGCACTTCATCCAGGAGGAGACGGTCTCGGTCTGGAGCATGATCCAGGCGAACGTGTTCGCGGACTTCCCCGACCTCAAGGTCATCGTCGCCCACGGGGGCGGAGCGATCCCGTACCAGATGGGCCGCTTCCTCCCCTCGGTGGTGCGCACCGGGGTCTCGTACCTCGACAAGCTCCGCAACTTCTACTTCGACTCCTGCCTCTACACGCAGGACAGCCTGGAGCTGCTCATGAAGGCCGTCGGCACCGACCGCGTGCTGTTCGGCTCGGAGAAGCCGGGCACCGGTTCGCAGATCGACCCCGCGACCGGTCGCTGGTTCGACGACATCCATCTGCTCATCGACGACATCGAGTGGCTCGACGCCGACCGTCGAGCCGACGTGCTCGAGAACAACGCCCGCAGCCTCTTCCGGCTCTGAGCATCCGCACTTCGAGAAGGGATCCATCATGACCGAGATCGTCGCCGGATTCGGCACCTCGCACGGACCGCAGCTGAAGGCCGCGCCGCCCGCGGCCTGGGAGACTCGCGGCACCGCCGACCGCCGCAGCAAGGGACTCAAGTTCCGCGGGGGCACCTACTCCTTCGAGGAGCTCGCGGCGCTCCGCGAGGACTTCTCCGCCGAGATCACGCACGACGTGATGCAGCGCCGATGGGACAGCTGCCAGGCGTCGATGGACGACCTGTCGCGCTTCATCCACGAGCAGCAGGTCGACGTGCTCGTCATCATCTCCAGCGACCACAAGGAGACCTACGGAGACGAGTGGCTCGCGCCGTTCTCGGTCTTCTGGGGCGACGAGGTCGCGCACGTGCCCTACACGCAGGCGCAGCTCGACGAGATGGCGCCCGGTCTCGCCGAGGCCGCCCTGGGCGATGTGCCCGACCGCACCGTCATGCGTCCGACCCACCGAGGTCTCGGCAAGCACATCATCCAGTCCACGCAGGCAGACGACTTCGACACGGGCGCCACCGAGGTGATCCCCGCGGGCCGCTACGAGAACCACACGATCCCGCACGGCTTCGGCTTCATCTACCAGCGCTTCATGGGCCAGGAGTCCACGATCCCGATGGTGCCGATCTTCATCAACACCTTCTGGGAGCCGAACCCGCCGAGCGCCAAGCGCTGCTACGACTTCGGCCGCGCCGTCGGCCGCGCCATCCAGTCGTTCCCCGGAGACCTCCGCGTGGGCGTCGTCGCCTCGGGCGGCCTCAGCCACTTCGTGATCGACGAGAAGCTCGACGGCGAGTTCATCCAGGCCATGAAGGACCACGACGCCGACTACCTGACGTCGGTCCCCGCCGGCGAGATGATGTCGGGCGCATCCGAGCTGCGCAACTGGATCGCCGTCGCCGGCATCGCCGACGAGGTCGGGCTGAACGTCACGCGCGTCGACTACGAGCCCTGCTACCGCACCGAGGCGGGCACCGGCAACGCCATGGGGTTCCTGACCTGGGAGCGCCCCTGAGATGACCGCATCCTCGGAGATCGTCGCGGCGCTGCGGAAGCTCGACAGCTGCGCCGTCTCGGACGCCCTGGACACCCTGGGGCTGCCGGGGGCGGTGACGCCGCTGCATCCGATGTGGCCGGCGGGCCGCACGGTCGCCGGTCGGGTGCGCACGGTGACCGCCGCGCCCAAGGCCGCGGCCGGGCCGGCGACCCACATCGCCACCCCGCTCGTCGCGATCGCCGAGCCCGATGACGTCGTCGTCATCGACAACCACGCCCGCACGGACGTGTCGTGCTGGGGCGGCCTCCTCGCGGAGGCTGCCGTGCAGCGCGGCGTCGCCGGGGTGATCGTCGACGGCGCCTGCCGTGACGTGCAGGAGAGCGAGGCCCTCGGCCTCGCGGTCTTCGCCCGCGCGGCCGTGCCCGTGAGCGCGCGCGGCCGCATCGTGCAGCAGGCGATGGACGAGCGCATCCAGGTCGCCGGCGTCTCCGTCGCCTCGTTCGACTACGTGATCGCCGACGTCAACGGGGTCGTGTTCGTCACGGCATCCGACGCCGAGCGCGTGATCGCCCTCGCCCAGCGCATCGTCGACCGCGAGGCGCGCATGGCGGATGCCGTGCGCAGCGGCCGCGACGTGAGCGAGGTCATGCACGACTCCCAGTTCCCCACCGTCACCGCGGAGTGAGAAGAATGACCGACACCCTCATCGAGCGGTTCGCCGCCCTCGGCACCGCCACCGTCTCCGATGCGCTCGACCGGCACGCGCGCCCCGGCAGCCTGCTCGGCATCGCGCCCCTCGCCGACGGCCAGCGCATGACCGGTCGCGCCTTCACCGTCCGCTACGTCAGCGCGCAGGTGCCCGCCGGCACCGTCGGCGACTTCATCGACCAGGTCGAGCCGGGGCAGGTCGTCGTGCTCGACAACGACGGACGCGTGGACTGCACGGTGTGGGGCGACATCCTCACCGCCGTCGCGCACCACCGCGGCATCTCCGGCACCGTGATCGAGGGCGTCTGCCGCGACACGCACCGCGCCCTGTCGATCGGCTATCCGATCTACAGCCGCGGGCGCTTCATGCGCACCGGCAAGGACCGGGTCGAGGTCGCCGAGGAGCAGGGGCCCGTCACGATCGGCGGGGTCACCGTGCGGCCGGGCGACATCCTGATCGGCGACTCGGACGGCGTCGTCGCGATCCCGCAGGACATCGAGGATGCCGTGCTGGAGACCGCGGAGATGATCCACGCCCGCGAGGAGTCCATCCTCGCCGCGGCCCTCGGCGGCGCCTCGATCGCCGAGGCGCGGGCGCGGTTCGGCTATCACGACCTCCAGCGGGCCGAGCAGTGATCGATCCGGACGCGGATGCCGCAGAGCTGCTGCGCCTCGGCACCGCCACCCTGTACGAGGCCTCGCGCAGCGACTGCTTCCTCGACGCGGCGTTCCGCCCGGCGTGGGACGGCGCGCAGCTCGTCGGCAGGGCCGTGCCCGTCTCGGCCCAGGCGGGCGACAACCTCGCACTGCACCACGGCATCGCGGCCGCCGGCGACGGCGACGTGCTCGTGGTCGACGGCGGGGGAGCCCCCTTCGGCTACTGGGGAGAGGTCATGGCGGTCGCGGCGCAGGCGCGCGGCATCCGTGGGCTGGTGATCGACGGCGGCGTGCGCGACACCGTGCAGCTCGCCGCGCTCGGGTTCCCCGCGTTCAGCACCGCGATCTCCATCCGCGGCACGATCAAGCAGTGGCCGGGAACGGTCGGGCTGCCGATCACGCTGCGCGGTCGCGTCATCCGCCGTGGCGACGTGATCGTCGCCGATCGCGACGGCGTCATCGCCCTCCCGGTCGACCGCTACGACGAGGTGCTCGCGGCATCCCGAGAGCGCGCGGAGAAGGAGGACGCCTACATGGCGCGCCTCCGCGAGGGCGAGCTGACCCTCGACGTGTACGACTTCCGGCGCCTCGGCGCGCCGATCACCCCGGCCTGAGAGCGCGCCGGTCACCCCGGCCCGAGAGGGAGAACATGACCCAGGAACTGGACGCCGACGTCCTCATCATCGGAGCGGGCCCCGTCGGCCTCGTCGCCGCCCTCGACCTGTCGGCCCGCGGCGTCTCCGTGATCGTCGTCGAGCAGCGCGAGTACCTCGAACCGCCGAACGTGAAGTGCAACCACGTCGCCTCGCGCACCATGGAGGCCTTCCGCCGCCTCGGCCTCGCCGCCGAGGTCCGCGCGGCCGGGCTCCCCGCCGACTACCCGCAGGACGTCGCCTTCCGCACCGCCCTCACGGGGCGCGAGCTCGCCCGCATCCCGATCCCCGCGAGCGGAGAGCGGTACACGTCGACCGTCGGGCCCGACACCTCGTGGAACACCCCCGAACCCCCGCACCGCATCAACCAGACCTTCCTGGAGCCGATCCTCGCGCGGCACGCGGCGGAAGCCCCCGGTGTCACGCTGCTCAACCGGACCCTGTTCCACACGCTCTCGCAGGACGAGGAGTCCGTGTCGATCGTCGTCTCCGACCTCGACGGCGCGAACGAGCGCACCCTCCGCGGACGCCACCTCATCGGCGCCGACGGCGGACGCTCGAACGTGCGCAAGCAGATCGGCGCGACGCTCAGCGGCGACCCGGTGCTGCAGCACGTGCAGTCCACCTGCATCCGCTCCGCCGACCTGTACGCGCGCATGACCGCGGACGAGCCGCGCGCCTGGGGGTACTACACCTTCAACGCGCGCCGCCTCGGCCACGTGTACGCGATCGACGGTCGCGAGACCTTCCTCGTGCACACGTACCTGTCACCCGACGAGGCCGCAGCGGAGGGATCGGTCGACCGGGATGCCGCGATCCGCGCGATCCTCGGCGTCGACGACGACTTCGCGTACGAGGCCGTCTCCAAGGAGGACTGGGTGGCGCGGCGCCTGCTCGCCGACCGGTTCCGCGACCGCCGCGTGTTCCTCGCCGGAGACGCCACGCACCTGTGGGTCCCGTTCGCCGGGTTCGGCATGAACGCCGGCATCGCCGACGTGCTCAACCTCACGTGGGCGCTCGGCGCGCACCTGAACGGATGGGCGGATGCCGGCATCCTCGACGCGTACGAGGCCGAGCGTCGCCCGATCACCGAGCAGGTCTCGCACTTCGCGATGAACCACCAGCAGAAGCTCGCGAAGCCCTCGCTGCCCGACGCCCTGGAAGACGACACGGAGGAGGGCGCCGCGGCGCGGGCGTCCTTCGGCGCTGCCGTGCATGCGCTGAACGAGCCGCAGTTCGCCGCCGCGGGGCTCAACTACGGCTACGTCTACGACGCCTCGCCGATCATCGACTACGACGGCGAGGAGGCCCCCGGGTACTCGATGGGCGCGTACACGCCGTCGACCGTGCCCGGATGCCGTGCCCCGCACTTCCGCCTCGCCGACGGGACCTCGTTCTACGACCTGCTCACCAGCGGCTACACGCTCGTCGCCCGGCCGGGGGCCGACGGCGCCGCGCTCGCCGCGCTCGCCGCTGGGGCAGAGCGCCGCGGCATCCCGTTCGCCGTCGTCGACGGGTCCACCGCTCCCGCCGAGTACCGCTTCCCGCTCACGCTCGTGCGGCAGGACCAGCACGTGGTGTGGCGCGGCGAGGGCGCGGATGCCGCGGCATCCGCCGAGCTGTGGGACCTGCTCCGCGGCGCGGTCGCCGCGCGCTGAGACGCTCTCCCTCGGTCGTTGGGTAAGCCGAGTCCCGAGCGTTGAGGGAGGGAGCTTCGCACGTGGGGGTCCTCCCTCGCGACTCGCACGCTCGGGACTCCCCGCGCGCTCGGGACTCGACGCATGCTCGGGACTCGACGTGCTTTCGCGTGTTCGGGAGGAGAAGTCTTGTTCGGGAGGAGTCTTGGCGGGGATGTCTCCTCCCGAGCGTGAGTTCTCCTCCCGAGCGTGCGATGGGGGGCTCGCCTCGGGGTTGGACGTGTTTTCGCGTGTTCGGGAGGAGAAGTCTTGTTCGGGAGGAGTCTTGGTGGGGATTCCTCCTCCCGAGCGTGAGTTCTCCTCCCGAGGGTGAGTTCTCCTCCCGGGCGTGCGACGGGGGCTTGCCTCGGGTTTGGACGTGTTTTCGCGTGTTGGGGAGGAGAAGTCTTGTTCGGGAGGAGTGTTGGCGGGGATTCCTCCTCCCGAGTGTGAGTTCTCCTCCCGAGCGTGTGATGGGGGGCTTTGCCTCGGGGTTGGATGTGCTTTCGCGTGTTCGGGAGGGGAAGCCTTATTCGGGAGGAGTCTTGGTGGGGATTCGTTCTCCCGGGCGTGCGTTCTCCTCCCGGGCGTGCGACGGGGGCTTGCCTCGGGGTTGGACGTGTTTCGCGTGTTCGGGAGGAGAAGTCTTGTTCGGGAGGAGTCTTGGCGGGGATTCCTCCTCCCGAGCGTGAGTTCTCCTCCCGAGCGTGCGTTCTCCTCCGCTAACGGGAGGCGGAGCGGTCAGCGGCGGATGACCTTCGTCGCGGCCATCGCCTTCAGCCCCTCGACGCCGAACTCGAGGCCGTAGCCCGAGGCCTTCGTGCCGCCGAAGGGGATGGAGGGGTCGACGCCGCCATGCTGGTTGATCCACACGGTGCCGGCGTCGAGGCGCTCGGCGACCGCCGCGGCGGCATCCGCATCCGCTCCCCAGACCGAGGCGCCGAGTCCCTGCTCGGTGCCGTTGGCGCGGCGGATCGCGTCGTCCACGTCGGAATAGCGGATGACGGGGAGCACCGGGCCGAACTGCTCCTCGGCGACGACCGCGGCATCGTCGTCGACGTCGGCGACGATGGTCGGGCGGTAGAAGAGCGGTCCGAGCTCGGGTGCGGGTTCGCCGCCGGTGACGATGCGGGCTCCGCGGTCGCGGGCGTCGTCGACGAGTCGCGCGACGATGTCGAACTGCGCGGGGTTCTGTACGGGGCCGAGCCTGTTCGACTTGTCGTGGCCCGAGCCGATCGGCGCCGCCTCGGCCCTGGCTGCGAGGGCGGCGACGGTCTCCTCGTACACGGAGTCGTGCACGTAGAGGCGCTTGAGCGCGGCACACACCTGCCCGGTGTTCATGAACGCGCCCCAGAACAGGGTGTCGGCGACGGCCTCGACATCCGTTCCCGGCAGCACGATGCCCGCGTCGTTGCCGCCGAGCTCCAGGGTGAGGCGCGCGAGGTTCGCCGCGGAGCTCTCGACGATGCGCCGCCCGGTGGCGGTCGATCCGGTGAACACGATCTTCGCGATGTCGGGGTGCGAGGCGAGGGCGGCTCCCACCTCGCGGTCGCCGGAGACCGCCGTGACGACCCCGGCCGGAAGGTGGCGGTTCAGGATCTCGACGAGGGCGAGGACGCTGAGCGGGGTGTTCTCCGAGGGCTTGATGACCACGGTGTTGCCCATCCGCAGCGCGGGGGCGAGGTGCCACACCGCGATCATGACCGGGAAGTTCCACGGACCGATCGAGGCGACGACGCCGAGAGGCACGTAGTGCAGCTCGGCCCCCGCGCCCAGCTGCTGCGGTTCGAGCACGGTGTCCGCCGCGCCGCGGAGCCAGTGCGCCGCGCCGTGCGCCTCTCCGGCTCCGGCGACCTTGCCCTGCTCGTGGGTGATGATCTCGCCGAGCTCGTCGGCGTGCGCGTCGATGTCGTCGGCGGCGAGGCGCATCAGCCGCGCGCGCTCGGCGTGCCCGAGGGCGGCCCAGGCGGGCTGCGCTGCGGATGCCGCGGCGATCGCCGCGTCGAGATCGGCGACGGTCTGCACCGGGGCGTGGCCGACGACCTCGCGGGTGGCGGCGTCGAGGATCGGGCGGCCGAGGGCGGGGTCGGCGCTGACGGTGGTGAGGAGGGCGTTCATGTCTGGTTCCTTCCCCCGGCGGTCGCCGGGTGGGGCGTGCGGATGGGGTCAGCGGAGCCCGGCGAGCGTCGCCACTCGCAGGGCGGTGTGCAGTTCGCGGCGGACGAAGCCGTCGGCGAGATCGACGTCGGCGATGGCGCGGACGCGGTCGAGCCGGTAGTACAGCGTGCTGCGGTGCACGTGCAGCTCCTGGGCGGTGCGCTGCGCGTCGCAGCCGAAGTCGAGGTACGCCTCCAGGGTCTGGGCGAGGTCGGGACCGGACTGCGCGTCGAGGATGCGCTGCACCGGCTCGGGGAGGTCGCCGAGCGCGAGCTTCTCCAGCGGGAGCTGCAGCAGCACCCTGTCGAGTCCGAGGTCGCTCCAGTGCACGACGCGTCCCCTGGTCGGATCGATCGCGGCCCCCCGTGCGGCGATGCGCGCTTCGCGTCGGGAGCGGTGCGCCTCGGCGAGCGGTGCGTGCGCGCCGCCGACCCCGGCGCGAAGGCCGGTGAACGCCGGCTGCGCGAGGAGGGCGGTGAGGCGCTCGTGGTCGATCTCGTAGGGGACGACGAGCACGGCCTCGCCGTCGACCACCGTGCCGACGGCCTTCAGGGTGGGGAAGACGGGGATGCCGGAGAGCGCACGATCGAGCACGAGCCGCAGGGCGGCCGAGCCCGGATCGACGGTCGGCGGCGCCGAGATCGTGATGACGGTGTAGTGCGGCACGGGGGAGATGAGGCCGCCCGTGAGCAGCTCGTCGGCGGCCCTCGTCCGCTGTTCGGCATCGCCGTCGAGGAGGGCGGTGAGGAGTCGGAGCGCGCGGTCCTCGTCTTCCCTGTTGCCGAGAGCCATCGCGGCGAGGGTCACGCCGATGCGGTCGCGGGAGGAGCGGATGACGTCGTCTTCGGCGAGCTCCTCGTCTGGTGTCTCCTCGGGGATCGTCGAGGAGACGTAGCCGACGAGATGTCCGTCGTGCCGCACGGGGGCGACGTGCCTGGTCAGACCGCCGTCCATCGGGGGGATGCGGACGGGGCCGTCGGCGTGGCCGACGCGGTACTCGCGGATCGACTCGCGCGCACGGGAGGAGCCCTTGTGCGCGAGGATGATCGCGAGCCTGGCGTGGTCGACGTCGCGGTCGTGCACGCTGAAGGCGATGACGTTGAAGTCGACGTCGAACACGATGATGGGTCGTCCGAGTCGGTCGGCGTACGCCTGGACCTGTCCTTCGAGATTCATCGTCCACCTCTCCGTGCGCCGCGATGCGCATCTCTTCTGTTCCTCCGCGCCGTGGATCGGATGCCGGAGAACCGGCCGACTTGTCGCACAGCGGAGGTTAGATCTATATTCATTATAGTCAATTACACGAGAGGCGACCAGTATGGCGAAGATGACAGGCGGCGACGCGCTCACCCAGGCTCTGATCAGCGAGGGGACCGACACGGTGTTCGGCATCCCCGGAGTCCAGCTCGACGGCCTCACCGACGGCATGTACCGCCGCCAGGACGAGGTGCACCTGATGGTGCCGCGGCACGAGCAGAGCACCACCTACATGGCAGACGGCTATCACCGCGTCACCGGGCGCCCCGGCGTCGCGATGGTGGTCCCCGGACCCGGCGTCCTCAACGCGGGTGCGGGCATGGCCACCGCCTACGCGTGCTCCTCGCAGGTCATGCTGCTCGCCGGCACCATCCCGTCGACGCTCGTCGGCTCGGGTCTCGGGGCCCTGCATGAGATCCCGAAGCAGAGCGAGACCATCGAGGGGCTCACCAAGTGGACGGCACGGCCGACGCGCGCCGAGGAGATCCCCGAGCTCGTGCACGAGGGCTTCCGGCAGATGCGCACGGGGCGGCCCCGTCCCGTCGCGCTCGAGCTCGGCCCCGACCTCCTGCACGCCGAGATCGACGTCGAGGTGGGGGAGCCGTTCGCCGTCGAGGCGCCGGTCGCACCGGAAGGCGGGGTGGCCGAGATCGCCGCGCTGCTGCGTGCGAGCCGCCGACCGGTCATCCACGTGGGCGGCGGCGTCCGCGGACAGCGCGCCTTCGAGCTGCTGTCGCGCCTCGCCGAGCTGCTCGACGCGCCCGTCGTGATGAGCGAGAACGGCCGCGGAGCCATCGACGCGCGCGACCCGCACGCGCTCCCAGCGTTCTCCCTGTGGGAGCTGCGCGAGTCGGCGGATGCCGTCGTCTCCTTCGGCAGCCGCTTCCTCACCCCGTTCGGTCAGCAGCTGAACATCGGCGAAGCCCGCCTCGCGCTCGTGAACGTCGACCCCGACGATCTGCGCGCTCCGCGTCGCCCCGACATCTCCGTGAACGCCGACGCCACCGCCGTGCTCGCGGCCCTCGTCGAGCGGCTGCAGCCGCAGGAGGGCTGGGGTGCGGAGATCGCCCGCCTCCGTGCGGAGGGTGAGGCCCGCGTCCGCGAGCAGGTCGCTCCGCAGATGGCGTTCGTCGACGCGATCCGCGCCGCACTGCCGGCCGACGGCATCTTCGTGAACGAGCTCACCCAGATCGGCTACGTCTCCACCTACGGCTTCCCGGTGCAGGCGCCGCGCTCCTACGTGTGGCCCGGCTATCAGGGCACGCTCGGCTACGCCATGCCCACGGCGCTGGGCGCCGCGGTCGGCGCGGGCAACCGCCCCGTGGTCGTCGTCACCGGCGACGGCGGCATCGGCTGGTCGCTGCAGGAGTTCGCCACGGCCAAGAAGTACGGCATCCCGCTCATCACGGTGCTGTTCGAGGACAGCAGGTTCGGAAACGTGTGGCGCATCCAGCGCGACACCTACGGGGGGCGCTTCATCGGCTCCGACCTCACGAACCCCGACTTCGAGCTGCTCGCGATGGCGTTCGGCATCGACTTCTCGCTCGCACAGGATGCGGATGCCGTGCAGCGCGCGATCGGCGAGGCGATCCTGAACGGGCGACCCGCCGTGATCAAGGTGCCCGTCGACGTGTTCCCGTCGCCGTGGGGATTCATCCACGAGCGCAAGCACTGACCCATGACGGCGGGGTCCGGTCGCGCCGGTCCCCGCCGTCTCCGGGGTGTCATGGACGCTCCGGAACAGAGGGTGATCAATATAATCGATCGCCGGGTGCGCGCTCCGTCTGCGTGCGTCTACTGTGTAGACACGCGTGCGCTCGGTGCGTCGTCACGGGAAACGAAGGGGGTGCGCGGTGTCGCAGATCACGAATGCCGCCGTCGCGGTGCAGGTCGCCCGCGCGCTGGAGCAGGAGATCACGACGGAGGCCTGGAAGCCCGGTCACTTCATCGGGCGGCGGCAGGAGCTCTCCGCGCGGTTCGGCGTCGCCCCGGCCACCCTGGGCGAGGCCATCCAGCTGCTGCGCTCGCGGGGCATCGTCGACGCCAAGCCCGGCCCCGGCGGCGGCATCTTCGTCGCCGACCGCTCGCCGTTCACCCAGCTCAGCGATCAGCTGCTGCGGCTGCGGGAGAGCACGGCGACCGTGACGAACTGCCTGCGGGTCCTCGACGCGCTGGACAGCACGATCCTGCACGACGCCGTAGAGTTCGCCACGGATGCCGACATCGCCGAGGTGCAGCGCTGCGCCGACGCGCTGAAGGCCGCGTGGGGCACGGCGGAGGCGTCGAACGCAAACTGGGCGCTGCACGCGCGCATCGCGCGCATCACTCCGAACGAGCTGCTCCGGAGCCTCTACACGAACCTCGTCGACTACATCATCGTGGAGGAGCTGGAGGGCGCGACGGCGCCGACCACGCCCGAGCGGCTGCAGACCCATCTCGACTTCGCGACCGCCGTCGCTCGTCGCGATCATGCGCTCGCCTCGTCGGCGGTCGAGCGTCACCGCGGCTCGTCGATGGCGGCCGTCCTGTCCTGAAATTCCGGGCTTCCCGAGCCTGAGATCCGCCCCTGGAGGGTTGACAGGGGAGGTCCGTTTCAATAATGTTCATATTCAATATTGATAATTGCCCTCGCCCCGAGGAGGCGCCCCTATGACTCTCGAGTTCCGCAGCGTGATCGACAAGATGCTGGCCGCTCCCAACCGTCCTGCCCGCGTCTCCCTGCCCCCCATCCGGCTCTCCCAGAACGAGATGCCCTGGGAGCCGGCGCCGGTGATCGTCGACGCCATGGAGAAGGCGGCCCGCTCGACGCACCGCTACCCCGACTACCACCGCACCGCCGCCCGTGCGGCCGTCGCCGACGCCATGGGGCTCGACGTCGAGCGCATCGCGATCGACAACGGCTCCGGGTCGCTGCTGCACGGACTCGCCCGCCTCGTGTGCGAGCCCGGCGTGCACGGCGTCTACTGCTGGCCCTCCTTCGAGGCCTACCCCGCGGCCCTCGCGCTCGCCGGCGCCCAGAGCACCCCCGTGGCCCTCGCCGAGGACGGCGCGATGGACCTCGCGGCGATGGCCGCCGCGATCACGCCCGAGACGCGCATCGCGTACCTCTGCAACCCGAACAACCCCACCGGCGGGTTCGTCGACGCCGACGGCATCCGCTCCTTCCTCCGCGACGTGCCGTCGACCGTCCTCGTCGTGCTCGACGAGGCATACCGCGAGTTCGTCACCGCCGAGCCCCTCGAGGCGACGACCGCTCTGCTCGACGAGTTCCCCAACCTCGTCATCCTGCGCACGCTGTCGAAGTCACACGGACTCGCCGGCATCCGCGCCGGGTACGCGGCCGCCTCCCCTCGCATCGCCGAGGCGCTGCGCCGCACCTCCGTCGGCTTCGCGCTGAACAGCGTCGCCGAGGCTGCGGTCATCGCCGCGTTCAGCCCAGCGGGTGAGGCCGTCGCCGCCGAGCGCATCGCGGTGATCGTCGCGGAGCGGGAGCGGATGCAGGAGGCGCTGCGCGCCGGCGGGGTCTCGTTCCTGCCGAGCCAGTCGAACTTCCTCTTCGTGCACGGCGACGCCGACGAGCTGCTGGAGCGCTTCGAGGCGCATGGTGTGCTCGCCCGGCCCTTCCCGCACGCGGGGGGCGTGCGCGTCACCGTCGGCCTCCCGGCCGAGAACGACGCGGCACTCGCCGCCCTGCTCTGACCCTCGCGGCTCGATGCCGACCCCCGTCCGACACAGTGTCGGAGGCGGGGGAGAGGACTTCGGAGCCGCCGCCGAAGAACCGTCCACCCGACGGTTCGTACGCTGACAGACATCACGAACGCCGCGGTTCGGACCTGAACCGGACCGCGGCGCAGACCCGCACAGTGTGCGCGAAGGGAACGGCAGTGACTGCGACGATCGATTTCGAGCGCGACCGGCGTGCATCGCAGCGCCGGGCGGTCACCGGCGGCACGCTGTGGGCCGTCTTCATCGCCGCGCTCACCCTGATCTTCGTGTTCCCGGTGTCGATGATCGTGATCGGCGCCTTCCGCGACGGACTCCCGTCCGACAACATCCCGTTCACGATCGGCGGCCTCGTCGAGGCGTTCCAGGACCCGACGACCTGGTCGACGATGGGGAACTCCGTGATCCTCGTGCTCGTCTGCGGCACGATCTCGGTCGCCGGCGGCGGGCTGTTCGCCTGGGTCGCCGCGAACACCAACGTCCCCGGCCGCAAGCTCCTCACTCCGCTCATGGCGGTGAACCTCTTCGTGCCGCCGCTGTTCCACACGCTCGGCTGGATCATGCTCGGCAACGCGCAGAACGGTCTCATCAACCAGTTCGCCCGGATGCTCGGCGCCACGGAGCCGTTCATGAACATCCAGGGCTGGGGCGGCCTGATCCTGCTGATGTCGCTCGGCTACATGCCCTTCGCGTACCTGCTCATGCTCGGCGCGTTCAAGAACCGCGACCAGTCCCTCGACGAGGCGGCGGCGATCAGCGGCGCCGGCGCGGTGCGGACGTTCTTCACGATCACGCTCCCCTCGGTCGGGCCGGCGATCACAGGCGCGGCCATCCTCATCGCCGTCCTCGTGTTCCAGGCGTTCGACAGCCCCCAGCTGATCGGCCGTCAGGCGAACATCTTCGTGTTCTCCACGCAGATCTACCACTACGTGCGCGACCAGGCTCCGGCCGAGTACACCAAGGCGTTCGCGCTCTCCCTCGTTCTCATCGTGCTCGTCCTCGCCCTCTTCGTCGCCCAGCGGTGGCTGCTGCGCGGTCGCAGCTTCACGACCCTCACCGGCAAGACGTCTCGTCGCGAGCCGCAGGAGCTGGGCCCGGTGCGCTGGGTGTTCACCGCCCTGATCGTCGTGTTCATGCTGCTCAACCTCGTGCTGCCGCTGTTCGCGATGATCCTCGGCAGCCTGCAGCCGATCTTCGGGGTCATGAGCACCGGCCTGACCTTCGACAACTACGTCGAGATGCTCACCGACCCGGTGTTCAGCTCCAGTCTCGCGCTCACGGCATGGCTGGCCGTGATCGGCGGGTTCGGCTCCATCGCGATCGCCATGCTCACCGCGTACGTCACGGCACGCCGCACCGGCTTCATCCGCTCGTATACGTCGTTCGCGGTGTGGATCCCGTGGGCGCTCCCCGGTATCGTGCTGGCGCTCGCCTACATGTTCGCGGTGCTCTACGTGCCGGCGTTCCGCGGTCTCTACGGCTCGGCCTTCCTCATGACGCTCGTGCTCATCGTGGCGACCATCCCGGTGTCCAGCCGCATCGCGGAAGGCGCTCTCGCGCAGCTGTCGCCGGAGCTGGAGGAGGCGGGCCGCACCTCGGGCGCCGGATCCTGGCGGGTGCTGCTCTCGATCGTGCTGCGCCTGGTCATCCCCAGCTTCCTGTCGGGCTGGTTCCTCTCGGCGCTGTTCATCTCCGGCAACCTCGCCGTGCCGATGCTGCTCGCCCCGCCCGGACTCCAGCCCGTCTCGCTGACCGCGTTCCAGCAGTTCCTCCAGGGCAACATGTCGCAGGGCGCCGCCCTCTTCATGATCATCCTCGTCGCGGCCATGGCCGTGCTCGCGATCGCCGCGCTCTCCCTGAAGCTCGGCACGCGACTGCGCGGACGCACAGGCGCCGCGCCCGCAGTCCCCCTCACCCGCATCACACCCTGACACACCCGAGAGGCAGAATAATGACGTTCTCCCGCAAGACAGCACGGCTCACCACGGCTCTCATCGCCGTCGGTGCGCTCACCGCCCTGACCGCCTGCTCGTCGGGCGGAGCCGCAGCCAAGCCCGACAAGCCGATCGAGGTGCCCGGCGCGACCGCCGACGGCAACGCGTACATGAACGAGCTGTACGACAAGGCGGTCGCCGACGGCAAGACCGACATCGTCCTGTACGGCCCCAGCGTCTCGGCGCAGAAGGACCTGTTCAAGGTCTTCACCGACCGCTTCCCCGGCATCAAGATGGTCCAGCAGGACCAGCCCGATGCGCAGAGCATCACCAAGATCGAGGCCGAGGCCCAGAGCGGCAGCAAGATCGCCGACATCTACGACGGCGGAGAGTCGCCGCAGGTCGCCGCCGAAGACGGCATCTGCACCCAGGCCGACGTGCGCACGGCGCCAGACGGCTTCGAGATCCCCGGCGACTTCGACGGCCGGCTGACCTACTACGCGATGCGCTACTTCGTCTTCGTCTACAACACCGACATGGTCAAGGAGGACGAGGCGCCGAAGAACTGGGACGACCTGCTCGACCCGAAGTGGAAGGGCAAGATCACCGTCGGCGACCCGACGGTGCCCGGCGGCATCCGCTACATCCTCACCTCGCTGATGGTCCCCGAGAGCGAAGACACCTGGGGCAAGCCGTACATCGAGAAGCTCGCCGCGCAGGACGTGCAGTTCGCGCAGTCCGAGCCGAACGTGCCCGCGGACGTCGCGAGCGGCCGGTTCCCGATCGGCATCGCCGTGTACCAGGGCTTCTACGAGGACGTGAAGGAGAAGGGCGGCCCGATCGCCGCGGTCTTCCCGCTCGACGACGGCGGCAACTTCATGTCGCGCACCGGCATGTGCATCATCGACAAGAGCCCGCACCCTGACGCCGCGCAGCTCTACATCAACTGGCTCTACTCGCCCGAGGGCCAGCAGGCGCTCGCCGAGAAGAACCGCTCCTACGGCTGGACCCCCGAGGCCCCCGGCCCCGAGGGCACGCCGCCGCTGAACGAGCTCAAGCGCGTCCCGTTCGCGAACTCCGACCCCGAGTTCAACCAGCCCTACTTCGACTTCATCACCGAGCAGTTCACGAAGTAGCACCCCTTTCCCGAATCTCCTGCGAGAAGGCGAGACACCCATGACCGAGGTCCTGGTTTCCGGACTCACCAAGCGGTACGGCGGCAAGTCGGCACTGCACGGACTCGATCTCACGATCGGCTCCGGCGAATTCGTCACCCTGCTCGGCCCCTCGGGCTGCGGCAAGACGACGACGCTGCGCTGCCTGGCCGGGTTGGAGCGTCCGACCACGGGCCGCATCACCATGGGCGATCGCATCGTGGTCGACACCGACCGGAAGACGTTCGTCCCCGCGGACAAGCGTCAGGTCGGAATGGTGTTCCAGAGCTACGCGCTCTGGCCGCACATGAGCGTGGCGGAGAACGTCGCCTACCCGCTCAGGGTGGCCAGGCTCGGAGCGCAGGACCGCCAGAAGCGGATGCGCGAGATGCTCGCCGCCGTCGGCCTCGCGGAGTTCGAGAAGCGTCCGGTCACCGCCCTGTCGGGCGGTCAGCAGCAGCGCGTCGCACTGGCGCGTGCTCTGGCCGCCCGGCCGGGCATCATCTTCTACGACGAGCCCCTGTCGAACCTCGACTCCAAGCTCCGTTACCAGATGGGGCAGCAGGTGCGGGCGCTGCACAACCAGTTCGAGACCACCTCCGTCTACGTCACGCACGATCAGGAGGAGGCGATCACGCTCTCCGACCGCATCATCGTGATGAGCGAGGGCGTGATCGTGCAGGACGGCGCCCCGGCGGAGCTCTACGACCGCCCGCAGTCGGCCTACGTCGCCGACTTCATGGGCTTCCAGAACATCCTCCCCGGATCCGTCGTCGCCGTGAGCGGCGGCGTCGCCGATGTCCGCGTCGACGGCACCTCCCTCGTCGTCGCCGGCACCGCGACCTCCTCCGTCGCGGTCGGCGACCGCGCCGACATCGCCTTCCGTGCCGCCCACGTCAGGACGACGGATGACACGGCATCCGGTGCGGGGCGCTTCACCGGAACCGTGGAGCGCACCACCTACCTCGGCAGCGCGGTGAACCTCCTCGTCCGGGTCGACGGCCTGCCCCTGCGCGTCCGCGTCGAGACCTCGGACCTGAGCCCGGATGCCGTGCCGCAGGCCGGCGACGAGCTGCGGTTCGCGGTCAACCCCGCCCGCGCCGTCGTCATCAGCCGCCAGGCGTCGGAGGACGACTACCTGACCATCGAGACGAACGCGATCGTCTCCCCGCGCTGAGGCGCCCCCGACCTTCAGAGAGGAAGAACATGAGTGATCTGCCCACCCCCCGATCCGACGCGCCGCGCATCCGCGAGCTCGCCGAGATCGGCGGACGCTCCGACAGCCGCGACGTGCTCTCGCACGCCACCAAGCAGGCGAAGGAGGACTACGACGACTACTTCATCGTCGACATCGACGCGCACGTCTCGGAGGACCACTTCTGGGGCGAGGTGCTCGACCTCATCGACAACGACGTGTGGCGCGATCTGGGCCTCAGCCAGTTCCACGGCTTCGGCGGCAACAACGCGCTGCTGAACATCCAGCCCGGCATGTCGCACCAGAGCGTCGGCGGCCGCATCGGCCACCAGGGGCGCAAGGAGCCGGTGGACCCCGGCGAGGGGCATCCGTTCGTCACAGCGGCCCGCCGCGGCATGGACGCCATGGGTCTCGACTTCCAGGTCGTGTTCCCCAGCGCGATGCTCATGCTCGGCATGCACCCGCAGGACGAGGTCGAGGTGGTGCTCGGCCGCGCGTTCAACCGCTGGCTGACCGAGGTCATCCTGCCGCCGAACCCGCGCCTGAAGGGCATGCTCTACCTGCCGTACAACACGCCGGAGGTCTGCGAGGAGCTCGTCGAGAAGTACGCCGACGACCCGGGCATCATCGGCTATACGGTGTGCTCGACCCGCAACAACCCGGTGCACTCCGACGTGTACACGCGCCTCTACAAGCTCATCGAGGACAGCGGGAAGCCGCTCGCGTTCCATTCCGGCTACCACTGGGGCGACCCGTCGTTCTCGCAGCTGAACCGGTTCCTGTCGATGCACGCGCTGTCGTTCACGCACTACAACCAGATCCACGTCACCAACTGGATCATCAACGCGATGCCCGAGCGCTTCCCGAAGCTCAAGATGGTGTGGGTCGAGAGCGGTCTCGCGTGGATCCCCTTCCTCATGCAGCGCCTGGACCACGAGGTGCTCATGCGGCCGAGCGAGGCGCCGGGACTGAAGCGGCTGCCGAGCGAGTACATGAAGGAGATGTGGTACACCACGCAGCCCATGGAGCGCACCAACATGGAGCTGCTCGAGGCCACCATGAAGTCGTTCAACGCCGAGACGCAGCTGCTGTACTCCTCGGACTGGCCGCACTGGGACTGGGACGCCCCGTCGACCATCACGCGGCTGCCGTTCCTCTCGGAGCAGGCCAAGCGCAACATCCTCGGGCTGAACGCGGCGCGCGTGTTCAACCTCCCCACCGACCGACAGAAGCCATCCGCCGAGCAGGTGCTCGCGGAGCGACCAGGGATCTCGTGACATGACCACTGACACCACCACCGCCGTCTCCTCCGTCGCCGCCGAGCTCGACGGGCTCGTCGCCCGGCTCGGGGAGCTCACCGCTCGGATCGCGCAGGAGGAGCGCGGCGCCGAGGTCTCCGACGAGCACATCGCCGACGTCCTCTACGCCGCCGCCCGCCTGTTCTCCGCCAAGACCGACCGCGTGGGCAAGATCTCCTGGCCCATCCGCGAGGACGCGCTGAACGCCACCGAGACCGTCGTGCTCGTCACGGCCCTGCTCGACGCCGCCGATGTGAACCTCTTCGACATGGCGATCTGGTACCGGAGGGCCGAATGAGCGCCCGAGTGGTCCGCAGAGACGTCAGGGTCGCCAGCCTCGGCGACCTCAAGGAGCGCGAGCGCATCGTCGTCGACGTGGAGGGCACCGAGCTCGGCGTCTACTTCCATGCCGATCAGGTGCGCGCCTGGTACAACGTCTGTCCTCATCAGGGCGGCCCGGTGTGCCAGGGCAAGATCATGCCGCGCACCGTGCAGTTGGTCAGGGGAGAGGACGGCCTCAAGAGCGGCGGCCCCGGGTTCCACCCGACCGACCGCAACATCGTGTGCCCCTGGCACGGCTTCGAGTTCGACATCCTCACCGGCAAGCACCCCGCCGATCAGAGGGTGGGGTTGCGCCCGGTCCCCGTACGGGTCGACGGCGACGACGTGATCGTCACCGTCTAGCAGGATCCCGAGAGGGGCGGATGCCGCGGCATCCGCCCCTCCTTCGTGCCCGGGTGTCGGTGCGGACACGGTGTCGGTGCGGGCACGGTTTCGGTGTGGTGCTGGGCACGGTTTCGGAGTGGTGCCGGGCACAGTTTCGGTGTGGTGCCGGGCACCGTTTCCTTCGTGGTGCCGGGCACAGTTTCGGAGTGGGGGCCGGGCACGGTTTCGGAGCGGGGCTGCGGCGCGCCGGGCCTCGGAGCCGCCTGGTCGGCGTGTCGAGTCCCGGGTCCGAAGTTGTGCTCGGGTGCGGGGACGTCGGGTCCGAAGTTGTGCCCGGTGAGGGATGCTGGGTCCGAAGTTCGTGCTCGAGTGGGGGACGTCGGGTCCGAAGTTGTGCTCGGGTGGGGGATGCTGGGTCCGAAGTTGTGCCCGGTGAGGGGATGCCGGGGTCCGAAGCTGCGCTCGCGACCGCGGTTCAGCGTCCGTGCGGGCGCGTGGTTCTAGGCTTGTGGTGTGAGCGAGTACATCGTCCGGCCGGCGCGCAGCGCCGATGTGATCGGCATCCGCAATCTGCTGCAGCCGATGGTCGAGCAGCGGATCCTCCTGGGCAAGGACCTGGCGGTGCTCTACGGCGCCGTGCAGGAGTTCGTCGTCGCCGAGTCCGACGGCGTGCTGATCGGATGCGGTGCGCTGCACGTGTTCTGGGAGGACCTCGGCGAGGTCCGCACCCTGATGGTGGACGACGAGTGGCTGCACCACGGCGTCGGCCGTGCGATCGTCGATCGCCTCGAAGACAACGCCAGGACGCTCGGACTCTCGCGGCTGTTCTGCCTGACCTTCGAGGTGGAGTTCTTCGGGCGCCGCGGGTTCACCCCGATCGGCGAGCAGGTCGTCGACCCCGATGTGTACTCGCAGCTCCTCCGCAGCGGCGACGCCGGCGTCGAGGAGTTCCTGGATCTCGCCCACGTCAAGCCGAACACGCTCGGCAACACCAGGATGCTCAAGAGCCTCGGTTAGCCTGGAGGAATGCCCCGTCAGTCCGCAGCCGTCTACCGTCGTCGGCGGCTCGTCCTGCTCCTCGGGGTGATCCTGCTCATCGCCGTGATCGGCGTCGCCGCGTGGCTGCTGATCGCCCGGCCGTGGGCGGGCGCCGCCGAGAAGCCCGCACCGACGGCATCGTCGTCGGCGACTGCGACCGCGACCCCGACGGACGCCGCCGAGACCCCGAGTGGCGAACCCACGGCCTCCGAGACTCCGGGCGTCGTCGCATGCGAGGCGAAGGACATCGTCGTCGAGGCGGTGACGGATGCCGAGAGCTATCAGCCCGGCGTGCTGCCGCAGCTCTCGATCCGCCTCACCAACAACGGCGCGGCCGATTGCACGATGGACGTCGGCTCGACGACCCAGGTCTTCACGGTCTCCAGCGGCGACGACGTGTGGTGGCGGTCGACGGACTGCCAGGAGAATCCGAGCAGCATGATCGCGACGCTCGCCGCAGGCGCGACCGTCGAGAGCAAGACGCCCGTCGCGTGGGATCGCACCCGGTCGAGCGTGGAGACATGCGGATCGGAGAACCGTCCGCGCGCCCCCGGCGGAGGGGCCTCGTACCACGTCGACGTGCAGATCGGCGGCTTCCCGGCCGCGGGATCGAAGCAGATCCTGCTCTATTGAGCGCGAATACAGCAGTGAACTCAGAATTCGTGCAGACAGCACGGATTCTTTGGGATACCATTGACTTGACTCTCGGGAACATGCGGCATCACATGCCATCCCCAGTGGCGTCGACTTACAGCGTCCCCAGCGCTTCGACACTTGCCGCTCGAGAGTTCGAGGGCCCTCTCGAGTACCCCAGTCCCCAATGTGGGACTCGAGAGGGCCCCAATCGTATCCGCGGGGCTTCGCCCGCCGCGTGACGCAGGACCGTGAATATTCGCGCGGTGCCCGATGAGGCGCCGTGCTCGCCTCGGAGGCGGAGCGCCGCGGCATCCCGTGCGCCTCGCCGTGCCGTGCGCCTCCATGCGCCGTGCGTCTCGCTGTGCCGTGCACCTCCAGAACTCCGGAGATCCGCCGGGATCGTCGCCCGTAGCAGCGGATCCGGCCGTGCGCTCGCTCGGCTCTCCGGAGTTCTGGAGGTCGGCGTGCCGCGCCCGCCCGCCGGGGTGTGTTCAGGTCGAGCGCGTCTCGTCGGTGGAGCCGAATAGGCTGGAGTCATGGCAGCGAAGAAGGCGAAGCCCGCCAAGAAGAAGCCGGCGCCGGAGGACTTCCGGTCGGATGCTCTGGCGCAGGCCCTGGAGAAGCAGGACGTCGCGGCCGTCGCGCTGGCCCTTCGGCACGGCACCACGGTCGTGCCCCTCATCACGCCGGGTGCGCGGGACAACCCCCTCGACAGCGGCGAGGTGTGGACCTACCGCGACCCGAAGAGCGGCGACCTCGCGCTGCTGCTGTTCAGCGACGCCAAGAACAAGCCCGCGAACCTGCCCCCGGGCGTGGGGATCTACTCCGCCGACTGGCTGCGGAAGTTCCTCGTCACGCACCCGATCACGACGGTGTTCCTCGACATCGCCGGCCCGCATCCGATGCAGGCCTCGCCGGAGGAGCTGCTGAAGGCCCTCGACGCCTGAGCCACGAGACCGAGGGACGTGTCGCCTCGTCACTGTGCTCCTCGCACGACGACAGGGGCGCGGTGCGGGAGCGAGACCGAGGGACGTTTCGTCTCGTCGCTGCGCTCCTCGCTCAACGACCGAGGGTGTGGTTTCGAGGTCTGAGGGGTTCTGGTCGTTGAGCGGGCGGAGCGAGACGACATCCGCGCTCCGCGGGCGCCGACCGGCGGGCGCGGCTCAGAACGGCGGGATGTCGCGCTCGTCGCGTCGAGCGGCACTGCGCGCACGGATGTCGCCGAGCGCCGCGCGGAGCGTCTTCGAGCGATCGTCGATCACCTGCTCGTAGCCCAGTCGCGCGGCCTCCGACCGACGCTGCGCGGCCTGCGTCACCGGGCGCACCTCGCCGGCCAGGCTGAGTTCTCCCACCGCGGCCACCGTGCGCGGCACCGAGCTGTGCTGGATCGACCCCGCCACCGCGATCGCGATCGCGAGGTCTGCTGCCGGCTCGGTGAACCGCACCCCGCCGACCGTCGACACGTACACGTCGAGAGAGCTCGTCGGGATGCCGGCGCGCCTTTCGAGGATCGCCAGCACCATCGCCACGCGGGAGGCGTCGAGTCCGTGCACCACCCGGCGCGGGTTGGGCGCCGAGGAGCTGACGGTGAGCGCCTGCACCTCCACCGGCATCGCGCGCCGACCTTCGAGCGCGATCGCCACGCACGTGCCCGGCTCGGTCGCCCCCTGCGACAGGAACAGACCTGAGGGATCTGGCACCTCGGAGATCCCGTCTCCGGTCATCTCGAAGCAGCCCACCTCGTCGGTCGGACCGAAACGGTTCTTGAGCGCGCGGAGGAACCGCAGCGAGGTCTGCCGGTCGCCCTCGAAATGGCAGACGACGTCGACCAGATGCTCGAGCACGCGGGGACCGGCGACCTGTCCGTCTTTCGTGACGTGGCCCACGATGATGATGGGCAGGCTGCGCTCCTTGGCGACTCTGATGAGCGTCGCCGCGACCTCGCGCACCTGACTCGGCTGACCGGCCGCGCCGTCGCTCAGCGACGACGACACCGTCTGCACCGAGTCGACTATCACGAGCTGCGGGCGCACCTCGTCGATGTGCCCGAGTATCGTCGCGAGGTCGGTCTCGCTCGCCAGGTACAGCTCGTCGTGCAGGGCGCCGGTGCGCTCCGCGCGCAGCCGCACCTGCGCCGGCGACTCCTCGGCGCTCGCGTAGAGCACGCGGCGGTCTGCCCGTGCGGCCTGAGCCGCGACCTCGAGCAGGAGCGTGGACTTGCCGACGCCTGGCTCGCCGCTGAGCAGGATCGCTGCACCGGGCACGATGCCGCCGCCCAGCACACGGTCGAACTCGCCGACTCCGCTCGTGCGGCGAGGCGCATCCGTCGTCGTGATCTGGGTGATCGGGCGGGCCGCGCGATCGGCAGAAGGGGCCAGGGCCGTCACCCGATTGAGGATGCCGGTCTGGGCGCCCTGCTCCTGCACGGTGCCCCACTGCTGGCACTCGCCGCAGCGCCCGACCCACTTGGCGGTGGTCCACCCGCACTCCGTGCAGACGTACGCGGGAGGAGCGGTTTTTCGGGCGGCCATGGGTCAAGGCTAGCCGCGGCATCCGACACCGGGGCCACGGCGGATGCCGCGGGCGTCCGCGCGATCGCCCCGGCATGACGAGGTCGGACCGGATGCGCGGAGGAGCGACCGCCTCCGCACGACGAGGCGGGGCTGCTCCCGTCCCGGAACGACTGCCTCAATGCGTGGCGACGCGGGCCCGACACGTGCCGGGGCGACCGCCTCCGCGCGATCGGCTCCGGACGACGAGCCGGGGCCGGACGCACGCCGAGCGACCGTCTCCCGCGCCCTCTCGACGGGTCGTGCGCGTGCTCATACGGCCCCGCTATCGGCGGCATCCGACATCCCTATCGCGATCGGGCATTATTCACGGCCCTATTCTCACGGCGCCCCCGAGCGGCGGAACATAATGGAGACATGGCCAGCGCCGGGCCCGTCTGCGGGCCGATCTCCAGCTTCTCCCGGGTGCAGATCCTGCATCTGGTGCAGAGTCGAGCCGACCGCTCGATCGGCGAGCTGTGCGAGGCCACCGGGCTCCACGCCAACACCGTGCGCGAGCACCTGCAGCGTCTGATCGACGGCGGCTACGTGATCGCCGAGGTCGAGCGCCGCTCCACCCGCGGCCGTCCTCGCACCCTCTACAGCGCCGCGACGGGAGCCCCCGGGGCCTCCAGCGCCGTCGCCCGCGACAAGGCGAAGGCCGCGGCAGCGCGAGGAGACCTCATGCGCAGGATGCTGCCGGCCGCGGCATCCGATCTCGGACGCGAGGCCGACTACCAGCTCGACGCGCTGATCGAGCACCTGGAGGAGAGCGGATTCGAGCCCGTCGTCGACGACGAGCGCCTGACCGTCGATCTCTCGCCCTGCCCCCACGCGGCGGCGCGGCCGGAGGATCGTCCCGTGCTGTGCCAGGTCCATCTGAGCCTGATGCAGGGAGTGCTCGCCGAGGTCGGCGGGCCGCTCACCGCGGAGTGCGTGCGCGGCGAGCAGTCGGAGTGCACGGTGCAGCTGGGCGACGCGCGAGTGCCGTCGATCGAAGTGCGAGGAGCGACACATGGAATGGCTTGATCCGCTGGCGCTGAGCCGATGGCAGTTCGGCCTCACCACCGTCTACCACTACCTGTTCGTGCCGCTGACGATCGGCATGGCGCTGGTCGCGGCGATCTTCCAGACCGCGTGGGTGCGCACCGGTAAGGTCCAGTACCTGCACCTGACCCGCTTCTTCGGCAAGATCTTCCTGATCAACTTCGCCATGGGCGTGGTCACCGGCATCGTGCAGGAGTTCCAGTTCGGCATGAACTGGTCGGACTACTCCCGCTTCGTCGGCGACGTGTTCGGCGCCCCGCTCGCCTTCGAGGGGCTGCTCGCCTTCTTCTTCGAGGCGACCTTCATCGGACTGTGGATCTTCGGCTGGGACAAGCTCCCGCAGAAGCTGCACCTGGCCACCATCTGGTGCGTCTCGATCGGCAGCATCCTGTCGGCGTACTTCATCATCGCCGCCAACGCGTTCATGCAGAACCCGGTCGGCTACGTCTTCAACCCCGAGACGAACCGCGCAGAGCTCACCGACTTCTGGGCGCTGCTGACCAACCCGGTCGCGCTCGCCGCCTTCCCGCACACGATCTTCGGCGCCCTGATGTTCGCCGCCGGCGTCGTGATCTCGGTCTCGGCCTGGCACCTCGCACGCGGCCAGCACTTCGACACGATGCGCATCTCGCTCAAGTTCGGTCTGTGGGCGATGATCGTCTCGACCGCCGGCGTGGTGCTCACGGGCGACCAGCTGGGCCTCGCGATGTACGCCGCGCAGCCGATGAAGATGGCGGCGGCCGAGGCCACGTTCAACACGGTCTGCGGCCCTGACGCCTCGTTCAGCCTGTTCACGCTGGGCACCCCCGACGGCAGCTCCGAGCTGTTCTCCATCCGCGTGCCATATCTGCTGTCGCTGCTGTCGACGCACACGTTCGACGCCTGCGTGCACGGCATCAACGACCTCAACGCCGAGTACGCGACGACCTTCGCCGACACCGGGCTGACCGAGTTCGCCCCGATCCTGTGGGTCACGTACTGGGCGTTCCGCTGGATGATCGGCCTCGGCATGGCCGCAGCGCTCGTCGCCGTCGCCGGCCTCTGGCTGACCCGCAAGGGCGCCAAGAAGCCCCCGGCTCCCTGGATGTGGAAGCTCGCGATCTGGTCGTTCCCCCTTGCGCTCGTCGCCAACATCATGGGCTGGGTCTTCACCGAGATGGGCAGGCAACCCTGGATCGTGTTCGGGCTCATGACCACGCAGGACGGCGTCTCGCCGGGCGTCTCGGGCGTCGAGGTGCTCATCTCGCTGATCGCGTTCACGGCGATCTACGCGGCGCTCGCCGTCGTCGAGATCCGACTCATCGTCAAGGCCGCGCAGAAGGGCCCCGACACCACAGAGCAGCCCCACGAGGAGACGGCCCAGCTGTCGTCTGTCGTCTACTGAGAGAAAGGAGAAGACCGTGGAATACCTCTGGTTCTGGATCGTCGCCTTCTTCTTCGTCGGCTACTTCGTGCTCGACGGATTCGACTTCGGCGTGGGCATGTCGCTGCCGTTCCTCGGCAAGGACGACGTCTCCCGCCGTCAGGTGATCAACACCATCGGCCCCGTGTGGGATCTCAACGAGACCTGGGTCATCGTCGCCGGCGCCTGCCTGTTCGCCTCGTTCCCCGAGTGGTACGCGACGCTGTTCAGCGGGTTCTACCTCCCGCTCCTGCTGATCCTGCTCGCGCTCATCCTCCGCGGGGTCTCGTTCGAATACCGGCACCAGCGCGACTCGCTGAAGTGGAAGCGCGGCTTCGACCGGATGATCGTGATCGGCTCCGTCGTCCCCGCGCTCCTGTGGGGCGTGGCCTTCGGCAACATCGTGCAGGGTGTCGCCCTCGACGAGAACCACATCTTCGTCGGCGGCCTGCTGTCGCTGCTGAACCCGTACGCGCTGCTCGTCGGCGTGACCACGCTGCTGCTGTTCTTCCTGCACGGCGTGCTGTTCGTCGCCCTGAAGACCGACGCGCAGGTGCATGAGGACGCGCGTCGTCTGGTCCGCCTCGCGGCGGTGCCCACGATCCTCGCCGCGGCCGGCACGGTCGTCTGGACGGTCGTCATGGCGGCCGGGCGGGAGGCGCCGCTGCTGTGGATGGTGATCGGATGCGGCGCTCTCGCCGCGGTCGCTCTCATCGGAGCGGTCGTCTTCTCGCTGCGCGGACGCGACGGCTGGGCGTTCGCCGCCGCCGCCGTGACCGTGGCCGGTGCCGTCGTGATGCTGTTCGGCGCGCTGTTCCCGTACGTGATGCCGTCGACCATCGACCCGGCGTACAGCCTCACGATCGAGAACGCGTCGAGCACCCCGTACACGCTGCAGATCATGAGCTGGACGGCTCTGGTCGCGATGCCGCTCGTGCTGCTCTACCAGGGCTGGACGTACTGGGTGTTCCGCAAGCGCGTCCGGCGCAGTCACATCGAGGCGGCTCCGGCGCACGCGTGAAGCCCCTCGACCCCCGTCTGCTGCGGTACGCGAGTGCCGCACGGGTGTTCGTCGCGGCATCCGCGCTGATCGGCGTCGCGCAGACGGCGGTCACGGTCGCCTTCGCGTGGATGCTGACGGATGCCGTCACCGGCGCCGTCGCGGGGCGCGACGTGACGGCGTCGATCCTGTGGCTGCTCGGGCTCGCCGGCATCCGCGGACTGCTGATCGCCGCGTCGGACGCCGCGGGCACACGCGCGGCGGCGGCGACGGGTGCGCAGCTGCGGGCCGCGCTGATCTCCGCGGTGGGGCGGCTCGGACCGGGGTGGCTCGCACAGCGCAACCGCGCCTCGCTCGCGGTCACCGCGGGGCACGGGCTCGAGGCACTGGACGCGTACTTCGCACGGTACATCCCGCAGCTCGTGCTGACGGTGATCGCGACCCCGGTGCTCGTCGCCGTCATGTGGTGGCAGGACTGGCCCAGCGGCCTCACCGCGATCATCACGCTCCCGCTGATCCCGCTGTTCCTCGTGCTCATCGGCATGGCGACGCGCACCGTGCAGCGCCGCCAGTGGCAGACCCTCCAGACCCTCGCCGTGCGGTTCGCCGACACCGTGCAGGGGCTGTCGACGCTGCGGCTGTTCGGACGCGACCGGCGTGCGGCCGACCGCATCGAGGCGACGGCCGACGACTACCGCCGCGAGACCATGAAGGTGCTGCGGTTCTCCTTCCTCTCGGGTTTCGCGATGGAGCTCCTCGCGTCGCTGGCCGTGGCCCTGATCGCGGTGTCGATCGGGTTCCGGCTGCTCGCGGGCGACCTGTCGCTCGAGGTCGGACTGTTCGTGCTGCTCCTCGCGCCCGAGGCGTTCCTGCCGATCCGTCAGGTCGGCGTGCAGTTCCACGCCGCGGCCGAGGGCGTCGCCGCCACGGAGGACGTGTTCGAGGTGCTCGACGCGGCCGGTGCTGCGGGGGCCGGTGCTGCGGGAGCGGGTGCTGCGACAGTCGGTGCGTCGGTCGCCGGCGCGTCGGTCATCGGTGTTGCGGTGGGGGAGCGCCAGAACTCCGGAGAATTGCTCACGACGCGGCGTGACCCGGGCTTCTCCTCCGCAGATCGCGACGGATCTCCGGAGTTTCGGACGTCTTCGCCCGCGCCCCTCGTCGTCAAGAACCTGCGCGTGCGCGATCTCGCGCCCGTCTCCTTCACCGCAGAACCAGGAACCATCACGCTCATCGAGGGGCCGAGCGGGGCGGGCAAGTCGAGCCTCCTCGCGGCGCTCCGCGGAGCGGTGCCGTTCGACGGCTCCGCGGCGTTCGGGGGCGCGGACGTCCGTCACCTGAGCCCCGCCGACTGGCTCGCCTGGTCGGGGCAGCGTCCGCAGCTGAGCCGCGGGACCATCGCCGCGAACGTGGCCCTCGGCGATCGGGATCCGGATGCCGACGGCATCCGCTCCGCCCTCGCCGCGGCCTGCGCCGGAGCGCTCGACCTCGACCGGGAGCTCGGCGTGCAGGGCAGCGGGCTCTCCGGAGGGCAGGCGCAGCGGGTGGCCGTGGCCAGGGCGCTGTATCGGCACGCGCGCGGCGCCCACCGGGTGCTCGCGCTCGACGAGCCCTCCAGCGCCCTCGACCCCGACACGGAGGCGCGGCTGTGGACGAGCCTGCGCGAGCGCGCGGATGCCGGGGCGACGATCCTGCTCGTCTCGCACCGTCGATCGGCCCGCGACATCGCCGACCGCGTCGTCGACCTGGGGGTGGACGCATGACCGGTGCCTCTGTGTCCGCGATCCTTCGGCGGGCCCAGCCGCCGTTCCTCCGTTTCCTCCCCGGCCTCGTCTGGGGCGTGCTGTCGGCGGCAGCCGCGGTGAGCCTGCTCGCGGTGAGCGGCTGGCTGATCGTCAGCGCCTCGATCGTGGATTCGCTGGTGCCGCTGTCGATCGCGGTGGTCGGCGTGCGCTTCTTCGCGGTCTCCCGTGCGGTGACGCGCTACCTCGAACGTCTGACCGGGCACGATGCGGCCCTGCGCCAGCTCGCCCGCACCCGTTCGGATCTGGTACGGCGGCTCATCCCGCTGTCGCCCGCTGGCCTCGGAGGCACCGATCACGGCCGGGTGCTCTCCGCGCTGGTCGACGACGTCGAGAACCTGCAGAACCTGCCGCTGCGCGTGGTCCAGCCGTTGGCGATCGCCGGGGTGGTCGCGGTCGGCGCCGTCGGGGTCGTGGCGATCATCTCGCCGCCCGCTGCGCTCGCGCTCGCCGCGTGCCTGCTGATCGCGGCGGGTGCCGCCGTGGGTCTCGGATGGCTGTTCGGCTCACGTGCAGAGGCGTCGCTGTCGTCGCGTCGAGCAGATCTGTCGGCCGCTCTGGTCGACTACTTCGGCGGCCTCGACGTCCTGATCGCCTACGGCGCGGAGGGGCAGGCGCGCGGGCGCATCGCGGATGCCGATCGGGCCCTGCGCCGTGCGGTCGGTCGTGCGTCCCTCGCTCAGGCGGTCGCGGCGGGTGTGGTGTCGGTCGCGGCGGGAGCGGCATCCGCGTGGGCGCTGGCGGTCGCGGCGCCCGGCATCCTCTCCGGCGTGATCGACGGGCCGTGGCTGGCCGTCGTCGTGTTGGTGCCGATGGTGGTGTTCGAGATCTTCGGGGCGGTGCCGATCGCCGCGTCGTCGTGGCGGAGCGTCAGGGCAAGCGCCCAGCGCATCGCCGACGTCCTCTCGGAGGAGGCGCCGCGAGAGCTCCGCGCGGATGACGGAGCGGATGCCGACTTCGACGCGGTGCCGGCGCTGAGGCTCCGCGGTGCTCGCGCGCACTGGCCGGGCGGGGCTGTCGCGCTCGCGGGGGTCGACCTCGATCTCGCCCCGGGGGAGCGGGTGCTCGTCTCGGGACCGAGCGGTGCGGGCAAGAGCTCTCTGGCCGCCGTGCTCGTCGGCTTCCTCCGCGTCGAGGGCGAGTATGCCCTCGACGGCATGGACGTCTCGTCGCTCTCGGGTCCGGCGCTGCGCCGGACCATCGGCCTGTGCGAGCAGAGCCCGCAGCTGTTCGACGAAGACCTCAGGCAGAACCTGCTGTTCGCGAGGGAGACAGCGACGGATGCCGAGCTGCTCGACGTCCTCGACAGGGTCGGTCTCGGAGCGTGGGTGGCCGAGCGCGGAGGGCTCGACGCTCGGGTCGGGGACCGCGGTGCGCTGGTGTCCGGTGGTCAGGCCCAGCGGATCGCACTCGCGCGGGCGCTGCTCCGGGGCTTCCCGGTGCTCGTGCTGGACGAGCCGACCGCTGGTGTCGACCCTGCGGCATCCGATGCGCTGTTGCGAGATCTGCTGCGCGCCGCGGGGGAGCAGTCGGTGCTGCTCATCTCGCACGTCGCCCCGCCGGCGGGCACGGTGGACCGCGTCGTCCGGCTCGAGGGCGGCCGCACGGTCTGAGGTCGCGCGGAGCGTGACGCGTCTCGTGTCGTCGCTGCGCTCCTCGCTCGACGACCGGGTGGGCTCGGCGCACGGTTCGGTGTGCCGTTCGTCGGGCGGCGCACAGATTCGGATGCCGAGGGCGACACGCCGCGGCATCCGTGTCGCGTCCAGCGTGTCGGCTCTCGGGTCCGAAGCTGTGCCCGCGGGGAGTCCGAAGTTGTGTCCGGTGGAGGGTCGAAGTTGTGCCCGGTGGAGTCCGAAGCTGTGTCCGGTGGAGTCCGAGGCTGTGCCCGGTAGAGGGTCGAAGTTGTGCCTGCTGGAGTCCGAGGCTGTGCCCGGTGGAGGGTCAAAGCCGTGCCCGGTGGACGGCCGAAGATGTATCGGGGAGTAGGGACCGAAGCGGCCGCGGGTCAGGGGGCGAGGTCGGCGCGGGGTTCCATGACGACGCCCATCGCCTCGAAGGCGCGGCGACGCTCCTCGATGCGGCGGTGCAGCTCGACCTGCGCCTCCTCCACGACGGAAGCATCCAGGTCGACGGTCGGCGGATGCGGGTCGCCGTTGTTCGCCGCGATGTAGGCGTCGAGCTCTGGGCCCGAGGTCCACGACGTGATCAGGGCGAAGCGCGGGGCGGCGCCGCGGTGCCACACCGCATGCCAGAAGCGCTGGGTGTCGACGATGATCCGGGAGCCCTCGCGGAGCGGCAGGCGGATCTCGGTGGCGGGGTCGAAGCGGTCGGAGCGCAGGATGAGCAGGGAGTCCGCGTCGTCAGAGAGGTTGAAGAAGCCGCGGACCACCCAGCCGGTGCCCTCGTCGTTGAGACGGTTGTTGTCGTCCTGATGGAGGTTGTAGATCGCGTCGGCGTACTCGTTGGGCTGCAGCTCGATCACGCGGCATCGTCCGACGCCGGCGCCGGGCTCGTTGGCGCGGCGGTGCAGCACAGGAGCGAGGGCGACCTGCGAGGCGACCCACACCCCGTCCTTGTCGGGGCGCGGAGGGGTGTGGTTCCAGAACCCGTTGCACTCGACGTCACCGGCGAAGCTCGCGAGCGGGGCGAAGCGCGTGATCCCCGACGAGCGCCACGGCACGTACTCGAGATCGAGCCACTCGGCGGGGTCGGACGACTGGTCGTGGTCGTCGAGCACGACATAGCCGGTCTCGGCCAGTGCCTCAGACGTGATGTACCCCATGCCGCGTCCTCCTCGGTTCTCGCTTAGGCAATCCTAACTCGCGGCATCCGTCGCTCGCAGGCGCCGATAGCCTGGAAAAATGACTCAGCCGCAGGGCGCCCACCTCGTGGGCAGCGTGAACTACGACGATGCCGAGACCACGATGCGCACGGCATCCGCGATCCTCGGGCGGCGGCTGCGCCGTCTGCCCGACGGGGAGGTCGGCACGAGGTTCCACTGGATCATGTTCCAGCCCGACGTGCTCGGCCAGGCCGAGGGCATCGAGCGGGTCGGCGACGAGCCGATCCCGTTCCGTGCAGGGATCGACGCCAGGCCGCTGCGGATCGCTCAGGGAACGGATGCCGCCGGCATCCGCCTGCCCGCCCTCGGCTACGCGTCTGCGGCGATCGACTCCTACGCCGTGTTCTCTCGTCTCCGTGCGGCGGGGGAGATCGCCGAGGGGGTCCGGTTCCAGGTGTCGCTGCCGACCCCGCTCGCGGTGATCTCCTCGTTCTTCTCCGGCGACGACCGCGCGGCGATCGAGCCCGTGTACACGGCGGCGATCCTGCGCGAGGTCGACGAGATCCTCGCGGCGATCCCGCACGACGACCTGGCGATCCAGTGGGACGTCGCGAGCGAGATGGGCATCATCGAGCGCGCGGCCGGCTACGGCAAGGTCATGGAGGCGTGGTGGCCGGGCGACGCCTTCGACGGTCTCGTGTCGCGACTGGCTGCGCTGGTGGATGCCGTGCCCGCCGACGTCGAGGTCGGCGTGCACCTCTGCTACGGCGACGCGGGGGAGAAGCACTTCGTGGAGCCGACGGATGCCGCGAACCTCGTGCGCTACGCGAACGCCGTGACCTCGGCATCCTCTCGGGATCTGACCTGGCTGCACCTGCCCGTGCCGATCGAGCGTGATGACGAGGCGTACTTCGCACCGCTCGCCGACCTGTCGTACGACGGCGAGCTGTACCTCGGGCTCGTGCACCGCGAGGACGGTGTCGACGGAGCCTCCCTGCGCATCGCCGCCGCGCAGCGCTTCGCCCCCGAGTTCGGCGTGGCGACGGAGTGCGGCATCGGCCGCGCCCCCGCAGGAACGACCGAGGACATCCTGCGCACCCACGCGGAGCTCGCCGCCGCCTGGTGAGCCGGGTCGGGCCGGGCCGGGTCGCGTCGTGCCGGGCCGTGTCGACTTCACGTGAAGTCGCCGAGTCCACGGCTCGTTGGCGCGAACGTCCCGTGCACTCGGCGAGAGCACGAGAAGTCGACGGGCGCGGATCGTTCGATTCGCGCCGGGGCGGCGTCTCGCGTAAGCTAGTCCGCGGTGACGTGTCCGAGCGGCCGAAGGTGCAACTCTCGAAAAGTTGTGTAGGGTAACCCCCTACCGTGGGTTCAAATCCCACCGTCACCGCCAATGAAGAAAGACCTCCACGAAGTGGGGGTCTTTCTTCATTTTCCGAACGCTGCGGGATTTGGGAGGAGGGCCGCGAAGCGCCCCGACGGCTCCCACCGTCACCGCCAACGAAGAAAGACCTCCACGATGTGGGGGTCTTTCTTCATTTCCGGATGCTGCGGGATTGGGAGGGCGCCACCCGAGGGCGCCCCCGGTGTCGGTGCATCGAGGTAGCGTCGGGACTGCACCGCCGCCGTCTCGGAAGAGGTCTCCCCATGCCCGGAATGTCACCCCTAGAGGTCAGTGAGAACGATCTCGACGACCTGCGCCGGCGACTTCGCGCGACGCGCTGGCCGGAGCCGTGGCCCGTGCAGGGGTGGGATGCGGGCACTGATCAGGATGAGCTCCGCCGGCTCGTCGACGTATGGCTGAACGGCTTCGACTGGCGTGTTCAGCAACAGCGCATCGACGCGCTGCCGTGGCGACGTGCAGACATCGACGGCACGCCCGTCGCGTACCTTCACTTCGATCCCGAGCCAGGAGGTTCCGGCGTCCCCGTGCTGCTCACGAACGGCTGGCCGAGCACGGCGCTCGAACTCGTCGACGTCGCGCGACGCCTGGCGACGCCGTCTCTCTTCGGGGGAGACTCCGCAGACGCGGCCCCCGTGATCGTGCCGGCGCTTCCCGGTCTGCCGTTCTCTCCGCAGCGTCCCAGGCTCGGCGAGCAGACGCACGAACTCTGGCACGCGCTGATGACGCAGCATCTCGGCTTTCCCCGCTACCTCGCCCACGGCGGCGATCTCGGGGCGGGGATCACCTCTCGACTCGCGCAGGCGTATCCCGACGAGGTGATCGGCATCCATCTGCTGGCGGTGGCTCCTCCGGCGCGCATCGATGAGGAGACGATCACGCCCGAAGAGGAGGCCCATCTCGAACGGGTGCAGGAGTGGCTGAGGGCCGAAGGCGCGTATCAGCATCAGCAGCAGACCCGCCCGCTGACCCTGGCGCCCGCGGTGTCGGACTCTCCGGTCGGACTGCTGTCGTGGATCCTGGAGAAGCACCGCGCGTGGAGCGACTGCGATGGCGATGTCTCCACCCGGTTCAGCGACGACTACCTGCTGACGCTCGCGTCGGTGTACTGGTTCACCAACTCGATCGGAACGTCGTTCCGGGCCTACTACGAGCATGCGTCGGGGTTGACGTCGCGCGTCGAGCGGGTGCGGGTACCGACCGCCGTCGCTCTCTTCCCGCACGACATCGCCTCGCCGCCTCGACGGTGGATCGAGCGCACCTACGACCTCGTGCGATACACGCGGATGCCGCGGGGCGGCCACTTCGCACCGCACGAGGAGCCGGCCCTGCTCGCCGATGACATCGCCGCGTTCGCCCGCTCGCTGTCTCAGCCTCAGATCACGGAGTGACGCTGACACGGGCTCTCGGTGATGTGCTCCCCGCCCGAACTCTGCTCGTCAGTTGAGCGCGCTATGCCGGTACGACGCCGGTGGAAACCGCCTGGCACACTTGAGCCATGACAGACGAGGGACAGGTCGGGAGCGGCGACCGCTGCGAGGTCGTGTCCGGTACGCATCGAGGCAAGGCGGGTGTCGTGGAGGACGTCAACACCAGCAGGACGGGTGCCGTCACCATCACGGTGGTGCAGCCCGACGGCCTGCGATTCAAGACTCTCGCGAAGAACGTCCGAATCCTCTGACGTCAGGAAGGGCGTTCGGTCCGAGGCCTCTCACGTGAAGTCCTCGGCGATCATCCAGCGATCTCGCACACGGAAGGCGGGGATCGTCTGCCGCCGCGCCTTGTTCGTCGCCGAAGCTCCGGTGATCCCCGCTGCCCTCGCCCAGTCGGCGAGCGGGATGAACCGGGGGCTCGAGATCAGCGCGATGCGCTTGTGCAGTGATTCGAGGACGAGCAGGACGAGCAGTCGGGTCATGCCCTCGGAGGAGTCCTTCCTCGAGTACTCCTCGAGCTGGGGGTAGTAGTCGAGATGACGGTTGCGTGCACGAACGATGACCGGAGGCAGGCCGATGTCCTGGAGCTGCTTGTTGATCAGCACGCGTCCGATTCGTCCGTTGCCGTCAACGAAGGGATGGATGATCTCGAACTCGCAGTGGAACCAGGCGATCCTCTCGAGAGGAGACATCGATTCGTCGGTCTCGTACCGGGTCACGGCGTCGTCGACCAACTGGGGTACGAAGGCGGGGTTCGCTCCCAGGTGGCCACCGACCCGCACCCATTCATCGTCTCGTCGGAAGCGGCCGGCGACGTCGTCTCGGATGCCTGCGAGCAGCATGCCATGCCATCGAAGCATCAGCGCACGGGTGAACGGCTCACCACCACGGAGGAGATCCTCGGTCACTGCGGCGAGGTTCCTCGCCTCGTAGACCTCGCGAAGGTCTCGGCGTGCGACGGGCGTGAGCCCGGCGAGGATCCGCTCGGTGTCGTCGAGCGTGAGCGTGGAGTTCTCGATCGCGTTCGACTGCTGCACCGACTCGGCCAGCTCGGCGAGCGTGATCTCGACGAGAGCCTGGGGGTGCCGGGCGGCGAGGAGCCGGTACTCCTCGGCCGTGGCGTCGAGTCGTTCCCACGTCGCTCGATTGATCACACCGTCATCCCCTCGGTTGCGTCCCACTTACCGTGAATTATTGCAGGATACGCTCGCAATTCACGCATTCATAGCGCTGGCACCACCCGCTCGTCGAAGTCGATGTGGTGGCCCTGCAACCACATCATCGCCTCGCCGCCGTCCTTCGCCGCGGCGCGGAACTTGCCGGGGAGGATCAGGTCGCGGAGCACGCGCATGATCGGCCCCGCGGCCTTGTCGGACGATGAGCGGTGCCCGATCTCGACGATCTTCTCGACGCGGGTCTGACGCAACGACTGGAACGTCGCGAACGCCGATGCGGTGGTCGGGCAGTCGCGCAGGCACTGGGCGAGGATCACGGCATCCTCCAGGGACATGGATGCGCCCTGACCGGCTGCGGGAGAGGTGGCGTGAGCGGCGTCGCCGATGATGGCCATGCGGGATCCGTCGTGCCACCTCTTCACCACGGGCATGTCGTAGGTCGCCCAGCCCTGGATCGGCCCCGGCGCCGCGTCGATGATCGCGGAGGACGGGCCGGCATCCCCGTCCATCAGCTCGTGCAGCCAGGTCCGCCACTGCCCGTCGCTCATCCCGGACAGCTGTCCGCGGGCGGGCTCGTCCTTCATCGGCGGGTTCGCGAACCAGAGCGTTCCTCCGTCGGGGGTGTTCATCCAGGCGAAGAAGCACCTCGTGCCGAACTGCATCCGGAAGTCCTGCGGTGGTGCATCCACCGTGAAGTCCGGGATGTACCCGCCGGTGTTGAGCACCGGCACGTAGCGAGGCGCGGGAGCCGTGGGATCGATGAGGCGCCGCACGGTGGAGTGGATGCCGTCGGCTCCGATGAGGATGTCGCCGGTGGCCTCGGTGCCGTCCGCGAAGCGCGCGATGACGCCGTCGCCCGTGTCGCGCGCGTCGATCAGACGCTTGTCGTGGTGGACGGGGATGCCGTGGTGACGCGCAGCCTCGGCCAGCGCGACGAACAGCCGCGCCCGGGGCATCATGAGCGAGGTGAGTCCGTCGGGGCGACGGAAGGCCATCGGCATCTGCCCGAGCGGGCGCCCTCGTCCGTTCACGAAGCTGATCGTGTCGACGGGGTAGCCGATCTCGGCGACCCAGCTCTCGAGTCCGACAGCGCGCAGCGCATCGAGGCCGTTCGCCTGGAAGTTGATCCACGACCCGCGCTGGTCGGCGTCCGGCGGCAGCTGCTCGAACACCTCCGCCTCCATGCCGATCCTCCGCAGGGCGACGGCGAGTGTGGGGCCGGCGATGCCGCCTCCGATGATGAGCGCCTTGGTCATGACTCTTCCTCCTTGGTATCTTGATCGTCAAGCAATCATGAGCGAAGGAAGCCTTGAATGTCAAGTAATTTGAGTGTCAAGGAACAACAGGTCGGCGCCGCCATGCAGAAGTATCAGGCCGCCGTCGACGACTTCGACCGCCAGATGGCGCGGCTGCTCGGCGTCAACGGCACGGACCTGCGCTGCCTCGAAGTGCTCATCGGCGCGCAGGAGGAGATCACCCCGCGGATCATCGCCGACCGATTGGGGCTCACGACGGGTAGCGTCACGACGATGCTCGACCGCCTGGAGCGAGCAGGATACGTTCAGCGCACCCCGCACCCGGAGGACCGGCGCAAGGTCGTCGTCGAGGCCACGGATGCCGCGCGCCGGCGCACCTGGGAGATGATCGGTCCGCTGGTCGAGGAGAGCACGGATGCCGTCACCCGCGACTTCACCGATGCCGAACTCGATGCCGTGGAGAGGTTCCTCACCCGCGCGACGGCGCTGCAGGAGCGCCACACGTCGCGGCTTCGCGGACGCGACTGAGGTCGAACACCGACTGTTCCCGCGCGATTCACGCGACTGCGCTCGCGCAGACCCCCGCGGAGGCGCACAATGTCAGCATCGACCGAGACGAACGCGCTGCCGCGACCTCCGCGACCGCTGAAAGGGAGCGGCTCATGACGGACACGTGCGAGCGCGTGACGGATCCTGTCTTCGCGGGTGCCCGATGATCGTCGACTGCGCCCGCTACCTGCACGGGCGGCGTCAGGGCGAGGGGCCGTTGGGCGTGCGGGAAGCCGCCGCGCTGGGAGACCAGGACGGTTTCGTGTGGTTGGGTCTCTTCGAGCCGGAACCCGGCGAGCTCGCCGAGGTGAGGGAGGCGTTCGGCCTGCACGAGCTGGCGATCGAAGACACGCAGACCTTCCACATGCGACCGAAGATCGAGACGTACACGGAGAACGACACGCGGCTGGTGATCGTCCGCACGGCGCGCTACGACGATGCGGCCGAGGAGGTCGAGTTCGGCGAGATCAGCGTGTTCGTCGCGCCGACGTTCGTCATCACCGTCCGGCAGGGCGTGGCGAGCGAGCTGCACGGTGCGCGTCAGCGTCTCGAACTCCAGCCCGACCTGCTCGCCGCGGGCACGGATGCCGTGCTCTGGGCGATCTTCGACCAGGTCGTCGACGGATACGCCCCCGTCGTGGCGGGGCTCGAGCACGACATCGACCAGATCGAGGCGACCGTCTTCTCCGGCAGCGCGGCGCCGACGGAGCGGATCTACTCACTGCGCCGCGAGGCGACCGACTTCTACCGTGCGGTGCATCCGCTGCTCGGAGTGGTGGCCTCCGTCGAGCGCTCGTCCCGTCAGGCAGCGCTTCAGCCGTATCTGCGCGATGTCCACGATCATCTGACCCTCATCAACGAGGAGGTCGCGGCGCAGCGCGATCTGCTCGGTACCGTCCTCGAAGCCAACCTCTCCGTGATCACGGTCCAGCAGACCGCCGTCGGGGTGCGGCAGAACGCGACAATGGAGCGTCTCACGGTGCTCGCCACCGTGTTCCTGCCGTTGACGTTCATCACCGGCTTCTTCGGGCAGAACTTCAGCTGGCTCGGCGACCACACCGCCGGGTTCGTGCCGTTCCTCGTCTACGGGATCGGCGGGCTGCTCATCCCGCTGGGAGTGCTCTACTTCTGGCTGCGTCATCCTGGCGGGCGCAAGGACTGAGCGCGACCGATATGGGTTCCGCCTCCTGGTGCTCCCCGAGCGTTCGCGTCTCCTCTGCGGCATCCGGAGGGATCGCGCCGTACAATCCGGGAACCGTGGCTGTTCCAGAGCGCAGAGCGGACTACGCGGGCGTGGCGTCGTAGGCGGGCGGGTCCCCGGCGATCGCCGCCAGCCCCCGCAGGTAGTACGAGTCCGAGTACAACATCACGATCTTCCGGATGCGGTAGCCGCGCGGACGTCTGTGCCAGTGGGCATTCGGCTTCACCTCATGGAGGTAGAACCAGTCGTCGACGATCTGATCGGCGACGCCGATCCAGGTGGCGGACGATCTCTTCGTCGATTCGATACCCATGAGCGCCCCCGGTTGTGGGAAGTCGCGAAGGAGGGACCGGGTGCGATCGAGATCGACCCTCTCCGTGTGAGGGAGGCGAGTCGGGGGCCACTCCGGCCGTGTCTGCGCGAAGAGGCCTTCGAACGACTTGTCTCTGCCGACCTTGCGGATATCGCTCACACGCACTGCCGCGTATCCGTCGAAGAAGCCGCCATCGGCTGTCCGGGCGAGCAGCACCCACTTCTTTCCCACATCGATGACGAATGCGCTGATCGCCCATGGGTCGGAGTACCGATGGATCTTCAGGAACGTTCTCGATACCTGCGCCGACCCGAGCTGTGAGCGGATGCGTGCAAGTCGTCCCATACCCACATCCTGGTCGACGTCCGTGGGGCAGGTCAAAGGAGCCAATCGAACGGCGGATTCCGAAGGTTGGGCAACCGCTTTCTGAGTGACTTCGAATCGATTTCCTGAGGGAACAAGCGAATTCGAAGGCTTTTCCTCTTTCCCTGAGGCTTGCGGAGGAGTATCGTCACCCAGGTCACGAGTTCGCGAGGCCCCCCGCACGCGGCTCGTCAGGCTTCTCGACACTGGGGACGCTCGAGAAACGAAGCGGGGTGGCGGCTTTTCTGGGGAGGAGCCGCCTCCCGCCTCATCCTCCTGCGCAGACGCCGTCATCGGGCGCCGCAGTTCTCCGGCTGTTCACCGGCCACGAGTACCATGTGTCGCGCTGCGGCCCGGGCTCCCCGCGCCGCCCGATCGGATGGTGAGGACCCCATGGCCAAGAAGACCAAGGCGCAGAAGTCGGCAGAAGCGGCGCTCGATGCGGCCGCCGCCGCGGCGAAGGACGCGAAGAAGCTGAGCAAGGCCCTCCCGAAGAAGGACGGCAGGAAGCTGCGCGCGCTGGTCGATGAGGCGAAGGATGCCGCGCAGCCGTCCAAGAAGAAGCTCGTGAAGAAGCCTCGCAAGGTCGAGAAGACCGCGGTCGAGGCCACCGCGCGCCTGGAGAAGGCGACCGCGAAGATCGCGAAGAAGACGTCGTCGGCGACGGCAGCGGTCGAGAAGAAGACGGCGGCGACGAAGCCTGTCGAGAAGAAGTCGGCGGAGAAGAAGTCGGTCGAGAAGAAGTCGGCGGAGAAGAAGCCGGTCGAGAAGAAGCCGGTCGAGAAGAAGACGGCGTCCTCGAAGAAGGATGTTGTCGAGAAGAAGCTGATCTCAGCGAAGAAGGCTGCGGTCGAGGCGACGGTGAAGAAGCCCGCGGAGAAGACGGCCGTCACCAAGAAGCCCGCCGAGAAGAAGTCAGATGCAGTCACGCGCTCGGAGACCCCCGCGCCCGAGAACGCCGTGGAATCGGCGTCCGCAGGCCCGGCCGCGCCCGAGAAGGCGACGCCCGCGGCGAAGAGCCCGGTTGAGAAGAAGCTCGCCGCGAAGGCCACCACGGCCAAGACCCCGGCCAAGACCCCGGCCAAGACCCCGGCGAAGACCCCGGCTAAGGCCCCCGCGAACGCTCCGGCCACACCCGCGCCCGCTCGGCGGGCGACCCCGAAGGCCGCGGCATCCGTCGACCTCGATGCGCTCACCGTCACGGCTCTGCGCGCCCGCGCCCGAGCGGCCGGTCGCACGGGCTACTCGCGCCTGACCAAGGCGCAGCTGATCGCGCTGCTCTCCTCCTGACCGGGCGAGAGCGAGACCACCCGACAGCGCCAGCAGACAGCGACAGACCGACAGTGCCAGACGTGCAGCAGGGCTACGACCGCACCGCCCAGGCGCCGGATCCCCGGACGCTCATCGACATCCTTCGCGACACCGCCGCCCGGCATCCCGATGCCTCCGCCATCGAAGACGCGGCCGGCGCCATCAGCTACGCCGAGCTCATCGCACGCATCAACGTGACGGCCGCGCGTCTGCACGACCAGGGCGTGCGCCGCGGCGACCGCGTGGGCGTGCGGATGCCGTCGGGCGAGCGTGCGCTGTACATCTCGATCCTGTCGATCCTCGCGGCGGGCGCGGCCTACGTGCCCGTGGACGCGGATGATCCGCAGGAGCGCGCCGACCTCGTGTTCGGCGAGGCGCGGGTGCGCGGTGTGATCGGAGCCGGCGGCGTGTTCACGCCGGCGGATGCGGCGGAGGAGAGCGGCCTGTTCGAGGGAGCCGACCCGCACCCCAGCACCTCGGCCGTTCCGATCGTCGCCCCGCCCACCCCTGATGACGACGCGTGGATCATCTTCACCTCGGGCTCGACCGGCACTCCGAAGGGCGTGGCCGTCTCGCACCGCTCGGCCGCGGCCTTCGTCGACGCCGAAGCCCGGCTGTTCCTGCAGGACGCGCCCCTCGGCCCCGGCGATCGCGTGCTCGCGGGTCTCTCGGTCGCCTTCGACGCCTCGTGCGAGGAGATGTGGCTGGCGTGGCGGCACGGCGCCTGCCTGGTGCCCGCGCCGCGAGCCCTGGTGCGCTCCGGCGAGGACCTCGGACCCTGGCTGATCGGTCACGGCATCACCGTGGTCTCCACGGTTCCGACGCTGGCGGCGCTGTGGCCGCAGGACACGGTCGAGAACGTGCGGCTGCTCATCTTCGGCGGCGAATCGTGCCCGCCCGAACTCGTCGCCCGACTGGTCGGCGACGGCCGCGAGCTGTGGAACACCTACGGCCCCACGGAGGCGACCGTCGTCGCCTGTGCGACGATCATGCACGGCGACGGCCCCGTGCGCATCGGCCTGCCGCTCGACGGCTGGGCTCTCGCGGTCGTCGACGCCGACGGTCGGCTCGTCGCCGACGGCGAGGCCGGAGAGCTCATCATCGGGGGAGTGGGCCTCGCCCGCTATCTCGACCCGGCCAAGGATGCCGAGAAGTACGCTCCGATGGCGACCCTCGGCTGGGACCGTGCCTACCGCTCCGGCGACATGGTGCGCGCCGACCCGGAGGGCCTGATCTTCCAGGGGCGCGTCGACGATCAGGTCAAGATCGGCGGTCGCCGCATCGAGCTCGGCGAGGTCGAGGCGGCGCTCCAGGCCATCGACGACGTCACCGCGGCAGCGGTCGCCGTGCGCAGGACGGATGCCGGCATCGCCCTGCTCGTGGGCTACGTCGTCCCCGCCGACGGCTTCGACCGGCAGCGCGCCCGCGCCCAGCTCGCCGAAGCCCTCCCCGCCCCGCTCATCCCGCTCCTCGCGGTGGTCGACGATCTGCCCGTCCGCACCTCGGGCAAGGTGGACAAGGCCGCTCTGCCCTGGCCTCTCGTCGATCAGGACGCCGCGGACTCGACCCTGTCCGGCACGGCCGCGTGGCTCGCCGAGCAGTGGTTCTCGGTGCTCGGCATGCGCCCGACCGAGGAGAACGCCGACTTCTTCCAGCTCGGCGGCGGATCGCTCGCCGCGGCGCAGCTGGTCTCGCGCATCCGCACGCGCGCCCCCGAGTTCACGATGGCCGACGTGTACGACCTGCCGAGGCTGCGGCAGATGGCGGATGCCGTCGACGAGGTCGCCACCGACCAGGAGGTCCGCACGGCGACCGCTGCGGCCCCCACGCCGCGGCGCATGCAGTGGGTGCAGACGCTGCTCGGCATCCCGCTGTTCATGCTCTCCGGGGCTCGCTGGATCACCTGGCTGCTGACGGCGAGCTGGCTGCTGCAACTCGTGCCGGGGTTCGACTTCCTCCCGACCGCACCGGGCTGGGCGATCCTCCTCGGCCTCCTCGTGTTCGTGACCCCTTTCGGACGGATGGCCCTGTCGGCCCTCGTCGCCCGGCTCCTGCTGGCCGGCGTGCGCGGCGGTGACTACCCCCGCGGCGGCGGCGTGCATCTGCGGCTGTGGCTCGCCGAGCAGGTGTCGCATCAGGTCGATGCGGTCGGGCTCGCCGGTGCCCCCTGGGTGATCTTCTACGCCCGTGCTCTCGGCGCCCGCATCGGCAAGGGCGTCGACCTCCATTCGCTCCCCCCGGTGACGGGGATGCTGCACATCGGCGAGGGCGCGGCGATCGAGCCGGAGGTCGACCTCGCCGGCTACTGGATCGACGGCGACACCGTGCGCATCGGCGAGATCCGGATCGGCGCCGACGCCACCGTGGGCGCACGCAGCACGCTCGCACCCGGCACGAAGATCGGGCGTGGGGCCGAGATCGCCCCTGGCTCCGCGGTGTTCGGGCGGGTGCGCGCCAGGCAGCGCTGGGCCGGTTCCCCCGCAGCGCGAGTCGGCGGCAAGAGCATGCCGTTCGCTTCGGAGGCTCCCCCGAAGCGCCGCCGGTGGCTGTGGGCATACGGCGGCTCCTCCGCGCTGCTGGGGCTGCTGCCGTTCCTCGCCTTCGCGGTCGGCGGCCTCGTGCTGGCGGCCGGCATCCGCGGCTCGGAATCGCTGGCCGCGGCGATCGGACCGCTCGTGCTGTGGCTCGTGCCCGCCGTGCTCGTGACCGGTCTCGTGTTCGCGGCGGCGGTGCTGCTCATCGTTCGGGTGCTCTCGATCGGGCTGACCGAGGGCGTGCACCCCGTGCGCGGACGGGTGGCCTGGCAGGCCTGGACCACCGAGCGCCTGCTCGACTCCGCCCGCACACTCCTCTTCCCGATCTACTCCAGCCTGTTCACCCCGATCTGGCTGCGGATGCTCGGCGCGAAGGTCGGTCGGGAGGTCGAGGCGTCGACGGTGCTGCTGATCCCCAGCATGACCGTGATCGACGACGGCGCCTTCCTCGCCGACGACACCATGGTCGGCACTTACGAGCTCAACGGCGGATGGATGCGCATCGCGAAGGCGCGCATCGGCAAGCGCGCCTTCCTCGGCAACTCCGGGCTGGCCGCCGCCGGTCACCGCGTGCCGAAAGACGGTCTGATCGCCGTGCTCTCCGTCGCTCCGGAGCGGGCGAAGGCGGGCTCGTCCTGGCTCGGATCGCCGGCCGTGCGGCTGCGTCGCGTCGTGAACGACTCCGACCTCGAGCGCACCTACCGCCCGCGGCAGTCGCTGCGGTGGGCGCGCGGCCTGTGGGAGCTCGGCCGCATCCTCCCGGTGTTCGTCACGTGCGGCCTCGGACTCGCCGTGCTGCTCGGCCTCGCCTGGATCACCGAGACCTGGGGACTGCCGATCGCGATCCTGCTGTCCGGCGCCGTCCTGCTCGCGGCCGGAGCGTTCGCGGCCGCCATCACGACCGCGGCGAAGTGGATCTTCGTCGGACCGATCAGGGCGGGCGAGCATCCGCTCTGGTCCAGCTTCGTGTGGCGCACCGAGGTCGCCGACACCTTCACCGAGATGGTCGCGGCGCCCTGGTTCGCCACCGCAGCGGCAGGGACCCCAGCCCTCGTCGTCTGGCTGCGCAGCCTCGGCGCGAAGATCGGCCACGGCGTCTGGACCGACAGCTACTGGCTCCCTGAGCCCGACCTCGTGAGCCTCGGCGACGGGGCGACGGTGAACCGCGGTTGTGTGGTTCAGACCCATCTGTTCCATGATCGTGTGATGAGCATCGACACGGTCACCCTCGAATCGGGTGCCACCCTCGGCCCGCACTCGGTCGTGCTGCCCGCGGCGACCATCGCCGCCGACGCGACCGTGGGGCCGGCATCCCTCGTCATGCGGGGCGAGACGGTACCCGCCGGGAGTCGCTGGAGCGGCAACCCGATCGGCCCGTGGCGGGCCGTGACGGTGCGTGCCTACCAGGCGGCGGACGGATGAACGTCGACCCGTACACCCCGCACTCCGGCGACCCGCGCATCCGCGTCGAGCACTACGACCTCGATCTCGACTACAAGCTGTCGACGAATCGGCTCACCGCCACCGCGGTGATCGACGTGCGCATCGAGCAGGACACTGCGGCCTTCGCGCTCGACCTCGTCGGTCTGCGCGTCAGGAAGGTCCGCATCGACGGGCAGTCGCGGACGAACTTCACCCAGACCGATCGCAAGGTCAAGGTCACGCTGGGCGGCACGGTGCCCGCCGGCGATGTCGTGCGGGCGACGATCGAGTACGCCGGTGCGCCGAAGCCGCGACACACGCGATGGGGCGCCCTCGGGTGGGAGGAGCTCGAAGACGGGCTGCTGATCGCCTCGCAGCCGACCGGCGCCGCCACCTGGTTCCCCTGCAACGACGTGCCGTACGACAAGGCGACCTATGCGGTGCGGGTGACGACGGATCCCGGGTACACCGTGGTGGGTTCCGTGCCGCCGTCGCGCTCGGTCTCGCGGGGTCGGGGCGTGTGGGTGTTCGACATCCCCGTGCCCACCGCGACCTACCTGATGACCCTGCAGATCGGTCAGTACACCGAGGAGCGGATGCCGCTCGGCGACGTGCCGGGGCGGCTGTTCTACCCCCGGGCGCTGGCGGCTCGCGTGCACGCGGACTTCGACGGCCTCGCGGGGATGATGTCGACCTTCGAGCGCTCGTTCGGACCGTATCCCTTCGGCGAGTACACGGTGGTGGTCACCCCCGACGAGCTGGAGATCCCCCTCGAAGCCCAGGCGATGGCGATCTTCGGCGCGAACCACATCGACGGCGAGCACGGACTGGAGCGCCTCGTCGCGCACGAGCTCGCGCACCAGTGGTTCGGCAACAGCGTCGGTCTGCGCCGCTGGCGCGACATCTGGCTCAACGAGGGCTTCGCCTGCTACGCCGAATGGATCTGGTCGGAGACGTCGGGCGGTCCGAGCGCGCAGTCCAAGGCGCTCGCCCATCACGCTCGCCTCGCCGAGCTGGAGCAGGACGTCGTGCTCGCCGACCCCGGGGCCGACGCGATGTTCGACGACCGCGTGTACAAGCGGGGCGCCCTCGCCCTGCAGGCGCTGCGGCTGACGATCGGCGATGAGGCGTTCTTCGGCGTGCTACGCGCGTGGACCTCGGCGCGCGCCTACGCCACCGCCGTCACGGCCGACTTCGTCGCGCTCGCCGAGTCGGTGAGCGGGATGCCGCTGGCCGGCCTGTTCGAGTCGTGGCTGAGCGACACGGCGCTGCCGGCTCTGCCTCCAGGGCCCCCGGGGGAGACCGCGGCTCCGCTCACCGGTCCGATCCTCGGCCTTGATCGTTCGCGTCGCTGATCCGGTCGCACCCGCACGGCGCGTGCGGGTGCGCGGGGCGGCGCCGATGCGCGGGTTTGCGGCGGGCCTCGACTCGGGTTACAGTTCCGGTGTGTCCCTGACGTGTCGTTGTTGTCGCTGAGCGTTCCGCTCGCCTCCACCGACCCCACACAACCGCGCGCGTCAGCCGCGCGCCCCTGAACGTCAGGAAACTCCCGTGCGCTACGCCCAGCACATCGCCGAACTCGTCGGCCACACGCCCCTCGTCCGCCTGAACGCCGTCGCGGCCGGCATCCGTCCGACCGTGCTCGCGAAGGTCGAGTACTTCAACCCCGGCAGCTCCGCCAAGGACCGCATCGCCGCGTCGATCATCGACGCCGCCGAGCGCGAGGGCATGTTGAAGCCCGGAGGCACGATCGTCGAGGCCACGAGCGGCAACACCGGCGTCGGCCTCGCGCTCGTCGCCCTGCAGCGCGGATACCGGATGGTGTTCGTCGTCCCCGACAAGTTCGCCGGTGCCAAGGTCGCCACCCTGCGCGGCTACGGAGCCGAGGTCGTGGTGACGCCGACCAGCGTCGAGCCCGCCGATCCGCGCTCGTACTACAGCGTGGCCGCCCGTCTGGCCGCGGAGATCCCCGGGGCCTTCAACCCCAACCAGTTCGCGAACCAGAACGGTCCGCGCGGGCACTTCGAGACCACCGGTCCGGAGATCTGGAGCGACACCGACGGCCGTGTCACCCACTTCGTCGCCGGCATCGGCACCGGCGGCACCATCACCGGCACCGGCCGCTACCTCAAGCAGGCGAGCGACGGGCGAGTCAGGGTCATCGGCGCCGACCCTGAGGGCTCGATCTACTCGGGCGGGCCGATCCACGGCTACCACGTGGAGGGCGTGGGGGAGGACTTCATGCCCTCGACGTTCGACCCCTCCGTCGTCGACGGGTACGAGCGGATCTCGGACGCCGAGTCCTTCGCGATGACCCGTCGCCTCGCCGCCGAGGAGGGGCTGTTCGTCGGCGGCTCCAGTGGCATGGCGGTCGTCGCCGCGCTCCGCACGGCATCCGCCCTCACCGAAGACGACGTGGTCGTCGTGCTGCTCCCCGATCACGGGCGCGGCTACCTCGACAAGCTCTACGACGACGAGTGGCTCGCCGAGCGCGGCTACGCGGTGCCGCAGGCCACGGTCGACCCCGTCGTCGCCGAGGTGCGGGCCTTCCTCGACAGCGCCGGCTAGCAGGTCTCGAACGCGTAATCCTCGTCATCCGGCGTGACGAGGTCGCGGTCGCGCAGCACCATCGACGCTGGGGACTCCCCGTCGGCGCACATCTCGGCGAACGGTCGCGGCAGCTCGTCGACGTACTCGATGTCGATGACGTGCTCGCCGTACACCTCCGTGTACCGCGGGCACTCCCGGTACACGGCGCACTCCTCGGTCACCGCGAAGTCGAACCCCGCCTTCTCGTGCAGGACCGCCGCATCCTCAGCCGCGTTCTTCTGCCCGGCGGCGAGACCAGAGGCGTGCGCGCGGTCGACGAGCATCGCCGCGAGTGCGAGGTTGTCGTCGAGGGAGAGAGCGCCGTCGGAGCGCGTGTACGAGTCGAGGTTGTCGAACTCGACGGCGTCGAAGCCGGCATCCGCGCATCCGTCGATCCACGGCCCGACCGTCGCCGCGATGCGCTCGCGCCGGTCGGCCGTCGAAGTGTCGAGCAGCGCCTCGTCGGGCCAGTCCGGGTCGAACACGACGTCGCCGTCGTGCTGCAGCAGCAGATCCTGCGCCCAGGACTCGAGCTCTCCCGGTTGGGTCTGGAAGCCGTTCACGTAGCAGATGGAGTACACCCCGTCTGCGGGGTCGGCGGAGCGATCACGGCCCACGATGCCCACTCCGTCGGCGGGCGGATACGCGCCGCCGAGCTGGTAGTCGGGCACGGCGCCGGATGGCGGGAGGGCGATATCGCCGGAGGCGTCCGTCGAGCATCCGGTCAGGGCGAGGAGAAGAGCGAGGGCGGCCGTCGCGGCCAGGCGGCGGATCAGCTCCCCGCCCCGTACAGCGCGCCGATCTCCTTCGAGCCCATGCCCTGGCTGTAGGTCGGATGCTGCGGCCAGCCCTCGGGGGAGTCCTCCCACTCCTCCTGGCGGCCGTAGGGAAGAAGGTCGACCAGGCCCTGCAGATGACTGAGGCGCTCGGTGCCTCGACCCTCCGTGTGCCACGTCCGGTAGACGGTGTCTCCGTCGCGCAGGAAGACGTTCACGCCGAAGCCGGCGTTCGGCGGGGCGTCCATGTCGGCGCCGAACGAGCTGTCGGCGCTCGAGAACCACTGCATCCGGTTGCCCACACGCTCGCGGTAGGTGAGGAGCTCCTCGATCGGGCCGTTGCTGACGATCACGAAGCACGCGTCGTAGTACCGGTCCAGCACGTCGAGCCGCGTGAACTGCGAGGTGAATCCGGTGCAGCCCGGGCACTGCCACTCGTTGCCGTCGGACCACATGTGGTTGTAGACGATCAGCTGAGAGGCCCCGTCGAACACATCGGCGAGGCGCACGGGGCCGTCGGCGCCGACGAGCGTGTACTCGGGCAGCTCGACCATCGGCAGGCGACGACGCTGCGCCGCGATCGCATCGAGCTCGCGGGTCGCGGCCTTCTCCCGCACGCGCAGCGCATCGAGTTCACGACGCCAGGTGGCGGCGTCGACGACAGGGGGCAGAGGGGTGGTGCTCACGATGATCCTCCGGTTTCGTGGCGGTGCCCCCAGTCTGCGCCGGGCCACCGACACGGTCAACGGGGTGCGTCGGCGGCGTCCGCCGCCTGCGCCTCCTCGGCGGGATTGCGGCGGATCCCGATCCACGACACGACGCCGCCGAGCACGAGCAGGCTCGCCGTCACCCAGGCCGCGCTGTGGAATCCGGCGAGGTCCAGCGTGCCGCCCACGATCGTCGAGAGCATCGCGACGACGAGCAGACCGGCGACCCTGGCGACGGCGTTGTTGACGGCCGACGCGATGCCGGAGTGCGCCTCGTCGATCGCGCCGAGGATCGCCGCGGTCAGCGGAGCCACCGTCAGCGAGAGACCGAGGCCCATCACGATCATGGCCGGAAGCACCTGCCACCAGTAGTCGAAGTGCTCCGAGACGAGCAGCAGCATCACTGCGCCGGCGGCCATCACCAGGGGGCCGACCGTCATGAAGATGCGGGGGCCGAGGCGTCCGGCCCAGGCGCCGGCGCGCGAGCTGACCAGGATCATCAGGATCGTCATCGGCAGGCTCGCGAGCCCGGCGGCGGTGGCCGTGAGACCTGCTCCCTGCTGCAGGTACACGCCGACGACGAAGCCGTTGAGCGACAGGGCGGCGTAGACGAACAGCGTCGCCAGGTTGCCCCAGGCGAAGTCCCGCACGCGGAACAGCGACATCGGCAGCAGCGGCGACGCCGAGTGATCCTGCCGCCAGAGGAACAGCGCGAACAGCAGGATGCCGACGATGCCCGGGCCCCAGATCACCGGAGAGGCCCAGCCCCTGGTCGGCTGCTCGATGAGCGCGAACACCACGGATCCCAGTCCCAGCGCGCACAGCGCCCCGCTCCACCAGTCCACTCGGACGCCGCTCCGACGCTCGTCGAGCTTCAGTCGCGAGAGCAGGAAGAGCGTCACGGCGATCGGGAGCACGTTGATGAGGAAGACGAGACGCCAGGACAGGAAGTCGACGAAGAGGCCGCCGAGCAGCGGGCCGACCAGCTGCGCCGCCGTGGTGAAGGCCGTCCACACGCCGATCGCGCGCGACTGCACGTCGGCGCGCATCGTCGCGGTGATGAGCGCCAGGGAGCTCGGCACGAGCAGCGCTCCTGCGGCGCCCTGTCCCGCGCGGGCGATGATCAGCACGAGCGGGTCGGGGGCGAAGGCGACGGCGACGGATGCCACGCCGAAGGCGATGAGGCCGATCCGCATCACGAGCACGCGGCCGTAGGCGTCGGAGAGCGACCCGGCCAGCAGGATCAGCGCGCTGAGTGTGATGAGGTACGCGTCGACGACCCACTGCTGGGTGGTGATGCCTCCGCCCAGCTCCCGGCTGATCGCGGGGAGCGCGACGTTGACGACGGTGCCGTCGAGGAAGGTCACGAAGGAGGCGAGGATCGCGATCGTGATGACGAGCCGCTGCAGAGGGGCGAAGGATGACACAGCCCGACCCTACTGCCGAAGAGGGAGGGGTGGATCGGAAACGCCTCCCCGCATGCGTGAGGGGAGGCGTTTCCGACACGTGGTGGGCCCGTGGGCCCGCGCGACTACTCCTTGAAGCTGTCCCGCAGGTTCTCGCCGGCCTTCTTGGCGGCGTCCTTGACGTCGTCCGCGGCCTGCTTCGCCGACGCCTTGACCTGGTCGGCGCGGCCCTCGGCCTCGAGCTTCTCGTTGTCCGTGACCTTGCCCACGCCCTCCTTGACCTTTCCGGCCAGCTTCTCGGCGGCGTTCTTGATGTCGTCTGCTGCGCTCATGCGCTCTTCCTCTCGTCGACGGATCACTCGAAGAGGCCACGTTCGCATCCGAGTGCGAGGAGGGCTACGGGGTTGACATCCGGCTTCTCGCATGACAGCGGAAACCGCCCATCGACGTGCGATGCGGCGGGGACTACTCTGGCGTCAGGCGGGCTGTCCTGCCCGCTGACCCCCCAGAGGAGAGCGGTGTGCGATGGACTCGATGATGATGGGCGCCATGTCGAAGAACATGATGTCGATGCCCGACATGGCGATGATGGACATGTCCGTCATGCAGGCGTGCATGGACGCGTGTTCGGCCTGCGAGCAGGCCTGCACCGTGTGCTCCACGCAGATGATGGACTGCGCGCCGTCGTGCATGAACTGCGCCGACATGTGCAACACGATGATGCGCTCGATGATGCGGATGCAGGGCATGACCCCCGCGTCGATGATGTCGATGCTCGACGCCTGCATGGCGATGTGCCAGACCTGCATGGACATGTGCATGATGCACGCCGACGACAGCGAGGTCTGCAAGATGTGCGCTCAGGCGTGCAAGGCCTGCATGGACGCCTGCATGGCCATGAAGGACATGATGATGGCGGCCGCCTGATCCGGAACGGATCCGCGCCGCCTCAGATCGAGGCGACGTTGAACTGCGTCCGCCCGACGGCCAGCACGCCGTAGCGCACGTGCAGGGCGACCGGCGTTCCCGCTGCGGCTTCGAGCGCGGCGCCGGTGGCGTTCCACAGCGAGTGCGCCTCGCCGTCGAGCGTGCGCACCACGAGCTCGCCGGAGTCGGCATCCGACTGCTCGACGATCGCGTCGATCCACTCCGCAGGCGTCGCCGAGGCGAGTCGGGCCTGGATCAGATGCAGACCGTGCCCCGACGCGAACGAGGAGCAGACGTCTCCGTGCTGGCACATGCACGCCGCACGCTCACGCACCGGGAGGGGCGAAAGGCGGTTCAGCGGCGTGGACACGGGGTTCTCCTGTCGATCGGATGGCGTTCCCGCAAGAGTAGGCGCGGGATCACGGCGAGGGAACCGGCGCCGACACGAGACGAAACAAACGGGTGTAAGCTCGCCGGGTGCTGTTGTCGATGAGCGCCGGTCAGGCGCGGAACGGAGCCGCAGGCGCATTCAGCGCCGCGGGCAGAGGCTGACGATCAGCCGGAGGCGGAACCCCCGTCCCCGGTGCTGAGACGTACCCACCTCACCCCCTTCCACGAAAGCACTGTTCTGTCATGCGTCCCATCGACGAGCGCGCCATCCGCGCATCCTTCATCAACGCCTCCCGCAAGGAGGTCTCCGACCTCACGCTGCCTCCGGGCTTCGCCGACATCGACTTCGATCGGCCCGACTACCTCGGCTGGGTCGATCCGAAGCAGCCCCGCCGCGCCTATGTGATCGCCTGGCGCGACGAGCAGGCGGTCGGCGTGTTCCTGCAGCGCGCCGAGCAGCGGGTCGCCTCACGCGCCCAGTGCTCCTGGTGCGACGACGTCACCCTCCGCAACGACGTGCAGCTGTTCGTCGCGCGCAAGGCAGGACCTGCCGGGCGCAAGGGCGACTCGATCGGCACGCTCATCTGCGCCGAGTTCGGGTGCTCGCGCAACGTGCGCGTGCTCCCGCCCCTCGCGTACCAGGGCTACGATCGCGAGCTCGCCAGAGACCTGCGGATCCTGCGGCTGGAGGAGCACGTGCTCGCGTTCCTCCGGGGGGTCGAGGACTCCGCCTGAGGTCCTACGCGGGCGGGGCCCATGCCCTGCCAGCCAGAGCTCCGGAGATCCGGGATCGGCGACGGCGAGTCATCGCTCTGCGCGCTGATCCCGCCCGGATCTCCGGAGTTCTGGCGCGCTGCGTGGGCCGACAGTGTCCGGAGACCTCGGCGGTGTCAGCCCTAGCCGCCGGTGACGCCGCGCACGTGCCCCCACGCGGGTTCGGCGAGGGCGGACGAGAGGCGGGCGTACTCGTCGAAGCTGCGCGCCCCCGGCCAGTCCTCAGGGAGCATCGAGGGCGGCAGCCCCGGATCGACGTACGGCAGCACGCGCCAGGTGTCGACGAGCTGCACGTAGGCGGCGAAGGGCGCGGTGGGGAGGACCGAGAGCGACTCCTGGAACGTGAGGTGCTCGCGGCGCAGCGCGTCGAGATCCCACCACTTCGCCGCGGCCTCCACGACGGGCACGGCCGTGGTGGGCGCACCCGCGGGAAACAGGGTCACCCACTGCCGGGCGCCCAGGTCGTCGAGGATGCGCTCGACCTCGTCCTGCAGGTGACCGGGGCAGATCCACAGCGCAGGGGAGACCACACCGGCCCCGATCCACTGCAGCCGCTTGCGCAGCTGGTGGCGCACGCTGCGCTCGCTCTCCGGGATCGAGAATGACACGAGACACCAGGTGTCGCCATCCGTCATCGTGCGCATCCGGAAGATGCGTCGATCACCCGCCTCCAGCATCGGCAGCGCCGCGGGGCTCAGTCGATACCCCGCCGTGCCGTCGCGCTCGGCGAGCAGCAGGCCCTTCTGCTTGAGCCGGGTGATGCCGGTGCGGGCCAGGGCGGACGGGATGCCGAGGTCCCCGGCGAGCGAGACGAGATCGGCCGCGGAGATCCAGCCGTCCAGGCGGCGCAGGTACAGGCCGACGATCGTCCGCAGCAGCGAGGCCGTGCTGCCGGGGCGGGCGTCGATGTCATCGAGCACCGGGAGCTGATCAGCGGCCATGCGACTCCAGAGCGTCGCGCACAGCGAGGACCCCCGTGATCGTCTCGACGTGCGAGGTGCTCAGCGGCGAGAGCCCGAGGCGGATGCCGTCGGGGAACCGGAAGTCGGGGATGATGCCGTCGGCCCACAGCCGCTGCGTGACCTCGCGGAAGTCCGGGTGGCCGATCGTGACGTGCCCGCCGCGGAGGTCCGCATCGCGCGGGCTCAGCAGGCGCACCCCGAGCGGGGCCAGCACCTCGTCGTAGGCCGTCACCGCGAGATCGGTCAACGACTGCGACTTGGCGCGCACGCCCTCGATCGTCGCCTGCTCGATGAGGTCGAGCATGCCCTGCATGGCCAGCATCGAGGTCACCGGAGGGGTGCCGCTCAGCAGCTGGCGGATGTCGCCAGCCGGCACGTACTCCGGCCCCATCGCGAAGATGTCGGCAGCGCTCCACCATCCCTGGATCGGCTGCCGCAGCACGCCCTGCAGCGATCGGCGCAGATAGGCGAAGGCCGGCGAACCGGGCCCGCCGTTGAGGTACTTGTAGGTGCAGCCGACCGCGAGGTCGACGCCCCACTCGTCGAGCTGCATCGGGATCACGCCGACCGAGTGGCAGAGGTCCCACATCATCAGGGCGCCCGCCTCGTGCACGGCCGCGGTGATCGCCGGCATGCCGGCCAGAGCTCCGGAGCGGTAGTCCACGTGGCTCAGCGACACGAGCGCCGTGCGGGCCGAGACGACGGCCTCGACGTCGGCGACGGTCACCCCGTGCACGGGGTCTGGTTCGAGCCAGACGACGGTCATGCCGGTCTCCGAGGCCACGCCCTCCGCCATGAAGCGGTCGGTGGGGAAGTTGCCGGCCTCGATCACGAGCTCCGTGCGCGTCGGGTCCGCCCCTGCGGCTGCGCGCATGAGCTTGTAGATGAGCACGCTGGTGGAGTCGGCGACCACGGTCTGCCCGGCCGCCGCGCCGAGGGCGAGAGCGCCGATGCGGTCGCCGAGCTGCATCGGCAGGGCCATCCACTGCTCATCCCACGAGCGGATGAGCCGGGTGCCCCAGTCCTCGCGCACGAAGGCGGCGAGTTTTTCCGGGATGTCGCGCAGCGGGCGGCCGAGGGAGTTGCCGTCGAGATACGCCCCGACGCCGGGCATGTCGGCGAACGCCGCGAGGTGCGAGCGCAGCGGATCGGCGGCGTCGAGAGAGCGGGCGGTGGCGAGCAGGTCGGTCATGTCACACCTTCAGGGGTCGGGCGTCGATCGGGTCGGAGGTCGGGTGGGGGAGCACGAGCAGCACGGATGCCGGATCGAGCGGATCGACCGGGGCGAGCGCCCGCAGCAGCGCGGGGCCGTCGACGCCCGCCTCGCAGAGCGCGTCGAGTTCGCGCGGGTTCAGGTCGACCGGCGTGGGGCCGTTGCCCATGTCGGTGCCGTACTGCACGGCGCCCCCCGCGGCGTGGAACCGGCGGACGTTGTCGACGGCGATCGCCCGGCCGGCGTCGTCGTGGACGGCGAGGGTGGAGATCCAGGAGACGGATGCCGCCTGCGCGGCGATCTCCGCGTCGGAGAGCCGCTCGGTGAACGGGGCGTGCGCGAGGGAGCGGGCTCCGAGCCGTGCGACGCGCTGCGCCTGGCCTGGTCCTTCCGCATGGGCGACGACGGGGAGTCCGCGCTGCGAGGCTTGTCCGACGATCGTGCGGAAGAGGTCGTCGTCAAGGACCGGCCCCGCGCTGCTGTTGCAGGCAACCTTGATGCGCGTGGCTCCGGCATCCGCCATCTCGGCGACGGCCGCGACGGCATCCTCGGCGGTCGCGATCTCGCGGAAGGATCCCGTCGGAGCCCAGCTCCGGTCGGACGGATACCCTCCGACCGCGGTGAGGAAGGCCCCGGCGTACTCGACGTCGGTCGCGCGTCCGGCGGTCGGTGTTCGCAACTCCTCAAGATCTGCGGACTCCGAGGCCAAACGGCGCGATTCCCCGGGGGCGACGACGATTCTTGAGGAGTTGTGAACGGCGAGCCGGGCGACCACGTCCGGGTTCGCCCCCAGGTCGACCACGCGGCCGAGTCGCGAGCCGTCGAGTCGGGTGTGCTCGACGAGCTGAAGATGCACGTGGTGGTCGGTGAAGCCGCCGACGATCACGCCGTCGAGGCGCGGCAGGTCGGATGCCGGGGAGTCGGAGGCGAGCAGCATCCGGTCGCCGTGGACGGACAGCGTTCCCTCGCGCCATCCCTCTCCGTCGAAGAACGTCGCGGCCCTCATCAGCCGCCGATCTCGGTGCGCACGGTGTACAGCTCGGGGAAGAACGTGAGGTCGAGGGCCCGCTGCAGGAAGCCGACGCCGCTGGAACCGCCGGTGCCGATCTTCATGCCGATCGTGCGGGCCACGGTCTTCAGGTGGCGGAAGCGCCAGAACTGGAAGTTGTCCTCCAGGTCCACGAGGTCTTCGCAGGCCTCGTAGAGATCCCAGTTCTCCTGGTGGTTCTGGTAGATCTCGCGGATCGCCGGGACGAGCGCGGGGGTCTCGCGGTAGGGCAGGCGCACGTCGCGCTCGAGGATCTCGGCCGGCACCGGCAGGCCGCGGCGCGAGGCGTAGCGCAGGAACTCGTCGTACAGGGTGGGCTTCTCCCACTCGGCCGTCAGGAGGGCGAGGTTCGCGGGGTGATCGCGGAAGACGCCGAGCATCTTCCCGTTCTTGTTGCCCAGGGCGAACTCGACCGCGCGGTACTGCACCGACTGGAAGCCGGAGGAGCTGCCGAGCGCGCCGCGGAACTGCGCGTACTCGGTCGGCGTGAGCGTCGCGAGGACCGACCACTGCTGAGTCATCACGTCTTGGATCTTCTTCACCCGCGCGACCCGCTTCAGCGCCTCGCGGAGGTCGTCGCTCGCGAGCAGCTCGCGAGCGGAGGAGAGCTCATGCAGCAGCTGCTTGAGCCAGAGCTCGGTGGTCTGATGCTGGATGATGAACAGCATCTCGTCGTGGTGCTCGGGCACGCTGACCGGATGCTGCGCCGTGAGCAGCTGGTCGAGCGACAGGTACGAGCCGTAGGTCATCCGCCCGGTCAGGTCGGTGACGATGCCCTCTTCGAGTGCGCGCTCATTCTCGGTGCCCATGCCGTTGAAGATATCACTTCTGTGTCGGGCGTCACAATGATGAAATGTCGGGAGGATCCTCGGCTTCGGACTCGGGCGGGGTCTCCCGTTCGCGTCGCGCGCGACGGGTCTCGAAGACGCCGAGCACCACGGCGATGACAAGCCAGACGAGCACGGAGGCCGCGACGAGGAGCAGCACGAGGAAGACTGCCCAGGAGACCGCGCTGCCGAGGAGCCAGAGGATGAACGTTCCGATCCCTCCGTCGTCCATGCGATCAGCGTAGCGCTGTGGGGACGTGCAGGTCCCGGCGCGGAGACCGGGATGCGAGGAGTGCGGGGAGCGCGGGGATGTCGCGCGCGACTAGAGGCGCGGGGTGCGGGGCGGGGGAGTGCGGCGAGAGCCGGGAGCCCCCGTCGCCTCGAACGCGGCGGCCAGCGCCAGCAGGCGGTTGTCGTCGTGGGAGCGCCCGGCGAAGGTGAGCCCGATCGGCATTCCGATGTCGTCCATCAGTCCCATCGGCACAGTCACGGTCGGCACGCCGAGGTGGCGCACCATGAGGTTGCCGTTCGCGATCCAGGTGCCGTTGCGCCAGCCCAGGTCGGCGGATGCCGCGTTCACGTCCATGTCGGCAGGGCCCACGTCGGCGACCGCGGGGAACACGACGGCGTCGAGGTCGAGCCCGTCCATCCACTCCTCGAGGTCGAGTCGCCTGGTCTCCTCCAGTCCGCGCAGGCCGTCGGGGAGCTCGGGCATGTCGAGGAACCCGACACCGGGATTGTCGCGCACCCAGCCGGGGTACTCGGCGATGTCGTCGTCGAACCCCGTGTAGCGGTCGGGCAGGGCGCCCTCGGGGTGCGGGAAGATCGAGGCTCCGTCGACGTCGGCGAGGGTCGACAGTGCCGGGTCGCCGTTGGCCTGCAGGAAGTCCTCCCAGCCCCACGCCGACAGGTCGACGATCTCGCGCTCGAGGTACTCCGGGGTCACCAGGCCGCGGGTCGCGATGGTCGGAGCGCCGGGTCGGTCGCCTTCGTAGTTCGACACCACGGGGAAGTCGACCTCGACCACGGTCGCGCCGGCGGCTTCGAGGTCGCGCCGGGCCGCCTCCCAGCGGGCGATCACGGAGTCTCTGGTTTCGATGCGCTGTCCGGTCGGGCCGCCGATGCCGGGGTTCTCGGCCGTCCCGGCATCCGGGTCGGCGTTGATGTACATGCGCGGGATGCCGATCCGCACGCCGTCGAGAGCGACCGAGCCCGCGAGCGCCGGGTACGACTCCGGCCGGACGGCGGATGCCGCGGGCAGCGGCACCCACGGCTGCGAACGCCAGAAGTCGCCCCGGGTCTCCGCGTCGTCGGCGACGATCACATCGAGCACCTCCAGCAGGTCGGCCATGGTGCGCGCATGCGGCACGACGACGTCCATCGTGGGCACCAGGGGCCAGTTGCCGCGCGTCGAGATCACTCCGCGCGAGGGCGTGTAGGCGCACAGGGCGTTGTTGGTCGCGGGTCCGCGCCCGCTCGACCACGTCTCCTCCCCGAGCCCGAACGCGCCGAAGCTCGCGGCGGTGGCCGTGCCGGAGCCGTTCGAGGAGCCCGAGGCGAACGGGGCGGTGAGGAAGTCGCCGTTGTACGGGCTCTCCGCGCGTCCGTAGACGCCCCGCTGCATGCCGCCGTTCGCCATCGGGGGCATGTTCGTGAGTCCGAGGCAGATCGCCCCACCCCCGCGCAGCCGCTCGATCGTGAACGCGTCGCGCTGCGCCACGAGATCCGCGAACGCCGGGCTGCCCGAGGCCGCGGTGAGCCCCTTCACGAGGTAGCTGTCCTTCGCCGTGTACGGGATGCCGTCGAGCGGCCCGAGCAGGGCCCCCGCCGCCCGCCGAGCGTCGGATGCGGCGGCCTCGGCCGATGCGTCCGGGTTCACGACGACGACGGCGTTCAGCGCGGTCGCCGTGCCGGGGGCGTCGTAGGCGGCGATGCGCGCCCGGTACGCCTCGACGAGTTCCACCGAGGTGGCGGCTCCGGTCTCGAGCGCGCGGCGCAGGTCGGCGATGGAGGCTTCGACGACATCGAACATGAATGCTCCTTGGGGGTGAGGCGTTTCGTCTCGTTCGCTGCTGAGTGCCGTCAGAGGGTCGGCTGCTGCTGAGTGATGCAGTGGATGCCGCCGCCGCGGGCGAACAACGGCCGAGCGTCGACCGTCACCACGGAGCGGCCAGGGTACGCGTCGGCGAGGATCGCGCGGGCGGCGGCGTCAGCCTGCTCGTCGCCGAAGCCGCACGCGATCACGCCGTCGTTCGTGACGAGGTGGTTGACGTAGCTCCAGTCGACGACGCCCTCGTCGTCACTCAGGGTGGAGGGGGCGGGCAGGCCGATGATCTCGAAGCTGCGGCCAGCGGCATCCGTCTGCTGCTCCAGGTGTGCGCGGAGCGCCTGCGAGACGAGGAAGTCGGGATGCTCGGGGTTCTGCTGCTCGTGCAGGAGCAGACGGCCGGGGGAGGCGAGCGTGGCGACGATGTCGACGTGGCCGTTGGTTCCGAAGTCGTCGTAGTCGCGGGTGAGGCCGCGGGGCAGCCACACCGCCTTCGTGGCGCCGATCGTGCGGAGCATCTCTGCTTCAACGCGCTCACGGTCGGCGAAGGGGTTGCGACGGGGGTCGAGCTGCACCGTCTCGGTGAGGAGCACGGTGCCCTCGCCGTCGACGTGGATGCCGCCGCCCTCGTTCACGAGGACGGAGCTGACCAGCTCGGCGCCGACCGCGCCAGCGATGATGCGGGCGTGCTGCGACGCCTTCTGCCACTGCGCCCACTCGGGGGCGCCCCAGCCGTTGAAGATCCAGTCGACGGCGCCGAGGCGGCCGTCGTCCGACACCACGAACGTCGGTCCGGAGTCGCGCATCCAGAACTCGTCGACCGGAGCCTCGACGATCTCGATCGCGCCGCTCAGCATGCGCCGGGCGCGGTCGAGCTCACTCGGGTCGACGAGCATCGACACGGGGGTGAACTCCGACGTGGCGTGCGCGACGGCCGTCCACGTGGCGTACCCCTCCTCGCGCTCCGCTGCGCTCTCGCCGAGCGTGGGGCCCTCGGCGGGGAAGGCCATCCAGATGCGGTCGTGGCGGGCTGTCTCGGCGGGCATTCGCCAGTTCATGGGGTTCTCCTCGCTGGTGGCGGGTGAGCGCGTCATCGCTATTGAACACCCGATCAACGAGTGCTACGGTATCTCCCGATGAGCACCACGTCAAGAGCCGCGGCACCGCGGAGGATGCCGCCGGAGGAGCGCGAGCGGTCGATCCTGCACGGTGCGACCGCGCTCGCATACGAGAGCGGCCTGGAGGCCCTCACGGTGCGCGCGGTGGCGAGCCGCGTCGGCGTGACGCCCGCGCTCATCGCGCACTACCGCCCCGTCATGGACGAGTTCGTCGCCGAGGTCTTCGGAGACATCGTCTCCGCCGAGCGCGACGAGGTGCTCGGCGGCTTCGCCCCCAGCGGCGACCTGAGGGAGAACCTGCAGGCGCTGGTCGAGACGCTGCTCGACCGCACCAGAGACGACGTTGCACTGGTGTGGGTGCAGTCGTGGTCGCTCGGCGCCCGCAACGAGGCCCTCGGCCAGCGGGTGCGCGAGGAGATGGACCTGTGGCAGAGCGGGCTGGAGGACGTGATCCGCGCCTCGGGCCCCGGCGGAGTCGACCCCGCGTCGGCCGCCTGGCTGCTGCTCGCGATGGTCGACGGCATGAGCGCGCACTCGCTCGTCAAGTGGGCCCCGCACGACAGGGCGGAGCTGGCCCGCCGCACCCTGTCGGCCGTGCTCGACCACGCAGACTGATCCGCCGACGCGACGACGCGACGGCCCAGATGACCAGGAGACACCCATGAACGATCCGCTCACCCTCCTCCCCGCGGGGTCCGACGTCGCCGATGGCGTGCTGCGGATCTCCGGATGCCGGGTCGACGACCTCGCGCGCGAGTTCGGCACACCGGCGATCGTCGTGGCCGAGCCCGCCCTGCGCGCACGGGCGAGGGAGTACCGCGAGGAGCTCGTGCGCCGCTGGCCGCGGGCGCGTGTCGTGTTCGCGTCGAAGTCCTTCCCCGCGACGGCCGTGCAGCGCGTCATGGTCGAGGAGGGCCTCGGGCTTGACGTCGCAGGCGGAGGAGAGCTGCGCAGCGCGATGAAGGCCGGAGTCGACCCCGCGCTCGTCGTGCTGCACGGCAACGCGAAGACGACCGAGGAGATCGAGTACGCCGTGGCGCACGGCGTCGGCCTCATCGTGGTCGACAACGAAGACGACGTCGATCGCATCGAGGCGGCCGTTCCGGCGGGCTCTCGCCAGGGAGTCCTGGTGCGCATCGTTCCCGGCGTCGAATCGTCGACGCATCCGCACGTCGCGACGGGACAGGTCGGCTCCAAGTTCGGCCTCACCCCCGAGGCCGCGCAGCCCCTGATCGAGCGACTGCGGCGCAGCGACCGCATCGACCTGCGGGGCGTGCACGCGCACGTCGGCTCGCAGATCCTCGACCCCGCCGAGCTCGCGGCCGCCGTCGAGCCACTTGCCGCGATGGGCGAGTTCGAGGTGTACGACCTCGGCGGAGGGCTCGGCGCCCGCTACACGTACTCCGAGCATCCGGCATCCGTCTCCGAGTACCTCGACGCGCTGATCGGCGCCGCCCGCGCGCACCTCCCCGCCTCCGCCGAGCTCATCATCGAACCGGGCCGGAGCATGGTCAACGCCGCCGCGACGACGCTGTACACGGTCACGACCGTCAAGCGCGATGCGCGCAACTTCGTCGCGATCGACGGCGGCATGGGAGATAACCTCGAGGTCGCGCTGTTCGGGCAGCGCTACGAGGCGGTCCTCGCCGAGCGGATGGGTGAGGAAGCCACCGAAGACGCCGTCGTCGTCGGCCGTCACTGCGAGAGCGGCGACGTGCTGATCGACGGCATCGCCCTGCCGCCGGCCCGAGTGGGAGACCTGCTCGCCGTGCCGGCGACCGGCGCCTATACGCACACCATGGCGAACAACTACAACGGGTACCGACGCCCGCCTGTGGTGTTCGCCGACCACGGCAGCGCACGCGCCGTGGTGCGCCGCGAGACCTGGGACGACCTCTTTGTGAGGGATCTCTGATCGCAGTACTGGTGGAAATCCTCTGACAGGAGGATTCTGTGGAGACGGTCGATGACGACCGTCCCGAGACAGTGGGGAGAACATCCATGTCGTCGTTGAGTCAGCAATTGCTGCGCCGTAAGCCCACCACGCAGGAGATCGCGAGCGAGGAGGGCCTGAAACGCAGTATCGGGCTCTTCGCGCTGACGATGATCGGGGTCGGCGGCACGATCGGCACCGGCATCTTCTACGTGCTCTCCAGCGCCGTCCCGATCGCGGGGCCGGCGGTCATCTGGTCGTTCGTCATCGGCGGCGCCGTCGCCGGTGTCACCGCGCTCTGCTACGCGGAGCTGGCGGGGTCGGTGCCCGTCTCCGGATCGACATACTCCTACGCCTACGCGACGCTCGGCGAGGCTCCGGCGATGGGGGTGGCGGCCTGTCTGCTGCTCGAGTACGGCGTCTCCACGGCCGGCGTCGCGGTCGGCTGGTCGCAGTACGTCAACCAGCTGCTCGACAACCTGTTCGGCTTCCAGATCCCGCCGGAGCTGTCCAACGCCCCGGAGCAGGGCGGCATCATGAACCTGCCCGCGGTGATCGTCATCGCCCTGTGCGCCCTGCTGCTGCTGCGCGGCACCGGGGAGTCCGCCACCATCAACGCGATCATGGTCATGGTCAAGATCGGCGTGCTGGTGTTCTTCGTCGCCGTCGCACTGACCGGCTGGAACGCCGACCACTTCGCGAACTTCGCTCCGGCCGGGCTGCAGGGCGTCATCGCCGGGTCAGGGCTCATCTTCTTCTCGTTCATCGGGTTGGATGCCGTGTCCACGGCCGGCGGCGAGGCCAAGAACCCCAAGCGCAACCTGCCGCTCGCGATCATCATGGCGCTGATCATCGTCGTCGTCGCGTACGTCGTCGTGGCCGTCGCCGCGATCGGAGCCCAGGCGCCCGACAAGTTCGAGGGGCAGACGGCCGGGCTCTCCGTGATCCTGGAGTCGATCATCGGCTCGTCGTGGCCGGGCACCGTGGTCGCGGCGGGAGCCGTGGTCTCGATCTTCAGCGTCACGTTCGTCGTGCTCTACGGTCAGACCCGCATCCTCTTCGCCATGTCGCGGGACGGCATGGTGCCGCCGGTGTTCTCGAAGCTGAACCCGCGCACGCTGGCCCCCGCGCGAAACACCATGATCGTCGCCGCGGTGGTGGGCGTCCTCGCGGCGTTCGTCCCCATCAACTTCCTGCTCGAGATGACCAGCATCGGCACCCTCGTCGCGTTCCTCGTGGTCTCGGTCGCCGTCATCATCCTGCGCCGCCGCGAGCCGAACATCGAGCGGGGCTTCACCCTGCCGCTGCATCCGCTGATCCCTGTGCTGTCGATCCTCGGCTGCATCTGGATCATCACGCAGCTGCGTCCGATCACGATCATCGTGTTCGTGATCTGGACGGCCGCGTTCCTCGTCTACTACTGGTTCTACGGGCGCACGCATTCGACGCTCGGGCGACAGGCCGCGGCCGGCGCCGACATCCCGTTCACCTCGACCGTGCGTCAGGTGGAGGAGGACGAGCGATGAGCATCCTGGTCGCGGTGAGCCCGGGGCACCGCTCGGTCGCGGTGCCGCAGCTGGCGGCGATGCTGGCGCGCTCGGCCGACACCGAGCTCATCGTCGCGGCGGTCCTCCCGCTCACGTGGCCGCCGCTCGCGAGGAACGCCGACGTGGAATGGCGCGACTATCTGCGCGGCTCCGCGGAGATCGTGCTCGATCACGCGGCCTCCGAGCTCGGCGGCGTGAAGGCCACGTTCCTCCAGCACTCGGCGCGCTCCGCCCACCGCGGCATCCTGGAGCTGATCGAGGAGCACGACCCGAGCCTCGTCGTGGTCGGGTCGTCGTCGGGCGGGGCCTTCGGGCACATCACCCTCGGGTCGGTGAACGACGCGCTGCTGCACGCCTCGCCGGTGCCGGTGGCGATCGCGCCGCGCGGATTCAGGGCGAAGCCCACAACCACCGTGCGCCGGGTCACGGCGGCCTACGGGGGCACGGAGGCCGCGAAGGATCTGGTGCTCGGGGCCGCCGGCGTGGCGCAGAGCATCGGGGCCTCGCTGCGGATCGCCTCGTTCGCCGTCGTCCCCGAGGGGAGCGTGACGGCGGGCGTCGGACTCTCCGCCGAACAGGGCATCGCCGATGAGTGGGTGCGGATGATCGATGAGCACACCGCGGAGATCCTGCGCGACGTCTCCGCACTGCCGCGCACGCCCGCCCTCGACGGTGCGGTCGTCGGAGTCGGCGATTCCTGGGCGCGCGCGATGGAAGACGTCGAGTGGGCGGCCGACGACGTGCTCGTGGTGGGGTCCAGCTCGCTCGGACCGATCGCGAGGGTGTTCCTCGGCTCGCACGCGACGAAGGTGGTCAGGCACTCGCCGGTCCCGGTGATCGTCGTGCCTCGCGGCGCGGCGGGGGAGCTCCTGGAAGCGGCGGAGGACCCGGGCGCCTGAGCGCCTGCGTCAGGCGGCGCTGCCGGTCTGCGCCAGAACTCCGGAGATCCTGCCTGCATCGGCGCGGATTGCGCCGCCTCCACCCGGATCGCGACGATTCTCCGGAGTTCTGGCGGTGGACGGACGCCGGGACGGATGCGACGGACGGATGCGACGGACGGATGCGACGGACGGATGCGACGGACGGATGCCGGGACCGCGGTCCCGGCATCCGTTGATCAGTCGCGCACGCGCACCGAGAGGCAGGTGACGCAGCCCTCGAGCTTCTCGAACTCGCTGATCGGCGTCTCGATCACGGTCAGTCCGCGGTCGCGGAACAGCTGGGCGCTCTGCGGTGCCTCGGACGACATGAGCACGGTCGTGTCGTCGAGGACGACGACCGCGGTGCCCTGCTCCTCCAGCACAGGGAGGAACTCGGGGTACACGGAGGCGTCGTCGACGAGCGGCGGGTAGCCGATGATGGTGCCGTCGGGCAGCGCGGTGACCCCGCTCTTGAGGTGGAGCACCTTGGTGACGGGCACGGCGACGACCGTCCAGCCGCGAGGGGTGAGAAGGTCGCGCAGCTGCGCGAAGCCGTCGGCGTTCGAGCGCAGGGTCTGTCCGACGTAGACGGTTGTGCCGACCTTGAGCACGTCTCCGCCGTCGAGCGTGCCCGGGGCCTCGATCGCGACGAAGGGGATGCCGGCGCGCTCCAGAGCCTCGCGCGTGGAGTCGATCTCGCCGCGGCGGGAGTCGGCGCCGGGGCGGCTGAGCACGGCGAGGTCGCCGAACATGATCACGGTGTCCTCGACGAAGACACCGTCGGCGTGCTCGTCGGCGGCGTCGATCTCGATGACGTCCCAGCCGAGTCCGCGGTAGACGTCGACGTACTGCTCCCACTGTCGCTGAGCCAGTTCGGCGTCGACGGGGACGCGCTCGAAGTGGGTGAGCTCGCCTTCGGCGAGACGCGGAGAGGGACGGCGGACGAGAAGGCGTGACATGGCTCAAGAATACCGGCGGCCCGCGTGGGCGAGCCACCGGCGGTCCCGGCGGATCAGGTCACTCCATGGTGTCGAGGATGGCGATGAGGTCCTCGAAGGTGGTCAGCGGATTCACGATCGCGAAGCGCGTGTTGGGTCGTCCGGCATGCGAACTCGGGACGACGAACGCGTACTGGGAGTCGAGCAGCCCGTCCGACCAGCGGGCGTAGTCGTCGCGGTCCCAGCCGTCGCGCTCGAACACGACGACCGTGAGCTGCGGGTCGCGGACGAGCGTGAACCCGGGGCGACGGCGGATCTCCTCGGCGATCCGCTGCGTGAGCGCGAGCGTGCTCGACACCGCGTCACGGTACGCCTGCACCCCGTAGGTGGTCAGCGAGTACCAGAGCGGAAGGCCCCGGGGGCGCCGGGTGAGCTGGATCGCGTAGTCCGAAGGGCTGAAGTCGTCGCTGTCGGTGAGGGTGTCGAGGTACTCGGCGTGCTGCGTGTGCGCTCGACGGCCGGTCTCGGGATCGCGGTAGAGCAGCGCGCAGCAGTCGTACGGGGCGAAGAGCCACTTGTGCGGATCGACGATGGCCGAGTCGGCCCGCTCGACGCCGCGGAAGTGGTGCCGGGCCTCCGGGGCAAGGATGCCGGTGAGGCCGTAGGCGCCGTCGATGTGCAGCCAGAACTCGAACTCGTCCTTCAGCGCGGCGATGCCCTCGATGTCGTCGATGATGCCGAAGTTGGTGGAGCCGGAGGTCGCGACGACCGCGAACACGGCGTCGCCATGCTCGACGAGAGCCTCGCGCACGGACTCCGCGTGCAGCTTGCCGTCGGCGCCCGCGGGTACGGCGATGGTGTCGACGTCCATGACCTTCGCCGCCGACTTGTTCGAGGAGTGCGCCTCGGCGCTGCAGACGAGCTTCCACCGTGGCGGGAGCGGAGTGCCGGCCTCCTCGAGGCGGCGCTTGGCGGCGTCACGCGCGGCGACGAGGGCCGAGAGGTTGCCGATCGTGCCGCCCTGCACGAACACTCCTCCGGCGCCCTCGGGGAAGCCGATCTCGGCCGCGAGGAAGGACAGCACCTCGTTCTCGGCGTACACGGCGCCTGCGCCCTCGAGCCAGCTGCCGCCGTACAGGCCGGATGCCGAGACGACGAGGTCGAAAGCGATCGCCGCCGTCGTCGGGGCGGTCGGGATGAAGGAGAGGTAGCGCGGGTGGCTCGCGGTGAGGCACGCCGGAGCGAGGATGTGTTCGAAGAGCGCGAGCGCGCGGGTGCCGCCGATGCCCTCGTCTGTGATAGTGCGGCCGGCGAGGCGGCGCAGCTCCCCAGGGGGGAAGGGCTTGTCGAGCGGCACGTCCCGTGCCAGCATCCGCCGGCGGGAGTAGTCGAGCACAGCGTCGACGATCGACGCCTGCTCATCGGTCGCCGCGTGCATCCGCGTCGGGTTCATCGGACACTCCTCTTTCGCCCCGCGGCACACCCGCCGAGGCAGGGAAACGCTAACAGAACGGCGGCTCCGTGGCATCCTCCCGCCCTCCTCTCGGGCGCGGGCGAGGGGTCAGCGGGTGGTGTGCGCGTCCAGGAACGCGATCGTCTTCTCCAGCGCGGTCCGCGCGTCGGGCTGATCGAGATGGAACTGGTACTCGTGCGGCAGCTGCGGCTCGTGGGGAGCGGGCCAGAACAGCGTGGTCACATCGACCCCCAGCTCGTCGAGGCGCTTCGCCATCGGGATCGACTGCAGCCAGGTGAGACCGTCGCCGTTGCCGCCGGAGATGTAGGTCGCCGGGAAGTCGGCGGTCACCCAGTCGATGGTCGACATCGTGGCGCCGGTCGAGCCCTCAGCCCAGTCCTTGGCGCCCGAGTACGCCCACATCGACGACTTGAACCCCCAGCCGACGAGGCCGTTGAGCTCGGCGAGGGCGGAGAGGTCGTAGACCCCGCAGTTCAGGACGGTCGCGACCAGCTGATCCGGCCGCAGGGCGGGCGCGAGGCCCATGATCTCGGCGTAGTCGGAGTTCGTGATGAGAGTCGCGAGCTGGCTCGCGAGCTGACCTCCCGCCGAATCCCCGGCGAGCACGATCTGCGTCGGATCGACGCCGAGCTCCTCGGCGTGCGCGTCGATGTACGCCAGCGCCTCGTTCAGCTGCGTGACGGCGAGCGGGTAGACACCCTCCGGGCCGAGCGTGTAGTTCACCGCGATCGTCGTGTACCCCTCGCCGGCGAGGATCCGGAGATAGGGGTCGACGTTCTCCTTCGCGCCCGACACCCAGGCGCCGCCGTGGATCCAGACCACGGTCGGCAGCGGGCCCGAGGCGGATGCCGGTGAGAACACGTCCATCGTGGTGTCCGCGCCGCCGTCTGCGTACGCCACGTCGAGGGTCTCGGTGAGCTTCGTGTCGGGGACGTGCCGGTCCATCTCCGCGGCGGTGTCGTCTCCGCCCTTCGTGAACACCCCCCGGATCACCATCGCCGAGGGCCACGGTGTGATCGATCCGATGATCGCGACGACTGCGGCGACGGCGAGGAGGATGCCGAGAGTGACCTTGGTGCGGCGCCACCGTCGGCGGCGACGCTCCGGTCGTGCGGACTCCTCGACGGGCGCTGCTGTGCTCATGGGACCCCTCCTCCGCACCAGTGTGCCAGTACTCCGAGTGGGTGCCTACGGGGGTCTCCCCGTGGTCTCAGCCGGTCGACTTCCCCTCGATCCAGTAGAACTGGGTGAAGTGACGGCCTCGATCGAGGGTCAGATGATCTCGGAGGACTCCGCGCACGTTCTTGACGAGCGTCTTCTCTCCGGCTGCCCACGCGTAGACGCCGGGCTGCGGAGCGACGGAAGAGCGGATCGCCTCAGCGAGCGCGGCGCCACGGTCCCCGCTCCTCTCCACCCACTCCCAGCTGCCGTTCTCGCGCACGGTCCGCGGCAGGGCATCGCGATCGACGTGCTCCTCCTCCAGGAGCACGCGCGTCTCGACCTCCGGGGGCGCGGCCTGCAGCCAGGTGTTGATCGCAGGCAGTGCAGTGGCGTCCCCCGCGAGGACGAGGGTCGTGGTGCCGTCAGGGATGTCGATGCGCGCCGGGGTGAGTGCGACTTCGAGGCGGTCGCCGACAGCGGCGGTCCTCGCCCAATCCCCGGCGGGCCCCGCCACATCGTGAAGCACGAAGTCGAGGCTGAACGTCGACGTCGCAGCGTCGACCGTCACGAACGTGTACCCGCGTTGAACGACGAAGCCGTCACCCTTGGCCGGGTGCGGCACCCAGAGTCGCAGCCAGAGTGTGGGAAACACGTCGACGGCCCCGACGACGTCCGGGGCGCGGAAGACGATCCGTCGGTACCAGGGGGTGAAGTCGCGGATCTCCACGACCTCGGTCGGATGATTCGCGATGCGCATCAGGCGCATCATCCCGCGCTGCCAGTTGGCGGCCATCAGCGTGCGACCTCCCCGGCGGGCACGAGGTGCCAGCCTGATGCCCGCGAGCGCTCGTTCCAGAAGTCGGCGTAGCGACCGCCGGCGGCGAGAAGTTCGTCATGCGTTCCGCGTTCGACGATGCGTCCCTGATCCAGGAACAGGATCTGATCGGCGTGCTGGATCGTCGAGAGGCGATGCGCGACCACCATGACCGTCTTGTCACGGGTGAGCTCGTGGATGCCGCGCACCACGGCCGCCTCATTCTGCGGGTCGAGAGCACTGGTGGCCTCATCGAGCAGCACGATGGGCGCATCCTTCAGCAGAGCGCGGGCGATCGACACGCGCTGGCGCTCGCCGCCGGACAGAGAGGTGCCGCCCTCGCCGACGTTCGTGTCCCACCCGTCGGGAAGCCGTTCGATGATCTCATCCACTCGGGCGACCTCCGCCGCGCGAGCGAGGTCGGCGGCGGAGGCATCCGCACGCCCGATCCGCACGTTCTCCGCTATCGACTGGTGGAACAGATAGACGTCCTGGAACACGAGGGAGAACTGCTCCATGAGCGTGGTCGAGGAGTACTCCGAGATGGCGTGGCCGCCGACCTCGATCCGTCCGGCTCCGACGTCGTAGAAGCGCGAGGCGAGGCGCAGCAGCGTGGTCTTGCCGCTGCCGCTCGGTCCGACCAGGGCTGTCGTGGTGCCTGCCGGCACGGTGAAGGAGACACCGTCGATCACGGGCTCTCCGGTGTCGTAGGCGAAGCGCACATCGTCGAAGCGCACTCCGGCGTCGGCAGGCTGCACGGGACTGTCCGATTCGGGCAGCGTCGGAGTGTCGAGCAGCTCCGTGATGCGGTCGGCCGCGTTCGCGGCACCGCGCACCGCGGTCGACAACTCGGCAGCCTGGTTCAACGGATCGATGAAGCGCGAGCTCACGGCGATCAGGGCGATCGCGGCCGGCACGGAGAGCGTGCCACCGGAGGCGAACGAGACCACCAGGTAGACGAGCGCGATGAAGGTGAGCTGCACCAGGAACGAGAACACGACGAGACCGGGCACCGAGGCGAACACGAGTCCGCGCCCGACGCGTCGTTGTGCGGTGAGTGCCTTCTGCAGGCCGCGGTTCCCGGTCGTGGCGGCCCCGAAGGCACGCAGCACGGGCTGCGCCTGGGCGAACTCGATCACCCGGGAGTTCGACTCCTCGGCGGCGGTGTGCGCCCTGGTCTCGGCGCGGGAGTAGACGCCCTGACCCCAACGGTTCACGAGATACAGCAGCGGTGCACTCACGACCATGGCGAGCGACACACGGGCGTCGAGGAACAGCATCCCCACAGCGACCCCCGCAGGTACCAGCACACCGGTCAGGAGCGGGGTGAGCAGATGGGCGAACACGCCCATCGCGTCCTTCACGCTGCTGCTGATCAGGCGCGAGACGCGCCCGGCCGTGGCCGATCCGAACCACCCGAGCGGCAGGGTCGCGATGTGGTCGCCGAGCCGCGTCTGCAGCGAGTGCATCATGCCCGTGCCGATGCGCAGACCGAGCACGGACTGCCGGTATCCGCAGAGGAACACCACGACGACGGCAGCGGCGACCCCGGCTGTCCAGCCCCAAGCCGCGCCCAGGTCGCCGCGGAACAGGGCCTCCAGCAACGGCATCAGCAACACGTACGCGGCGGACTGCGCGAGCGCGAACACCACGATCGTGACGAGGTAGAGCGGGATCATCCCGCGGTAGGGATCGGGCACCAGGCGCAGCACCTTGCGGATCATGCGCGCACCTCCAGGTTCTGAGTGGTTCCGGATGCGGCATCCGCGGTCCGTTCGAGCTGGTCGACCTCGGTGAGGGCGCGTTCGTTCGCGGCCCAGAGACGGGAGAAGAGTCCGTCGGCGTTCCGGAGCTCGTCCGGGGCGCCTCGTTCGACGACGCGGCCGCGGTCGAGCACGACGATCTGGTCCACGTCGACGATCGTGTGCAGGCGATGAGCGATCACCAGCACGGTCCGGTCGGCGACGAGCACTGCGAGGGCATCCTGGATCGCCGCCTCGGATTCCGGATCCGCGAAGGCCGTCGCTTCGTCGAGCACGAGCACCGGCGCATCGGCGAGCAGCGCACGCGCGATCGAGAGGCGCTGGGCCTCACCGCCGGAGAGCCGCGCGTCGACGCCGATCTCGGAGTCGTAGCCGCGCGGGAGTTCGAGAATGCGCTCGTGGATCTGCGCCGCTCGGCACACGCGCTCGAGCGCGGCGTCATCCGCATCCGGCCGCGACAGCAGCACGTTCTCGCGCACGCTGCCGGCGATCAGCTGCACATCCTGCAGCACGAACCCGACGGCGCGGTAGAGGTCTGCCGACCGCAGCGAGCGGAGGTCATGGCCGTCCACCGTGATGCGCCCGCCGGTCACGTCGTAGAAGCGCGGGACGAGCCGGGCGAGCGTCGACTTGCCCGATCCGCTCGGTCCGACCAGCGCCGTGATCGTGCCGGGGTGGAGCTCCAGATCGACACCCCGCAGCACGGGGTGACCCTCGCGGTATTCGAACGACACATCCTCGAACCGCACGAGTCCGGAGGTCGGGACAGGTCCATCGGCCGGGTCGACCAGCTCGGGGGTCTCGATCAGGTCGAGCAGTCGGACGGATGCCGACGACGCCTGTCGCAGGGCCTGGAGCCCGTACCCGAACGTGAGCACCGTGCTGCCGATGCCGAGCCCGACGAGGACGAACGGGACCAGGGCGGCGGGCTCCATCGCGCCGCCGCCGATCAGGCCGAGCGCGGCGAGGAGCACGATCAGGAGCACGACGACCGGATTCAGCAGCTGGCTTCCGATCCCCTCCAGGCGGGTGATCGGCCCGACCCAGGCGGTGAAGAAGGTCGCGTAGCCGTCGATCGCCTCCTGGTAGCGGTGGTGTCCCTTGCGCGGCTGCCCGAAGGCGCGCACGACCTGGATGCCGTCGACGAACTCGATGGTGGTCTCGCTGACCCTGCTCTGCCAGGACTCGAAGGTGGTGAGCTTCGCGGCGTAGCCGGAGCCCATGATGCGCGACATCACGAATCCGTAGAGCACGATCGGCACCAGCAGCAGGAGTCCGAGTCGCCAGTCGACGAGCATCAGGTAGACGAAGGTCGCGAGGGGCAGGGTGAGAGCGCTGACGAACTCGAGTCTGGCGTGCGCGACGAGGTAGTGCAGTGCGTCGACGTCGTTCTGCAGGAGCTTCTTGACCTCTCCGGAGCTGCGCTCGGTGAACCAGCCCAGCGGCACGCGCGAGAGCTTCGCGGCGAGCAGCTGGCGCAACGTGAACTGGTGCTCTGCGTCGATCAGGTGAGACCAGAGCATCGCGCCCGACTGCAGTAGGCCGCGCACGCCGAGGATGCCGAGGGCGGTGAGCAGCAGCGTCCACACGCGGCTCCAGTCCGGAGCGGTGGCGAGGAGTTCGCGGCAGACCTCGGCGATCAGGATGAACGGCACGACGGCGCAGAGTGAGGCGACGGCCACGATGACGCTCGCCACCGTGAGGCGGGCGGAGACGGGGCCGAGGACCCGCCGATCCGCGAGTCGCTGTCGTTGTTTCGCGGTGCGACGAACGGCCTTCGCAGCTGCTCGCTCGGCGATGTCTGTCATCAGAGCCTTCCTTTTGCAATCATCTATTGCAAAACAGGTCGAGCGTAGCGCGGTCCACTCGGTTAAGCAAGGTTAGCCTTACCTATATCTACCGCAGTCTCTGCGGGGGCACAGGTACGATGGGGCGGATGTCAGCCCACCCCCGCCGCGGTCGACCTCCCCTCACCTCGCGGGAGGCGATCATCGACGCCGCCCTCGAACTGGGACTGGACAGAGCCACGACGTCGGCCGTGGCGCAGCGTCTCGGAGTCGATCAGTCCACCCTCTATCGGCATATAGACAGTCGCGAGGACATGCTCGATGCTGCGGTCGCAGTGGCAGTCGGGCGCGCCGAATGGCCAGACCCGGGGGCGGACTGGGCCCTCTACCTCCGGGCCTGCGCCGAGACCATGTGGTCCATGTTCTCCACCACGCCGGGACTCGCACAGCGCATCAGGGCGATGCGTACCGTTCCACCCTCTCTGGTGGAGCAGTCCTTCCGTGTCGTCGACCACCTCACCCGTACCCTCGGCTTCTCGCTGCGGGAGGCCGCGCTCATCGTCGACACCATCGGGGACATGACTGCGGACTCGTTTCTCACGATCGAGGCGCTCGACCGCGTCGTCGATGACGGTGCGCGCACCTTCCGGGACGTCGCGCTGGCGAGCATGGAATCGGCCGGTTCGCTCGTGCCCGATGAGCGGATCGCCGCAGAGTACGTCGAGATCATGCGCGATGCGATGGGCGAGCGCGGTCACCCGAGCACGTGGTGGTCGGACAAGGTCGAGCTGGTGATCGACGGGATACGTCTGCGCTTGGAGCGGCGGGCGGGCTGACTCAGCGTCCGGCGAGCACCGATGCCGCGTCGCTGATCGTGATCTGCGGCGGGTACAGCCCCATCACGTGGAGTGCGGCGGTGTGGTTCTCGGCCGTGGAACCCGCGCACGCGTCGGCGGCGACCGTGACGCGCGCCCCGGCATCCGCCGCCGCCAGCGCGGTCGACAGCACGCAGCAGTCGGTCGAGACCCCGGCGAGGACGAAGTGCGCTCCGCGGCCGATGATCGCCTCGATCTCCGGACCCCACTTCCCGAAGGTCGGCAGGTCGAGGGTCGTATGCGGGGACAGGTCCGCGGCATCCGGCACCAGGTCGAACAGCGGATCGGTCGGCGGCTTATCGGCGAAGGGCCAGGCCGCGAAGTACTCGCCCCACGACGTGGAGCGATCGGCCGTCGGCATCCACCTCGTGACGAGCACGCGCTCGCCGAAGGACTCCGCCAGGGCGCGGATGCGCGGCATGACGTCGGCGAAGAACGGCGAGCCCCACGCCGAGTCGGGCGCTGCGAAGATCGCCTGCGGGTCGATCACGACCAGCCAGGCGTCGTCGGTCACGCGCCCTCCTGCTGGCGGATCTTCGCCGCCCGCCCGAACCAGGTCACGAGGAACGACAGCACCAGCGCGAACAGCACGCCGAGGTTCGCATAGCCCCAGTCATCGCGCCAGCCGAACAGGTCGAGGAAGTAGCCCTGCCAGTCGTTCCATCCGGTGTCGGGGATCTGGTTCATGACGAACCCCCAGCCGATCACGGTCGCGACGAGCATCGTGCCGATCGAGAGCCAGTCGAAGGCTCCGTAGCGTCCGCGGCTGTCGAAGAGCGCAGCGTCGTCGTAGTCCTTGCGGCGGCGCAGGATGTCGGCGATCAGGATTCCGGCCCACGACGCCATCGGCACGCCGAGAGTGATGAGGAAGGACTGGAACGGCCCGATGAAGCTCGTGGCGAAGAACACGACGTAGATCGTGCCGGCGGTGAGGATCACGCCGTCGACCGCCGCCGCGGCCGGGCGGGGGATGCGAATGCCGAGGCTCAGCAGGGTGAGGCCGGACGAGTAGATGCCGAGCACGGCGCCGGACACGAGCGTGAGGATCGCGACGATCAGGAAGGGGAACAGCAGCCACGTCGGCAGGAGGGTCGCGAGGGCGCCGATCGGGTCGCCGCCGACCGCGGCGGCGAGGTCGTCGTCGGAGCCCGCGAGCAGGAGCCCGAAGAACACCAGGATGATCGGGGCCACGGAGCCGCCGATCGTGTTCCAGGCGACGATCTGTCCGTCGGATGCCGTGCGCTTCTGGTAGCGCGACCAGTCGGCGGCGATGTTGATCCAGCCGAGTCCGAACCCGGTCATGACCATCACGAGGGCGCCGATCGTCTGCGCGAACGTCCCGTCGGGGCGCGAGAACGCGGTCTCCCAGTTGATCGAGTCGAACGTGAAGATCAGGAACAGCACCGTCATGGCGCCGGTCAGCCAGGTCAGCACCGACTGCAGCCGCATGATCGTGTGGTAGCCGAGCACGGAGGCCCCGACGATCAGGGCGGCCACGGCGACCGTCGCGATGATGCTCACCGCGGTGTCGTCCTCGCCGCTCACCCAGCCGAGCGTGCGCAGGATCGTTCCGGTCGCGAGCACTGCGGTGATGGCGAGCGACGTCTCCCAGCCGATCGACGTCAGCCACGACACGATGCCGGGGAGCTTCTGCCCCTGCACGCCGAAGGCGGCGCGCGAGAGCACCATGGTCGGCGCCGAGCCGCGCTTGCCGGCGATCGCGATGAGCCCGCACAGCAGGAACGACACCACGATCCCGACGATCGACACGACCGTCGCCTGCCACAGCGAGACGCCGAAGCCCAGGATGAAGGATCCGTACGACATCCCGAACACCGACACGTTCGCGGCGAACCAGGGCCAGAAGAGGTCCCGCGGTTTCGCGGTGCGATCCGACTCCGGGATGATCTCGATGCCCGCACGCTCGATCAGCGCGCCCGTGTTCTGCGTCATGACGACATCCTGGCACCGTCGCACCCCGCGTGGGGCGGATGCGCGCGCCGACCTTCCGCCGCGTGCCTTCTCCCACGCAGCGTCAGCCGCGGAAGAAGGCTCCGGCCACCAGGCTCAGGTCGTGCAGATCGGAGACCCCGGCGAGTTCGCGGGCCGAGTGCATCGACAGGATCGGGATGCCGACGTCGACGGTGCGGATGCCGAGGCGGGTCGCCGTGATCGGGCCGATGGTCGAGCCGCACGGCACGTTGTTGTTCGACACGAACTCCTGCGGGCGCACCCCGGCGCTCTCGCACCACGAGCGCCAGGCGGCGGAGCCCACGGCATCCGTCGCGTAGCGCTGGTTCGCGTTGAGCTTGAGGATGGGGCCGGACCCCAGCACCGGGTGCACGACGGGGTCGTGCTTGGCGGCGTAGTTGGGGTGCACCGAGTGCCCCACGTCGCTCGACAGGCACCACGACGAGGCGTAGGCGCGGCGACGTTCGGAGGCGTCGGCGCCGAGACCGGCATACACCCGCTCGAGCACGTCCTCCAGGAAGGGGCCGGCGGCGCCGGAGCGCGATCCGGAGCCGAGCTCCTCGTGGTCGAACGCGGCGAGGACGGCGATGGGGCCCGACTCCGCGTCATGCGTCGCGAGCGCCACGACCCCCGCGTGCACGGAGGCGAGGTCGTCGAGGCGGCCGGATGCGAAGAACGCGCTGTCCTTGCCGAACACGGAGCCGCGGGCGGTGTCGGCGATCACGACGTCGTAGCCGCGGATGTCGGATGCCGCGACACCGGCGGACGCCGCGAGCTCGGCGAGGATGTCGGCCTGCGTCGGGTCGCCGAGGCCCCACACGGGCTGGGTCTGGAACTGCTTGTCGAGCGCGAGGCCGCTGTTGGCCTCACGGTCGAGGTGCACCGCCAGCTGCGGCAGACGCAGCAGCGCTCCGGTGTCGGCGAGCACGACGCTGCCGTCGGCGAGAGCGAGACGGCCGGCGAGGCGCAGCTCCCTGTCGAGCCAGGAGTTCAGCAGCGGGCCGCCGTACACCTCGACAGCGGCCTGCAGCCACCCCGCGGATCCGGTGGTGGGCTGCGGCTTCAGCTTGAAGCCGGGGGAGTCGGTGTGGGCGCCGAGGACATGCGAGGGCGTGGTGGCGACGGCATCCGACGGGACGGTCCAGGCGATGGCCGCACCGTCCCTGACCACGACGAACCGGCCGCCCTGCTGAGCGGGCCAGGGGTCCTCCTCGCGCAACCGGGAGAACCCGGCCGATTCGAGCCGGCGCGCCACCTCCTCGGCTGCGTGGTAGCTCGACGGCGAGGCGGAGACGAAGTCCGCGAGGTCGTCGGCGTGGGCGAGGGCGGATGGAGCGACGGGCATGAGTGGCCTTCCTGCGTGCGTGCACCTCCGATCGTAATCGGGTCTCGATCAGGCAACGGAGCGCGGGGAAAGACTTAAGGAGAGACGACCACTCGGCTAGTGTCGACACCGGAGAGGTGCATCGTTCGAGCGATGCGCGGGGAGCCTCCGGGGAGAAACAGGGGGACTTCGGTGTCTTCAATCGCTCATTCGCGCGTCCGTCGCGCCGTCGCCGCCGTCACGTCGGCCCTGCTGCTGGCCGCCGGACTCACGGTGGTCACCGAGACGGTCGCGCCGACCACGGCATCCGCAGCGCAGAATCCGACGCAGTGCGCCGGATCGCTGTCGCTCACCAACGGCAGCTTCGAGCAGCCGGTCTTCAGCGGCGGGGTGCTCATCACCAACGAGACCAACGTGCCCGGCTGGCTGACGACCGCCACGGACAACCAGATCGAACTCTGGCGCTACCCCGGCAACCCGAACGGCTGGCAGGCCGCGCAGGGCACGCAGTTCGCCGAGCTCAACGCCAACCAGACCAGCATGCTCTACCAGGACGTCGCGACCACCCCCGGGCAGACCCTGTACTGGTCGCTCAAGCACCGCGGGCGCGTCGGCGTCGACACGATGCGCGTGATGATCGGCGTCCCCGGCGGCACCCTCACCAACGTCAGCGGCTCGCTCTCCGACGGCACCGCGGCCTGGGCCACGCACACCGGCTCGTACACGGTGCCCGCGGGTCAGACCCTCACCCGCTTCGGCTTCCAGGCCGTCAGCACGTCGACCGGCAACAACTCGGTCGGCAACCTGCTCGACGACATCTCCTTCGGCACCGGCCCCTGTCTGGTCTCCACGAAGTCGGTGCAGAACCTCACGGGCGGCGGCACGACCGCCAACATCGGCGACACGCTCCGCTACACCGTGACCACCACCAACGGCGGCGGCAACCCGGCGCTCCAGTCGGTCTCCACCGACATCGTCCCCGCGGGCGTCGACTACGTCCCCGGTTCCCTGAAGCTCGTGAGCGGGCCAGGAACCGGAGCGCTGACAGACGCGACGGGCGACGACCGCGGCGAGTACGTCCCCGGTTCGCGCACCGTCAGGGTGCGCCTCGGCGAGAACGGGACGGCATCGGCCGGCGGTTCCATCGGCGTCGGCGCCGTGACCTCGTACACCTTCGACGCGAAGGTGCGAGCGGATGCCGCGACCACCACCATCGTCAACGAAGCCAGCGTCGCCTTCCGCGAGCCCGTCACCAACATCGACCGCACATCGATCACCAACGAGACCCAGACCCCGGTGAACCCGGCGGCCGATCTCGCCATCACGAAGACCCTCGACACGGCCGCGCTGGTGGCTGGGCGCCCCGCGACCTTCACGATCACCGTCACGAACGACGGGCCGCAGACCGGAACCGGGGTGACGGTCACGGACGCGGTCCCCGCAGGACTCACGAACGTCCAGGCCACTCCGAGCGGCGGATCCTGCACGGTCGGCGGAACGGTCACCTGTTCCCTCCCCGACCTCGCCGTCGGCGCCAGCGCGACGATCACGCTGACCGGAACCGTGTCCCCGACGCTGAACCCGGGTGCGGCGCTGACCAACACGGCATCCGTCGCCGGCTCGCGGTTCGACCCGAACCAGGCGAACAACACCGCCACCGCGTCGGGCACGCTGAACGCCGAGGCCGACCTCTCGATCGTCAAGACCTTCCTGCCGACCGCTCCTGTCGCCGGCGACGACGTCTCGTACACGCTCACGGTCCACAACGCGGGCCCCTCCGAGGCGCGCGACGTCAGGATCACCGATCCGCTCGACCCCGCGACCGCCTTCGTCAGCGCGACTCCGCAGCAGGGCACCTGCTCGCTGAGCGGCGACGTGGTCGGGTGCCTCCTCGGCACCCTCGCGCCGAACGCCACCGTGACGGTGACCGTGATCGCGCACCTCGACCCCGACGCCGTCGCCGCCGTGCAGAACTCGGCGAGCGTCACGAGCAGCACACCCGACCCCGACCCGTCGAACAACGTCGACTCGACGAGCTTCGACCCGACGATCATCGCCGATCTCGCCGTCACCAAGACGGCATCCGCGGCGCAGGTCTCCGCGGGCGGCACGGTCACGTACACGCTCGTCGTCACGAACAACGGAGCCTCGGATGCCGTGAACGCGGTGCTCGATGACACGCTGCCCGCTGGTCTCACCGTCGCCAGCGTCGCCACGACCTCCGGCAGCTGCGCGACGCCGTCGCCGTCGCGCATCCAGTGCACCTGGCCGCTGCTCGCCGACGGCGCCTCCAGCACCGTCACCCTGCAGGCGCTCGTCGCGGCCGACGCCCCCACGGGAACCCTGACGAACACGGCATCCGTGGCCTCGCCCGCCGAGGACTCGAACCCGTCGAACAACTCCGACTCGGCCGATGTCGAGGTCGTGCAGAGCGCCGACATCAGCGTCGTCAAGACCGCCGACGCTCAGGCCGTGCCCGGAGGCGCCTTCGGCTACACCCTGACCGTGACCAACGGCGGTCCGTCCGTCGCCCGCGGCGTGGTGCTCACCGACACGCTCCCGGCAGGCTTCACCCTCGGAGCGACCCCTGCCGGGTGCACGCTCACCGGCAGCACCCTCACGTGCCCGCTCGGCGACCTCACCGTCGGTCAGATCGTGACCGTCCGCCTCGACGGGACGATCGCCGAGAGCGCGACCGGAACGCTGACCAACACGGCGACGGTGACCTCGCCGACGCCCGACCCCGATCCGTCGGACAACACGTCCACGGTCGACAAGCCGCTCACTCCGAGCGCCGACGTGGTCGTCGAGAAGACGACGAGCACGCCGAGCGTCCCGCTCCAGGGTGAGGCGAGCTTCGTCATCACCGTGCGCAACGACGGACCGTCCACCGCTGCGGGCGTCGTGGTCGAAGACGCCGTGCCCGTTGGCCTCGCGACCACCGGGGCCACCCCGTCGGTCGGCACCTGGTCGGCGGCCGACTCCCGCTGGACCGTCGGCACACTGCTGCCCGGCGAGTCGGCGACCCTCACCGTCACGGCGCAGGTCGTCGCGACCGGCTCGATGACCAACACCGCCACCGGCACCTCGCAGACGCCCGACCCCGACCCGTCGAACAACACCGACACGGCGACGGTCGTCGGCACGCCTTCCGCCGATCTCTCGGTCGTGAAGACGGCGTCCGCCAACCCCGCGAACCTCAACGCGCCGATCACGTACACGATCGTCGTGACGAACAACGGTCCGAGCCCGGCATCCGCCGTCGCGATCTCCGACCCGCTGCCCGCGGCGCTGCTGACGCCGACCACCCCCACCGCCGGATGCTCGATCACCGCGGGCCAGCTGAACTGCGCCGTCGGCACGCTCGCGGTCGGCGCCACGTTCACGGCCACCGTGACGGGAACGGTCGACCCGGCCACGGCCGACGCGCAGCTGTCGAACACGGCCACCGTCACCTCGACCACGCCCGACCCCGACCCGTCGGACAACACCTCGACGAGCGTCGTGCCGATCGCCGGCACTCCGCGGATCGAGCTCGTGAAGCAGGCCGCCGCCCCCGTCGACGCGAACGGCAACGGCCGGATCGACGCCGGGGACACGGTGGCCTACAGCTTCACGGTGCGCAACACGGGCAACGTGACGTTCACGAGCACGCAGATCACCGACCCGCTGCTGGGTGGGGCCGTGACCTGTGCCGCCCTCGCGACCCCGCTCGCTCCGGGAGCGGAGGCCGTCTGCGCGCCGGTGACCTACACGCTGACGCAGGCCGACCTCGACAACGGCACCGTGCACAACGAGGCCACCGTCACCGGCCAGTCGGCCCAGGGGACCGCGACCGACGACGCCGAGGCGAACGTGATCGTCCCGAGCGTGAACAGCGTCAGCCTCACCAAGACTCCCAGCACGGTCGTCGACATCAACAGCGACAACCAGGTCAATGCCGGGGACACGATCCAGTACACGTTCACGCTCACGAACACCGGGACGACCACGCTGCACAACGGGCAGATCGACGACCCGATGCTCGGTGGCCCCGTCGCCTGCGTCGCGCTGGACGGGGTGCTCCTGGAACCGGGCGACTCGGTCACCTGCGCTCCTGTCGACTACACCCTCACGCAGGAGGACATCGACAACGGCGTGGTGAGGAACACCGCATCCACCATCGCCCAGGCGCCCGACAACGCCTTCGTCGAGGACACGGCGTCCGCATCCGCCAACATCGATCAGACCGCCGGCATCGACCTCACGAAGACGGCGGGTCAGGTCACCGATGCGAACGGCGACGGGTTCATCGGCGCCGGGGACACGATCGACTACTCCTTCACTGTGCGCAACACGGGCACCACCACCCTGGTGGGTGTCACCGTGTCGGACCCGCTTCTCGGCGCGGGAGCGCTGTGCACAGTCGGCGATCTCCTGCCAGGGGCCAGCGCAGCCTGCGGACCGTTCACCTACGCGCTCACGCAGACGGACATCGAAGCTGAGCGCCGCCCGAACTTCGCCACGGCTACCGGCGACAGCCCGATCGGCGAGGTCAGCGACACCGGCTCCGCGGAGGTCCTGTTCTCCGGCACCACTGCGATCGCTCTGACGAAGACGCCCGGTGCCGTCGACCCGGGCGCGGACGGCATGGTCGGAGCCGGTGACACCGTGCCCTATTCGTTCACGGTGAGGAACACCGGAACGACGCAGCTCCGCGACATCGTGCTCAATGATCCGCTGCTCGGCGGAGAGATCGACTGCCCGGCACTCGACGGGCTTCAGCTCGAGCCGGGACAAGAGGTCGTCTGCGGCCCTGTCGACTACGAGCTGACTCAAGCCGACGTCGACGCCGGAACGGTCCACAACACCGCGACCGTCGAGGGGCAGTCCTGGAGCGACACGGTCGAGGCCACGGACGAGGCCGATGTGCGCGTGGCAGGGACCGACGCCCTCTCGCTGCTCAAGTCGGCGGCGGCGATCGTCGACGCGAACGGCAACGGGCGCACCGACGCCGGCGACACCATCGCGTACACGTTCACCGTCACGAACACGGGCACGACGACGCTCACCGGCGTCTCGGTCTCCGACCCGCGCCTGAGCGGCGACATCGTCTGCGACACGACCGAGCTGGCCCCCGGCGAGGCGACGGTCTGCCACGGCGAGCCCGCCGTGATCACTCAGGCCGAGGTCGACGAAGGCCAGATCGTGAACACCGCCACCACCACGGGCACCGGTACGAGCGAGATCCCGCCGACGGCGGAAGACACGGTCGTCACGCCCATCGAGGCGCAGCCGGCCATCGCCCTCGCGAAGACCGGAGGGGAGTACGCGGATGCCGACGGCAACGGCAAGATCAGCGCGGGCGACACGGTGAGGTTCCGCTTCACCGTGACGAACACCGGGGCGAGGACGTTGACGGCCGTGGCGATCAGCGACCCGATGCTGGGCGGCACGATCGCCTGCGAGATCCCCGATCTCGCGCCCGGAGCGAAGGCCGACTGCGGTCCGGTCGTCTACGTCCTCACGGCGGCCGACGTCGCGGTGGGCAAGGTCGTCAACGTCGCGACGGCGACCGGCACGGCTGGCGCCGTCACGGTCACGGCGGCGGCGACGGCATCCGTCGACCTGAACGTGCTCGCGACGACCGGTGGCGTCATCAACGGCGTGGGCTGGGCGCTCGCCCTGCTCGCGATCGGCGCCTTCGTGCTCCTGATCGCGCGGCTCCGTCGCGACGAGATCGAGGTCTGACCCTCGCGGTCGGATGAGAGGCGCCCGGTGCGGATGGTCGCACCGGGCGCCTTCGCGTTCACATCGATGGGCTAGGGTGTACCGCGATAGCGCCTAGGGTTCCGGGGTCCGTCCCGTCTGGTCCGAGCGGCGCCACGGCTCTTCTCCGCAGGAGAGCCGTCATCTGACAGGACAAAAGCCCGGAGGACCCTGTTCGTCGCGCCCGCGGCGGATGGAAGGGTCTGTCATGTCGTCTCTCGCCTTCGTCCTCGTCTTCGCCGCGGCCGTGTCCCACGCCGCCTGGAACGTGATCGCGCACGGAGTGAGTCGTGCCGGGGTGCCGTTCCTGTGGTGGGGAGCCGTCGGCGGAACCGCCTTCTGGATCGGAGCCATCCCGTTCACGGGCGGGCTCGGCACCGACGACCTCGGCGGGTTCCTGCTCGGCGTGGGCGTCTCCGCGGCCCTGCACGTCGTCTACATGGCCGTGCTGCAGCGGGGGTACCAGGAGGGCAACCTCTCGACCGTCTACGCCACGGCGAGGGGCACAGGGCCGTTCCTGTCGGTGATCGTCGCGGTGCTGCTGCTGGGGGAGCGCCCGTCGGTCATCGCGCTGATCGGCGTCGCGGCGGTGATCGTCGGCGTCGTCGCGATCGGGCTGGTCGACCGTGGCGGGGATCGGGTCTTCGACCTCGGGCTCGTGTTCGGGCTGCTCACCGGCGTCGCGATCGCGGCGTACACGATCTGGGACGCGAACGCCGTGCGCACCTGGTCGCTGTCGCCGGTCGCGTTCATGGTCGGCACGATGGTGCTGGAGATCCCGTTCTACACGCTCGGGGTGCGCAGGCGGTGGGATGCCGTCGCGGCTCTGTGGCGCTCGCAATGGAGGCGGATCGTGGCGTTCAGCATCCTGTCTCCGCTGTCGTACATCCTCGTCCTGACGGCGATCCAGATCGCTCCCGTCGCGCTGGTGGCTCCGCTGCGCGAGGTGAGCGTGGTGCTCGTGAGCCTGTTCGGGGTGCTCGTGCTGAAGGAGGACCGCCCTGGCTGGAGGCTCGGCGCATCGGTCGTCGTGGTCGCGGGCATCGTGCTGCTCGCGCTGTAGGCGAGGTCGCGGCGTGAGGGCTCAGCGGAAGTCGACGAGCCCCGCGTGCGCGGCGGTGACGAGGATCTGCACGCGGTCGCGCACCTGCCACTTCGCCATGATGCGTCCGAGGTGAGCCTTGACCGTGCCCTCGGACACGATCAGCGACTGCGCGATCTCGGAGTTCGACATGCCCTGGGCGAGGCGTTCGAGGACCTCCGCCTCGCGCTCGGTGAGCTCTTCGAGTTCCGTGTCGCCGGCGAGCGGTTCCGTGCTGCGCACGTGCTTGACGAGGAGGGACGCGATGCGCGGCGACAGCGAGCTCGCGCCGCTGTGCACCTCGCGCACGCCGGTGACGATGCTCTCCGCGCTCGAATCCTTGAGGAGGTAGCCGGAGGCGCCGGCGCTCAGCATCGGCAGCACGGTGTCGCTGCCGTCGAGCGTGGTGACGGCGAGCACCCGCACCCCCGGCCACCGATCGGCGATCGCCGCGGTGGCCTCGATGCCGTTCATCTCGGGCATCTGGACGTCCATCATCACGACATCCGGCTGGTCCTTCTCGATGAACGCGATCGCCTCGAGTCCGTTCTCCGCCTGTCCGATGACGTCGATCGCCGGATCCCTCGCGACGAAATGGGAGAGCGCGGAGCGCACGAGAGGGTCGTCGTCGACGATGAGCACGCGGATGTCCGGCATGAGGGAAGCCTATCGGCGCTGGCCGGGAGGTCAGGGGCAGATCTAGACCTTTGTCTAATGAGGTCTGGACTCAAGACAGATGTGCGCGCCGAGCGGAGCCGAGAAGATCAATAGGTACCTAGACGAAAGAACTAACTACGGAGGTGAACTACTATGACTTTCTGGCAGCAGGTTGGCAAGTTCTTCGGTGTCTATCGCTAAGAGTACCTGGCTAAAAGGAGATACTGAACCATGGCGTTCGACCAGTCGACCCGCGAGGATCCCGGCTCACTTCGCCTGGGTCGCAGCGAACGGCTGGGTGCCGTCGAGAGGATCGTCGTCCTGGCGATCATCGGGATCATCGTCTCGATCGACATCATCGGTCTCTTCCTTCCGCCGGGTGTGGAGTTCGGGGCGGCGGCGATCAGCATCGCCTCCACCGCAGTCTTCGCTCTCTATCTGTGGTCGCCCCTCTGGGCGACCGTCGCACTGGCCGTCATCTTCGGCCTCTCCTTTCTGACCGGAACCGAGACCCAGGTCCTCACCGCCGCCGCTTTCGCGGCCGGGATGGTGATGCGGCTGGGCAGAGGGTCCCTGATCTTCTCCTACATCGGAGTCTTCCTCCTGTCCGCGGCGCTCATCGCGTTCGGGGATACGAGGGTTCCCGTGAACGTCGGCGTCCAGATGATCCTGGCCGCCGTCTCCGGCGCCATCGGATACGCCCTTCGGCTCGCAGCCGAGAGGGGCCGACGCCTTGAGCGCGAGCTCGCCGAGCAGGTCGAGCGGGAGCACGAAGCGGTCCTCGCAGAGAGGCGCTGGATCGCCGGCGAGCTCCATGACAGCATCGCGCACCACCTCACCGTCGTCGCTCTGCACGTGCAGATGCTCGACGACCCGACGATGACCTCCGAATCCCAGGAGGCCATCCGGGTCGCCGCACGCAAGGCCATGGCCGATCTGCGCTTCGTGATCGAACTCGCCGACGACGGGCCCCGCTCTGCCGGAATGCAGACGGGCGACCTCGATTCGGCGGTCGACGAAGCGAAGGCGGAGATCGAGGCCGCAGGCCATCCCGTCGTCGCGACCGGCGACCCCCGGGATGAGCGCATTCCCCGTGTCGCGGAGATCGCGTTCGCGCGCATCGTCCGAGAGTCGGCGACCAACATCCTCAAGCATGCCGGCCCGGGGGAGGTCGCGATCAGTCTGGACATCGACGACGACTCGGCCGCGCTGACGATCAGCAGCCCGATGCCGACGACTCCGCGGCGAGATCTCCCCTCCAGCGGCACCGGTCTCAACCGCATGGCCGAGCGCGTTCTCGGAGCGAGCGGCGAGTTCACGGCGGGTGAGGTCGACGGCGCATGGCAGGTTGCCGCTAGACTGCCAATGGCCTGATCAGCGCCTCATTCAAGACCTAGACGAAAGTCTAGGCAAGTCTGAACGAACGTCCCTATTGAGGGCACCCTCACGCGACCTATCCTGGAATCTCCCCAGAATAAGCGTCCCCAGCGCTGCGATCGCGAGCGCGATCTTCTTAGGCTTCTGAAACCACTGCGCTCGCGATCGCGTTCTGTGTACGGGACACGTCCCGATCAGGCGGCTATCCGCCCACCGCGCGCATGTAGTGCCCGTCCGTCGAGATCCCGGATGCGGCGACCGTGAAGCGCACGACCTCGCTGAGGTAGCGGTCCTCCGACGCCTCGAAGATGCGCCCGTCTGCGTCCATCGAGATGCGGCTCAGGCGCAGGATCGGCGTCCCCTGCGGAACACGCAGCAACGCGGCATCCTGCTCGTCCGCTGCCACCGCGTCGATCACGTGCTGCAGTCCGACGATCGGATGCCCGACGGATGCGAGGTACTCGGTGATCGACACGCTGTCGAGGTCGACCTCGAAGAGCCGCCGCCCGGCAACCTCCGTGTAGAACAGCCGCTCGAGCATGGTCGGGCGTCCGTCCAGCGATCGCAGCCGTACGACGCTGACGATGGTGTCGCCCGGAGCGACCCCGAGGAGCTCGGCCTTGGCGCCCGCGCGCCGCAGGCTCAGTTCCTGCGTCTGCGCGCCGGGAGTGACACCGAGGTCGCGTGCCCAGCGGGTGAACGGCACGGACATGTCGACGGCCTGACTCGCCTTCCGCGCGACGACGCGCGCGGGGCGACCGCGGCTGGTCTCGATCAGCCCCTCGCCCCGCAGAGCGGCGAGGGCGTTGCGGATCGGGCCGCGCGAGGTGCTCCAGCGCTCGGCCAGTTCGGCCTCGGTGGGAACGTCATCGCCCGGACGCAGGATGCCGGAGGCGATCTGGGAGCGCAGCTCGTCGGCGATCTGGGTGTACACAGCTTCTGCCACATAGGCATACTACTTGGTCAGGTCGATGAGGAGCGAGAGGTTTCTCCGGTGTTCATCCGGGAGAACCCTCGGTAAACGACCTCTGAACTCTTGCAAGTTAGGTACCTTTCTCGACTCGTGACCTGAGAGAGTCATCCGTGGATCAACCCCCACACACCCGAAAGGTCCTCATGAAGCTCCGTGCTCTCCCCGCCCTCGCCGGCGCCGCGGTCCTCGCCCTCGGCCTCGCCGCCTGTTCCGGTTCGGCCGACGCCACCAGCAACGGCGGCACCGACGAGGCCGCCGCGACCTCCAGCTACGCGGTCGAGGAGAACACCCTCGTCTTCGGCGTCGTCCCCGACTCGGTGGACACCGAGACCAACTACCAGCCGCTGATGGACTACATCGCGAAGATCACCGGCAAGACGGTCGAGTACCACGAGTCCACCGACTACGCCGCTCTCATCGAGGCCGCGGTCGCGGGCAAGATCGACGTCGCCTCGTTCTCGGGCTTCACCTACGTCACGGCCACCGCCAACGGCGCCAAGCTCACCCCCATCTCCTCCATCGTCACCGAAGAGGGTCAGGAGCCCGGCTACTACTCGCAGGCGATCGTCCCCAAGGGCAGCAGCATCTCGAGCATCGCGGACTTCAAGGGCAAGAAGGTCTGCTTCGTCGACCCGTCCTCGACCTCCGGCTACCTCTTCCCGTCGTACAACCTGCTCCAGGCCGGCATCGACCCGAAGACCGACATCACCCCCGTCTTCGCGGGCAAGCACGACGTGAGCGTGCAGAAGGTCGGCGAGGGCGTCGAGTGCGAGGCGGGCTTCGCCGAGGACTCCGAGGTCGAGAAGTCCGACGCCGTGAAGGTCATCGACGAGACCATGGTGCCCGGTGCTCCGCTGGTCTACTCCTCGACCCTCCCCGCCGACGTCACGAAGAAGCTCAGCGACGGCCTCGCCGAGGTCACGATCGACGACATCATCGCCGCGGGCATCAAGAGCGCCGACACGGACTCGTTCCGCAGCGTGTTCTACGCCACGAAGCCGGTCGACGACAAGTACTACGACCTCATCCGCGACATCTGCAAGAAGACCGAAGCGGAGCAGTGCCAGGGCTGACGCCCTGAGCCACGCACCCGGCCGTCGAGCGAGGTCACGACCCGCTCGACGGCCGGGACCAACTCATACAGGAGATCTGACATGAACGCGGCATCCGATGCCCTCATCCGCCTCGACGGCGTCACGAAGACCTTCGGGTCGACCACGGCTCTGAAGGACGCGTCGCTCCAGGTCTCCCGGGGCGAGATCGTCGTGCTGCTGGGGCTCTCCGGCTCCGGCAAGTCCACACTGCTCCGCCACCTCGACGGGCTCGAGGTCCCCACCTCCGGCTCGGTCGAGGTGCTCGGCCAGCAGGTCCCCGCGCTGAAGGGCGGCGCGCTGCGCCGGCTGCGCAGCCGCGTCGGGTTCATCTTCCAGCAGTTCGAGCTGGTGCCGTCGTTGACCGTGCTCGAGAACGTGCTCACCGGATCGCTCTCCACGGTGCGCGGCCCGCGGCTGGGCCTGTGGGGCTACTCGAGGGCCGCCAAGCTGCAGGCGCTCGAGCACCTCGACCGCGTGGGTCTCCTCGACCGCGCCTACCAGCGCAGCGACACCCTCTCGGGCGGACAGCAGCAGCGCGTCGCCATCGCCCGCGCTCTCATGCAGAAGCCCGACATCCTGCTGGCGGACGAGCCCGTCGCCTCCCTCGATCCCGAGTCCAGCGACCAGGTCATGGCGCTGATCCGCGAGATCGCGGCGGATGCCGGCCTCACCGTCGTGTGCAGCCTGCACCAGGTCGACCTCGCGATCTCCTGGGCCGACCGCATCGTCGGCCTGCGGCACGGCGAGATCGTGCTTGACACCGTGACCGACGGACTGAGCAAGGCCGCGGTCATGGAGATCTACGGGCGGGTCGCGACGACCACCGCCGAGATCCAGGCCGTGCAGGTCGAGCTCGCGGATGCCGTCGCCGAGGTGGCTGCGCAGTGACCACCCTCACCGGCACCCCGACCGGGGCCGCGACCCAGGGGCCTCGTGGCTCCGTCTCCGAACGCGCCCCGCGGCCCCGCATCTCTCCGGAGCGCATCGCGGCATCCCTCACGCTCGTCGCACTGGTCGTGCTCGGCATCCTCGCGGTCAACGAGGTGGGCATCTCGATCCCGGCGATGGTGGAGAGCTGGGGCAACGCGGAGAACTTCTTCGCCCGTGTGCGCGGTCTCTCCTTCCCCGAGGCCGGAGACCTGATCTGGCTGATCGCGCTGACCGTGGGCCTCGTGCTCACGGGGACCCTGCTCGCGGCCGTCCTCTCCGTGCCCATCGCGTACCTCGCCGCATCGAACACCACCCCCGGCAACGGATGGCGTCTCGCCGCGCGCTTCATCGGCGTCCTCACCCGTGCGATCCCCGACGTCGTGCTCGCGATGGCGTTCGTGCTCATGTTCTCGCTCGGCACGCTCCCCGGCATCCTGGCCATCGGCATCCACTCGATCGGCATGATCTCGAAGATGTTCGCCGATGCGATCGAGCAGATCGACGAGGGGCCCCGTCTCGCGATCCGGGCCGCCGGCGGGTCGAAGATGCAGGAGTTCACCTCCGGCGTCCTGCCGCAGGTGCTGCCCAGCTGGGTCGCGACCGTGCTGCACCGCAACGACATCAACCTGCGCGGCAGTGTGGTGCTCGGCTACGTCGGCGTCGCCGGACTCGGCCTCGAGATGTCCTACGCATTCAAGGCCCTCAACTACGGCAAGGGCCTCGGCATCGCCCTGGTCATCTTCGTGCTCTGCATCGTGATGGAGATCGTCTCCAGCCTGGTGCGCGGCGCGATGCTCGGACAGCAGCAGCAGACGCGCTCGTGGATCGACCGCATCGTGCACCCCCGCCTGGGCGTACGCACCCCCGCGGCACCGGAGGTGCGAGCGGCATGGGCCGCGAGCCCGCAGACGGCCGTGCGCCGACCGTGGACCGGCCAGCGCGTGCGGCACACGATCGCCGGAGCCGTCGCCGTGCTCGTCGTGATCGGCGGGGTCGTCGTCAGCGACATCAACTGGCTCGACTTCGTCACGTTCTGGGGGCGCGTCCCCGAGGTCGCCGCGAAGTTCTGGCCGCCGTCCTTCGGAAACTACGACGCCACCGTCATGATCGTCGCCATGCGCGACACGGTCGCGATCGCCCTCGCGGCCACCGTGCTCACCCTGCTCCCGTCCCTGGTGCTCGGCTCGCTCGCCGCCAGCAATGTGGCGCCGAGCAGGGGTGCGCGAGGCGTCGCGCGCTTCCTGCTCGTCGGCATCCGCGGCATCCCCGAGCTGATCCTCGCGATCGTGCTCGTCGTGATCACCGGTCTCGGACCGCAGGCGGGAGTGATCGCGCTCGCCATCGGCGGCATCGGGCTGCTCGGCAAACTCATCGCGGACTCCTTCGAAGAGGTCGACCGTGGCCCGGAGCGTGCGCTGCGCGCCGTCGGGGCGACCCGCCTGCAGACCTACACCTCGGCGACCGTGCCGCAGGGCACCCGTGCGCTGATCGGACACAGCTTCTACATGCTCGACACGAACATCCGCGCGGCGACGATCCTCGGCATCGTCGGCGGTGGAGGCGTCGGCTACTACCTGCTCAACGCCAGCCAGGGCTCCCGATACGAGACGGTCACCGCGATCGTGCTGATGATCCTCGCCACGGTGCTCGTCGTCGAGGGGCTCGCGATGTGGATGCGGAAGGTGTTCCGGTGAGCCGCGCCGACGTGGTCGTCGTGGGCTCCGGCATCGTCGGACTCGGAGCCGCTTACGCCGCCGTGCGCCGTGGACTGCGCGTCACCGTCGTGGACCGGGCGGATGCACCGGTCGGAGCGACGATCCGCAACTTCGGGCACCTCTGCATCGGCGCGCAGACCGGCGAGGCCCGCCGCTACGCCGACCTCTCGCGAGAGCTGTGGCTGATGCTGTCGCGCGACGCGGGGTTCTGGCTGCGCGAGTCGGGGACGCTCGTCGCCGCCCGGCACCGCGATGAGCTGGCCGTACTGGAGGCCGCGGACGGAGACGGCATCCGGATGCTGGATGCCGACGAGCTGCTGCGCCTCGCACCGCTGCGGCCTGAGGGTCTTCTCGGCGGAGCGCACATCGTGACGGATCTGCAGACGGATCCCCGCACTGCGGCATCCGCGATCGTCCGCCATCTCGCCGACCTCGGCGTCTCGTTCCTCTTCCGCACGGCGGTGACGTCGATCGCCTCAGGGCGGGTGGACACCACCCGTGGCGCGATCGAGGCCGGGCAGATCGTCGTCGCGGTCAACCACGATCTCGATCAGCTGCTGCCCGAGATCGCCGAGCGCGTCGGCGTCGAGCGCTGCGCACTGGACATGATGCGCGCGGCGGTGACGCTGCGACATCCGCTCGCCGCCCCGCTGCTGACCGGGTGGTCGCTCGTGCGGTACGGGCGCTTCGCCGGATCCGCCGAAGCCGCGGCACTCCGCGAGCGCCTGCACGCCGAGCGGCCCGATCTCGCCGCGATCGACCTCAACCAGATGTACACGCAGCTGCCGGACAGCACGCTCATCATCGGTGACTCGCACGCCACATCGGCAGCGCCTCCGCCCTTCCAGCCGGAGTCCGCGTTCGACGCGTTCCTGACGGAGGCGCAGGCGCTGTTCGACATGCCGGAGCCCCGCGTGATCGAGAGATGGCAGGGCGTCTACGCCAAGGGGCCGCAGGAGTTCCTCGTCGAACGTCCTGAGGAGGGGGTGCTGGTGCTCGCCGCGACCACCGGCATCGGAATGACAACGGGTCTGGGGCTCGCTGAAGAGAATCTCACCGCCGCCTTCGGGTGGGCACCCGCAATGGAAGGAACATCATGACCACTCCTCTCGAACTCGCCGTCCTCGACATGGCAGGAACCACGGTGCTCGACGACGGCGTCGTCGAGCAGGCGTTCCAGCGCGCAGCCGAGCGCACGGGCGTCGCCGATCGGATGCCGTGGGCCGAGGCCCTCGACTACGTGCGCGTCACCATGGGGCAGTCGAAGATCGACGTCTTCACCCACCTCTCGGGCGGCGACGCGCTGGCTGCAGCCCGCGCCACCGCCGAGTTCGAGGGCGCCTACGCCGAGATCGTCGAGGAGCAGGGGGTCTCGGAGATCCCCGGCGCCGCCGACGCGATCCAGGGCCTGAAGGACGCCGGTCTCGCGGTCGTGCTCACCACCGGCTTCGCGCCCGTCACGCGCGATGTGCTGCTGAACGGACTGGGCTGGGGCGACCTCATCGACCTCGCGCTGTCTCCCGTGGACGCCGGTCGCGGACGCCCCGCCCCCGACCTCGTGCTCACGGCGCTGCTGCGCACGGGCGCCACCCGGGTGTCGGCCGTCGCCGTCGCGGGTGACACCACGAGCGACGTCGAGTCGGGCCGCCGCGCGGGCGCGGGCTTCGTCGCCGGCGTGCTCAGCGGAGCGCACGATCACCGGGCGCTGTCCGCCGCGGGCGCCGACGCGGTTCTCGCCGACGTCACGGGTCTGCGCGGCGTGCTCGCCGAGCGCGGGCTGCTCCCTCTCGTCTCCCGCGTCTGAGCCGGACATGGGCACGCTGCTGATTCGCCCGCCCGGCCACCGCAGAGACGTCGCGCTTCGCCCGGCGGCCACGGCCATGGTCTGGATCGGCGAGGGTCACCCGCACGAGATGATCGCGGTGCCGGGGGTGGCCCTCGGCGACCGAGACGCGCTGGTCGCGGTCGAGATGTCGACGATCTGCGGGTCCGACGTGCACACCGTGCAGGGGCGCCGCTCGGCGCCCACCCCTCTCGTGCTCGGGCACGAGAGCGTCGGCCGCGTGATCGCGCTCGGGGATGCCGGAGCGCTCGCCGTCGACGGCACACCGCTGCGTATCGGCGACCGGGTCGTCTGGTCGGTCACGGTGTCGTGCGGAACGTGCGACCGCTGCCTCGCCGGCCTCACGCAGAAGTGCCGGTCGTTGGGCAAGTACGGCCACGATCGGATCGGGGCGCACGGCGACCTCACGGGGGCGTTCGGCAGCCACGTGCAGCTCCGCGAGGGCACGGCCATCGCGCGCGTGCCGGAGACGCTGCCGGCGTCCGTGCTCGCGCCGGCCGCCTGCGCGACCGCCACGGCCTGGGCCGCGGTCGCCCGCGCTCGCCGCAGCCTCGATGGGGCGACGGTGCGGATCCACGGCGCGGGACTCGTCGGACTCTCCGCCGCGGCCATCGCCGCGGAGCAGGGAGCGCTCGTCGAGGTGCGCGACCCGAACCCGCAGCGTCAGGCGCTGGCCGCGGCCTTCGGCGCGACGACCCTCGACCGCGACCCGGAGGTCGTGATCGAAGCCTCAGGGCATGCGGTCGCCGAGGCGATCGACGGGGTCGCCGTCGGCGGCGTCGTCGTGCTCGTGGGCAGCGTGTTCCCCGCAGAGCCTGTTCCCCTCGATGCCGAGAGCATCGTCCGCAGGCTCATCACGATCGCCGGGGTGCACAACTACACGGGCGCGGAGCTCGCCGAGACGGTGGCCTTCCTCTCCGGTCGGGGCCGTGCCTATCCGTTCGCGGACGCGGTGGGCGAGATCCGTCCGCTGGGCGAGCTCGACGAGGCACTGGCCGTGGCATCCGCTCCCGGAGCCCCGCTGCGGATCGGACTCGTGCCGGGCTGACGCCGGCACCCGGTCATCGAGCGAACGGAGCGCGCCCGGACGGGTTCTCGGGGCGTGCAGGTCGGGGTCGGCCTCACCCGGACGTCGAGCGAGCAGAGCGAGTCGAAACGGTTTCCGGGGCGCGCGGCTCCGGGCCCCGCCCCTAGGCTGGAAGGGTGCAGCAGCCAGCGTCGTCCCGCCCTCTCGTCGGCGTCGCCCTCGTCGTCGGCTCCTGCGCCTCACTGCCCTTCGGGGCGGCCGTCGCCGCGCAGCTGTTCCCGAAGCTCGGGCCCTGGGGTGTCACGTCTCTCCGCGTCGCGATCGCCGCGCTCCTGCTGCTCGTCATCGTGCGTCCGCGCCCGCGCAGCTGGAGCCGACAGCAGTGGATCGCGGCCGTCCTGTTCGGTGTGTCTCTGGCGGCGATGAACGGGTTCTTCTACGCCGCGATCGACCGCATCCCCCTGGGGCCCGCCGTCGCGATCGAGTTCCTCGGACCGCTCGTGCTGGCGGCCGTGCTCACCCGGAGGCTCGCCGACGCCGTGTGGGTCGGCATCGCCCTCGTCGGCATGGCGCTGCTCGGGGTCGACGGCATGGTCGGCGCCGAACCCCTCGACCCGCTCGGGATCGTGTTCATCCTCATCGCCGCTGGTTTCTGGGCCATGTACATCCGCATGAGCGCCCGTGTCGGCGCGCTGATCCCCGGGACCAGCGGACTGTCGATCGGTCTCGTCGTCGCAGCGGTGCTGCTGCTCCCGGTCGGAGTCCCCACGTCCCTCGTGGTGGCGGGGGAGCCGGATCTGCTCGTGCTCGCCGCGATCACCGCCGTGCTGTCGTCGGTGATCCCGTACACGTTCGAGCTGGCGGCGCTGCGGCGGCTGCCTCAGCGCGTGTTCGGCATCCTGCTCAGCCTCGAGCCCGCCTTCGCGACCCTCGCCGGCTGGCTGGTGCTCGGTCAGGACGCGACCGTGCTGCGGATGCTCGCGGTGGGCCTCGTGATCGCGGCCAGTGTCGGCACCACCCTCGGCGTGCGCAGGGATCGGCGCCCCGACGGGCCGTTCACGGCGCCGATCCCTCTTCCCGACTGAGTCAGACCCGCGCGGGAGCCGCCTCCGGAAGCGGGTACCGCCGGCGCAGCACGACGCGCTGCACCAGGGTCCATGCCACCGTGACCGTCAGGTACAGCGCCGCCGCGAGCGGGACGAACACCGCGAACACCGCGGTGAGGTAGTGCATCGCGCTCATGATGCGCAGCATCCCGGGGGAGGACAGCGGAGAGTCGTCGACCGGCGTGGGGCGGAACACCCTCCGGGTGATGTCGGCGATCACGATCATGATGGCGATGAGCACGCCGTAGACCAGCAGGGTGGGGAGCTGGAACGGCCCCGCGGTGAGCATGTGCAGCAGGCTCGTGCCCAGCGGTGCGCCGAACAGGTCGTGCTCGAGCAGGGCGTTGGGATGCCCGGCGATCTCCGGCCGCAGGAACAGCGTGTAGAGGATGCCGACGACGGGTGCCTGGGCGAGCACGGGGAGCATGCCCGCGAAGGGGGAGGTGTTCTCGGAGCGGTACAGCTCCAGCATCTCCTTCTGCAGCCGCTCCGGGTTCTTCTTGTGCTTCTGCTGCAGGACGCGCAGCCGCGGTGCGAGGCGAGCTCTGGTCTGCTCGGCCTTCGCCTGGGAGATCCCGACAGGGATCAGCAGGGCGCGCACCAGCAGGGTGACGAGCACGACCGCGAGGGCGGCCGCGGATGCTCCGGCGAGGGGAGTGAGGATGGTCGAGAGTCCGGCGAGGCCGCCGTAGGCCGCGTCGAGCAGCCAGGTCAGAGGAGGGAAGGCGAAGATGTCCAAGATGGGTCCGTTCGTGTGCGGGAAGGGTCGGCGAAGACCGCGCAGTCCCGTACGAGAGACGGACTACGCGGCGACGGCGACTCCCGGCGCACGAGGGCGCGGGTGGCCTGCGGCATCCGGATCGCTCTGACTCAGCAGTGCGCCGATGTCGATGGCGCGCAGCGGGTGCGGGGCATCGGCATCCGGAGCGGGCCCGACGGCCAGGGCGAGGGCGATGGTGAGGGCGGCCAGCGCGACCAGGGCGATCGCGAGACCGAGCGCTGCGGCATCGGGCATGGACACGAGGCCGAGGGCGGTCGCGACAAAGCCCAGCATCTGGCTGATCCACTCGCTCATGCGCACCCCTCTCCGAGCCGAGAGTATCACCGCGTGCGGGGAACGGTCATACTCCGCCGCGGCTGTGCGCTGCGGGCGTAACGTCGAAGCATGAGCCTCTTCGACGTCGCGCATCCGATCGTCCTCGGCCCGTTCGGCGGGCTGTCATCCGTGCCGCTCACGGCCGCCGTCAGCGAGGCGGGAGGACTCGGATCGTACGGGCTGTACGGCTACGACGCCGACAGGATCCGTGCCACGATCGCGGCGCTGCGGAACGCGACGGCCCAGCCGTTCGCCGTGAACATCTGGCTGCCGACGGGCGACGAGGTCGAGCCGAACGCGCAGCACGCGATCTTCGCACAGGCCCTCGCGCCCTTCTACGAGGCCGTCGGCGTCGACGTGCCTCCGCGCCCCGCGCAGTACCTGCCGTCGCTGGAGGAGCAGACGGATGCGATCCTCGCGGCCGCACCCGCGGTGCTCAGCGTCGTCTTCGGGGTGCCGTCAGCCGAGCTGGTCGACGACGCGCATCGCCGCGGCATCCGTGTGGTGGGCACGGCGACCACCGTCAGCGAGGCGGTGGCGCTCGCCGGGTCCGGGGTGGATGCGATCGTCGCGACCGGGGCGGAGGCCGCGGGGCACCGAGTGTCGTTCCTGCGGCCTGCCGAGGAATCGCTCGTCGGACTCTTCTCTCTGCTCCCGCAGGTGGTGGATGCCGTCGACGTGCCCGTGATCGCGGCAGGCGGCGTCGCCGACCGTCGAGGCGTCGCCGCCGCCTTCGCGCTGGGCGCCTCCGGGGTGCAGGTCGGCACGGCGTTCCTGGCGACGGAGGAATCGGCGGTGACCGATGCCCATCGCGATGCGATCCGCGCGACGGCGGCCGACGAGACCGTGCTGACCAGGGCCATGAGCGGTCGTCTTGCTCGCGGGGCGCGCAACAGGGCGGTGAGGGCGATCGAGGCGAGCGGCACGATCGCGCCGTTCCCGATGCAGAACTGGCTCACCGGGCGGTTCCGCGCCGCCGCGGGGGAGCAGAACCTCGGGGAACTCCAGTCGCTCTGGATGGGGCAGTCCGCCCCGCTCGCGCGCTACGCCACGGCATCCGAGGCGTTCGCCGAGCTCGTGGCGGGAGTCCCGGTGCGCTGAGGGCGCGTAGGCGCGTGCGGCGCGTGCGGCGCGTGCGGGGCGTGGGCGCGTGAGGCGCGTGGGCGCGCGAGGCGCGTGCGAGGCGCGCGCGAGCGAGCGGGGCGTGGGCGCGTGAGGCGCGTGGGCGCGCGAGGCGCGTGCGAGCGAGGAGTCAGGAACGGCCGGGTGTGGGTGCCGTGAGGGCACGTTCTCCGACCCCTCACATTTGGCAGGGGGTGAGGGGTCGAGAACGGTCGGGTGTGGGCCCTCGAAGGCGGCGGTTTCTGACCCCTCGCGCCTTGACGACGCGCGCGCGGAGGCGGCGGGCTAGAGGATGACGGTCGAGCGGCCGTGCACGATGACGCGGTCCTCGGCGTGCCACTGCACAGCACGGGCGAGGACGAGGCGCTCGACGTCGGCGCCGCGGCTCTGCAGCTCGGAGGCCGACTCGGAGTGCGTCACCCGGGTCACGTCCTGCTCGATGATCGGCCCCTCGTCGAGGTCGGCGGTCGCATAGTGCGCGGTCGCGCCGATGAGCTTGACGCCCCGGTCCTTAGCCCTGGCATAGGGGTTCGCGCCGATGAAAGCCGGCAGGAACGAGTGGTGGATGTTGATCACCGGGGCGCCGAGGCGCTCGATGAAGTCGTCAGTGAGGATCTGCATGTAGCGGGCCAGGACGACGAGGTCGACGTTGCCGCGCAGCAGCTCCAGCTGCCGCTCTTCCATGAGCTGCTTGTCACCCGAGGGGATGTGCACGAACGGCACGCCGAAGGAGCGGACCGACTCCGCGAGGTCGGGGTGGTTCGACACGACCATCGTGATGTCGATGTCGAGCTGGCCGCGCTGCGTCCGCCACAGCAGCTCCATGAGGCAGTGGTCGTACTTCGAGACGAAGATCGCAACGCGCTTGCGGCGAGCGGTGTCGTGCAGCGACCACTCCATGCCGAACCGTTCGGCGACCTTCTCGAGGTCCGCTTCGAGGGCGGTCCTGGCGGCGGAGAGACCGGGCAGGTGGATGACGGTGCGCTGGAAGAATCGTCCGCCTTCGGAGTCCGTGGAGTGCTGGTCGAGGGAGATGATGTTGGCCCCGTGCTCCGCGAGCACGCCGGCGACGGCGGCGACGATGCCGGGCTGGTCGTCGCAGGCGATGAGCAGGCGGGCGGTATCTGGCTGAGACATGGGGGCTCCTCGAGGGTGTGCAACGATTCTGCCGTGGATGCGACGACCGGGCGAATCGGCTCCTAACCTGGAGGCGTGGACACTGCCGCACAGCTGCTCGATGACGCTCGAAGCGCCCTCTCCGGCGCGCCGAAGGAGGGGCTCGGCGAGGAGCGCGAGTCGCGCTGGCGAGGCCACCGCATCGTGAGGGTCGGCGAGGCCTGGCACCTCGGCGTGCTGCTGCTCACCGAGTCGCACGCGCTCGCGACGGCCGAGGTGCTGCGGGCTGCGGAGCTCGGACGTCGGGGGTTCACCGCCGAGTCGGCGCGCGATCGGGCGGAGCGGCGGGCGCTGGCCCTGCGCGGCGGATTCGGCGAGGGCGACGTCGCGCACGTCGGCTGGACCGTGATCGACGTGGATGCCGTGGATGCCGGCGGTGCGTCGGGTCCGCTGGCGTCGATCGACGGCGTGCCGTCCGTGCGGTGGAGCGCGGCGGGCGGGTTCATGCCTCTGGCGGCGTACCTTCGCGAGCGCGTGGAGCTGCTGCGTGAGGTGGGTCGCTGAGCGGAGTCCGCGGTTCTGACTGACGAGGCGCGGAAGGTGGTCGGCGCGACTCGCGGTCGGCGGTTCGGTGGCGACTGTGGCGCCGGACCGAGGCTCGGTGTCGGTGTCGGTGTCGGTGTCGGTGTCGGTGTCGGTGTCGGTGTCGGTGTCGGTGGCTCAGGCGAAGTGCTCGGCGAATCGTCGAAGCAGTGCCGCGCCCTCGGTGACGGATGCTGCGAGCACCTGGCCCTGCACGAGATCGAACTCGTCCGGGTCGAAGTAGCCGGTGGTGCGGTAGAACGTCATCCGGTCGGCGAAGTCGCGCGGGGTGGGTTCCGGGTGGAACTGCGCCGTGTACAGGTGGGTGCCCACGCGGTACGCCTGCACGGGGCAGGTCGCGTTCGTGGCGAGCAGCACGGCGCCCTCGGGGACGGCGGCGGCGCTCTCCTTGTGCGCGGTGAACACCGTGAGCGCCGGCGCGCTCGGACCGAAGATCGGGTCGACGTCGCCTTCGGGCGTGGTCTCGATGACGGTGGCGCTCGCCGACTCGGGGGTGTCGTTCGCCACTTCTCCGCCGAGCATCCGCGTGACCACGCCGATGCTGAAGCAGGTGAAGAACGCCGCGATCCCGCCGTCGATGGAGTGCTGGGCGAGGCGTTCGAGATCGGCTTCGACCCGACGTTGCAGCGGCGACTTCGTGGCGTCGCTCACGTTGAATGGGGAGCCTCCGATGACGACGCCGCGGTAACGGGCGAGGCGCGTGAGGTCGAGCGGCTCGTCGAGGAGGTTGAGGCGGTCGACCACGTCGACCCCGAGGGCGCGCCGGAAGGATGCGTGTTCGGCATCCGCCGCCCCGGTCTCCGGGCGCACGCAGACGTAGAGAAGCGAGGCCATTCGGAGATTCTACTGAGCGCGGGCTCAGCGCGACGAGTTGGCGGTGCGGCCTCGAACGATGCCGACGAAGGTGTCGACGTCGGCTGTTGTGCGATCGCGGGGCCAGGCGAGAGCGACCGTCGAGATCGGGCCGTCGGTGAGGATGCGGTAGTCGACGTCCTTGCGGTGGTGCAGTCGGGCGATGGACATCGGCACCACCACGATGCCGACTCCGGAGGCCGCGGTCTCGATTGCGTTCTCGGCGGACAGCGGCGCGAACGAGGCGAGAGTCGTACCGGGTAGGTCGAGCTGGCTGAGGGCGTCGTCGAGCAGGGGGATCACGACCTCGCCGTCGAGGTCGGACGAGGTCAGCTCGTCAGCGGCGAGGAGATGCGAGTCGATTGCGGCGACCACGACGGGCAGCTCGTCGTACAGCGCGATGACGTGAAGAGCATCATCGGTGAGCGGCAGTCGCACCAGCGCCGCGTCGACCTCGTCGATCGCGGACTTCTGGGTGGACACCGTGATCGGCACGAGTTTGAGCGGAACCTTGGGCATCCGGTCTTTCCATGCATCGATCCATTTGCCCGGGGTCGCGCCGGCGACGGCGCCGAGGCGGAACGTGCGTGCCTCCTCGGTCGTGGGGTCCTGCGCGTCGAACACCACCGGAGAGGTCTTCTTCGGGGGCTTGCGCGGAGGATAGCGTTCAGCCGGAGCCGCCTTGTTCTTGCGTACGGGCCCGGCCGGGCCGCGGGGACGCGAGGGGCGCCGCGGTTGTTTCGCCATCAGACCAGGGTATCCCCGGACTAGGGGGTTCGGGATGCCGCACGTCGTTGGATGCGGCGGATGAGACCGATCGCACCGAGGAGGAGGACCAGCCCGCCCGCAACCAGCAGAGCGAAGGATGTCACGGTCATCGGTGTGAGATCGAGCACCCATCCTGCGATCCCCTCACGCCGTGCATCGTCGGCGAGGAGGAAGATCGCGTTGCCCGCGATCACGGCGAACAGTGTTCCCCAGATGATGGCCGCCCAGCGTGTACGCGGAGGGGCCGGGGCGGACGCGGCCGCCATCGCAGCGGCGGGGGAGGGATCCACGGTGGCGGTCGCGGCCGCGGGCGGTTCCAGCGCCACGGTCGGCGCGGGCGGTGCCGTGTAGTCGTCGGTGCTCATCGTTCTTCCTCTGCGGGTTCATGGATCGTGACGGTGATGCTGCCCGATCGCTGGGTGATGGTCACAGGCTGGATGGTGGTGATCGAGCCTCGGTCCGCGACGACGCTGGTGTTCAGCGTCTGTGAACCGTGCCGGTCGGCGGACGTCCAGATGCCGCTGTCGACCACCGTGCCGGTCTCGTCGTCGATGCGCACCCACTCGACGGGGAGCGCGCCGACCGTGGCCTTCAGATCAAGCCGGACCCCGGCTTCGAGGTCGATCTGCGTCGAACCCGAACCCTTGTTCACCACGAGCGGTCGGGGGCCGTCGTCATGGGGCATGAGCGTCATGTAGAGGTCACCGAAGGGCTGATTGATCGTCTGAGCGGCGACATTCGAGATTCCCCGCGATCCGAAAGCGAGGTCTGAGAACGACGCGACGCTCCCGGTGATCAGACCCGCGACGAGTGTGAGCGCTGTCACGAAGGCGAGGAAGCCGCTGCGTCGGCGCCAGGCGCCGGCGACGATCATCCCGAGGGCGAGCATCAGCGCCGCCGAGAGGAGGCCGATCGCTCCTGCCGCCTCGCCGAGCCCGCTCTGCAGGGTGAACAGCGTGACGCCGGAACCGGCGACGATCGCCAGCCCGATGACAGCGGCGACGTAGGCGAAGCTCGCTCGAGGATTCGATGCCCTGCGTATGCGTCGGCGCTCAGCGGCCTCTGTGGCGAAGACCGCCGCCTCAGCCTGACGTTCTTTGCGCAGCTGGTCGCGCACGGCACGCTCGGCATCCTGCTGCTGGCGTCTCCAGGCCTGGTCCTGTTCCTTCCACGCAGCATGCTGGGCGCGCCATGCCGCGAGGGATTCGGGGTCGTTCGCCACCGGTGCGCCCGGAGGCTCCGGGCGATCCGGGGCGGCGGCGGGCGGCGCGAGGTTCGTGGGAGTGGCGCCCGTCCCCTCAGCGGTACCCGAGTCGCTGAGGGTGACGGGCGCGCCCGGGGCGGCGGGATCTGCGGAAGCCATCGGCAGATCCGGCGCAGCGGCACCCGGGGTGCGGCTTGCGGCACGCACGATGAGGAAGAGCAGTCCGGCGACGATCACGAGTCCGACGAGCCAGCTGATCAGCGAGAGCGCAGACCATCCGGCGTAGCCGAGACCGAAGACGGTTCCGGTGATGGGGGCGGTGGGGATGAGCCCGATGACGGCCATCGCGAGGATGCCGATCTGGACGGGCTGGTAGTCGCCCCGCAACAGATCGCGGGTGTGGATGCGTCCGTCAGAGTCAGGCAGGAGCGCCCACGCCAGTGCGTAGAGGAAGATCACCGGCAATCCGAAGAGGGCGGCGACGACGAGCACGCCGCGCACGATCAGCGGATCGATGCGCAGGCGGACCGCGATGCCCGCGGCGACGCCGCCGAGCCACCCATCGGTCCGGGCGATGCCGAGGCCGGATACCCAGAGGAAGAATCGATCGGTGCTGTGAGGAGGGGCGGTGCGCGAACCGGCGGCCGTTCCCGTCCAGGAGTCCGAGGCCGGGGGAGTCGCGGCGGGAGAGGGATCCGGGGCGGCGTCAGAGGGAAGAGCCTCTGCGGCCTCGTCGTCGGTCTCCGCTGCCGCAGGTGGCGGCTCTGTGGGAATCGTCATGCATCGATCTTCTCGACATCGGATGCCGGGTTCCATGGGGTGAACCCCTGAGCGGACCCTGATTGTCGTCGGCTGAAGGTTCGGATCGTCGTCGCGGATGATTGGATGTCGTCATGTCCTCTTCGGCCGCGTCTGCACGACCTCCCCAGGTCTCCGCGCCCGCGCGCCCTCCGCTGGTGCGCGATCGCGAGTGCGTCGTCGCCGGTGTGAGCACCGGAGTGGCCAGGCATCTCAGTGCGCCGTTGTGGACGGTGCGCGCGTTGTTCGTCGTCCTGCTGCTGTCCGGTGGGGCCGGCCTGCTCCTCTACCTCTGGTTCTGGGCGTTCATGCCGTGGGCCGAGGGTGAGCAGACTCCGACCAGGCGAGCGCCTGTGGCCTGGATGCTCCTCGCCCCGGCGGCCGTCGGCGTGATCGTCGTGCTCTCGTGGAGCATCGGCGGCAGCTGGCTCGGCGGGGTGTCCGCCGGTGAGGCCGCGGTGGTGGTCACCGCGACGACCTCGCTCGCTGCGGGGGCAGGGCTGTGGGCGACGCTGTTCGACCGCACCGACGCGGACCGCGGACCGCGGCACACTCTGATCGTCAGAGCGCTGGCGGTCCTGCTCCTCGCGCTCCTCTTCGCCCTTCTGCTCATGCGGCCCGCAGGCGAGGCCAGCGTCGCCCTCGTGCTGCTGCCGCTCGCCGGTCTACTCGCCGTGCTGTCGTCGACGCTCATCCATCGGTGGAAGGAGCTGACCGGCGAACGCGTGCGCCGCATCCGCGAGGAGCAGCGCAGCGAGATGGCGGCGCACTTGCACGACTCGGTGCTGCAGACGCTCGCGTTGATCCAGAACAGGGCAGGAGCGTCGAGTGAGGCGGCGCGGCTCGCCCGAGCTCAGGAGCGGGAGCTTCGAGCGTGGTTGTACGACGGCGATGCCCCGGCGGACAGCGATCTGCCCACCGATCTGAGGGACTATGCGGGCGCCCTCGAACTCGACTTCCCGGTGCGGATCGACGTCGTGTCGGCGGGCCTCTCCGCCGAACGCGCGAGCGGAGGGCTCGCCGCCGCGGCGCGGGAGGCGATGCTGAATGCGGCCAGGCACGCCGGTGGGGAGATCTCCGTCTACATCGAGGGCAGCGCGGCGGGGGTGGATGTGTTCATCAGAGATCGTGGCGCAGGGTTCGCTCTCGACGAGGTGCCGAGCGATCGCCTCGGGGTGCGTGAGTCGATCGTCGGACGCATGCGCCGGTACGGCGGCACCGGAACCGTACGCAGCGACGACAAGGGCACCGAGATCCATCTGCACCTCCCGACCCCAGGAGAGAACCGTGGCTGAGGCCATCCGCGTCGTGATCGTCGACGACCACTCGATCTTCCGATCCGGTCTCCGCGCAGATCTCGATGCGACGGTCGACGTGGTCGGAGAAGCAGCCGACGTCCCGTCGGCGATCGCCGTCATCCGCGAGACCGGCCCCGACGTCGTGCTGCTCGACGTTCATCTCCCTGGGGGTGGGGGTACGGATGCGACCGGCGGCGAGGAGGTGATCCGAAGCTCCACGCCGACGACCGCCCGCTTCCTCGCGCTGAGCGTGTCGGATGCCGCGGAAGACGTGGTTCGCGTGATCCGTGCCGGAGCTCGGGGGTACATCACCAAGGGGTCGTCCGGCGTCGAGGTGAGTAGTGCTGTGCGCGCAGTGGCAGACGGGGACGCCGTGTTCTCGCCTCGACTCGCGGGATTCGTGCTCGACGCGTTCGGTGCCGTCGCAGGGGAGACCGCCACCGCGCAGGATGAACTCGACAGGCTGTCGTCACGCGAGCAGGAGGTCATGCGACTGATCGCGCGAGGCTATGCCTACAAGGAGGTCGCGTCCGAGCTGTTCATCTCGATCAAGACGGTCGAGACGCATGTGTCCGCGGTGCTTCGCAAACTCCAACTGTCATCACGACATGAACTGACGGTCTGGGCGTCGGAGCGGAGATTGCTCTGACCCACGCACACCGTCACGCTCCTCGGAGTGGAGATTGCTCTGACGCACGCACACCGTCACGCACCCGCGACGGTGGCTGAGCCCGCTCAGGCCGCGAGCCAGAGGCCCTTCGGGTCCGTCGCAACGGTGAGACCGGCGGCGACGGTCTCGTCGTCACCGATACGCGCTCCACGCACGATGCGTGCACCGGCGCCGATCTCGGTACGGACGCCCACATGCGCCCCATCGCCGATCGCAGCGCCCTGACCGATGTGCGCGTGCGCATCGATGTGCGCGTTGTCGCCGATCACAGCATCCGCGTCGACCCACGCTCCGCGCGCGATCGTCGCCCCGGCGCCGACGCGCGCGCCGGGTTCGATATAGGCGCCGGCCTCGATGTGCGCCTTGGGATGCACCTTCGCGCCATGCGCGACGAGACCTCGGCCATTGGCGTGCTTACGGTAGCGCAGCGTCCCGCCCTGGTCGTTCTCGATGTCGACGTAGTTCTTGCCCACGATTCCTCCCGTGTCCGGAGTTCTCCGGATATAGCAACAACGACGGGACAGCCGATTTCATTCCCGAACCGGGATGCTGCTCATCGTTGGCAGCTCGGACACCAGAACGTCACCCGTTCACGGGTCGGATCCGCGCCCTGCGATCCCTTCCGGATCGGGGTCCCGCAGCGTCGACAAGGGCGTCCGGCCCGTCCGTAGACCCACGTCGTCTGCCCCGGACGATTGACTCCGGTGAAGGTACGGTCGGCCCGGTCGCGATTGGCTCGGATCGTCCTGACACCGAGATCCACGAGGGCGGCGACGTCCACGTCCTGCACGGGCCTCTCGGGGAGGATTCCGCGCAGGAACAGGAGTTCCGCCGCGTACTCATTGCCGAACCCGGCGACATTTCGCTGATCCAGGAGGGCGACGTGAACGCTCCTCGGATCCGCCTCGAGTCTGCGGATCGCCTCCTCGGCATCCCAATCCTCCGCGAGGGGATCGGGGCCGAGGTAGCCGATGAGTTGAGCCTCGTCGCGAGTCGGCACCACCTCGATCTCAGCCAGGTCGACGCCGACCGCCTCGCGCTTCGCCGTTCCGACGATCGCGCGGACCTTGAACGCCGGATGCCGCCACTTCTCCCCGGGGGCGTACACGAACCAGGCGCCGTCCATGCGCAGATGCGAATGCACCGTGCTGTCCCCGATCCGCAGCAGCAGGTGCTTGCCCCTGGCCACCGCGCCGTGAACCAGCTGACCGGTCAGATCCACGGTCGCGGCCCGCGGCACCCTGAGGTCGAAGCGGGTGACCTCGGCGCCGGCCAGAGCGTCGTCGAGTCGCTTCGCAGTGCGGAAGACGGTGTCGCCTTCGGGCATCAGGCTGGCCGAGCTTCAGGGGGTGTCAGCGGTGTCAGCGGGGTGCGCGCCATCATGTCGCGCGCGAGCATCGTCGACGCGGCGACGGCGACCGGCATGACGACGACGGCGCCTCCGGGGATCAGGAAGCACAGCTGCGTCGCCACACCGAAACCCAGCACCCGCGCCCTGCTGCCCGAGAAGAGCGCCGCCCTGTCGAGCGGGCTGAGGTCGCGTGCGTCGAACGCGCGGCCCGTGAGCTCTCGAGCGAGAAGCCGACCGGAGAGGATCACTCCGAGCACGGCCGCCAGGAAGCCGCCGATCAGCGGGACGAAACCGATCAGGAGCACGACCAGGGCGATCAGGATGCCGAGAACGACCAGGCGCAGGCCTTCGGCGAGGGCCGACCAGAACCCGCCTCCATCGGAAGGCGGCGGGTCGCCGAGCTCGACCTCGACGGCATGCCAGATACGCTGGTAGAACGGGTCGCCGATCGTCAGCGTCAGCGCGCTGAACACCACGGTGGACAGCGCGATGGCGGCCGCGACGACGACGAACCCGACGGCGCCGCGGACCAGTCCCTTCCACGGCGCGGGCCACTCCTCCGCGAACGGGGTCAGCCATGCCGAGATCGACGTCATCCCGAAGACCAGCGGCAGCAGCACCGCCGCGAGGATCGCGAGCGAGATGAGCGCGGGGACGAGACCGAGGTTCATCAACCCTGGACGCGTGCGCCACAGTGTGAACCCGCGCAGCAGCGTCCGCACACCGATGCCGAACTCCTGGATCATGTGACCAGGGTATGCGTCGAGGACGACATCGCGACGACGGCCCGATCAGATCGGATGCTCGGAGAAGCGACGAGCGTCGTTCGGACGGGCACACCTTCGGAGCGCACGGAGGACGCGCCGAGTGCGTCGCTTCGTTCCCGGCGTGTCGGGCGTCGGCTCCGAAGCTGTGCCCGGCAGGCGTCGGCTCCGAAACTGTGTCTGGGCTCCGAAGCTGTGCCCGGCAGATCTCGGCTCCGAAACTGTGCGTGGGCTCCGAAGCTGTGCCCGGCAGGCCGGCCCGGCAGGTCTCATCGCCGAAACCGTCCCCGGCAGGTCGGCTCCGACGTCGTGCAGGAACGGACGGTCAGGAGCAGGAGCTCAGATCGCTCTACGGAGCGTGTAGCCGCGCGGGGTGACGACGAACCCGGCCTCCTGCAGGGCGAGCGCGAAGTCGGTGCCGTAGACGCCGTCGCCGTTCACCTTCTCGACCGTGAGCGTGTCGAGGCGCCTGGCTCGCGCCGTCGCCGCCAGGTCGGACGAGGCCGCCCGCAGCACATCGAGGTCGTCGCTGAACGACAGCACCGTGCGACCGCCCCGTTCGAGGTACAGCACGAGCGCTCCGTCGACCAGCACGACCAGCCCGCCCGCCTTGCGCCCGGGACGGTGGGAGACGCCCTCCCGACGCGGCCAACCGAGTGCGGCGCCGTACGGGTTCGCCGGATCGGTCGCCGCGAGCGTGACCGCCGTACGCGGCGGAGGGTCGGCGAGACCGGCGAAGGTGCGGAGCCGGTCGACGGTCGCGGATGCCGCGAACTGCGCGGCCCCCAGCTTCTCGATGACGTAGCCGCGGCGGCAGTGCCCGGCCTCCTCGAAGCCCGCCAGCACCCGGTACGCCTGAGCGAAGCCGCCGGGCACGCCCTCGGCCTGCACGGCGCCGCGGGTGACCACGCCGTACCTGTCGAGGAGGAGCCCCGCCGTGACGGTCGCGCGGCGCGCGGCATCCGTCTCCACTGCGGGCAGGAGCGACCAGCGGCCTCCGATGGACGTCGGCCTCGGGGCGGTGCGGGTGAGGGACACCCCGCGGTAGGTGCGCGCTCGCGGCGCCCGGCGAGTGACCTTATGCGCCTGCGAGCCGCCGGCGAGCAGCGATCGCAACGGCGAGAAGGTGTCGTTGGTGACCCGTCCCGCCCAGGTCAGCGACCACAGCGCGTCGAGCACGGACTGCTCGTTCTCGGCGCCGGTCATCTCCTTCAGCTGCGCGGCGAAGTAGGCGCCCCCGGCGTGCAGGGCCGACAGCACCTGCGCCTCCAGGGAGCCGGTCGCCAGCTCCGTCTCGGGCTCGGGGAGCGTGAAGGGAGCGAGGTCGGCAGGGTGCAGCGACACCCAGCCGTCGCGACCGGGGAGCGTGCCGTTGCCGGCCCAGACGACCTCGCCGGCGGCCGTCAGCTCATCGAGCATCGCGGGAACGTAGTCGTGCACGCGCGAAGGGAGCACCAGCGACTCCCACGCGCTCGCGGGGATCGGCACCCCGGCGAACTGCTCGATCACGCTGAGCACCCCGTCGAGGCCGTCGAGAGGGCGCTTCAGATGCTGCCAGTCGGGGAGGAACCTCGCGTACGCCTCGGGGGAGACCGGCTCGACGCTGCCGCGGATGGCGGCGAGCGAGCGCATCCGCAGACGCCGCAGCACCTCGGTGTCGCACCACTCCAGATCGGAGGCGCTGCCTGCGGCCTCCGGCAGGAAGTAGCCGCTGGTGATGCGCCCGGCGGTCTCCAGCCGCTGCAGGGTGTGGCGTGCGACGGCCGCGCCGAGCCCGAAACGAGAGGCGACGGCATCCGTCGTGAACGGACCGTGCGTGCGGGCGTGCCGGGCGACGAGGTCGCCGAGAGGATCGGCCACCGGTTCGAGGAAGGCCACGGGGATGCCGGTCGGGAGCGCGACCCCGAGGGCGTCGCGCAGTCGACCCGCGTCCTCGATCGCCGCTACCCGCGACATCCCGGCGACGGTCACGGGGATCGCCCGGCGAGCGGCGACGAGGGCGTCGAGGTGGGACGCGGCATCCGAGGACTCCTCGAGCCGCTCTGCGACCTCCGCGGCATCCAGTGGTCCCAGCATCCTGAGCAGGTCGGCGACGCCCTCGAGCCCCCGAGCTCGGCGCTCGGGGTCGAGGCGCTGGGCCTCTCGTTCGAACTGCGCGATCACCGCGGGATCGAGCAGTTCACGCAGCTCGACCGTCCCCAGCAGCTCGCCGAGCAGGGCGGGGTCGACCGAGAGTGCGGCGGCCCTGCGCTCGGCCAGCGGCGAGTCGCCCTCGTACATGAAAGCGCCGACGTACCCGAACAGCAGATCGCGCGCGTAGGGCGACGGCTGCGCTGGCTGCGTCTCGACGAGCCGGACGCGTCGGTCGGCGATCGCGGTCGCGAGCTTTCGCAGTGACGGCAGGTCGTAGACGTCCTGCAGCACCTCGCGCAGGGTCTCCAGGATCACCGGGAAGGTCGGATGCCGCCTCGCCACCTCGAGCAGCTGCGCCGAGCGCTGGCGCTGCTGCCACAGCGGCGTCCGCTTGTTCGGGTTCATGCGCGGCATGAGCAGCGCCCGGGCCGCGCACTCGCGGAAACGGGAGGCGAACAGGGCAGAGCCGCCGACCTCCTCCGTGACCAGATGCTCCAGCTCGTCGGGGTCGAACACGAAGAGGTCGGCCCCCGGAGGCTCGGCCTCGGCATCGGGGATGCGCACGATGATGCCGTCGTCGCTCGCGACCGCCGAACCCTCGACGCCGAGTCGCTCGCGGACCCGCGCGTTGATCGCGAGCGCCCAGGGGGCGTGCACCTTCATGCCGTACGGGGAATGCAGGATGACGCGCCAGTCGCCGACCTCGTCGCGTCCGCGCTCGACGGTGAGAGTCCTGTCGGTGGGAAGAGTGCCGGTGGCCTCTCGCTGCTCGGTGAGGTGCGCCATGAGGTTCGCCCGCGCCTGCTCGTCGAGACCCGCCTCGATCAGGCGCTGCGCCGCCTTCTCGGGCGTCGCCGCAGACACCTCGCGCGAGAAGCGGCCCAGGGCCTCTCCGAGCTCGTACGGGCGGCCGATGCCGTCGCCGTGCCAGAACGGGACCTTGCCCGGCTGGCCGTACGCGGGGATCACGTTGACGCGGTCGTGCGTGATCTCGGCGATGCGCCAGCTGGTGGTGCCGAGCGTGAACACGTCGCCGACGCGCGACTCGTAGACCATCTCCTCGTCGAGCTCGCCGACCCTCGCGCCCGTGGTCTCGCCGGCCACGAACACCCCGAACAGACCGCGATCGGGGATCGTGCCGCCGCTCGTCACGGCGATGCGCTGCGCACCGGGACGGCCGGTCAGCGTGCCGGCATCCCTGTCCCACACCAGACGCGGCCGCAGTTCGGCGAACTCGTCGGACGGGAAGCGCCCCGCCAGCAGATCGAGCGTCGCCTCGTACGCCGAGCGGGGGAGCGACTGGAAGGGGGCCGAGCGGCGGACCGTCTCGAACCACTCCTCGACGCTGATCTCCCCGAGCGCGCTGGCGGCGACCGTCTGCTGGGCCAGGATGTCGAGCGGATTGCGCGGCACCTGGATGGCCTCGATCTGCCCCGCCAGCATCCGCTCCGTGACGATGGCGGTGTGCAGCACGTCGCCTCGGTGCTTGGGGAAGAGAGCGGCGCGGCTGATCTCGCCGACCTGGTGCCCCGCGCGTCCGACGCGCTGGAGGCCGGAGGCGGCGGAGGGCGGCGCCTCGACCTGGATCACGAGGTCGACCGCGCCCATGTCGATGCCGAGCTCGAGGCTGCTGGTCGCGACGACGCAGCGCAGGATGCCGGACTTCAGCTCCTCCTCGACCTGCGCCCGCTGCTCCTTCGACACCGAGCCGTGGTGGGCCTTCGCGAGCACGGGGTCGGCGCCCGCTGTCGCCCCCGCCTGCGCCATCATCGCGGCGGGGATCGTCGCCTCTGGGAGCGGGATGCCGTTGCGCTCCGAATAGATCTCGTTGAGGCGGCCTGTGAGCCGTTCGGCGAGCCTCCGCGAGTTCGCGAACACGATCGTGGAGTTGTTCTCGAGGATGCGATCGACGATCGCCTCCTCGACATGGGGCCAGATCGAGCCGGTGACCTCCGTGTACTCGGCGGGCTCTCCGTCGCCGGGGGCGGCGACCCCCGGGGGTGGCGGCGGGTTCGTCATGTCGTCCATCGGAACGACGACGGCGAGTTCGAAGGTCTTGGACGCGGGAGGCGCGACGATCTCCACCGGCGCCGCTCCGCCGAGGAAGCGCGCCACCTCGTCGATCGGCCGCACCGTGGCCGACAGGCCGATGCGCTGCGCCGGGCGCTCGGCGCCGTGGGCCGTGCGCAGGGCGTCGAGCCGCTCGAGGCTCACCGCGAGATGCGCGCCGCGCTTGGTCGCCGCCACCGCGTGCACCTCGTCGATGATCACGGTGTGCACGTCGCGCAGGGTCTCCCCGGCGCGACTGGTCAGCATCAGATACAGCGACTCCGGGGTGGTGATGAGGATGTCCGGAGGATCGGAGACGAGCTTGCGCCGGTCGCTCGACGTCGTGTCGCCCGACCGCACCCCGACCGTAACCGACGGCGAGGTCGTTCCGAGGCGCCGGGCCGACTGTCCGATGCCGATGAGGGGGGAGCGCAGGTTGCGCTCGACATCGACGCCCAGCGCCTTCAGCGGCGAGATGTAGAGGATGCGGGTGCGGGCGGCATCCTTCTTCGGCTCCGCCCCGCCCGACGCCATGCGCTCGCGGAACACGCTGTCGATTGCCCAGAGGAACGCCGAGAGCGTCTTGCCAGAGCCCGTCGGTGCGACGACCAGGGCGTGCTTGCCCGCGGAGATCGCATCCCACGCACCCGCCTGCGCCGGAGTGGGCGCGGTGAAGGCCCCACGGAACCAGTCCTGCGTCGCGGGGGTGAACCGGTCGAGCACGCGATGCTCTGAGCCTGTCGAAGCGTCGCTCATCCCTCCATCATCGCCGAGGGGACGGACATCGAGGGCGTCGCTGTCATCTCTCCTTGAAATAGCGGAAGAGATGCGACTCGCGAACGCTCGCCCAGCCGAGCACGGTTCCGAGCACGACGCCTCCGAGCACCGCGCACACTCCGCGCAGGGCGTACCAGTGCAGGGACGACGTCGTGCTCGCTCCCGCTGTCAGCGAGAGGTACAGCGCCACAGGAGACACGATGAGCAGCGCGAGCCCGAGCAGGACCGCGACCTCCAGCAGCAGCGTCGCGAGCTGATCGCTCCGACGAACGCCGACGTGACGTGCCGATGCGAGCTCCAGCCGCCGAGCGCGTACGAACAGCAGCGCCACGACGGCGGCCAGAACGCCGCAGACGGCGGCAGCGTAGGTCCAGACCGCCGCCAACGGACCGACATCGAAGCGTGCACCCAGGGACGAGTTCGCTGAGACGAGCTTCAGCCCCGAACCCGCCCCGTCTCCGCCCGATCCCTCGACGACAGCGAGCGACGCCAGCGACTCGACAGCGTCGGTCTGCGGCCACACCGTGATCCAGCATTCGTCGAAGCGCCCCTGCGACATCGTCTCTGCGATCACCGCGAAGCTGAATGCGGGGAGCCGACCGTCGTCCGGGTAGCGGAACGTACCAGCGACGGGTGCCTGCGTCCCGTCGAGCAGCAACGATTGGCCGGGCGACCACCCCAGCGCGTCGGAGACCTCGCTCGACAGCAGCAGGCCGCCGCCGTTGCGATCCGCGTCCAGCACGTCGGCGAGCCCGGGCGTGGCCTCGAAGTACCGTGCCGAGGTGCGGGGAAGCAGCGTGAGCTTCGTTCCGCTCGCTCGTTCCCGGACTGCGCCGGCGGCGACCACGTTCGGAAGCGCTGCGAACGCATCGCACTGTTCGCCGTCGATGCGCCCTTCCGCCTGCACCACGAGCGTAGCCGCGCCAGCGGCCTGATAGGCGTTCGCCCTCGCGTCGGCATCGCGAAGGGCGAGCTGAGGGAGGATCACGGCGCCGGCGAGGAGTGCGATCAGGATGACCGCGATCCACGCACTCGCTCCCACACCGGCTCGGAGGTTCCGCGCGGCCTCGCGGGCTGCCTCCGTCGGGCGCATCGATCCGACGCGCCTCATGCGAACGTCGCCATGTCGATGTGGTCGGTGCATGCGTCTCGAGTCCCGGCGTCGTGGGTCGCGATCACGACGATGCTGCGTCGCCCCGCCGCCGCTCCGAGCGCAGCGTTGACAGTCGCGGAGGTGAGAGGGTCGAGCTGCGCCGTCGGCTCGTCGACCAGGAGCAGAGCCGGCGCGGCCGCAATGCCTCTGGCGAGCAGAAGCCTCTGCGCCTCTCCGCCCGACAACGCGGAGAAACGGGTCTCCGCGCGGTGCCCGAGACCGAAGTCCTCGAGAAGGGCTGACGCATGCCGATCGGCATCCGCTCTCGAGGATCCGGCGGCGATGAAGGGCAGCGACACATGGTCGAGGGCGGTGCGCTGGAAGACGCCGTGCGGGTTCTGGAAGACCCACCCGACAGTCGAGGCATCGCCTCGGTCGACCTCGCCCTCGGTCGGTCTGACCCACCCGGCGAGGATGCTCAGGAGCGTCGTCTTGCCCGATCCCGACGGCCCTGTCACCGCGTAGGTGCGCCCTGCTTCCAGGTCCAGGTCCACGTTGCGGAACAGAAAGGGCTGATCGTCGAACCTGTGGCCGAGCCCTCGCGCAGTCAGTCGCATGTCGTCTTCGACGACGGGTCGAGGTCGACCTCCGTGAGCGACACACCTGCGGCCACCGGGCGGACGAAGGTCATGCCCAGTTGCGAGGCGAGCACCGTCACGGGAACAGCGCCCCCGTCATCGATCACGCAGAAGACGTCGCCGCTCTCGACGACCGCTCGCGGAGGCACCGCGAAGACGGTGACGGCCTCTGCGAGGCGGAGGGTGCCTTTGACCTTCTCGCTCTCCGATACGGCGCGGGCGGCCGAGTAGGAAGGTGTGGCCGCGAGCCGATCCAGGTCGGACGCCGCGAAGTCGCCGTCCTCATCGATCGAGAAGTCCTGATCGTCGATGCGGACGGTTCGTGCCCCCGGAGCGAGCTCGTCGGGCAAGGGGGTGACATGGGCGCCCAGAACCAGAGAGGGGAGGTCGGCGAGGACACCGCCCTGGCCGACCTGACTGCCCAAGGCGACGGGGCATCCCGACGCGGGGATGGAGGTGCTCGGGAGCCAGGCGATGCTGCTCAACGAGACGCCGTCGACGCCCTTCGCGCTGCCCCCGGCCGCGGTGATCAGCGCGCGGTACGCGGCGAGTGTGGCCGCGGTGAACCGATCGCCGGGGTCGATGCCGAGACCGAGGCGGGAGAGCTCATCGCGCAAGGCGCCGACATCCGGCCCCGTCATGCCCACGCTGATGTCCCGCCAGAGCGGAAGAGCCGTTGCGAGGGCGATCACCGGAGCGCCGTCGAGATGGAACGGCGATGTCCCCGAGACGATGTCCGCGCCCTTCATGCACGAGGCGCCGGTGACGATCCCGCCTCGCGGCGCGATGAACGCACGCGTAGGCCCGTAGTCGACCGTGACTCCGATCGAGCGCTCATCCGAGAAGGGCCTCTCGGAGACAGGGACCGCATCGATGCCGACGGGTTTCTCGAGCGAGGAGGGAAGGGGCATCGTCGCCACGAGAACGCCTGCTGCGGCGCCGACGCACACGAGCGCGGCGGCGATCACGCCCAGAAGGGTCTTGTTCATCGCAGCCTCACTTTTCCCCCGGTCACGATAGCCGCATCCGTCCCGCCGACGGTGCGGCCTCGCTGAAGCGGCATCGGTCATGAGGCGGGCGTCACGCCGAACGGGTTGCTCATGCATGCGGTGCCGGCCTCGGTCTGCGCCGATGCAGGTAGCTCCTCGGTCAGGAACTTCTCGACCGTGTAGTCCGGGTCCACGAGGTCGTGGTCGATCAGGCACTCCACGACTCCTTCGTTCCAGTCCCGTGAGTCCGGGTTGAGCACCTGATCCTCATAGAGGTTCCGGACCACGTCGAACGTGCCTTCACCGCACTCGGCGGAGACGTCGAGAGCCTCCTGTTCCGGTCGTTCCTTGGGGATGGACGTGGTGGGGACCAAGAGCCCGAAATCGTCTCGTTCGACGACGACGCCGACGTCGTTGTCTTCGACGCATGTCTTCCAGAGGTTGTAGGCCTCCTCATACTCCGCCGACGAGACGACTCCGTCTTTCACAACGCCTTCTTCGAAATCCGACAGGGTGATCCCGGTGAAATTGCCGAGCACCCGATCCAGCCGATCAGGTGAGGCATTCTCGGTCGACGAACACCCGATGGCGCTGATTCCCACCCCCATCAGGAGGGTGGAGATCAGCGCCATGCGAATTCCTGTTCGGAAAGTCACCACTTAACGTCGAAGCCGCTGTTGTAGGCGTATCCGTTGGATGCCGACGCCGAGGAATAGCCGCTGGAGCGCCACGATCCGACCGCGGTCTGGATCTGACCAGTGGACGGGATCAGCCGGGACACGTAGGCGCGGACCTGAGAGCAGGTCCCGCCGGTTCGCTGGTACTGGGAATACGTCGCGTTGTTGGAGCCCTGGGTGTTGCAGGTCGCCGCCGCCGCAGGGTTCGCGGGGCCGACAGCCACAAGGGCTCCAGCCGCGAGAGCGATTGCAGCCATGACGCTTGCCGTCTTCTTCTTCATTGAATCTTCTCCGGTCTTCTCATGTATTTTGTTGCTTCCCCCGGTCGTGACCCTATTGTCAGAATCTTCGGAATGTCAACATGCTGACGCATTCAGCGAAGACGTCTGAACCGTCGCGGGAGATGCGTGATTTCATGCGAGGACCAGGCATTTGAAGCAGGAGACTTCATGATCTCCGCATCGGGGAAGAATGCGAAGATACCGGAATGCTCCTTGGAGCGCGATCATGGTGACATGGAGCACACCACGAACTACCGGAGCACCTTCATCGAGGTCGCCGACGACTGCCCTGCAGACGGCGCCACCGAGCCGCCGACGACCGAGAAGCCGACGATCGCCGCGCTCCACTACCGGCTGATCACCGAACAGCCCTACGCACGCACCTCGGACGACGTGATCTTCGAGACGTTCGCGCTCCGCGCCGGCATCGCATCGGACGACGACGACGCCAGGGCGGTGTTCTTCTCGAAGGGCCAGCCCTGCCTGAGATCGTCGCCGCTGGGCAAGCGCTACGGCTGGGGCATCCTCCACGATGCCGACGGCAGGGTCGCCCTCGTGCCCCGAGAGTCCGAGGAGTACGCAGCCCTCGCCGCGGATCCCTCGCTCGCGCACACGCGGGCGATGCGGAGCCGTCGCGCATGAGCGAGGGACGCCCTCTGCGCCGATCCGTCAGACTCGCACCGGCGCCGGGGCCCAGGCGGTCGCGAAGGCGCCCCACATGATCGGGGAGTGACGCGGGTCTCCGGTGGAGGTCCACAGTCGGCGCTGCTCCCGCTGCCAGGCAGCCAGGGAGCCGATCGGGTCGTCCGACTCGTGCGCGGCGTTCACGGCGATGACCGCGTCGGTCAGCATCCCCTCCGCGCGGTCGCCGAGAGCGGGGACGAGACGGCGCAGACCCGCCTCGGTGGGCAGGGTCCACCGAGTCGCGGTCACGTACTCCGCGCCGCGGTGCAGGAACGCGGCCACGAGCCCGGTCGGCTCGGCGAAGCGCAGGTCGGTGCCGGAGTCGCACGCGATGAGCGCCACGCGGTTCGGCGCGGTCAACGGCGGGAGCCCTGCGCCGCCCAGGGCGATCTCGGCGGCGGAGTAGGGCCGATGCGCCCCGATCGGCGGGGTGTCACCGGGGGCGTCTGCGCCGTCGGACAGGTGGAGGCGGGCGTCGAGCGCATGCGTCGACGCGGTGACGTGCCCGACGTAGAGGAGCCGTCCTGCCCCGTCGAGGGCATTCGCCAACGCGGTTCGGTCGATGTCCGCACGGCGGAACGCGTCTCCCTGCGGCATCCGCCGCCGTCCGAGCGCGTCGATGGCGAGCGCCAGCGGGGAGTCGGGCGAGACGGGGCCGAGCACGCTCCCCAGCTCGCTCGTGTCGGAGAAGCCGGGGACCATCGGATCCAGCACCGCCGCGACGGGGGAGGAGGGCGACCAGGGCGACACCGATCTGGACGGATCGTTGCGCAGCGTGGCGGGCAGCAGGACGGACGCATCGGCCATGTCGACGCCGCGCTCACGACCGGAGGTGCTCAGCAGCTCCCACGGCAGCTGCGCGGTGGAGGGAGACAACTGGATCCGCAGGTGGGGGCGCAGCCCGGCCTCCTCGAGGGCGTCGAGCTCGGCGCCCAGCCACTGCGGGATCAGCGCGGCGGTGAGCATCCCGGCGAGCTCCTGCTCGCGCTCCGGGTCCAGGAGGTCGCCGTGGGCGAGTGCCCTGGTCAGCGCATCGACCCCGCTCTCTCCCGGCAGGGGGGAGGGCAGGGCCCGCGCGAGGCGGTCGAGCGCCGGCGCGACGAGATCCCGGGCGATGAGGGTCATCCGGGGCGAGCTGCGCTGGTGCTCCCACACCCAGCTCACGAACAGATCGTCGCCGTCGACGAAGCGCAGACGGGCCCTCGGCCGCTCGCCGTCTGGCAGATCGAGGAGCACGGCGGCGCCCTCGGTGCGGGCGAGGGGCAGCGGGGCGCCGAGGCCGGGGAGCTGTCTCCAGTTGCTCACCACGCCGGCACCACAGCCTCCGAGCGCAGCGGGACGCCGTACTCGGCCTCCGCCTTCCGGATCCACGCGTCGAGCACCGGCGCGGCGCCGGGGACGGCGACGACGCGCGGCGGCGGCGCGAAGCGGAAGGATGCCGTGCCCTCTCCGCCGAGCAGGCCCGCAGCGGCCGCAGGGAGCTCGTCGCGCTCCCGCTCGTCGCGCTCCCACTCGACGGCGGAGGCCCGTGGCCGCTCGAAGGGGAGGGGAGCCGTGACCTCGACCGCGGCATCCGCCTGCAGCGTCACGGACGCAGCCGCGTTCTCGACGAGCTCGAACAGCAGCGCGGAGTCGCCGAGCGTACGGGCCAGGCGGAACGCCAGCTCGCGTGCGGGTGCGGCGACCTGCAGGCTCCAGCGCTCCCTGGTGCCACCGGGTGCGAACCCGTCGCGCAGCGCCTCGGTGAGCAGAAGGACGGGGATCGCGAGGTCGCGCGCCTTCTCCAGCCGGGCGAGGCGCGAGCGCGGGGTGATCGACATCGCCGCCCACTCGGCGTGCATCTCGGCGCGTCGCAGGTCGATCCTGCCGCGATCGTGTGGTGATCGCGCGAGCTCCCGTGCGGCGCGGTAGGCGTCGTCGGCCGCCGGATACCGATTGCGTGCCGACTCCGCGTCGCCGAGGAACGAGTAGGCCTCCAGCCGCTCGTGCACGGCAGCATCCCGGTCGAGCTCATCGAGCAGCACGCGCAGGGCCTTGGCGGCCGCCCCCGTCCGCCCCGACTGCAGCAGCACAGCGGCGAGTCCCGTCCTGCTGGCGGCCAGCCGTGTCGTGAGGCCGACCCGTCCGGCGAGCTCGGCGGCCTGACGGAAGCCCTCCTCCGCCTCACGGAGCCTTCCCTCCTGCATCGCCACGCGGGCGAGGTTCTCGACGGCGTGCTGGCGGCTCGTCGCGTCGCCGGAGAGCTCCTGGGCCTGATGCGCGAGCTGCAGGTACTCCCGTGCGGCGGTGTCGTCGCCGGTGCGCTGAGCGATCACGCCGAGGTTCGCGTACGCGTGTCCGGAGAGCTCGGGACCGACGCGCAGAGCGACGGACAGGGCGCGCTGCGCCTCGTCCTGCGCCTCCTGCAGACGGCCGGTGGTGATCAGCACCACGGTGCGCGCGTTGTGCACGGAGAATGCGAGGAGGTCGCGCTGATCGAGGTCGTCCGCGTCCAGCTGGGCCTCGGCCTCCGCGATGCCGGAGAGGGCGTCGTCGAGACGGTCCAGCTGCGTGAGGGTCTGCGCCCTCGACAGCATGCCGTTGATCAGCACGGTGCGCGTCGCGCGTTCGTCTCCGATCAGCCCGAGCGCATCGGATGCCGCGGCCAGGCCCTCGTCGGCCGTGCGCAGCGCCTCGGCCAGATCGCCGCGGAACTCGTGCGCGGCCGCGAGGTTCAGCAGCGCCCTGGCGCGCATGTCCAGGCCCTCACCGTCGACGTCGGCCACACGGGTGAGGGCCACCACCTCGCGCAGCGCGACCGCGGCCTCGTCCACGCGCCCCTCGTGCAGCATCATCGCCGCCTCGTTGTTCCTGTCGCGTCCCGGCTTCCACCGCGGAGTCGCCGGGATGCGGCCGAGCACGGCGCTCGGCGGGCGCTCCTCGGGGGAGGTCATCGGCTCGACCCTGCGGCTCGCTCGGCGAGGGAGGCGTCGGGGGAGAGCATCCGCGCGGCCGCGACGGAGAGCAGTCGTTCGCGGTCCGCCGCCGAGTCGGGCGCATCGGCGTCAGCGGGACTCAGTACGGGGTCCCGCACCCAGAGCAGCCGTTCGCCTGCGGGGAGGAAGAGAGCGGATGCCGGAACCTCGGCCTGTCCGCGGAAGAGCGCCCCGTCGCGGCGGAGGGCGACGTCGACGCCGAGCTCTGCCGGTCCGAAGCGCGCGGCCAGCGTGCGCCCGGAGGACGGGGCGTCGACGGCGGGCACCTCCACCCGCAGCGTCGCGACACCGGCGCTCTGCCGCAGCGTCCACCGCGCTTCGGCCTCCGCGTCGACCGTCTGCGCGGGTACGTCGCCCCACCGCACCGCCGCCGAACCGGAGGCGACCTCGATGCCGTCGGACGCATCCCGCGCTCCACCCGCGGCGAGCGCCCACTCCTGACGGACCTGCGCGGCGTCCGCCGCAGTGGCCTCGGCCGGATCGAGGGCCACGCCGTAGTCCTCGGACAGCGCCGTCAGCGCAGAGAGGAGCCGTTCTCCCTCCGCGGCGAGCGCCGGAGGGAGCGCGGCCAGGGCGGATGCGATGCCCGCGGCGTCGGCGAGAGCCCTCTCGGTCGCCAGGTCGTCGTCGAGGAGGTGCTCCACGGCGTGCGAGGCGAGCGCGATCTCCGCGGCGAGCAGCACCGGGTCGACGGCGGGCACCCGAGCTCCGGCCGGCCACCACGCCCTCGTCCAGGAGAGGCGAGCGAGACGGAGCACGGCGTCGATGACCGTCTGATCGCCCGGTTCGATGATGGTCGCACCGTGGACGCCGCGGATGACGGCATCCGCGGTCTCCGGCCCGTACACGTCTGCGAGCCAGGCGCTCGCCGCGTCGACGTCGTCGATGTCGGCATCCGGAAGGGCGGCGGGCCCGGTCGGGTCCCCGTGCAGCAGCCCGCCCCTGACCTCGACCACCGTGGTGAGACAGGGCACCCGATCGAACGCTCCGTCGGTCGAGGAGAGGTGCGCGAGATCGCCCTGCACCCTGATCCGCAGGGTCATGCCGCCTCCGTCGCTTCCCGCTCGTCCGCGCCGCGGACCATCATCGTCTTCAACCGCTGGCGCTGATCCATCACGACCGAGCGCAGCACGCCGTCGAGGAGATCCCACACGTCCCGCGGATCGAGGGGCTGCTCGCGCAGCTCCCTGCCGTGCAGACGCACCCACAGCCGCCGCAGGTATCCGCGCCGCACGCTGCGGATGTCGTCGACGACGGATGCCGGCACTCCGCTCGTCCCCTCGGGGAGCCGCAGCGCCCGGCGCACGTAAGCCTCGCGGTGCCAGCGCGCCGCGAGCAGACGGTGGGCCGCGGTCGGCTGCGCAGCGCGTCCCGCGTCGAGGGCGGTGCTCGCCTCCGCGCCGAGCAGCATGGCGACCCTGCTGTCCTCCTCGCCGAGCTGCCAGGCGCTCGTCGAGCGGACGATCTCCGCGGCGATCAGCTCTTCCGCGTCGATGCCGAGATCCACGCGCGCGCCGCCAGAGAGCGCGGCGAAGAGGCGCTCGAAGATCGAGCGGTCGAAGGGCAGCGGCAGGTCGCGCTTGGACGCCGTCTCACCGAGCCGGGGTGCGGGAGGGAGCGGATGCCGGGTCAGCCCGAGCTGCTGTGCGGTTCCGTCGTCGGCGAGCCGGGCGCTCGCTGCGGAACCGGCGGAGCCGTCCACGAGAACGGAGAGGGGCGCCGACCCGTCCCCGGTCGGGCAGGCGTCGAGGGCGGCGGCCACCGTCTCCGCCGACGCCGACGCCGACGCCGACGCCGCCGCTGGTGCGGGCCCGGAGCCGGGGCGCCGTGACCATGCGTCGCCGAGCTCCTCGCCGAGACGCGCCGCAGCCGTCTCGTCTCTGAGCAGCTCCCGCACCTGAGCGAGCAGCGAGTCGCCCGAGGCCTCGGCGATCTCCGTCACGACCTCTGCGGCGACGGCATCCGCATCGGCCGACGGCGGCCCCGAGGTGCGGGCCAGCTCGAAGCAGCGCTGGAAGTACTTCTCCTGCGGGTTGCCGTCGGTGATCCGCAGTCGTCGCCGAGCGGCCTTCAGCTCCAGGAACCAGGCTGCCGCAGCGGTCAGATCGCCGCCGGCGGCCCGGATGCGGTCGTGCAGCTCGGCCGCGGCATCCGACGTCAGAGTCCCCCCGGCGAGTCCGGGATTCTGCACCGGGCGGATCACCAGCGGATCGAGGATCAGCTTCAACGTGCGGGCGAGCGGACGCCCCGAGCCGTTGCTCAGCGCAGCCACACCCGGACCGAGCTCCCGCCACGCCTCGGCGATCACGAGTGCGCGCGGGCGCCGTCCCTCCGCGGGCTCCGCAGCGGGGGCCGAGGGGGAGAGCTTCAGGGGCGCGCTCATGACCGCCAGCCTATAGAGCCGTCACGACGACGCGTCGAAACCCGTGATCGGGAGACCGAGGGCGACGGGCATCCTGACGGCATGAACACGAACGAGTCGCGAGGGTATGTGCTCAACGGCAGCACGGTCGTCCCGCTGGGTTCCTCGGCGGTGCCGCCGCCGAGGAACCACGATCCGAAGCGGGTGCGCCGCCGCCTCCGGCTCCGCTTCCTCGGCTTCCTCCTCGCGCCTGTGCTCATCGGCGGGCTGATCTTCATCGCGACGTCGCTGTTCAGCCCGTCGTCGCGCGACGTGGAGATCCTCCCCGGCGCCGCGGCGATCAGCATCGACGAGCAGGACGTGGCGCTCCTCGTCTACGCCGACGACTCCCGTCCCGGTATCGGCGAGCCGATGTTCCAGACCCGGGCGACGGCGATCCGGCTGTCCGACGGCGTGACGCTCTGGGACCAGCGCCTGAACGAGGAACTCGGCAGCGAGGCCGCGGCGCTCGCCGGTGACTCGTCGCTCGTCTACGTCGCCACCGATGAGGGACTCGTGATCCTGGATGCCGCGACCGGTGCGATCCGCGCCGAGGGGCACGGCATCGACGGCATCGGGGCGGATGCGGTGTTCTCGGCATCCGCGTACGGCTACGACGTCGAGACGAACGCGGTCGTGGCGCTCACCGGAACCGGCGCGGTCGTGCAGATCCCCGTCGGCGCCCTCGTGGCGTCACCGGCGGAGGCAGCCGTCGCGAGGCGCTGGCAGGGCACGCTCAGCGCCTCGGCCTTCCTGGACACCTCCGCCCTCACCAGGCTCGCCGACACGGCGATGGCGACGGACGGCACGACCGTGGAGATCGAGACGGTGGCCGAGGCCGTGAGTCGGGACGCCCTGGTGATCACGTCGCCGGACGGTGCACTCATCCGCCACACGGAACTCGTCGACGCCGAGATCATCCCGCTCACCGGCGCGCAGACCCGACTCGGGGTCATGCTCGCGACCGGGCAGTTCCTGGAGGGCGACTTCAGCGACATCGACCAGGACGACATCGAGGCTCTGCTCGAGGCCGCGAGCGCGCAGGCATCAGCGGGCGGTGCGCTGTCATCGCCCGCGGGGTTCGCCTCGGGATACGTGCTCGTGCAGCACCGCGAGTCGGTCAACGCCGAGCGGATGCTGCTGAGCAGCGTGTCCGTCGCCACGGGGGAGCTCGTCGACACGGTCGAGATGGGGGCCGACGCGATGAGGGCGATCGCCGGTCCGTCGGGGACGACGGCGGTCATCGCCGCCGATCCGGATGCCTGGCAGCCCGACACGCTCCGCGTGCTCGACGCCGACGGATCCCTGCGCCGCATCGAGGTCGGGTCGGTGCCGTGGTGGGTGATCTCGTTCGGATGACGCGGCCGCGTGGGCGGTGTCGTACCCAGGTACGACACCGTCCACGAAAGGGCACTCCGGTGCGACGCGGCGGGTCGACCCCGAAATCTACGGTCGAATCATGCCCACGAATCCCCACAGCCCCACCGCACCAGGAGTCCCCCTCAGAGCCGTCGCCGCACTCGCGGGAAGCGTCCTGGTCGGCATCGCCCTGACGATCATCTGGATCGCGCGACTGAGCACCGATCGCACGCTGTACGTGAGCGGATTGGGAGCCGACGGCGAGCCGACCGCGGGGTGGTTCGAGATGGCGCTGCTGCTGCTCGTCGCAGGAGGATTCTCCGTCGCGTGGGCGGCACGCGGCCTCCGCGCGGCTGTTCCGATCCTGAGCATCGGCACGCCGTCGCTCTCCGTCGCGCTGTCTTCGTCGCTGTTCCTCGTGGCCTCTCAGGTGCCCTGCACCTCGGGATGCCCGCTGCCCGTCGGGCCCACGTTCACCTGGCAGGACCTGATCCACACCAGCGTCGCGGTGCTCGCCTTCGCCCTGGCCGCGGTGGCGATGCTCCAGGCGTCTTTCGTGCAGGGCCGACCGGTGCTGCGTGCGCTCTCGCTGGGCTCGGGGATCGCCACCGCTCTCATCGCTGCGGCGGGTGGGATCCTCTCCCTCCTGCAGTACCGCACCGACATCGGCAGCATGCTGGAGCTCGTCGCGACCACGGTCGGGATGGGGTGGCTCATGATCCTCGGAGTCTCGACGGCGCACACGCAGCGGAGCCTCCTCTCGGCCTCTGCGAGTCGGGAGGGAAAAGGCGCCCACGACGGAGCACTCCGCGGGGCGGCGCGCGCCGAGGCGTTCGCGGCGTCCGCGTGAGGGGCGCGGTGCGTAGAGTCGTCCCATGGCCGAGTCTCCCGTCTCCCCGCAGGCGCCGGTCCGCGAGGACGAGCTGCCCCGGCCGCCCGGCGCCGTCCGCCGGTTCTGGAGCGGACACCCGCTCCTCGTCGATGCCGTGCTCGCCGGCGTCTACCTTCTCTTCGCCATGCTCTGGGCGACCGTCACCCCGCTCTCCTCTGGGGTGTGGTCGCCGCTCGGCCCGATCCTCGTGCCGCTGGTCGGCGGCATCGTGGCGGCGGCATCCCTCCTCGTGCGGAGACGCCGCCCGTGGGTCACGTTCGCGGTCTTCGGGGCGGTCGCGGCCCTGTGCCTCGTCGTGGATGCACCCGCCGAGCCGTTCGGCATCGCCATCGCCCTGTACGCGGTGTTCGTCTACCGGTCCAACCGCAGCGGATGGATCGGCTTCGGCATCGCGGCGCTCGCCGGCTGCATCCTCTTTCCCGCGATCGATGCCGCGCTCCGGGGGCGTCAGGAGAGCCCCCTCTCCTCGGCGCCGACCGGGCTGCTGCTCCTCGTCGTGCTGCTCGTCTCCGCGCTGCTCGGGGTGACGGTGGGCGACCGGCGCCGCTACATCGGGGCGATCCTCGACCGTGCCAACCAGCTGGCGCGGGAGCGGGATCAGCAGGCGCGGCTGGCGACCCTGGCCGAGCGCGCGAGGATCACGAGGGAGATCCACGACGTCGTCGCCCACAGCGTGTCGGTCATGGTCTCGCTCGCCGACGGCGCCGCCGCGCTGGCGGAGAAGGACCCCGGCCGCGCGCGGAGCGCCGTGCAGGAGATCGGCGCGGTGGGGCGGCAGTCCCTCCTCGAGATGCGACAGCTGCTCGGCGCGCTGGGCGACGAGGGCACCGACGGCGAGGAGCGGTCGCCGCTGCAGCCCAACCCTGGCGTCGGCGACCTCGCCGCGCTGATCGAGACCTTCCGCACCGCCGGACTGCCCGTCGTGACGCGCACGCACGGCGAGCCGCCGGCATCCCCTGCGCTCCAGAACGCGGTGTTCCGGATCGTCCAGGAGGCGCTCACGAACGTCCTCCGCTACGCCTCCGAGCCCCGTACGGTGTCCGTGACCCTCGACTTCAGGGAGGGCGCGGTCGTCGTCGACGTCGTGGACGACGGGAGGGCCGGCCCTCCGGCGGAGTCGGTCGGCTCCGGGCGCGGGCTCGTCGGCATCCGAGAGCGGGTCCGCCTCTACGGGGGAACAGCGGATGCCGGTCCGATCGAGGGCGGAGGGTGGCGCGTGCACGTGGAGATGCCGGAACAGGAGGCGCAGCGATGAGCGGCGAACGGATACGGGTGCTGATCGTCGACGACCACGAGCTGATCAGGCGCGGCATGAGGATGGTCCTCGACGCCGAGGACGATCTGGATGTCGTCGGCGAGGCCGTGTCGGGGACGGACGCCGTGCATCAGACGGAGCAGCTCGCCCCCGATGTGGTCCTCATGGACATCAGGATGCCGGAGATGGACGGCATCGAGGCGACCAGGCGTATCGTCAGGACCGCGCCGTCGACCAGGGTCCTCGTGCTCACGACCTTCGACCTCGACGAGTACGCGTTCGGCAGTCTGCGCGCGGGGGCCAGCGGATTCCTGCTGAAGAACACGCCCCCGGCGACGCTGACCGCGGCGATCCGCTCGATCGCCGCCGGTGACGCCCTCGTCTCCCCCCGCGTGACGAGGGCGATGCTGGACCTGTTCGCGACACGGCTGCCGCGGCAGGCGGGCGACATCGATCAGCGCGTCGGCGCTCTCACGGAGCGCGAGCGGGAGGTGTTCCTCGCCATCGCGAAGGGACTCAACAACGCAGAGATCGGCGAGCGGCTGTTCGTCACGGAGTCGACGGTCAAGACGCACGTCGGCAGGGTCCTGCAGAAGCTCGACCTCCGCGACCGCGTGCAGGCCGTGATCATGGCGTACGAGGCCGGTCTGGTCTGACGGCGAGGCCGGTCTGGTCTGACGGCGAGGCGGGGCTGGTCTGACGATGAGGCCGGTCTGGTGCGGCTGAGGGGCGACGGTGCGGCCGGTCTGACGGCGCGGCCGGTCTGGTGCGGCTGAGGGGCGGGCTGGTGCGGCTGAGGGGCGGGCTGGTGCGACGGTGCGGCCGGCCAGGGAGGCGATGCCCCCGGACCGGCCGCGTCGCGCGGGTCAGCCGACCTCGCGCAGCATCCCGTCCGCATCGATCTCGAGCGTGAGATCGAGATCGAGTCGGGCGAGGAACGCGTCGTCGTGGCTGACGATGAGCACGGCGCCGCGGTACGCGCGCAGCGCCTCGACGAGCTGGTCGACCGTGTCGAGGTCGAGGTTGTTCGTCGGCTCGTCCAGCATCACGAGCTGAGGTGCGGGGTCGGTGAGCAGCAGCGCGGCCAGAGCCACGCGGAAGCGCTCGCCTCCCGACAGTGCGGCGACAGGGCGCTCCGCCGTGGCTCCGCGGATGAGGAACCGTGCGAGCCGGTTGCGCAGCTCCTTCTCCGGCACCTGGGGTGCGGCATCCGCGATGTTCTCGAAGACCGATCGGGTCTCGTCGAGTCCGTCCATACGCTGCGGCAGGTAGCCGATCCGGTCGGTGTGAGCCGTGGCCTCGAGCTCCGGGCGTTCGCAACTCCTCAAGATTTCGCCGGAATCGTCCGAGTTCGCCGATTCTGTCTCCGACTGACCAGTTTTTGAGGAGTTATGAACATCGGCGGCGTTCGCCACCAGCCGCTCCAGCAGCGTGGTCTTGCCCGCTCCGTTGCGTCCGATCAGCGCGACGCGCTCCGGACCCTGCAGGACCCACGAGCGCTCGCCGTCGCCGATCTCGGCGATCCGGCGCGCCCGCGAGACCTCGGGGTCGGGCAGCTCGATCTTCATCGACGAGTCCGACCGCACGCGGCGCCCCGCCTCGTCGAGGGAGGCGCGCGCGGCATCCTCCTTCGCTCCGACCTCGGTGCGCAGCTTTCCCGCCGAGACCTCCGCGGCCATCTTCCTGCCGTGCGCGACGATCTTCGGCACGCGCTTCTCGACCTCGGCCTTGTTCGCCATCTTCGCGCGCGTCGCGAGCTTGGACTCGGCCTCGATCCGCTGGCGCTTCTCCTTGCGGAGCACCTGCTTGGCGGTGACCTCGGCCTGCTTCGCGGCATCCTGCTCGGCGTCCAGCCAGGCGCGCCACGCGGAGTACGGTCCGCCGAACACGCTCAGCGTCTGCGCGTACAGCTCGGCGGTGTCGTCCATCAGCTCCAGCAGCGAGATGTCGTGGCTGACCACGATGAGCGTGCCCTTCCACGACCTCACCATCGCCGCCAGCTTCGCGCGGGCGTCGCGGTCGAGGTTGTTCGTGGGCTCGTCGAGGAGCGTGATCGGCGCTCGTCGCAGGCGGATGCCGGCGATCGCGACCAGCACGGCCTCGCCGCCCGACAGCTCTCCGACCCGGCGGTCGAGGAAGTCGGGAGAGAGGCCGGCCTCGGCGAGGGATGCCTCCGCCCTGGCCTCGATGTCCCAGTCGTCGCCGACCGCGTCGAAGTGCGCCGGGTCGACGTCGCCGGCGCCGATCGCGCGGACGGCGTCGAGCGCCTCGGCCACGCCGAGCAGTTCGGCGACGCGGCGGTCGACGTCGAGGGTCAGCTGCTGCGGAAGGTAGGCGACCTCCCCGGAGGCCGAGACGACACCCGAGGTGGGCGCCAGTTCACCGGCCATCAGGCGCAGCAGCGTGGACTTGCCTGCGCCGTTGCGTCCGACCAGCCCGGTGCGGGCCGAGCCGAAGGCGCCGGACACGGCGTCGAGCGCCGTCTGCCCGTCGGGCCAGGTGAAGGTGAGGCGGTCGAGGGTGACCGAGGCATGAAGGGTGGGGGTTGACATGGTGTCTCCTGTCGAGTGCGAGGGTGCACTGACACCGAGCCCTCGGGGAGTCGTCGGAAGACGACCTCGCAAGGAGGGAGATGGGCCGTGGATCAGCCGTCGTCGGGTCAGCGCGCGGAAAGAAGAGCGCGGAGGCGACGGATCAGATCAAAGGACTTCCAGACACGGCGGACAGGACTCCATGACGATACCCCCGCCTCCTCGGTGCGCGCAACCCGGGCGTGTCGCGCCGGGATGTCCGCCGCGCGGGGGATGCCGCGGAGCCTCCGGACTCGTAGCGTGGAGGCATGGCAGACGAGAGCATGAGTCCCGGCGAGATGATGCAGCGCGTCGGCATGGGGGCCGGACTCGCGATCGGAATCGGCGTCGGCGTCTCTCTCGGCACAGGTTTCCAGAACCTGGCGCTCGGCATGGGGATCGGCGTCGGGATGGGAACCCTCGTCATGATGTGCTTCATCAGCGCCGGATCGAAACTCCGGAAGCAGGAGTGGGAGGCGGCGCAGGCGGCGCGTGAGTCCTCCGACACGGATGCCGAGGATGACTCCGAGAGCGGGGGCGGAGCGGGGAGCGGTACCGGCGCTGGTGCCGTGGCCGACGGCGAGCCTGACGCGGATCGACCGGGCCCGCGGTCCTAATTGTCGGTCAGCCGTCGAGCCACTTCGCGATGAAGTGCCGCACGTCGCCGAGCTCCTCCTCGGAGATGCTGTGGGTGAGTCCCGTGTAGACGCGGCCGGAGAGGTCGGAGTGGCCGGGCAGCCACTCGGCGGTGTGCGCGACGAGGTGCGCCGGGATGACGTCGTCATGCGTCCCGCGCCCCCAGAACACCGGCGGGCGCAGGTCGGCGAGCTCCTCGTCGCCTGCGACCTCCCCGGGCGTCGCGTATCCGCTCAACGCCACGACCGCGCCGAAGCGCTCGGGCGCGAGCCGCATGGCCTGCAGGGAGACCGCCGCGCCCTGCGAGAACCCGAGCAGCGCGACCTTCGGAGCATCGGATGCCGCGGCGTCGAGCCAGCGGAGGAACGCCTCCGCCGCAGCGGTGACGTGGGAGGCATCGCGTCCGTCGAGGCCGTCGATCGGGTACCAGGACCGGCCGGGCATCGGCCACGGCGGCGTCAGGGGAGCGGCGACGGATGCCACGGCGATGCCCTCGGGCAGATACGGCACCAGACCGAACAGGTCGTGCTCGTCGGCGCCGTAGCCGTGGAGCAGCACCAGCAGCGGCATCCCCTCCCGGTCGCCGGCGGACCACCGGGTCGCGGTGTCGTCGATCGTCAGGTTCTCGGTCACGCTCCTATCCTGCCTGGTAGAAAGGACACATGGCGGTTCGCACACCTGATCCCGATCCGGAACCCGAAGACTCGGGGCTCGGCTCCTTCGGCGGCGCCGCGCCGGCGTCGGGGGCGAATCCCGGCTGGCTGACCGACGTCGAGCTCGAAGAGGCTCGTCGTCGCATGCCGATGCTCTACGTGGAGGCGATCCCCGTGCGCACCGACGGCTCGGGGGTGGTGACCGAGATCGGCATCCTGCTGCGATCCACGCCTCTGGGTGAGATGACCCGCACGATCGTGTCGGGCCGGGTGCGCTTCGGCGAGACGATCCGCGACGCGCTGTTCCGGCACGTCGAGAACGACCTCGGGCCGATGGCCTTCCCGCTCCTGCCGCCGCAGCCGCTGCCGTTCACGGTGGCCGAGTACTTCCCGATCCCGGGCGTGAGCGCCTATCACGACGACCGTCAGCACGCGGTGTCGCTCGCGTTCGTGGTGCCGGTGACCGGCACCTGCGAGCCCCGTCAGGACGCGCTGGAGGTGACCTGGTTCACTCCCGAGGAGGCGGGCTCAGACGCCGTCGCCGCCGAGATGGAGGGCGGCCGCGGCACGCTCATCCGTCAGGCTCTGGCGAACCTCGGCCTGCTCCGGTAGCCCGCCCGCGCTCCGGCTCCGTCGAGTGCACGGGAAGTCGCCGAGTGCACGGGAAGCATGCGTGAACAAGCCGTGCAGTCGGCGATTTCGTGTGCACTCGACGGCAGGATGCGCCGCGGCGAGTGAGTGCGGGGCGGCGCGTCAGGCCTGCGTCAGGCGCGCGAGCTCCGCGACGAAGGCGTCGACGTCGTCTTCGTGCGTGTCGAAACCGCACATCCAGCGGACCTCGTTGCGTGCGGCATCCCAGTCGTAGAAGCGGAACGACTCGCGCAGTGCGTCGGCGACGCCGTCGGGCAGCGTCGCGAAGACGCCGTTCGACTGGGTCGGCTGCGTGAACGAGACACCCGTGATCGAGCCGTCGGCGATGCCGGCGTCGATCGCTCCGCGGAGGCGCTGGGCCATGGCGTTCGCGTGCTGCGCGTTGCGCAGCCACAGGTCGCCCTCGAGCAGCGCGATGAGCTGAGCCGAGACGAAGCGCATCTTCGAGGAGAGCTGCATGTTGAACTTGCGCGAGTAGCTCAGACCGTCTGACGCCTCGGGGTTCAGCACCACGATCGCCTCGCCCAGCATCGCGCCGTTCTTCGTGCCGCCGAAGCTGAGCACGTCGACGCCGACGTCGCGTGTGAAGGCCCGCAGCGGCAGGTCGAGCGCCGCGGCCGCGTTCGAGATGCGCGCGCCGTCGACGTGCAGCTTCATGCCGCGCTCGTGCGCGTGATCGGCGAGGGCCTTGATCTCCTCGGCCGTGTAGAGCGTGCCGAGCTCGGTGGACTGCGTGATCGAGACCACGAGCGGCTGCGCGCGATGCTCGTCGCCCCAGCCCCAGGCCTCGCGGTCGACGAGCTCGGGGGTGAGCTTGCCGTCGTCGGTCGGGACGGTGAGCAGCTTGAAGCCGCCGATCTTCTCGGGGGCCCCGCCCTCGTCGACGTTGATGTGGGCGGTGGATGCCGCGATCACGGCGCCCCAGCGCGGCAGCATGGACTGCAGACCGGTGACGTTGGCGCCGGTGCCGTTGAACACCGGGAACGCCTGCACGCCCTCGCCGAAGTGCGACCGGAAGACCTCCTGCAGGCGCGCCGTGTAGGCGTCTTCGCCGTAGGCCACCTGGTGGCCGCCGTTGGCCGCGGCGATGGCGGCGAGGACATCGGGGTGGATGCCGGAGTAGTTGTCGCTGGCGAATCCCCGGATCGCGGGGTCATGCTGAATGCTCACCGCCCCAGTCTATTTGCGCGGGGGAGCGCGACAGGCCTACCGGATGTCCGTACCCCCGCCTACCCTCTTAGCATGCAGAGAACCGCGGCGAAGACGGCCTTCGCGAACGTCCTCGTCAACACGCTGATCGCCAACGTGACGACGAGCTTCCTCTGGTTCGCGCTCACGTTCTGGGTGTACATCGAGACGCAGTCCGTGCTCGCCACCGGCATCATCGGCGGCGCCTACATGCTCTTCATCGCCTTCTTCGCGATGATCTTCGGCACGATCGTCGACCGGCACCGCAAGCACACCGTGATGCTGCTGTCGAGCGTCGTCTCGGCCGCGGCCTTCCTGGTCGCCGGCATCCTCTACGTCTGGCAGGGAGAAGCGGCGCTGCTCGACCTCGGCGGTCCGTGGTTCTGGGCGTTCTCGCTGGTGATCCTCTTCGGCGGGGTCATCGAGCAGCTCCGCAACATCGCCCTGTCGACGACCGTCACCCTGCTGGTCGACGAAGACAAGCGCGCCAACGCGAACGGCCTCGTCGGCACCGTGCAGGGCCTGGCCTTCCTCGTCACCAGCGTCTTCTCCGGACTCTCTATCGGCTTCCTCGGCATGGGCTGGACCCTGGTGATCGCGATCGCCGCGATGGCGCTGACCTTCGTGCACCTGATGTTCATCCGCATCCCCGAGGGCACACCGGAGCCCGACCCGAACGCGTCGAGCGCGCTCGACTTCCGCGGCAGCGTGCAGGCGATCAGGCTCGCACCGGGCCTGTTCGCGCTGATCATCTTCTCGACGTTCAACAACCTCATCGGCGGCGTCTACATGGCGCTCATGGATCCCTACGGACTCACCCTGTTCGACGCGCAGACGTGGGGCTTCGCGCTGGCGTTCGCCTCGACGGGCTTCCTGGTCGGCGGAGGTCTCGTCGCGAAGTTCGGACTCGGCCCGAAACCGATGCGCACGCTCCTGCTCATCGTCATCGCGATGGGACTGCTCGGGGCCGTGTTCATGCTGCGCGAGTGGTGGCCGCTGTACGTCGTGGGCATGTGGGTCTACATGGCGATGGTGCCGCCGGCCGAGGCCGCGGAGCAGACCGTGATCCAGAAGGTCGTGCCGTTCGAGCGGCAGGGGCGGGTGTTCGGCGTCGCGGCGGCGATGGAGGCGGCCGCCGCCCCGATCACGGCCTTCCTCATCGCGCCGATCGCCGAGTTCCTGATCATCCCGTACATGAAGACCCCGGCCGGCGACGCGCAGTGGGGCTGGCTGCTCGGGCAGGGCGAGGCCCGCGGCATCGCCCTGATCTGCCTCTTCGCGGGACTCATCATGGTCGTCGTGGGCGGTCTGGCCTTCCTCACGAAGTCCTACCGGCAGCTGACCGAGCTGTACGCCAATGCGCCGGCGCAGGAGATCCCCGGCGGAGAGGCCGACAGCGCGGCGGATGCCGACGACGGCGCTTCGTCGGCAGCTGCTGATGTGACGGAGGATGCCGAATCGGGCGGGGTTTCCCGTTCGTCCGGGCCTGCGCTGATCGATCCGGTATCAGCCCGCGGTGGACGAGCCGGGGCGGACGGCAGGGAGGCGGCCGACGAGGGGCGCGATCGGTGAGCCCGCAACAGACCGAGGAGCCGGGGGAGATCAGGATCGTCCCGGCGAATCAGGCCGGGTGGGATGACCTGCAGTCGATCCTCACCGGGTCGGCGGCGCGGTGCCAGTGCGAACGGCAACGCCTCGGTGACGGCGACTGGTGGAACATGCCCGTCGAGGAGCGGCGCGACCTGCTGAGGGGCGAGTCGCACTGCGGGGATCCGCGTGCGGCGGAGACGATCGGTCTCGTCGCCTACCTCGGCGACGATGCGGTCGGCTGGTGCGCGGTCGATCGGCGCAGTGTCTATGGGCGACTCCGCGGATCGTCGGTGCCGTGGAAGGGCCGCGACGAGGACAAGAACGACGACGGTGTCTGGGCGATCGCGTGCCTCATCGTGCGACCGGGCTTCCGCCGCCGGGGTCTCACGTACCCCATGGTGGTCGCGGCGGTCGACCACGCCCGCGCGCAGGGCGCCACGGCGATCGAGGGATACCCCCTGCTCACGGGAGGCTCCACGGTCTCGTGGGGCGAGATGAACGTCGGCGCGGTCGGCCCGTTCGCCGCGGCCGGATTCACCGAGGTCAGCCACCCGACGACCCGACGCGTCGTGATGCGGCTCGACCTCTGAGCGGCCGGAGACACGCGACGCTCGACTGGGCGCCGCAGGCACACGCGACGCTCGACTGAGCGCCGCGGCATCCCTGCCCGTTCATGAACTACCCGTGCTGCTTCGGCTTCTGCCCGCGCTGCTTCGGCTTCTGCCCGCACTGCACCGGTTCGGGTCGCGCGGCTCCTCTCTGAAGATGCTGCTGATGTGCCGGGTCGCGCTGCTGTTCGCTGATGCGCTGCGGACCTTCGGGTCGAGCTGGTGTTCACTGAATGCGCTGCGGGACCTTCGGGTCGCGCTGCTGTTCGCTGAATGCGCTGCGGGATGTTCGGGTCGCGCTGCTGTTCGCTGAATGCGCTGCTGAAGTATCGTGCGCGTGTGCAGCGATGGGCAGCGCGAAGAGACTCCACCCGCCGAGCGTCCGCAGCCGCAGCTCGCGTCAGGCGAGGTCGATCACGCGGTCGTTGAGCTCTGCGGCATCCGCATCCCACAGTGCGAGGACGGCGGTTGCGAGCGCGGCAGGGTCGAGCGCCTTGGCGCGGAACACGACGGATGCCGCACGCAGCGGCTCTTCGGCGTCGCGAGCCGCCTTCGCGAAGCCCTGCGCGACCGCCCGCGCCCACGCTTCGCTCGCCGCCTTCACGGCCGCGTAGTTCGCCCCTCCGGCGAGCGGCCTGGCGACGGCCGTCGACGAGACGACGGCGAAGCGCCCGGCCTCCGAGGTGCGCAGCGCGGCATCGAAGGCGCGGCTCGTGGCCCGCACCGCGAGCAGGGCGGGGAGGAGGGCGTCGAAGTCTTCATCGGACTGTCCTGCGAGCCCACCGCCGCCGCGCCATCCGCCGACCAGCGGGAGCACCCCGTCGACGACGTCGAGGCGTGCGGCCAGCGAGGTCATCTCCTCCAGGGAGGTCGCATCGGCGACCTCGATCTCGGCGCCGGCATCGGCGAGCGGCGCCAACCGCGACGCCGAGCGCCCGGTGGCGACGACCCGAGCTCCCGCCGTCAGGAGTGCGCGCGCGACGACGAGCCCCGCGTCGCTGGTGGCTCCGGCGATGACGATGGTGCGACCGCTCACGCTCATGACGGGTTCCCCTTTCGGCGGCATCCGATTCTCGGACGAACGCGCCCTTCTCGGACGATCCTCCCCGAATCATCCGAGAAACGGGAGGGCGTCCGAGAAGGGCGCGTGTGATCAGTCGTCGGTGCCGCGGATGCCGACGGTCGACTCGATGACCGGCTTCATCTTCTTGTCGAGAGTCTCGAAGAACATCGACAGCGGGAATTCGTCGTCCATCACGGCATCCGTGTAGCCCTTGGGGGCGCCGGCGAGGATCTCGTCGGAGAGCCCACGGGCCCACTGCGACGCCGGGTGCGGCGTGAGCGTGCCCCGGACGAGCTCGTACGCGGCCAGCCAGTGCGCGACCTTCGGGCGGTCGATCGAGTGCCAGTACAGGTCGTCGATCGCATCGCCCAGGGCGACCACGGCGTCGGGGACGTTGTCCCAGTCGAACGCGAGAGCGGTGTCGGTCCAGTGCAGCACGCCCCGCTGGTGCAGCCACGCGAACAGCAGCTGGCCGCCGACCGCGTCGTAGTTGCGCGTGCGGTTGCCGGTGATCGCGAAGCGGAAGATCCGGTCGAAGATCACGGCGTACTGCACGAGCCCGGCGTGGTCGTGCATCTCCCGCTCGGCCTCGGTCAGCTCCTCGCCGGCGGCGATGCGGGCCGCGAGGGCGCGCTCGATCTTCACCGACTCGCGGAACGCGGTCATGTCGCAGCGCATCTCCTCCAGCGAGTAGAGGAAGAACGGCATCCGCTGCTTGATCATGAACGGGTCGAACGGCAGGTCGCCGCGCATGTGCGTGCGGTCGTGGATGATGTCCCACATCACGAACGCGCGCTCGGTCAGCGCCTGGTCGTCGAGCATCGCCGCAGCACGCTCCGGCAGGTCGAGGTTGGTGATCTCGGAGGCGGCGCGGGTGACCCGGCGGTAGCGGGCGGCCTCGCGGTCCTGGAAGATCGCACCCCACGTGAAGGAGGGGATCTCGCGCATCGCGACGGTCTCGGGGAACAGCACGGCCGAGTTCGTGTCGTAGCCGGGCGTGAAGTCGACGAGACGCAGCGAGACGAACAGCTTGTTGCCGTAGTCGCCCGCTTCGAGCGCCGCGATGAACTCCGGCCAGATCGTCTCGACGATGAGCGCCTCGACGAGGCGGTCGCTCGATCCGTTCTGCGTGTACATCGGGAAGATCACGAGGTGGCGGATGCCGTCGACGCGGTGCTGCTGCGGCTGGAAGGCCACGAGCGAGTCGAGGAAGTCCGGCACGCCGAAGTCCTCGGAAGCCCAGCGGTCGAAGTCCACGATCGAGGCCGAGAGGTAGTCGGCGTCGTGCGGGAAGGCGGGCGCCAGGGCGCGGATGCCGGCGGTGATCGCGGCGACGAGCTCTCGTGCGACGCCGTGGTGCGCGGCATCCGGAATGGAGCCGTCCTTGATCTGGAGCTCGCGGATGGCGATCGCGGCGTCCTTGAGCTGCGCCCAGGCGGCGCTCTGCTCGGCGATCGTGGCGTCCTCGACGACCTCGGGTTCGCCGACGATGGCCTGTGCAGCGGAGCTGGTGGCGGAAATGATGGACATCGGGACCTCCGATCGGAGAATGGGGCGGAAAGATTCCGGCATATACGGAATCCTGACGATAATCTTACATCCATGGATGACTCTGTCGACCGCGCGATCCTCGCCGAGGTCTCTCGAGACGGCCGCGCTACGCTCTCCCAGCTGTCGGATGCCGTGGGCCTCTCGGTGTCGGCCGTGCAGTCGCGCCTGAAGCGCCTCGAGACGCGGGGCGTCATCACCGGCTACCGCGCGATCCTCGACCCGGAGCAGGCGGGCACCCCGCTCTCGGCCTTCATCGAGATCACCCCGCTCGACCCCGCTCAGCCCGACAACGCCCCCGAGCTGCTGGAGCACCTCGACGCGATCGAGGCCTGCCACTCCATCGCCGGAGACGCGAGCTACATGTTGTTCGTCCGGGTGGCCTCTCCCCGGGCGCTGGAAGGACTGGTCCGCGACATCCGCCTCGCCGCGAACGTGAGCACGCGCACCACGGTCGTGCTGCAGACCTACTACGAGCACCGGCCGATCATCCCCATAGGCTCCGCGGACTGACCCGGTCACCGCGGATCAGATCGCCGCGCCGATCATCGCCTCCCCGAGGGGCGTCCGCAGGTGCAGCATCCGGTTGCCCTCGCGCTCGCTGCCGATGAGCCCGGCGCCGCGGAGCACGGTGAGGTGGTGGGATGCCGTCGACACCGCGATGCCGGCATCCCTCGCCACCTGAGAGGTGGTGCGAGCGACTCCCGCGTGGAGCAGGATGTCGGCGCGCGCAGGACCCAGCAGGGCGCCGAGCGCGTCGGCCACCTCGGCTGCGTCGCGCGCCCAACCCGCGGTGACGCCGCGCGCGGGGTAGTAGAGGGTCGGCTGGGCCGGCGGTTCGGTGAGCACCATGCAGCCCCACGACGACATCACCGATGGCACGAGCACGAGTCCGCCTCCGCGGCAGTCGACGTGCTCGCTGTGCCGTCGCAGCTGCACGCGCACGGCCCCTTCTCCCCAGCTCACCCGCGGGTGCAGATCCTCGGCCATGGCCGCGATGCCCGACGATGCGATGGTCCGCGAGCGCACCGCGATGTCGGCGCGCAGCAGCCGCTCCAGCTGGGGCCACACCGGCGCGAGCACGGCATCCCACACCTCCGGCCAGGCGTCGGCGATCATCTCCCGCGCCCGCGCTGGACGCTCCTGCATGTCTCTGAGCGCTCGCTGACGCGCCCCCGTCGACCGGTCGACCATCTTGCCGAAGTCCACGCGCATGCCGTCGAGGGGCGTCCGCCGCAGCGCCTCCCGCTCGGCATCGGGCGTCAGATCCCACGCCGCGGTCGTCGTGAGGAAATCGGGGAGGTAGCCGTCCTCGCCGATGACGACGGCGAGCAGCTCGAAGCTCCGGCGGGGGAGGCGCTCGCGCACCGCTCGGAGCCATCCCCACTGCAGCGGATGCTGCGCCGGACGCAGCAGCACCCGCACGGCGTGGGCCAGCTCGTGCCCGGGGGAGATCCCGAAGCGCACGGCCTGGATGTCGCCGGGGCTCAGGTGGAACTCCACCCGGTGATCCGGATGCTCGATGCCTTCGATCGGAGCGGAGTTTCGATCCACATCGAAACTCTAGGCCGTGTCGGTGGGGGTGTCGAGACTGGACCCATGAACAGCGCATCGACGTCCGCAGGAATCGTCGCCGCGGCGGACATCCGCATCGGCACAGGTCGCAGCCGTCGCTTCGAGGGCGGCGAGCACGGCGCGGCCGTCTCGTACTTCTACGTGGAGAATCAGCCAGGACAGGGGCCGGGGCTGCACTGGCACCCCTACCCTGAGACCTGGGTGGTGCTCGAGGGCACCGCGCAGATCACCGTCGGCGACGAGACGCTGCTGGCGGTGGCGGGAGACACGGCCACCGGGCCCGCGTTCGTTCCGCACCGCTTCACCAACGTCGGCGAAGGAGTGCTGCGCATCATCGGCATCCACGCCTCGGCCACCATCATCCAGACGTTCCTCGACGAGGACTGACACACAGGAGAGCACATGTCGTTCCAGGCATACCTCGACAAGATCGAGACCAAGACCGGCCTCACCCCCCGGCAGTTCATCGAACTGGCCACAGAGAAGGGATTCGGCCCCGACACGAAGGCGACCCCGATCGTCGCCTGGCTGAAGGAGGAGTACCAGCTCGGCCAGGGGCACGCGATGGCCCTCGTGCACGTCATCACCAAGGGACCGCAGATCAGCGCCAAGCACGTGGGCACCGACGGCACGCACGCCGACGCCTCCGACACGCTGTGGCTCGACGGCAAAGACAGCAAGCCCGCACTCTGACCCCTCTGCAAGGAGCACCGACATGGCCGTTCGCGCCGATCTGAACATCTCCCTCGACGGTTTCGCGACCACCACGGACCAGACGCCGGAGAATCCCTTCGGCGAGGACTGGGGTCGACTCGTCGCCGCCTACACCGCCACCCGCACCTTCCGCGCCCGCGTGCTCGGCGACACTTCCGGGGAGGGCACGACAGGACTCGACGAGGACTACGCCGCCGCGTACTTCGAAGAGGTCGCCGCCGAGATCATGGGCGCGGGAATGTTCGGCCTGCACCAGCACGGCGACGACCCCGACTGGCGCGGATGGTGGGGAGACGAACCGCCGTTCCACGTGCCCGTGTTCGTGCTCACCCACACCCCGCGCGCCTCGATCGAGTTCGCGAACGGCACGGTCTTCCACTTCATCGAGGCGACCCCGCAGGAGGCGCTGGCGCGCGCGACCGAGGCCGCGGGCGGCGGCGACGTCCGCATCGGCGGCGGCGCCGACGTGGTGCGGCAGTTCCTGCGGGCGGGGCTCATCGACCGGCTGCACGTGGCCGTCGCGCCACTCGTGATCGGCAGCGGCGAGCGCATCTGGGACGGCCTGCGCGGTATCGAGAACGACTACGCCATCCGCAGCGAGGTCGCGGAGAGCGGCGTCACGCACGTCACCTTCACTCGTCGCTGAGCATCCGATCCTCCTCAGCGCGAGCGCGCGGGGGCGGGCGCGTCGTCGCGTCGCGTCGTCGCGTCTGTGCGGGTGCGGGCGGGGTCGCGGCCGCGGGCGCGGGCGGGGTCGCGTGTGCTCACGCTCGGGAGGAGATATCACGTTCGGGAGGAGGATTCCGCGCGGATTCTCCTCCCGAACGTGAGTTCTCCTCCCGCGGGGAGTTCGCCTCTCGAACGTGAGTTCGCATCACGTGGGGAGTTCTCCTCTCGAACGTGAGTTCGCGTCGAGTCGCGTCGAGTCTGTGCGGGTGCGGGCGTGGTCGCGTGGGCGGGGGCGTGGTCGCGTGTGCTCACGCTCGGGAGGAGATATCACGTTCGGGAGGAGGATTCCGCGCGGATTCTCCTCCCGAACGTGAGTTCTCCTCCAGTGGGGAGTTCTCCTCCCGAACGTGAGTTCGCATCACGTCACGTCGGGTCTGCGCGGGCAGGCACGTGGTCGCATCGCATCGCATCGCATCGCATCGCATCGCGTCGCGTATGCGGGGGCGTGGTCGCGGGGGCGGGGGCGGGGGCGTGGGCGCGGGTGCTCTCATTTGGGAGGAGAACTCTCGTTCAGGAGGAGGATTCCGCCTGGATTCTCCTCCCGAACGTGAGTTCTCCTCCCGAACGTGAGTTCTCCTCCCGTGGGGAGTTCTCCCCCCCCCAGTGGGGAACTCTCCTCCCGTGGGGAGTTCTCCTCCCGGACGTGCGTGGTCCTCCCGAACGGGGGTCTCCTCCCGGGGGTCTCCTCCCTTGGCCGCGCCGGCTCCTCGCCGGGGCGAGGCTTCGCGTCGTGTCTCGTCTCGCTCGACGGCGGGAAAAGGAGTGACCAGTAGGATTCCCTCCGTGGCAGCATCCTCGAATCGTAAGAAGAAGTCCCGTCGCGCTCCCGTCCGCACGAGCGGGAATCCGGCGAGGAAGCCCGTCGTCGAGCTCGGCCCGGTGACGGCATCCGACTGGATCGGCGCTGCCCGTCTGCGCACGCTGCCGCTCGCGATCGCGCCGGTCGTCATCGGCACCGGAGCTGCGCGCAGCACGGGACCGGAGTTCCACTGGGTCATCGCGCTGGCGTGCCTCGCGGTCGCGGTCTTCCTGCAGATCGGCGTGAACTTCACGAACGACTACAGCGACGGCATCCGCGGCACCGATGCGCATCGTGTCGGACCCGCACGCCTGACCGCCTCGGGTCGGGTGTCACCGCGCACCGTGCTGATCATCGGCCTCGTCTTCTTCGCTCTCGCGGCGGTCGTGGGTCTCGCGATCGTCATCCGCACGCAGCAGTGGTGGATGCTCGCCGTCGGAGCGGTCTGCATCGTCGCGGCGTGGTTCTACACCGGAGGAAAGCGCCCCTACGGCTACTTCGGCCTCGGAGAGGTGTTCGTGTTCGTGTTCTTCGGGCTCGTCGCCACCCTCGGCACGACCTGGGTGCAGATCTTCGCGCTGCCGCAGCAGGCCTGGCTGGGCGCGGTGGCCGCCGGACTGTTCGCATGCGCCGTGCTGCTCGCCAACAACCTCCGCGACATCGACCAGGATCGCCTCGTGGGCAAGCGCACCCTCACGGTGCTGATCGGCGCGCGGGCGACCCAAGTGCTGTACACCCTGTTCGTGCTCGCGCCGTTCGGCATCTCGATCTTCCTCGCGCTGCTCTTCCCGATCGCGTGGATCGCGCTGCTGGCCTTGCTCGCCGCGCTCCCGGCGCTCGTGATCGTGTGGACCTATCGCAAGCCCGGCGAACTCGTCATCGCCCTCGCCCTGACGTCGCTCGCGGCGCTCCTCTACGCGGGGGCGCTGTTCTGGGCCTTCGTCGGCTGACGCGCGTCTCAGCGGGGAGACGTCGCGTTTCAGCGGGGAGACCGCGCGTCTCAGTCGGGAGACCGCGCGTCCCAGTGGGGAGACGTCGCGTCTCAGCGGGGAGGCCTCGCGTCTCAGTGGGGAGACGTCGCGTCTCAGCGGGGAGACGTCGCGTCTCAGCGGGGAGACCGCGCGTCTCAGCGGGGAGACCTCGCGTCTCAGCGGGGGACGTCGCGTCTCAGCCACGAGACGTCGCGTCTCGCTCAGGAGACGAGGTTGCCTCCTCCGTCGCTCGGATGCTCGACGGGGAGACGGTAGCCGAACTTCTCGCGGAGCGACGGCGCAGCGGCCCCGAGGCGCATCGCGAGAGAGAAGAGTGCGGCGAGCCCGAGCAGCAAGATGACGGCCGTCACGACGGCAGCGGCGATGTCCGGAGCGGTGAGGCCCAGCACCCCGGCGCCGAGCAGCACCCACACCGCGGTGGCCGTGCGGAGGTCCGCGGCGAGCACCGTCGTCGCTGCGGATGCTCGACCCCGATCGGCGGCCGTCGCAGCCTTGCCGGCACGAACCCGCTGGAGGACACGACGCAGCTGGTCGACGCGAAGAGCTCCGAGGGCGAGAAGCGCGAGCGCGCAGAGCGGACCCACAGCGGCTCCGACGACCTGCACCTGCGCGGAGACCCCCGCTGGCGGCTGGAGGGCGAGGGCGGCGCAGGCGAGGGCCGCCGGTGTCAGCACGATGAGGAGTGGTGTCGCAGCCCGATCCAGCGTGGAGCGTTCTCGGCGCTCCCGGGCATCGACCCGCTTCTGAACGTCATCGTCGACCACGAGCACCCTGGCCCGGCCCTGCTCGCCGAGCGCTGCGGCGGGAAGCCGGTCGGCCCCGGCACGGGCCCAGCGGCGGTCGGCGGCGAGCAGGACGAGCACGACAGGGATGCAGAGCGCGCCGATCACCAGCGAGACGGCGGCGATGAGGGGGAGTTCGCCGGCGGCGAGGAGGATGCTGCCCGTGCCCAGGGCGATCACGCCGATGGACGTGGTCGTGGCGACGGCGGCGATCCGCGGAGAGCGCCCGATCGGTCCGCGCACCTCGACGGCGTTGCGCAGCTCGCGCGGGTCTGCGGTCCGCGCGTACATCCGGACGAGGGCGAGCTGTCGTGCGGTGGACGCGTAGCCCCACGTGAGGAGAGACAGGGCGCCGCCCAGAACCGCGGCGAGGAGCGGGCCGCCGAACACCTCGATGACGTCGGTCGGGGAGTCGGGGAAGACGAGTCTGCCGAGGAGCGCCAGGAGCGGGAGCGTGCACAGGAGCAGGCCGCATCCGACGGCGGCGGCAGCGGAGAGGCCGACAAGAGCGTCGCCGATCAGCACGCCAGGGGTGGGTGGCAGCTCGCGGCCACGTCGGCGTCGTCCGTCTCCGAGAGATCCGCGGCGTGAGGTCACGAGACCAGGCTCTCACGGGCAGACTCCGCTTGAGCCACGGAGGTGGGCTCAGGACTCGGAGTCGAGAGCGTCGTCCTCGGCATCCGCGTCCGACTCGGCGCCGGTGGTGCGGGCCTGACGACGCTCGTGAAGGCGCGTCGAGGCGTCGGAGAGCGGAGTGCGCAGGAACAGCAGCGAGATGCTCGCCCCGATGAGGGCGGCGAAGATCGCGGCGAGCCACCAGAACTCCCGGAAGATCGGGAAGAAGAACCAGAGGATCGCGAGCGGGACGAGGAACGCCAGCAGCCGCAGCACGGTGTAGACGATGATCGGTGCGGGCTTCACCCGTCCAGTCTACGTTCGTCGCGGGGGTGCTCGATCCCCAGGCGGGCGAAGGGGATGCCGCGCACCACGCGTCGCCAGGGATGCTCGCCCAGCGACCACAGCATCCGCGCGTCCGGGTCGAGTGCGAGGTCCTGGCATCCCGCGGGCAGGGGCTGGGCGGCGCGGCGGATTGCTCCGGCCGGTCCCGTCCACAGGGCACCGGGGCGCAGCTGGTCGGACTGCGACGCGAAGTAGGTGGCGCCCCAGCGCACGGCGCCCTGGAGGTGCGGGATGCCGGGGGCGAGGAGCCCGTTCTCGACGGCGGCGAAGCCGTCTCCCTCCCGCGTGGGCAGGAGGAACTCGCCGATCCGGCCGTCTCCGCCGGTGCGGTACTCGCCGATGAGCACCCTCGGCAGCGGCTCGCCGTCGGCGTCGAACACGCGACCGAGGAACGAGCACCGCAGCGCCACGGGGTGGATCCTCGTGCGCACCGCGACGAGCGCGCTCCGCCGCAGAGACCCGGTCAGGCGTCGGGCGTCGGCGCCGCGCACGGTGCGGAGACGAGCGAGATCGAACTCCCAGATCCCCTGCATGGTGGCCGCGGCGAAGAGGCGGTCGCCGAACCACGCGAGACCGCCGACGTGGATGCGCGCGGGTTCGAGCTCCCCGTCCGGGCCCTCGATCACGAGGGCGACGTCGCGGTGCCGTGAGCGCTCGAGGTCGATGAAGGAGACACGCGAGGCGAGGTGGTGCCTGTCCCTGTCCTGACGGAACCAGCTGACCGCGAGGGTCCGTCGACCGTCCAGGATGCCGAGATCGACGCCCTGCGGATACCACCGGTTCGTCCACGCCCGCGCGCTGAGCCAGCGGAGATCCAACGTCTCGCGGGATCTCCGGCGCAGGGGTCTCCCCGAGGATCCGAGTGGTCGCGGCATCCCCCTATCGTGGGGGATCGACCTGGGAGCGGGCGGGCAGGACACCCCGTGTTCACCTCGACGTCGCCGGGCGGCAACGCTCGCGTGCCAGCATCCGTGGCACCATGCGCGCTCCCCTCGTCACCGTCATCCTCCCCGCCAAGGACGCCGGCCCGTACATCGCGACCACGCTGGAGACCCTCACGCGCCAGTTCGGCGACCCCGCGGCGCTCAAGCTGGTGATGATCGACGACGGCTCCCGCGACGACACCGGGGCGCTCATGCGCCGCTACGCCGAGCGCTTCCCGCACTCCGCGGTGCTCACGAACCCGCGGCCGCAGGGCCTCGCGAGCGCGCGGAACCAGGGCCTCGCGCACGTCGAGGGCGACGCCTTCTGCTTCGTCGACGGAGACGACTGGATGCAGCCGCACCGCCTCTCCGTGCTCGCGGAACGGCTGAGGGAGCTGGACTGCGACTTCGTCCGCACCGACCACGTCACCGTCACCGGTGCCAAGCGCGCCCTGCACCGCGCCCCGCAGCCCTGGCGTGAGCGGGTGCTCTCGCCACGCGACGCGATCCTCCCCGAGAACGAGCCGACCATGGTCGACTACCCCTTCGCGTGGGCGGGCATGTTCCACCGGCGCGTGCTCGACGCCGGCCTCGCCGCGTTCCCTCCCGGACTCTTCACGGCCGAGGACCGGCCGTGGATCTGGCGCCTGCACCTCGAGGCGGAGTCGTTCGCGGTGGTCGACGCTCCGGCGCTGCTGTACCGCCGCGGGGTCGCGACGTCCCTCACGCAGATCCGCGATCGCCGCCAGCTCGACTTCGTGCGCGCGATGACGGAGGTGCTCGACGTGGTGGCGTCGGATCGGGATGCCGAGCGCTTCCTGCCCAAGGCGACGTGGACCGTGCTGGCGCTGAGCTCGCGGCATCTCGTGCGGTCACGGCGGATGACGAGGCCGCTGCGCGCGGAGATGCGCAGCGGCATCCTCGGTCTGCTGGAACGTCTTCCCGCGGACGACGTGGCGGGAGTGATCGGGCGGCTCGACGGGCCGCGGCGGCGGGTGCTGGCGCCCCTGCTGCGTCGGGTGGGGAGCGACGCATGACGCAGATCTTCGCGCTGCACAGCGCCTACGGGCTCGCCACCGCGGTCGCCGCGATCGACGCCGGACTGCTCGACGCCGAAGCCGATGGCCGGGGCCGGGCCGAACGGGTCCTCGTGCCGTTCACGTCGTCGCGGGTGCCCGAGACGACGGTCGGCATCGCCGCTGACCCCGCGCTGCGCTCGCTGCGGGAGCGGTTCGACCGCGTGGAGGACCTGGACGTGCTGCTCGGGGCTGCCCACCCCAGCGCGTGGAAGCCGAGGGAGAGCGACCTCCCGGTGCTGGAGCGGCTGCTGCGTCGCGCCTGGAACCTCGATCCGCGCGGGCTCGAGCTGTTCGTGCAGAGCCCCCAGGTCGCGCCCGCGCGCACGCTCATGACGCTCTTCCCCGGCGCACGGATCACGATCATCGGCGACGGGCTCATGACCTACTCGCCGATGCGGGTCGCGCTGGGGCACACGGTGTCGGCGCGCATCGAACGCGTGGTGCACGCCGATGTGGTGCCGGGGGTGCGGCCGCTCGTCGGGGCGCCGCACGCGGAGTCCGTCCCCGTGCCGGCGGCGCGGTTCCGCACGGTCTTCGAGGAGACCGCGGCGGGCGACGCCGCGGGGCTCGACGACGGGACGCCGACCGTGCTCGTGCTCGGGCAGTACCTCTCCGCGCTCGGCCTCATGACGGCCGAGGAGGAGGTCGCGCTGCAGGCCGAGCTGATCGATCGTGCAGCGGCCTGGTCGCCCGAGCGGATCGTGTTCAAGCCCCATCCGTCGGCGCCGCCCCTGCACACCGACGCGCTGCGGGCCCGCGCGGCATCCCTCGGCATCGCCTTCGCCGAGTACCGGGGGGCGCTCGCGGCCGAGATGCTCGCGGAGCGCCTCGACGTCCTCGCCGTCGTGGCGGGGTTCTCGACCGCCCTGCCGACCGTGCGCGCCCTGTTCGACCGGGAGATCGGCGCGGCCGGCACCGGCACCGTGCTGGCGAGGCTGACGCCGTTCGAGAACAGCAACCGCATCCCGGCGACCATCGTCGACGCCCTCACCCGGCCCGCATCGGGCTACGCCGATCCCGAGCGGCTGCAGCTGCTCGTCGACGCCGTCGGCTACGCGATGCAGCCCGAGATCGCCGGTCACCTCCGCCCGCGCGCGGAGGAGCTGCTGCGGGGCATGGACGCCGTCGAACGCGACAGGTACTTCTCCGCCCAGCGGCTCACGGAGCTCCGGCTGCCGGGAGCCCCCGACGAGGGGGCGCTGCAGCGGGTGCTGCGACCGGCCGGCGGGGTCGGTCGCATGGAGGAATGGCGGTTGACGGCTCTCGGCGCGAGGCGGAGGGCCGGCAGGGCATGGAAGGCGATACGAGGACGATGACATCGATGGTGGCGATCATCCCCGCGCGGGGCGGATCGAAGCAGGTGCCGCGCAAGAACGTGCAGCGCGTGGGCGGCGTCCCGCTCGTGGCCAGAGCGGTGCGCGCCGCGCTCGCGGCCGACGGCATCGACCTCGTCGTGGTGTCGACCGACGATGAGGAGATCGCGGCGATCGGCGCCGCGGCCGGTGCGCGCATCGTCCGCCGCCCCGCCGAGCTCTCCGGCGACACGGCGACCTCCGAGAGCGCGATCCTGCACGCGCTCGACGCGCTCGCGGCGGACGGCATCGACACGGGGGTCGTCGCGTTCCTGCAGGCGACGTCGCCGTTCATCCCCGCCGACGCCCTCTCCGACGCCGTCGCGCAGGTCGCGGGAGGGCGCGCAGACAGCGTGTTCTCGGCCTACGAGACCTACGGCTTCCTCTGGAGGAGGGATGCCGACGGCGCGGCTGCCGCGATCAACCACGACGCCGCGCACCGACCCCGCCGGCAGGATCGGGAGCCGCACCACCTGGAGACCGGGGCGTTCTACGTGTTCTCGGCCGCGGGTTTCCGCGAGAGCCGGCACCGCTTCTTCGGACGCACCGCGATCGCGGAGGTTCCGGAGTGGACCGCGATCGAGATCGACGACGAGCAGCAGCTGCGCATCGCGCGCTCTCTGGCGGCGCTGCACGAGCAGCGGCATCCGATCCCGGTGAAGGCCGTCGTCACCGACTTCGACGGCGTGCACACCGACGACACCGCGATCATCGACGCCGACGGCGGGGAGCGCGTGCGGGTGAGCCGCGAGGACGGCATGGGCGTCGCCCTGCTGCGGGCCGCAGGGCTGCCGATGCTGATCCTCTCCACCGAGGTGAACCCTGTCGTGCGGGCACGCGCCGAGAAGCTGCGCGTGCCGGTGCTGCACGGCATCGACGACAAGGAGACGGCGCTGCGCGGCTGGGCCGCTGAGCAGGGCCTCGATCTCGCCGACATCGCCTATCTCGGCAACGACGTGAACGACCTCCCCGCACTGCGCATCGTCGGGTGGCCCGTCGCGGTCGCGAACGCGCACCCGCTCGTCATCGAGGCGGCGCGGGTGGTGCTGTCGCGCGAGGGCGGACGGGGAGCTGTTCGCGAACTGGTCGAACGCGTGTTGTCCAGCTGACGTGCGCCGGTAACCCGGGTGTTGGGCGCAGTTCACCATCGGCGCGTACCCAGGAGAGAAGGCATTCGCAGACCGGAGGAATCATGACTGTCAGCATCGGATCGCACGTCATCGGAGGCGGTCGTCCCGCCTACGTCATCGCGGAGATCGGCCTGAACCACAACGGCGACGTCGACATCGCGAAGAAGCTCATCGACGTGGCGGCGCGCGCGGGGGCGGATGCCGTGAAGTTCCAGAAGCGCACGCCCGAGATCTCCACCCCCGAGCACATGCGCGACGTGCCGCGCGAGACGCCGTGGGGCACCATGAGCTACCTCGACTACCGCCGGCGGGTCGAGTTCGGCCGCGACGAGTACATCGAGATCGGCGACCACGCCACGATGCTGGGTCTCGACTGGTTCGCCTCGCCGTGGGATGTGCCCAGCGTCGCGTTCCTCGAAGACCTGGGCGTCGTCGCCCACAAGGTCGCCTCGGCCAGCCTCACCGACACCGAGCTGCTGGTCGCGCTGCGCGAGACCGGCAAGCCCGTCATCCTCTCCACCGGCATGTCGACGATCGAACAGATCGACCGCGCCCTGGACACGCTCGGCACCGACCGGGTCGTGCTCATGCACGCGACCTCGACGTATCCCCTCGAGCCGGAGGAGGCGAACCTGCGGGTGATCTCGACCCTCCGCGACCGCTACGCCGGCGTGCCGGTCGGATACTCGGGCCACGAGCGCGGCCTGCAGATCTCCCTCGCCGCCGTCGCCCTCGGCGCCGTCGCGGTCGAACGCCACATCACGCTGGACCGCACCATGTGGGGCTCCGACCACGCGGCATCCCTCGAACCCACGGGTCTCGAGCACCTGGTGCGCGACATCCGCGTGATCGAGAAGGCCCTCGGCGACGGCGTCAAGCGCGTCTTCGACAGCGAGCGCGCGCCCATGGCGAAGCTGCGTCGCGTCCCGGCATGAGCACCGGGCTGCGGGTCGTCGCGATCGCGGACGCCGACTCGTTCGTGAAGTGGTCGGCGTCGCTGCTCGGCGCCGTCCCCGGCATCCGACCGCATCTGCTGCTGGTGAAGACCCCGCTGACCGCGAGCGCCGCCCAGGAGCGCACGGCGCTCGCGGGTGCAGGGCTCGATCCGAGCGCCGTGTCGCGGGTGATGTTCCGCGAGACGGCGCCGTGGCTCGAGGCGCAGCGCCCCGACGTGGTGCTGCTCGCCGGCCGGGGTCCGTTCGTGCGGCTGATGGGGCGGATGATCGACGGTCTGCGGCACCGCCCCGTGACGGTGGCGGGTCTTCCGGGGATGGCGATCCCCGCGCAGCGCGGAGCCATGGACTATCGCCGCCACGTCGACCTCCTGGTGGTGCACTCGCATCGGGAGGAGCGGGCGTTCGCCGAACTGGGCGGCCGTATCGGCGTCGACGTGCAGACCGCGCTCGCGACGCTCCCCTTCGCGAGGACGCGGGCGCGGATGCTGTCGCCCGCCGTCGCGCGCGCCAGGGCGGAGCGCGGGGTCCTGGTCGACGAGAAGCCGACGTCTTCGGCGCCCGCTCTCGCGAAGGCCGCGGCGACCGACATCGTCTTCGCGGCGCAGGCGCTCGTGCCGGCGGATCGGGAGGAGCGCGCCGAGATCGCCGCGACGCTGGTGCGGGCGGCGAAGGCCGATCCCGGTCGACGCGTGGTCGTGAAGCTGCGGTCGCGGCCGGGCGAGGTGGAGACGCATCTGGAGCGCGACGCGTACACCGAGCTGCTCGGCGAGCGCCGCCCCGACAACCTCGTGTTCTCGTACGACTCCATGGCCGCCGCGCTCTCGACCGCCGCGGGGCTCGTCACGGTGAGCTCCACCGCCGCGATCGAGGCCGTGGCCCAGGGCGTCCCGGTCATCGCTCTCGACAGCTTCGGGGTGAGCAAGTCGCTGCTGAACACCGTGTTCGTCGGCAGCGGGCTGCTCGGCGGGCGGAGCGAGGTCGTCGCAGGGCGGTTCCGGCATCCGCATCCCGACTGGCTGCGCGACAACTACTTCCATCCCGAGATCGAGTCCACGTGGTGGGAGCGGGTAGAGGAGCTCGTCGTGCGGCGTCGAGAGGGCTCGCTTCCCGCGCGACGTGTCCCTGCGGCGCGCGGTGGTGCGCTGCACGAGGCCTGGCACCGGGCGAGCGTGCTGGGCCGCGACGACCGCACTCTCGCCGGACGGGTCGCGCTGGCGGTCGGAGTGCCCGCCACGCGAGCGCTCGCCGCGGTGCGCCGACGTCGTCAGCCCGCGGGGCTGGGCACGTGGGGGGATGCGGGCACCGACTTCACGCTCGAGCCGAACCCGTTCCACGACTCGATCCGTCGGTAGCGGATCGACTTCCGCGACCGGTCAACGGCCGATGACGGCGGCGATCTGTCGTCTGATGTCGTCGGCGAGGTCGTCGATGCTGCGTGTCGCGTTCACCGTGGCCGCCATCGTGAGGAACATGATCGCCGACACGACTCGCGCCTGGGTCGTCGCCCGCGCCTCCGCATCGACCATGCCCCGGCTGAGGATGCGGGCGACCGCGTCTTCCGTGGATCCCACGATCGAGAGGGCCTCGGCGTGGCGTTCGTCGTCCACGCTTCCGAAGACCATCTCGCGGAGGTAGGTTCGTCCGTTGTCGATCTGGACGCGGTTGCATTCGATGATCGGCCGGAGGAGCGCCATCACCGCATCGAGGGCATCTGCCATCGCCTCGGCGGCGTGCCGGCCCTTCTCGAGCGCCTCGGCGTAGTGCGCGTTCTGCACGAGCAGCAGCAGCTCGCCTTTCGTCTTCGCGTAGAGGAACACGGTCCCGGTGCCGACGTCCGCCTTCTCGGCGATCTGCTGGGTGGTCACATCCTCGACGCCGTACTCGGCGAAGAGCGCGGCGGCGGCCGCCGTGATCCGCTCCAGCTTCTGCTGCTTGTTGCGCTCACGACGCCCTGCGGATGCGAGCTGGGTCGACATGTGATCCTCTCGGAATAGAAACTGAGTGCACTCAGTTATGAGTGGAGTCGCTCACGCGCACTCACCATCATCATCCATTGTCCCCACAGAAGAGAGATCTGCTCATGCCCACACTCAACGGCGCCGTCGTCCTCATCACCGGAGCGAACGGCGGGATCGGCACCCGTTTCGTCGAACAGGCGCTCGCGCGTGGGGCCGCCAAGGTGTACGCCACCGCCCGCACCCCGCGGGAGTGGACGGATCCCCGCGTGGTTCCTCTGGTCCTCGATGTGACCGATCCCGCATCGATCCGTGCGGTCGTCGAGGCGGCACCCGACGTGACCGTGCTCGTCAACAACGCCGGTGCATCCGTGCCCACCGCCGGCATCCTCTCCCATTCCGATGAGGACATCCGCCGCAACGTCGGGACGAACTTCCTCGGGCCGCTCTTCCTCGCACGTGCGTATGCGCCCCTCCTCTCCGGACGGCCCGGTGCTGCGATCATCGACATCCACTCGGCACTCGCGTGGTACGCGGTCGGAGGCATCTACAGCGCCACCAAGGCCGCACTGTGGTCGGCGACCAACTCCCTTCGACTGGAACTCGCTCCGGCCGGTGTCCACGTCGTGGGGGTGCACGTCGGGTACGTCGACACGGCGATGGCCGCTCACGTCTCCGACCCGAAGACGGACCCCGCCGCGCTCGTGGCCGCGGTTCTCGATGCCACCGAGCGCGACGAGTACGAGGTTCTCGCCGACGACACCTCCGTGCAGCTGAAGGCGGGTCTCAGCGCGCCGCTCGAAGCGGTGTACCCGCAGCTTCGCGCCACGACGGTCTGACCCGGCGCAGACGGTCACGAGAAGACAGGAGAAGGACATGCGCGCATTCGTCGTCAAGAAGTACAGGCGACCACTGGAGCTTCAGGAGGTCGCCGAGCCGGAGGTCGGCGACACCGACGTGCTGGTGCGGGTCGAAGCGGCGGGCGTCAACCAGCTCGACGAGAAGATCCGCAGCGGAGAGTTCGCGCAGATCCTCCCCTACGCGCTCCCCCTCGTGCTCGGCAACGACGTCGCGGGTACGGTGATCCGCGTCGGACGGCTGGTGCGGGGATTCCGTCCCGGCGATGAGGTGTACGCGCGGCCGGACGCGGCGCGGATCGGGACGTTCGCCGAGCGCATCGCGGTCGACGAAGCCGATCTGGCTGCGAAACCGGCGAACATCTCGATGGCTGAAGCAGGGTCGTTGCCCCTCGTCGCTCTCACCGCCTGGCAGGCGCTGGTGGAGAGGGGGCGGCTCGCTCCGGGGCAGAAGGTCCTCATCCACGCCGGCGCCGGCGGAGTGGGGTCCATCGCGATCCAGCTCGCCAGGCACCTCGGCGCGCACGTGGCCACCACGGCGAGCGGCGCCAATGCCGATTTCGTCCGTGACCTCGGCGCCGACGTCGTGATCGACTACCGCCGAGAGGACTTCGCGGAGGTCCTCTCGGGGTACGACCTGGTGCTGGACAGCCTCGGAGGCGAGAACCTCGAGAAGTCGCTGCGTGTGCTGAAGCCGGGCGGGCGGGCGATCGGCATCTCGGGGCCGCCGGATCCGGCCTTCGCCCGAGCTGCGGGGCTCAACCCGCTCCTCGTCCTCGCGATCACCGCTCTCAGCCGCAGGATCCGTCGTCAGGCGAAAAGGCTCGGGGTGGCGTACGAGTTCCTCTTCATGCACGCCGATGGTGAGCAGCTCCGGGAGATCACCGATCTCGTGGAGCGGCGGGTGATCCGCCCCATCGTCGCGCGGACCTATCCGTTCGCTCAGGTGCCGGAGGCTCTCGCCGATGTCGCCGCAGGGGTGAGCCGCGGCAAAGTGGTGATCACGGTGTCGAGCTGACGGCTCACCGCGGGAGCACACCCCCGGCGGGACCGGGCGGCGGCGCATCGGGGTCGACGAGGTAGGGCGCGTACTCGTCGTCCCACCTCTGCAGGGTCTGCACCCACCAGAACACGGCGAAGAGAGACAGCGCGAACGCCTCCCCGATCAGGACGAGAGGGAAGCCGTTCAGGTGATCGCGGATCGCGAAGGCCACGATGAGGAGGATGAGGTCTCCGGCCATGAGGCGGCTGACCCAGCGGTAGAGGGTCCGCTGCCAGGGGGCGGGCGCCGTCTGCTCGTCGCTCTCGTCCTCGCGGGCATGAAGGAGGGGAACGGCCGCGAACGCGCCGAAGAACAGCAGGGTCGCCGCGAAGTGGATGCTGGAGGGGAACGGCCAGAAGTTGAACGGGAACCCGTCGCTGAGACCGGGGGCGAACGCGAGGACGAGCATCACGACCGCGGTGACCGCAGCAACCCATGACACGATCGCCGCCGACTTCCGGCTCCGCGCGGCATCCTCCCGCAGCAGTGTCTCCTCGGCGCGCTCCTCGGGGCTGAGCGCCGGGCGGGTGCTCTGCTCGCGTCGGAGTCGATCGTGTCTGCGGACCAGGACCATGACGATGATCGTGGTGAACACGACCACCGCGTAGACGGCGATGCCCGCCCGCGCGCCGTCGAGGTACTCGTCCGGCACGCAGTCGCCGCTCTCGGGGCAGATCTGCTCCGGCGTGCGCTGAGACGGAGCGATGCCCGTGGGCACGAGGGCGATCAGCGGAGCGAAGAGCGCCGAGATGTCGAGGAGGGTGACGGCGCGCGAGCGGCCGGAGAGGGAGAGGAGAGCGAGGGATGCCGCGATCAGCGCTCCGACGAACACGGTGCGGACGGGCGTGTAGAAGTAGTGGCTGATTGACGGCAGCATGTTCCAGCCGAACTCCAGCGGACGCCAGGAGATCACGACCGTCTGGATCAGCACGCTCGCCAGGATCGCGAAGACGACGAAGACCAGGGAGAGCCGCAGGTAGCGGTGGGTCTTCAGCACCGTGGAAGGCGGGCGTACCGGGTTCTCCATCATCGTCGTCCCCTCAGGGCGTCACGGGATGCGGCGGCGCTGCCGGCATCGCCGAACGGCTGCGTATGGAGGGGACGCTACACCCGGACGGGCGGCCGGAACAGGGGGCTTCCCTCTGCCGGACGCCCGTCGCCGTCATCGCCGGACTCATAGCGTTATCCCAGGCAACGAGCCTGGTCATCCGCGGATCCGCCGGGTAGCGTCGAGGTCATCATCGCGGCGATCCGGGCGGTCCCGGGCTCCGGCTCATAACCGGCAGCGTGGCGGGTTCGACTCCCGCCGTCGCGTCCACGTCGCACGTCCCGCTCATCGAGCGCGGACGTCAGAGCCCGAGCTGGTCGAGCCTCTCCTCGAACCGCACCTGCACGTCCTCCGGCTCGTCGTCGTCGATCTCGGCCCAGATCGCGTCGAGCTCCTTCTGCACCGACTCGGGCAGCGCGGCGAACTTCTCGTCCCACGCGGCGATCGGGGTCCAGTAGCCGACGACCTTGAAGCGCGTCGCTGGCAGCCCGAGCTCCTTGCGCAGGTACTTGCGCACATCGCGCAGTGCGACCGTCTCGCCGGCCACCCAGACGTATCCCTCGTCGAGGGCGAGGCGGTCGTCGACGATGCCGCGCACCAGCTGACCGAGCGCGCTGGGCCCGTGGCCGTTGCCGCCGACGACCCAGGTGACCTCGACGTCGGCGCCGACCTCGAACGCGACCTGATCCTGCGCGGTGGGCACCTCGAGCACGACCCGGGTGCGCACGCCCTCCGGCGCCGCAGCGGCGATGCGGGCGACGGCGGGCAGACCGGTGAGGTCGGCCACGAGCACCTGCCAGGTGATGTCGGCCGGGGGTGCATACAGACCGGTCGGCGCGTTCAGCCCGAGCACGTGGCCTGGTTCGGCGCGCGCCGCCCAGGGCCCGGCGACCCCCGCCTCGTGAATGACGAAGTCGATGTCGAGCTCGCCGGCATCCGGGCGCACGCCGCTGATCGTGTACGTGCGCATCGGAGCCTCCGGCGCTCCCTCCGGCGTCTCCCACCAGTCGCCCGCAGGCACGGGCAGCGAGACGTCGGTGGGGTCTTCGCCGTGCGGGAAGAACACGCGCACGTACTCGTCGCCGATGCCGGTACTGAGGAAGTCGGCGACGCCGTCACCGCCGAGGGTGATGCGCACCAGGTTCGGGGTGAGGGTGGCCGTGCTGCTGACGATGCCGCGGTGGATGTTCACGGAGTCTCCGTCTCTTCGTTCGGGGTGGGGGAGTGAGTGGGGGCGGTCGGGGCGTGCGCGGTCTGGGCGAGCCAGGAGTCGCGGTAGAGGCCGTCGGCGGCGAGGAGCTCCTCGTGCGTGCCGCGCTGCGTCGTGCGCCCGTCGGCGAACACGACGATCTGCTCGGCCGCGGCGGCCTGCTGCAGCCGGTGCGCGATGAGCAGCGCGGTGCGGCCCTTGCGCAGTGCGGCGATGGCGTCCTCCACCGCGTCGCGGTGATGCAGTCCGACGTCGGCGGTCGCCTCGTCGAGGATCACGATCGAGGGGTCGGCCAGGAACGCCCGCGCGACGGCGAGCTGCTGGACGCGCCCCTCGTCCATCGGCACGACGGGCCCATCCGACGGGTCCGCGTCGTCCGGCTCCCGGTTCAGTGCGTCGACCGCCCACTCCGCCCCGACCGCCCGCAGGGCGGCGACCATCTGAGCAGGAGTCGCGTCCGGGGCGACCAGCGTGAGGTTGTCGGCGATCGTGCCGCGGAACTGGTGCAGCTCCTGCGACAGGTAGTACGGCTCATCCGTGGTCGAGGCCAGGTGCACGCTGCCCGAGGTCGGCGGGTGGTGCCCGGCGATCACTCGGGCGAGGGTGCTCTTGCCCGACCCTGAGGTGCCGACCAGCGCGGCGGTCGTGCCCGGCGAGACGTGCAGTGTCACGTCGCTGATGCCGCGACCGGTGGTGGGGTAGTGGAAGGTCACGTCGCGCACCTCGATGCCGGCGGATGCCGTCGGCGCCGCGGCCGATTCCTCGACCTGTGCACCCAAGGCCGCAGGGGCGAGGTCGATGACGCCCACGAGGCGTGCGAGTCCGATCGCCGCGCGCTGGATGTCGTCGAGACCGAAGATCAGCTGACCGACCGGGCCGAACAGGCGGTGGAAGAGCAGGGCGGCGGTGGTCACCATGCCGACGGTGATCGCGCCGCCGGAGTGCAGCAGGAAGCCGGTGCCGAGGATCGCGGCCAGGCCGACGAGCTCGCCGCCGTTGATCCACCGGAACAGGCGGTTCGTCACGCGCACCCCCTCGATCTGCATCCTGATCGACGCCTCGGCCCGCTCTGACACGCGGGCGAGAGCGTGCTCCTGCTCGTTGAACGCGGTGAGCGTGTCGATGCCCTCGACCGCGTCGAGCACGGCCTGGCTTCGCGCGGCCTCGCGTACGCGCACCTCACGGAACACGACGCGCGACCTGCGCAGGAACGCCCGGGTGCCGAGCACGTAGAACGGTGCGGAGGCGATGCCCGCGAGCGCGAGCCAGGGGTCGAGCGCGGTCAGAGCGGCCACCGAGACGGCGATCGCGAAGGCGGCCGACAGCAGGGTCGGTGCGACGTTCCCGCCGGCCTCCGCCACGGCGTCCACGTCGCCGGTGACGCGCGAGAGCAGGTCGGCGCTCTCGCCGTCGTCGACCGCACCCACCGGCAGGCGCATGGCCGAGGTGAACACGTCTTCACGAAGGCTGGCCAGCATGTCCTGCACCAGTCCGGTGAGCACCCGCACCGCCCACAGCATCATGACGGCGGCGCCGATCGCGCCGGCGCCGGCTCCGACGACCCAGCCGGTGATGGTCGCGACGCCTGCGTCGGATGACACGGCGTCGACGATGCGCCCGAGACACGCGGGCATGACGATGCCCAGAGCGGATGCCGTGAGGAACAGCACGGCGACGCCGGCTGCCCTGGCCGAATGCTGTCGCAGCAGCGCTCCGACCGCGGCGCGCACGCGGGCGCCGGAGGCGATCGGAAGCAGGGGAGTGGTGGTGTCGATGGCGTCACTCATGCGGCGCATCCGATCCGTGTGAGGAGATGTCGATGACCCTGTCGCAGGCGCCGAGCAGCACGGGGGACGTGCTGATCACGATGACGGTGTCGGTGTGCGCCGCGAGGGCGCGGGCGATGTGCGCCTCGGTGACGGCATCCACCGCCGAGGTCGGCTCGTCCAGCACGAGCACGTCGGCCTCCGCGTGCAGCGCCCGCGCGATCCCGATCCGCTGCCGCTGTCCGCCCGAGAGCCGTCGACCGGCCTCGCCCACCTGCGACTCCCAGCCGCCGACCTGAGCGATGGTGTCCTGCAGCGCCGCCATGTCGACGAGCGCGGGGTGCGGCGAGCCGTCGATGCCGTGTCCGCGCACGGCCTCGCGCAGGGTGCCGCTCACGATCGTCTGCCCGTGCGGTGGAGCGACGACGCGGCGGCGGTACTCGATCGGATCCCACTCCGTCAGGTCCCGCCGCTCGCCGTCGATGGCGAGCTGCACCCGTCCGTGCTCGGGCGGCGTGCGCAGGCCGAGGAGACGCGAGAGCGAGCGAGCGGTGTCGCTGTCGGCGGGGCGGATGCCCAGCAGCTCGCCCTCCCTCACCTCGACGAGCGAGTCGGGGGAGTCGCCGGGGCGGAAGGCCAGCACGACGTCATCCGCCGAACCCCGACGGCCCTCTCGCGCGATCGGGGCCCCGAGCAGGTCGTCGGCGTCGATGACCTCGGCGAGTCGCTTGGCCGAGGCGAGCTTGTGGATCCAGTTCGAGGGGAACGACCCGGCGTAGGCGAGGTAGCCGCTGATGAACTGGGCGAGGCCGAGCACGGTGACCAGCTCGCCGATGCTGATGCGGCCCTCCGCCGCGAACCACGCCGACATGCCCGCGAGCGAGGTCGTCGCGACCGCGGCCAGCGTGGTGCTGACGGCCTCGTACGAGGCGAGGGATCGACCGGCGGCGGTCGCCGCGCGACGGGAGGCGTCGCTCGCGGCGACGTAGCGCCGCACGGCCTCCTCGCGGGCGCCGATGCCCACGAGCACGCGGAAACCGCTCATGAAGTCGGCGGCGACGGCCCCGGCCTCGGTGGCCGCGTGCTGCTCGGCGAAGCCGCGGCGCTCGAGCGGACGCGACACGACCTGCATCACGAACATCATCGCGATCGTGGAGCCGAACACGACGAGGGTCGCGACCGGCGAGATCACCAGCATCGCCAGCCCCGCGCCGAGGATCGCGGCGATCGTGGAGCACTGCTGCGCCACCGACCAGGCCACACCGGCCACGCGGTACGTGTCGGAGGTGACGAAGGTCAGCGCCTCGCCCGGCGTCACCGCCCGGCGGGACAGTCTGGGGCGCAGCATCCGCGACAGGGTGAGGTGACGCAGCGCCTGCTCGCCGTAGCCGTAGATCGAGACCATCAGGCGGGATGCCGACTGGTAGCTCGCGGTCAGCACCAGGAACGTCGCCACCAGCACGCCGATCCAGAGCGCGAGCGCGACCGGATCGGCGAGGAGCACGGCCCGGTCGATGGTCGCGCCGATGATGACGGGGATCGTGGCCTCCGCCAGCGCGTGCACGATGAGCAGCGCCGTCGCGGCGGCGAGGGCGATACCGCGCCCCTCCGCCTTCAGCGCGATCCCGAAGAGTCGCCGCGGAGTGTTCGTCACGGCGTCCGCCGACCGAGCGGGAGCACCAGCGGAGTGCCCGAGACCGGATCGGTGATCACCCTGCAGGGCAGGTCGTACACGGCCTGCACGAGCTCGGCGGTGATGATCTCGCGCGGGTCGCCCTGCGCCACGATGGCCCCGTCGCGCATCGCCACGAGGTGGGTCGCATAGCGCGCGGCGTGATTGAGGTCGTGCAGCACGGCCACCAGGGTGGTGCCGCTGCGGTGCAGATCGGCGAACAGCTCCATCAGATCGATCTGGTGCGCGATGTCGAGGAAGGTCGTCGGCTCGTCGAGCAGCAGGTGCTTCGTCTGCTGGGCGAGAGCCATCGCCACCCACACGCGCTGCCGCTGGCCGCCCGAGAGCTCGTCGACCAGTCGGCGGGACAGATCGGTCACCCCTGTCGCCGCCATCGCCTCGGAGACGGCGCGCTCGTCGGCGCTGCTCCAGGTGCGCAGGGCGCTCTGGTGCGGGAATCGTCCTCGTCCGACGAGGTCGGCCACGGTGATCCCGTCGGGGGCGATCGACGACTGTGGCAGGAGCCCCAGCTTGCGCGCCGCCTCCTTCGGCGTGAAGGAGCGCAGCTCGGCGCCGTCGAGCAGCACCGCGCCGGTGGTCGGACGCAGCAGCCGGGCGAACCCGCGGAGCAGGGTCGACTTGCCGCACGCGTTCGGTCCGATGATGATCGTGAACGAGTCGTCCGGCACCTCCAGCGACAGCGCGGAGATGATCGGGGTCTCCCCGTAGCCCAGCGTGATGTCGCGGGCCAGCAGCGAAGCGGTCATGGGTGTTCCTTTCAGGTGCGGCGCGCGTACTGGACGGCCAGCAGCCAGGCGAGATAGAGTCCGCCGATCGACACCGTCACGACGCCGACGGGGACGGCGACGAGCTGGGCGACCGCGTCGGAGACCACGACGAGAGCGGCGCCGGTGAGCATCACGGGCGCGGCGCCCATCGGGGTGTTCGAGCGGGTGAGGCGCTGCGAGATCTGCGGAGCCGCGAGCGCGATGAACGAGATGGGACCCGCGGCCGCGGTGACCAGCGCGACGAGGGCGATGCCGAACACCATCGCTGCGAGCCGGGTGCGACCAGGGCTGATGCCCAGCGCGGTGGCCGCGTCGTCGCCCATCTCGAGCACCGGCAGCGTGCGGTTCAGCGGCAGCGACAGCAGGGTGACGATCGCGAACACGATCGCGGCGGGGATCAGCTGGTCGAACCCGAGCGAGGCGAGCGAGCCGGCCCCCCAGGTCGCGGCCATCATGGCCTTCTCGACGCTGACCGAGATCAGGATCCAGGAGGTGAGCGAGCCGAGCCCGGCCGAGACGCCGATGCCGACGATGATCAGGCGGAACGACGACAGGGTGTTCTTGTTCGCCAGCACGTACACGAGCAGCGCGGTGATCAGGCCGCCGACGAGCGCGCCCACCGCCTTGAACATGTAGGTGTTGAGCTCCAGCACCACCATCATGAGCGTCACGCCGAACTGCGCGCCGATGCCGAAGCCGATGATGTCGGGGGAGCCGAGCGGGTTGCGGGTGAGCGACTGGAAGATGCCGCCGGCGAGGGCGAGAGCCGCACCGCAGAGCACGGCGAACAGCACGCGCGGCAGCCGCCACTCGAAGACGACCTGGCGGATGTCGGGGTCGGAGGACGGGTCGACGATGGCGCGGATGACCGAGCCGAAGTCCACCTCGTAGGCGCCGATCGTCATGGATGCGAGGCCCGCGGCGATGATCACGGCGGCCAGCACCGCGCAGACCACGATCGAGCGCACCGGGATGAGCGTCGCGATGCGCGCGGTCTCGATCCGGATCTGCCGGCGTCCGTGGTCGACGGGGGTGAACTCCGTGCTGTCCTGTGCGGCGGCGGTGGGCCGCTGGTCGATGCTCACAGTCCGCTCACCCGCTTGCGGCGCACGAGCGCGATCAGGAGCGGGGCGCCCAGCAGCGCGGTGACGATCCCGACGCGGAGCTCGCCACTGGGGAGCACGATGCGGCCGAGGATGTCGGCGAACAGCAGGAAGGACGGGCCGATGATCATCGAGTACGTCAGCACCCAGCGCTGATCGGGGCCCGTGAACCAGCGGACGATGTGGGGGATCATCAGCCCGACGAAGGCGATGGGGCCGGCGGCGGCGACGCTCGTGCCGGCCAGCAGGGTGACGGCGACGATCACCAGCACGCGGGTGACCTGCACGCGGGCGCCGAGCGCCTGGGCCAGGTCATCGCCGAGCGCCAGGGCGTTCAGGGAACGGGCGCAGAGCAGCCCGATCAGGAGACCCGCGACGATGAGGGGCGTCGCCCAGGCGAGCTGGTCGATGGTGCGTCCGCCGATCGAGCCGACACCCCAGAAGCGCATGACCTGGAGAGTGCCCAGATCGCGCAGCACGATCGCGGTCGTGAGGCCCGTGAACGCCGCGCCGAGCGCGACCCCGGCGAGCGTCAGCTTCATGGGCGTCGCGCCGGAGGCCCCGAAAGAGCCCAGCGCGTACACGAGGATGGTGAGCACGAAGGCGCCGGCCAACGCGAAGGGCACATAGGCGCCGGGGGCGGTCAGTCCCAGCACGCCGACCGCGAAGGTGACGGCGAAGGACGCGCCCGCGTTCACGCCCAGGATGCCGGGGTCGGCCAGGGGGTTGCGGGTGAAGGCCTGGATGAGCCCGCCGCACACGGCCAGGGCGGCGCCGACGACGATGCCCAGCAGCGTGCGGGGGACCCGCAGCTCCCTGACCATGAGGTGCAGCGCGTCGGCGTCGTCGTAGGCGAACAGGGCGTGCAGAACGGTGAGGGGGTCGATCGCTCGGTTGCCGACCGCGAGCGACGCGATGGCGGCGATCACCAGCACCACCGCCGAGACGATCAGCCCCAGCACGAGCGTCGCGGTGCGGTGCGGGGAGCCGTCTGCACGGCCCCCCGCACCTGAGTTCGAGACGTCCGTGCCGTCTTCCGTCGCCAGGGACATCTCGCGCGTCACTCTCCTGCGATGGTCGGCTCGCCCTGCAGCGCGGCTGCGAGGTCGTCGACGTACTTCGGGAGGATGTACTTCAGCGACAGCACGGTCGGCGCGCTGATCGCGGAGGCCTCCGCGGCATCCGCGTAGATCACGTAGGAGCCGTTCGCGATGGGGTTCCAGCGCGAGACGACCTTGTTCTCGACCGTGTACTCGCCCTCGGCCGCGCTGCCGCCCCACGCGGCGAACAGGTCGGCCTGCACGTCGTAGAGCTTCTCCAGGCTGACGCCGGTGTACCAGTTGTCGCCCTCGGCGCTCGCGAGGAAGCTGTCCATGGCCGAGGTGGAGGTGAAGCCGAGCGCCTCGGTGATGCGCACGCGGGGGTCGTACTCCAGGTAGACGCCGAGGTCGGTGCCGCCCTCGTTCAGCGTCAGGCCCCAGACGAAGGTCTTGTCTTCGAACTCGGGGTGCTCGCCGGCGAGGGTGCTGATCTGCTCCTCGGTCTCGGCGATCAGCTCCTCGGCCTTGGCGTCCTCCGACAGCGCCTTGCCGACGGTGCGGGTCATGCCCTCCCAGGTGCCGGGGTTCCAGGGGCCTTCGATGTAGGGCACGGTGGGCGCGATCTCGCTCAGCCGCTCGTACTCGATGTCGCTCACGCCCGAGTACAGGCTGAGGATCAGGTCGGGCTTGAGGGCCTTGATCGCCTCGTAGTTGGGGCCGTCCTCCGTGAACGGGATGATCTCGGGGGTCTCGCCGTACTCCTCGGTGACGAACTCCTCGAACCAGGGCTGGTAGCCGCTCTCGCCGGCGCCCCACACCTCTTCGATGCCGACCGGGTTGGTGCCGAGTGCGGCGACGATGTCGGGGGTCATCCAGCCGAGGGCGACCACGCGCTGGGGCTTCTCAGGGATCACGGTCTTGCCGTGTCCGTGCTCGATGACCACGCCGTCGGTGGACGTCGACGACGAGGCGGACTCCGCGCCTTCTCCGGTGGTCGAGCACCCGGCCAGGGTGAGGGCGGCGGCGATGGCCGCGGCGACGAGCGCGGAGCCTCGCCGGATCTTCGGGCGCGCGAGAGCGTGCGACATGGTTCTCCTTCAGAGAGATGGGGAGGGGAGCGCCGCGTCAACGCGGCAAGAAGTTAGGTAAGCATGCCCTAACAGAACGATGCTAGAACGCCGAGAACGCGGCCAGTGTCGATCGATGGACGACTTGTATCGCTATACGGACAGAACGCGTCGGATGGGCGCGAGGGTCAGCGCCAGTAGAGGTGGTGCGCCGAGTCGGCCTGCACGCGGGCGACGTGCTGACGCGGGGTGAGTCCGAACCGCTCCTTGAAGCTCGCGGAGAAGGCGCTCGTCGTGGCATAGCCGCACCGGTGGGCCGCGGCGCCGATGGGGGTGCCGTCGACGATCAGGCGGGCGCCGAGGGTCATCCGCACGCCGGTGCGCCATCGGCCGAACGTCATGCCGACGTCGTTCTGGAAGATGCGCAGGACCGTGCGCTCGTGCAGGCCGTGCGCGAGGAACAGCTCACCCGCGCTGCGCGGGTCGCCCGGGTCGTCCAGCACCGCCTGCACCAGGGCGCGCACGCGCTCGTCGGCGGGCAGCGGGACCTCGCCCCAGCCGTCGAGCGCCTCAGGCGCCGGCTGCTGCAGCATCTCGATGAGCGTGCCCTGGATGCGCACGCGCAGATCGGTGGGCATGTCGTTGATGCCGAGGTGCAGCAGCATCTCCTGGACGGCGCGCGGCACGAGCACCCGGGTGACGTCGTCGATCGGCGCGATCGCGGATGTCGCGGGCAGGTACGTGTAGCACCCGACGGAGTCCCGCTCGTGGTGCGCCGTGTGCGGCGTCCGCGCGGGGATCCACACGCCTTGACCAGGGGCGAGGCGCCACATCGCGTCCTGCAGATGCACCCACACGGTGCCGCGGTAGCACCACGCGAGCATCGCGTCGGCGTGGGAGTGGGGAGGGGAGAGCGGGCGGGTGCCGGTGTCCTCTCCGGTGACGACCCCCGTCCCCATCAGGTACGGCGCGACAACGGTCGACGGCAGCTCAGGGCTCGCCTCCCAGTCGTCCCGCCGATAGGAGTTCATCGTGCGTCGGTGCGCGCGCTCGCCAACCGCGCCTCGACCGGCGACCATCCGCTCTCCAGGATCGCGAACCCGGCGTCGAGCGTGCCGAGCTGATCGTCGGCGTCGTTGACGAGCAGCAGCATCTGCAGGACGAAGCGGGAGTAGACCCTGATCTCGGCGGTCGGCGCGTCGAGTCCGAGCTCGTCGGCGATCGCGTCGGACAGGGCGTCCTCGTGGCGGAGCCACATCCGAGCCGCGTACTCGCGAAGCACTGGCGTCTCGTTCAGGAACGCCATGAAGATCCGGGTGACGTCGTCGCCGTGCTCATCGACGTTGGTGCGGACATCGGTGGAGTAGAAGTCGTGGAGCGCCCGGTTGATCGAGATGTCGTCTGCGCGTCCGCGCACGGCGCCGACGAGCCGGTCGCGCTGCTCGTCGTCTTCGTCGAAGACCAGCGCCTCCTTCTGCGGGAAGTGCGCGAAGACGGTGGTGGGGGAGACATCGGCGGCGTCGGCGATCTCGCGGATGCTGACGTTGTCGAAGCCGCGATCGAGGAACATCTTCGTCGCGACGTCGGAGATGTTCTTGCGGGTCGCCGCCTTCTTCCGCTCGCGTCGACCCATCGGCTCGGTGCTCGTCATGCCGACCACTCTATCGCGGACCGGATTCATAAGTGGCTTGACATCGAAACTGGTATCGATACACTTTCGGAATGACTTCACTCAATTCGACCGGTCGCGTCGGCAACCGCGCCTGGGTCATGCTCGTCGTCCTGACGATGCTGACCGTCATCGGGATGACCGTCGTCCTCCCCGTCCTGCCCTTCGTGGTGCTGGAGTACGTCTCGAACGAGAAGGACCTCGCGATCTGGGTCGGCGTCCTCGAGGCGATCAACGGACTCTGCGCCTTCCTCGTCGCCCCCTTCCTCGGGCGCCTCTCCGACCGCTTCGGCCGACGCCCCGTGATCATCGCGGCCGCGTTCGGCGCCGCCTTCTCGATGACCCTGTTCGGCATCGGCGGAGCGATCTGGGTGCTCGTGCTCGCCCGCGTCATCCAGGGGCTGACCGCCGGCGACATGCCCGCACTCTTCGCCTACCTCGCCGACATCACGCCGCCCGAGAAACGCGCCCAGCGCTTCGGCCTGCTGGGCGCCCTCTCCGGCATCGGCATGATGATCGGGCCGGCCATCGGCGGCCTCCTCGCCGCGATCGACCTGCGCCTCCCCGTCTTCCTCACCGCGGCGGTCGCCCTCACCATCGCGATCCTCAGCATCTTCCTGCTCCCCGAGAGCCTCAAGCCGGAGAACCGGATCTCCGCGATCTCCGCCAAGGACGTCCAGCCGTTCGCGGTGTTCAAGGACGCGTTCGGCCGCAAGGAGCTCCGCGGACTCATGATCGGCTTCGGCATCCTCGCCCTGCCGTTCGGGTTCTTCGTCAACAACTTCAGCGTGCTCGCGCTCGACTCGATCCAGTGGGGTCCAACCCAGATCGGTCTGCTGACGGCCGCGGTCGGCATCATCGACATCCTCATCCAGGGCGTGCTGCTCGGCATCCTGCTGCCGCGGATGGGCGAGCGCGGGGTGATCGTCAGCGGCATCGTGGCGCAGGCGATCGGTCTCGCCGCCCTCGCGATCGTGGCCTCCGTGTTCGCGCAGCCGTGGGTGTTCATCGTCGGAGCGCTCCTCCTCGCCGCCGGTCAGGGCGCATCGCAGGCCGCGATGGACGGCGCGATGTCGAACGCCGTGGGCGACGACGAGCAGGGCTGGCTGGGCGGGGCGACGCAATCGCTGAACGCCGCGATGAGCACGGTCGCGCCCCTCATCGCCGCCGCCCTCTACGCCGGTGTCAGCCACGCGGCCCCGTACTGGCTGGGCGTCGTGCTCATGATCGTCGCCGCGATCGTCCTGGGGCGCGCCCACATCGCGAACACCGCGAAGACGCCCCCGAAGGGCGCCGCCGCGGCCGGGGCCGGGGCCTCCGGGGCAGGGACGCCCGCGGCCGGGGATCCCGTCGCCGCTCCGGCCGGGGCGGACGAGGCCGTCGACGCCGCGGTCTGATCTCGCTGCAGGAGCTCCGCGGGCCGGGGCGACCGGTTCACAACTCCTCAAGAATCGGCGTCAGACGGGGTGATCCGGCCGGAGTCCGGCCGGATCACCCCGTTCGTGAGGAGTTGTGAACCGCGAGCTGGACACGGGGCGCGAGATGATGGATGCATGCCCTCTCCCCATCGCCCCGGACTGCGGGTCACCGCGGGCGTCACGATCCCCGAGTCCGAGCTGTCGTGGCGGTTCTCGCGGTCGTCGGGACCCGGCGGCCAGGGAGTGAACACCGCCGACTCCCGCGTGGAGCTGGTGTGGGATGCCGCGGCTTCCGCTGCGCTGTCGCCGGTCCAGCGGGAACGCGTGCTCGACCGGCTCAGCGGGCGGCTGGTCGGAGGGGTGCTGACGATCGCGGCATCCGAGCACCGCGCCCAGCTGCGCAACCGGGATGCCGCGCGCGAGCGTCTCGCGTCGGTCGTCGCCGAGGCCCTGCGCCCGCCCGCCCCGCCGCGCCGACCCACGAAGCCGAGTCGCGGCGCGAAGGAGCGCCGGCTGAAGGAGAAGCAGCGCCGCACCGACGTGAAGCAGCTCCGCAAGCCTCCGCGCGACGGCTGAGGCCTCGGTCGGCCCGCCCGGCCCCCGCACCCCAAGCAGCTGCGTCGGCCGCCTCGCGACGGCTGAGCGCGTTCAGTCGCGGGGCCCGCGCACGAGCTCCAGACCGGCTCCGGCGAACTGCCGCAGGGTCGCGTCGGGCAGGAACGCCCTCGTCAGCGCTCCGCCGATCGCGGCGAGGTCGCTCTCGTCGCGGAACAGCAGGTACATCGTCTCGTAGCGCGGGTGGAACTTCTGCTTGAAGCGGTGCAGCGACCCGAAGCCGTAGACCGGCTCGAGCGCCTCGGCGAGGCGGTCGCTCAGCGCCGCGATCATGCCGGCGTCCGGCGGGTAGTCGTGGGCGAGCGGGGCCCCGGAGAGCGACATGATCTCGCAGCCCTCCTCGGAGAACTGCTTCGCGGACGAGCCGATCAGGTACTCCATGACGGGGCCGAATCCACCCTCCCTGCGCCGCATGAGATCGAGCGTCCACCCGCGCACGACGCCGCCCTCGCCGTAGATCGGCAGCCAGGACAGGAAGCCGTCGACGTCTCCGTTCGGCGCGACGGCGAGCGCGAGCCGCACCTCGTGCGCCTCCGCCTCGTCCAGGGTGCCGAGGGTGAAGCGCATCTCGGGGAGGTCCTTGTCGCCGACCCATGCCTCGGAGATCGCGCGGAGCTGCTGCTGCACGCCCCACGGCTCCGACTTCAGGTGCGTGAGACGGAAGGTCATCTCCTCGCGACCGGCCTTGTTGAGGGAGGTGCGCACGGAGTTCCAGCGCTTGCCGGTGAACGACAGGCCGGGCAGGTCGACGATCGTGTCGTCGGCGACGACCAGACTGCGCCAGGTGTCGGGCACGGCGGCGCGGGTCGCGTCGTCGGCGCTGAAGAAGCACGGCACGAGCCCCGCGTTCTCGGCGGTGTGGATGAACTCCTCCACCGCCGCGGCGCGCGTCTCACCGGGGCCGATCGGATCGGCGAGGGCCAGGGCCACTCCGCCCCGTCGTTGATAGGCGACGATGCCGCCGGTCGTTCCGGCGTAGCTGTTGCCCTCCCACGTCGTCATCCAGGAGAGGGTGCCGCCGCCGTGAGCGCGCAGGGTCCGCAGCAGGTCGGCGAGGGTCGGGGCGGGCTGGATGCCGAGCTTCGAAGACCTCTTGGCGCGGAACGCGCGCCGCACCACGATCAGGTAGATCAGCACGAGCAGCCAGAGGAACGCGCTCGCGAGAGACAGCTCGGTCTCGCCGTAGATGACGGACTCCAGCTCCGCGGCGCTGGTGAGGATGATGAGCGTCAGGACGAGGACCCCACCCAGCACGTTGAGCGCACCGAGGATGATCGCGAGCACCCAGCTCCAGCGGCGACCCCGGCGGAGACCCCGCACGATGAGGAGGACGACCGCGACATCGATCGCCACGTCGACGACACCGCCGGATACCGGTTCGGTCGGGCCGAACGGTCCGTCGGTGGGGAGGAGGATCGTGATGATCTCGGCCGCGGTGAGCGCGATCACGGCGATCACCGCGATCAGGCGCTGCTCCCGCACGGTCGTCCTGCGGACCCGCAGCGAACGGTCCGTGACGAGGATCAGCAGCACGGCGAGCAGGTGCTCCAGATCGTCGACTGCGCCCCAGAACAGCATCATGACGAAGACGAAGCCCAGGAGCACGAGCCAGCCGCGCACGCGCCACGGCGCCCGGAACAGGCCCACGGCCGCGGCGATGCAGGCCATCGTGCCGCCGGACGCCCCGACATCGAGCGACTGGGCCTGCGTCTGCGCCCAGGCCCAGGGGACCTGCGACAGGAGCAGCAGCGTGAGGGCCGTGGCGAGGACGGCGAAGAGCTGGCCGACCCAGAAGTAGGCGAGGGCCACGCGCGACCCTCGACGGAACTCGAGGTAGCCCATGCCCCAGAAGCTGGCGATCGTGATCGCATACACCCACGGCTGGCCGATGAAGAACGTTCCGGTGACCGGCGTCCACCACCTGCCGTCGGAGAGGTTCGGCAGCCCGTAGGCGACGGCCTCGAAGAGATCGGCATCCTCGAACGGCATCCACAGCCCCCGGGATGCGACGCCGACGAGGAGGATCAGCCCCACCATGGTCAGGGTGGCGGGGATCCTCCGCAGTGCGGAGACCGCCTGGCTCGGTGTGATGCGTCGCGACCGGGTCATGTGCTCAGCGTAACGATGCGGGCGGCGGGGCTTCCCTCGGCGCGGCGCGGGGCGTTGGATGGGACGCATGGTCGGGACGCGAGGACAGAGAACGGCGACGCTGCGGCGCACGGTCGCGTGCTGCGCGACGGCATCCGTCTTCGCGCTCGCCGCGTGCACGTCGTCGAGCGGGCAGCCTGTCGCATCCGCACCGGCTCCGATCGTGTTCGCCGACGGCCTCGATGCGCCCTGGTCGATGGTCCTCCACGGCGATGCGCTCCTGATCAGCGAGCGCGACAGCGGCCGGGTGCTGGAGTTCGACGAGAGCGGAGCCCGGCACGAGGTCGGAGTCATCGACGGCGTCGTCGTCGGCGGGGAGGGCGGGCTCCTCGGGCTCGCGGTGCGCGACGGGGAGCTGTACGCCTATCTCACCGCCGACGACGGGAACCGGGTCGAACGCCGGACGCTCCTCGGCGAGCCCGGCGCCCTCTCGCTCGGCCCTCCGGTGACGGTGATCGACGGCATCCCCTCCGCGTCGAACCACAACGGCGGGCGCCTCGCCTTCGGGCCGGACGGGATGCTCTACGTCACCACGGGCGATGCGGGAGACCGCGACAGCGCGCAGGACCTCGACGCCCTCTCCGGCAAGATCCTCCGACTCACGCCCGAGGGAGGCATTCCCGACGACAACCCGTTCTCCGGGTCGCCGGTGTACAGCTACGGCCATCGCAACCCGCAGGGCATCGGGTGGGATGCCGACGGCACGATGTACGCGACCGAGTTCGGGCAGGACACCTGGGACGAGCTCAACGTCATCGAGGCAGGGGGGAACTACGGCTGGCCGGAGGTCGAGGGCGCGGTCGATGACGCGGACTACATCGACCCCGTGCAGCAGTGGCGTCCGGCGGAGGCGAGCCCCAGCGGCATCGCGGTGACGAACGGCGACATCCTCATCGCGAACCTGCGCGGTGAACGACTGCGCAGCGTGCCGCTCGACGACCTGTCCACGAGCACCGAGAGCGTCGTCGGAGAGTACGGACGGCTCCGCGACGTCATGGTCACGACGGGGGCGATCTGGCTGCTGACGAACAACACCGACGGCCGCGGCGACCCCGCGGAGGGCGACGATCGGGTCATCCTGTTCCCGATGGACTGAGGGCTCAGTCGAGCAGGCCCTTCTCCCTGAGCAGCGGTCGGACCCCTTCGGCGAACCAGTACGCCTCCTCGAGGTGGGGGTAGCCCGACAGCACGAACTCCGTGAAGCCGTGACCGTGGTACTCGGCGACGAGATCAGCGACCTCCTCGTAGCTGCCGACGAGCGCCGTGCCCGCCCCGCCGCGCACCAGCGACACCCCGGCCCAGAGCCCAGGGTGCACCTCCAGGTCGCTGCGGGTGAGTCCGCCGCTGCTGAGCGCGTTCTGACGCTGCTGGCCGACCGACTGCGAGCGGGAGAGCGTGGCTCTCCGCCGCGCCAGGACCTCCGGGTCGAGGCCGTCGATCAGCGAGTCCGCGATCGACCACGCCTCCTCAGAGGTCGGACGGGCGATCACATGCAGGCGGACGCCGTAGTCGAGCCTGCGCCCGAGCGCCGCAGCCCTCGTCTGCACGCGACGGATCTTCTCGGCCGCCTGCGTCGGGGGCTCGCCCCAGGTGAGGAACACGTCGGCGTGCGCCGCGGCGACCTCGATCGCGGCATCCGATGAGCCCCCGAGGTAGATCGGCGGCGCCGGCACGGCCGTCCTGAGCTGCGCATCCTCGATCCGGAAGAACTCGCCGTCGTGGGTGACGTTCTCTCCCGCCCAGAGGCGGCGCAGGATGCCGAGGTACTCGGCTGCCCTGCGGTACCGATCGTCCTTGCCGATGGTGTCGCCGAAGCGGCGCTGCTCGGCGTCCTCGCCGCCGACGACGATGTTGACCCGCAGCTGCCCGCCGCTGATGCTCTGGAACGTCGCGGCGGTCTGCGCCTGCAGCGTCGGGGAGACGAGTCCCGGCCGGACCGCGATGAGGTAGTCGAGTGCGCGGGTGTGCTGGGTGAGAGCCGAGGCGATCGTCCAGCTCTCCTCGTTGCCGCCGCCGGAGGGCACGAGCACCGCCTCGTAGTCCAACTGCTCGGCGGCGCGCGCGATCTGCGCGAGGTAGTCCACGGTGGGCTCCCGCTGAGCCGCCACGCGACCGGCCGGATCGTAGGCGGTCGCGCTGCCGAGGCCGATGTCGGTGCGGGAGTCTCCGGTGAGCGGCAGGAACCAGTCCAGCGAGATCGCGCTCATGCCGACGCGCCTTCCGGACGGGGGAGGATGCCGCGCACGATGCCTCCGTCGTTCACAGATGCCATGCGTCGAGTGTCGCCCGTCCGCCACCTCGCCCGCACGCCGAGCGACGCTGTGAGACGCTCGATGACGTACTGCGTCGGCGTGCGGCATCCGCCCTGTGCGCCGCGGGTAGCGTGAGGCGACGCCGGGCGGGCGCCCGGGTGGACCCCGAGGAGATACGCAGATGACCGCACCCAGCCCGCTTGAGACCGAGGCGCTCGAATTCATCCGCGCGCTCATCCGCATCGACAGCGTCAACACGGGGGATGCCGCGACGATCGGCGACGGCGAGACACGAGCCGCGCTGTTCGTGAAGGAGAGGCTCGAAGAGGTGGGCTATCGGGTCGACCTCGTCGAGCCGCAGCCCGGGCGCGCCAGCGTCGTCGCGCGACTCGAGGGTTCCGACCCCGATGCGGGGGCGCTGGTCGTGCACGCGCACCTCGACGTCGTGCCCGTCGAGGAGGCCGACTGGACCCACCCGCCCTTCGGGGCCGAGATCCACGACGGCATCCTGTACGGCCGCGGAGCGGTGGACATGAAGAACTACGCGGGCACGATCCTCGCGATCGCCCGCGCGTTCCGTCGCGACGGCGTCGTTCCCCGCCGCGACCTCATCTTCGCCTTCTTCGCCGACGAGGAGGCCGGTGGCGTGTGGGGAGCGCGCTGGATCGTCCGACACCGGCCGGAGCTGTTCGCCGGCGCCACCGAGGCGATCAGCGAGGTGGGCGGCTTCTCCGTGCCCCTCGCCGACGATCGCCGCGCGTATCTCGTCGCCACCGCCGAGAAGGGGGTGACCTGGGCGACGCTCACGGCGCGCGGCCACGCGGCCCACGGCTCCCGCCCGACAGCCGACAACGCGGTCGTGCGGCTCGCCCGCGCCGTCGCCGCCGTCGGCGCGCACCGGTTCCCGGTCGTCCGGACGCCCGCCCTCGACCGGTTCCTCCGGGTGTTCGAGGAGCACCGCGGCCTCCGCGTGTCCGGCGCCGACAGCGAGCTCGACGAGCAGCTCGCCGAGCTCGGGTTCGTGTCCTCCCTCGTCGGAGCATCGGCGCGCAACACGGTGTCGCCCACCGTGCTCGCCGCCGGAGGCAAGACGAACGTGATCCCCGCGGAGGCATCAGCGCGCCTCGACATCAGGGTGCTGCCCGGAGCGGATGCCGCGCTGCGCGACGAACTGGCGGCCGTGGTCGGCGAGGGGGTCGACATCTCGTGGGGCCATGCGGTCCCCGCGATCGAGGCGCCGCTGGATGCGCCGCTGATCGACGTCCTGCAGGGGGCGATCGCCGCAGAGGACCCGGGGGCGCTGGTGGTGCCGTACCTCCTCCCGGCGAGCACCGACAACAAGCACCTCGCTCAGCTCGGCATCCGCGGCTACGGCTTCGTGCCGCTGCGCGTGCCCGCCGACTTCGACGTGTTCGGCGAGTTCCACGCGGCCGACGAGCGGATCCCCGTCGACGCGCTGCACTTCTCGACGAGGGTGACGGAGCAGATCCTCCGCAGGGCCTGATCCGCCGCTTCCCGTGTTACCGGCGGAGCCGTCCGGTTACGCGACGAGCCCCTCGGTTACGGCGTGCGTCTGCCGGTTGCGACGTGTGAAACCCGGCTGTGATCAGCGATTGCGATGCCCCTACCTTGGCTTCACGCGGCACACCCGGTGCCGCTCGGAGCACGAGGATCACCATGACTGACACAGCCGCCCCACCCGTCGGCACCGCGGTCGATCTCGAGATCGACCGCCCCCAGGATGCGCGGGAGAAGGTGGATCTCGGCGCCGTCACCGTGGTGCATCCGCGCCACTGGTGGCGATGGACGATCGCCGCGATCATCATCTTCGTCCTGGCCCAGTTCGTCTGGAGCCTCTTCACGAACGACCGCTACATGTGGGACTCGTTCGCCGAGTACTTCTTCTCCGGTCCCGTGCTCATCGGCATCGGCTACACGCTCTCGATCACCGCGGTGTCGGCGGTCGTCGGCTTCGTGCTCGGCACGATCATCGCCCTCGGCCGGCTCTCGACGTCGACCCTGTTGAGCTCCGCGGCGTGGGGGTACATCTGGTTCTTCCGCTCGGTGCCGCTCGTCGTGCAGATCATCGTCTGGTACAACCTGGGCTACCTCTACCCGACCCTCGGGCTCGGCACCCCGTTCACCACCGACTTCTGGATCGTCGAGTTCCCGACCGTGCAGCTCATCAGCGCGTTCGCCGCGGCGATCCTCGGGCTCGGGCTGCATCAGGCCGCGTACTCGGCGGAGATCATCCGGGGCGGCCTCATCTCGGTCGACCAGGGGCAGCAGGAGGCCGCGGCCGCTCTCGGCATCCCGGCCAGCAGACGGCTCTTCCGCATCATCCTCCCGCAGGCGATGCGCTCGATCATCCCCAACGCGACCAACGAGGTGATCGGCCTCGTCAAGGGCGCCTCCGTCGTGTTCGTGATCGCGATCCCCGAGCTCTTCTACGCCGTGCAGGTGATCTACAACCGCAACAGCCGGGTCATCCCGCTCCTGCTCGTCGCCGTGGTCTGGTACACGATCATCACCACGATCCTCAGCATCGCCCAGTTCTACATCGAACGGCACTTCGCCCGCGGCTCCGTGCGCACCCTGCCGCCCACCCCGCTCCAGCGGGCGCGCCGTTGGGCGAGCGCGCAGTGGACGCGGCTGGGGGATGCTCCACCCGAGGCGCCGGTCGCGTCCGCGCTCGCCGCATCCGGAGGGGGCGTCCGATGACCGCCGTCGCCGCGGAGACCGCGACCAGGGGGCTCGTCGAGATCCACAACGTCCACAAGAGCTACGGCGGCGTCGAGGTGCTCTCCGGCATCGACCTGACGGTGCAGCCGGGGGAGGTGGTCGCACTGCTCGGCCCCAGCGGTTCCGGCAAGTCGACGCTGCTGCGCACGATCAACCACCTCGAGAGCGTCGACCGCGGATCGGTCACGGTCGACGGCGAGCTGATCGGCTACGAGCTGCGCGGAGAGAAGCTGCACGAGCTGCGCGAGCGCGAGATCCTGCGGCGCCGCACGCAGGTGGGCATCGTGTTCCAGAACTTCAACCTGTTCCCGCATCTCACCGCGCTCGAGAACGTCACCGAGGCGCCCATCGCGCTGAAGCGGCTGAGCACGGACGATGCGCGGGAGCTGGCGCTGGGCCTGCTCGACCGCGTGGGTCTCGCCGACAAGGCCGACGCGTATCCGCGGCAGCTCTCCGGCGGCCAGCAGCAGCGCGTCGCGATCGCCCGCGCCCTCGCGCTGAAACCGAAGGTGCTCCTGTTCGACGAGCCGACCAGTGCGCTGGATCCCGAGCTCGTCGGGGAGGTGCTCGACGTCATCCGCGACCTCGCGCAGCTCGGCACGACGTTGATCATCGTCACGCACGAGATCGGCTTCGCCCGGGAGGTGGCCGACCGCGTGGTGTTCCTCGACGCCGGCGTCGTGGTCGAGCAGGGGCCTCCGGCCGACGTGCTCAGCAACCCCCAGAACCCCCGCACCAGGGACTTCCTGTCCAAGGTGCTGGGCTGACCTGCACGACCCGAACGCGGCCCGTCCGCAGCATCCAAGGAGAACACAGAAATGGCACTCAGCAAGAAGCAGGGCGTCGCGATCGGAGTGGCCGCCGCAGCGGTGCTCGCGATCGCCGGCGTCGTGACCGCCGTCACCCTCAACCGCCCGACGGAGGCGGCCGCCGACAACGCGACCCCCGCCCCGAAGGAGACCTCGGCCAACGTGTCGGCCGACGACATCGAATGGGTCACCGGCGAGGTCGTTCCCGAGGCCGTCGCCGCGCTGAAGGAGAGCGGCTTCGAACCGATCGAGAAGGGCAAGCTCACCGTCGCCGTCGGCGCCTTCGTGCCGCCGCTCAGCTACGTCCCCGACGGGGAGACCCTCCCTGCTGGCACCGAGCCGAACATCGGCAGCCTGATCGCGGAGGGGCTCGGGCTGGAATACAACCCCGTCGTCGTCGCCTGGGCCGACTGGCCCCTCGGCGTGCAGTCGGGGAAGTACGACCTCATCACCTCCAACGTGACCGTCACCGAGGAGCGCAAGGAGCTCTTCGACTTCGCGAGCTACCGGCAGGACCTGCTCGGCTTCTACGTGAAGGCGGACAGCACGATCGACAAGATCGAGGAGGCGGCGGACATCTCCGGCCTCAAGATCGTCGTCGGCTCGGGCACCAACCAGGAGCAGGTGCTGCTCAAGTGGAACGAGGAGCTCGAGGCCGACGGCAAGGCCCCGGCCGAGCTGCAGTACTACGACGACAACGCCGCAGCGACGCTCGCGCTGCAGTCCGGCCGCGTCGACGCGAGCTTCGGCCCGAACGCCACGGCGGCCTGGGCGGCGCGGGAGACCGGCGACACCAGGCTCGTGGGGATCGTCCCCGGCGGCTGGCCGCTCGCGGCGACGATCGCCGCCGGGACCGCGAAGGGCAACGGCCTGATCGAACCCGTCGGCATCGTGCTGAACGAGCTCATCGCGAACGGGAAGTACGCCGAGGTCCTGAAGGCCTGGGGGCTCGACTCCGAGGGCATCGACGCGTCCGAGATCAACCCGCAGGGGCTTCCGAAGTCCTGACCCAGAGGTGCGGGCCGTGCGCGAGAGCGCCGGCCCGCACTCCGCCGCCGCACCTCCGCACCGAGAAGGACGAAGACCATGACCGACCGCGCACCACTCAGCATCCTCGACCTCTCGCCCTTCGGCGCCGGGTCGACTCCGGCGCAGGGGCTGCGCGACACGATCGCGCTCGCGAGGACGGCGGAGCGCCTCGGCTACCGCCGGTACTGGCTCGCCGAGCACCACCTGAACCCGGGTGTGGCCGGCGCCGCGCCGCACGTGCTGCTCGCCGCGGTCGCCGCGGCCACCGAGCGCATCCGCATCGGCACCTCCGCGACGATCATCGGCAACTACTCGGCGCTCCAGGTGGTCGAGGCCGCCGGCGTCGTCGCGGCCCTGCATCCAGGACGCTTCGACCTCGGCATCGGCCGCTCCGGCTCGACGACCCAGCCGACCGGCCGTGCGTCGGAGCCGGAGCCGCCGCAGGCCAGGATCGTCGACGGACTGCTCCTCCCCGCCGCGCGGCCGTTCGCCTTCGACGCCGTGCGGTTCGCCGCGCAGGCACGGCTGCTGAGACGGACCGCGGGCGACGCCGACCGCTTCGAGCAGGACGTGCTCGACATCCTCGCCCTGATCGATGGCTCCTACGTCGCACCCGAGGGCGTCCCGATCCATGCGACGCCCGCCGAGGGGCAGCCGATCGAGGTCTGGCTGCACGGCAGCACGGCCGGACCCAGCGCCGAGCTCGCGGGTCGGCTCGGACTGCCGTTCGGCGCGAACTACCACGTCGCCGGCAGCTTCGTGCTCGACGCTGTCGACGCATACCGTCGCGCATTCCGCCCCGGCGTGCTGGATGCGCCGCACGTGATCGTGTCGGCCGATGTGCTGGTCGCCGACACCGCCGCCGACGCCGAGCGCGTGGGCCGCGGCTACGCTGAATGGGTGCACAGCATCCGCGCCGGTCAGGGCGCCATCGCCTATCCGCGCCCCGAAGATGCTCTCGTCGAGCCGTTCGAACCCGACCTCCTGGATGCCGTCGGGGACCGCCTCGACACCCGGTTCGTCGGCGATCCTGATCACGTCTCCGAGCGGCTGGAGACCCTGCAGCGGGTCACCCGCGCCGACGAGCTGCTGGTCACCACGATCACCCACGACCCTGCGGACCGTGCGCGCTCCTACGAGCTCCTCGCCGCAGCGTGGGGACTCGGCGCCCCCGCCGAGCGCGCCCTCGCCATGGCGGTGCGGGCGTGACGGCATCCGCACCCGGCACGCGGGCGCCCGCCCTCGTCATCCGTCTCATCGCGCCGGCCGAGCACGCTCTCGTCGGGCGCCTCACCGAAGAGGCGTACCTCTCCAGCTACACCGGTCTCTCGCCCGCGTACGTCGAGTCCCTGCGTGACGTCGACGCCCGTGTCGCCCTCGGCGACGTGTGGGTCGCGGAGGACGCAGGCGGCGTCATCGTCGGCAGCGTGTGGGTGCCGCGCCCAGGGGAGCAGCTCTCCGAGCTGGCGGAGGAGGGAGAACTCGACTTCCGGCAGCTCGCCGTGTCTCCGTCGGCGCGCGGCCGCGGCATCGGCGAGGCGCTGACGAGGCACGTGATCGCCCTGGCCGTCGAGCGCGGCGCCCATCGCGTCGTGATGAACAGCGGTCCCGAGATGCTCGGCGCGCACGCCCTCTACGCGAAGCTCGGCTTCCGCCGCCTCCTCGAGCGCGAGCACCGCATCGAGGTGGAGCCGGGGCTCTTCCTCGACCTGCTGGCTTTCGGTCTGGACCTCGGTCCGCGCAGCTGACGGGGAAGACGTGGAAGGAGGACGTGCCCCGCGGGGCACGTCCTCCTCTCCGTTCTCCGTCAGAGTCGACCGAACGGCACGATCCCCGTGGCGGAGAAGACACCCTCCACCCGGTCGCTCGGCGTCTTCTCGCCGGCCTCGACCGCGATGCGCAGACGGTTCTCCGCCGGCGGCAGCGGGCAGGTCGCGAAGTCCGTGTAGGCGCACGGGAGGTTCACGGCCCGGTTGAAGTCGATCACCGTGTCGTCGGAGTCGTCCGCCACCTCGATCGTCACCGTGCGGTTCGCCGCGTAGGTCGTCACGCCGCTCGTCGCATCCGTGAAGAGGATGAACAGCTCGCCCGGCCGATGCCCGGGGAAGGCGAGCAGACGGAAGACCTCCCCGTCGATCGCGAACTCCGCATAGCCGGGGGAGTCGTACACGTGGCTCAGACCGTCGACCGCGGCTCCCACCTCGATCGATCGCGGCGCGATGAAGCGCACGAACCGTGCGGGAACGCGCCAGCCGGGGTCGGCCGGGTAGACGGGAGTCCCCGCGTACGCGCGCAGGAAAGCGAAGTCCGACCGCCGGGGGCGGAGGATGCCGCGGCCGCCGCGCGTGGCGACCTCCACGACGCCGCCGGAGAAGCCGACCGTGACGCCGTCCCGCTCGGCGATCGGGCCGAAGCGGTGCGTGCCTCCCACGGTCGCGCCGTCGACGATCAGCTCCTCGTCGTGCGCGAGCTCGACCGTGGGGCCCTCGGCGCCGGTGCTCCACAGCCCGGGAAGACCCGGCACCGCGGTCGGCTCCTCCGACAGCCAGAACAGCCCGGTCACGGCGAGGAAGCCGTGCGGATCGGCGCGCCGGCGCTCGTGCGCGGCATGCCAGTCCTCCCACTCCCGGGTGAAGGCCGCCGCATCGATCGTCGCGGGGAGGGTCATCGCGCGCTCTCCGTCCCCGCCGAGAGCAGCTGCCCCGTGCGCTCCGGCACCGGAAGGCCGAGGTTGTCCCGCAGGGTCGTGCCCTCGTAGTCGGCGCGCAGCGATCCGCGCTCCTGCAGCAGCGGGACCACCTGGTCGACGAACTCGTCGAGCCCCGACGGCACCAGGTGCGAGCCGAGGACGACGCCGTCGCCTCCGCCCTCCTGCACGAACGTGTCGAGCTGGTCGGCGACCTGCGCGGCCGTGCCCACGTACCCGGCCCTGCCGGCGATCTCGTGGGCGAGCCCGCGCAGGGTCAGCCCCTTCGCCTCGGCGAGCTCACGCCACGCGCGCACCGTCTCGATGCGGTCCTGGAACACGAACGCACGGCCCTGGATGATGGCGGGCGCCTGGGGGTCGGGGTCGACGTCGGGCAGGGGGCCGTCGGGGTCGTACGCCGAGAGGTCGCGATTCCACACCTGTTCGAACGTGACCTGGATGGTCTTGTCCGTCAGCTGCTGCTCGCGGATGTGACGCTCCTTCTCCTCGGCATCCGCCTGCGAGTCGCCCAGGACGAACCCCGCGGCGGGCAGGATCTTGATCTCGTCCGGCCCGCGGCCGAAGCGTGCGGCGCGCTCCCTAATGTCGGCGGAGAACGCCTTGCCCTCCGCGAGCGTCGCATAGGGGGAGAAGATCGCATCGGCCGTGGATGCCGCGAAGTCCCGCCCCTGCGGGGAGACGCCCGCCTGCACGATGACCGGACGGCCCTGCGGGCTGCGCGGCACCGTGAACCGCCCGGAGATGTCGAACTGCGTGCCGCTCTGCGCGAAGGCGCCGGCATCCGCATCCGCGAGGAACACACCGGACTCCTTGTCGGCGACGATCGCGTCCTGCGCCCACGAGTCCCACAGGCGCCGGACCGCGGCGACGGTCTCCTCCGCCCTGACGTAGCGTTCGCTGTGCGGGAGGAATCCGCCGCGACGGAAGTTGGCTCCGGTGAACGCGTCGAACGACGTGACGACGTTCCACCCCGCCCTGCCCCCGGAGAGGTGGTCGAGGCTGGCGATCTGCCTGGCCAGCTCGTAGGGCTCGTTGAACGTCGTGTTCAGCGTGCCGACGAGGCCGATGTGCTCGGTGACCGCAGCCAGGGCGGCGAGCACGGGGAGCGTGTCGGGTCGCCCGGCGATGTCGTGGTCGAAGATGCGCCCGGCGCGGGCGCGCAGGGCGAGTCCCTCCGCGAGGAAGAAATAGTCGAAGCGGCCGCGCTCGGCGGTCTGGGCGACGTGTCGGAACGTCGCGAAGTCGATCTGGCTCCCGGCATCCGGGTGCTCCCACAGCGTGTGCTCGTTCACGCCGCCGACGTAGGCGGCGAGGATGATCTGCGTGCGCGGTCTGGTGGTCATGTCGTGTCCTCCGGGTTCTCAGGCGATGGCGTAGCGGTTGGGGACGGTCTCGGCGAGCCCGAGCAGCCCCCGCAGGGTGTCGGCCTCGTAGGACTCGTGGAACAGCCCGCGCGACCGCAGCTCTTCTGCGAGCGCTCCCGCGATGCGCGGGAGATCGTCGGTGAGCACGCCGGGGCGCAGTCGCACGCCGTCGTAGCCGATGGCGCCGAGCTGCGCGATGAGGTCGGCGAGCTCGGCGGCCGATCCCGTGAAGATCCGCGCATCGCTCGTGAGGGGCCGGCCGAGGGCGTCGAGCCTGCGCAGTCGATCGGCGGCGCGCTCACCACCCGGCTCGTCGAGGAGCACGACGATGTCGGCGAAGATCCGCAGGCGCTCGCCCGTCCGCCCCTCGGCCGCCTCGGCCGCGGCGACCTCGTCGAGGATCGACCGGGCGTGCGCGGCATCCGCGGGGGTCACGAAGACCGCATCGGCCGACCGTGCGGCCAGGCGATACGGCACCTCCGCATGGGCGAGGGCCACGACGACGGGCTGCCCCTGCGGCGGGCGCGGCGTGATCGACGGCCCGCGGACGCTGAACCAGCGCCCCTCGAAGTCGACCTCGTGCACTCTGTCGGCGTCGAGGAAGCGGTCGGTGGCGGCGTCACGGATCTCGGCGTCGTCCTCCCAGCTGTCCCAGAGCCGGCGGACGACCTCGACGGAATCGGCGGCCTCGTCGAAGAGCTCGGCGATGAGCGCGTCGAACGCCGGCTCACCCCACGCCGCTTCGGCGCCGGGGTGCTCTCGCCGGCCGAAGTGCGCCGCCTCGTCGTGGCGACCGGACACCTTCACCTGCCACCCTGCGCGCCCTTCGCTGGTGTAGTCGAGGGTGGCGACGCCCTTCGAGACGTGGAAGGGCTCGGTGTGGGTGGTGGTGATCGTGGGGATGAGCCCGATGTGCGAGGTCGCCGGCGACACCCGCGATGCGATCAGCAGCGCGTCCAGGCGCCCGCGCACCTCGTCGGTGCGGTCGTCCGGTCGGCCCTGCTCGGAGGACTGCAGCGCGAGCGAGTCCTCGATGGTCGCGAAATCGAGGAGGCCCTCCTCGGCGAGGCGGACGAGGTCGACCCAGTACCCGGGCGTGAACAGCTCGGCCGGGCGGGACGAGGGCTCGCGCCAGGCGGAGGGATGCCAGCCGGCGCCGTCGAGGGCGACGCCGATGCGCAGTCGTGAACTCATTGTGTGTGCTCCAGTTCTCAGGCGGTGGATGTCAGGAGGAGGGGACGAGGGCGGATGCCGCGGGCACCCAGCCGAGGCGGGGGAGGACGGCGTGGCGGATGTCGGAGAGGATCTGCCGGTAGTCGTCGAGGGCGAGCGCGTAGGGCAGCGCGATGCGCAGCTCGGTGCGTCCGTCGATCGCAGGGTCGGCGAGCAGGCGTTCGACGATGTCGTCGGCGGTGCCGAACAGATCGCGCTGGAAGACGTGGCCGCCGACCGGCGCCTCGGTGCGCGCCTGGCGGCTCTCGGCGAACGCCGTGTACCGCGCGCGCTGCGAGGAGGTGGCGCTGTCGAGCGGCAGGATCACCCGCTCGACCCCCACCGACGGGGCGCCGGGACCGGAGTGGTGCGCGTAGTAGTCGTCGATGTGCGCGCGCTGGGCGGTCTCGAAGTCGTCGCCGGATGCGCTCGCCGTGATGTTGCCGAGCAGGAGCTTGAGTCCGCGCTGGGCGGCCCAGCGCACCGAGCGGGCGGAGCCGCCGCCGAGCCAGACGCGGTCGCGCAGATCCGCGATGTGCGGCTGCACGCGGGGTGTCTGCGGCCCGTACGGCGTGGTGATGTCCGGACCCAGTGCGCGTCCCTCCACGGCCTCCAGGAATCGGGAGATCAGCTCGTACGGATCCACGGCCTCGTCCTCGCCGCGGCCGAGGTGGCGGAGCAGGTCGCCGTGCGGCGCCGAGGAGCTGATGCCCACGTTGAGCCGGCCGCGCGACAGCGCGTCCACGGTCGCGAAGTCCTCGGCGAGCCGGAACGGCGTCTCGTAGCCGAGCGGCACCACCGCCGTCTCCAGGCGGATGGTGTCGGTGCGCTGCGTCGCGGCGGCGAGGAAGGTCAGCGCCGAGGAGACCCCGCGTTCGAGGTGTCGCTGGCGGATGCCGGCCACCTGGAACCCGATCTCCTCGGCGAACTCGAACAGCCGCAGGGTCTCCTCGAGACCTCCGGACGGATCCGCCTCCGGATAGTTGCCGGCGAGCGTGAACCCGGCCTCGGAGATGGTGTGGCCGTGCGGGTGTGCGGTCATCGGTGCGGGTCCTTCCCTGCGACGTGGAGTGCCGATGGGCGATGTTCTCACCGCGCCGCGGAGCCGCCAACGCGACGGTCACGCGCTGTCGCCCACGGTCACCGCCCGACCCCGACGGTTAAGCGGTGACGCGAGACGTCACCGGGCGACACAGGACGGAGGCAATACGACGGAGCCGACCCGTGTTGCTCCTAACGTGGGTGCACGCCACCCCGAGAGCCCCTGACGAACGGACCGGTCCCATGACGCACGCACCCACCGACGACCACGTCCTCGACAACCCCGCGTGGCACGCCCTCACGGGGCCGCACGCCTCGTTCGCCGTCGGCGGCGACCTGGTGCGCCGCTACCCGGCCGACGTCGCTCCGTTCGTCGCGGTGCGGACCTGGGAGCATCCGCACGTCTGGCAGGAGCTCACCGAGCTGGTGGGGCCAGGACAGGAGGTGGGCATCTCCGCCGCCGACCCCGAACTGCCGGAGGGGTGGGAGGAGCTCGGACGCGGTGCGGGCGTGCAGCTGGTGGAGACGGATGCGCTGCGCCCTCGCCCCGATGAGGAGGCGGTGCTGCTCGGCGCCGCGGACGTCCCCGAGATGCTCGCGCTCGTCGAACGCAACCAGCCGGGGCCCTTCCGTCCGCGCACCCACGAGCTGGGCCGGTACGTCGGCATCCGCCGCGACGGCAGGCTGGTCGCGATGGCGGGGGAGCGGCTGCATCCGGAGGGGTGGACCGAGATCAGCGCCGTCGCCACCGACGCCGAGCACCGCGGACAGGGCCTGGCCTCGCGGCTGGTGCTCGACGTGGCGTTCCACATCCAGGAACGAGGCGACCGGGCGCTCCTGCACGCGGCGGCGACGAACACGGGGGCGATCCGCGTCTACGAGCGCCTGGGTTTCACGCTCCGACGGCGCACCACGTTCCTCTCGGTCCGCACCCCCGTGGACGCGGACGACCGGGTCCTCGCCGGCTAGCCGTTCACGGCCTTCTCGATCGCGGCCTCCAGGTCGCCCCAGGCGGTCAGCTCGAGCAGCGTCCCGTCGAGGAAGAACGACGGGGTGCTCTGCACGCCGAGGGCGACGCCGTCCGCCTTGTCGGCCTCGATGCGCGCGAGCGTCGCCGGATCCGCGATCGCCTCGTCGTACGCGGCCAGGTCGAGACCGAGCTGCTCGGCGAACCCGCGGAACACCTCGGGGGTCTCGACGGTCTTCTCGCCCCACTGCGCCTGGGTCTCGAAGAGCATCGTGTACATGTCCTCGAAGCGGTCCTGCTGCGCCGCGGCCTCGGCGGCCAGCGCCGCCTGGGTCGAGTTGATGTGACCTGGCAGCGGGAAGTAGCGCACGACGTAGGTGATCTCGCCGTCGTACTTCTCGCGGAGGTCTTCGACGATCGGGTGGAAGGCGCCGCACGCCTCGCACTCGAAGTCGAGGAACTCGACGAGGGTCACGGCGCCCTCTCCGGCGTCGTCGAGGACGTGCGAGTCGGTGCGGACGGTCTCGCCGTCTCCCGACGGGGCGGACGCGCGCTGATTGAGGGCGAACACGATGGCGCCGATCGCGACGAGGACGATGACGGCGAGGGTGATGATGAGGGCTTTGAACGAGGTCTTCATGGGGTCTCCGAACACAGGACGAACAGGGGTGAGTACAGCGGATGCCGCAGAGAGCGGCGGCGCGGCTCAGGTTCGCGAGACGGAGAGCTGGGTGAGGGTGAGGGCGGGGACGTGCAGACGGGGGCCGGCTCTGCTCGGCAGCTGCGCGCGCACGGCCACGCCGGTGGTGACGACCAGCCTGTCGGCCGCCACGCGCAGGACCAGGAGCACCAGCAGGAAGCAGCAGATCACCGCGATGACGCCGAGGCCGGCATCCGAGGTGAGGACGTCCGCCGTCGTCGTGCCGTGGTGATCGGCCGCGGCGGTCCCCGCCGGTGCGTCCGCCGCGACGCACAGCGTCGCGTGGGCGTCGCTCTCGCCGTGCGACGACGACCAGGCCCCGACGACGAGCAGCAGTGCGAGCCCGAGCGCGATGGCGATCCTGACGATCAGCATCCGCTCGGTCCGGGGCGGAGACGACGGACGGGGCATCGCCGGGCAGTCTAGCAACGCCGCCTCTGCGGACAGGGGCCGGTGCTCAGCCGACGCGCCTACACTGAAGACGTGGCGAGATTGTTGATCGTCGGCGGCTTCCTGGCCGCCGTCTTCTGGGTGTTCAGCATCGTCGACTGCGCAGTGCAGCCGGCGACGCGGCACCGCGGTGTGCCCAAGCCAGGGTGGATCGCCATCGTCGTCCTCATCCCCGTCGTCGGAGGCGTGCTGTGGTTCGCTCTCGGCCGGCGCCGTGGCGATGATCGCTCCGCGAGGGTGTTCGCTCCCGACGACGACCCCGCCTTCCTGCGCAGCATCGACAAGAAGGAGCAGGACGCCCGCATCGCCGAGCTCGAGGCGGAGCTCGCACGCCTCGAGGACGAGGGCGACGGGACTGCGACGGACGCGCGTCCGTGACGTCGTCTCCTGCGACGGATGCCGCGGCATCCCTGATCTCAGACCTCATCGCGCACGGCGTGCGCGATCTCGTGCTCTCACCGGGCTCCCGCTCTCAGGCGCTCGCGCTCGCCGCGGTGGCCGCCGCCGGACGCGGGGTGCTCCGCGTTCATGTGCGCATCGACGAGCGCGTCGCCGGGTTCACGGCCCTCGGGCTGTCGCGGGAGACCCGCGTGCCCACCGCCGTCGTCTGCACCTCAGGCACGGCCGTCGCGAATCTGCTGCCTGCGGTCATGGAGGCCTTCCACTCCGGCGTGCCGATGCTCCTGCTCACGGCCGACCGACCCCCGGAGCTCCGCGGAGTCGGCGCCAACCAGGCGACGACCCAGCCGGGGATCTTCGGGCCGTTCGTGCGGGCGCAGCTCGATGCGCCGGTGCCTGGGGACGGCGACTGGACCGGGCTCGCCTCCGCGGCCGTCGCGACCGCCGTGGGCGGGGATGCCGCGCACGGACTCCCCGGCGTCGCCGGCCCCGTGCACCTGAACCTCCCCTCCCGCGAACCGCTGTCGAGCGGGTCCCCGGTGATCGACGTCGACCCCGGTGAGGCCCCGCGCCACGGCGAGGGCACGCCGATCGTCCTCGAACGCGGTCCTCGGACGGTCGTCATCGCCGGCGCCGACGCCGGGCCGCGCGCCGAGGAGATCGCCCACGAGGGCTCCTGGCCGCTCATCGCCGAGATCGTCAGCGGCGCACGCTTCGGCAGGCGGCTCGTGCACGGCTACCGAGCGCTTCTCGGTGAGCCGGAGCTCGGCGGACGCATCGAGCGCGCCGTGGTGCTCGGCCACCCCACGCTCAGCCGAGAGGTGTCGCGCCTGCTCGCCCGCACCGATGTCGACGTCGTCGCCGTGCGGCATGGGGGAGAGGATCTGAACCTCAACGGACGCACGCGCCCCGCGGCATCCGTCGTCGTCGCCCCGGGGGAGCCGGATCGCGACTGGCTCGGCGCGTGGCTCACGGCATCCGCCTCCCTCGCGATCGACCTCAGCGAGCGGGCCCCCGATGCCGACGGACTCGCCTCGACCGATGTCGCGGCGCGGAGGGACGCGGTGCGGGCAGAGCTCGCCGCCGTGCGTCGCCCGCTCGATCGCGAGCTGCTCGTCGACGCCGTGTGGCGCGCGACCTGGCCGCACGACCGGCTGGTGTTCGGGTCGTCGCGGCTCGTGCGCGTCGCCGACGCCGTGCTGGGCGGCAAGAAGGTGCCCGTGCACGCCAACCGCGGGCTCGCGGGCATCGACGGAACGATCGCCACCGCCACGGGCATCGCCGTGGCCAGCCAGGCCGAGGGGGCGCACGGTGTGACCCGCGTGCTGCTCGGCGACCTGGCGTTCCTGCACGACGTGGGGGCGCTGCTGCTGCCGCCGGACGAGACCGCGCCCCGGCTGCAGGTCATCGTCGGCAACGACGGCGGCGGCACGATCTTCGACGGACTGGAGGTCGCGGCATCCGCACCCGCCGCCGACCTCGACCGCGCCTTCTACACGCCGCACACCGTGCAGCTCGAGCAGCTGGCCCTCGCGTACGGCTGGGAGCACCACCGCGTCACGACGCGCTCCGCGCTCGACCAGGTGCTCACCGCCCCGTCGGGAGGGAGTCAGCTCATCGAGGTGCCGCTGCCTCGCTGACTGGCATGATGTGTGCATGAACGCACACGCCTGGACACGCGAGCTGCAGGTCGGCGAGGGGTTCCGCCTCTCCGACGTCGACCCCGACGGCAAGCCCGGATTCTCCGGTGGCAAGACCGAGGGCGCGCACGCCCTGGTCTCCGGACTCGATGACCTCAACCACCTGCAGGAACGGCTGTTCGCGGAGAGCCGTGCGGGGGTCGCGAAGGATGCCGTGCTGCTCGTGCTGCAGGCGATGGACTCCGCGGGCAAGGGCGGCATCGTGCGGCACGTCGTCGGCGGAGTCGACCCGCAGGGCGTCTCGCTGGCCGCGTTCAAGGCGCCGACCGCGGAGGAGCGGGAGCACGACTTCCTGTGGCGTATCGAGAAGCGCCTGCCCGAACCCGGCTTCATCGGGGTGTTCGACCGCTCGCACTACGAGGACGTGCTGATCGGACGCGTGCGCGCGCTGGCTGAGCCCGACGAGATCGAGCGCAGGTACGGGGCGATCAACGACTTCGAGGCGCAGGCCGCGGCCTCCGGCATCCGCATCGTCAAGGTCATGCTGCACATCTCGCGCGACGAGCAGAAGGCGCGGCTCATGGAGCGGCTGGAGCGCCCGGACAAGCACTGGAAGTACAACCCGGGCGACGTCGACGAGCGGTTGCGGTGGGACGACTACATGGCCGCGTATCAGACCGTGTTCGAGCGCACGTCGACCGAGGTCGCCCCGTGGCACGTGGTTCCGGCGAACGCCAAGTGGTACGCCCGGTTGGCGGTGCAGGAGCTGCTGCTCGCGGCGCTGGAGGACATCGATCCGCAGTGGCCGGCCGCCGAGTTCGATGTCGAGGCGGAGAAGAAGCGGCTCGCCGCGAGCTGATCCCGGCCCGCCTGGAGCGGCCGGCGCGCGCACGCGGTGCACAACTCCTCAAGAATCCGCCTCCGGGCGTCCGATCCGGTCCGGTCGGGCGGTTTCCCCGCGTTCTGTGAGGAGTTGTGAACGGAGCCGGGCTCCAGGACTCCGGAGATCCGGTTCGGACGGCCGCGGCCCTGGATCTGTCGGCCACCGTCGAGGGGCCGGAGCGTTCTCCGGAGTTCTGGCACGCACAAGCGGTGCACAACTCCTCAAGAATCCGCCTCAGGGCGCCCGATCCGGTTCGGTCGGGCGGTTTCCCCGCGTTCTGTGAGGAGTTGTGAACGCGCTCAGGCGAGGGCGTCGACCAGAGGGCGGAACTTCACCCTGGTCTCCAGCAGCTCGGACTCCGGGTCGGAACCGGCGACGATGCCCGCGCCCGCGTACGCGGTGACGGCGATGTCGTCGGGGCCGGTCTCGAACTGGGCGCAGCGCAGCGCGATCGCCCACTCGCCGTTGCCTGCGGCATCCACCCAGCCGACCGGTCCGGCGTAGCGGCCGCGGTCGAAGGGCTCGAGCTCGCGGATCGCGGCGATGGCGTCGGGGGTCGGCGTGCCGGCGACGGCGGCGGTCGGATGCAGCGCGCCGATGAGGTCGAGCGCGGACTCGCCGTCGGCCAGCTCCCCCTCGACGTCGGTCGCGAGGTGGAACAGATTGGGGAGCTTCAGCAGGAACGGCTGTTCGCTCGCCGCCAGCGCCCTGGTGTGCGGTCGGAGAGACGCGAGCACGCTCTGCACGGCGTACTCGTGCTCGTCGAGGTCCTTGGTGCTGGACGCCAGCGATGCGGCGGCAGCGGTGTCGGCATCCGCATCGGCGCCGCGCCCGATGGTGCCAGCCAGAACCCGTGCGGTCACCGTGCGGCTCCGCACGGTCACGAGGGTCTCCGGGCTCGCACCGATCAGCCCGTCGACGGCGAACGCCCAGGTGTCGGGGTATCCGCTCGACAGTGCGCGCACGAGGCGGCGCAGGTCGGATCCGGCGGGGATGCTGCCGGTGAGGTCGCGCGCCAGCACGACCTTGCTCAGCTCGCCGTCGGCGATGCGGCCGAGCGCCTGCCGCACGGAGTCCTGGTATCCCTGGGGGCTCTGCGCGCCCGGTCCGACCGTCCCAGCCCAGTGCGGCCCGTACTCCCGGGGCTCTGGGTGCGCGGACGTCGCCGGGTCGGACGAGCTGCGGATGCGGGTCAGCCAGGTGCGGCCGCGGTGACGGCCGATGACGGCGGAGGGTACGACGAGGATGCTGTCGACGGCGGAGTCCTCATCGAAGGAGAGGGCTCCGAAGGCGACCAGTCCGGTGCCGGGGAGGCCGAGGGGGTCGTCGATCTCGGCATCCTGCACCAGATCGCGCCAGAGCCGAGCGGCGATCGCCGACCGCAGCGGGCCGCGGCCGGCCGGGATGCGGATGCTCTCCACGACACCGGATCCGACGGCGACGATCCCGTCGCCGCGGCGCAGCCACGCGAACGGGTCGGCGGGGTCGGCGTACGCCAGGGGGTCTTCGACCGGGTCGATCTCGCGGGTCTCCACGACCAGCCTCGTGCTCACCCCTCCAGCCTAGTTCGTCGGTCCGGGCGGTCTCCCCGCCGTGCCCCGTCTCGGCTTCTGTCCGCTTCGTCCTTCTGGTGTCCTCGCCCAACTCCACGGGCACGAGAGTTCCGTGCCGTACGAGACACAGCGTCCGCACGAGAGCTCGGCATGGCACGCAGCGGCGGGCGTGGGGGTGGGGGCGCATACGCTGAGGGCATGAGCGATGCACGCCCCGCACCCGGCACCGAGATGATCATGCAGTGGCGCAAGTGGGACGGCTCCCCGCACTGGCGGCACGAGTGCGTGTACCTCGGCTCCGATCGATGGGGCGACTGGATCGGACAGCCGGTCGGCTGGCGGAGTGCTCGTCCGGGCCGCGAGTTCACGGCGGAGGGACTCAATGTCACTCTCGTCCCCGCCGGTCGAGAGGACTTCGCGCTCACGGTGAACCGAGACCACCCCAAGGGCATGCGGATCTACATCGATCTGGGCTGGGACGTGCACTGGTCCGACGACCCGCTTCTCGTGACCGGGATCGACATGGACCTCGATGTCGTGCGGGTGACGGGGGAGCGCGGCACCTGGGTCGACGATCGTGACGAGTGGGCCGAGCACAGCGCCGAGTACGGCTATCCGCCCGAGGTCATGGCCCACCTCGAGGCGCTCGCGCTCGATCTCGAGGAGGGGGTGCGGGCGCAGCATCCGCCCTTCGACGACGCCACGGCGGATGCCTGGCTCGACCGCCTTGCCGCGCTCGACCTCGGACCCGGCGAGCAGGGCGGGCGCTCAGCCGGGCGCGCCTAGACTGAACCCGTGACCCCGAACAAGCCCAACCGCGCAGATCTCGGCAAGGACCCCGCCCGCGTCAGCGGCATGTTCGACCAGGTCGCGGCGGGATACGACCGCACGAACACGGCCATGACGGTCGGCAACGACGCGCTCTGGCGCGCCGCGACGACACGCGCCGTCGCCCCGAAGCCGGGGGAGCGCATCCTCGACCTCGGCGCGGGCACAGCCTCGTCGTCGGCCTCCCTCGCCCGCAGCGGCGCCGAGGTCGTCGCCGCCGACTTCTCTCCCGGCATGCTGGCCGAGGGCAAGCGTCGGCACGGCGGCATGCGCAACCTGTCGTTCGTCGAGGCGGACGCCACCGACCTCCCCTTCGCGGATGCCGAGTTCGACGCCGTTACGATGTCGTACTCGCTGCGCAACGTGCACGACCCGAAGAAGGCGCTGCGCGAACTGTTCCGGGTGACGAAGCCCGGCGGGAGGCTCGTGATCAACGAGTTCTCCACCCCGCCGCGGAAGCTGTTCCGGGGTGCGTACCGCTTCTACAACGCGCAGGTGCTCCCGCGGGTGGCGCGCGTCGCCGGCACCAACGGCGACGCCTACGACTACCTGAACGAGTCCATCCGCGAGTGGCCAGACCAGCGCAGGCTCTCCGCCTGGATCCGCGAGGCGGGCTGGACGGATGTCGCGTACCGCAATCTGTCCTTCGGCATCGTGGCCCTGCACCGTGCCCGCAAGCCCGAATGATCGAGGGGTCGCGCCGCGCAGGTAGGCTGGGTTCGTGACTTCGAGCCCCATCGCCCCGGGTTCGCGACTGGCGAGCCGTCTCGGCTTCAGCGACCGCGTCTTCATCGGACCCGCCGCTCGCCGTGTCGCGCGCGCCATCGAAGACGGACTCGAGCTCGTCGAGACCGGACTGGCCGAGGACGTGCGCGTCGCCGACCCGCTCGCCGACGCGACCAGCCGCTACCTGTACGAGGCCGGGGGCAAGCGCATCCGCCCCGTGCTCACCCTCCTCGCCGCCCAGCTCGGCGACGGCAGCACGGAGGCCGTGATCGACATCGCCAAGGCGCTGGAGATCACCCACCTCGGCTCGCTGTATCACGACGACGTCATGGACGGCGCCGACCGGCGCCGTGGAGTGCCCGCGGCGCAGACCGTGTGGGGCAACAACATCGCCATCCTCACCGGCGACATCCTGTTCTCCCGCGCCAGCCAGCTCATGGCCCGCCACGGCGACCGTGCGATCCGTCTGCAGGCCGACACCTTCGAGCGGCTCGTGCTCGGCCAGATGCACGAGACGATCGGCGCCCAGCCCGGCGACGACCCCATCGAGTTCTACATCCAGGTGCTCGCCGACAAGACCGGATCCCTCATCGCCGCCGCGACTCAGGCCGGCGTCATCTTCTCGAACGCCTCCGCGGAGTACGAGGAGCCGATGCGCGTCTACGGCGAGAAGATCGGCGTGGCGTTCCAGCTCCTCGACGACGTGATCGATCTCTCGGCCAAGCCCGAAGACACCGGCAAGGTGCCGGGGACCGACCTCCGCGCGGGCGTCCCCACCATGCCGTACCTGCTGCTGAAGGCCGAGCCCGACGCGGCATCCGCCGACCTCGCCGCCCGGATCGACGAGGGGGTCGCCCTCATCGCCGACGGCGCAGACCCCTCGATCCTCGACGGACCTCTGGCTGAGCTGCGCGACCACGCGTCGACGCAGAAGACCCTCGAGCTCGCACTCTCCTGGACGCAGGACGCCATCGACGCGCTCGCGCCGCTGCCGAAGGGCACGGTCCGCGACGCGCTCACGCGCTTCGCCGAGTCGCTGGCCGAACGCTCCAGCTGACCCTCGCCGCTCCGCGCGGCCGCACCCGGAACGCCGGGCGTGACGAAAGGACCCCCATGACCAAGCTCAGACTCGCCATCGTCGGTGCCGGCCCCGCGGGCATCTACGCCGCCGACATCCTGCTGAAGGCGGAGCGCAAGTTCGACGTCTCGATCGACCTGTTCGAGCAGCTCCCCGCGCCGTACGGCCTGGTCCGCTACGGCGTCGCCCCGGATCATCCCCGCATCAAGGGCATCATCACGGCGCTGCGCGATGTGCTCGACCGCGGCGACATCCGGCTGTTCGGCAACGTGCGATTCGGCGAGGACATCACGCTCGAGGATCTCAAGAAGCACTACAACGCCGTGATCTTCGCCACGGGTGCGATCCGCGACACCTCGCTCGACATCCCCGGCAGCGACGCGGTGGCGTCCTACGGCGCGGCGGACTACGTGAGCTGGTTCGACGGACACCCCGACGTGCCGCGCGAGTGGCCGCTGGACGCGGCATCCGTCGGCGTCCTCGGCAACGGCAACGTCGCGCTCGACGTCGCCCGCATGCTCGCCAAGCACGCGGAGGACCTGCTCGTCACCGAGGTCCCGGAGAACGTCTACGAGGGCCTCAAGGCCAGCGAGATCACCGACGTGCACGTGTTCGGTCGCCGCGGTCCCGCTCAGGTGAAGTTCACGCCGCTGGAGCTCCGCGAGCTCGGCGAGCTGCGCGATGTCGACATGGTCGTCTACGACGAGGACTTCGACTACGACGAGGCGTCGAAGGACGCGATCGCCAGCAACAAGCAGGTCATGGTCATCGACCGTGTGCTGCAGTCGTGGCGCAAGCGCGACTCGGTCAACAACGCCGGCGGCACGGCATCCCGCCGCCTGCACCTGCACTTCTGGGCCCGCCCCGTCGAGGTCCGCACCGACGAGAACGGCCGCGTCGCCGCTCTCGTCTACGAGCGCACCGAGCCCGACGGACAGGGCGGCGCGGTCGGCACCGGAGAGCTCCGCGAGGTCCCGATGCAGTCGCTGTACCGTGCGATCGGCTACTTCGGCTCGCCGCTGCCCGGCGTGCCGTTCGACAAGAAGCACGGCGTGATCCCGAACCGCGAGGGCCAGGTGCTCGCGAAGGACTCCAACCAGCGCGTGCCGGGCATCTACGCCACCGGCTGGATCAAGCGCGGACCCGTCGGCCTCATCGGCCACACGAAGTCCGACGCCATGGAGACCGTGCGCCACATCATCAACGACCAGGGCTCATGGTGGCAGCCGGAGGATCCGTCTGAGGAAGCGATCACGGCGCTGCTCTCCGAGCGCGGCGTGAAGTGGACGGACCTCGAGGGCTGGCACCGCCTCGACGAGCACGAGATCGCCCTGGGCGCCCCGCAGGAGCGCGCCCGCGTCAAGGTCGTGCCGCGCGACGAGATGGTGCGGGTCTCCCGGGGCGAGTGATCGTCATCGGTTCGTTGCAGGGATGCGGCGGGTCGACGGGGAGCTGAGCTTAGGGTGGCATCATGCGACTGCGCCATCTCCTCGCCATCAGCGCCGCCACGATTCTCCTCGTCTCAGGGTGTGCACCGACCCCCACGCCCGAGCCGTCGGCATCCCCCTCAGCGGCGACTCCGACGCCCACGCCGACTCCGACTCAGGCGCCGCCCGTCGAGCCGACGCCGGCGTTCACCCTGACGTGTGCCGATGTCGGCGCGGCCCTTGCGGCCGTGATCGGCGAGCCGTCAACCCCGATGCACCCGGCACTGTCCACCGTGTCGACGATGAACTGGATCCCGGGGCCCGCGCAGTACATGTTCCAGCGGGCCGGCGGCATCGCCTGCTCAGCCGGTGACGAGAGCGCGCACTGGGAGGTCGCCGTCGTCCCCGACGGTCCCGACGTCTTCGACGGTGCGCTGGAGCGAGGCGCCCCGCTGACGCCTGGTGGCGGATGTGAGTCGGGCGGATGCACCTTCGAGCTCACGGAGGGCGACGTCCACCTCTCCGCAACGATGAGAGGCCCCTGGGTCGACGCGAATGCGGCAGGGATCGAATCCGCGCTGCGGGCGCTGGTCGCCACCGCGGCGGCGAACGTCCGCGTGGTGGCACTCGCCGACAGCGACATCGTGGGAGCACGATGCGAGCGGTTCCTGACGGCCGAGGAGCTCTCCGCCCTGCTGGGGACCGAGGCGGTGCTGCAGTCCTCTTTCGGCGGGTGGGGGATTCCCGCTGAGGTGTACGAGGTCGTCAACGGTTCGACGATCTGCTATTTCCGAGGCCCAGGAGACGAGTACTCATCTCCTGCGCTGCTGCAGATCACCGGGCTGCCCGCGGGCGCGTGGGCTTTCGATCGGCAAGAGGGGACCCCCGTCGTCGTCGAGGGCGCCGACGAGGCCAAGACCAGCGCCGGTGAGCACGGCGAGACGCATCTCGACCTGAGGGTCGGTCCCGACTGGATCCGCATGACCACCTACGACGGGTCTGCGTCGAGCGATCCCCTCGCGATCGCCGTGCGGCTCGTACGCAACCTCACCGTCGGTCACCTCGCTCCGCAGTAGACGGATCGCGGTCGGCTAGCCTGGCGGCATGGCTGACTGGATTCCCGACGTCCTCGGAGAGGAGTTCGCGCAGCTGACGCTCGAACTCGGCGACGACGACGAGGGGCCGGTCGTCGCGACCCTGGTGAGAGCGCTGCCGATCGAGGCGGGGTGGTGGGAGCGGTTGCTCGGACGCCGCCGTCCGCTGGAGGACGTCGACGTGCTCTACGTGCACGGGTGGTCGGACTACTTCTTCCAGAAGCGCCTCGCGCGGTTCTGGACGGCGCGGGGTGCGCGGTTCTACGCGCTCGACCTGCGCAAGTACGGCCGCAGTCTGCGACCCGGACAGACGCCCGGATACATCACCGATCTCGCGACCTACGACGAGGACATCGCCGCCGCTCTCGACGCGATGGGTCGCGGGGCGGATGGCGCGGCATCCGCACGTCGCCTGGTGCTGTTCGGGCACTCGACGGGTGGGCTGACGCTGAGCCTGTGGGCCTCACGTCACCAGGGGAGTGCGGATGCCGTCATCCTGAACAGTCCCTGGCTGGAGTTCCAGGTGGCCTCCGTGCGCCCGCTGATCGCCCCCGTGGCGGAGCTGCAGGCGCGGTGGGCTCCCCGCGAGGTGGCTCCCCAGGTCGACCTCGGCTTCTACACCCGTGCGCAGCAGGAGGTCGCCGATCCCGACGATCCGGTCGAGGTGAACCTCGACTGGCGCCCCGTGCAGACCATGGCGGTGCACGCGGGGTGGTTCCACGCGATCCTCCGGGGGCACTCGACCGTGGCCTCCGGACTGACGATCGCGGAGCCCGTCTGCGTGCTGCTCTCGGCGCGGTCCGCGACTCCGACCAGGTGGTCGGACGATCTCACGCGGGCCGATACGGTGCTCGTCGTCGACGACATCGCCCGCGCGGCGCTGAAGCTCGGCCCGTCGGTCACCGTCGAGCGCATCGACGGCGCCCTGCACGACGTCTTCCTCTCGCGTCATGAGGCGCGCGAGGACGCGTACCGGCGTCTCGGCCGCTGGGTCAGCGGGTGGGCAGCGGCTCAGACGTAGTGCATCGCCCGGGTGAGCTGCTCGGCTCTGTCGCCGTCGGCGCTCAGCACGGCGTCGCGGAAGTCGCGGTAGACCTGCTGCATCCGCTCCTCGTCCTCCTGGGGGATCTGCCAGTCCCGGAGGTTGCGGAACAGTGCCATGCCCGTGTCCTGGATCAGCGCGCGGTGCTGAGCGTTGGCACTGCGATCGCTGAGGTAGGAGAACACCGCCCACCGCGACTCGGAGATGCTGCGCGGCTCCTGCGCCTCGTACATCTTCTCGATGAGGCCGGCCACGTGCTCGCGCTCCACCTCGGTCATGCGCGCGACGCCCATGCGCGCCGCGACGCCCGCCTGGTACCCGGCGAACTCGAGGGTCTGCGCCACGATCTCGGGTGTGACCGCGGTGACCTCCGTGTACCTGCTCGGGTACATCGTCACCAGGCCTAGGCGCTCGAGGCGCTGCAGCGCTTCACGTACCGGTGTGCGCGACACGTGGAGCTCGTCGGCGACCTCCACGTCGCGGATGCGGTGCCCCGGTGCCAGATCGCCGTTGACGATCTGCGTTGCGATGTATTGGAACACCTCTTCAGCGAGCAGCTGCTTGCTCTCGCCGATGGTGCTGTTCGAACGCTTTCCGTTCATGGATTGCCCCCAGTTGCATGTCCAGATCCCGGACGCCCCCATGATGTGCCCGGAGGGCAACTACATCACGAACTGCGGCCGGATGCCAACACTCCACGCGCAGGCGCTCGGATTACGTCTGCGCGCGGGTTTTCCCCTGATATTTCGTAAAAATCATTTCTGTGGTCGGCGGGCGTTAGGGACGCCCGCCGACCACAGGCGATGGGCATGCACGGAGCTGTCGGGTGCCCGGTCCCCACAGGGCAGGATCCGCGATCCCGAGAACGCGAATCCGAGATCGGCAGCGCGTCGTGCACGCGAACATCGTTCGTCGCTTCCGGATGCGACAGCTTCCAGTCTTGAGCAACTAAACCCGTATATCAGTATGCGATCGCTGGGATCCCTCCATAGGCGCAGCGGAGCATACTGGGAGCGTGTCGAACTCACGTGACGGTCAGCCCGTGGGGCGGGCGCGGCTGCTCTACGTCGAAGACGAGCCCGACATCGCCGAGATCGCCGTCGAGGTGCTCTCCGACGACTTCGTCGTCGATCATGCGGCAGACGGCGAGGCCGGGCTCCGGATGGTTCTCGCCCGTCGTTACGACGTGATCGTCGTCGATCGACGCCTCCCCGGCATGAGCGGCATCGAGCTGATCCGCGCCATCCGGACCGCGCGGCTGGCGACCCCTGTGCTCATGCTCACCGCGCTCGGAGCGGTCGAAGATCGCGTCTCCGGCCTCGATGCCGGAGCCGACGACTACCTCGTGAAGCCGTTCGACTTCGCCGAGCTGCGCGCGCGACTGCGTGCGCTGATCCGCGGCAGGGGCGTCGGCGACCGCAGGGAGATCGGCGACTGGCTCTTCACCCCGGTCGCCCAGGCCCTGTACTCGCCCGCGGGCGAGAGGATCCCGCTGACTTCGGCAGAGACCGAGCTCCTCGAGCTGCTCACCTCGAGCCCCGAGCACGTGTTCTCCAGGGAGGAGATCCTCGACAGCGTGTTCCCCGGTGGTGCGGCGGCGACGGTCGACGCGTATGTCCACTACGTCCGCCGCAAGTCGACCCCCGAGATCATCGACACGGTGCGCGCTCGCGGCTACCGGACGGGGACTCCCCGATGAGCGGGCGGACGGATGCCGCGATCCGTGCCGACCGCCGCAGGGTGCAGCGTGCGGCGCTCCGAGCCGGAGTGTGGGTGGCGGCGGCATCCGCCGTGGTCGTCACGCTGCTCAGCGTCGTGACGATCGCCGCGCTGTCGGCGTCGTCGCGCCCGGAGCACCCGCCGGAGGGCCCCGGTCCCGGTGGGGGACGACCGCCGGGGCGCGTGATCGAGCTCGGCACGGCGATTCCGATCGCCGTCGCCGTGGGTCTGCTCGGCATCATCGCCCTCGGCGCGACGTCCTGGTATCTCGCGCGCCGGGCGGCCCAGCCGCTGGCCGCAGCTCTCGAGGTGCAGCGCTCTTTCGTGGCCGACGCCAGCCACGAGCTGCGCACTCCGCTCACCACCCTCACCAGTCGGATCCAGCTCGCCGAGCACCGCGCCGCACGCGGGGGCGACGTCGGCGGCGCCCTCGCGGATCTGCGTCGCGATGCGGCGGTGATGGATGCCGTGCTGACCGATCTGCTGGTCACCGCGGAGTCCGCCGGCACGACCGGGGCCGATGCGCACGCCGCCGCTTCCGTCGGGGCCGCCGCGCGCGAGGCGGCCTCCGTCCTCGCCCCGCGTGCCGCGGAGGCCGACGTCTCCGTGGCGGTCGAGGTCGCGGACGGGCTCGTGGTCGCGGCGGACGCCGTCGCCCTGCAGCGAGCGCTGACGGCACTGCTCGACAACGCCCTGCGCTTCGCGCCGAGGGGCTCGACCGTCGAGGTATCGGCGGTCGTCGTGGGGCGGCGCGTCGACATCAGGGTCGTCGACCACGGCCCGGGGATCCGCGGCATCGACCCCGAGCACGTCTTCGACCGGTTCGCGCGAGCGGAGGGCGCGGGGGACAGCAGCGGACGCCGCGGTTTCGGACTCGGGCTCGCCCTGGTCCGTGACCTCGCCCACCGGTTCGGCGGCACGGTCGCGGTCGAGGAGACCTCGGCGTCTGGCACCACCTTCCTGCTCTCGCTCCCCGCAGCGACCGCCACGGATGCGCGGAAGGGCTGAGGCTTTCTGATCACCGGGCTATGAATCCGCCGGACGGGGCCGATTCTTGGTCCTGTCTTGGGGGCGGGCGGCGACAGTGGCGTCATGTCCAAGAACTCAGACAACAGCACCGGTTCATCAGGTGCGGATGCCGAGGCGTCCGCACACCTCGGCTCCGATTCCGCGGCCACATCGCCCGAGCAGGAGACCGTGCCCCTGACGCCGACGGCCTCCGCGCCGCCACCGGCGGCGTCCTACGCCCCGGCCGCAGCGGCCCCGGCGGGCGCGCCGGTCGCGGTGGCCGCTCCACCCGCGGCTCGACGCAACGGGCTCCTCATCCTCGTCGCCGTGCTCTCCGGCATCCTTCTGCTCGGCATCGGGTTCGGGGCGGGCTGGGCGATCTCCGGCGTCGCCCACTCCCACTCCCAGGGCGGCTTCGGGCCCGGCGGAGGGTCCGGCCCCGGCGAACGCCCTGGCGGGTCGGAGGACGGCCGAGGCGGTCCTGGAGGAGGCGGCTCCGGCGGACAGGGGGGTCAGCAGAACGGGCCGCGCGGCGGTTCGACGGACAACGGCGGCACCGGGTCGACGGACGGCGGCGGCACCGGGTCGACGGACGACGGCGGCACCGGCCCGAACGGCTGAATCCCGCGCACTCCCCGCGCGCATGAGAACGGCCGGATGCCGGGGCTCACCCCTCGGCATCCGGCCGGTGTCGTCTGCGCGTCAGCGGTAGTTGATGAACTGCAGGTCGAGGTCGAGGTCGGCGCCCTTGAGGAGCGCGATCACCGACTGGAGGTCGTCGCGGCTCTTGGACTGCACGCGCAGCTCGTCGCCCTGGATCTGGCTCTTGACGCCCTTGGGGCCCTCGTCGCGGATGATCTTGTTGATCTTCTTCGCGTTCTCCGAGGAGATGCCGTCCTTGAGGGAGGAGACGATGCGGAACTCCTTGCCGCTGGCGAAGGGCTCGCCCGACTCCAGGCTCTTCAGCGAGATGCCGCGCTTGATGAGCTTCGACTGGAACACGTCGAGCACGGCCTTGGCGCGCTCTTCGGTGTTCGCGATGATCAGCACCTGCTCGCCGCTCCACGCGATCGATGCTCCGGTGCCCTTGAAGTCGTAGCGCTGTTCGATCTCCTTGTGAGCCTGGTTGAGCGCGTTCTGCGCCTCCTGGTGATCCACTTTCGAGACGATGTCAAAGGAACTGTCAGCCATAGGGAGAAGTCTACCGACACCCTCATTTCCAGGGGAGTTGGAAGCGCTTTCATCTTGATCAGCGCGCAACGACACGGTCACAGGTTGGTATCGACGCACTTTTTCATTGCGGATCACGACGATCCCGGTGCATACTGTAAGCGCTTGCAGTACCGCAGGCCACAGCACTGAGAGAGGCTCACACCAATGAAGGTGAACAAGAGGAGCATCGCTGCCGTCGGCGCGATCGCCATCGTTTCGACCCTGACGCTCGCCGGTTGCTCGACCGGTACCAGCGGCGACTCGTCCAAGGGCGAAGACGCAGGCAGCACCCTGACCGTGTGGGTCGACTCCGAGCGCGTCGACGCGCTGCAGGGCGCGGCCGACTCCTACGAGGAGAAGACCGGCGTCAAGGTCAAGCTCGTCGGCAAGTCCGTCGACGACATGAAGGACGACTTCATTCAGCAGGTGCCGACGGGCAAGGGCCCCGACGTCGTCATGGGCGCGCACGACTGGCTGGGCGAGCTCTCCACCAACGGCGTCATCGCCCCGCTGGAGCTCGGCGACTCGGCATCCGACTACCTGCCCGTCGCCCTCCAGGCAGCGACCTACGACGGCACCGTCTACATGCTCCCGTACGCGGTCGAGAACATCGCCGTGCTGCGCAACGCCGACCTCGTCCCCACGGCTCCGACGAGCTTCGACGACATGCTCTCCAAGGGCACTTTCGTCGTCGAGCAGGGCGCCGAGGGCAACCCGTACCACCTCTACCCGTTCCAGACGGCGTTCGGCGCCCCGGTCTTCGGCACCGACGACTCCGGCAGCTACGACCCGACCGACCTCCAGCTCGGCAGCGAGGGCGGCTTCGCCTTCGCCGACTGGCTCGCGGCCAAGGGCAAGAACGGCACCGGCACGCTGAACACCGACATCGACGGCGAGATCGCCAAGCAGCAGTTCCTCGACGGCACCGCCGCCTTCTGGCTCACCGGCCCGTGGAACGTCGGCGCGGCTGTCGACGCCGGCATCAACGTCGCGATCGACCCCGTCCCCAGCCCCACCGGCGAGACCGCGTCGCCGTTCGCCGGCGTCAAGGGCTTCTTCGTCAGCGCCGAGTCCAAGAACAAGGTCGCGGCCAACGACTTCCTCGTCAACTACCTCGGCACCAAGGACGTCCAGCTCGAGCTCTTCAAGGCAGGCAACGTGCTGCCCGCGCTCACCGCTGCGGCCGACGAGGCGGCATCCGACCCGATCATCGCCGGCTTCCAGGCCGTCGGCGCCGACGCCGTCCCGATGCCGGCCATCCCGGCCATGGGCTCGGTGTGGCAGTTCTGGGGCGTCGCCGAGGCGGCCATCATCAACGGCGCAGACCCGAAGACGACGTGGCAGAAGCTCGTCGACGACGTGACCGCGGCCATCAAGTAAGACACACCCAGCACCATCCTGCCGGGGCGGACGTCACCGTCCGCCCCGGCAGCTCCACGACGGGGACGAGATGACAGACACTGCCGAGCCCACGGCTCCTCCGACCAAGCGCCAGCGTCAGGCCGCGAAGATCGCCGAAGCGGCGTCCACGCCGATCGGCTGGATGCTGCTGAAGATCCTGCTGCTGGCCATCGTCGACGCGATCGCGCTCTACGCGGCCTACGTGCTCTTCACGCACCAGGAATGGCTGATCCTCGGCATCGTGGTCGTGGTCGCCGTCCTCGTCAACTGGATCTACTTCTCCCGCAAGCGGATCCCCGCGAAGTACCTCACGCCCGGCATCATCTTCCTGATCATCTTCCAGGTGTTCACGCTGCTCTACACCGGGTACATCGGCTTCACGAACTACGGCACCGGTCACAACGGCACCAAGGACCAGGCGATCTCCTCGCTGCTCGCCTCCGCGCAGGAGCGCGTCGAGGACTCGCCCACCTACCCCGTGACCGTCGTCGAACAGTTCGGCACCTACGGCCTCCTGGTCACCGACCCCGACTCCGGCGATGCGCTCCTCGGCACCGCCGAGCAGCCGCTGCAGGAGGTCGACGCGGAGTTCGACGGCGACAGGGCCGTCTCGGTCGACGGCTGGACCACGCTCCCTCTCGCCAAGGTCTTCACGCTCTCGAGCGTCCTGGAGAAGCTCTCGGTGCCGTTCAGCGACGACCCCAACGACGGGAGCCTCCGGGCGCCAGACGGGCAGAAGGGGTATCTGTACGTCTCGACGCTCACGTACGACGCGGATGCCGACACCATCACCGACACCGACACCGACACGGTCTACTCCGACGTCGGCACCGGCGCGTTCACCTCCGACAGCGGCGAGGAGCTGCTCCCCGGATGGCAGACGACGGTCGGCTTCGACAACTTCGTGCGCGCCGTCGCCGACGAGTCCATCCGCGGCCCGCTGATCTCGGTCACGATCTGGACGTTCGTGTTCGCCCTCGTCTCCGTGGCGTCGACGTTCTTCCTCGGTCTTCTTCTCGCGCTCGTGTTCAACAACACCCGGATGCGGTTCCGCAACGGCTACCGGATCATCCTGATCCTCCCGTACGCGTTCCCCGCGTTCCTCTCCGCCCTGGTCTGGGCGGGCATGATGAACGAGAGCTTCGGCTTCATCAACCAGGTCATCTTCGGGGGCGCGGAGATCCCGTGGCTCACCGACCCGAACCTCGCCAAGGTGTCGGTGCTGATCGTCAACCTCTGGCTCGGCTTCCCCTACATGTTCCTCGTCTGCATGGGCGCCCTGCAGGGCATCCCCGAAGACGTGAACGAGGCGGCGGTGATGGACGGCGCGAACCCGTGGCAGGTCTTCCGGCGCATCAAGCTGCCACTGCTGCTCGTGACGGTGGCGCCGCTGCTGATCTCGTCGTTCGCGTTCAACTTCAACAACTTCAACCTGATCTACATGCTCACCAAGGGCGGTCCCCGCTTCGACGACGTGAGCATCCCGGTCGGGCACACCGACATCCTCATCTCGATGGTCTACAAGGTGGCCTTCACCGGTCAGAACCGCGACTACGGTCTGGCCTCCGCCTTCACCATCCTCATCTTCATCGTGGTGGCGACGATCTCGATCATCAGCTTCCGCAAGACCAAGGCACTCGAGGAGCTGAACTGACATGAGCACCGACATCCTCGCTCCGCGCAAGCGCAGCCTCGGCGCGTGGTTCGCCGACACCGGATGGCGCCACGTCGTCGCCATCGTGGTGAGCGCCTTCGCCCTGTTCCCGCTGCTCTACGTGTTCTCCGCATCGCTGAACCCGAAGGGCACGCTGACCGGATCCAACCAGCTGTTCTCCGCGATCGGCATCGACAGCTACGTGCGCATCCTCAGCGATCCGCAGAACCCCTACGGCCTGTGGTTCCTGAACACCCTCGTCATCGCCGTGGTTACGGGCGCATCGACCGTGTTCATCGGCGCGCTGGCGGCATATGCCTTCTCACGCATGCGATTCGCCGGGCGCCGCATCGGCCTCGTCACGATCGTCGTGGTGCAGATGTTCCCGCAGCTGCTCGCGGTCGTCGCGATCTTCCTGCTGATGTCCACGCTGGGGGACTGGTTCCCCGCGATCGGCCTGAACACGCACACCGGCCTGATCCTCGTGTACCTCGGCGGCGCTCTCGGCGTGAACACCTACCTGATGTACGGGTTCTTCAACACGCTGCCGATGGAGCTCGACGAGGCCGCGCGCATCGACGGCGCCGGGCACGCGCGCATCTTCTTCACGATGATCCTCCCGCTGGTGGCGCCGATCCTCGCGGTGGTCGCCCTGCTGTCGTTCATCGGCACGGTGAACGAGTACGTGATCGCGAGCATCATGCTCGTCGACGTCGACAAGCAGACGCTCGTCGTCGGTCTCACGAAGCTCGTCGCGAACCCCCGCTACGCGGACTGGTCGGCCTTCTCCGCCGGCGCCGTGATGGCGGCCGTGCCGGTGATGATCCTGTTCCTGTTCCTGCAGAGGTACATCGTCGGCGGCTTGACCGCCGGAGCGACCAAGGGCTGACGCGGCGGGTCAGTCGTCGTCGCCCGCAGGCTTCGACTGGCCGCCGCTCACGGTGCTCAGCACCTCGTCCTGCACCCGCTCGAGCGCAAGGCGCAGGGCGCCGTCGAGAACCGGGTTCTCGTCCAGCGCCGAGAGCAGCACGGGCGGCCGTGCGACGACGGCGGCGTGCAGATGGTGCTGCACCAGGCTGCGCAGACGCTCCCCGCCTGCAAGGGCGAAGTCGCCGGCCAGGACGATGAGGTCGGGGTCGACGATCGCGACCACCGCAGACAAGCCGAGGGCCAGTCGGCTGGCGATCTCGTCGAGGGCCGCTGACGCCGCGTCGCCGTCTGCGGCGACGGCATCCGCCACCGCCTCCACCGGCGTGGCCGCGTCGAAGCCGTGCTCCGCGAGCACGCGGCCGAGCGCGGGTGCGCCGGCGAGAGCCTGCATGCCGCTCGCGCCGAACTCGTTGGTCAGGCTGCCGACCGGCGCCCCGGGGAGCGGCAGGTCGGAGATCTCGCCCGCGCCTCCCGTGAGGCCACGGTGCACGCGTCCGCCGAACATCAGACCCATGCCGATGCCGTCCGAGACCCAGAGCACCGCGAAGCTGTCGTTCTCCGTCGCGACGCCGTGGGCGCGCTCGGCGATCGTGACGAGGTTCACGTCGTTCTCGATATCGACGGGGGCGCCGATGCGCTCCTTCAGGGCGGCGGTGAGACCGGCGCGCTGCCATCCGGGGAGGTGCGACGCGAAGCGCAGGCGGTCGGAGGTCGGGTCGATCGCTCCCTGGATGCCGATGACGACGCGGCGCAGGTCGGACGGATCCACGCCGATCGGGGCGCACGCGCCGCTGAGCGCCTCGTGCACCTGCAGGGTCGGGTCGCTGACGTCGCCCTCGGGGGTCGGCAGCGCGAACTCTCCGACCTTCCTGCCGGTGAGGTCGACCACGACGGTCGCGATGCGCTCGGGCGTCACGTCGACGGCGGCGGTGTAGGCGGCCTTCTCGTTGACGCTGAAGAGCTCGGCGGCGCGTCCGATGGCGCCGTCGCGGTTGCCCTCGCTCTTGACCAGGCCGCTGTCGCGCAGCTGCATGAGCAGGTGGGATGCCGTGGGCTTCGACACGGCGAGATGGGCGGCGATCTCGGGGCGGCTCAGCGGGCCGAGATCGAGCAGGAGCCGCAGCGCCGCGCGCGCGTTGATCGCTCTGACGACGCTGGTTCCGGTCGGGGCAGTGGGCACGGAGTCCTCGATGTTTCGTGGTCGGGTACTCCGAATCGTACAGACCTTGACGACCAATGAACGTGAGAAGAAGTAATCATCCGACCATTGCGCACGGCAGGCGACTGGGGTATAACTCTTCGTAAAGAATGTTTCCTAACTTTCTGAACCGACCCCCATCGGAGGAACCATGCGTCAACGTCGACCAATGCTCGCGCTGCTGGCAGCCGCGATCGTCATACCCCTCACCGGGCTCGTGGCGACCTCGGCGCAGGCAGCGACCCCCCTCTCGCTCCGCGACCCCGTCAAGCGGGAGATCGCGCAGGAGATCATCACCTCCGCCGAGAACTCGCACCTGAACTGGTACGACTACTACGACTACATCGAGGACATCGACGACGGCCGCGGATACACGGGTGGCATCGTGGGCTTCACCTCGGGCACGCACGACATGCTCGTGCTCGTCGAGAACTACACGAAGAAGTACCCGAACAACCCCCTCGCCAAGTACATCCCCGCTCTGCGCAACGTCGACGGCACCGAATCGCACGCCGGACTCGGCACCGCGTTCGAGACCGCCTGGAAGGCGGAGGGCAAGAAGCCCGAGTTCCAGCGGGCGCAGCGCGACGAGACCAAGGTCCAGTACTTCGACCCGTCCGTCAACCTCGCGATCTCCGACAAGCTCGGCCCGCTCGGGCAGTTCGCGTACTACGACGCGGCGGTCGTGCACGGCTTCGACGGCCTGGAGGACATCCGCACCCAGGCGAAGAAGAAGGCGACGACCCCCGCATCCGGCGGCAACGAGACCACGTATCTCAACGCCTTCCTCGACGCCCGCGTGGTCGAGATGAAGAAGGAGGCCGCGCACGAGGACGTCAGCCGCATCGAGAACGCGCAGCGCGTCTGGCTCAACGCCGGCAACCTCAACCTCAACACCCCGCTGAGCTGGTCGGTCTACGGCGACCCCTTCAGCATCCCGACCGACCCGACGCCCCGCTGGCCCAACGACGACGGCACCACGCCGACGCCGACGCCGACGCCGACGAGCACTCCGACGTCGACGCCGACGCAGAACCCCGGCACCGCGACGCTGATCTCGAAGAACAAGCCCGTGACGACGTCGTCGTCCGAGGGCTCGGGCTTCGAGGGTGCGAAGGCGGTCGACGGCAACGCGACGAGCCGCTGGTCGAGCGTCGAAGGCGTGGACCCGCAGTGGATCCGCATCGACCTGGGCGCAGGGTCCAAGGTCGACAAGGTCGTCCTGAAGTGGGAAGCCGCCTACGCGTCCAAGTACCGCGTCGAGGTCTCCACCGACGGCACCACCTGGACCACCCTCGCCACCGAGGCCGCGGGCAACGGCGGCACCGACGAGTTCACCAACCTCAACGGCACCGGCCGCTACCTGCGCATCTACGGCACCGCACGAGGAACCGCCTACGGCTACTCCCTGTTCGAGGTCGAGGCCTACACCCTCACCGGCGGCGGCACCCCCACGGCGACGCCCACGCCGACCCCGACGCCGACGCAGACATCCACTCCGACGCCGACCCCGACACCGACCAGCACGGCGAACCCGGCGGCCACCCTCATCTCGAAGAACAAGCCCGCGACGACCTCCTCGGTCGAGAGCGCGGAGTTCGACGGGGCGAAGGCGGTCGACGGCAACGCGACCAGCCGCTGGTCGAGCGTCGAAGGCGTGGACCCGCAGTGGATCCGCATCGATCTCGGTGACGGCGCGAAGGTCAACAAGGTCGTCCTGAAGTGGGAAGCCGCATACGCGTCCAAGTACCGCGTCGAGATCTCCGCCGACGGCACCACGTGGACCACCCTCGCCACCGAGGCCGCGGGCAACGGCGCCACCGACGAGTTCACCAACCTCAACGGCACCGGCCGCTACCTGCGCATCTACGGCACCGCACGCGGCACCGCCTACGGCTACTCGCTGTTCGAGGTCGAGGCCTACGGCACCGCAGGCAGCACCCCCAACCCCGGCACGGGCTTCACCGTGGTCGCCGCCGGCGACATCGCGGGCCAGGGCTGCACGACCCGGGGCAAGAAGGTGACGGGGGAGTTCCCCTCCGACTGCAAGCACTTCGAGACGTTCGACCGTGCGCAGGCGATCAACCCGGTGTTCTACATCACCCTCGGCGACATGCAGTACGACGACGCGAAGGCGAGCGATTTCTCGACCGTCTACGCCAAGTCCTGGGGCACGGTCAAGGGCAACACCTGGCCGATCCCCGGCAACCACGAGACGTACGACGACTACGACAACCTCGACCCGAAGGCCTACCGGGACTACTTCGGCAACCGTGCGACGCCCCAGGGCAAGATGTACTACAGCTACGACTACTCGAACTGGCACTTCATCGCCCTGGACTCGAACACCTTCACCGACCAGGCGCAGCTCAACTGGCTCGCGGCCGACCTCGCGTCGAACACCAAGCAGTGCGTCGTGGCGTACATGCACCACCCGGCGTTCAGCTCGGGCGATCACGGCAACGAGCCGGCGAGCCAGCCGGTGTGGAAGATGCTCGCGAACGCGAACGTCGAACTCGTGCTCAGCGGGCACGACCACGACTACGAGCGCTTCAACGCCATGAACGCCTCTGGTGCGGCATCCTCGTCGGGCACGGTCCAGATCGTCAGCGGTCTGGGCGGTCATGAGATGCGCGACTTCGGCAACACCAAGGCGAACAGCGCCAAGCGCATCAACACGGCGTACGGGGTGTCGAAGCTCGACTTCACCGACACGTCGGTCACGCACTCGTTCGTCGACATCGGCGGCACCGTGCTCGACACCAACACGATCACCTGCCACTGACGATCATGTACCTCGCCGGCAGCAAATCGCGGCAGGACGACGGAAGCACGGCGGTCCACCCTCAGGTGGGCCGCCGTGCGGCCGGAGTCGGCAGCACCGCGATCGCACTGGGGGCGGTGAGCCTGCTCACCGACCTCTCCTCCGAGATGGTCACGGCGGTCCTTCCGCTGTACCTCGTCATCGGGCTGGGCATGACCCCGCTCGCCTTCGGCTTCCTCGACGGCCTCTACAACGGCGTCACCGCCTTCGTCCGCCTTCTCGGAGGTCACATCGCCGACCGCTGGTCGCAGCACAAGCTCGTGGCGGGCATCGGCTATGCGCTGTCCGCCATCTGCAAGCCGTTCCTGCTGCTGTCGGGGACGTCGACCGTGGCGCTGTCGGCGACGCTCGCCGTCGACCGCATCGGCAAGGGCATCCGCACGGCGCCTCGTGACGCCCTGATCTCGCTCTCGGTGGACGACGCCCATCAGGGGCGCGCGTTCGGCGTGCACAGGGCGATGGACACGGCCGGCGCGCTGCTGGGCCCCCTGGCCGCCTTCGGGCTGCTGTGGATGCTGGCCGACGCCTTCGACGCCGTCTTCATCGTGAGCTTCTGCGTCGCCACGCTCGGGGTCCTCGTCCTCATCGCCTTCGTCCCTGGCCGGGGAAACGTCCCCGTCGGGGCCCCGCGCCCGACGCTGCGGGAGACGGTGAAGATTCTCGGCGATCCGGCGTTCCGTCGTCTCCTCATCGCGGCGACCATGCTCGGTCTGGCCACGATCGGCGACGGCTTCCTCTACCTGGGTCTGCAGGACCGGATGCAGCTGGATGCCGTGTTCTTCCCGCTGCTGCCGCTGGGCAGCGCGCTCGTCTATCTGACGCTCGCCGTGCCGATGGGTCGTCTCGCCGATCGGATCGGACGTCGGCTGCCGTTCCTGCTGGGAAACCTCGCCCTGCTCGGCGCCTACTCGACCCTCCTGCTCCCGATCGACGGCCCCGTGCTGCTGGTGCTCCTGCTCCTGCTGCTCGGAGTCTTCTATGCGGCGACCGACGGCGTGCTGATGGCGCTGGCCGGTCCCGGCATCCCGCGCGATCGCCGCGCCGGAGGCATGGCGCTGCTGCAGACCGGGCAGGCCACCGGTCGGCTGTTCGCCGCAGTCCTGTTCGGCGCCGCCTGGACGTTCTGGGGCGTGACGGCGGCGTTCGCCGCGGCATCCGTCGTGCTCCTGGTCGTGCTCCTGGCCGCGGCCGTGCTGATCCGCCCCGAGCGCTCTCCTGCGGAGGAGATCGCGTGACCCCGATGACGAAGCGGATCGCGCTCGTGGGGTCTGCGGCGCTGGTCCTCGCGGTCGTGGGCGTCGGCTACTCGCTGTTCGCCGTGAACCGCGACGGCGCGCCCTCGCACGCCGAGGCCGCCGTCGCTCCGGCGACCGATGCGGGGCTCTACGTGCGCGGCACCGACGGATACGTCGTGCAGCAGGACGGACAGGACAGGAGCGGCACCGGTCTGGAGTGCAGCCGGTTCTACGCGGCCGCTGATACCGCCGTGTGCGTGAGCATCGAGGGCAGCCTGAAGCCGACGACCACCGTGTCGGTGAGGGATGCCGACCTCACGGAGGAGCAGACCTTCACCTACAGCGGGGTGCCCTCGCGCGCACGGGTATCGCCATCGGGGCGAATGGTCGCGTGGACGGTGTTCGTGACGGGCGACAACTATGCCGGGACGAACTTCTCCACCAGGACCGGGATGTACGACCGCGAGAAGGACTTCCTCGTCGACTCGATCGAGGGGCTCCAGCTCTTCATCGACGGGCAGCGCGTGCACCGCGTCGACGCGAACTACTGGGGAGTGACCTTCACCGACGACGACAACACCTTCTACGCCACGGTCTCGACCGGCGGCAAGACCTACCTCGTCCAGGGCGACTACGAGAAGTGGACCGCGCACACCGTACGTGAGAACCTCGAGTGCCCCTCGCTGTCTCCCGACGGGACGCGACTGGTGTTCAAGAAGCGCGTGAACGACAGCGTCGACGACCCGTGGCGGCTGTACGTCCTCGATCTGGCGACCATGGAGGAGGAGCCGCTCGCCGAGGACCGCAACGTCGACGATCAGGCCGCCTGGCTCGACGACGAGACGGTCGCCTATGCGGTCGGCGACGACGTCTGGTCCGTGCCGGCCGACGGCAGCGGGAAGCCCGTGCGCATCGCCGAGAACGCGTCGTCGCCGGTGATGGTGAGCCGCTGATCGTGATGTCGGCGTTGCGCCGCTCACCGGCGCATCAGCGGTCGTAGCGTGGAGTCATGGCGAAAGTGGGGGGGCGCAACCTGGCGATCAGCTGGATCGCCGGGCTCCTGTGCACCGGGGTGATCGCCGTGCTCGTGTGGTTCGCGATCCCGATCGTCCCGGCGATGGCCTCGTTCGTCGGCGACAGCCTCCGCAGCGTCCTGCCCTGAGGCTCTGTCCGGTACCGCGGAACCCCGGGTCGGCGACACGTCGGCACGCCTCCGGCAGCGCGTGAACACGCGGAGGTACCCTCGCACTGACCACATCCTATGAGAGGCGCCCCCATGAGTGACCCCGAGGTTCCCCGGCCCGAGCAGCCGAACGACGTCGATGACGTCGTCGACAGCGCGAACGCCGGTCTCGACGCCGCCGCAGCAGCGGGTGCGGATGTCCCCGGAGCGGCGTCCGACGCCGCGGAGACGACGGATGCCGCGGCCGACGCCGCCCCCGTCGCCGACCCCGATCTCGCCGCCTTCGAAGAGGCAGAGCGCGACCACCCCGGAACGTTCTCCACTCCTGCGCTGAACGACGTCTACGCCGCCGACGCGGACGAGACCGCGGTGTACACCGCGCCCGTCGCGCACGAGGAGTCGACGATCGCCGATTCCGCCTACGCGTCTGCGGACGACACCGAGACGCGCATCGTTCCGTCAGAGCCCGTGCTCGCCGAGGCGCCGGTCGTCGCCGCCTTCGCGCAGCAGCCCATCTTCGTGCAGGCCCCGGAGCCGCCCCGTGAGCGGGGCAACCGCGGCACGGCCGGCGCGATCGGCCTGCTCGCTACCCTCGCCTTCGCGATTCTCTACCTCGGGGCCACTCTGGGGCTCGGCGCGCTCTCCGGAGACGTCACGGGGAAGAACATCGGCGAGGCCGCCCTCGCCCCGCTGACGACCTTCGGCTTCTGGATCCCCGTGGTGGTCTTCTTCCTCGGCTTCTGGCTGCTGGGAGCGATCATCAACCGCGGTCGCTGGGGCCGCTGGGTGATCTTCGGCATCATCGTCGGCGCGATCGCGTACGGCGGGCACATCCTCGGCCAGCTCGTCGAGGAGCCGTTCTGGCGCCTCACGGCCTCGGAGGGCGCGGAGTTCGTCAACGGCCAGCTCCTGACCCCGCTGGCGATCGCCGCCTTCGTGTTCGCACGCGAGCTGACCATCTGGTTCGGCGCCTGGGTCGCCCGCAGCGGCGCCCGCAAGACCGAGCTCAACGCCGAGGCGCAGCGCGAGTACGAGCGCACGCTCGAGGCGGGGCCGACGCTCTCCCGCTAGGACACGAGATGTCATCGTCAGACCCCCGCAGGCCTCCGTCTGCGGGGGTCTCGGCCGTTCTGGCCCTGGTCATGGCCGTGATCAGCTTCTTCGCGCTCGCCGTGTTCGGGCTCGGGGCGCTGAGCATCACGACGGATGCCGACATCATCTCCATCCGGGGCCTCGGCCAGGCACCCGGAGCGGTGGGGATGCTGTTCGGCGTGATCGCGTTCGCCGCGACCCTCGGCCTCGCGCTGCGGGCGCGGCATCCGTCCTTCCTCTCCGTGCCCGTGGTCGCTCTGAGCACCGCTCTCATCCACCTGCTCGCGGTGTGGGTCGCCGTGCTCCTCTCGACGAGCGATCTGATCGTCGCGACGGCGGTCGTCGGCGATCTGGTGCGCGGCGGCCCGAGCCTCGTGCTCCTCGCCGCCGCGGCCGTGGCCGCATGGGGTGGCATCGCCCTGCGGCGCACGAGGGCGCAGCATCCGCACTGGCCGTGGGAGGGCGACGACGCCGAGTGACGCCACGGCCCGCGAATCTGGTCCGACACGCCCGGCGCGCCGTACGCTTGTGGTGTGGAGCGCTCGCTGGAGACGCAGGTGGACCAGGCCGTCGAGGCCTGGTTGCGCTGGGTGCCGCGCTGGGAGCCGGCCACCCACCGCGGACGCGTCGCGCCCTGTCGCCGGTGCCTCGGATCGCCGGTGCTCTCCGCCGCCGGGATCGCGGCGAACGCCCCGCACGGCGTGCAGCACGGCCTCTCCACCCGCATCAAGGCGATCGTCGATGCGGCGGTGGCCGAGTACACGGCACGCAACCTCCCGATGCTGCAGCGCGAGCTCGACCAGCAGTCCGCACGCAACAGGGCCCGCAGCTACCGGCCGTCGGAGGACCTCGATCCGGAGTTCGACGGGCTGCCGCTCGACCCGGAGCCCGTGCCCGGTGCGCCGTTCCTGTTCACGATCGCCGGCATGGCCGATGACGCCGCCGAGGAGCTCCCTCCGCTGCCGCCGCTGAGCGACGAGGCCAAGGCCGCCCTCCGGCAGGAGGTGTCGCTGGCCGACGAGTACGCGAACATGGTCGGGCGGGAGATCTGCGGCATGCTCCTGCGCCACCGCCTGCACATCCAGGCCGCGATCTCTCAACACGTCGAGCCGCAGATCGAGGCGATGCTCGCCGAGCTCACGCAGTCGCTGGACTCGCCCTTCGGCCCCGACACCGTCTGACCGCGGCCGGTCGGCGGAGCGCGTCGGCATCGCCGACGCCGCACCGGGACGAGCGTCGACAGTGCGCGACAGCGGACGACAGCGACGCGACAGCGCCCTGAAAGCGGGCGAGCGGATGCTGTCTCCCATGACAGAACGCAGCGCAGACTGGGCCGTCGAGGCCGATGGACTCGTGAAGGTGTTCGGGCAGAACCGCGCGGTCGACGGCGTCGACCTCCGCGTGAAGACCGGCACCGTCTACGGAGTCCTCGGCCCGAACGGCGCCGGCAAGACCACCACCATCAACATGCTCGCGACCCTCATGCGTCCGGACGGCGGATCGGGTCGGATCTTCGGCTACGACGTCGTGCGCGACCCGCAGATCGTCCGCCAGCTCATCGGCGTCACGGGGCAGTTCGCGTCCGTCGACGAGACACTCTCCGCCACCGAGAACCTCATGATCTTCGCCCGTCTGCTCGGCCTCGGCCGCAGCGAGGCGAAGACCAAGCAGGAGGAGCTGCTGGAGCGCTTCGGACTCGCCGAGGCCGCCCGTCGTCCGCTCAAGGACTTCTCCGGCGGCATGCGCCGGCGCCTCGACCTCGCGGCATCCCTCATCGCCCAGCCCCCGCTGATCTTCCTCGACGAGCCGACGACCGGTCTCGACCCCCGCACCCGCGGTCAGATGTGGGACACGATCCGCGAGCTCGTCGCGACCGGATCGACCGTCCTGCTCACGACCCAGTACCTCGACGAGGCCGACCAGCTCGCCGACCGCATCGCCGTCATCGACCACGGCAAGGTGGTGGCCGAGGGCACCGCCGACGAGCTCAAGGCGTCCGTGGGCACGTCGAGCCTGCAGCTGCGGCTCACCGACCCCGCCGACACGGCGGACGCGCTGACCGCGATCGAGAGGATCCTCGGGGTCCGCGGCACGCTGTCGCCCGAGGCCGCTCGCCTCACGGCTCCGATGGCCGATGCGAACCGCGTCGCCGACCTGCTCATCACCCTTCGCGAGAGCGGCATCGGCGTCACGGAGCTGAGCGTGCAGAAGCCGACGCTCGACGAGGTGTTCCTCACCATCACCGGTCGCCCGGCGACCGCAGACGAAGACGCAGACACGCAGAAGGAAGAGGTGCACGCATGAGCGCCACCGCCGTCGCGCCCGCCCGCATGATCGTGCCGGCATCCGAGCGCCGCCTGAAGAACCGCACGAGTCTCGGTCAGACCGTGCAGAACACCCTCACGATGGCCTACCGCGGTCTCGTGAAGATCCGCCGCACGCCGGAGCAGCTCTTCGACGTGACGCTCCAGCCGATCATCTTCACGCTGATGTTCACCTACATCTTCGGCGGGGCGATCTCGGGCGACGTCGCGTCCTACCTGCCGGTGATCATCCCCGGCATCCTCGTGCAGACCGTGATCACCACGTCCGTGGTGACGGGCACGCAGCTGCGCGAGGACATGGACAAGGGCGTGTTCGACCGGTTCCGGTCCCTGCCGATCGCCCGCATCGCGCCGCTGTCGGGTGCTCTGCTCGCCGACACCCTCCGCTACGCGATCGCGACGACGCTGACCTTCACGATGGGCTACATCATGGGCCTGCGTCCGGAGGGCGGCATCGGCGCGGTGATCGTGGCCGGCCTCCTCGTGATCGGCTGCTCGTGGGCGATCAGCTGGATCTTCGCCTTCTTCGGAGTGATCGCGCGCACCGCATCGAGCGTGCAGGGCATCTCGATGCTCGTGCTGTTCCCGCTGACGTTCCTGTCCAACGCCTTCGTCCCGGTGGACACCATGCCCGACTGGCTGCAGGGGTTCGTGAACATCAACCCCGTGTCGCACCTGGTGACCGCGGTGCGGGAGATCATCAACAACGGCGTCTTCGGCGCCGACGCCTGGATCTCGATCCTCGGCGCCGCGGTGATCGTCGCGATCTTCGCTCCGCTCACGGTGCGCGCGTACATGCGCAAGGCCTGACCCGGATCCGGACGGCCCCGTGCGGACTCAGTCCGTGCGGGGCTTCTCCAGCATCCGCAGGGCGCGCTCGGCGAGCTCGTCCGATGCGAGGGCGGAGGCCTCGGCGCGTGCCGCCGCGACCGCCTCCGCGCCCGTGACCTCTGCGGCGCGGGCGAACAGGGTCGCGAGGCTCAGACTCGGCAGGTCCTGTCGGGCGCCGAGCCGCTCGGCCAGGGCCAGCGCGGCCAGCCCTCGATCCCGCTCCGGTGCGCTCGTGAGCGCCCAGGCCGCCCACCCCGCGAGCACGGTGCCCAGCACGGGGCGGTCGACGTAGACCGGGTTCATGCGGTGCAGCGCCCGCATCCGCGTGCGAAGCCGGGCCGCCCAGCGCGCGACGTCGGCGGGCGGCAGCAGCCCGTCGGAGGCGGATGCCGCGATCAGGCTCGCGACGAGCAGCAGGTACCAGGGGTTCGCGCGCTGGGAGCCGTGGGCGAAGGCGTCGAGGGAGCGCTGGTAGTCGGCGACGGCGCGGTCGCGCTCACCGCGGGCGCGTGCCACCTCCGCGAGCCCGAACCAGCCGAGCGCGGCGTACTCGAGGCCCTGCTGCGTGAGCTCGCCGGTGCGCGAGAGGTCGTCGAAGAAGCCTTCGGCCTCGTCGATGCGCCCGAGGCCGAGCAGAGCGATGCCGCGCGTCCAGTCCTGCTGGACCCGCTCCTCGGCCGCGTCGAAGTCCTCCGCGGCGCGCTTCGCCCTGTCGAGCCAGGCGAGCGCGTCGGCGGGCCGGCCCGACTGCCCGGCGATCTGGGCGGACGAGCTCGCGGCGAGCGTGGCGATCCAGCGATCGCCGGTCTGCTCGGCCAGCTCCCATGCGCGCTGCGCCGAGCGGGCGGCGCCCTCGGCGTCGCCCATGTTCTCGGCCGTCTGCGACGTCATGAACTCGCCGATGAGCCGTGCGGAGGGCTCGCTCGATCGGCGCAGCTCCTCCAGCGCCTGCATCATCCTCTCCGGCCGGGCGATCTGCACGGCCACCGAGGTGAGCGCGGCCCACCCGGGGCTCAGGACGACGGTGGGGGAGCGGTGCAGTCGGCGCAGCCTGCTGAACGCGCGCAGGCCGCGGGGGTCCTCGCCGAGCAGCGACATCAGCGCGCAGGGCAGGAGCACGCTGACGAGCACGTCGTGCGGCACCGCATGGTCGTCGAGGCGGTCGATCGCCGCGATCATCGCCGCGGCGAATCCGGTGAACTCGGTGAAGGAGCCGCGCACGACCCACGACGTCGCGAGCGTCGCGAAGATCCGCACGGCCTCGGCGGAGCGGTTCCCGTCGAGTGCGTGACGCAGCGCGGCGACGAGGTTGTCGTTCTCCGCGCTCAGTTCGCGCAGCGCCTCGGCCGTCGCGGGGGAGTGGGCACCCAGCAGGCTGGCGCCCGGCATCCGCGAGTAGGCGCTCGCCCAGGAGAGCACGGCATCCCAGGCGGTGTCCTCCGCACCGGAGGATGCGAGCCTGGCGAGCCCGAACTCGCGCACGGTCTCCAGCATCCGGAACCGCAGGTCCGCGCCGTTGCCCGCCTCCGCGACGACGAGCAGCGACTGAGCGACCAGACGGTCGAGGAGGTCGTCGACGACGGGCTCGTCGAGCACGGCGGATGCCGTCGCCGCGGAGAATCCCGCAGGGAGGAGGGACAACCTCGTCAGCGCGGTGCGCGAGTCGTCGTCGAGCAGATCCCAGCTCCACTCGATGACCGCCTGCAGCGTGCGGTGGCGCTCGGGGGCCGCGCGATCGCCGCCGGTGAGCAGGGCGAAGCGGTTCTCCAGCCTGGCTTCGATCTGCTCGGCGGTCATGGTGCGCACACGGGCGGCCGCCAGCTCGATCGCCAGGGGGAGGCCGTCGAGGCGCACGCACAGTCGCGCGACGGCATCCGTGTTCAGCCGGGCGTCGGGCCGCACGGCGCGCGCCCGCTGCAGGAAGAGCCGCACCGCCGGTCCCTCACCGTCATCGGCGCTGAGGGAGGTCAGCGGGTAGACCGCCTCGGCCGCGATCGCCACGGGAGTGCGGCTGGTCGTGAGGATGCGCAGGGTCGGCGCGGACGCGAGCAGCTCCGTCGCCCAGCGCGCCGTCGCATCGATGATCTGCTCGCAGTTGTCGAGCACCAGCAGCGTCGGGCGCTCGGTGAGCAGCGCGACGATGCGGGTCCGCAGATCGGGCTGGGCGCGCGCTTCGGAGAGACGGCCGCCGGTCGACGCCTCGCTGATGCCGAGGGCCGCGCCGATCGCCGGTTCGAGGTCGGCGTCGGCGCGGATGCTGGCGAGGGCGATCACCGCGACGACCGGGGCGTCGGAGGCGGCCGCGACCGCCTGGGCGAGCCGGGTCTTGCCCAGGCCTCCCGCCCCGAGGATCGTCACGAGGCGCGAGCGCACCAGCAGGTCGCCGATCCCCGCCACGTCGCCTTCGCGGCCGATGAGCTCGTTGGGCGCAGCCCGCAGACCGATGCGGATCGGCGCGGGGGAGCCACCGGTCTCGCCACGGAGGATCCGCGCGTTGAGGGCGGTCGTGGTCTCACCGGGAGAGGTGCCGAGGTCGTCGCGCAGGCGCGTGCGCAGCGCGGCGAACACCGCGAGCGCCTCCTGCGGTCGACCGGAGTCGGCGAGGGCCGTCATCAGCTGCGCGTGCACGTCCTCGTCGTAGGGCTGCGCGGTCGCGATCTCGGTGAGCTGCGGAACGGCCTCCGCGGCGCGGCCGAGGGCGATGAGCGAGCGCGAGCGCGCGGACCGCAGTCGCCGGTGCAGCGCATCGGACGCCTCGGCGAGGTCGGCGGCCACGGGGGAGAGCCCGAGGTCGGCGCCGGCGTCTCCCCGCCACAGGGCGAGGGCGTCGTCGAGCAGGGCGAGGCGAGCGGGATCGCCGTCGGGCAGGCGGAGCGCCTCGGCATCCGCCGACCGCGCGATCGTGAGGTCGCAGGAGCCCTGATCGCCGAGCGCATAGCCGATCGCGTCGCTGCGGATCACGTCGGCTCCGCCCGATGCGCGCAGGCGGGAGACGAGCGTCTGCAGCGCGCCGCGCGGATTCGCCGGCTGCTCGTCGCCCCAGACGTCGGCGGAGAGCGCCTCGATGCTGCGGGAGGCCCCGGCGCTCAGCGCCAGGGATGCGAGGAGGGCGCGGGAGGTCGCGCCGGGGATCTCGACCGGGGATCCGTCCGCTGCCGCGACCGTCACGGGGCCGAGCACGGCGACCCGGGGAGCGTGCTGCGTCACCTCGCCAGCATAGGCCGCGCGCGCCGCTCCGCGCGGTCCGTCGACAGGGAGGCGCGCCCTGGGTGCGCTCGCCGGTCCCGGAGGCGACGCCGCCCCGCATCGCGGAGGGGATCCCCGGAGCCGGATCCTGCGCATCCCCTGGGAGAAGCGCGGTGCGAGTGGAGCGCCGGGTCGGCGATAGCTATCGTTTTTCGATAGATATCCATTGCTGATCGATAGGGTCGTCATGCAGCCTCACGTCACTCGCATCCTCAAGGCGTTGATCGTCCTCCTGCTCGGGCTTCTGCTCGCCAGTCAGATCCTGGTGATCCCGGAGGTTGCACGCATCACCGCGATCCGCAACCCCGACGTGGCCCAGCTGGAGGTGCCGGGCATCATCGGCGCCGTGCTGTTCCTCGGACTCGTCGAGGTGACGCTGGTGTGCATCTGGTTCCTGCTCTCCCTCGTGCAGGCCGAGCGCATCTTCCGCGTAGAGGCCTTCCGGTACGTCGACGTGATCCTCGCCGCCCTCGTCTCGGCCGGAGCCCTGATCCTCGCCTCGTTCATCGTGATCGTCGCGAGCCGCGCCGTGTCGCTCTCGCTCGTGCTCCTCGCCGTGCTCGGCATCGTGGTGAGCGCGGCGCTCGCCCTGCTCGTCGTCGTGCTGCGCGGGCTCCTCCGCAAGGCGCTGGAGCTCGAGCAGGACCTGTCCGAGGTCGTCTGATGCCCATCGTCATCGACCTCGACGTGCAGCTCGCCCGCAAGAAGATGAGCGTGCAGGAGTTCGCCGACGCGATCGGCATCACCCCCGCCAACGTCGCCGTGCTCAAGAACGGCAGGGCCAAGGCCGTGCGTTTCACCACCCTCGACGCGATCTGCCGCGTCCTCGACTGCCAGCCGGGAGAGATCCTGCGCTGGATCCCCGATGAGGAGGAGCAGCGATGACCACGACGGGCACCATGCCGCTGTCGACCTGGGGCGAGTCCGTCGCCAGACACCTGCTCGACGACTCCAGCTGTCCCATCTGCCAGTGGACGCTGTCCGGCGGAACCTGCGCGCGCTGTGGCGCCGATCTGCGCGGGCCCATCTCGGGAGACGTGTGGAAGGCGTCGCAGTCCGCGGCCGCGGCGATGCGCGCCCGAGACGAGCTCCTCCGTCAGGTCCCGGTCCTCTCGCTCGCGCCGGTCGGCGCGATGCCGCGCCCAGCGGAGGATGCTCCGACCCCGGTCGCGGCCACGGAGCCCTCCCCGGCATCCGCTCCCGATCCGCAGAGCAGCGCGACGCTGCAGTCGGTGCTGGCGACGGCGGGGGCCGGTCTGTTCGCCGTCGCGGCGATCGTCTTCACCTACTTCAACCCCGACCTCGCCGACCGTGCGCTGCGCGGGGTGATCGTCGGTCTGGTGACCCTGCTCTTCCTCGGGGGAGCGTGGATGCTCTCCCGTCGCTCGCTGCGCTTCTCGGCGGAGGCGGTCGGCGGCCTCGGCCTGGTGTTCGCGGGCCTCGACATCCACGCCTTCGCGCAGCTCGCCGCCCCCGCGGTGGATCCGTGGTTCACGGCGGCCGCCGTGACCGCCGCCGCCGGTGCGGTGATGCTCCTCGCGGGGCGTCGCCGCGGCATCCGGATCTGGGAGTGGACCGCGGTCACCGCGCTCGCGCTCACCCCGGCGATGCTGGGCGTCGCCGGGGGCACTCCGCTGTCGGCGGTGCTCGGTGCGATCGGAGTCGCCGCGGCCGGAGCAGCGCTGATCGAGTGGGTGCGGCCGCCTCTGGTCGAGCAGATCACTCTCACCGCGGTGCAGCTCATCGCCTCCCTGAGCGCCCTCGTCCTCATGTGGCGGGTGGATGCCGGGAGCGACACCGCGTTCTTCCTCACGATCAGCGGGGTGCTGCTGCTCGTAGCGGTGCACGCCGTCATCGCCGCACGGCGGATGCTCGCCGGTCTCTGGGCGTACGGCGCCGGAGGCACGGGAGCGGCGGCCGTGGTCGTCGCCGTCTTCGCGCTCACCGGGGAGGCGCTGCAGAGCACGCCGTGGCTGTTCGCGATCGTCCCCGCTGCGGCATCCGTCGCGCTCGTGCTGATCGGGGCGCTCGTCCCGCTGCCCCGTGCGGTGCCCCGTGGTCTCGTGGCGGCCGGAGCCCTCACGGTCCTCGCCGTGCCCTCCGCCGTGCTGCTCGGCTTCTCCGCCATGTCGGGTGTCGCCACGGTGGGCGAGTTCGCGCGGGGCGGCGACTCCGGCTACGCGCTGGGAGACACGGCGTCGGGGGTCGTCGTCGGACTCGCCGCGGTGTGCGCAGGGCTGGCCGTCTTCGGCGGGCTCGCACGCGACAGAGACGGGCTTCGCGGGCTCTCGGTGCCCGCCGCGCGGCTGTCGCTCGTCGCCGCTGCCGTCGCGGTGCTCGTGCTGGGCTGCGCGAAGCTGGTGCCGCTTCCGGCCTCCGTCGCGGTGCTCGCCGCGGCCGTGGTGCTCGTCGTCGCCGCGCTCCGGATGCTCCCGACCGTCGTGCCCGCTCCGGGGGCCAGGCTCATCCTGCTGGTCGCGGCCCACCTGGCGCTCGTCGCCGCGGTGATGGTCGCGTGGCGCGAGACCGCGGCGGTCCCGCTCGCAGGGGCGGGGACCCTGGTCGCCCTGGCCGCGCTCGCCTCCGCGCGTCCGCAGCGGTTCCGCTTCCTCTACGTGGGCGCCGGTTTCGCGTACGCCCTGGTCCTCGTCGCCATCGCGCTCGGGCAGGGGGGCGTCTCCGGGATCGCGCAGCTGTGCCTGACGGCATCCGCCGGCCTCGGCGCCGCGATCGTCTGCACCTACCTCCCGCGGGTCGGAGCGCGCTCCTGGCAGGCCGTGCTGGTCGTCGCGACCGTGCCCTTCGGCATCGGCATCCTGCAGGTGGTCGTCGAGCGCAGCGGGTGGACGGCGCTGTCCACCGGTCTGATGTTCGCCCTCGCGATGTCTCTGCTCCTCACACGGCGTCCAGGGCTCACCCTCGCCGTGCGCACCGCGGCCGCGGCGATGCTCGTGCCCGCGCTCGCCGTCGTCGTGGTGTGCCTCGGCGCGCAGCTGCTGACGTCGAGCGGATCCCCGGTGACGCTGCCGATCATCGCCGTACTCGTCGCCCTGGTGCTGCCGTCGACGCCGATCGTGAGAGCCGCGCTCGTGACCAGGGGACACCCGATCGGAACGGCGGATGCCGCGCGCATCGCGATCGAGGCGTCCGCCCTGCTCACCGGGGTGATCGCGGTCGGGCTCGCGCTCTGGCGCGACGCCGCGGGGCTCGGGACGACGTTCCTCGTGCTGCTGATCCTCGGTATCGGCGCGACAGCCGGAGCGATCTTCGCCGGCCGTCGCCTGCTGTGGTGGGTCGCGGCCGCGTCCTTCACCGGGGCGCTGTGGTGTGTGTGGGGGATGACCGGGGTCGACCTGCTCGAGGCGTATCTGCTGCCACCTACCCTCGGCGCCGCGGCCGTCGCGACGGTGCTGACCCTACGGGGGCGTCCGGCGACGGGTCTGTACGCCGCGGGTCTCGCGCTCGCGATCGGCCCGCTGCTCGCCATCGTCGCCGTGGTCGAGCCGGATGCCGCGGGCCAGGTCTCCCTGCCCTGGCGGGTCGGTGGTCTGCTGCTCGCCGCCTGGGCGCTGCTCGGGCTCGCGGCTCTGCTCGGCCGCGAGGGCGCCGGGGTGCGGATGCGGCGGCTGCGGAGACTGCGCATCCCGACGCTCCTCACCGCGGGCCTGGCATCCACGGTCGGCACGATCCAGGCCATCCGGATCGGGCTCGGTCAGGACGTCCCGACGCTGCACGGCGCTGCTCTCCTCCTCTCGTGCCTCGGCGTGAGCGCGCTCGGCGCCGCCGTGCTTCTGCTCGCCGCCCGCGGCATCCGACGGGCGGTCCCCGCGGAGTCCCCTGTTCGATCGAGCTGCTGGCTCGGGGCCCCGTCTGCGCTCGCGCTCGCCGCGGGGACGTGGTTCGCGATCGAGCGCGACTGGTTCTCGATCTGGGCGATGTGGTCGCTGATGCTCGTCTGGCTGCTCGCCGTGGTGGTCGCCGCATCCCGTGCACGACGCGGGGGGACGCTTCTCCCGCCGGTCTGGTTCCTCTTCGCGATCGCGTTCGTCACGGCCGTGGTCGCGTGGAGCCCGCGCGACCTGCGCGTGGAGTGGTTCTCGCTCCCGCTCGGTGCCTTCCTGCTCCTCGCCGGCGTGCTCGGCGGCTCCTCGACGCCGCCGAGCGACGGTGAGGGGGAGTCCTCCTCGAGGAGCCGCCCGACGCTGAACAGCTGGCCAGGGCGGTGGAGCGGATCCTGGGCGCTCTTCGCCCCGGGGATCGTCGTGATGATGATCGCGTCCATCGTCTCGACCTTCACCGATCCGCTCACCTGGCGGGCGATCCTGGTGATGGTGCTGGCTCTCGCCGCGATCCTCGTCGGATCCCGCGGGCGGCTCGCCGCGCCCTTCCTCATCGGACTGATCGTGCTGCCGATCGAGAACGTGTTCGTGTTCTCGGTGCAGATCGGGCGCGGCATCGAGTCCATGCCGTGGTGGATCACGCTGGCGGTCATGGGGGCGGTGCTGCTCATCATCGCGGTCACGGCCGAGCGCAGGACGGGGGAGGGCGGTTCGGTGGCCGCGCGTATCAGAGACCTGCGGTGAGCGCACCTCCCATTTGACCGCCACGTTACGCGGCATTACACTTGGTCAGGTGTGTGCACGTCTTGACGTGCGCGCTGGGCGTCGGCTCCATAGCCGGTCCGCCCCCACGGCATACCCACCACCACACAAGCACGTCGGTTCCGGCGTGTCGGTGGGTCATGATGTGAAACCCATCACGCTGTCACCGTGCAGCATTATGAGGAGAGAACGTGCCAACCATTCAGCAGTTGGTTCGCAAGGGTCGCTCGCCCAAGGTCTCGAAGACCAAGGCGCCCGCACTGAAGTCGAACCCCCAGCAGGCCGGTGTCTGCACCCGTGTGTACACCACCACCCCGAAGAAGCCGAACTCGGCGATGCGCAAGGTCGCCCGTGTGAAGCTCCGCAACGGCACCGAGGTCACCGCGTACATCCCCGGTGAGGGCCACAACCTCCAGGAGCACTCCCTGGTCCTGGTCCGCGGCGGTCGTGTCAAGGACCTCCCCGGTGTGCGTTACAAGATCGTCCGCGGCGCCCTGGACACCCAGGCTGTCAAGAACCGTAAGCAGGCTCGCAGCCGCTACGGCGCGAAGAAGGGTTGAGTTAGATGCCTCGTAAGGGTCCCGCACCTAAGCGTCCCGTCGTCAACGACCCGGTATACGGCGCTCCGATCGTCAGCCAGCTGGTCAACAAGATCCTCGTCGACGGCAAGAAGTCCCTCGCCGAGTCGATCGTCTACAACGCCCTCAAGGGCGTCGAGGCGAAGAACGGCGGCCAGGATGCCGTCGCCACGCTGAAGAAGGCGCTCGACAACGTCCGCCCCACCCTCGAGGTCAAGAGCCGCCGCGTCGGTGGCTCGACCTACCAGGTGCCGGTCGAGGTCAAGCCGCACCGCGCGAACACCCTCGCGCTGCGCTGGCTCGTCAGCTACGCCAAGGGCCGTCGTGAGAAGACGATGACCGAGCGTCTGCAGAACGAGATCCTGGACGCGTCGAACGGCCTCGGTGCCGCGGTCAAGCGCCGCGAGGACACCCACAAGATGGCCGAGTCGAACCGCGCGTTCGCTCACTACCGCTGGTAACAGCTTCGCCCGCCCCCGGCCGCCCGCCGGGGGCGGGCACCCCCCTCTTCGCAGTTCGACTGCCAAAAAGATAAGGACACTCCTGTGGCACAAGACGTGCTCACCGACCTGAGCAAGGTTCGGAACATCGGCATCATGGCTCACATCGATGCTGGCAAGACCACCACGACCGAGCGCATCCTGTTCTACACGGGCGTCAACCACAAGCTCGGCGAGACGCACGACGGTGCCTCGACCACCGACTGGATGGAGCAGGAGAAGGAGCGCGGCATCACGATCACGTCTGCCGCCGTGACCTGCTACTGGAACAAGAACCAGATCAACATCATCGACACCCCCGGTCACGTGGACTTCACGGTCGAGGTGGAGCGCTCGCTCCGCGTCCTCGACGGCGCGGTCGCCGTGTTCGACGGCAAGGAGGGCGTCGAGCCCCAGTCCGAGACCGTGTGGCGTCAGGCCGACAAGTACAACGTCCCCCGCATCTGCTTCGTCAACAAGATGGACAAGCTCGGCGCGGACTTCTACTTCACCGTCGACACCATCATCAACCGCCTCGGCGCCAAGCCGCTCGTCATCCAGCTGCCGATCGGCGCGGAGAACGACTTCATCGGCGTCATCGACCTCGTCGAGATGCGTGCGCTGGTCTGGGCCGGCGACTCCAAGGGTGACGTCACCATGGGCGCCTCCTACGAGATCCAGGAGATCCCGGCCGACCTCAAGGAGAAGGCGGACGAGTACCGTCAGCAGCTCCTCGAGACCGTCGCCGAGACCGACGACGCGCTGCTCGAGAAGTTCTTCGGTGGCGAGGAGCTCACGGTCGCCGAGATCAAGGGCGCCATCCGCAAGCTCACCGTCGCGTCCGAGATCTACCCGGTCCTCTGCGGTTCGGCGTTCAAGAACCGCGGTGTCCAGCCGATGCTGGACGCTGTCGTCGACTACCTCCCGAACCCGCTCGACGTGGGCTCGATCGAGGCGCACGACCCCAAGGACTACGACACGATCATCGAGCGTCACCCCGACGCCAACGACCCGTTCGCAGCTCTCGCGTTCAAGGTCGCCGTGCACCCGTTCTTCGGTCGCCTGACCTACGTGCGCGTGTACTCCGGCCAGCTCGACTCCGGCGCTCAGGTCATCAACTCGACCAAGGGCAAGAAGGAGCGCATCGGGAAGATCTTCCAGATGCACGCCAACAAGGAGATCCCGGTCCCCTCGGTCACCGCCGGCAACATCTACGCGGTCATCGGCCTGAAGGACACCACCACGGGTGACACCCTCACCGACCCCGCAGCCCCGGTCGTCCTCGAGTCGATGACGTTCCCGGAGCCGGTCATCGAGGTCGCCATCGAGCCGAAGACCAAGGCCGACCAGGAGAAGCTGGGTGTCGCCATCCAGAAGCTCGCTGAGGAGGACCCGACCTTCCGCACGGAGCTCAACCCCGAGACCGGTCAGACGACCATCAAGGGCATGGGCGAGCTGCACCTCGACATCCTCGTCGACCGCATGAAGCGCGAGTTCAACGTCGAGGCGAACGTCGGCAAGCCGCAGGTCGCGTACCGCGAGACGATCCGCAAGGCCGTCGAGAAGCACGACTACACGCACAAGAAGCAGACCGGTGGTTCGGGTCAGTTCGCGAAGATCCAGTTCAACATCGAGCCGCTCGAGCTCGACAACGACAAGACCTACGAGTTCGTCAACGCCGTCACCGGTGGACGCATCCCGCGTGAGTACATCGGCTCGATCGACGCCGGTTTCCAGGATGCGATGAACGTCGGCGTCCTCGCCGGCTACCCGATCGTCGGCGTCAAGGCGACGATCGTCGATGGTGCGGCTCACGATGTCGACTCCTCGGAGATGGCGTTCAAGATCGCAGGCTCGATGGGTCTCAAGGAGGCTCTCCGCCGGGCGAGCCCGGTGCTGCTCGAGCCGCTGATGGCCGTCGAGGTCCGTACTCCGGAGGAGTACATGGGCGACGTCATCGGCGACCTGAACTCGCGTCGTGGCCAGATCCAGTCGATGGAGGATGCCGCAGGCGTCAAGGTCGTCCGCGCGCACGTCCCGCTGTCCGAGATGTTCGGCTACATCGGCGACCTGCGCTCGAAGACCTCGGGTCGCGCCGTCTACTCCATGGAGTTCAACAGCTACGCTGAGGTTCCCCGTGCAGTGGCCGACGAGATCGTCCAGAAGCACCAGGGCGGCGAGTAACACTTCTGGGAGCCGGGTTCCGACCCGGCTCCCAGGTCACCTACAACTTCACATTCCCTCTCTACTAAACTGAGAAACAAAACCCGTAGAGAACCGGTCGCAAACCAGTGCCCGGTCACCTCTACAACGACGTCCTGAGGAGGACCCAGTGGCTAAGGCCAAGTTCGAGCGGACCAAGCCGCACGTCAACATCGGAACCATCGGTCACGTTGACCACGGCAAGACCACGCTCTCCGCAGCGATCTCGAAGGTGCTTGCTGACAAGTTCCCGTCTGACACCAACGTGCAGCGCGACTTCGCTTCCATCGACTCGGCGCCGGAAGAGCGCCAGCGTGGTATCACCATCAACATCTCGCACATCGAGTACGAGACCCCGAAGCGCCACTACGCGCACGTCGACGCTCCCGGCCACGCCGACTACGTCAAGAACATGATCACCGGTGCGGCTCAGATGGACGGCGCGATCCTCGTGGTCGCCGCCACCGACGGCCCGATGGCTCAGACGCGTGAGCACGTGCTGCTCGCCAAGCAGGTCGGCGTTCCCTACCTGCTCGTCGCGCTGAACAAGTCCGACGCGGTCGACGACGAGGAGATTCTGGAGCTCGTCGAGCTCGAGGTTCGCGAGCTGCTCGCCGCTCAGGGCTTCGACGAGGACGCGCCGGTCGTGCGCGTCTCCGCTCTGAAGGCCCTCGAGGGTGACGAGAAGTGGACCCAGGCCATCCTCGACCTGATGCAGGCCGTCGACGACAGCGTTCCGGAGCCGGAGCGCGACCGCGACAAGCCCTTCCTGATGCCCGTCGAGGACGTCTTCACGATCACCGGTCGTGGAACCGTCGTCACCGGCCGCGCCGAGCGTGGCACGCTGGCCATCAACTCCGAGGTCGAGATCGTCGGACTCCGTCCGACCGTCAAGACCACGGTCACGGGTATCGAGATGTTCCACAAGCAGCTTGACGAGGCATGGGCCGGCGAGAACTGCGGTCTCCTGCTCCGTGGCACCAAGCGTGAGGACGTCGAGCGCGGACAGGTCATCGTGAAGCCGGGTTCGGTCACGCCGCACACCAACTTCGAGGGCACCGCCTACATCCTCTCGAAGGAAGAGGGCGGCCGTCACAACCCGTTCTACACGAACTACCGCCCGCAGTTCTACTTCCGCACCACCGACGTCACCGGCGTCATCTCGCTGCCCGAGGGCACCGAGATGGTCATGCCCGGCGACACCACCGACATGACGGTCGAGCTGATCCAGCCGATCGCCATGGAGGACGGCCTCGGCTTCGCCATCCGTGAGGGTGGACGCACCGTCGGCGCCGGTACGGTCACGAAGATCATCAAGTAAGCATCCGCTTCCTTCGCACAGGGGTCGAGCCTTCGGGCTCGGCCCCTTTGTGTTTCCCGATTCGATGACACTCGGTGTCTCAATCGATGCACGGGGTTCCGTATACCGGCGTCGACATGCAGAATGAGTGGGTCGGCCTGATCGGTCGGCGCAGAGCACACCTCAGAAGGGGATTCACCATGGGTATCGAGGACGCCGTCAACAAGGGCAAGGAACTCTTCGAGCAGAACAAGGACAAGATCGAAGAGGCGGTCAAGAGCGAGCAGGCCGAGGACATCAGCGACAAGGTCCTCGACGGTGTCGCCGACTTCGCCAAGAAGATCGCCCCCGGCGCGGCCGACAAGATCGACGAGATCCGCGACGGCGCCGACAAGGCCGTCGGCAACGAGTAACCCTCGCGCAGACTCGGAGCGGCGGTCCTTCCTGAGGGGAGGGCCGCCGCTTCTCCGTGTCCGGACGAGATCGGGGAGGAACCCAGTATTCCGGTCTCCGGTATCGCGTTCCTGCGGAGTCATCCCGTACAATGACATCTGACCGTCTGGGGAACTTGCGGTCTGGGACGTCGAAGGGGTTCGACCTCCCGCATCCACGCGGCTCGCCGCGTTCGAACTGGGGAACGATCTTGGGGATCATCGTGCGACGCGCGCACTCTGTGCGCCACAGCGTCTCCCTGCCTGCGCGGCAGGTCATCTGCCGCGCCCTCGGTCGGGGAGCACGGCGTCCCTTCACGCCGGGCTCCTCGCGTTCGGTGTGCCCCCTCGCACTGGACGCCCTCCCCAAGCGGGGCGAGGCATGGGGATGCCTCGCCCCGCTCTCCTGATCCGCCCGCGTCGCGGGCTGCAGAGGTCTGGAGTACGCCGCTGCGGCGGCTGCGACGGAAGCGCGACACGCCCGGGTTTGCAGAAGTGAAATCCGGCATGGCAGAATAGTCAGGTTCGACATTTCGGCGTGCTTCGCGTGCGCTGGATCACCATCACGAGTGTGCATAGGCGGCGTCGTCCCGAATGGGATGGGGCGCAGGGACCTAGGCCGCGTATGGCAGAACACCCCCGACACTCCTCATCGAGGCTTCATCATGCGTGGTGGAGGTCGGCATCCGCACGTCGCGAGGCGTGCGGGATGACAGCAGAACAGTGGTGCAGCAGATCGACTCGCAAGAGCCGTTCTCGTGCCGAGGCGCAACCAGCGCCATCGTGCGTCCAATGCCCCAGGATCATCCGGTCCCGGACGGTACGACGCCTAAAGAGAGAGAGCAGACAATGGCGGGACAGAAGATCCGCATTCGCCTGAAGTCGTATGACCACGAGGTCATCGACACGTCCGCACGCAAGATCGTCGACACCGTGACCCGTGCGGGCGCGACCGTCGTCGGACCCGTGCCCCTTCCGACCGAGAAGAACGTCGTGTGCGTCATCCGGTCGCCCCACAAGTACAAGGACAGCCGCGAGCACTTCGAGATGCGCACCCACAAGCGTCTGATCGACATCGTCGACCCGACGCCCAAGGCCGTCGACTCGCTGATGCGCCTTGACCTGCCGGCCGATGTCAACATCGAGATCAAGCTCTGAGGTTCGACATGGCTGACATCAACGCAAAGATTTCCAAGGGCATGCTGGGCACGAAGCTCGGCATGACCCAGGTGTGGAACGAGAATGGCAAGCTCATTCCCGTCACCGTCATCGAGCTCGCGCCGAACGTGGTCACCCAGATCCGTACCCCCGAGAAGGACGGCTACAACGCCGTGCAGATCGCGTACGGTCAGATCGACCCGCGCAAGGTGAACAAGCCGCTCTCCGCCCACTTCGAGGCTGCAGGCGTCACGCCGCGTCGTCACGTCACCGAGATCCGCACCGCGGATGCCGGCGACTACACCCTGGGCCAGGAGCTCACGGTCGACGCCACCTTCGAGGCCGGCCAGCTCGTCGACGTCGTCGGCACGAGCAAGGGCAAGGGCTTCGCCGGTGTCATGAAGCGTCACAACTTCAAGGGCGTCTCGGCATCGCACGGTTCGCACCGCAACCACCGCAAGCCCGGCTCCATCGGCGCATCGTCGACCCCGAGCCGCGTCTTCAAGGGCATGCGCATGGCCGGCCGTATGGGTGGCGAGCGCGTGACCGTCCTCAACCTCACGGTGCACGCCGTCGACATCGAGAAGGGTCTGCTGCTCGTCAAGGGCGCCGTCCCCGGTGCTCGCGGTCGCATCGTCTACGTCCGCAACGCAGTGAAGGGTGCCTGATCATGGCTGACTCGACTCTCGCGCTCGACGTCCTCAAGGCAGACGGCAAGAAGGCAGGCTCGATCGAGCTTCCCGCCGCGCTGTTCGACGTCAAGACGAACATCCCGCTGATCCACCAGGTCGTCGTCGCGCAGCTCGCTGCCGCACGTCAGGGCACCCACTCGACCAAGCGTCGCGGTGAGGTCTCCGGTGCAGGCCGCAAGCCCTTCAAGCAGAAGGGCACGGGTAACGCCCGTCAGGGCTCGATCCGCGCGCCGCACATGACCGGCGGTGGCATCGTGCACGGCCCGAAGCCGCGCGACTACTCGCAGCGCACGCCCAAGAAGATGATCGCCGCCGCCCTCCTGGGCGCGCTGAGCGACCGCTTCCGCGGCGACCGCATCCACGCCATCGAGTCCTTCGGTATCGACGGCACGCCTTCGACCAAGACCGCGGTGAGCTTCCTCACCAACGTCGTCTCGTCGAAGAACGTGCTCGTGGTGATCGAGCGCAACGACGACGTGACGCTGAAGAGCATTCGCAACCTGTCGAACCTGCACGTGCTGACGTTCGACCAGCTCAACGCCTACGACGTGCTCGTCTCCGACGACATCGTCTTCACCCAGGCCGCTCTCGAGGGCTTCATCGCCTCGAAGACCGGCGCCAACCAGGAGGTCTCCGCATGAGCGAGCAGGCATCTGTTCTCCAGACGGCCCTGAACAAGGACCCGCGCGACATCATCCTGAAGCCGGTCGTGTCCGAGAAGAGCTACGGGCTCATCGATGAGGGCAAGTACACCTTCCTCGTCGACCCCCGTGCCTCGAAGACCGAGATCAAGCTCGCCATCGAGAAGATCTTCGGCGTCAAGGTCGCGAGCGTCAACACTCTCAACCGCGTCGGCAAGGCTCGCCGCACCCGCTTCGGCACCGGCAAGCGCAAGGACACCAAGCGCGCCATCGTGACCCTGAAGTCGGGCACCATCGACATCTTCACGGCAATCGGCTGATCCGGGGGATAAGGACAATCATGGCTATTCGCAAGTACAAGCCCACGACCCCGGGCCGCCGCGGCTCGTCGGTGGCTGACTTCGCCGAGATCACTCGATCGACGCCGGAGAAGTCGCTGCTGCGCCCGCTCTCGAAGACCGGTGGTCGCAACAACCAGGGCCGCATCACGACCCGTCACATCGGTGGTGGCCACAAGCGCCAGTACCGTGTCATCGACTTCCGTCGCAATGACAAGGACGGCGTGAACGCCAAGGTCGCTCACATCGAGTACGACCCCAACCGCACCGCACGCATCGCGCTGCTGCACTACTTCGACGGCGAGAAGCGCTACATCATCGCGCCGAACAAGCTGAAGCAGGGCGACATCGTCGAGTCGGGTGCATCGGCCGACATCAAGCCGGGCAACAACCTCCCGCTGAAGAACATCCCCACGGGTACGGTCATCCACGCCATCGAGCTCCGCCCCGGCGGCGGCGCGAAGCTGGCACGTTCGGCCGGCGTGTCCGTCCGTCTCGTCGCCAAGGACGGCCCCTACGCCCAGCTGCGTCTGCCCTCGGGCGAGATCCGCAACGTCGATGCGCGCTGCCGCGCGACCATCGGCGAGGTGGGCAACGCCGAGCAGTCGAACATCAACTGGGGCAAGGCCGGTCGCATGCGCTGGAAGGGCGTCCGCCCGACCGTGCGTGGTGTCGCGATGAACCCGGTCGACCACCCCCACGGTGGTGGTGAGGGCAAGACCTCCGGTGGTCGTCACCCGGTCTCCCCCTGGGGTCAGGCTGAGGGTCGCACCCGTCACGCCAACAAGGAAAGCGACAAGTACATCGTGCGCCGTCGCAACGCCGGCAAGAAGCGCAAGTAGGAGTAAGAGAAGATGCCTCGCAGTCTTAAGAAGGGCCCCTTCGTCGACGAGCACCTGCTTCGCAAGGTGGTCGTGCAGAACGAAGCCGGCACGAAGAACGTCATCAAGACCTGGTCTCGCCGGTCCATGATCATCCCGGCCATGCTGGGTCACACGATCGCGGTCCACGACGGTCGCAAGCACATCCCTGTGTTCGTGTCCGAGACCATGGTCGGTCACAAGCTGGGCGAGTTCGCGCCCACCCGCACCTTCCGCGGCCACGAGAAGGACGACAAGAAGGGGCGGCGCCGCTAATGGTCGAATCCATCGCACGCGTGCGACACATCCGCGTGACCCCGCAGAAGGCTCGTCGTGTCGTTGCGCTCATCAAGGGCAAGCAGGCCCAGGAGGCTCTCGCGATCCTGAAGTTCGCGCAGCAGAGCGCCAGCGAGCCGATCTACAAGCTTGTCGCGTCGGCCATGGCCAACGCGCAGGTGAAGGCGGATCGCGACGGGGAGTTCCTCGACGAGCAGGACCTGTACGTGGCTAACGCCTACGTCGACGAGGGCACGACGCTCAAGCGTTTCCAGCCCCGTGCACAGGGTCGCGCTTTCCAGATCAAGAAGCGCACGAGCCACATCACGGTCGTGCTCTCGACGCCCCAGACGGCTCCGGCCGCCTCGAGCGACAGCAACAAGAAGGCGAGCAAGTAATGGGACAGAAGGTAAACCCGTACGGCTTCCGTCTCGGCATCACCACGGACCACGTGTCGCGCTGGTTCTCCGACTCGACGAAGCCGGGTCAGCGCTACGCCGACTACGTCGCCGAGGACATCAAGATCCGCAACCTGCTCAAGACGCAGCTCGACCGCGCCGGTGTCTCGAACATCGAGATCGAGCGCACCCGTGACCGCGTCCGCGTCGACATCCACACCGCCCGTCCGGGCATCGTGATCGGTCGTCGTGGAGCCGAGGCAGAGCGCATCCGCGGCGACCTCGAGAAGCTCTCGGGCAAGCAGATCCAGCTGAACATCCTCGAGGTCAAGAACCCCGAGGCCGACGCTCAGCTCGTCGCACAGGGCATCGCCGAGCAGCTCTCTGCTCGCGTGGCGTTCCGTCGTGCGATGCGCAAGGGTCTCCAGGGCGCGCAGCGCGCTGGTGCCAAGGGCATCCGCATCCAGGTCTCCGGCCGTCTCGGCGGCGCCGAGATGAGCCGGTCGGAGTTCTACCGCGAGGGTCGTGTGCCGCTGCACACGCTTCGTGCGAACATCGACTACGGCTTCTACGAGGCCAAGACCACCTTCGGCCGCATCGGCGTGAAGGTCTGGATCTACAAGGGCGACCTCACCGCCAAGGAGCTTGCCCGCGAGCAGGCCAACGCACCGAAGTCCCGTCGTGACGACCGTGGTGGCGACCGCCGCCGCGCGCCGCGCAACGAGGCACCCGTCGCAGAAGGAGCGTCTGCCTGATGCTTATCCCTCGTAAGGTCAAGTACCGCAAGCAGCACCACCCGGGCCGCTCGGGCCAGGCCACCGGTGGCACCAAGGTGTCGTTCGGTGAGTTCGGCATCCAGGCGCTCACCCCGGCGTATGTGACCAACCGTCAGATCGAGTCCGCTCGTATCGCGATGACGCGTCACATCAAGCGTGGCGGAAAGGTGTGGATCAACATCTACCCCGACCGTCCGCTCACGAAGAAGCCGGCCGAAACCCGCATGGGTTCCGGTAAGGGTTCCCCCGAGTGGTGGGTTGCCAACGTCAAGCCGGGTCGCGTCCTCTTCGAGGTCGCCGGCGTGAGCGAGGAACTCGCTCGCGAGGCACTGACCCGTGCCATTCACAAGCTGCCGCTCAAGGCACGCATCATCAAGCGCGAGGAGGGCGACGCGTAATGGCGATCGGCACCAAGGAGCTCGCTCCGGCAGAGCTCGACACGTTCGAAGACCAGCGCCTCGTTGAGGAGCTGCGCAAGGCCAAGGAGGAGCTGTTCAACCTCCGTTTCCAGTCGGCCACCGGCCAGCTGGAGAGCCACGGCCGCATCCGCGCCGTCAAGCGCGACATCGCGCGTCTCTACACCGTGATCCGCGAGCGTGAGCTGGGCATCCGTGCGACGCCCGCTCCCGTCGAGGCTCCGGCCAAGAAGGCGACCAAGTCGAAGGCGAAGAAGGCGGACTCCGCTGACGACGCCGTGAAGGAAGAGGCTGAGTGATGGCCACCAAGAAGGAAGCCGCCGTCGAGGCTGAGCACGCCGCTCACGACGTCCGCGACGAGGATGCCCGCGGGTATCGCAAGTCGCGTCGTGGCTACGTCGTCAGCGACAAGATGGACAAGACCATCGTGGTCGAGGTCGAGGACCGCGTGAAGCACCCGCTTTACGGCAAGGTCATCCGCCGCACCTCGAAGGTCAAGGCGCACGATGAGACCAACTCCGCCGGCATCGGCGACCTGGTCCTCATCAACGAGACCCGCCCGCTGAGCGCCACGAAGCGCTGGCGTCTGGTGGAGATTCTGGAGAAGGCCAAGTGATTCAGCAGGAATCCCGACTCAAGGTCGCCGACAACACCGGCGCCAAGGAGCTGCTCACCATCCGCGTGCTCGGTGGCTCCAAGCGTCGTTACGCCGGCCTGGGCGACACCATCGTCGCGACCGTCAAGGACGCGATCCCCGGTGGGAACGTCAAGAAGGGCGACGTCGTCAAGGCGGTCATCGTCCGCACCAAGAAGGAGGTCCGTCGTCCGGACGGCTCCTACATCAAGTTCGACGAGAACGCCGCCGTCATCCTGAAGAACGACGGGGAGCCCCGCGGCACCCGCATCTTCGGTCCGGTCGGTCGTGAGCTTCGTGACAAGAAGTTCATGAAGATCGTGTCGCTGGCGCCGGAGGTCATCTAATCATGGCGAAGATCAAGAAGGGCGACCTGGTTCAGGTCATCAGCGGTCGCAAGCAGGAGAAGGGCGGCGACCGCGGCAAGCAGGGCAAGGTCCTCGAGATCCTGTCCGGCCAGAACCGCGTCATCGTCGAAGGCGTGAACTACGTCACCAAGCACACCCGCGTCGGCCAGACGCAGCGTGGCACCAAGACGGGCGGCCTCGAGACTGTCGAGTCCCCCATCCACATCTCGAACGTCGCAGTCGTCGACCCCTCGACCAAGAAGCCGACCAAGGTCGGCCACCGGGTCGAGGAGCAGACCAAGGACGGCGTCAAGCGCACCGTCCGCGTGCGTTACGCGAAGAAGAGCGGTAAGGACCTCTGATGAGCAACGCCACTGCCGCGCCGGCTGGCAAGATCCAGCCGCGCCTGAAGCAGAAGTACAACGCCGAGATCAAGAAGGCTCTGCAGGACGAGTTCGGCTACTCGAACGTCATGCAGATCCCCGGTCTGGTCAAGGTCGTCGTGAACACCGGTGTCGGTGAGGCTGCTCGCGACAGCAAGGTGATCGATGGTGCGGTCGACGACCTCACCAAGATCACCGGCCAGAAGCCGATCGTCACGAAGGCCCGCAAGTCCATCGCGCAGTTCAAGCTGCGCGAGGGTCAGGCCATCGGCGCGCACGTCACCCTCCGTGGTGACCGCGCGTGGGAGTTCGTGGACCGCCTGGTCTCGCTCGCACTGCCCCGCATCCGCGACTTCCGCGGTCTGTCGGCCAAGCAGTTCGACGGCAACGGCAACTACACCTTCGGTCTCCAGGAGCAGAGCGTGTTCCACGAGATCGACCAGGACAAGATCGACCGGGTTCGCGGTTTCGACATCACCGTCGTCACCACCGCGAAGACGGATGACGAGGGCCGGGCACTGCTCCGTCACCTCGGCTTCCCGTTCCGGTCGGACGACGCCCAGGCGTAAGCCCGGCATGTGAGAGCCGGATGCTGCGTTCACCCGCAGCATCCGGCTCCCGCCATGCCGTATAATTGAAGATTGCGTGCTCATCGCAGGCCGTCTGTCGTGTAACGGCAGCCGGAACCTCATGACCAAAGGAAAACAACAATGACAATGACAGACCCGGTCGCAGATCTGCTGACCCGTCTGCGCAACGCGAACTCGGCGCATCACGACTCCGTGACCCTGCCGTCGAGCAAGCTCAAGACGCACATCGCCGAGATCCTCCAGCAGGAGGGCTACATCGCCGGCTGGGAGACCTCTGACGCTCGCGTCGGCAAGAACCTCACCCTCCAGCTGAAGTACGGCCCCAACCGTGAGCGTTCGATCGCGGGCATCAAGCGCGTGTCGAAGCCCGGCCTCCGCGTGTACGCGAAGTCCACCGAGCTTCCCAAGGTCCTCGGCGGCCTCGGCGTGGCCATCCTGTCCACCTCCTCCGGTCTTCTCACCGACCGTCAGGCTGAGCAGAAGGGCGTGGGCGGAGAAGTTCTCGCCTACGTGTGGTAATCCGAAATGTCGCGTATTGGACGACTTCCCATCGACGTTCCCGCGGGCGTGACCGTTTCGGTCGACGGCCGTGAGGTCGCGGTGAAGGGCCCCAAGGGTGAGCTCACCCTGACGGTGGCCAGCCCCATCGAGGTCGCGGTCGAGGAGAACCAGGTTCTCGTCTCTCGTCCCGACGACGAGCGCGCGTCGCGGTCGCTTCACGGCCTGACCCGCACGCTCATCAACAACAACATCATCGGCGTGACCCAGGGCTACACCAAGGGTCTCGAGGTCGTCGGAACCGGCTACCGCGTGGCTCAGAAGGGCAGCTCGGTCGAGTTCGCCCTCGGCTTCTCGCACCCGGTCCTCATCGACCCGCCCGCCGGCATCACCCTGACGGTCGAGGGCACCAACAAGCTCACCGTCAGCGGCATCGACAAGCAGGCTGTCGGCGAGGCAGCTGCGAACATCCGCAAGATCCGCAAGCCTGAGCCGTACAAGGGCAAGGGTGTCCGCTACGCGGGCGAGGTCGTGCGTCGCAAGGCCGGAAAGAGTGGTAAGTAACCATGGCTCTCAAGTCAAAGTCTGACGCCCGCGCGCGTCGTCACGCCCGCCTTCGCAAGAAGGTCGTCGGCACCGAGGCGCGTCCGCGTCTCGTCGTCAACCGTTCGGCTCGCCACGTCTTCGTGCAGCTCGTCGACGACAGCAAGGGTCACACCGTGGCGTCGGCTTCGACGCTCGAGACCGACCTGCGCACGCTCGAGGGTGACAAGACCGCCAAGGCCCGCAAGGTCGGCGAGCTCCTCGCCGAGCGCGCGAAGGCCGCAGGCGTTTCCGAGGCAGTGTTCGACCGTGGCGGCAACCGCTACGCCGGTCGTGTCGCCGCCATCGCCGATGGCGCTCGCGAAGGGGGCCTGGCACTGTGAGTGACAACAAGGAGAACGAAGTGACCGAAGCGGCTGCTGCCACTTCCGAGACGGCGGCCGGCACCACGCAGGCCGAGCCGTCTCAGCGCGACAACCGCCGCGGCGGTGGCCGTGGTGACCGCAACCAGGGTGGCCGCGACCGCAACTCGCGCGACCGTGGTGACAACCAGTTCCTCGAGCGCGTCGTCACGATCAACCGCGTGTCGAAGGTCGTGAAGGGTGGTCGTCGCTTCAGCTTCACCGCTCTCGTGGTCGTCGGCGACGGCAACGGTCTGGTCGGCGTCGGTTACGGCAAGGCCCGCGAGGTGCCCCTGGCCATCTCGAAGGGTGTCGAAGAGGCCAAGCGCAACTTCTTCCGCGTTCCGCGCGTCGGCAGCACCATCCCGCACCCGGTGCAGGGTGAGGCGGCCGCCGGTGTGGTCCTGCTTCGTCCGGCCGCTGCCGGTACCGGTGTCATCGCCGGTGGTCCGGTCCGCGCCGTGCTCGAGTGCGCCGGCATCCACGACGTGCTGTCGAAGTCGCTCGGCTCGTCGAACACGATCAACATCGTGCACGCGACGGTCGCGGCCCTGAAGCAGCTCGAGGAGCCCCGTGCGGTCGCCGCGCGTCGTGGCCTCGAGTTCGACCAGGTCGCACCTGCGCGTCTCGTCCGCGCCGAGGCTGAGGCCATCGCCGCACAGAAGGTAGGTGCCTGATGGCCGCCCGGCTCAAGGTCACGCAGATCAAGTCCAAGGTGAGCGAGAAGCAGAACCAGCGTGACACGCTGCGCAGCCTCGGTCTGAAGCGCATCGGTGACAGCACCGTTCGCCCCGACGACGCGCAGACGCGCGGCTACGTCAAGACCGTCGCCCACCTCGTGAAGGTTGAGGAGATCGACTAATGGCTGAGAAGAACGAAGCCGTCGAGGCTGAGAAGGCCCCGAAGAAGGCAGCGGCCCCCAAGGCTGCCGCCGCGAAGAAGCCCACTGCGGCCAAGGCTCCGGCGAAGGCCGCGGCCGACGCCAAGGCCGAGGCTCCTGCGAAGAAGCCCGCCGCCAAGAAGGCTGCGCCGAAGAAGGATGCTCCGGCATCCCGCCCCGGCGTCCTGAAGGTGCACCACCTGCGTCCGGTCCCCGGATCCAACACCGCGAAGACCCGTGTCGGTCGCGGTGAGGGCTCCAAGGGCAAGACGGCCGGTCGCGGCACCAAGGGCACCAAGGCCCGCAACACCGTTCGCGTCGGCTTCGAGGGTGGGCAGATGCCTCTGCACATGCGCACCCCGAAGCTGCGCGGGTTCAAGAACCCGTTCCGCGTGGAGTACCAGGTCGTGAACCTGGAGAGGCTCGCGGAGCTGTACCCGGCCGGTGGCGACGTCACCGTCAGCGACCTGGTCGCCAAGGGTGCCGTTCGCAAGAACGAGAAGGTCAAGGTTCTGGGCAACGGCGACATCGCCGTGAAGCTCACCGTCGCGGTCGACAAGGTCTCGGGTTCTGCCGAGCAGAAGATCGTGGCTGCGGGCGGATCCGTCAAGTAACCACTGCAAGAGAGGGGTCGGAGAAATCTCCGGCCCCTCTTTTGAGTTACCCTGGTCTTTCAGCCATCCCTCAGGGATAGGCAACCTTTTCAGGAGGACGTCCTTGTTTAGCGCCATCGCGCGGATCTTCCGCACGCCCGACCTGCGTCGGAAGATCGGTTTCACTCTGGCGATCGTCGCCATCTACCGGCTCGGGTCCAACATCCCCGCTCCGTTCGTGCACTTCCCGAACGTCGAGGCGTGTCTCGCGCAGAACTCCGGTACGGAAGGCCTTCTGGGTCTCGTCAATCTCTTCTCCGGCGGTGCGCTGCTGCAGCTGTCGATCTTCGCCCTCGGCGTCATGCCGTACATCACCGCGACGATCATCACGCAGCTGCTCCGTGTGGTGATCCCGCACTTCGAGGCGCTGCACAAGGAAGGTCAGGCAGGGCAGTCCAAGCTGACCCAGTACACGCGCTACCTCACCATCGCTCTCGCGCTGCTGCAGTCGACCACGCTGGTCACCGTCGCGCGCAGCGGGCAGCTCTTCGGCAACACCGACGTCGCCGCTTGCCAGAACCTGCTGACGAACGACGTGTGGTGGGCGCAGCTGCTCATCATCGTCGCGATGACCGCAGGCACCGGACTCATCATGTGGTTCGCCGAGCTCGTCACCGAGCGCGGCATCGGCAATGGCATGTCGCTGCTCATCTTCACCTCGATCGCCGCGACCTTCCCCGGCGCCATGTGGCTCATCTGGCAGACCAAGGGCTTCGAGATCTTCCTGATGGTGCTCGTCGTCGGTGTGATCGTGATGGGGCTCGTCGTCTTCGTCGAGCAGTCCCAGCGACGCATCCCGGTCCAGTACGCCAAGCGCATGGTCGGGCGCCGCACCTACGGCGGTACGAACACGTACATCCCGATCAAGGTGAACATGGCCGGCGTGATCCCCGTGATCTTCGCCTCGTCGCTGCTGTACATCCCGGCGCTGATCGCGCAGTTCAACACTCCGCAGGACGGTTCGACGCCCGCAGCCTGGGTGACCTGGATCACGGCGAACTTCACCAAGGGCGACCACCCGATCTACATGCTGGTGTACTTCCTGCTGATCATCGGCTTCACGTACTTCTACGTCGCGATCACGTTCAACCCGGTCGAGGTCGCCGACAACATGAAGAAGTACGGCGGCTTCATCCCCGGCATCCGCGCGGGGCGCCCGACCGCCGAGTACCTCGACTACGTGCTCACGCGCATCACGCTGCCCGGCTCGATCTACCTCGGTCTGATCGCGCTCATCCCGCTCATCGCCCTGGCCGTCGTCAACGCCAACCAGAACTTCCCGTTCGGCGGCGCCTCGATCCTCATCATCGTCGGTGTGGGTCTCGAGACGGTCAAGCAGATCGACGCGCAGCTGCAGCAGCGACACTACGAAGGGCTCCTCCGATGACCGCATCCGCTCGTCTCCTGATCGTCGGCCCCCAGGGCTCCGGCAAGGGCACGCAGGGTGTGCGCATCGCCGAGTCGTTCGGCATCCCCGTGGTGTCGACGGGAGACATCTTCCGCGCGAACATCAAGGCCGGCACCGAGCTGGGCCGGCAGGTGACCGCGATCCTCGACGCCGGCGACCTCGTGCCCGACGAGCTGACCAGCGAGATCGTCCGCGATCGACTCGCGCAGGACGACGCCGCCGCAGGCTTCCTGCTCGACGGCTACCCGCGCAACACGCATCAGGTCGAGCACCTCGACGAGTTCCTCGCTGGCCGTGGCGAGAGCCTCGACGCGGTGATCCTGCTCGACGTGCCGCGCGACGAGAGCATCTCGCGTCTGGCGCTGCGTGCGACCGAGCAGGGTCGCACCGACGACACCCCCGAGGCCATCGCGCACCGGCTGGACATCTACGAGCACGAGACCGCTCCGATCCTGTCCGTGTACGGTCCTCGCGGCATCGTGGACACGATCGACGGCGTGGGCTCGCTCGACGAGATCACCGAGCGCATCTTCGCGTCGCTCGACGCCCGCGGCCTCCGCGTCGCGGTCTGAGATGTTCCGTCGCTCGATCTACAAGACCCCCGCGCAGCTGCGGTCGATGGTCGAGCCGGGGCTCATCACGGCCGCGGCGCTCGACGCCGTCGCTCCGCTGATCCGTCCGGGCGTCACGACTCTCGAGCTCGACACCGCCGCGAACAGGACGATCCTGGACTGCGGTGCGGAGTCGAACTTCCAGCTCGTCCGCGGCTACCGCCACACGCTGTGCGTGTCGGTCAACGAGGAGGTCGTGCACGGCATCCCCGGTGATCGCGTGCTGGAGGCGGGAGACATCGTCTCGGTCGACGGCGGCGCGCAGTACCAGGGGTGGAACGGCGACAGCGCGCGCACGTTCATCGTGCCCGGCGACGCGGATGCCGAGCTCGTCGCCCGCCGCACCGAGCTGTCCCGGGTGACCGAGGGCTCGATGTGGGCGGGCATCGCCGCCATGGCGTCGGTCTCGCACATCGGCGACATCGGTGCGGCCATCCAGGGGTACATCGAGGACCAGGGACCTTCGGCCGTCTCCGGCGAGACCTACGGCATCCTTCGCGAGTACGTGGGCCACGGTATCGGCCGGAAGATGCACGAGGCGCCCAGCGTCTTCAACTACCGGACGCCCGACCCCGGAGCCGAGATCAAGCCCGGCCTGGTGCTCGCGATCGAGCCGATGGTGACCGCGGGTGGAGAGGCGACCTTCGTCGAGGACGACGACTGGACCGTCTCGACGCTCGACGGCTCGGATGGCTCGCACTGGGAGCACAGCGTCGCCGTGCACGACGGCGGTATCTGGGTTCTCACCGCAGCCGACGGGGGAGCGGCGGGTCTCGCTGCCTTCGGCGTGACGCCGACGCCGATCGCCTAGGCGCCCCGGATGCGGTCACAACAGCCGCATAGGTTTCTCCAGGCAGAATAGAGTCGTGTGGCGCATCTGCGCCCGAGGACTTCAAGGCGGACTCACGACAGTGGGCCTCGACAGATCGGAAAGCAATGGCAGTCGCGAAGAAGAACACCAACTGGTTCGCGGTCGGCGTGTCCGCGGCCGTGGTCGTCGTGCTGATCGCGCTCGGTGGCGTCGTGTGGTTCATGAACAACCAGGCGACCAGCCCGGGCGCGACTCCCACCAGCAACCAGACGTTCGACGCCAAGACCGGCGCGATCTCATTCGGTGAGGGCAAGGATGAGATCGCGGTCTTCGCGGACTTCCAGTGCCCGATCTGCAAGAGCTTCGAGGACCAGTTCGGTGCCGACCTCGAGGCGGCAGCCGCCGACGGGCGCATCACGCTCTCGTACCACCCCATCGCGATCCTCGACCGCTACTCACAGGGCACCGAGTACTCGTCGCGCTCGGCGGGCGCCGCGGTCTGCGTCGCGGAGTCGAACCCCGACAAGTACCTCGACTTCGCCAAGGCGCTGTTCGAGAACCAGCCCGCGGAGAACAGCACCGGTCTGACGAACGCTCAGCTCGTCGAGTTCGCGAAGCAGGTCGGCGCGGATGACGCCGCCTCGTGCATCACCGACGACACCTACCGCAAGTTCGGTGCCGCCCAGGCGAAGGCGCACGACATCAAGGGGACTCCGACCGTCGAGGTCAACGGCAAGCGCCTCAACCTCCAGGATGCCGCAGACATGAAGACGTTCACCGACCTGATCAGCTGACCGTCGTCCGGGCGCTCCGACGCCTGAACGCACACATCCCGAAGCGGGTCCGCGAGTTATCGCGGGCCCGCTTCGTCGTGTGCAGGAGCGGCTCCGCCCAGGCGCCGCTCAGATTAGTTAGCTAAGGTAACAAAAGTCCATCATGAACCGGGGAGGGAGACATGATGAAGAGCAATTTCGCGCGCCCGAAGCGCGCTGGAGGAGCGGCCGCCGTTGCCGCCGTGGGAATCGCGATGATCGCCGGAGGCGCCGCCCCCGCGGCGTTCGCCGCTCCGTTGCCTGGAGGCATCGGAGCACCGCTGGGGATGTGCACGCCGGACGGCGGGTTCCCGTGGATCGACGGGAGCGGTCCGTGGCAGCCGCAGGTGCACGACACGGGCATCAACACCTACGTCGGCGGCGATTTCACGGTGACCGGATCGGCCGAGGCCGAAGGGCTGGTCGTGGTCGGCGGTGACATGCACATCGACCGCAGCTTCATCGTCGGCATCGCGATCGGATCCGACATCCGCCCCGCGCCCGGAGAGACCCAGCTCCAGGTCGGCGGAGACGTGACGACGGCCGACGCCGCCGTCCTGCACGTCGGCGACACGTCGAACCCCGGTGGAGCCGTCAGGATCGGCGGCTCTGCGGCTCCTGGCAGCATCCAGAACAGCGGAGCGTCCCTGGAGACGGGACTGACCGCCCCGGTGGCGCTGGACCCCCACGGCTCCTTCCAGAGCCGTGTCGAGGGGTGGTCCTCCGCGCTGAGCGACGAGACCGCCAACGGCGTCGTCACCGTGCAGGGGGCCGGCTGGGTCGACATGGAGCTCAGGGGCACCGGCGCCGACGAGCTGCAGGTGTTCGACGTCACCGCGGAGCAGCTCGGATCCGCGAACGCGATCTACTTCCGCAACATCCGTCCGCACGCGCCGATCGTGGTGAACGTGAGCGGCGACGCCGTCAGCCTGAAGGCCAACGCGTACGACTACAACGACCTGCGGGCGCCGTTCGGCATCGCGATGACGTCGCCGGGAGACGGCGACATCGCCGCATCCATCCTCTGGAACCTCGAGGACGCGACGACGGCGACGATCGGAGGATCCACGCAGATCCCCGGGTCGTTCCTGGCTCCCCACGCCGACGCCGAGGTGATCGCCAACACCAATGGGCGCATGTACGTCGGCGGCGACCTCCTCGCCAGCGGCGGCGGCAACGAGATGCACGCCTACCCCTGGTCGGGGACATGCGGTGATGACCCCGATCCCGGTGTGGACGCGGACGCCGACGCCGATGCGAACGGTGCGGATGCCGGTGCGGATGCGAATGGTGCGGATGCCGGTGCGGATGCGGGCGCTGATGCGAATGGTGCGGATGCGGGCGCGGATGCGAATGGTGCGGATGCCGGTGCGGATGCCGGTGCGGATGCGAATGGTGCGGATGCGGGCGCGGATGCGAATGGTGCGGATGCGGGCGCGGATGCGAACGGCGTGCACGCCGACGCGGGGGCGGACGGGGCGTCTGCGGGCGTTAGCACCGCTGCCGACGCGAACGCGGCTGCCAGCGCCGCGGCCTCGGCCACGGCTGCGGCGACCGGCGATGCGAGCGGCGCCCACGACGGAGCGCTCGCGACCACCGGCGGCCAGGCGTCGACCTGGCTGATCGGGGGAGGCGCGGTGGTGCTCCTCGGCGGTGTCGTCCTCTTCCTCGCCGCGCGCGCTCGGCGCGTCGCGGAGTGACGCATCGACGGCGGGGGCGCCAGCTTGCCGGAACCCCCGCCGTCGGATACCATAGATCTTTGGTGCCTTGCGCCTTGATTCGGCGTGTCTGAATCGGTGCAGCACCGCAATCCAAATCACCCACCGCAGATCGACCGGTCTGCAGAAGCGTCAGCGAGGCTATGGCTAAGAAAGACGGTGTCATCGAGATCGAGGGCGTCGTGTCCGAGGCGCTGCCCAACGCGATGTTCCGCGTTGAGCTCACCAACGGACACAAGGTTCTGGCAACGATCTCAGGCAAGATGCGGCAGAACTACATCCGCATCATCCCCGAGGACCGCGTGGTCGTGGAGCTCAGCCCCTATGACCTCACGCGCGGGCGCATCGTCTATCGCTACCGCTGATCGGTCGAGAAGTAACACCCCAGGCATCGTGCCTGCCCGGTGAAGACAGCGAACAGGAAAAATCATGAAGGTCAACCCCAGCGTCAAGCCCATCTGCGATCACTGCAAGGTGATCCGCCGCCACGGCCGCGTCATGGTGATCTGCAAGAGCAACCCGCGCCACAAGCAGCGCCAGGGCTGATCCCTAGAGATCTGACACACAACTCAATACAGGTCGCGCGAGCGATGAGGCGTCTCGTCTCTCTTCGCTCGCTCACCGACCGCGACGAACAGGCAGGATCAGATCCCACTCCGGTGGGGGACACCTCGGGGCGGAGGCCCGGGCACCGATCCTGTTCCACACCTCCACAACACCCAGGAGAACCGCATGGCACGTCTTGCCGGCGTTGACATCCCGCGCGACAAGCGCGTGGTGATCGCCCTTACCTACATCTACGGCGTCGGCCGTACCCGCTCGGTCGAGATCCTCAAGGCTACGGAGATCGACGAGAGCATCCGCGTGAAGGACCTCAGCGACGACCAGCTGATCGCCCTCCGCGACTACATCGAAGGCAACTACAAGGTGGAGGGTGACCTGCGCCGCGAGGTTGCAGCAGACATCCGCCGCAAGGTCGAGATCGGCTCCTACGAGGGCATCCGCCACCGTCGTGGTCTCCCGGTCCGTGGTCAGCGCACCAAGACCAACGCCCGTACCCGCAAGGGCCCGAAGCGCACCGTCGCAGGCAAGAAGAAGGCCCGCTAAGCGCGGCCCCAGGGACTAGGAGAACATTTTCATGGCTGCACCCAAGGCCGCCGCGCGCAAGCCGCGCCGCAAGGAAAAGAAGAACATCGCGCTGGGCCAGGCCCACATCAAGTCGACGTTCAACAACACGATCGTCTCGATCACCGACCCGTCCGGCGCTGTCATCGCGTGGGCGTCGTCGGGTGGCGTGGGCTTCAAGGGCTCCCGCAAGTCGACCCCGTACGCCGCCGGTATGGCTGCCGAGTCCGCCGCCCGTCAGGCTGCGGAGCACGGCGTCAAGAAGGTCGACGTCCTCGTGAAGGGTCCGGGCTCCGGCCGCGAGACCGCGATCCGCTCGCTCCAGGCCGCTGGCCTCGAGGTCGGCTCGATCTCGGACGTCACCCCGCAGGCGCACAACGGCTGCCGCCCGCCGAAGCGTCGCCGCGTCTGATCCGGCTCATGCGAGGGGTGCCACGGCATCCCTCGCATGCCCGCGTGCGGGCATGACTTCCACAACTCAAGACCTCACCACACCACATGTCATATAGCGGGCATGTGATCGAAAGGAACACAGAGTGCTTATTGCACAGCGTCCCACACTGACCGAGGAAAAGATCGTCGAGAACCGGAGCCGGTTCATCATCGAGCCTCTGGAGCCCGGCTTCGGATACACGATCGGCAACGCGCTGCGTCGCAGCCTGCTGTCGTCGATCCCCGGCGCCGCGGTCACCAGCGTTCGCATCGACGGCGTGCTGCACGAGTTCAGCACCATCCCCGGCGTGAAGGAGGATGTCACCGAGATCATCCTCAACATCAAGCAGCTCGTCGTCTCGTCCGAGCGCGACGAGCCGATCACGGCGTACCTGCGCAAGACCGGTGCGGGCGAAGTGACCGCCGCCGACATCTCGGCTCCGGCCGGTGTCGAGGTGCACAACCCCGAGCTCGTCATCGCGACGCTGAACGACACGGCGAAGTTCGAGCTGGAGCTCACCATCGAGCGCGGCCGCGGCTACGTCTCGGCGACGCAGAACCGCAACGAGTACGCAGAGGCGGGTCAGATCCCGATCGACTCGATCTACTCGCCGGTCCTCAAGGTCAGCTACCGCGTCGACGCCACCCGTGCGGGTGAGCGCACCGACTTCGACAAGCTCGTCCTCGACGTCGAGACCAAGTCGGCGATCAGCCCCCGCGACGCCGTCGCCTCGGCTGCGAAGACGCTCACCGAGCTGTTCGGCCTCGCCCGCGAGCTGAACGTCGAGGCCGAGGGCATCGAGATCGGCCCGGCGCCGGTGGAGGCTGTGAACTCCAGCGAGCTGTCCATGCCGATCGAGGACCTCGACCTGTCCGTGCGCTCGTACAACTGCCTGAAGCGTGAGGGCATCAACACTGTTTCCGAGCTCGTCGCCCTGTCGGAGACGCAGCTCATGAACATCCGCAATTTCGGCCAGAAGTCGGTCGACGAGGTGCGCGACAAGCTCATCTCGCTCGGTCTGTCGCTCAAGGATTCGGTGCCCGGTTTCGACGGCGCCCACTTCTACGGCGGCAGCGAAGACGAGTCCTTCTGACCCACCCGGATTGTCATCTGGCAGAGGCCAGCTGACCCGACCTTTCCTGACCAGGAGTTAGATATGCCCAAGCCCACCAAGGGTCCCCGCCTCGGAGGCGGCCCCGCACACGAGCGCCTGCTGCTTGCCAACCTCGCGGCCCAGCTCTTCACCCACAAGTCGATCACCACGACCGAGACCAAGGCGAAGCGCCTGCGTCCGCTCGCAGAGCGTCTCGTGACGCTCGGCAAGCGCGGCGACCTGCACGCGCGCCGTCGTGCGCTCACGGTGCTGCGTTCCAACAAGGACGCCGCGCACATCCTCTTCAACGAGATCGCGCCGCTGGTCGCCGACCGTGAGGGTGGCTACACCCGCATCACGAAGATCGGCAACCGCAAGGGCGACAACGCTCCCATGGCCGTGATCGAGCTCGTCCTCGAGCCCGTCACCCCCAAGGCGAAGTCGACGAAGAAGGCTGCCCCGAAGGCTGAGAAGCCGGCCGAGGTCGTCGAGGAGGCTCCCGTCGAGGAGGCTCCCGTCGTCGACGAGGCCGCCGAGGCAGGCGCCGAGTCGCAGGCCGAGGGCGAGGCCGCCGAGGCTGCTGCCGCGGACGCCGTCGAGGAGAAGTCCGAGTAAGCACCCGCTTGCTGAAGAAGCCCGCCGTCCCCTTCCGGGGCGGCGGGCTTCTTCGTGTTCCTGGGGGGAACTGCTCCCCTCGCGGATCCGCCGTATGGAGACCGGGGATCGACGGAATCAGCGAGGAGAGCGTGGGGACCGGGCCTGGGGGACCCGTCTCAGGTGCGGATGCGGAGGTCCTTCCGGAGGATCTTGCCGGATGCGGACTTCGGGATGACGTCGATGAACTCCACCTGGCGTACCTTCTCGTGCGGGGCGACGTGGGAGGCGACATGAGCCATGACGGCATCCGCATCCAGCTCCGCGCCCGGCTGCACGACGACGAACGCCTTCGGCACCTCCTGGCCGTCTTCGTCGAACGCGCCGATGACGGCGGCGTCAGCGATGGACGGATGCTCCAGCAGCACGGCCTCGAGCACGGCGGGGGCGACCTGATAGCCCTTGTACTTGATGAGCTCCTTGAGGCGGTCGACGATCCGGTAGATGCCGTCGTGCGTCACGGTCGCGACGTCTCCGGTGTGCAGCCAGCCGTCGGCATCCAGCATCTCGGCGGTCGCATCCGGGCGGTTCAGGTAGCCGACCATGACCTGCGGCCCGCGGACCCACAGCTCACCCGGTTCGCTCACGCCCTCGACGGGGACCTCGACGTCGGCGCCGGACTCCGGGTCGACCAGCCGGGCCTCGGTGTTGGGCACGAGCGGACCGATGCTGGAGCGGTCGATGTCGTCTCGCGTCTCCGAGATGAGGTTCACGGCGGGGCTGGTCTCCGTCATGCCGTAGCCCTGCGTGACCGTGCAGCCGAGTCGGGAGGCGACCGCGGAGGCAAGCGCGCCGTCGAGCGGAGCCGCGCCCGAGAACACCACCTTGATCGAGGACAGGTCGTACTGGTCGACGATCGGATGCTTGGCCAGAGCCACCGCGATGGGAGGGGCCACGAACACCCAGGTCGTGCGGTGCTCGGCGATGATGCGCAGGAACTCGGCGAGGTCGAACCGGGGCATCGTCACGAGTCCGGCGCGCTGATGCAGCGCGAAGTTGAGCAGCACGGTCATGCCGTAGATGTGGAAGAAGGGCAGCACCGCGAGCACGCGGTCGGTCTCGTCGACGCCGAGAACGGGCTGGCACTGCGACACGTTGGCGACGAGGTTGCGGTGCGTGAGCATGACGCCCTTGGGCCGACCTGTGGTGCCGGACGAGTAGGGGAGCACCGCGAGGTGCGTCGCGGGGTCGAACGACACCTCGGGCGCCGGATGCCCTTCGCCGAGGAGAGCGGGCAGCGAGGGGTGGCCGTCGGCGCCGTCGAGCACGATCACATGGTCGGCGTCGATGCCCAGCTTCTCCGCGGCCGCCTGGGCGCCGGGCAGCAGGGGCGACACCGTGACGAGCCAGGTGGCACCGGCATCCGTCAGCTGATTCGCGATCTCGTCGGCCGTGTAGAGGGAGTTGATGGTCGTGGCGGTGGCTCCAGCGCGCAGGATGCCGTGGAACACCGTCGCGAAGGCGGGGACGTTCGGGCACAGCACGCCGACGACGGTGCCGACCCCGACCCCGCGGGCGGCGAGGGCGCCGGCGAACAGGTCGATCTGACCGACGAGCTGACGGTACGTCGTCGTCGCTCCGCTCACCCCGTCGACGAGCGCGACCGCGTCCAGTCGAGACTCGTCGAGGCCCCCGAAGAGGAAGTCGTAGATGGAGACCTCGGGGATCTCGACATCGGGGTAGGTACTGCGAACCATGAGATCTCCTTCGATCCGGGTCTGCCGGTGGCGCCGTCTGATGCGATCCAGTGTCGCACATTACGGGACCGAGTCCCAGGGGTCAGTTGTTCTCGATGGTCCGATACCGTGTGCTCGGACGCCCCTTCGTCGAGTAGTCGAGCGCCCTGACCGCCCTGCCGGAGCTCGCGAGGTGCTCCAGATAGCGTCGTGCGCTGACGCGGGAGATCTGCAGGGCCTCGCCGATCTCGCTCGCCGACGCGTCGACCCGTGATCCCAGGGCGCCCGCGACGCGATCGAGCGTCTCGGCGCTCAGGCCCTTGGGCAGGCCGAAGCGCTGACGGAAGGCGATGATGGCGTCGGCGGCCTCCACGCGGCGCACGACATCGTGCAGCTCGGTGTGGTCGCGCAGCAGCAGCGTCGCCTCGACGCCGGCGCCGTCGACCTCACCGCCCGTGCTGCGGGCGACGAGCACGTGCGAGCCCACGATCACCGGGCGTCCCGTCGCCTCTCCCTCGCGCAGCACCGTGTACAGTTCGTCCCCGAGCATCTCCGCGGCGTCGGCGCCGTCGAGTTCCTCGGCATCCCTCCCGAGGAACCGTGCGGCGGCGTCGTTGGCCAGGGTGATCCGTCCGGCGCCGTTCACCGAGACGACCCCTTCGCTGAGCCTGTGCAGCGTCGTCTCCTGGTTCTTCACGAGCGCCGCGATCTGGTGGGGCTCCAGACGGTAGATGCGCCGGCGGATGACGGACGTCACCCACGCCGAGCCGAAGACGCCGAGCACGGCGGCCGCGAGCATCGCGGAGATCAGCCAGGCGAGCCCGCCGAGGAAGTCGGCGCTCAGATCCTCCTCCAGGATGCCGACCGACACCGTGCCGATGACCTCGCCGTCGTCGGCACGGATCGGCACCTTCACCCGCCAGGACGGGCCGAGGGTCCCGGTCTGCGTCCCGACGTAGATCTTGCCGGAGAGGGGGATCGACGGATCGGTCGAGACGGGCTCTCCGATCAGGTCGGGATGCGGGTGGGAGTACCGGATGCCCTCCGCATTGGCCACGACGATGTACGCGAGGTCGGAAGCCTTGCGGATCACCTCCGCGACCGGCTGGATGGTCGCAGACGGGTCCTCGTCGTCGAAGGCGTCGAGCACGGTGGGCAGCTGCGCGACGGACTGGGCGACGGCCTGCATCCTGTCCTTGTACGACTCCCGCAGCGCGTTCTCCTGGAACGCCCCCGCGATGATGCCCGTGGCCAGGGTCACCAGGAACACGATCAGCGCCTGCAGCGCGAGCAGCTGCATCCGGAGCGTCATCTTCGAGGCCACCGGACCATTCTCCTCGCTGCCCTCGTGCGGGGCGACACGGGGGAGGCGCCGCTCGCGACCAATAGTTTCAGAACCGCGACCAATGGTTTCCGAAGCTTGAGCGGCGGCATCCGTCCTTCGAAGGTGGACGGACAGCACCCGACGCTCAAGGAGGAGCGAAGATGAAGAAGACCCGTATCGGCACCCTGACGGCCCTGGCCGCCGCAGCCACCCTGGCCCTCACCTCGTGCGCCGGAGGTGGCGGCTCGACGGGAACCGGATCGGACGACGCCGGAGCAGACGAGGCCGTGACGATCAGCGACCTGAACATCGTCGTCCCCGCCGACCCCGGCGGAGGGTGGGATCAGACAGGGCGCGCCCTGTCGCAGCTGCTCACGGAGGAGAAGGTCGTGAGCTCCGCGCCCGTCACGAACGTCGGCGGTGCCGGCGGCACGGTCGGTCTCGCCCAGCTGGCGAACGAGAAGGACGCGAACACCCTGATGGTCATGGGGCTCGTCATGGTCGGCGCAGTGGAGACCAACGCCTCCGCCGTCCGCATCGAGGACATGACCCCGATCGCCCGCCTCACCGACGAGCCGCTGGTCGTCGTCGTGCCGGCGGACTCGAAGTACGACACCCTCGAGGACCTCGTGGAGGACGTCGTCGACAACGGGCAGGCCGTGACCATCACGGGCGGCTCGGCCGGCGGCGCGGACCACATCCTCGCGGGGCTCATGCTCGAAGAAGCGGGGCTCGACGGCTCCGAGATCGCGCAGAAGCTCAACTACACGCCCAACTCCGGCGGCGGTGAGGCGACCTCGCTGATCCTCGGTGGCAAGGTCTCCGCGGGCATCTCCGGTGTCGGCGAGTTCCTGCAGCACATCGATGCAGGCACCATGAAGGCGCTCGCCGTGTCGTCGGAGGAGCCGGTCGAGCAGCTTCCCGACGTGCCGACCATCACGGATGCCGGCTACGACGTCGTGCTCACGAACTGGCGCGGCGTGATCGCCCCCGGAGGCATCTCCGACGGCGACAGGGACGAGCTCGTGCGCATCGTCACCGAGCTGCACGACTCGCAGGCGTGGACGGATGAGCTGGAGACGAGGGGCTGGGCCGACGCCTTCCTCACGGGCGCCGAGTTCGACGACTTCCTCACCGGCAACATCACGGAGGTCACCGCGACGCTGAAGAACATCGGGCTGGTGCAGTGACATGACCCCCTCCGGTTCTCTGGGGACGGGAGGGGACGCCGTGCGGGCGGGCGAGAGCCCGTCCGCACGGTCGTCGTCGCTCCCCGTCGGCGAGCTGGTGTTCGCCGTGCTCATGGTCGGACTCGGCGTGTTCGCCGTCGCCGGCGTCTTCGCCATCCACGTGCCCCTCGGCGCGACCGTGGGCCCGAGGGTCTTCCCGATCTTCGTGTCGGCGATCCTGCTGGCCTCGGCCGTCGCGGTGCTCGTCGGCGTGCTCCGCGGCAAGCGGGGCGCCGCGGAGGAGGGCGAAGACATCGACACCAGCCTCCCGACCGACTGGCTCACCCTCGCGAAGCTCGCCGGCCTGATCGTGGCCCACCTGCTGCTGATCGAACCGCTGGGCTGGGCTCCGGCCGCCGCCGTCCTGTTCGGCGGCGTCGCGTGGTCTCTCGGGGCGAAGAAGTGGTGGATGGCGTTCCTCGTCGGCATCCTCCTCGCGCTCGTCGTGCAGATCGTGTTCGGCGGACTCCTCGGGCTCTCGCTGCCGTGGGGCCCCGCTCTCGGCTGGCTCGGAAGGATGTTCTGATGGACAGCTGGTCCCTGCTCATGGAGGGGTTCGCGACCGCGTTGCAGCCCCAGTACCTCGTCTTCGCCTTCTTCGGCGTCTTCATCGGCACCGCCGTCGGCGTCTTGCCCGGCATCGGCCCGGCCATGACGGTCGCGCTGCTGCTGCCGCTCACGTACACCCTCGACCCCGCCGCCGCGCTGATCACCTTCGCCGGCATCTACTACGGCGGCATGTACGGAGGGTCGACGACGAGCATCCTGCTCAACACCCCGGGGGAGTCGGCCTCGATCGTCACGGCGATCGAGGGCAACAAGATGGCCAAGCTCGGGCGCGGTGCTGCCGCGCTCGCCACGGCCGCACTCGGGTCCTTCGTCGCCGGCACGCTCGCGACGGTCGGGCTCACGCTGCTCGCCCCGGTGCTCGCGCAGTTCGCCGTGAACCTCGGGCCGTCCGACTACGTCGCGCTCATCGTGATCGCGTTCGTGACGGTCGGCGCGCTGATCGGCAGCTCGATCTCGCGCGGGATGCTGTCGCTCGGCGTCGGCCTGTTCCTCGGACTGGTCGGCACCGACCTGCTCTCCGGACAGCAGCGCTACACGCTGGGGCTGCTTCCGCTCTCGGACGGCGTCGACATCGTGCTCGTCGCGGTGGGGCTGTTCGCGGTGGGGGAGACGCTGTACATCGCGGCGCGGCTGCGGCATGGCGGCGTGGAGGTCATCCCCGTCGCCAGGGGATGGCGCAGCTGGATGACCAAGGAGGACTGGCGCCGGTCGTGGAAGCCGTGGCTTCGCGGCACGGCCATCGGGTTCCCGATCGGCACGATCCCCGCCGGCGGCGCGGACGTCGCGACCTTCCTGTCGTACGCGACCGAGCGCAAGCTCTCGCGGCACCGGAACGAGTTCGGCCGGGGTGCGATCGAGGGCGTCGCGGGGCCGGAGTCGGCGAACAACGCGGCGGCGGCCGGTGTGCTCGTGCCGCTGCTGACACTGGGGCTGCCGACGACAGCGACCGCGGCCATCATCCTCACCGCCTTCCAGTCCTACGGGCTCCAGCCGGGACCGCTGCTGTTCCAGAGCCAGTCGAGCCTGGTGTGGGCGCTGATCGCGAGCCTGTACATCGGCAACGTGATCCTGATCGTGCTGAACCTGCCGCTCGTGGGCATGTGGGTCAAGCTGCTGCAGATCCCGCGGCCGTACCTCTACGCCGGCATCCTGCTGTTCGCCGTGTTCGGGGCGTACGCGCTGCACTACTCGCCCGTCGACATCCTCATCCTGCTCGTGGTGGGCGTGCTCGGCTACTTCATGCGGCGCTTCGGCTACCCGGTCGCCCCGCTCGTCGTCGGCATGATCCTGGGGCCGATGGGAGAGGAGCAGCTGCGCAAGGCGCTGCAGCTGAGCCAGGGCGATCTCACGACGCTCGTCGCGCAGCCCTTCGCGGCGATCGCGTACGGCGTGCTGGCGCTGCTGATCATCGGCGGGCTGTGGCTGCGGCGTCGGCAGCAGCGCTATGAGCAGGCGCTCACCGAGTCGATCGCCGTGCCGGTCAGAGCGGATTCGGAGATCTGACCGCTCAGGATGCCGCGTCCCTCCCTCGTCGATGCGCGATGCGAGTGAGGGGCGCGGCGTCCGTCCGCCGCAGGGACGGCGTCGGACGGAGCAGGGCCCGAGAGTAGGCTGGAACGGTGAACGACGTCCTGGCCCCGAACCGAGGGCCTCGCGCCTACGCATCCTTCATCGGCATCGGCATCGGCCTCGTCGCCGGGCTCCTCTCCGGCCTCTTCGGCGTCGGCGGCGGCACCGTGATCGTGCCCCTGCTCGTGCTGCTGCTGCACTTCAACCAGCGGCTCGCCGCGGGGACGTCCCTGGCGGCCATCATCCCGACAGCGACCGTCGGCGTGATCTCCTATGCCGTGCACGACTCGGTGGCCTGGATCCCCGCGATCATCCTCGCGGCCGGATCCGTCGTCGGCGCGCAGATCGGCACGAGGCTGCTCCCGAAGATCTCGCAGACGGTGCTGCGGTGGGCCTTCGTCTCCTTCCTCATCGTCGTGATCGTGACGCTGTTCCTCGTGATCCCCTCCAGGGATGCCGTCTTCGACCTGAACTGGCTCAGCGGCGTCTCGCTCGTCGCCCTCGGCGTCGCGACCGGCATCATCGCCGGCCTCATCGGCGTCGGCGGCGGGGTGATCGTGGTGCCGGCGATGATGATCGCCTTCGGCACCAGCGACCTCGTGGCCAAGGGCACCTCGCTGCTGATGATGATCCCCACCGCGATCTCCGGGACGATCGGCAATCTCCGCAACCACAACGTCGACCTCGTCGCGGCGGGTCTGGTCGGCGTCTCGGCCTGCACGACGACCGCGCTCGGTGCCTGGCTGGCGACGCTGATCGACCCGCTGACGGCCAACATCCTGTTCGCCGCCTACCTCGTCGTGATCGCGGCGCAGATGGCCCTCAAGGCGATCCGGGGTCGCAAGAAGAGCTGAGCACCCCCGAGAAGTAGGATCGAAGGGTGGCAGTGAACCAAGAACTCGTCGGACGGGACTTCCCGCCGACCACCCCGTACCTCGTCGGCCGTGAGAAGATCCGCGAGTTCGCGCGCGCCGTCTTCGCAGATGCTCCGCAGCACACCGATGTCGAGGCCGCGCGCGCCGCGGGCTTCGCCGACGTCGTCGCGCCGCCGACCTTCGCGATGGTCGTGCAGGATCACACGCTGCAGCAGCTGCTGAACCAGACGGACTCCGGCATCGTGCTCGCGCGCACGATCCACGCCGAACAGCGCTTCACCTACTCGCGTCCGATCGTGGCCGGAGACGAGCTCACGGGCCAGTTGCGCGTGACCGGCATCCGCATGATGGGCGGCAACGCCATGATCACGAGCGAGGCCGAGATCACGGATGCCGAAGGCGCCCACGTCGTGACCGCCACCAGCATGCTGCTCGTGGGGTCGGAAGAAGGAGCCGAGTGATGTCGTTCACCGTCGGAGACGTGATCGCCGAGCGCACCGTGCACCTGACCCGCGAGTCGCTCGTGCGGTACGCCGGAGCGTCAGGGGACTTCAACCCCATCCACTACCGCGACGACGTCGCCGCGGTAGTCGGCCTCCCCGGAGTGCTCGCGCACGGCATGCTCACGATGGGCGTGGCCTCCTCCGTCGTGGTCGCCGCCCTCGACCCCGCCGCGCGCATCCTCGACTACGGCGTGCGCTTCACGAAGCCCGTCGTCGTCGACCCGCAGGACGGCGCCGATGTGCACGTGCTGGCCACGGCCGGCGCTGTCGACGACGAGGCCGCGCGCATCGACCTGAAGGTCACGTTCGGCGAGACGACCGTGCTGGTCAAGGCGCAGCTGCGCGTCGCGATCTGATGCGCGAGGTCGAGCCGATCCGCCTGTCCGCCCTCACCACGCTGCACACGGGCGCCGCCCCGGAGCGGATGCTGGAGGCGTCGACAGCCGACGAACTCGTCGAGGCGCTCCGCGACGTGTGGTCCCGAGGAGACGACTGGTTCGTCCTCGGCGGCGGATCGAACCTCTTCGTCGGAGACGCGCCGTTCGAGGGCACGGTCATCCGCATCCTGACGCAGGGCATCGAGGAGCTCCCGTCGCCGCACGCCGGGCGCATCCGCCTCCGCGCCCAGGCCGGTCACGCGTGGGACGACCTCGTCGCCTACGCGGTCGAGCACGGCTACGCGGGGCTGGAGGCCATGAGCGGCATCCCCGGCACCGTCGGCGCCGCCCCCGTGCAGAACATCGGGGCGTACGGCCAGGAGGTGCAGGAGACGCTGGTCGAGGTGGAGCTGCTCGACGAGCACGCCGACGAGATCGTCACCGTCCCGGCCTCCGAGCTCGGCCTCGGATTCCGCACCTCGGTGTTCAAGCATCACTACGGCAGCGAACCCCACCGCAGGGCGGTCATCCTCTCCATCACGGTCGACCTGCTCGTGGCGGGGGAGCGCGTCGTGCGGGGCGAGCAGCTGCGTCGGGCGCTCGCGCTCGAGGGCGACGAGCCGGTGCCGCTGCGGTGGGTGCGCGAGCGCATCCTCGCGACCCGCGCCTCGAAGGGCATGCTGCTCGACGAGGACGACCCCGACACGCACGGAGTCGGCTCCTTCTTCCAGAACGCGATCGTGCCGGAGAGCGTCGCCCGGGCGCTCCCGCCGGAGTGCCCTCGCTGGCCCGTCTCGCCCGACCTCGACGCCGTGACCGTGATCCCGCTGGCGTCCTACGACGGGCTGGTCCCGCCGTCGAAGCCGGAGCGCGCCGAGGTCAAGGTGAGCGCTGCGTGGCTGATCGAGCAGGCCGGCATCCGCAAGGGATTCAAACTGCCGCGGTCGCGGGCGTCCGTGTCGACCAAGCACGCCCTCGCCCTCACCAACCGCGGTGGGGCGACCGCCGCCGAGGTCTCGGAGCTCGCGCGCTTCATCCAGAGCCGCGTGCACTCCGAGTTCGGTCTCGTGCTGCAGCCCGAGCCGGTGCTCGTCGGCGTCGAGCTCTGACGGGCGTCGGTGCGTCGACGTACACTCGCGGGATGAGCGGACTGATTCCCTACCTCCTGTTCCCCGGCAACGCGGCGGAGGCGCTGGCCCACTATCAGGCGGTGTTCGGCGGCGAGCTGCAGATGTTCGACTATGCGACGGCAGGGCGCCACGACGGCCCGCCCGACTCGGTCGCCCACGGTCAGCTCTCCGGTCTCGTCGACCTGGCCGGAGCCGACGCGGGGGCCGATGACGACGCGGTGCAGATGGGCGGCATGTTCCTGTCGCTGCTCGGCACCGCGGATGCCGCCACGCTGACGCGCTGGTACGACGAGCTCGCCGCCGGCGGACGCGTCATCGATGCGCTGCAGAAGCGCCCGTGGGGCGATTGGGACGGCACGCTCGTCGACCGCTACGGCATCCGCTGGCTCATCGGGTACCACCCCGAGGACTGAGCGGCCCGGCATCCCGACCCGCTGAACGACGACGCCCCTCCGGTCCGCGTGGACCGGAGGGGCGTCGTGTTGCCGGGGAAGACCCCGCCGGCTCAGGAGAACAGGCGCTGGAGGCGCTGCACGCCCTCGAGGAGCTGGTCGTCGCCCAGGGCGTACGACATGCGGATGTAGCCCGACGGGCCGAACGCCTCGCCGGGGACGACGGCGACCTCGGCCTGCTCGAGGATGAGGTCGGCGAGCTCGAGGGAGGTGGTCGGCGTCACGCCGCCCCACGTGCGGCCGAGGAGGCCCTGCACGTCGGGGTACACGTAGAACGCGCCGAGGGGGTTCGGCACGATGAGACCGTCGATCTTCGACAGCTCCGAGACGATGAGCTGACGGCGGCGGTCGAACGCCTCGCGCATCTTCTCGGCCTCGGTCTGCGGGCCGTTGAGGGCGGCGATCGCGGCCTTCTGGGCGACGTTGTTCACGTTGCTCGACAGGTGCGACTGCAGGTTGCCCGCGATCTTGATGGCGTCGGAGGGGCCGACCATCCAGCCCACGCGCCAGCCGGTCATGGCGTAGGTCTTGGCCACGCCGTTGACGAGGATGGTCTGGTTCGCGGCCTCGGGCACGGCCTCGACGATCGAGGTGGCCTTGACGCCCCCGTACGTGAGGTTCTGGTAGATCTCGTCGGAGATGATCCAGATGCCGTGCTCGACGGCCCATTCGCCGATCGCCTTCGTCTCCTCCGCGGTGTAGACGGACCCGGTGGGGTTCGACGGGGAGACGAACACGAGCGCGGTGGTGCGCTCGGTGCGCGCGGCCTCCAGCTGCTCGACCGTGACCTTGTAGTCCTGGTCGGCGCCGGCGAAGACCTCGACGGGCGTGCCGTCGGCGAGGCGGATCGCCTCGGGGTACGTGGTCCAGTACGGCGCGGGCAGCAGCACCTCGTCGCCGGGGTTCACGACGGCCTGGAACGCCTGATAGACCGACTGCTTGCCGCCGTTGGTCACGATGACCTGACTGGGCGAGACCTCGAGCCCGGAGTCGCGCAGCGTCTTCGCGGCGATCGCCTCGCGCAGCGCCGGAAGGCCGGCCGCCGGCGTGTAGCGGTAGCTCGCGGGGTCGGCCAGGGCCTCGGCCGCGGCATCCACGATGAACTGCGGCGTCGCGAAGTCGGGCTCGCCGGCGGCATACGAGATGATCGCCTTGCCCTCGGCCTTCAGAGCCTTGGCCTTGGCGTCGACCTTGAGGGTCGCGGACTCGGCGATAGCGGACAGCTTGCGAGAGAGAGGTGCGCGTTCGGTCACGGTAAAAGCGTACTCGGCCCGCCGCCCGCGGCATCCTCCGGATGTCGATAAGAATGACGGAACTTTCCGTATCCGTGCACGAAGCCCGCGAGGCCGCAGGACGGCCCCTCGTGAGGGGTCGCGACACACCGGGTTAGGGGCCAGGGATGCCGCGATCTCCGACACCTCGCGCGGGGTCGGGTCAGAGGCCGTGCGCCTGGGCGACCGCGTCGAGCACGATGCGCCCGCCCTTAACGTTCAGCCCCTTGGCGAGGGCGGCGTCGTCGGATGCCGCGCGGTCCCAGCCCTTGCTGGCGATCGCCGACACGTAGGGGAGGGTCGCGTTGGTGAGGGCCCGCGTCGCGGTCTCGGGCACGGCGCCCGGCATGTTCGCGACGCAGTAGTAGATCGAGTCGTGCACCGCGAAGGTCGGGTCGTCGTGCGTCGTGGGGCGCGAGCCCTCGAAGCATCCGCCCTGGTCGATCGCGATGTCCACGAGCACAGAGCCGGGCTTCATGGCGGCGACCATGTCGTCGGTGACGAGCTTGGGGGCCGCGGCGCCGGGGATCAGCACCGAGCCGATCACGAGGTCGGCCGTGGCGAGCTCCTCCGCGATGTCGTAGCGGTTCGAGGCCCTGGTCTCCAGAGCCCCGCCGTAGCGGTGCTCCAGCTCCCGCAGACGCGGCAGGGAGATGTCGATCACGGTGACCTTCGAGCCGAGGCCGAGGGCGTTGGCCGCGGCGTGCTCACCGGCGACGCCGCCGCCGATCACGACCGTCTTCGCACGCGGCGTGCCGGCGATGCCGCCGAGCAGCATGCCGCGGCCGCCGTTCGAGCGCAGCAGGGAGTACGACCCCATGGTGACGGAGAGCCGACCGGCGATCTCGCTCATGGGCACGAGCAGCGGCAGGCTGCGATCGGGCAGCTGCACCGTCTCGTAGGCGACCGCGGTGGTGCCGGCGTCGACGAGCGCAGTGGTGAGCGCGCGGTCGGCGGCCAGGTGCAGGTAGGTGAAGAGGGTGAGGTCGGGGCGCAGGAAGCCGTACTCCTGGGCCATGGGCTCCTTGACCTTGATGAGCAGATCGGCCTGGGTCCAGGCCTCCTCCGCGGTCGCGACGATCTCCGCACCGGCGAGGCGGTACGCCTCGTCGGAGATGCGCGAGCCGAGGCCCGCACCGGACTGCACGATGACGCGGTGCCCCTCGCGGACCAGGCGGTCGGCGCCGGCCGGGGTGAGCGCGACGCGGCTCTCGTTGTTCTTGACCTCAGTGGGCACGGCGATCTTCATCGATCGGATCCTTCCGGGTGGCGGCTGTTTCTGCGTCCACCAGAATCGCAGAAACATCGGCGTTCAGAAAGATTTCCTGAAGACTATTCGACAGAGGCCCTGATCCTGAATAATCATTCGGATGGAGACCTCTTCCGCGGCCCCGCAGCCGAACACTCTGCGAGCCCCCGCCCTCGACCCCGTCGACACGCAGATCGTCCGGCTGCTGGCGGCCGACGGGCGCATGACCAACGCGGAGCTCGCGGTCAAGCTCGGGGTCGCTCCGTCGACCGCGCACGCCCGGCTGCGATCCCTGCTCGACAGAGGGGTGATCACCGGCTTCCATGCGAGCGTGGACGAGCGGATGCTGGGCGCTGGCCTCCAGGCGATCATCGGCGTGACGCTGCGCCCGAGCGGGCGGCGGGAGAGCATCGTGGAGTTCGCCGAGAGGGTGCGCGTGCTGCCCCAGGTGATCCAGCTGTTCTTCCTCGGCGGCGACGACGACTTCCTCCTGCACATCGCGGTCGCGGACTCCTCGGAGATGCGCGAGTTCGTACTGGAGCATCTCTCGGCGCAGTCCAGCGTCGCCTCCACGCGGACGAGCATCGTGTTCGACTACCACCGCAACTCGGTGGCCGCCTCGTTCCGCTGAGGCGGAGCCCGCGGGCGTCAGGCGCCGTACGAGGCGGGCGCCGCGCAGTAGTCCGCGAACCGACGGAACGGATGCCGCGGATCGGTCACCTCGACGAGGGCATCCGCCACCGTGTGCGGGGGCTCGTCTCCGGCGAGCTGCCAGAGCGCGTAGTTCCACATGCCGCGTGCCGCCTCGCTCAGCAGAGCACCGGGGCCCGACACCATCAGCACCCGCGGAGACCGCTCGGCGCGGAACGGGGCGACGACGTCCGCGCGGAGCTGCGCGGGGTCCACCTCGTCGGTGTGGGTGCGCACGACATCCTGTCCGGCCGCGCGCAGCGCATCGGCGAGCTCGTCCGCCGCGGCTCGCGAGCGCTCGGCATCCGCTCCCGCCACCGCGAGCAGGCGCGTGCCGCGGGGGTAGAGGTGCAGGAACTCGCCGGCGATGCCGGTCCACACGTCGCTCATCGCTCCAGGCTACGCCCGCCCGCCGCCCCCGGCACGGCGATGCCCCTCACCGGATCGCGGTGAGGGGCATCGTCCTGGGGCATCCGGGCCTGTCGTCCGGACTCGTCGTCAGTTGAACTGGTTCATCGTGTTGTGCTGACCGCCGGCCTTGAGCGCGGCGTCCCCGGCGAAGTACTCCTTGTGGTTGTCGCCGAGGTCGGAGCCCGCCATGTTCTGGTGCTTGACCGTGGCGATCCCGCCGCGGATCTCGCGGCGCTGCACGCCCTTGACGTAGGCGAGCATCCCCTCGTCGCCGAAGTAGCCCTTCGCGAGGTCATCGGTCGACAGCGCGGCCGTGTGGTAGGTCGGGAGCGTGATGAGGTGGTGGAAGATCCCCGCGCGAGCGGAGCCGTCGCGCTGGAACGAGCGGATCTTCTCGTCGGCCAGCCGCGCGAGCTCGGTGTCGTCGTACTCGACGCTCATGAGGGCGCTGCGGTCGTACGCCGACACGTCGCCGCCCTGCTCCGCGAGCAGGTCGTACGCCTGCTGGCGGAAGCTCAGCGTCCAGTTGAACGACGGGCTGTTGTTGTAGACGAGCTTCGCGTTCGGGATGACCTCGCGGATCGCGTCGACCATGCCCGCGATCTGCTCGACGTGCGGCTTCTCCGTCTCGATCCACAGCAGGTCGGCGCCGTTCTGCAGCGACGTGATGCAGTCGAGCACGACGCGCTCCTCGCCGGTGCCGGTGCGGAACTGGTAGAGGTTGCTCGCGAGACGCTTCGGGCGCAGCAGCGCGTCGCCGCGCTTGATGACCACGTCGCCGTTGCCCAGATCGGCCTCGGAGATCTCCTCGACGTCGAGGAAGGAGTTGTACTGATCGCCGAGGTCGCCGGGCTCCTGCGAGACGGCGAGCTTCTGGGTGAGCCCCGCGCCGAGCGAGTCGGTGCGGGCGACGATGATGCCGTTGTCGATGCCGAGCTCCAGGAACGCGTAGCGGACCGCGTTGATCTTCGCGAGGAAGTCCTCGTGAGGCACGGTGACCTTGCCGTCCTGGTGGCCGCACTGCTTCTCGTCGGAGACCTGGTTCTCGATCTGGATGGCGCACGCGCCCGCCTCGATCATCTTCTTCGCGAGCAGGTACGTCGCCTCGGGGTTGCCGAAGCCGGCGTCGATGTCGGCGATGATCGGGACGACGTGGGTCTCGTAGTCGTCGATCTGCGACTGGATGAACTCCGCCGCGGTCTCGTCGCCGGCGGCTCGGGCGGCGTCGAGCTGGGTGAAGAGCAGGTCGAGCTCGCGGGCGTCTGCCTGGCGGAGGAACGTGTACAGCTCCTCGATCAGAGCGGGCACCGCGGTCTTCTCGTGCATCGACTGGTCGGGCAGCGGGCCGAACTCGGAGCGGAGCGCGGCGACCATCCATCCGGAGAGGTAGAGGTAGCGCTTGTTCGTCGACTTCAGGTGCTTCTTGATCGAGATGAGCTTCTGCTGCCCGATGAACCCGTGCCACACGCCGAGCGACTGCGTGTACACCGAGGAGTCCGCGTCGTACTCGTCCATGTCGCGGCGCATGATGTCGGCGGTGTACTGAGCGATCTCGAGCCCGGTGCGGAACCTGTTCTGCGCGCGCATCCGTGCGGCGGACTCCGGGTCGACGGCGTTCCAGGGGGAGCCGTGCTCCTCCTTCAGCGCCCGGATGGCGTCGATGTCGTCCTGGTACTGAGTCATGTCAAGTCCTTCGTGGTGGTGATGAGCGGGTCAGTTGTTCTCGATGAGGTAGCGCGAGTAGGCGCCCAGGGTGAGGAAGGTGGGGAACTCCTCGTGCAGCGCGACCTCCCGGAAGACGTCGGCGGCGTCGTCGAAGCGGTCTCCCGCCGACCGCGTGGCCTGGGCGAGGATCTCCCGGATCAGGCCCTCGACGTACTCCGCGGTGATCGCGGTGCCGTCTTCGGTGGTGCGGTCCTGGTGGATCCACTGCCACACCTGCGAGCGGCTGATCTCGGCGGTCGCCGCGTCCTCCATCAGGTTGTCGATGGCGACGGCGCCCTGCCCGCGGAGCCAGGCCTCGAGGTAGCGGATGGCCACCGAGACGTTGTCGCGCACGCCCTGCGCCGTGATCGGGCGCCCGATGTGCAGGTCGAGCAGGTCGGATGCCGAGACCGACACGTCCTCGCGGAGACGGTCGACCTGGTTCGGCCGGTCGCCAAGCACGGCGTCGAACTCGGCCTGCGCGGTGGCGATCAGGTCGGGGTGCGCGACCCAGGTGCCGTCGAAGCCGTCCGCGGCCTCGCGCTTCTTGTCGGCCGACACCTTCTCGATCGCCCGTGCGGTGACCTCGGGGTCGCGACGGTTGGGGATGAAGGCGCTCATGCCGCCGATCGCGTATGCGCCGCGCTTGTGGCACGTCTGCACGAGCAGTTCGGTGTAGGCCCGCATGAAGGGCACCGTCATGGTGACCTCGCTGCGGTCGGGGAGCACGAACCGGGCGCCGCGGCCGCGGTAGTTCTTGATGATCGAGAAGATGTAGTCCCAGCGACCGGCGTTGAGGCCGGCGCAGTGGTCGCGCAGCTCGTACAGGATCTCGTCCATCTCGAACGCCGCGGGCAGCGTCTCGATGAGCACGGTCGCGCGGATCGTGCCGTGCGGGATCCCGATGTACTCCTCGCTGAAGCTGAAGATGTCGTCCCACAGCTTCGCCTCCTCGCTCGACTCGAGCTTGGCGATGTAGAAGTACGGCCCGCGGCCCGACTCGATCAGAGCCAGCGCGTTGTGCACGAAGTAGAGGCCGAAGTCGACCAGCGAGCCGGATGCCGACATCCGCCGACCTGCGCGGTCGGTGAACTCGATGTGCTTCTCGGTGAGGTGCCAGCCCCGAGGGCGCATCACGATCGTGGGCGTCCGCTCGGCGGTCACGCGGTACTCCTTGCCCTCGGGGGAGGTGAAGGAGAGCTCGCCGCGGATCGCGTCGCGCAGGGACAGCTGGCCCTCGACGACGTTCTTCCAGGTGGGGCTGGTGGCATCCTCCTGGTCGGCCAGCCAGACCCGGGCGCCCGAGTTCAGGGCGTTGATGGTCATCTTCGGGTCGGTGGGGCCGGTGATCTCGACGCGGCGGTCCTCGAGGCCGGGTCCGGGGCCGGCGACGCGCCAGTCGGCGTCCTCGCGGATGTGCGCGGTCTCCTCGCGGAACCGCGGGTCGTGGCCGTTGCCGATCTCGAAGCGGCGGCGCATCCGGTCGGCGAGCCGGTCATGGCGGCGGCCGCCGAAGCGGTGGTGCAGCTCGGTGAGGAAGGCGAGCGCATCCGGAGTGAGGATCTCGTCGTAGCGATCGCGGATGGGACCTGCGACCGTGATCGCCGGACCCTGCTGCGCCGTCTGGATCGGCGCGGTGACGGTGGGAGTGCTCATGATCAGAAGTCCTTTCTTCGAACGATCCGGCTGCGATGCCGTCTGGCTTGAGACCACTCTGCGTGAAGTTCACGACCCGAACCGACCAAATCCGGAGTGAAGATCGACGGAAATTCTGTTTCTGTGACAGAATCGCCGGCATGACCACCTCAGCCGTCGAAGAAGACGCCGACGCCCTCACGATCGGCCGCCGCATCCGCCAGCTCCGCACCGCGCGCGGGATGACCCTCGACGACCTCGCAGCGGCGGTCGATCGCGCGCCGAGCCAGATGTCGATGATCGAGACGGGCAAGCGCGAGCCTAAGCTCACGCAGCTGCAGGCGATCGCGCGTGCACTGGGCGTCACGATCGACGCTCTGCTGGAGGGGGAGCCGCTCGACGAGCGCAGTGCGATCGAGATCGCGCTGGAGCGCGCGATGAAGGGGCAGACGTTCCAGGCGCTGGGCATCGAGCCCTTCCGCATCGCCAAGAGCATGCCGACGGATGCCCTCAGGGCGCTGCTGGCTCTGCACGGCGAGATCGACCGCCTCAAGGACGAGAGGGCGGCGACGCCCGAGGAGGCCAGGCGTGCGAACGTCGAGCTGCGCCACCTCATGCGACGGCAGGACAACCACTTCGCCGACCTCGAGGCCAAGGCGTCCGAGATCCTCACCGCCGTCGGGCACTCCGGCGGTCCGCTCACTCAGCGCACGGCATCCGAGATCGCCGCCTACCTCGGCTTCACCCTGCACTACGCCCCCGACCTCCCGCAGACCACGCGCAGCGTCGCCGACCTCGCCAACGGCAGGCTGTACCTCTCGAGCCGCGCGCAGGCGAAGGGCGATGCCCGCACGGCCGTGCTGCAGGCGCTGTCGAGCCGGATGCTGGGGCATGCGGAGCCGCGCAGCTACGCGGAGTTCCTCCGCCAGCGCGTGGAGACGAACTACCTCACCGGCGCCCTGCTCATGCCGGAGGGGCACGTCGTCCCGATGCTGACGGAGGCGAAGTCGCGCAAGGCGATCTCGATCGAGGACCTGCGCGACGCGTACTCGGTGTCGTACGAGACGGCGGCGCATCGCTTCACGAACCTCGCGACCCGACACCTCGACATCCCCGTGCACTTCCTCAAGGTGCACGAGTCGGGCACCATCACCAAGGCCTACGAGAACGACGACGTGAACTTCCCGACCGACCGGTTCGGCGCGATCGAGGGGCAGATGTGCTGCCGGAAGTGGACCAGCCGGGTGGTGTTCGACGAGGACGACCGGTTCAACCCGTACTACCAGTACACCGACACCGGCAACGGGACGTACTGGTGCACCGCCCGCGTCGAGGCGTCGAGCGAGGGGCTGCACTCCGTGAGCGTCGGCGTGCGCTTCGATGACACCAAGTGGTTCGTCGGGCGGGACACCCCGCATCGCGGCGTCTCGAAGCACTCGGTCGAGGTGTGCTGCCGTCGCGCTCCCGCCGAGCTCGAGGAGCGCTGGCGCGAGAACGCCTGGCCGAACGTCAAGACCCCGCGCACCCTGCTCGCGACGCTGCCCACGGGTGCGTTCCCCGGCGTCGACACGACCGACGTGTACGAGTTCCTGGAGGCGCACGCTCCGCGCTGACCCGCTCTCACGCTCGCCGCTCGGGTCGCCGACTGCACGGCTTCCTCCCGAGTGCACGGCATCCTCGCGAGTGCACGGCATCCGCGCGTGAACAGGCCGTGCACTCGGCGCGAAGCCATGCACTCGCGTGCCCGTCGATGGTCCGCTTCGTCAAAGTTTAGTTTGATCTTGCTTAGTCAATCTTGACTATGTTACTTTCGACGAGCCATCAACGACGAACGGCCGAGAAGGGACCCTCATGGCTACTTCCCCCGCGGAAACCCGAATCCGCATCGCTGCCACCCTGACGTGCGTTCTCGCTGCCACGCTCACCCTCGGAGCATGCTCCGCACAGAGCCCCGGCAGCGGAACCGCCCCCGCAGACGCAGCTGTCGACGCCGACAGCTGCCAGCGGAATCAGGATGCCGGCACCATCACCTACATCTCCGGCTACGGCTACTCGGCCAGCGCCGGTCAGCTCGACGTGTTCCTCGCGAAGGAGCTCGGCTACTTCGACGACCTCTGCCTCGACGTCGAGATCAACGCCTCCGGAGCGAACGGGCAGCAGCTCGTGGCATCGGGGCAGGCGCAGTTCACCGCGCTCGGCTCGGCATCCGACGTCATGCTCGCCGCCGCCAACAGCAAGAACCTCACGGCGGTGGCCACCTACGGAACCACCTCTCCCTTCTCGATCTTCGGCAACGAGAAGCTCACGAGCCTGAAGGATCTGGAGGGCGGGTCGCTGGGCTACTTCATCAACCTCACCCCGATCGCCTCCGCCATGCTCGACAACGCCGGCGTCGACGTCTCGAAGGTCGAGATGGTCAAGATGACCAACTACGACCCCACCGTCGTCGTGCGGGAGCAGGTCGACGCGATCGTCGGCTACGCCTCCAACCAGCCGGAGTCGCTCAAGGCTCAGGACCTCCCGTTCAGCGAGTTCCTCCCCGCCGACGAGGGCGTCGAGGGCACCTACAACGTGATGGAGGTGAACTCGCGCTTCCTCTCCGAGCACCGCGAGGTCGCCGCCGACTTCATGCGAGCCAGCCTCAAGGCCCTGCAGTACTGCCTCGACGAGTCGGACGCCTGCATCGACACCCTCGCGAAGCTCGCCGAGGACAACAACCAGGGCGCCGCGTTCCCGCGCGACCAGCTCGCCCGCACCTGGGCCGTCGAGTCGGAGTGGGTCCGCATGAGCACCGGCGGTCACCCCGGCGTGCAGACCGAGGCCATGTGGAAGCCCGAGTACGCGCTCGTCGAGAAGTACGGAGACGTCAAGGACCTGCCGAAGATCGCCGACATGATGGACGTCGACCTGGTGGCCGACCTCTACGACGGCGACGAGCTGATCTGGCCGGCGAAGTGATGGCCGCCTCGCAGGGAGCGGGCGTCGAGGTCACCGGCGTCACCAAGACCTTCGGAGTGGACGGGGCGCGGGTGACCGTGCTCGACGACGTCAGCCTCACCATCGGCATGGGCGAGTTCGTCTCCGTGATCGGACCGAGCGGATGCGGCAAGTCGACGCTCCTCAAGGTGGTCGCCGGTCTCATCGACGCGGACTCCGGAACCGTCACGATCGACGGGGAGAGCGTGAGCGCGGCATCCAGCGACAAGAAGATCGGGCTGGTGCCGCAGTCTCCCGCTCTGCTGCCGTGGAAGACCGTGCGCGAGAACGTCGAGCTGCCGCTGCGGATCAACCGCGGCGCCAACGGAGGGCGCGCGCTGCGCGACCCCGAGGAGCTGCTGTCGACGTTCGGTCTCGGAAAGGCGATGTCGAAGTACCCCGGTCAGCTCTCCGGAGGCATGCAGCAGCGCGCCGCCATCGCCAGGGCCTTCGTGTTCGACCCGGCCATCATGCTGATGGACGAGCCGTTCTCGGCCCTCGACGAGATGAACCGCGACCTGCAGCGGATCGCCCTGCTGGAGTTCTGGCAGTCGAACCGCAAGGCCGTCATGTTCGTGACCCACTCGGTGCCGGAGGCGATCATGCTCTCGGACCGCATCGTGGTGATGGCCGCCCACCCCGGCCGTATCGCCCAGGTGATCGACGTGAACCTGCCGCGCCCCCGCACCGAGGAGGCGTACGCGACGGACGAGTTCCGCGAACTGGAAGGCATCGTGCGCGGTGCGCTGCGCGCGCAGACGGAGAAGGCCCATGTCTGAGATGACGATCCGCGACACCACGGCGACCCTCGCCACCGCCCGCCTGAGGGAGACGCCGCGCCGCGGCATCCCCTCCTGGCTGCGGTGGGGAGCGTGGCTGCCCACCCTCATCACCTTCGCGATCGCGGCCACGCTGTGGCAGCTCGTCGCCTGGTCGAACCCCTACGTCCTCCCCGCGCTGCAGGACATCGGCGCCAGCCTCGCCGGAGACGCGGGCATGTACTGGTCGAACTTCCTCGTCACACTGCTCGAGGTCGTGGTCGGCGCATCCGCCGGCATCCTCGCCGGATTCCTGCTGGCCGTGGTGATGGCGGAGTTCCAGATCATCGAGAAGGCGGTGATGCCGCTCGTGATCATCGTGATGGTGACCCCGATCGTCGCCATCGCCCCCGCCCTGGTGGTGGCGTTCGGCTTCGGCATGGTGCCGAAGTTCATCGTCACCGGGCTCGTGGTGTTCTTCCCGATGCTGGTGAACTCGCTCGCCGGCCTCCGCGACGTCGACCAGCGCGCCCTCGACGTGTTCACGACGCTGCACGCCTCGCGGTGGGAGATCTTCCGCGAGCTGCGCCTCCCGGGGAGCATGCCGTACGTGTTCGCGGGGCTCCGCATCGCGCTCCCGCTCGCCGTCGTCGGCGCCGCGGTCGCGGAGTTCGTCGCCGCCGGTCAGCAGGCCGGTCTCGGCTCGCTCGTCACGACGTCGGCCGCGCAGGCCAACCTGCCGGTGACCTGGGCCAGCATCGCTCTGCTCTGCCTCCTCGGCGTCCTCCTGATCGTGCTCCTCGCGGTCGTGCGCAAGCGCGTCCTGTGGTGGAGCGACGGCGAGGTCACCGCGAAGGGCTGACGCCCGCGAACTCCGATCCGGGGGCGGATGCTCCGCTCCCGGGTTCCTCCGGCATGCCCGGAGACCCCTCATCACCCACAAGGAAGGCACGCACATGACCGTCAAGCAGCTGCGCCTCGGCCTCTTCGAGAACGCCCAGGCGAACGACTCCGGAACCGCGACCTGGCGTCACCCCGCCAACGGGCGCTATCTCTTCGACACGCTCGAGTACTGGCGCGACACCGCGCGCATGGCGGAGGACGCCGGCTTCGACTTCCTCTTCCTCGCCGACGCGTGGGGGTGGGCCGACGTTGCGGGGGAGCGCCCCGACATCTGCTCGGTGGAGGGACTCGACCTGCCTCGCCTGGATCCGGCGATCATCCTCGGAGCGCTGATCCCCGAGACCACCCGGCTCGGGCTCGTCGCCACCGGTTCGACGCTGCTGGAGCCGCCGTACTCGTTCGCGCGCAGGATGGCGACCCTCGACATCCTGTCCGGCGGGCGCATCGGCTGGAACGTCGTGACCACCGGCACCGCCGACACGGCCGTGCAGGGGTTCGGCGTGCCGATGGTCGGGCACGACGAGCGCTACCTCATGGCGGACGACTTCATGCAGGTCGTCTACAAGCTGTGGGAGCAGGCGTGGGAGGAGGGCGCGCTGGAGCGCGACAAGTCCGGCCGCTTCGCCGATCCGTCGAAGGTGCACCGCATCGCGCACGACGGCCCGTACTTCCGCTCGCACGGCTACGGCAACACCTCGCGCTCGCCGCAGGGCACCCCTGTGCTGTTCCAGGCCGGGGCGTCGCCCGCCGGTCGCGAGTTCGGCGGCAAGCACGGCGAGGCGATCTTCGTCGGCGCCGGCAGCGTGGAGCAGCTCCGCGCCCACTCCGTCGCGATCCGCGAGGAGGCCGTGAAGAACGGCCGCGCGGCGCACGAGGTGAAGATCATGTCGGCGTTCGCCGCCGTCGTCGGAAGCACCGAGGAGGAGGCCCGGCGCACCTACGCCGAGGTCGCCGACGCGCAGAACCCCGAGGTCACGGTCGCCTCCTACGCGTGGTTCACGGGCCTCGACCTGTCGTCGTACGCGCCGGAGACGCCGATGGCGGAGCTGAGCACCGAGCTGTCGCAGACCCAGGTCGCGCGCTTCGCCGACAAGACCGTCGGAGACGTGCTGGGCGACTGGCACGCGCACGGCGTCGGAGCGCGGCCGATCGTGGGCACGCCCGAGCAGATCGCCGACCGCATGATCGAGCTCGCGGAGGGTGCCGATCTCGACGGCTTCCTCTTCTCGCCGGTGATCCCGCCCGCCTCCACCGCGGACTTCATCGAGCACGTGCTGCCGATCCTCAAGGAGCGCGGCGCGATCGCGGTGCCCTCGAGCGAGCCGCAGTCGCTGCGCGAGCGGCTGATGGGCACGTCGAGCCCCGCTCTGGCGGAGTCGCACACCGGGTCGTCGTACCGGGGGTCCCTCTCGCGTGTCTGAGAGCCTCTCCGGTGTCGCCGTGGTGGGGAGCGCGAACCTCGACCTCGTGGTCGAGGTGGCGCGCCCCCCGCTCGTCGGCGAGACGCTGCTCGGACGCGCGGGCGGCCGCTTCTCCGGAGGCAAGGGCCTCAATCAGGCGGTCGCCGCGGCCCGCAGCGGCGCGGACGTCCGCTTCTGCGGGTCGGTCGGCGCCGACGAGGCGGGAGACCTGCTGCGACGGACGCTCGTGGATGCGGGAGTGGCAGCGGGCCTCCGGAGGACGGATGCCGCGCCCACCGGCGTCGCGCACATCCTGGCCCTGCCTGACGGCGACAACAGCATCGTGGTCGCCGCCGGCGCGAACGAGGAGCTCACCGCCGAGGACGCCCTGTCCGGCGTCGCCGGGGCCGCCGTGGTGCTCGCCCAGCTCGAGGTGCCGGCGGAGACCGTCGACGCGGCGCTGCGGGCCGGGCGGGATGCCGGAGCGCGGACGCTCCTGAACGCGGCCCCGGCGTCGGAGTCCGCACTCGCGCTCCTGGCCCACGTCGACGTCCTCATCGTCAACGAGACCGAATGCGCGGAGCTCGGCGGCGCGGATCGACTGCACGCGGCGGGCGCCGAGACCATCGTGCTCACGCGCGGCGGCGACGGGGTCGAGCTGCACAGAGCGGGGGAGCCCGTGCTGCGCATCCCGGCGTTCCCCATCGACCCCGTCGACACGACCGGAGCCGGTGACGCGTTCTGCGGAGCGCTCGCCGCGGCGCTCGCCGCCGGCGCCGCCATCGAGGAGGCCCTGCTCACGGCATCCGCTGCCGGGGCGATCGTGGCGCTGCACCGCGGGGCGAACACCACCGCGCTCGCTCCGGCGGCTCTGGCCGCTCTCGTCGCGACGCGCTGAGCGCCGCGCGCTCAGCGCCGAGGCGCGGGCTCTTCCGCTGCGGCCTCGGCCGGGGCCGCAGCAGGGGTCGCCGCGGGCTCCTCGCCGGCGAACACGTACTCGCCCTGCCTGAGCCGGTCGAGGAGGTCGAGCAGCCACTGCTTCTCGGCGGTGAGTCGGGCGGTGGAGAGGTCGAAGATCTCGCGGACGTACTTCGGCGTCGTCTCCGAGCGGAGCGTGTCCTGCACGTCGAAGCCGTTGGCGGTGATGATCGCGTCGCTCTTGATGAGGCGGTGCTCGAGGCCCGCGATGACCTCCTGGCGGCTCAGCACGAACATGAACGAGGCGATCGTCATGATCGCCTGGGTGTCGAACGGAGCGACGTTCCAGAGGTTCTCGCGCAGCATCCGCTGCAGCTCCACCTCCCCGGCCGGGGTGATGCGGTAGGTGGTGCGAGCGGGGCGCTTGCCCTCGGTCTCGGTGCCGCTCTCGGCGACGTAGCCGTCGACCTCGAGGGCGCGCAGGGCGTTGTAGATCGAGCCGGGCTGGATGTGCGCCCACTCGTCGACGTGCCAGGTCATCAGCTCGCGTCGGAGGAAGTAGCCGTGCACGGGCTGGAACTGCTTCACGGCGCCGAGGACGACGAGGCGGGTGGTCGACATGCCCTCATGCTAACGGCTGGATCGTCGAGTACCGGCTTGTTTGCATGGTCAAAGTTACGTACAATCTGAACTAGTCAAAGTTGACTAAATGAAAGGAACCCGAAATGACGACTGCGGCGCCCGAAGTCCTTCCCCGCGATATCGCCCTGCGTCGGGCCTTCTCGATCTACCCGACCGGCGTCGTGGCGCTGGCGGCGGAGGTGGAAGGGCGTGCCGTCGGCATGGCGGTCAACTCGTTCACGTCGATCTCGCTGGAGCCCGCACTCGTGGCGATCAGCGCCGCGCGCACATCGAAGACCTGGCCGGTGCTGCGGGCCGTGCCCGAGCTCGGCATGAGCGTCCTTGCCGCCCACCACGAGCCGCTGAGCCGGATGCTCTCCTCCCGCGAGGGCGACCGCTTCGGCCAGCACGGGTGGCGCGCGACCGACGGCGGCGCGATCCTCATCGAGGACGCGGCGCTCTGGCTGACCTGCCGCCTGCACAGCACCTTCGACGGCGGAGACCACGAGATCGCCCTGTATGAGATCGCCGACATCAGTGTGTTCGGCGAGGTCGAGCCGCTCGTGTTCCATCAGAGCCGCTACCGCACGATCGCGACCTCCGAGACCGGGGAGTGAACCCGCCGCACCCCCGGTCGATCGCAGGCGAGGTGGTCCCCGGAGACGGCAGGGGGAGGGGGCTCGGCATCCCCACGGCGAACCTCTCCTGCGACGGCGCCGACCTGCCCGACGACGGCATCTACGCGGCCAGGGTGGGGATCGACGGCGCCGATCCGCGGATGCCGGCCACGGTCAGCGTCGGCACGAACCCCACGTTCGCGGGGGAGCGGCCCCGCAGGGTCGAGGTGCACGTGCACGACGTCGACCTCGACCTCTACGGGCGGCGCCTCGACGTCGTGCTGATCGCCTTCCTGCGGCCGACCCTGCGCTTCGCCGACGTGGCCGAGCTCGTCGCCCAGTCGGAGCGCGACATCGCCGGATGTCGGCGGGTGCTCGCCGCGCAGGGCTGAGCGGATCCGCCCTGGCCCTGGGTCACGCCCCGATGCCGCGCAGCACGATCTCCAGGCCGTGCTCGAATGCGGTGTCGACGTCGCCGCCCTGGCGGAAGCCGCCGTTCTGCTCCATCGTGCTGAAGCCGTAGGCCCACGCCGTGAGGGTGCGCGCGGATGACAGCGGGTCGTCGGGGGAGATGCGGCGCACCGTGTCGAGCAGCATGGTCATGAGCGGAGCGATCGTCTCGGGCGAGGGGGTCGCGAGCGGTGCGGGGGCGCAGAACAGCAGCGTGGTGATGTTCGGGGAGCGCGCGGCGAGTGCCCGCAGCGCGCGGGCGGCTCCGGCCAGCACACCCCGTGGCTCGTCCGACGCCGCCGCGATGGCCGAGATCTCCTCGCCCAGTTCGGTCGCCGCGTCATCGGCGGCGAGGCGCAGCAGCTCGTGCCGGTTCGCCGCGCGCTTGTACAGGCTCGGCGCGCGGACGCCGACGGATGCCGCGACCGTGCTCATGGTGACGGCATCCAGTCCGTCGCGCTCGGCGATGGATCGGATGGCGGCGACGAGCTCGGGAGTGCTCACTCTCTGCGGTGCGGGCATGCACCCAGCATATGGCTATTGACTGTAGCCATCAAGGCTATGTATCGTAGCCAACATGACCGCACAGCTGCTCCGCATCGGCGACGACATCATCGCCATCCACGCCGTCGTGACCGACGAGGGCGTGACGCTCATCGACGCCGGGCTCTCCGGCGACCTCGGCATGCTCCGCTCCGCGCTCCGCGACGCAGGGCGCTCGCTCTCCGACATCCGCGGCATCGTGCTGACCCACGGCGACGTCGACCACATCGGCATCGCCGAGCAGCTGCGCGCAGAGCACGGCATCCCGATCCACATCCTCGGCCTCGACGAGGACCTGGCGACGGGCCGCACGACCAAGAAGGTCAAGGCCGGGGAGTGGCGCCTCGGTCCGGTGCTGCGGTTCCTCTGGAGCACGCTGCGCCGAGGAGGACTCCGCACGCAGCGTCCGCTCGAACTGCACGCCGTGTCCGACGGCGACGTGCTCGATCTCCCCGGGCGCCCCGAGTTCATCGCGACCCCCGGTCACACGCGGGGGTCGGCCGCGATCCGTGTGCCGGTCGTCGACGCGCTCTTCCTCGGCGACGCCATCACCACCCGCCACGTGCTCACGGGGGAGGGAGGCGCTCGGCTCGCCCCCTTCAGTGAGGACACCTCCGAGACCCGCCGCAGTCTGGAGAGGCTCAGGGACCTCCCCGAGAGCCGCATCTTCCCCGGCCACGGCCCCGAGTTCACCGGCACGGCAGCGGCGCTGCTCGACGCCCTCGACGCGCGCGACTGACCTCAGTCCCGCGCGGTCTGCAGCAGCGTCCACGCCTCCGCGCGGGCAGGGAAGGACCCCAGGTCGATTCCGAGCAGGACACCGGCCTGCGAGATCCGCGAACGCAGCGTGTGCCGGTGCACGCCCAGCGCGAGCGCCGCCGGCTCGGCGCGGGCGTCGTGCTCGAGCCACGTCCGCAGCGCGTGCTCCAGGTCGCCGCCCGTCGCCGCGTCGTGATCGCGCAGCGGGGCGAGTCGAGACTCGGCGACCAGCCGCGCCTCGTCGGTCGCGAGGGCGCTGAGGATGCTCGACCCCACCGTGTCCGCGTAGCGGAAGGCGCCGGCGTCGCCCTGCTGGCGCAGCGAGGTCAGGGCCTGCGCGTGCGCGCGGGTGAACGCATCGTACGACTCCGGCTCGGAGACCCCGAGGCGGATGCCGAACCGCGAGGCCACGTCGTCGAACAGGTGCTCTTCTCCGGCGGAGACGCACATCACGACCCCCTCGACGGACTCGGCGACGAAGGACGCCGTGCCGTGGTCTGCGCGGCGGCGCTCCCACCAGTCGACGAGAGGCCCCGCGGGGGCGTCGGAGGCCACGGCGACGACCATCGGCGCCTGCGGGACACCGCCGAGCACTCTCCTGGCGAGGGCCGGGTCGTCGGTCAGGAGCGATCCGAGGAGCTGCGTGTGCAGGCGTCTGCGGCTGCGGGCGAGCTGCTCGCTCTGCTCCATCGCGAGGCCGGCCATGGCGATCACCGACGTCACGACGGTGCGCGCCTCGGAGTCGATCGCATCGACGGCGAGGGCGATCACCCCGCGGAGCTGTCCGCCCCGCCCCACGGTGAACAGCATGAACGTCTGTCCGTCGATGCTCAGCGACTGCCCGGCCTCGAGGCCGCGCGTGAGCACCTCGACGACCTGCCCGCCGAGCCCGGAGAGCACGTCGGGTGAGATGCCCTCGCGCGGATGCGACAGGGTGAGCGCGCCGGCGGCGTCGTACATGCCGACCCACGCATCGAGCCGGCGCCCGAGCTCGGCGATCGTCGCGTCGAGTCCGTGCGGACGCAGCGCGGCCAGGGCGAGCGCCCGCTGCGTGTCGAGGGCCCACGAGCGGCGCGCGTACGCCTGGGCGGCGATCGCCTCCGAGTGCGCCCGCGCGACCGCGATGAACGGGGTGCGGTACGGGACCTCGAACAGCGGCATCCCTCGTGCGGCGCATGCCGCGATCAGCTCCTCGGGGATGCCGGCCCTGTGCACCTCGGTGCCGAAGCCGAGGCCGAGCACGCCGCGGTCGGAGAGCCGGCCCACATAGGTGTCGATGCTCGCCTCGTCGTCGAACTGCGTCCCCGTGGTCAGGAGCGCCAGATCCTCGGAGAGGAAGGGGGTGGGGTCGGCGAGATCGGAGCTGTGGACCCAGCGCAGCGGACGGTCGAGCGCGCCCTCCGGCAGGGCCTCCTCGGCGGACACCAGGGCCAGCCCCAGGTCACGGCGGGCGAGCAGCGCGCGCAGTGCGGGGTGGTCCGTGGTGGGCACGGCGCTCCTTTCGATGTACAGTCCGGAGAATCTTCTCCACAGATTGTACAGTTCGGCGAATGCAACGGCATCCGGACCCGGAATACGCTCGCGGCATGGCACTCCTCGACACCGCAGCTGTTGCAGTTCCCCTCGGCGGACCCGAGCTCCCCCAGGAGCGTCGCCTCGTCACCGAGCTCCCCGGCCCCCGCTCCGCCGAGATCCTCGCCCGCAAGGCGGATGCCGTGGCAGCGGGCGTCGGACACACCGTTCCGGTCGCGGCCGTCGCCGCAGGCGGAGGCGTCGTCGTCGACGCCGACGGCAACTCGCTCATCGACCTCGGCTCGGGCATCGCCGTGACCACCGTGGGCAATGCGCACCCGAAGGTGGCCGCGGCCGTCGCCGCCCAGGCGGCGCAGTTCACCCACACCTGCTTCATGGTCTCGCCCTACGAGTCGTACATCGGCGTCGCCGAGGCGCTCAACCGCATCACCCCCGGTGACTTCGCCAAGAAGAGCGCGCTGTTCAACTCGGGCGCGGAGGCCGTCGAGAACGCGATCAAGATCGCCCGCAAGCACACCGGTCGCCAGGCCGTCGTGGCCTTCGACCACGGCTACCACGGCCGCACCAACCTGACCATGGCGCTGACCGCCAAGTCGATGCCCTACAAGAGCGGCTTCGGACCGTTCGCGCCCGAGGTGTACCGCGCCACCGCGTCGTACCCCTTCCGCGACGGACTCAGCGGCGCAGAGGCTGCGGCCCGCGCGATCCTTCAGCTCGAGAAGCAGATCGGCGCAGAGAACCTCGCCGCCGTCATCATCGAGCCGATCCAGGGCGAGGGCGGCTTCATCGTCCCCGCCGACGGGTTCCTCCCCGCGATCGTCGACTGGTGCCGTGCCAACGGCGTCGTCTTCATCGCCGACGAGGTGCAGACCGGCTTCGCCCGCACCGGAGCCATGTTCGCCAGCGAGATCTTCGGCATCGAGCCCGACCTCATCACCACGGCCAAGGGCATCGCCGGCGGACTTCCGCTTGCCGCGGTCACCGGCCGGGCCGAGATCATGGACGCCTCGCACTCGGGTGGCCTCGGCGGCACCTACGGAGGCAACCCGATCGCGTGCGCCGCGGCGCTGGCCGCGATCGACGTGTTCGAGAACGACGGGATGATCGAGCGCGCTCGCGAGATCGGCGACATCCTGAAGGCCCGCCTCGCGGAGATCCAGCAGGGCGACGCCCGCGTCGGCGACATCCGCGGACACGGCGCGATGATCGCGGCGGAGTTCGTGAACCCCGAGACCAAGGCTCCGGATGCCGCTCTCACCGCGGCCGTCGCCAAGGCCTGCATCGCACAGGGCGTCATCGTCCTGACCTGCGGCACCTACGGCAACGTCATCCGCTTCCTCCCGCCGCTGTCCATCGGAGATGACCTTCTGAACGAGGGCATCGACGTCGTCGCAGCGGCGCTCGCGGCCCACCCTGCGTGAGACGGATCGCGCTCTCGCGCGGTCCAGGCGCACAACGGGTCGCGCTCTCGCGCGGCCCAGGCGCACAACAGACGTCCGGTCGCGACTCGTGTCGGGGGATTTCGAGTCGCGGCCGGCATAACCATCCAACGAAGGAGTTGCACCATGGCTGAGATCACCCGTGACGTACTGATCATCGGAGCAGGAGCCGCCGGCACCACCGCCGCGAACGACCTGCGCAAGGCCGGCCTCTCTGTCGCCGTGCTCGAGGCGCGCGACCGCATCGGCGGCCGTCTCTGGACCGACGTCATCGACGGCGCCATGCTCGAGATCGGCGGACAGTGGGTCTCTCCCGACCAGGATGCGCTGAAGGACACGATCGAGGAGCTGGGCCTCGAGACCTACAGCCGCTATCGCGAGGGTGACAGCGTGTACGTCGGCCCCGACGGCCAGGTGCACCGCTTCACGGGGGAGATGTTCCCCGTGTCGGCCGAGACCGAGAAGGTCATCGCCGAGATCACCGAGCGTCTCGACGCCATGGTCGCCGAGATCGACCCCGACCAGCCCTGGGCGCACCCCCGTGCCAAGGAGTGGGACTCGGTCACGTGGGACGCGTGGCTGCGCCAGCAGACCGACGATGACGAAGCCGTGCGCAACCTCGCCTTCGCCACCGGGTCCGCGATGCTCACCAAGCCGACGCACTCGTTCTCGCTGCTGCAGTCGCTGCTGATGGCGTCCTCCGCCGGCTCGTACTCGAACCTCGTCGACGCCGACTTCATCCTCGACAAGCGCGTCGTGGGCGGTCTCCAGCAGGTTCCGCTGCTGCTGGCAGAGCGTCTCGGCGACGACGTCTTCCTGAACCAGCCGGTGCGCACCCTCGAGTGGAGCGACTCCGGCGTCGTCGCGACCACCGACGAGCTCACCGTCAAGGCCCGCTATGCGATCCTCGCGTTCGCACCGGTGCTCTACAACCGCATCTCCTTCGTGCCGGCGCTTCCGCGCCGTCAGCACCAGATGCACCAGCACATCTCCATGGGCTTCGTCATCAAGGTGCACGCGGTCTACGACCGTCCGTTCTGGCGCGAGCAGGGCCTGAGCGGCACGGCCTTCAGCCCCTACGAGCTGTCGCACGAGGCGTACGACAACACCAACCACGGCGACGAGCGCGGCACCCTGGTCGGCTTCGTCAGCGACCAGAACGCCGACGACCTCTTCACGCTCTCGGCCGAGGAGCGCAAGGAGCGCATCCTCGAGTCGCTGTCGCACTACTACGGCCCCGAGGCCAAGAACCCGGTCGTCTACTACGAGAGCGACTGGGGCACCGAGGAGTGGACCCGCGGCGCCTACGCCGCCAGCTTCGACATGGGCGGCCTGCACCGCTACGGCGCCGACCTCCGCGCGGCCGTCGGCCCCCTGCACTTCGCGTGCAGCGACATGGCCGGCGCCGGCTACCAGCACGTCGACGGGGCGATCCGCATGGGCCACCTCGCCGCATCGAACATCGTGGCCGCGAGCCGCGACGCCGGCTGATGGCCGGAACCATCGTCGTCGGCTACACGGCGACGGATGCGGGAGCGGATGCCGCGGCTCTGGGCGCGCGCCTGGCGCGCAGCCTCGGCGCCTCCCTGCACCTGGTGATCGTGCTGCCCTCCGAGGGCACGCGCAGTCCCATCGTGCCGCCGGAGCGCGCCTATGAGGACCACATCCGCGCGCAGGCGAAGCAGTGGCTGTCGGAGGCCATCATGGCGCTCCCGCAAAACCTCACCCGCTCGGGGCACGTGCGGTTCGGCGAGTCGTTCGCCGAGGGTCTCATCGCCGCCGGCGAGGAGTTCGGCGCACGACTGATCGTCGTCGGAGCTGCGGGTGGAGGCCTCTTCGGGCGTCACCGTCTCGGCAGCGTCGCGTCCGAGCTGCTGCACTCGTCCACCATCCCGGTGGCGCTGGCCCCCGCAGGCGCCGCACAGGAGGACGACCACGTCGTCCCGCGCGTGACGGTGGCCGTCGGCACCCGGCCGGGCGCCGAGGTCCTGCTCGACGAGGCGACGTCCATCGCCGCCGACACCGGCACCGACCTCCGCCTCGTCTCCCTGGTGCCCTTCGACGTGCCCCCGGGGCTCGACACGGGCGCGATCCGCCTGGTCGGCAACGCCCACGCGCACGACGTGCTCGCGGTCGCGAAGGAGATCCTGCCCGACGACCTCGGCGCCGTGATCGAAGAGGCCCCCGGCGACAGCGTCGAGGACGCGGTCGCGAACCTGTCCTGGCTTCCTGGCGAGGTCATCCTCGTCGGATCCTCGCGGCTCGCGCAGCCGCGACGCCTGTTCCTGGGCTCCACGGCGGCGAAGATGCTGCACGTGCTGCCCGTTCCCATGATCGTCGTCCCGCGCACCCGCGCGGAAGGAGTGTGACCCATGAGCGAGTCGACGAAGCCTCTGCTCCCCACCGGCTCCGGATCCGCCGCATCCGGTGAGGCGGCGCCCGACGCCGAGCATCCGGTGACCGGCGGGATCTCGCGCAAGGGACTGAGCGTCGGAACCGTGGGCGTGATGGGCGCCCTGGTGATGGGCATCTCGTGCATCGCCCCGGCGTACACCTACACGGCCGGCATCGGCGGCGCAGTGGGCGCCGTCGGATTCCAGGTTCCGGCGATCCTGCTGCTCGGATTCATCCCGATGCTGCTCGTCGCCTTCGGGTACCGAGAGCTCAACAACGCCATGCCCGACTCCGGCACGAGCTTCACCTGGGCGACCAGGGCCTTCGGCCCGTACGTCGGCTGGATGGCCGGGTGGGGTCTGATCGTCGCGACGATCCTGGTGCTGTCCAATCTCGCCGGCATCGCCGTCGACTTCCTCTTCCTGCTGATCTCGCAGATCTCGGGCAACGAGGCCATCGCCGAGATCACCCGCAACCCGTTCGTGAACGTGGCCGTGTGCCTCATCTTCGTCGCTCTCGCCGCGTGGGTGTCGTACCGCGACGTCTCGACCTCGCAGAAGCTGCAGTACGGCCTCGTGGCGTTCCAGATCGTGATCCTCGTGGTGTTCGCCGTGATGGCGATCGTCCAGACCGTCCAGGGCGGTGCCTTCGAGCCGCACATGCCCGAGCTCTCCTGGTTCAACCCCTTCGCGATCCAGGGCGGCCTGTCGGTGATCGTGATGGGGCTCTCCGCATCCGTCTTCATGTTCTGGGGGTGGGACGTCACCCTCACGATGAACGAGGAGGCCAAGGACCCCGAGCGCACGCCCGGACGCGCGGCCATGCTCACGGTGCTCTCGATCATCGCGATCTACCTGCTGCTGACGGTCAGCAGCCTGATGTACTCCGGCATCGGCGACAAGGGCCTCGGGCTCATGAACGAGGAGATCGGCGGCAACGTGTTCTTCGCGCTGTCGGGTCCGGTGATGGGCGGCCTCGCTTTCCTGCTCTCGCTGGCCGTGCTCACGTCGTCGGCGTCGTCGCTGCAGTCGACGTTCATCTCGCCGGCCAGGACCCTGCTGGCGATGGGTCACTACGGGGCGGTGCCCCAGCGATTCGCCGGGGTCAACCCGCGGTTCTTCACGCCGGGATTCGCGACGATCGCGTCCGCCATCGTCGCGGGCGGGTTCTACGCCGTGATGCGCTTCCTCAGCGAGGATGCGTTGTGGGACACGATCCTCGCGCTGGGCATGATGATCTGCTTCTACTACGGCATCACCGCGCTGTCGTGCGTGTGGTACTTCCGTCACCAGTGGTTCGACTCGGGCAAGGACTTCTTCTTCAAGCTCGCGAGCCCCCTCGTCGGCGGAGTCATCCTGCTGGTGCTCTTCGTGGTCACCGCGATCGACAGCCTCGCGCCCGACTTCGGATCGATCGCCATCGGCGCCGATGCGAACGGCGAGGGCGGCATCGGCATCGTGTTCTTCATCGGCGTCGGCCTGCTCGTCTTCGGCGCCGTGCTGATGATCGTCCAGCGGATCGTCAATCCCGACTTCTTCCGCGGCAAGACGCTGAGCGTGGACGCCCCGCCGAGCGCCCGTCGCCGCTGACACCCCTCTGCCCGCACCCCACAGAAAGAGAACCCATGAGCACTCAGACAGAGCAGGCGCTGCTCGACAGCATCCCCACAGGCCTCTTCATCGGCGGTCAGTGGATCGACGGCGAGACCGGAGGCACCTTCGACGTGCAGGATCCGGCCACCGGAGCGGTCATCCGCACCATCGCCGACGCGACGCCCGGCGACGGCGTCCGCGCGCTCGATGCCGCCGTGGCGGCTCAGGACTCGTGGGCTGCGACCGCGCCCCGCACCCGCAGCGACATCCTGCGCCGCGCCTTCGACCTCGTGCAGGAGCACAAGGAGGACCTGGCGCTGCTGATGACGCTCGAGATGGGCAAGCCGCTCGCCGAGGCCAGGGGAGAGGTCGCCTACGGCGGCGAGTTCCTGCGCTGGTTCAGCGAGGAGGCCGTGCGCATCAGCGGTCGCTACGGCATCAACCCCGAGGGCACCGGGAACATGGTCGTCTCGCAGCGCCCGGTCGGGCCCTCGTTCTTCGTGACGCCGTGGAACTTCCCGTTCGCGATGGCGACCCGCAAGATCGCGCCGGCTCTCGCCGCTGGCTGCACGGTCGTCATCAAGCCCCCGGCACTCACGCCGCTCACCACGATGTTCTTCACCTCGCTGCTGGAGAAGGCCGGTCTCCCGGCCGGCGTCGTGAACGTCGTGCAGACCTCGCGCTCGAGCGCGCTGTCGGCCCCGATCATCGCCGACCCGCGTCTGCGGAAGCTGTCGTTCACCGGATCGACCGAGGTGGGTCGCAAGCTCATCGCCCAGGCAGCCGAGGGTGTGCTGCGCGTCTCGATGGAGCTCGGCGGCAACGCCCCGTTCGTCGTCTTCGACGACGCAGATCTGGACAAGGCCGTCGAGGGCGCCCTCGCGGCGAAGTTCCGCAACATCGGTCAGGCGTGCACGGCGGCCAACCGCTTCATCGTGCACAAGGACGTCGCCGCCGAGTTCGGCCGCCGGGTCACCGAGCGCGTCAACGCGATGAAGATCGGCCGGGGCACCGAGGAGGGCGTCGCGATCGGCCCGCTCATCGATGCGGATGCCGTCGCCAAGGCCGCCGAGCTCGTGGGCGACGCCGTCGACCGCGGCGCGACGCTGCTCGCTGGTGGCAAGGCGCTCGACGGCGCCGGCAGCTTCTACGAGCCCACCGTGCTCACCGACGTCGTCGCCGGCAGCGCGATCCTCCGTGAGGAGATCTTCGGCCCGGTCCTCGCGATCGCGACCTTCGAGACCGAGGAGGAGGCCGTCCGCCTCGCCAACGACACCGAGTACGGCCTCGTGTCGTACGTGTTCACCGAGAACCTGCAGCGCGGTCAGCGGATGATCGCCGACCTGGAGACGGGCATGATGGGGCTGAACGTCGGCGTGGTCTCCAACGCGGCCGCACCCTTCGGCGGCGTCAAGCAGTCCGGCGTCGGCCGCGAGGGCGGCCTCGAGGGCATCCACGAGTACCTGTCCACCAAGTACACGCTGATCCCGGTCTCCTGACCGGACGGCTCAGACGAGGAGAGAAATGGTCGACTACGCAGTCATCAACCCCGCCACCGGAGAGACGCTGGCGTCGTTCCCGACGCTGACGGACGCACAGGTCGAGGAGGCGCTCGCCGCCGCCGACAGCGCGCACCGGGAGTGGTCGCGAGGCACCACGGTCGCGGAGCGCGCTGCTCTGCTCCGTCGCGCCGCCGAGCTGCACCGCGAGCGTCGGGAGGAGCTGGCCGACATCTTCGTGCGCGAGATGGGCAAGCCCCGCGAGGCCGCGCTCGGAGAGGTCGACTTCGCCGCCGACATCGCCGAGTACTATGCCGACCAGGCCGAGGCGATCATGGCCGACCAGCCGATCGCGATCCTCGGCGACGGATCGGCGCTCATCCGCCGTTCCTCCCTCGGCCCGCTCATCGGGATCATGCCGTGGAACTTCCCGGCGTACCAGATCGTGCGCTTCGCGGCGCCGAACCTGATCGTGGGCAACACGATCCTGCTGAAGCCGGCGCCGCAGTGCCCGGAGTCCTCGGCCGCTCTCGAGGCGATCTACCACGACGCGGGCTTCCCGAAGGGCGCGTACCAGAGCGTGCTCGCCACGAACGAGCAGATCGCGACGATGATCGCCGACCCGCGCGTGCAGGGCGTGTCGCTGACGGGCTCGGAGCGCGCCGGCGCGGCGGTCGCAGAGATCGCCGGACGCAATCTGAAGAAGGTGGCGCTGGAGCTCGGCGGGTCCGACCCGTTCATCGTGCTGTCGACGGACGACCTCGACGCGACCGTCGAGGCCGGCGTCGCCGCGCGTCTGGACAACAACGGTCAGGCCTGCAACGGCGCCAAGCGCTTCATCATCGTCGACGGCCTGTACGACGCCTTCGTGGAGAAGTTCACGGCGGCGATGGCCGCGGTCGAGGCGACCGACCCGACGCTCGACGACACGGTGCTCGGCCCCGTCGCGTCCGAGGTCGCGGCCGAGAACCTGCAGAAGCAGGTCGACCAGGCCGTGGAGCAGGGCGCGACCCTGCTCACCGGAGGCACCCGCGATGGGGCGTTCTTCGCGCCGACCGTGCTGGCCGACGTCACGCCCGAGATGAACGTCTACCGCGAGGAGCTCTTCGGCCCGGCGGCCGTCGTCTACCGCGTCGCGGACGAGGACGCCGCCGTGGCGCTCGCGAACGACACCACGTTCGGCCTCGGCTCGTATGTCTTCACGACGGATGCCGAGCAGGCGGAGCGCGTGGCCGACAAGATCGAGGCGGGCATGGTCTACGTCAACCTCGTCCTCGCCGACAGCCCCGAGCTGCCCTTCGGCGGAGTCAAGCGCAGCGGCACCGCCCGCGAGCTGGGCCACCTCGCCGCGGACGAGTTCGTCAACAAGAAGCTCATCCGCGTCGCCTGACCGGTGCGAGAAGGGGGTGGATGCCGGCATCCACCCCCTTTCTGCGTCTCTGAATGAGGGCGCGCGACGGTACGAGCGCGCGCGACGCGACGAGCGCGCATGCCCTGGCATGCGCGCCCGTACCGAGCCGGGGCGCGCGCCTCAGTCGAGGAGAGCGCGGACCTCGGCGGCCTCGGAAGTGCGACCCAGGGACTCCAGCAGCGTGCCCAGCTCCAGAGCCGCGACCTCGCGCAGCTGCGGGAACTCCGCACCGTGATCGAGCGCGGCCCGGTACAGCGGCACGGCATCGGCGCCGCGCTCGTTGCCGGCGAGCAGCCGGGCGGCGAACAGTTCGGAGCCGCCTGCGGACCCGACGTCTCCGAGTCCTGCGAAGCCATCGGATGCCGTCAGCGCCGCCGCGACGGCCTCGTCGATGCGCCCGAGGCTGCCGAGAGCCCGGCCGCGCGAGTCGGTCACGTCGGCGAGCAGCCATCCGGCGTCGTGCTCCTGGGCGAGCGCCGCCACCTCGTCGAACAGTGCGAAGGCGCGCTCGTCCTGACGTCCGCCGTAGGCCTGGCCGAGGTTGTGGAGCACGTCGGCGAGCGTGCCGATGGCCTCGGGGTCCTTCCGGACGATTTCGGATGCCGATTCGAGCAGCTCGATCGCATCGTCGTGCTCGTCGAACCGGGCCAGGATCTTCGCCCGCTCCAGCAGCGACAGCGCCTGGTCTGCGTGCTGCTCGGCCTCGCCGTAGAGCTCGGCGGCGTATCCGTACGCGCCGACGGACTGCCCGAACTCACCCGCGGCAGAAAGCGCCCGCGCGAGCATGGAGGCGGTCATCGCGCGCGAACCCGCAGGGACCTCGCCCTGCTCCTCGCGCTCCAGCACCGTGCCGAAGAGCTCGGCGGCCTCCTCCGCGTCGCCGACCGCGAGCATGGCGCGCGCGAGGCGGAAGTCCGCCCCCGCGCGGTCGCCGTCCTCCTGCTCGGCGATCCGCGAGGTCACGCGGTAGCGGGCCAGCGCCTTCTCGGGGTCTCCTGCGTCCTCCCAGAGCGCTCCCGCGAGCAGGTGCGCCGAACCGAGGGCCGACGTCGCGCCGAGTCCGGCGAGCAGTCGGCAGGCCTCGTCGGCGTCCGCCGCACCCAGCGCGTACTCCTCGTTGCCTCCGCGCAGCCTCGCCCGCGTCTGCAGAGCACGGGCGCGGTGGCCGATGCTGAGGTCGTCCTGCGCGAGGAACCGCTCGAGCAGCACGGACGCGGCCTCCAGGTCGCCCTTGCCCAGCACGGCGGACAGCGCGACCAGCGTGGTCGTGTTCGACAGGCGCGCGTCGTCGGCCGTGGCGAAGTGCCGCGCGGCGCGCTCGGCGAGGTCGAGCGCGGCATCCGTCTCGTCGGCCATGAGGTGCAGAGACGCGCGGCTGAGCGCGAGGTCTCCGCGAGACCAGGCGGGGAGGCCGTCATCGGCGCCGAGCTCGCGCTCCAGGCCCTCAGCGCTCTCCGGGGTGTTCAGGCCGAAGGTGGCGAGGCCGAGGCGCTCCTCCAGGTCGGCCTGCGCGCTCAGGCCCGCCGCACGCAGCGCCTCCAGCCGGGAGGGGAGCACCTCTGCGGCCTTCTCGGCGTGATCGAGGGCGACGAGGATGCCGATGCGCATCGAGAGCAGCTGGGCGCGTTTGGCGGGGTCTTCGCTCTCCAGCGCGCGGCCGAGTGCGTCGAGCGTCTCCTTCTCCGCCCCGTACTGGCCGAGGTTCATGGCGCGCTCGAACCAGCCGTCGGCGTCGAGCGGGGTCGAGGCGGGCGCCGTCTCCACGAAGGCGTCCGAGCGGATCGGCACGTCGTACTGCACGGAACCGAGGGCTCGCATGCGCGCGAGGCTGCGGGCGTGGCCGTCGGTGCCGTCGCGCTCGTCGAAGGCGCTCCCGATGCGCTCGGCGGCGGCCCATGACGCAGCGGCGAGCTCGGCGGCGCTCCAGACGCCCTCGTGGTCGCCGAACAGCGGCACCAGGGCGGCGGAATCCGCTCCCCGCACGGGGGTCTGTCCGTGGCCGGCCGCGGTGACGCGGTCGAGGGCGAGGGCGAACGCGGCCAGCGCGGCGAAGTGCGCATCGACGTTGAGACCGTCGTGGGCGAGCCACGCGATGTGCCGCTCGACCATGGTGAGCGCACGGGCCTCGTTGCCGGTGATCGCGGCGAAGACGATGTTGTTCGCGACGATGCGGAGGTTGTCGGGGTTGTCCTTGGCGAGGCGGTAGCTGCGCAGGTGGGCGGTCTTGGCGTCATCGGGCCGTCCGGCGCGGAGATACGGCAGCAGTGCGCGCGACAGAGCGTGCTCGGGCTCCTCTCCGCAGGAGAATCCGCCCTCGATCATCTCCTCGACGAGCCGGATGGCGTCGTCGTCGCGGTCGGTGTCGGCGAAGAACCCGGCGAACTGGCTGCGCCCGCACGCGTCGCAGTGGCTGTGCTCGTCTCGCGGGGTGGCCTCCAGCTGCACTCTGAGCGTCTCGGCGTCGTCGATGCGGCCGGCATCCCACGCGTCCTCGAAGCGCGCGGTGAGCACGCCGCTGAGGCCGAGGCCGGCCGTGCGGTAGTGCGCCTCCATGTCGTCCAGCACCGCGGAGATCTGCTCCACGGAGAACGCGGGGGAGGAGCGCAGCGCCGAGGCCATCCACTTGAACTGCCACATGAGGTCGGCGCCGCCGTAGTCGAGATCGGCGGGGAAGCGCTGCGGGTCGGCGTCGTGGTGCGCGAGGCACCAGGCGAACGAGTTCAGCATCACGTCGGTGGCGCCGTTCATGTTCGCGGACGCGGTCTGCCGCATCCGCGCCTCGTACTCGAGCCGCTCGTCGCCGATCTCGAGCGCGAGCGCGACGGCATCCGAGACGAGAGCCTGCTCGGCCGGACCCCAGGGGGTGCGGTCGATCTCCTCGAGCAGCTGCTGGAAGCGCTTCTTGGGACGTGCCATGAGGGTGCCTTTCGGAGGTTCTCTCGATGTGTGCGCGGTGCGGAGGGGCTCAGTAGCCCTCGAAGGGGATCGCGTCGCCCTCGATGCCCGCCGAGAGCGAGACGAGATCGGCGAGCGCGCTGGTCATCAGTGCACGGTCCGCATCGGACAGCGGATGGTGGCCGGCGAGCAGCGCCTGGATGTAGAGCAGCTGCACCGTGCGGGCGAACACCGCGTCGTCGTGCACGCGCACGAGCGCCCGCACGACGCGATTCGACCAGTTCAGGCACAGACGCGCGCTGAGATCGTCGTCGCGGGTGGAGGAGACGGTCGAGTCGATGCGGTCGAGCACTCCGCCCCACAGCGACCCGGTGATGCCCTTGGTGCGCTTGCGATCGATGGCGCGCAGCACCTCGGGGTCGGCGACGTACAGTCCGGTGAGGTCGGTGCGATCGATCGAGCGGACGACGACGGCGCAACCGGATGCCGCGAGCACGGAGCCGGCGCGGGACTCCAGCGCCACCGCGGCCTCACGGTCGTCGAGCGGGGGAGGGTCGAGCCTGTCGAGCTCGCCCGTCACGTCCACCTGCTCGATCGTGACCCCCGGATAGAGCTCCGGGAGCAGGCGGACGAGGTCGGCGTCGAAGAGGTAGCCGCCGTTGACCAGGATCTCGGAGCTCGGCGAGATGCCCGCGACCTGGCGGAACTCGTCGACCGTGGCGGCGAAGCGCACGTGCGGATACCTCTCGGCGAGGTCGCCGATGCGCATGGTGCCGTGCGTGGTCTCCAGCGTGAGCCAACGGGTGATGAACTTCGCGAGCTCCTCGTCGTGCCGCACGAGGGACTTGAGCCCGACCTCGTGGATCGCGACGAACTGCGCGAGACGGTGGGGCTCGCTGAGGCCGAGCTCGAGCACCCAGCGGCGGATGCCGGCGCCGAGCTGCTCGCGGACGCGCTCGAGGGCCGCGTCCTCCACGAGCGACTCACGACTCGCGGTGGGGGCGAGGCCGGTGGAATCCACCACCGCGCGCACGAAGAACGCCCAGTCCGGCAGCACGTCGTCGACGCGCTCGGAGAGGAGCATGCGCCCCAGGTACATGCGCGTCGCCTGCCTGGCGCCCGGCGGCGGGGCGAAGGGGAGGACGTACGCGAGGCCGCGGGTGCCGGTTGCGGGCTCCGCGAGCTCGATGACGTCGAGGGGGCCGGCGCCGAGCAGGTCGCGACCGTACTGCACCGCATCCTCGGGGGCTCCGGAGAGGAAGGGTGCAGGGCGGGTGATGTCGATCTCTCCGGTGGGGGTGTCGACCGTGACCCGCACCGGGAGGAACTCGCCGAAGGTCGTCGCGAGCTCGCGCACGGCGGCGGGGCGAAGCAGCTCGTCGGCGTCGAAACGCGGCACGAGGTGCACGCTGGTTCCGATCGGCAGCTCCTCATCGATCTCGACGACCTGGAAGGTGCCGTCGGCGCTGCCGGTCCACTCGACGGAGGCGCCGCCTCGCGCGCTGCGGGAGCGGATGACGATCGTGTCGGCCACCATGAAGCAGCTCAGCAGGCCGATGCCGAACTGGCCGAGGTAGTCGCTGCGGGGCATGTCGAAGATGTCGCGCTTGGAGGAGCGCCCCACGGTGGCGAGCAGATCGGCGACCTCGGATGCGGTCAATCCCACGCCGTCGTCGCGCAGGACGAACTCGCCCGTGGCATCCGTTAGCGGGGAGATCGTGATGCGTCCGCCCGCGCCGTCGACGTCCCTGCGGGCCGTGATCGCGTCGCGTGCGTTCTGGAGCAGCTCGCGCAGATAGACGCGGGGGCTGGAGTAGATGTGCCTGCTGAGCAGGTCGACGACGCCGCGCAGATCGACCTGGAACTGCTGCACCTCTGCGCTCACGTGGGCTCCCTCCGCATACACCCGCCTGCCGAGCCTAACAACAACGGCATTCGGAGCAGCGGTTCGAGAGCGCCGCGCGGATGCCGTATGCTGGTGGAGCAGTTGTTGTCTGCAATCTTTCGCTGTGCCCCGATCCACCGATCAGTGCGCGGAGGAGGGCGGTGGATGACGACCCCGAGACCAACCGGTCTCTAGGGCGGTAGCTCAATTGGCAGAGCAGCGGTCTCCAAAACCGCAGGTTGCAGGTTCGATTCCTGTCCGCCCTGCGCGTCAGCGCAACGCTGACACACGAAAGGTACATTCAGGATGGATCAGGACGAACCGCGCGGCGAAGTCGTCGCGGCCGGTGCCACCCGTGAGAAGAAGCGCGGCTTCTTCGCCAGGTTCTTCGGCGGCATCGCCCTGTTCCTCCGCCAGGTCATCGCTGAGCTCCGCAAGGTCGTCACTCCGACCCGCAAGGAGCTGATCAAGTTCACCGCGGTGGTGCTCGTCTTCGTTCTCATCGTCATGGGCATCGTCTACGGACTGGACACCTTGTTCGCGTGGCTGACGCACGTGGTGTTCGGGGTTCCCGGCACCTGATGCCCCGCGGCTTCGGCCGCACACTTGGAGAAGAAACAACGTGTCTGAACGCTATTCCGACGACGCCGACTGGGCGACCGCTGCAGAGCAGTCCAGCGAGGAGGACGAAGCCCAGGAGGGCAACGTCCTCGCAGCGGAGGAGTTCTCGGTCACCTCGGCCGAGCACGTCGCCATCCACATCGAAGATGAGGACGAGAGCGACGACAGCGCTGCAGACGACATCGACATCGACGACCCGGAGGCGGACGCGATCGTGAACGACGCTCTCAACCTGGACGAAGCGGCTGAGTCTGAGGCTGCCGCTGAGGTCCTCAACGATTCCGTGGCCGAGGAGGCCGCCGACCTCGAGGCCGCTGCGGCCGAGGAGGTCACCCCCTACGACGGCCCCGACCTCGGTGCCGACGACGAGCAGGGCGACGAGGACGAGGCATCCGACGAGGATGCCGAGGAGGACCCGTACGAGGCCTTCCGCATGGACCTCCGCATGCTCCCCGGCAAGTGGTACGTCATCCACTCCTACGCCGGCTTCGAGCGCAAGGTCAAGGCGAACATCGAGCAGCGCAAGTCGACGCTCGAGGTCGAGGACGAGATCTACCAGATCGAGGTCCCGATGGAGGACGTTGTCGAGATCAAGAACGGCCAGCGCAAGATGGTCAACCGCGTGCGCATCCCCGGCTACGTGCTGGTGCGCATGGAGCTCAACGAAGACACCTGGTCGGTCGTCCGCCACACACCCGGTGTCACCGGCTTCGTCGGCAACGCGCACAACCCGACCCCGCTGCGCTTCGAGGAGGCCTTCAACATGCTGAAGGCGCTCGTCGAGGTCAAGGACGTCCCGACCGCCAAGAACATCGCGGCCAAGGGCGGCCTCGCCGTCGCACGCCCCGTGCAGGCCGAGGTCGACTTCGAGGTCGGCGAGACCATCACGATCAAGGAGGGCTCGTTCGCGGGTCTTCCCGGTTCGATCAGCGAGATCAAGCCCGAGAGCGGCAAGCTCACGGTGCTCGTCTCCCTCTTCGAGCGCGAGACCCCGGTCGAGCTGTCGTTCGACCAGGTCACCAAGATGATCTGACACACGCTTCACTGCGAACGGCCGTCCCTTCCGGGGCGGCCGTTCGTGCGTGTGGGACCCGACTACTCCGCTTTGCCGGAAGACCGGACCTGCTGAGCGCGCGCGTGGTGGAGATTGTCTCTGACAAGAGTCGCGTAGGGGTGATCCGAGCCGAAAATGCTCTCGATTCGGCTGAGCGTTTCCTCGTAAAGCGAGATTGCCAGGTCAATCTTCCCTACGGCCCGGTAGCAGTTGGCAAGATCGTTGCGACTACCGAGTGCGAGGGGATGGTCAAACCCGAACAGGCGTTCTTCGTCATCGTGATTTTGCTGATGGAGCACGATGGCTTCTTCATGCCGTCCGGCTTTGGCGTAACTGTTGGCGAGGTTGTTTCGGCTGTTTAGAGTATCGGGGTGGTCGGGTCCGAGGATGCGTTCGCGGTCGGCGAGGTTCTGGCGGTGGAGCGCGATGGCTTCGTCGTGACGTCGGGTCTCGTCGTATGCGGCGGCGAGGTTGTTGCGGCTATTGAAAACGTCGGGGTGGTCGGGCCCGAGGATGCGTTCGCGGTCGGCGAGGGTCTGTTCGTGGAGGGTGATGGCTTCGTCGTGATGCCCGGTCTCGGCATAGTGATTGGCGAGGTTGTTGCGGCTGGTGAGAACGTCGGGGTGGTCGCGTCCGAGGATGCGTTCGCGGTCGGCGAGGTTCTGGCGGTGGAGCGCGATGGCTTCGTCGTGACGTCCGGTCTCGTCGTATGCGGCGGCGAGGTTGTTGCGGCTAGTGAGAACGTCGGGGTGGTCGCGTCCGAGGATGCGTTCGCGGTCGGCGAGGTTCTGGCGGTGGAGCGCGATGGCTTCGTCGTGACGTCCGGATTTGATGTATGCGGCGGCGAGGTTGTTGCGGGTACTGAGAACGTCGGGGTGGTCGGGGCCGAGGAAACGTTGTCCTTCGGTGAGGTTCTTTTCGTGGAGAGTGATGGCTTCATTGTGGCGTCCGGCTCCGCTGTACGCGGTCGCAAGCATGTTTCGGGCGCCTAGGGTCTCATGGCGGCTTTCTCCAGAGAGTCGTGTGGCAGTTTCGGTCAGCCTCTCGGTGAGTACGATCGCCTGGCTGAGCTGGCCGGCCGAAATCAGCGCTGATGCCACGAACAGGCCGGCGGTGAACCGTTCGCGCTCGCTCGTGCCCGCCAAATTCATGGCGATGAGGCTGTTTTCTGCGCTAGCGAAATCCCACCCCTGCAATTGCCAGCGTACGGCGGTGAGAAGGTCCACGGCCCCAAGTGAGGTCGTAAGCGTCGAGGCACGTCGGAGCCACACGCTGCCGAGCGGGTGGGGCACCGATCCCATCTCGTCGAGCGCAAGGAAATGGATCTCTCGTCGCAGTCGGCGAAGTTCGTTCGGGAGCTCGGACCCCTCGGGGGAGAGCCGCGCTTCGAGCGCGACTCGGAGCGGTGTACGCAGCTGCATCACGGCTGTCGGCTCCCCGGCTGCCAGGTCCGCAAGGGCATCGTCGATCTGCCCCAGAAGCTCGATCGAAGGCACTCGTGTGCTGGGTAGCCGGCTGAGCGTACGAATCACGCTTCCGGTCGCATCCGATTCGAATTCATCAAGCATCCGGGCCGTATAGGAGTCTGCGCCGAGGCGATCCGCATCGTTGGGATCGAACCAGGCTGTGAGGAAGTCGACCACGAGGCGGAGGGGCTCTCCGCGGGTCTCTTTTATCTGGAATGAAAGTCGCGCCAAGGGCTCAGCCAGCTCGTAATAGGTGCGGCGCGCGTCCACCAGTTTCACGAACGGCGAGGTTGTGGGGCGTACCCAGCCGAGGTCACGTAGTTCCCCCAGGGTCTTGGCCATCGAACGCTTTTCGATCCCGACAGACTTCGAGAGTTCCGCGACGTGCACCGGGTGATCCGCTGAGGCGAGCGCTGCGACGGCAAGACGCTGGTGCCCGCTCAGGCGCCCGAGCTGTTCCTGATAGTAGGGCGTCAGGTCATCGAACCGAGTCAGGAGGGTGTCGATGAGTCCCCGAGCTCCGCTGGCCGTCAACGCGTCCGCCAGCGCGCTCCACAGCCGTGGCTGTCCGCCAGCCAGGTGAGCGATCGTCCGCAGCCTTGCCGTTGCTTCGTCGCTGTCGAGACGCGTCGCGAGCTCATCATCTCCGCGCTCTCGGGCAATCGTCTGCAACATCAGGCGAGCTTCCTCGACAGTGAAGGGTTCGAGGTGCGTCGTCGTGAAGAAGTTGTAGAACGGTTCCGAAGAGGAGGTGAGCGCGCGGTCCAGGCGGGTCGTAGATGCGACGACAAGCAGATGCTCGGACGTCTGGAGCAGGTGGCGCAGCTGGCTCTGCCCGGTAGGGGTGATCTGGAGGAGCACCTGGTCGAGATTCTCCACGATGACCACCAGTGGTCCGGCTTCGCGAACCAGATCTACGAGCAGTGCCTCGTACTCACGGTCTTTCAGACCGGGGTCCGTGTGGCGTCCCGCATGATCGAGGATCGCGCGCAGGAGAGAGCCATAAGAGACGATCGTCCAGGGATCTTCGGGTAGCCATGACACTTGCAGACGCGCGCCCGCCTCGATGAGTCCGTGCGTCCGATGAGCAACCAGCGAGAGCAGGTGAGTCTTTCCCGCCCCCCGAGGGCCGACAAGCAGGCTGTGATTGCGAACGTCGCTCGCCGCTGCCTCGCGCACTCGGTCCATGATCAGTCCGAGCGGGCGTTCGCGTGCGACGAAGAGTGCTTCGAGTGTCTCGCCTGGGAGGAGCGAGGGGGTGTAGCGGGTATATGACATGGTCAGATCAGCTTTCTGCGCTGTAGCCAAATGTGCTTCAGCACGAGGTACCGCCAGGTGAGGACGCCCTTGCTTTCCATGAGGTAGTGGTCGTCGACGAGCAGATCTATGAGCCGCGTGCGGGTGTCTCGACCGCTTTCGTGGTCGAGTATCTGGGCGACGGTCACAGACTCGTCCATGGCCACTTGATCGAGAATTCCCATCGCCTCGTCGCGGTCGTCGCCGTAGTTGACGTCGAAGCGCTCGACGAAGTGCGTGACCGCGCCGCTCTCGTCTCGATCGTCCAGAAAGCCCTGGAACACATCGGCGATGAGGTCGGGGGTCGCTTCTGAGATCGATCGCTCCCCGACTATCTGTGCGATCTTGTGCATCAGGAAGGGGATATGGCCGCATCGTTCCCTGAGTTCGGTGATGGCGGCGGCCGAGGGGTTGATGCACCCGGCCCCGAGGAGGAGCCGTTCCGATAGCTCCGCGGCTTCGGTCTCTTCGAGCGGTCCAAGGGGAATGCTCTGCAGGTCGTTGAAGTCCCCCTTTGTCGCACCGCACTGGGCGACCACGTGGTGGAGGCCGATGGATCCGCACAGGATCCAACGGACGTTCGGCGCCGATGAACGAAGCGCTCGGAGAGTTTGGAGGACGATTCGGGCTTCCTCCGCAGATTGATTCTCGGTGATGTTGCGGATGGCGAGAGGAAGCTCATCGATCAGCAGAAGCACCGGCTTTCCACTGTCGGATGCGGTCACATCGTTCAAAGTGGTTATCAGGTTCTGTAGCCTTTGAGCGGCCGTTCCCCCCACGCGTAGGTCGAGCGAAACGCCCATCGCTGATGCGCCTTCGATCGGCTTGAGGAACTGCGTGAGGCCGTCGAGGAACCTCTTCGGAAGAGGCGCGGCGCTGGCGAGTGCGTCGGCAGTCCTCTCGAAGAGTTCGCTCGAGGTGCGCGCAGCTTCGTAGTTGATGAAGACGGGTGCGAAAGAGGTGGTCGTTCGCTCCAGATGCCGGAGCCATTGGGTCTTTCCCATGCGTCGCGGGTCGGTCAGGAGCAGGTTCTCTCCGCTCAGCAGCCTGTTCTCCGCGCGCGTGGTCAACGTTTTTCGACCGACGAACGTCTTCGCCGACTGCGCGTTGCCCGGTTGAGGCGTTATCGGTTCCATCGAGCCCTCGTTTCGATATGCGGGAGATCTTCCGCATGAATAGGCGGGGAATCTCCCGTCCATTTATACGGCAGATTCCCCGTCCATTCAAGAGGTTTCGCGTGATTTAGGATTCAGTCGAGGAAGCTGAGCTGGTAGTCGAGCAGTTCCTAGGATCGGCCGCTCGCCCGCGGACCACTTGCGCGACCAGGAGACGTCTGCACGACGTTGCTGCCCGTTCGGTCGTGCAGCTGTGCCCGGATCGTGCAAGTGGCCCGCCCCGCCCTGCGGCATCCGCTCTCGCCATCGTGCGGGCCGAGACGTGCGGACCGTGGCGTGCGGGCAGAGTCGCGATGGGCGTCGGCATCGGGTAGACTCATGTGGTTTGTGTGCCGCTTCGGCGTGCGCGCAGACGACCACGATCCGGAGAGGCCGGAATCGTGGGAGAAGCGGATGCCTCGGCATCCGATTCGACGAAAGGAAAGAGAATGGCACCGAAGAAGAAGGTGACCGGCCTGATCAAGCTTCAGATCAACGCCGGTGCAGCCAACCCGGCGCCGCCGATCGGCCCCGCGCTCGGTCAGCATGGCGTCAACATCATGGAGTTCTGCAAGGCGTACAACGCCGCGACCGAGTCGCAGCGCGGCAACGTCATCCCCGTGGAGATCACCGTCTACGAGGACCGCAGCTTCACCTTCATCCTGAAGACCCCGCCGGCGGCGGAGCTCATCAAGAAGGCCGCAGGCGTCCAGAAGGGCTCTGCCACCCCGCACACCGTCAAGGTCGCGAAGATCACCAAGGACCAGGTCCGTCAGATCGCCGAGACCAAGCAGGCCGACCTGAACGCGAACGACATCGAGGCCGCCTCGAAGATCATCGCCGGCACCGCCCGTTCCATGGGCATCACGGTCGAGGGCTGAGGAGAATAATCATGGCTACCAAGTCCAAGGCTTACAAGGCTGCCGCCGAGAAGATCGAGGCAGACCGTTTCTACACTCCCGCTGAGGCTGTCGCCCTGGCGAAGGAGACCGGCTCGTCGAAGTTCGACTCGACCGTCGAGGTCGCGCTGAAGCTCTCGGTCGACCCCCGCAAGGCAGACCAGATGGTGCGCGGCACCGTCATCCTGCCCCACGGCACCGGCAAGACCGCCCGCGTCATCGTGTTCGCCACCGGCCCCGCTGCCGAGGCTGCGATCGCCGCTGGTGCAGACGAGGTCGGCGGCGCCGAGCTCATCGAGAAGGTCGCCGGCGGCTGGACCGCGTTCGACGCGGCCGTCTCCACCCCGGAGCTCATGGGCCAGGTCGGTCGTCTCGGAAAGGTCCTGGGTCCGCGTGGACTCATGCCGAACCCGAAGACCGGCACCGTGACCCCGAACACGGCCAAGGCCGTCGAGGAGATCAAGGGCGGAAAGATCGAGTTCCGCGTCGACAAGCACGCCAACGTGCACTTCGTCGTCGGCAAGGCGTCCTTCACCGCCGAGCAGCTGAACGAGAACATCGGCGCAGCGCTCGAGGAGATCGTCCGCCTCAAGCCGTCCAGCTCCAAGGGCCGCTACATCCAGAAGGGTGCGGTGTCGACCACGTTCGGCCCCGGCATCCCGCTGGATGTCAACGCCATCTGAGCCTGATTCGCTCTCGAAGAGCCCCCGCCGTCACGGCGGGGGCTCTTCTGCGTCCTGGAGTAGGCTGGCACCCCGACACGGAACGTCACGAGATGCGACATATCGCGGACTCGTGCATAGGGTGAGATTCGCTCGAAAACGCGCGCACAGCATCCGCGCTCACGCACCCAGGAGGGTAAGCACATGTCCCGTCGCCTCATCGCCGTCACGGCACTCGTCCTCGCAGCATCCGCTCTCACCGCCTGCAGCGGCTCCACCGCACCGGCGTCGAGCAGCTCGTCGAGCGCGGAGGGCGCCGACTTCGGACTCGTGAAGGACGGCACCCTCACGGTGGCCACGGAGGGCACCTACCGCCCGTTCAGCTTCCACGCCGACGGCGGCACGGGCGACCTGACCGGCTACGACGTCGAGATCATCCAGGCCGTCGGCGACAAGCTCGGTCTCAAGGTCGAGTTCCAGGAGACGCAGTGGGATGCGATCTTCGCTGGGCTGGATGCCGGTCGCTTCGACGTGATCGCCAACCAGGTCACCATCAACGACGAGCGCGAGAAGCAGTACCTCTTCAGCACCCCGTACACGGTGTCGCCCGGGGTGATCGTGGTCAAGGAGGACGACGACTCGATCAGCTCCTTCGCCGATCTCAAGGGCAAGACGACGGCCCAGTCGCTGACCAGCAACTGGAACGATCTCGCCACGGAGTCGGGTGCGAAGGTCGAGGGCGTCGAGGGCTGGGCGCAGGCCGTCGCGCTGCTCCGCCAGGGCCGCGTGGACGCGACCATCAACGACAAGCTCACGTTCCTCGACTACGAGACCACCGACGGTCCCACCGGGCTGAAGATCGCCGCGGAGACCGATGAGGCGGGCAAGCAGGCCTTCGCGTTCACCAAGGACAAGAAGACCCTCGTCGCTGCCGTGGACAAGGCTCTCGACGAGCTCCGCGCCGACGGCACGCTGGCGGAGATCAGCAAGAAGTACTTCGGCGAAGACGTCACCGAGTAGCCGATGGACTCTCCCGACAGCGTCTGGCAGCTCTTCCTGGGTTCGCTGGGGCCGATCGCCCTCGCCGGGCTCACGGTGACGGTGCCGCTCGCGCTGATCTCGTTCGCGATCGGACTGCTGATCGCGGTCGGGATCGCGCTGATGCGGATCTCGGTCAATCCGGTGCTGTCGAACGCCGCGCGGTTCTACATCTCCGTCATCCGCGGAACGCCGCTGCTCGTGCAGCTGTTCGTAATCTTCTACGGGATGCCGTCGATCGGGATCACGATCGACCCGTGGCCCAGCGCGATCATCGCCCTGTCGCTGAACGTCGGCGGCTACGGTGCGGAGATCGTGCGGGCCGCGATCCTGTCGGTGCCGAAGGGGCAGTGGGAGGCCGCGTACACGGTCGGCATGAACCGTTCGCGCGCGCTCACCCGCATCATCCTCCCGCAGGCTGCGCGCGTGTCGGTGCCCCCGCTGTCCAACACCTTCATCTCGCTGGTGAAGGACACATCGCTGGCGTCTCTCATCCTCGTGACCGAGCTGTTCAAGGTCGCGCAGCAGATCGCCTCGACGACCTACGAGTTCATGGCGCTCTACCTCGCCGCCGCTCTCGTCTACTGGGTGTTCTGCCTCGTCCTGTCCTTCGGGCAGGGCGCCCTCGAGAGGAGGCTCGACAGTCGTGTCGCGCACTAGCGGATCCACGCCCCTTCTCGCCGCATCGCAGCTGTACAAGCGGTTCGGCGACAACGAGGTGCTCCGGGGCATCGACCTCACGCTGCACCGCGGCGAGGTCGTCGTGCTGATCGGTCCGAGCGGATCGGGCAAGACGACCGTGCTTCGCTCACTGAACGGACTCGAGACCCCAGACGGGGGCACGATCCTCGTCGACGGCGGGCCCGAGGTCGACTTCTCCTCGAAGGTTCCGCAGAAGCTGAGGTTCGCGCTGCGGGACCGCTCGGCGATGGTGTTCCAGCACCACAATCTCTTCCCGCACCTCACGGTGCTGGAGAACGTGATCGAGGGGCCGTGGCGGGTGCAGGGGCGCCCGAAGGCGGAGGCGATCGCCGAGGCCAGGGTCCTGCTCGCTCGCGTGGGTCTCGAAGACAAGGCGGACGCCCGCCCGCACCAGCTCTCCGGCGGGCAGCAGCAGCGCGTCGGCATCGTGCGCGCTCTCGCCCTCAAGCCCGATCTCCTGCTCTTCGACGAGCCGACCAGCGCGCTCGACCCTGAGCTGGTCGGCGAGGTCCTCCTGGTCATCAAAGAGCTCGCCGACGAGGGATGGAGCATGGTCGTCGTCACGCACGAGCTGAGCTTCGCCCGCGAGGCCGCCGATCACGTGCTGTTCATGGACGGCGGCGTCGTCGTGGAGGAGGGGCCGCCGGCCGAGGTGTTCGGGGCGCCCCGCGAAGAGCGCACGCAGCGGTTCCTGACGCGCATCCTGCGCCCCCTCGACGGCGCCTGACCGCGCCGCGCCTCTGCGCGTCAGCCGCCCAGGACGGGCAGCACGAGCGAGACGGCCAGAGCGATCATCACGACCGCGATCACGCCGTCGAGGATGCGCCAGGACCGCGCTGTGCGCAGCCAGCGTCCGAGATAGCGCGCGCCGAAGCCGAGGGCGGTGAACCACAGGATGCTGGCGGCGATGGCCCCCGCCGCGAACAGCCACCGCTGCTCGCCGTGCGTGGCGGCGATCGAGCCGAGCATCAGCACCGTATCGAGGTAGACGTGGGGGTTCAGCCAGGTGAGGGCCAGAGTGGTGAGCACCACGGGTGCGAGCCGGGTCCGGGTGAGTGTGGTGGGGCTGGCGTCGGAACCGGATGCCGCGGCGTCCGGTTCGTCCACGGTGAGGTGCTCGCCGCCGCGCCAGGCCCGACGGGCCGCGAGCAGACCGTAGGCCAGCAGGAACAGGGCTCCGGCCCACCGTGCGACGACGACGAGCCACGGCGCCGCCGAGATCACGAAGCCGAGACCCGCGACGCCGGCGGCGATGAGGGCGGCGTCGGAGGCGGCGCAGATGATGACGACCGCCAGCACGTGCTCTCGGCGGATGCCCTGGCGCAGCACGAACACGTTCTGGGCGCCGATGGCGACGATGAGGGAGAGGCCGAGTCCGAGACCGGCGAGCACGGTGAGCATGGTTCCACGCTACGAACGTGCAAGCAAAAGCACCAGCGAAGATTCCTTGTGAACCATTAGCATCACTTACTATGCGAATCGATCCTGAACTGGCGGCCACCGTCGCGGCGGTGGCCGACGAGGGCACGCTCGATGCGGCATCCCGACGGCTGCGGATCACGCCCTCCGCCGTGAGTCAGCGGCTGAAGACGCTGGAGCAGCAGCTGGGGCGGGTGCTCGTGGTGCGCACGAAGCCCGTGCAGCTCACCGAGGCCGGTGAGGCGGTCGTGCGCCTTGCCCGCCAGGTCGCGCTGCTGGAGCACGACGCGCTCTCGGGACTCGGCCTCGACGAGGAGGGCGCGCGCATCAGCATCCCGCTGGCTGTGAATGCCGACTCGATGGCGACCTGGTTCCTGCCGCCGCTCGCCCGGCTGTCGGCGGAGCACGCGATCGACTTCGACCTGCATCGCGACGATCAGAACTTCACCGCTCGCCTGCTGGAGTCGGGCGCCGTCATGGCTGCGGTCACGAGCGAGGAGGCACCCGTCGCCGGATGCTCGGTGTCTCCGCTCGGCGTGCTCGAGTACAGGGCGATGGCCGAACCCGCCTTCGCCGCCCGCTGGTTCCCCGAGGGAGTCACCCGGGGGGCGCTGGGCGCGGCGCCGTTCGTGGACTTCGACCGCAGAGACACCCTGCAGCACGAGTGGCTCAGAGCGATGAAGGTCTCGCACCAGTCGGTGCCGCGGCACTACGTGCCCGCCTCGCACGACTACGCCCTCGCGGTGGAGCTCGGCCTCGGCTGGGGGATGCTCCCGCTGCTGCAGGGCGCACACGGGCTGGTCCCGCTCGGAGGCCCGACGCTGCGCGTGCGGCTGTACTGGCAGCAGTGGAACCTGCGCAGCACGCTGCTCGACACGATCGCGGCCGAGATCGCCGCCGAGGCCGGTCGGGTGCTCGGCTAGCGGTTCGGCGTCGCGCCCGAGACCAGAGCGTGCAGCAGGTGCGTGAGGTTGTCGATGTCCGTGACGCTCCAGTCGGTGAGCGTCGTCATGAGCAGGCCCTCCTGCGGCAACCGGGCCTGGGCGAGACGCTCCTCCCCGTGCGGGGTGAGCCGCAGCAGGAAGGAGCGGCCGTCGCTCGGGTCGGCGGAGCGCTCGACGAGTCCGAGGCCCTCCAGCTCGCGCACCGTGCGGCTCACCTGGCCCTTGTCCGACAGCATCCGCTCCGCGAGCGTCGACACCGTGACCTGCTCGCACCGGGCGATCGTGGTCAGCGTCTTGTACGCGCCGGGGAGCATGCCCGGACTGACCCGGTTCGCGTTCTCCAGGAGCACCCGACGGAAGTTCGTGATGAGCTCGCTGAACTCCGCCTCGAGGGCGCGGACCGCGACGGCCCGCGCCTCAGAGGACTCAGACTCTGCCATCGGATGCTGCTTCGCCGGTGCGGTGGGACACAACCTGCACTGTACCGGTCGGAACGCCCGCGAGAGCCTCGGCGTCGGCGATCGCGACATCGGCGGCCTCCTCCACGACACGGTGCTCGTCGTCGGAGCCGGCTTCCGCCTTGGCGCGCTCGCTGGTCGTCATGCGGGTCAGCGGCCTGTTCGGGAGGAACAGGATCGCGATCAGGCTCAGCACGGCCAGCGGGATGCCGATGAGGAACGCGTGCGAGATCGCCTGGGCGTAGAAGTCCTCGACCAGGGAGCGCACGGGCTCGGGCAACAGGCGCACCTCGGGAACCGTGCCGCTGCTGAGCGCGGCGGCGACCTCCTGCGCCTTGTCGCCGGTCTGGGCGATCGCGGCCATCAGGTCTTCCTTGCCGTTCGTGAACAGATCGGTGATCTTGTTCGCGAGGAAGGCGCCCATGACCGAGACGCCGATGGTGCCGCCGAGGCTGCGGAAGAAGGTGACGCCGGAGGAGGCGACGCCGATCTCCGTGGGCTTGGCGACGTTCTGCACGATGAGCACGAGGTTCTGCATCGTCATGCCGACGCCGGCGCCGGTGAGGAACATGTAGACGGAGACGAGCGCGAAGTTCGTGTCGTAGTGCAGCGTTGAGAGCAGGGAGGAGCCGGCGATCAGCAGCACGGAGCCGAGGATCAGGTAGCCCTTCCACTTTCCGTAGCGGGTCACGAGCTGACCGACGACCATCGACGAGATGAGGAGTCCCGCCATCATCGGCAGCGTCATGAGACCGGCCTCGGTGGGCGAGGCTCCGCGCGAGAGCTGCATGTACTGCGCGAGGTAGACGGAGGTGCCGAACATCGCGACGCCGATGGAGATCGAGGCGAGCACGGAGAGGGTGAAGGTGCGTCCGCGGAACAGCGTCAGCGGGATGAGCGGCTCGCGCACCTTGAGCTCGACGACGATGAACAGGATCGTCGCGAGGAGGACTCCGCCGATCATGAGGATCGTCTCGATGCCCCACCAGTCGAAGTTCGTGCCGGCGTTGGTGATCCAGATCAGCAGGAGCGAGACGGCGGCGGAGAGCAGCACGATGCCGACGTAGTCGACCGAGACCTTGCGGGTGCGTTCGGCCTTGATGTGGAGCGTCTTCTGCAGGATGATCAGGGCCGCGACGGCGAAGGGCAGGGCGACGAAGAAGTTCCAGCGCCAGTTGATGCTGTCGGTGATCCAGCCGCCGAGCAGCGGTCCGCCGACGGTGGCGACGGCCATGACCGCGCCGAACAGGCCCATGTAACGGCCGCGTTCGCGCGGGCTGATGATGTCGGCCATGATGACCTGGCTGAGGGCGGCGAGTCCGCCGGCGCCGAGTCCCTGCACGGCGCGGAAGGCGATGAGCATGCCGGTGTCCTGTGCGAAGCCGGCAGCGGCGGTCGCGAGCACGAAGATCACGATCGCGATCTGGATCAGCAGCTTGCGGTTGAAGAGGTCGGCGAGCTTGCCCCAGATCGGGGTCGAGATCGCCGTGGTGAGCAGCGTGGAGGTGATCACCCAGGTGTAGGCGGCCTGGTCGCCGCCGAGGTCGTGGACGATGACGGGCATCGAGGTGGAGACCACCGTGCCGGCGATCATCGAGACGAACATGCCGAGAAGGAGCCCGGTGAGGGCTTCGAGCACCTGACGGTGCGTCATTCCGGCGGGGGAATCCATGGTCATGCAGAAGGCCTTCGCAGTCGGAGGGGGATGCTGCGACAGCTCTGGCGCGCACGAGATAGTTGAACTTCGTCAACTATACGCCGAATGGTTGAGATTAGTCAACTACATACGAGAGGCTTCGTTTCGTCTCGTCGCTGCGCTCCTCGCTCAACGACCGGGGCAGGGCCTGCGCGGACGCGCGGGATTTAGGGCAGCGAGATCGGTCCGGCCGACGCGGTGCCCAGATTCACGCTCGTGGGCAGCAGCGCGTCGAGCAGCCCGATGCGCAGAGCCGTGACCTTGTACTCCGCCGTCGCTGTGCTCGTCGCGGGGATGAAGGGCGACACAGGGGGCGCGTTCGGGCGATCGGGCTGCACGTTCACATACAGCGAGAAGATCGGAGCGAGCGCGCCGAAGACCGCGGCGACGGCATTCGCGACGACGGGCACGCCCGCGGCGAGCACGCCGTCGAGGGCGGTGACCACGGAGAAGACGTCGTCGACGACGGCCTTGATGACGTTGCGGAGCGTGCCGACGAGGGGATTGAGCAGCGCGAGAACGGGCGTGAGCAGAGCCCCGAGCACGGGGGTGAGGATGCCGAGGTCGGCGATCGTGACGCTCACTCCGGCGTTCAGCAGTGACGTGCCGGAGGTGTGCAGCGCGCCGAGGTTCGCGTCGAGGTTGATCTTCACATCGGCGACCTTGATCACGACGTCAGGGATGAGTGGAGGGATCCCGGCGACGGTGGCCTTGACCTCCGCGCTCACGTCGATCTTGACCCTCGGCAGGCCGGCGACCGTGGTGAGAGCGCTGATGACCTGGGTCCGCCAGGCCGTCACCAGGTTCGTCACGCGCGTTCCGATGTTCGTCAGCACCGCGGGCGTCAGCAGGAACTGCGTGTTCGGAGCGAGGTCGTTCAGCCCGTTCGCGCCGTTCAGCAGTCGTGCGAGGTTCACCTTGATCAGACCGTCGCGGGGGCTGAGGGTGACGATGCCGTCGGCATCCGAGAAGCCTGCGAGCAGGGCGGAGACCGCGGGCGCGACCTGCGGGATGTTCGTGACCGACACCCCGGACCCCGCGGTCGACACGCTGAGGACGCCGAGGTCGAGATGGAGCTGATTGAGCACTCCGGTGATGCCGGACGAGAGGGAGGCCTGCAGTCCGTTCAACTTGGCCTGGAGCTGGGTGACCGAGGTGTCGACCTGCCCGACGAGCCCGGAGAGCACGGGAGCCGTCAGCGTGAGGTCGAGCCCCGCGATGTCGTAGTCGCGGGCGACAGCGGTCGACGCGGCCGGTACGTCCCACGTCGCCTCGCGCAGCACATCGCAGCCGTCGACGCGGGACAGGGCCGATACCGCGCCGATGTCGAGCGCGGCGTTCGTCAGGTTCGACGTGATCGCGCTGCCGAGCACGCCGTTCAGCGTCAGCGAGCCCGTGCGCGGCGGAGTGGATGCTCCGTACTCGCCGATCGTCGCGATGCCGGACTGGTTGGTCACCGCTCCTGTCGCTCCGGTCGCGAGGCCCTTCGGCGTCACCTGCGAGTACTGCGACAGGGTGCCCACGGCGAAGTCGGGCACGGCTGCCTGGATGGTCGGCAGTGACACCGTCGCCAGGGGAGCGGGGAGGATGCCGACGTTGAGCGAGGTCGCCCTGGTGAACGTCGTCGTCGAACCGGGGTCGAGGTCGTGCGCGTTCTGCACGGGGGAGTAGGTCTCGGTGAGCGCGCCGTCGATCGCGTCGCGGACGCCGTTGACGGCGGCGACGGTGTCGAGATCGGCGCCGAGCAGCGTGCCGCTGACCTGGCGGCCGGCGGATGTGGTCGAGAAGCCGGTGTCGGTCCCGCACTTCAGTGAGGACGTTCCGACGGGAGCGGCGTGCGCCCACTCGGCGTCCCGCCAGCTCGCCAGAGAGGTGGAGGTCACCACGGGCACGGCGAGGATCGCGACGGCGCCGACGGCGAGCCACGCGCGCAGGCGGTTCACGTCGCATCCTCCGTCGGCTCGGTGCGGCGCAGCATCCGGACTCCGATGCCCGCGCCGACGGCGGCCAGCGCGACCCCGAGCATCTGCAGCAGGGCGACACCGTCGATGCCGGTGGCGGCGAGCGGTCCGCCGGCGGGCGGAGCGGCCGCGTCCGTGCGGGCGGCGGTGAGGCCGACGCCCACGGTCGCGTCGAGGCCCTCGTCCTCCTCGTCGGCCGGGATGCCGTCGAGCGTGGCGGTGACGAGCATATGCTGCGCCGATCCGGCGGCGAGATCGACGAGGTAGGTGCGCGGGGAGGAGGCGGATGCCGTCGCCGGGGGCAGCGTCGTCGAACCGCCGGGAGCGGCGCACGTCGGAGTGCCGGACGGCATCCCGGTCCACTCCGTGAGGCACTGCTGGAACACGACCCGCAGACCCTGCGGGTCGCGGGCGAGCTCTCCCTCGGCCGTCAGCACGACCGACAGGGTCGCGGGGCCGGAAGGGTCGTCGTGGGCGGCGCGGATCTCCCAGTACCCCCGATCGCCCGGAGACAGCACGAGGGACTCACCCGGGGAGAGGGCGTGGGCGCTCTGCACGTCGCGGACGATCCACGGCGAGGTCTCCAGCGTGAGATGTCCGGGTGACTGGCCGGGGTCGGTGAAGAACGGCGCCGCCTGGGCTGCGGCCGTTCCAGCGAGCACCGCCCCTGCGCCCGCGCACACGACGATCAGGGTCCCGCCGACGATGCGGCGGAACCGGTCTCGACGTGTCATGACCGTCATCGTCTGCTCGGCCACAGCACCCAGAGGACGGCGCCGGCGAGCACCAGGCCCAGCACCGCGAGGCCGATCGGCGAGGTCACGGCCGAGAGCACGAACCCGAGTCCGGGGATCGCGAACAGCACGACCCCCGCGCGCGTGACGACGTACTGCTCGGCGTCATCGGCGTCGTTGGCGTCCCCGCGCAGCGTGAGCGTCCTGCGGTCCGCCTCCTCGTCTCCGATCGCCACGATCCGGTGGGTCACCAGCTGGTCGTCATGGGCGCGAGGCACGCTGACGACGTCGCCGACGCCGAGGTCTGCGGCATCCGCGGTCCTCTCGATCACCGCGGTACCCGCGGGCATGGTCGGAGACATCGAGCCGGTGGCGAGGATCACCAGATGGAGGCCGAGCGCCCACGAGGCGATGAGCCAGGCGATGGCGATCGCCCCGACGGCGCCCAGCAGCCACACGAGCACGTTCTGGATCGTGGGGAGGAGGGAGCGGCGCCGACGCGGCCGTGTGGAACGATCGCGTCGGCGCAGTCCCTGATCGACCCCGCGGTCTCGCAGGTCCTCTGCGGTGGAGGCCATGGTCCGAGGGGTCAGGCGGACGCGGCGTCGAACTTCCACGCGGGCGCGATGCTGCGGCCCATGTAGTCGTCGACCGTGGTGATGCCGGACGGCAGCACTCCGGGAACCGTGAAGGTCAGTTCGAAGCAGTAGAAGTTGACGTTGCCGGAGTCCGCCGCGTACGTCTGCGCTGCCGTGCCGCCGCTCGCGCCCAGATCGCCGGTCGCGATCGTGGTGTTCGCGACATTGCCGAACGTCGCCGCGTTGCACGCCTTCGTGGCGGCGAGGTCGGCGCCACTCCAGGTGGAGACGCGCACGTCGGTGGCGTTCCACAGGTGGCCGCCGGCATCCGCCACGGTCACGCCGGCGGCAGCGGTGGCGGCCGCAAGGGTGGCGGTGCCGCCCAGCGAGTCCGCCGAGGAGCGTACGGCGACGAGGGCATAGGTCGAGTCGCCGGGCGTGAGATCCGACAGCGTGAAGGTCACCCCGTTGCCCGGGTTCGTCTCGTAGTCTGCCCATGCGGTCGAACCGGGGGCTGCTCCGGATGCCGGAAGGGCGAGCTGTTCGAGCTCGAACGAGGAGGTGTTGATGCCGGGCTCCGTCCCTGCGCCGGCGAAGAGCCATTCGGTGTCGTTCCAGGCCGCGAGGCTCAGGGACGCTCCCACCCCTGCGACGGCGGCTGCGGCGACGATCGCGACGACCTTCCGCGTTCTGTTGTTCGTGGCAGCGCGGCGCGCTCGTCTCGGTTCCATACCGTCCCCCTCAGGACTCATGTGGGCGGAGACCGTGGGTGGGGGCCTCCGTTTCCCCTAAGTTCTAGTGCACCGTCACCGCCGTCGTCCATCGAAACCGGAATATTGGTGAGAAACAGATATTCCGGTGTGCAATCGTGACCTGCATCCCTTGTGGGAGGGCTCCCACTGAGTGATGATGTGGGGGACGAGCGGATGCCGGTCACTGAGGGGCGGCCGTCCACGATGCACTCCGCCGTCGTACACCCGGCATTCCTGAGGGGGAATCTGACATGGCAACAACGGCAACTCAGCGCAAGGTCCTGGCGGTGCTCGCGGGGGGTCTCGTGCTCGGCATCGGCACCGCGGTCACGCTCGCGGCATGGAACGACTCCGAGTTCGCGAACGGGACCTTCACGGCCGGCGCGTTCAACCTCGAGGGATCGGCGACCGGCGACGCGAACTACAGCGACCACAACGTCGACAAGGGCGACACCGCCGCGACACTGGCGTTCACCGTTCCCGTGAGCAACCTCGCTCCGGGCAATATCGTCTACTCGGGCTTCTGGGTGCGCCTCGCCGCCGGCACCACGACGGGCGCGAGCCTCTCGGCCAACGGCACCACGGCAGACGCAGCGGCGACGTCGAACAGTGACCACCTCTCGTACTCGGTGTACCAGCTGGCGCCGGGCGCGACCTGCAACGCGGCCTCCGCGACGGGCACTCCTGTCGCGACGGGTGCGACGCTCGACGTGCAGACCGGCGTGACCCCGATCACTCTCTCGCAGGGGCCGAACGTGTCGACGGCCGGCACCGCGGTGCAGCTGTGCTTCAAGGTCACCGCCGACGCGAACCTGGAGCAGACTCTCGCGACGACGGCCACCTGGAAGTTCACGGCGACCTCGAACTGAGCCTCTGATGGTGACCCGCAGGGACATGCGGGACGCGAAGCGGCTGCGTTCCCGCCGAATCCGAGCCATCCTCGCGGGTGGACTCGTGCTCGGCGTGGGCGGGGCCGCGACGCTGGCCGCATGGAACGACTCCGAGTACGGGGCGGCGACCTTCACATCGGGGAGCTTCGACATCGTCGGCTCGACGACGGGCACGGGGACGTTCACGAACCACCCCGTCGGCTCGCCGGCCGCGCTGTCCTTCACCGCCCCGTTCAGTGGGATGGCGCCGGGCAACACGGTGTACGCGCTGTTCAGCGTCAAGACGTCAGCGAGCTCCGTCAAGGGCAATGTGCAGGTCACGGCAGGCACCACGGGAGGCACGGGTCTCGCGCCCTCCATGACGTACGGGGTCAAGACCATCGCCGGCACCACGTGCGACTCCGGCGCCTACGCGGGCGGCACGGTGGTGGTGGCCGACGGCACGGCGCTGACGACCGGCGCCGCCTCGGCGCAGGCGCTGCTCGCGGCCGGCGGCAACCAGATCAACTACTGCTTCGCGGTGACGCTGAAGTCCGACGCCCCGAACTCGGCGCAGGGCCTCACGGCCATCCAGACCTGGATACTGCTGGGGACGTCGACCTAGCGGATGCCTTCGACGGGAGAACAGCGGGAGGACGAGACGATGAGCACGGCGGTGACGAGGCGGAGCCTGCGGGAGCAGGAGCCGCCCGCCGGTGCGCCCGCTGCGGCATCCTCTCCTCGCCGCGGACCTGCAAAGGTGCTCGCCGACCTGCTGCTCTGGATCGCCGCGATCGGCGGTGTCGTCTGCATCGTGCTGGTGATCCTCGCCTACACCGCCGGGATCACGCTGATCATGTTCAAGACCGGATCGATGTCGCCGACCATTCCGGCAGGTTCCGTCGCCGTCGTGCAGCGGATCCCCGCGGCCGAGGTCGAGGTGGGCGACGTCGTGACCGTGGACCGCGAGGGCGAGCTCCCGGTCACGCACCGCGTGACGACGATCGTCCCCGGGGCGACGGATGCCGAGCGCGTGATCACGCTGAAGGGCGACGCGAACGCCACGGAAGACCCCTTCCCGTACACCGTGAGCTCCGTGCGGACCGTGCTGTTCTCGGTTCCGGGCATCGCCACCGTCATCGTCGCGATGGGCAACCCCTTCGTGCTCGGCGGCATCACCGTGGCTGCGGCCGTGCTCGTCGTATGGGCGTTCTGGCCGCGTGACGGACGGCGGCGAGAGCGGATGCCGACATGAGGAGCCGTCTCGTCGCCGTCGCCGCGCTGGTCGTGCTCGGCGTGATCGGCGCGAGCCCGGCGTGGGCGGCCCCGTCGACGCAGGTCGTGCAGGGACAGGTGCTGCGGCTGGTGTCCGTCGCCGACTGGGACGCCGCGGCATCCCTGCTGCCCGGAGCGCCCGTGCAGTGGGACGTCGCCGTCAGCGCGGATGCCCCCGACCCCGGCACCGTCACGATCGGCGTGAGCGCGAGCGGAGATGCCTCACTGGTGGTCGACGCTTCGCTCTGCATGAGCGCGTGGACCCCGAGCGGATGCCCCGGAGGCTCGACGATCCTGCGCACCGGATGGAGCATCCCGCGCGACGGAGCGGAGATCGCGCTCGCGCAGATGGCCGACACGGAGGTCGCGCACCTCAGGCTCTCCATCGCGCTCGCCTCGGACGACGAGGACGGGCGCACCGAGGTCCGCGTCCATGCGCACGGGGCCGGTGAGTCGGCCGTCATCGGGCCGGATGGCGGACTCGCAACCACGGGTATGTCGCCCGTCGTGCTCTGGATCCTCGGCGGAGGGGCCGTGCTCGTCGTGGTCGGCGCCGTGCTCCTGATCGCGCGTCGGCGGAGGTCGCGCGGAGAGGATGAGGACTCGTGAACGGCCGGCGGCTCACCGCGGGTCTCGCGGGTCTCGCGCTGCTCATCGAGCTGGCGATCGCGCCGCCGGTGCAGCAGACCGAGGCGTACTTCACCGATTCGGAGTACGCGACGGCGACGTTCACCGGGATCACCCTGGCGACCCCCGTCATCACGAGCTGCACGGTCACGAGCTTCCTGGGGACGTTCACCGGGGTGACGATCGTCTGGACCTCGCCGAACGACAAGGTCTTCCAGCGCCTCATGATCAAGACGGTGGTCGTGGACCAGGCGAACATCACGCAGAGCGGGACCGGACCCTACACCTACACCTCTGTCATCTCCTCCGGCCTGCTGAACACCCTCCTGGGGTCCCTCCTCGGCGCCACGAACCCCGTGAAGGTCGACACGTTCGCCGGCACGCAATGGGTCTCGCCCGGGGCGGCCACCAGGACGCTGTCGGTCGGCGGACTCCTCGGGCTCGGCGGCAACAACACCTGCACCTGAGCGACGAGCGATGGTCCGGTCGCGACGTCTCGGCCGGGGGAGAGGCTGTGGTCGACGTCCGTGCTCGCGCATGGCCTCGTCGGAGGATGCTCTTGTGCGTGACGCCGCCGTCGGGGCCAGGCCAGCGGCGGGGGTTGCTCTTGTGCGTGGCGCCGCGGGCGGGGCCCGGTCGGCGGCGGGGGTTGCTCTTGTGCGTGACGCCGCCGGCGGGGCCCGGTCGGCGTCGGAGGATGCTCTTGTGCGTGGCGCCGCGGGCGGGGCGGATCAGTGCCGGGGTCCGCTCAGTCGGCGAGGGCCAGCGCCCGGAACGCGTCGCGCTCGCGGAGCTGCTCGCGACGGCTGGCCGCGGCATCCATCTCCCTGCTCGGCACCTGCTGCCCGGTGGTGCGCCGGTACAGCTCGTCGATGAGGGCGGTGGCGAGTCCGACGAGCTTCGCGATCTCGCGGTCGTCGCGGTCGATCCAGACGGACTTCGGCTCGTCGTGCACGGGCGAGAAGTCGACGTGCTCCTCCCACACGAACAGGGTGCGCTCGGCGCCCAGCACGTGCTGCTGCCACCAGATCTGTCGCAGGTAGGTGCGCGGGATGCCGCGGAACGGCTTGTTCGTGGTCTTGATCTCGGCGAGGCGGATGCGTCCGTCGCCGTCCACCGCGATGCCGTCGGGGGTGGCGAGGTGGCGATGCTCGACCTCGGCGCGGAAAAGCGCGGACGAGGGGAGGATGCCGTGGGTCGCCGCGACCCAGGCGGCGATCTCGGGCTCGCGCCGGCGTCCGTGATCGGTGTAGGCGTTACCGCCGAAGCGGGGCCCTCCGCCGAGTTTGGAGTCTGCAGCGCGCGCGATCGACCTCTCGCTGGTCAGTCCGGCGACGTCGGTCGCGGTGATCCCGCGCGACCGGGCTCGCATCCAGGCCACACGGTCGCGGGAGTCCGCGACGATGCGTGCCTGGAGTTCGGGATTCACCCTTCGACCCTAACCCCGACCTCCGACCCTCCGTCCCCGCACACGCCGCACCCCGGCATCCCCCTCTCGTTCCCTGCCTGTCCTGCCGCGCTGGCGTCGACTTCCCGTGAACTCGACGAGTGCACGGGAGATTCACGTCAGGATGCCGTGCAGTCGTCGAGTTCACGTGCACTCGACGGGGTGTCGCTGGTCCTCCACAGGAGTAGGGAGTGAGGGAGTTGTCCACAGAGCGTGAAGGGGTGGGCGAGAAAGGGGTGGGGGAGGGAGCGGAGGTGCGCAGCATGAGGCATGGATGGAACCGCCGGGCTCACTCTCTCGCACCATGTGCGTTCGCGCGCCGACCTGCTCGTGAACGGATGGACCGATCGGAAGATCGCCGGGGCGGTGCGCGACGGAGCTCTCCATCAGCTTCGTCGCGGGTGGTTCATCGACTCGGGGGAACGGGAGAAGCTCTGGGAAGAGGAACGCCACCGCGCTCACGTCATCGCTGTGGCGCGCGACGCTCGTGGCCCGGCCGTCATGTCGCACTCATCGGCGGCGGTGCTCTGGGGGCTTCCGCTCTACGGGATGCGGCTGACGCGCGTGCACATGACGACGGATGCTCCGCATAGGATCTCGAGCTCGCCGGATGTGCGGAGACACGTCTCCCCGTTGCGGGTCGACGACGTGAGTGTCGTCGGCGGCATCCGGTGCACCGGGCTCGCGCGAACGGTGTTCGACCTGATCCGGGAGCTGCCTCTCGAGGCTGCGGTCGCCGTGGCGGATGCGGGGGAGAGGCAGATGGCCTCGCGCGGCCGGGAGTGGGATCAGGATGCTCGCACGTCATGGCGGCAGGGCCTGCGGGAACGCCTGGAGCGCGGGGCCGGCGTGAGGGGAATCCGCCAGGCGCGGTGGGTGAGCGTGTTCGCCGACGGGCGCGCGGAGTCGCCAGGGGAGAGTGTCAGCCGCCTGCAACTGTTCCGTCTCGGGTTCGAGTCGCCCGAGCTGCAGGTTCGAGTCGACGGACCCGACGGCAGGGCGTACTTCGTCGACTTCGGCCTGCGGGGTCTCCGAGCGTTCGGAGAGTTCGACGGTCGGCAGAAGTACGTCGACGCTGCTCTGCGATCAGGGAAGCCCGTCGAGCAGGTGGTCCTCGAAGAGAAGCAGCGGGAGGATTGGATCCGCGGTACCACTCACTGGCGCTTCGCGCGCTGGGACACCTCGCACATCAAGACTCCTCGCGCTCTGGCATTGCGTCTTGCCGCCTTCGGTCTCTCCCCCTCCTAGCCTCTCTTCCTCCTCTCTCTTCCTCCTCTCTCTTCCTCCTCTCTCTTCCTCCTCTCTCTTCCTCCTCTCTCTTCCTCCTCTCTCTTCCTCCTCTCTCTTCCTCCTCTCTC
>NZ_JBHVPJ010000001.1:1890615-2048137 GCF_042887445.1 Microbacterium sp. NPDC057944
CTCTTCCTCGCTCCGCTGGCGTCGACTTCATGTGCACTCGTCGACCGAACGAGAAATCCGCGTTGAGAAGTCGTGCACTCGTCGACATCACGTGCACTCGACGAGGGGAGGGAGGGAGGGAGGGAGGGAGGGAGGGAGGGAGGGGAGGGAGGGGATTTGGGGGAGGAGAGGGGGTGGGGTAGAGTGGGGGTAACCGAAGACCGCTGGTCATCGTCGTGCGCGTGAGTGCAAGACGGTCGAAGCTCTGCAATGCAGGGGCCCGCGCAGGTGTCACGAACTTCTCTGAGCTCCGTGCGCTTGCGCCGGAGCTCTTCTCATTTTCAGGGCACCGGGTGGTCGAGGCCGATGCTCCACCGTCGTGGAGCATCCCGAACACATCAAGGAGTGACCATGGCGCAGAAGGATGCATCGGTTGCCGAGCTCACGAAGTCATTCGAGAACTCGTCCGCCGTTCTGCTGACCGAGTACCGCGGTCTGACGGTTGCCCAGCTCAAGGAGCTGCGCAACAGCATCCGTCAGGACGCTGAGTACGCCGTGGTGAAGAACACGCTGACCAAGATCGCCGCCAACAAGGCTGGCATCACCGCGCTGGACGACGACCTCAAGGGTCCGTCGGCCGTCGCGTTCGTGCACGGTGACTTCGTCGCCACTGCCAAGGCTCTGCGTGACTTCGCCAAGGCCAACCCGCTTCTCGTGATCAAGTCCGGCATCTTCGAGGGCAACGCCCTGAACGCCGACGAGGTCAACAAGTACGCCTCGCTCGAGAGCCGTGAGGTTCTGCTGGCGAAGGCTGCGGGCATGATGAAGGCCACGATGGGCAAGGCTGCGGCCACCATCGATGCTCTTCGCGAAAAGCTGGAGACCGCAGAGGCCGCGTAAGCGACCGGCGATCTCGTTCAACAAAAACCATCTATCTAGGAGATACATCATGGCGAAGCTCACCACCGAAGAGCTGCTCGAGCAGTTCGCTGGCCTGACCCTCATCGAGCTCAACGACTTCGTGAAGGCGTTCGAGGAGAAGTTCGAGGTCACCGCTGCTGCTCCCGTCGCCGTCGCCGGCGCTGCGGGTGGCGCAGGCGCTGCCGAGGCTGAGGAAGAGAAGGACTCCTTCGACGTCATCCTCGAGGCCGCTGGCGACAAGAAGATCCAGGTCATCAAGACCGTCCGCGAGCTCACCTCGCTCGGCCTCGGCGAGGCCAAGGCTGTCGTCGACGGCGCTCCCAAGGCCGTGCTCGAGGGCGCGAACAAGGAGACCGCCGAGAAGGCCAAGGCTGCTCTCGAAGAGGCAGGCGCCACGGTTACCCTCAAGTAATCCGTCAGGGTCGGCGCTCGCGCTCCGACCCGATCGCGTCTCGACGCTTCAACGAAGGCCCCGGGTTCATCCCCGGGGCCTTCGTGCATGCCGGGGCCTTCGTGCGCGCCGACGCCGGTTCGTCGGCCGGGTTCAGGTGCGCGGCGCTGAGGTCGAGTTGCGCACCACGAGAGCGGATGCCGTCGCCACGCGCTCCAGCGGGCCCTCCGGATGCTCCATGCGGTCCCGCAACAGCCGCACGGCCTCATGGCCCTGTTCGCGCGGCGACTGGCGGATCGTCGTGAGGGTGAACATCGCGGCATGCTGGTGGTCGTCGATGCCGACGATGCTGAGCTCGGCGGGTACCGCGATGCCGAGTCGACGCGCGGCGATGGTCGCTCCGATGGCCGCCTCGTCGCACACGCCGACGATGGCGGTCGGGCGGCGGCGCCTGTCACCGAGGAGCTCGACGGCCGCCTCGTAGCCGCCCGGCATGGTCGGCGTCGACTCGGCGAAGCGTGCGGAGCCTGCAAGTCCAGCGGCCTGAAGGGCCTCGAGGTACCCCTCGACCCTCATCGCGTCGCCGAAGCTGAGGTCTGCGGCATCCGTCGATCCGCCGACGAATGCGATGTCGGAGTGGCCGAGCTCGATCAGATGCTCGGTCGCGATGCGCGCGGCGGCGACGTCGTCGATCGACACGGCGCTTGAGCCCTCGCTGTACGGGCCGACGCTGACCAGCGGACGCTCCGATCGCTGCAGCCGCTCCAGCTCGTGCGCGCTCGGCTGGATGCCGACGGCGATGATGCCGTCGAACCGGCGCTGGGGGAGCACGGTGTCGAAGAGCTGTTCGCGGGTCGTCGTGCTCTCGCGGATGCCGTAGAGCGCGAGCTCGTAGTCGAGCGCGAACAGTCCCTCCTGGATGCCGGCGAGCAGCTCGGAGAAGAACCACCGGTCGACCGGTGGCATGATGACGCCGACGGTCCGGGTGCGTCCGGTGGCGAGGCTGGTGGCAGACGAGTGCGCGACGTAGGAGAGCTCTCTCGCGGCATCCTGCACCTGCTGTCTCGTCGCGTCGGAGACGTAGCCGCGTCCGGTGAGCGCGCGGCTCGCCGTCGCCTTGGACACACCGGCGCGTGCGGCGACGTCCGCGATCGTGCTCATCCCCGGTCCTCCTCGACCTCGGCCTGCATCAGCATGCCGAGTGACAGCGTATCCGCTCGGGGGCCTGAAGGGAACCGGTTCCACACGACCGTCGAGGGAGCGCTCCCACGGAATCATCCCCTTCCGCAGGAAAGGTTGCGAGCTTGTGATAGTTCCCCATTGTGCCGGGAGGATCGCGGCCGGTAGGTTGGCCTGGAATCGGTTCCCGATCGCACCGTTGAGGGGCGCGATCGAGGTGGGGGCCAGTTACTCGAAGAGGAGAAACCACATGGGTCTGTCACAGCGTTCACGGCGGTTCGCACCGCTGGCACTACTGGGGGTCGCTGGTATCGCGCTCGCCGGGTGTGGGGCACCCGGAGCACCGAGTGGCGGAGGCGGCGGATCGAGCGACAGCAAGACCGTCACGATCTACGGAACGATCGTCGACGACGAGGCGAAGCTCCTCCAGCAGTCCTGGGCCGACTGGGCCAAGGAGAACGACATCACCATCAAGTACGAGGGAAGCCAGGACTTCGAGACGCAGCTCGGCACCCGCGCACAGGGCGGCAACCCGCCTGACATCGCGATTTTCCCGCAGCCCGGTCTGTTCGCCGATTTCGCGAGCCGCGACTACCTCAAGCCGGCTCCGAAGGACGTCGAGGACAACGCCAACAAGTACTGGACGAAGGACTGGGTCAAGTACGGCACGGTCGACGACACCTTCTACGGCGCGCCGCTCATGGCGAACGTCAAGGGCTGGATCTGGTACTCACCGGCGAAGTTCAAGGAGTGGGGCGTCGAGGTTCCCAAGACGCTCGACGAGCTGAACACGCTCACCGCATCCATCCAGTCGAAGACCGGCACCGCTCCGTGGTGCGCCGGCTTCGAGTCCGGCACGGCCACCGGCTGGCCGGGCACCGACTGGATCGAGGACTACGTGCTCCGCCAGTCGGGCGCCGACGTCTATGACAAGTGGGTCACCGGAGAGGTCCCCTTCACCGACCCCGCGATCAAGGGCGCGTTCGACTCCGTGGGGAAGATCCTGCTCGACCCGAACTACGTCAACGCCGGCTTCGGCGACGTGCGCTCGATCAACTCGACGGCGTTCGGCGATGTGGCTCCGAAGGTGGCGGACGGCTCGTGCGCTCTGACGCACCAGGCATCGTTCCTCTCGGGCTTCTACCCGAAGGGCACCGACATCTCGCCCGAGGGCGACGTGTGGGCGTTCATGCTCCCGGGTGAGACCGAGGGTGAGACCACGGTCACCGGTGGTGGCGAGATCGTCGGGGCGTTCAGCGACTCGGAGGCCACGCAGAAGGTGCTGGCGTACCTGTCCAGCCCGGAGTGGGCGAACAGCCGCGTCAGCCTCGGCGGCGTGACGAGCGCCAACAACGGCCTCGACCCGGAGAGCGCGAAGGACCCGATCCTGCAGGAGACCATCAAGATCCTCCAGGACAAGGACACCACGTTCCGCTTCGACGGCAGTGACCTGATGCCCGGCGCCGTCGGCGCCGGCACCTTCTGGAAGGGCATGGTCGCCTGGATCAACGGCGACTCGACCGATGCGGTCCTGACCCAGATCCAGACCGGCTGGCCCGCCAGCTGATCGGTGACGAGGGCCGCCCCGTCGGGGCGGCCCTCGTGCTCTCACAGGCCCGTGCACCGTCGCCCGGACCTGACATTCTGTTCTGCGTCATGAAGGGGAATCCGTGACCGCGAAAGATTTCTTCGGATGGATCGGCATGCTCCCGCCGATCCTGCAGGCTGTGGTCGTCGTCATCGCATTCGCGGTGGTCGTCGCCATCATCCTGCTGCTGGTGGACATAGCTCCACGCAAGGGAGCCCTCTACACCGGCGTGCGTCTGGCCATGTGCCTTCTCATCCCGCTCGCCGTGATGTGGTTCTTCCAGTCCTACTACTGGGCTATGGGCGTCGCCGTCGTCGTCGGCGCCGTGTTCTTCCTCCTCGACTTCCGTTCGCGTGACGGGGCGGGGTACCTGATTCAGCTGGTGGCGTTCATGGCGCCGGCGATGCTGCTGCTGCTCGTGGGACTCATCCTCCCCTCGATCCAGACGATGTACACGTCGTTCTGGAACTCGACGGGCAAGGAGTTCGTGGGCTTCACCAACTACATCTGGATCTTCACCCAGTCCGACGGCATCACTTCCGTGATCAACTCGATCATCTGGGTGCTGCTCGTGCCGACCGTGTCGACGCTCGTGGGCCTCGCCTACGCGGTGTTCATCGACCGCACCCGCGGCGAGAAGATCTACAAGGTGCTGGTGTTCATGCCGATGGCGATCTCGTTCGTCGGCGCCGGCATCATCTGGCGGTTCATGTACGAGTACCGCGGCGCTGAGTTCAAGCAGATCGGCCTCCTGAACCAGATCCTGGTCTGGTTCGGCGGAACTCCGCAGCAGTGGCTGCTGAACCAGCCGTGGAACAACCTGTTCCTCATCGTGGTGCTGATCTGGGTGCAGACCGGTTTCGCGATGGTCGTGCTCTCGGCATCCATCAAGGGCGTTCCGCAGGAGCTCCTCGAAGCCGCCGAGCTCGACGGCGCGAACGCCTGGCAGCGCTTCTGGTCGGTCACGGTCCCGTCGATCCGCCCCGCCCTGATCGTCGTGCTGACCACGATCTCGATCGCCTCGCTGAAGGTGTTCGACATCGTGCGCACCATGACGGCCGGAAACTACGGCACCTCGGTGCTCGCCAATGAGATGTACACGCAGTTCTCGAAGTTCGAGGCGGGTCGGAGCGCAGCGCTCTCGGTGATCCTGTTCCTCCTGGTGCTGCCGATCGTCATCTACAACGCACGCCAGATCAAGAAGCAGCGGGAGATCCGATGAGCGCCGTGACCACCGATTCTCAGAGCACCCGCGCGATCACGACCGGGGGCAGGCTGGAGGCCTCCGCCGGGCGCGCCCGCAAGCGGCTCTCGCGCCCCTGGGCGTCCATCGCCTCGATCATCATCGCGGTGCTGTGGACGATCCCGACGCTGGGGCTGTTCGTCTCCTCGTTCCGTCCGAAGGATCAGATCTCCTCGAGCGGATGGTGGGAGTTCTTCGCCAACCCGCAGGTGACGCTGGAGAACTACGTCGAGGTGCTGCAGTCGGGCACCACTCAGCTGACCATCGTCGAGTCGTTCGTGAACTCCATCGCGATCACGATCCCGGCGACGCTCATCCCGCTGATGATCGCCTCGATGGCGGCCTACGCGTTCGCGTGGATCGACTTCAAGGGACGCAACGCGCTGTTCATCTTCGTGTTCGCTCTGCAGATCGTGCCGATCCAGATGGCCCTGGTGCCGTTGCTCAGCTCGTTCTCTCGAGGGATCAACCTCTTCGGCGTGCAGATCACGACGCCGCTCGAGGCCTCCCAGGGTTACGCGCAGGTGTGGTTCGCGCACACGATGTTCGCGCTGCCGCTGGCGATCTACCTGCTGCACAACTTCATGTCGGAGATCCCCGGCGAGATCATCGAGGCCGCGCGCGTCGACGGCGCATCGCGCGGGCAGATCTTCTTCCGGGTGGTGCTGCCGCTGACGATGCCGGCGATCGCGTCGGTCGCGATCTTCCAGTTCCTCTGGGTGTGGAACGACCTGCTCGTGGCCCTCGTCTTCGCCGACGGGGCAGCGGCGCCGATCACGAAGCTGCTGGCCGAGATCACCGGAACGCGAGGAAACGACTGGTACCTGCTCACCGCGGGCGCCTTCGTGTCGATCATCGTTCCGCTGATCGTGTTCTTCTCGCTCCAGCGGTACTTCGTCCGCGGCCTGCTCGCGGGCTCGACGAAGGGCTGACCCGGACCGTAACGGTGGAGCTCGGGTGGCGAATGCGGACGTAGTCTGAACGACATGTCCGATCACGCATTCGCCACCCGAGCCATCCACGCAGGTCAGGCGCCGGACCCCACGACGGGTTCGATCATCCCTCCGATCCACCAGGCGTCCACCCACGTCCAGGACGGCATCGGCGGCTTCCGCGACGGCTACGAGTACAACCGTGCGGGCAACCCCACGCGCTCGGCCCTGGAGACCCAGCTCGCCGCGCTCGAAGGCGGCGCGCACGCGCTCTCCTTCGCATCGGGCCTCGCCGCGGAGGACGCGCTGCTGCGCGGCATCCTGAAGCCCGGCGATCACGTGCTGCTCGGCAACGACGTCTACGGCGGCACGTACCGCCTGCTCACCAAGGTGCTGGCGCCGTGGGGCATCGAGACCACGACCGTCGAGCTCTCCGACGCCGACGAGGTCACCGCGGCGATCCGTCCGGAGACGAAGATCGTCTGGGTCGAGACCCCGAGCAACCCGCTGCTCAAGATCGTCGACATCGCCGCGCTCGCCGGCATCGCCCACGACGCGGGGGCCGTCCTCGTCGTCGACAACACCTTCGCCTCACCGGCGCTGCAGCAGCCGCTGTCTCTCGGCGCCGACCTGATCGTGCACTCGACCACCAAGTACCTCGGCGGGCACTCCGACGTGCTCGGTGGCGCCGTCGTGTTCGCCGACGATCGCTTCTACGACCAGATCAAGTTCCAGCAGTTCGCGGTCGGAGCCGTGTCCGCGCCTCTGGACGCCTGGCTGACCAGCCGCGGCATCAAGACCCTCGCGGTGCGGGTGCGCCAGCATTCCGAGAACGCCCAGGCCGTCGCAGAGTGGGCGGCGTCCCGTCCCGAGTTCGAGACCGTGTACTACCCGGGTCTGGCGTCGCACCCGGGGCACGAGATCGCGGCCGCGCAGATGAGCGGATTCGGGGGGATGCTGTCGCTCGCCCTCTCCGCGGGTCCTGACGCGGCACGGGCGTTCGCGTCGTCCACCTCGGTCTTCCAGCTCGCCGAGTCGCTCGGGGGAGTGGAGTCGCTCATCAGCTACCCCTCCGACATGACGCACGCCTCCGTGCGCGGCACTGCTCTCGCGGTTCCGGAGAACGTCGTCCGCCTCTCGGTGGGCATCGAGGATGTCGCCGATCTGATCGCGGATCTGGAGCAGGCTCTGGAGAAGATCGCCCGCTGAGGCTCTTGGCGCGCGGGTCGTTCCGCGCGGCTTCCGGCTAAGGTTCGTCGGGACGCGGGGCTTCGAGGTCATCCTGCGTGGCCTGCACTCTCTGCAGGAACTCCCGGAACTCTCCGAAGCCTGACCCGAGCGCGTTCGCGAGCTCTTCCGGCGACTCGACCCAGACGGTGTCATCGGGTTCGGGGACATCGTCCTCGCTGTGCGTGCGTCCGACGACGATGTACAGAGGGTCGCCCTGGGGGTTGACGATCATCATCCTCCCGGCGGAGCAGAGACCGTAGATGAAGGCGCACTCGGATGCCGTCAGGGTGGCGTGATCGATCCCGCCGCTGACCGCATCCTCCTGGTCGAGCGGGTCGATGTGCAGATCGCTCCAGAATCCATCGAAGGCGAGCCGCTGGCCGGACGAGTCGACGATGGCACTGTTGCCGGCCTCCCCCTCCACGTGGAGATCTCTGGCGGTGAGGAACTCTTCGATCCCCGTGCGGTCAGCATCGACGACGTCACCGTCGCCGAGGTTGAAGAAGTGCAGAGAGAAGCCCATAGAGAGATCATGCCAACTCTCGGGGATGGAGGACCGACATCGGCTCGCCCGGGACCGACCCTCTGCGCCGGGCCGACAGGTTTCTCGGTGATGAACTCACGGCTGTCGAGCGGTAACATGGAGTCTCGTTGTCGAATCGATTCGACGGCATCCGCTCCTCTCGAAAGCCCTCTGTGTCTGACGCGCCCACGACCGACCCCGCCTCGAACGACCCCGAGCGCACCGCGACGGGGAGCATCCGCGTCCCCTCGGCGACCGGCGCGATCCGCACCCTGGGGGCCAACCCGGCGACCGCGCCGATCATGCTGCACCCCGGCGATTCGATCTCGAACGGCCGTCGCCTTCTCTACATCGTGCTCCTCGGCGCGCTCACCGCGCTCGGCCCGTTCACGATCGATCTGTACCTGCCCGCGTTCCCCGTGCTCGAGCGCGACTTCGACACCACGGCAGCGGCGATCCAGCTGACCCTCACGGGCACCATGATCGGCTTCGCCCTCGGACAGCTCGTCGTCGGCCCGCTCAGCGACAAGGTCGGCCGCAGAGTCCCGCTCATCGCCGTCACGGCGCTGCACGTGCTCGCCAGCGTCGGCGCCGCCTTCGCTCCCGATCTGCTCCTGCTCAGCGCCGCCCGCGTGCTCATGGGCGTGGGCGCCGCCGCCGGTGGCGTCGTCGCCATGGCGATCGTGCGCGACCTCTTCGGTGGACGTCGCCTCGTCGTCATGCTGTCGCGTTTGGCCCTGGTCTCGGGCGTCGCCCCGGTGATCGCCCCGCTGATCGGATCGTGGCTGCTCACGCTCATGCCCTGGCGCGGCATCTTCGGCGTCCTCGCCGTGTACGGGGTCGTGATGCTGGTCTCCACGATCTTCTTCATCCCCGAGACGCTCCCCGTGGCGCGTCGACAGGATCGCGGCGGCGCCACCGTGCTGCAGCGGTACCGCTCGGTGTTCAGCGATCGGGTGTTCATCGGCGTGCTGATCATCGGTGGCATGACGTTCTCCGGACTGTTCTCCTACCTCTCCGCCTCGCCCTTCCTCTTCCAGCAGACGCACGGGCTGGATGCGCAGCAGTACGGCCTCCTCTTCGCGGTGAACTCCCTCGGCGTCGTCGTGGGAGTCCAGGTCGCAGCACGACTCGCCGCCCGGTTCGGGCCGCAGTGGGTCATGGCGTACTCCACCGGCGTGCTGCTCATCGCGGGCATCGCGATCATCGTGACCGACCAGCTGGGCCTCGGTCTGTGGGGCACCGTCATCCCGCTGTTCGTCTTCATGACGGCCTGCGGCTTCACGTTCCCGAACGTGCAGGTCCTCGCGCTCGACCGCCACGGCAAGGCGGCGGGCACGGCGGCATCCGTCATCGGAGCCACCAACTTCGGCGTCGCCGGTCTCATCTCGCCGGTCGTCGGCTGGGTGTCGAAGGGCGCGGGGATCACCGCGACCACGATGGCCTCCGTCATGGTCGGGTGCGCGGCGATCGGCGTGATCGCGCTGTGGCTCATCGTGCGTCCGCGCACGGTCGAGATGCTCGCCCCCTGATCGCTAGCTACTCGGGGAGAATGGTCCGATGAGAAGACGGATGCTGCTGTGGTGGGGCCTCGGTCTGCTCGCCGCCGCCGTGCTGCTCGGAGCCGTGATCGTGTTCGGCTACTCCGAGCCGCCGGGATTCGACACGTGGTGGAACGACTTCGTCTCCGCGCACCGCGGAGAGGTGATGGTCGACTTCGCGATGGTGCTCAACGCCATCGGCGGGGGATGGATCGCGGTCCTCGCTGTACCGCTGCTCGCCGTGCTCGCGCTGCTGCTCGCTCGGCGATGGCGTGCCGCGGTGTTCGCGGCGCTGTGCTTCGCCGCCAGCGCCGGAGCCGTGCAGATCCTCAAGCACCTGTTCGGCCGGGCGCGACCCGACGACATGATCGCGGCGAGCGACTTCGGGTCATTCCCCTCCGGGCACACCGCCAACGCCGCGACGATCGCACTCGTCGTCTGGGTGCTGTTCCCGCGGGTGTGGACGGCGATCGCCGGAGCGGTCTGGATCGTCGCCATGGCGCTCTCCCGCACCTTCCTGTCGGTGCACTGGGCCACCGACACCCTCGGCGGCGCCCTCGTCGGAGCGGCGACCGTGCTGCTCCTCGCGGCATGGCTGCTGCCGTGGGCGCAAGGGCTGCGGCCCCCGCGCGAACCCGCGCCGATAGTCTGAAAACCCGACCCCGCTGAGGAGCACCCGTGTCTGTCATCCGTCCCTATCGCCCGAGCGACCGTGCAGCGATGTACGAGATCTGCCTCAGGACGGCGGATGCCGGCACCGACGCCACCGGCATCCTCTCCGACGACGCGCTCTGGGGCGACCTGTTCGCCGTCCCGTACGTCGAGCGGCACCCCGACCTCGCGTGGATCGTCGAGTCCGAAGACGGTCGAGCCATCGGGTACATCGTCGCGACCGACGACACCGACGCCTTCAATACCTGGTTCCGCGACGAGTGGTGGCCGGCTTTCCACGAGAAGCACCCGCGGCCCGACTCCGTCGTGACCCGTGAGGACCGCATGGTCGAGTACGGCTACGGCCGTGCCCCCGGCATCGACGCCAACGCCGCGGAGTACCCCGCCCATCTGCACATCGACCTGCTCCCGGAAACCCAGGGGCAGGGTCTCGGACGTGCGCTCATCGAGACGCTGTTCGCCGAGCTCCGCCGCCGCGGGGTGCGGGGACTGCACCTCGGCATGGACCCCGAGAACACCGGCGCCGCCGCGTTCTACGAGCGGCTGGGGATGACGGAGCTCCCTGCGGCGCCCGGCGGGAAGAGCTACGGAGTGCTGTTCGACTGAGACGCGGAGGGGTGCTTGCGGGCCGCTTCGCGAGGGTCGCTTAGCGCTCGGCGGTGACGGCGGGACTCCGCTCTTCGCTGCGCTCAGGGCTCCCCGAATCCCACAGCATCAGATAAACGTAAAACGGCCCCCGCTTCGCGAGGGCCGTTTTACGTTTGGCGGTGACGGCGGGATTCGAACCCGCGGTTGCTTGCACAACACACGCTTTCCAAGCGTGCTCCTTCGGCCGCTCGGACACGTCACCAGGGAACAACCTGAACAGTCTATCCGATTGGCCGGGTTCCCCGTGACACAGGCGAGAGGTCAGGCGGCCGGGACCTCATCGATCGAGAAGTAGACGGGGATGCCGCGCTCCCGGGCGATCCGCACATCGGTGTCCGCACCAGACGACTCTCCTGGCAGACGCAGCACCGCATCGCAGTGCTGCAGCAGGCGGGCGGCGACCTCGTACATGACGTCACCGCGCTCCGCCTCCTCGTCCGACAGGCCGCGCAGCACCGGCAGCGCCACCCACTCGCCGATCATCGGCACGTGGCCGAGACGATGGAGGGGAGCGGCCGACTCCTCCAGGCGTTCGAGGTTGCGCGCGATCGCATCCGGGTCTCCGCCCGTGCCGGAGCGATAGGGGCCGGCGATCAGGATCATCAGTGGATTCTTCATGTCGGACACTGTAGCGTTAACCGTGCAAGATCATGCAACAACAGGAAGAAGTGGGAATGCTGGGTGTGCAGCGCAAGGATCATCTCCTGACCGTCCTGCGGAAGGAGGGGAGGGTCGTAGCCAAGGAGGTGGCAGCCGACCTCGGCGTCTCCGAGGACTCGATCCGCCGCGATCTGCGCGAGCTGGCGGATGCCGGCGCCTGCATCCGCGTCTACGGCGGAGCGCTGCCCGTCCCCGAGGCTGACGCACCGGTGGCCCGGCGGCTCGCTGTCGCGTCGGAGAGCAAGGAGCGCGTCGCGCGCGCGGCCGTGGCGCTGATCCAGCCCGGCGCCACGGTGGTCCTGGATGCCGGGACGACGACGCTCGCGATGGCGAGGATGCTGCCGCACGGCGCCGACCTCACCGTGATCACCCCGAGTCCCGCCGTGGCGCTGACCGCGCTGGAGCATTCGGCCGCCCGCGTGCTCATGGTCGGAGGTGAACTCGATCGGCACTCCCTCGTCGCCACGGGAGGGTTCGCACTTGAGGCGATCGGGCGCCTGGGAGCGGACGCGTTCTTCCTCGGCGTGACCGGCATTCATCCGGATCACGGCTGCACGACCGGGCGCCTCGACGACGCCGTCACCAAGCGCGCGATCGCCTCTCGATGCGCCGACGTGTTCGTGCTGGCGAGCGAGGAGAAGATCGGCGCCGTCTCGCGCTTCCCCGTGCTGGGGCTCGATGAGATCACGAAGGTCATCGCGGATCCGCAGGATGGGAACCCGATCCTGCGTGAACTCGGGTGAGGGGCGGGATTCCCCTCTAAGTGCCGGTTAATCGACCACGTCCAAGTGCGTATAGTCCTCATATGAGGGGCTTCGACGGAGGATGCGGAGCCCCCTGAATCTGAGTCTCCGTGTTCACGCCCCGCGGAGAACGCACTGGGGGGAGCGTGGACATGACGTCTTCGACGACGAGCACGAATCACCGGACGGCGGCCGCCTTCGAGCAGTACGTCAGCGCCCGGCGATCAATCGTGGAGGGAACCGTCTTCTTCCTGGAAGCCGGCGCCCACCTCGACGAGGTCCGCCGGATCTGCACCGGATCCGACATCATCTTCGCGCCGGGCGCCGACATCGGCTCGGACGGTCACGAGGTCGGATACACCGGCTCCTTCCAGGAGACCGGTGATGAGATGCTGCTCGACGGACGACACGCCTTCGAGCTGCAGGACTACCTGGCGGCGCCCTTCATCTCGATCGTCGGGCTGACCGTCGTGCGGCAGAACTCGGCGGTCGGCCTCGACGCATTCCTGCAGGACGCCGACACGGCCAGAGCATCCGGTGTGTTCGTGGAGCAGCTCCTCAGCGGCGCGGTGCTCCTGGACTCGCGGGCGTCGTTCTCGGGGCACGACACCGGAGCGGAACTCGTGCGAGTGCACGTGACCGCCGCGGGAGAGTACCGCGACGGCCCGGACGGCGCGCTGCTCGGCGTCATCGGCGATCTGCGGGAAGAACTCGACGCGGCAGCCGCGGCGTCCGCAGGACCCGGCCGAGCTTTCGAGCGCATCGTCGCCAGGAGCGAGTTCGACGACGCGGTCGCATCCCGACCATGGCTCGGAAGGTACATCGCGGCGCTCGATCTGCTGCGGCAGTGGGACGGCGCGCATGCACACCCCGCGATCTCCGGCTTCGGTGGTCATCTCGTCAGGGCGCTCGACGACCGCCAACGTGCGGCGGCCGCGACGTCACCGGAGGCGCCGTTCCTGGTGACCGAGGTCGACGGCGACTGGGTCCTCGTCGAGCCGAGGACCCGTCGTCGCTTCCGGCTCGGAGCGGACGCCGCGCGCGGGGCCGAATGTCTCATCACGACCGGAGACGAGGCGCTCGCCGCCGAGATGCTCGCCGAGGATGCCGGCAGCTCGCCCGCGTCGGCCGGCGCCGCCGTCTCCGAGATCAGGGCACGATTCGCCGACGCGGGCGTCGATCTCCTCTCCTTCTCCGGTGCGGTGTCATGACGGGCGATGCACGGCACGCGGTCTGGCAGAGCCTGACGGCCCGCCGCGCCTGGGACGACCCGTCCGCGAAGGCGACCGGCGCTGAGGGCGTCCGCGTCCACGGCGCCGACGGCGTGGCGCGACTGTGCGCCACGAGCGGCCTGTGGAACGTGCCGCTCGGCTACGGGAACGCCGCCGTGGCGGACCGTGTCGCCGAGGCGCTGCGCTCGGCGTCCTATCTCTCGCTCTTCCGGTCGTCCCACACGTACGCCGAGGAAGCCGCGGAAGCACTGATCGACATCACGGGACCCGAGAGATTCGCGCGCGTGCTGTTCTCGACATCGGGGTCCGCAGCCAACGATCTGACCATGAAACTGGTCCGCCAGGCGGCCGCGCTGAGGGGGAGCCCCGAACGCGCCATCGTCGTCGGTCTGCACGGGGGATACCACGGGCTGACGTACGGTGCGCTGAGTCTCAGCGGCGACCCCCTCGGCCAGGCGGTGTACTCGGCCGATCGCAGAGGCGTTCGACACGTGTCCGCGGTCGACGGGGGCGCGCAGCTCCGCCAGCTGTTCGCCAGGGAAGGGGAGCGGATCGCCGCGCTCGTGCTCGAGCCGCTTCTCGGTTCGGGGGCGTTCCCGCTCGACGACGACTTCCTGGCAGCGGTGGCGGAGATCCGTGCGAGCCATGACATCGCCCTCGTCGCCGATGAGGTGGCCACCGGTTTCGCCCGGTCCGGACCCCTCTTCGCCTCCTCGCGATGGCCGGTGGCTCCCGACGTCATGGTGCTCTCGAAGGCGCTGACGAACGGAGCAGCCGCAGCATCCGCCGTCCTCGTGTCCGCGGAGATCTGCGACCTCTTCGACCGTCCCGACGCGGTCTTCGTGCACGGCGAGACCCAGGCGGGAACCCCGGCATCCTGCGCCGCCATCCTCGCGACCCTCTCCGAGTTCGTGAGGATGGACGCCGCCGCGCTCGCCGGCCGTCTCGCAGCCCGACTGGATGGCGCCCTCGCGCGGATCAGCGACCATCCCGATGTCACGGGCGTCCGAGGCGCCGGGTGCTTCCGAGCCATCGTCCTCTCCCGTGACGGGGAGCCGCTGAGCGGCGAGGAGGTGTCCGGTGTCGTCACAGCCGTCCGGCGTGCGGGCGCTCTCGTGCAGCCGGGGCCGAGCTGCATCCAACTGATCCCCGCATACGTCTACGAGCGTGCGGAGCTCGATGCGCTGGAGACCGCCGTGCTCCACGGCATCGACGAGGCCGCCGCGTGAGGGGCATCGTCGAATCTTCCGACAGGGTGCGGGTGACCGCCGGAGCCGGCGCCACGGCGGCGGCCTTCACGCGCTTTCCGCGCGGAGACCGCCCGCTGGTCATCCGCGATGCCGCGGTCTCCCATGAAGGTCTCGCTCTGCCGCGCGATGCGATCGATGTCCCTCTGGAGGCTGCCGCCGTCGACTCCGCCATGATCGGGACCCTCGTGGCCGCGGGGAGGGGCGCGACGTCGATCGTCTCGCTGGGCGGAGGGTCGGTCATGGACGCCGCGAAGATCGTGCGGATGCTGCTCGTGACTCCGCAGTTGACCGGCCCGCTGCAGAGCCTCGCGCGGCGGAGCGGCCTGGTGCGGGTGCCGGAGCTGCTCGTGCGGAGGGGACCGGATCTGCCGCTGCTGCTGATCTCGACGACTTTCGGCACGGGCACGGAGACGAGCAGGGTCGCCTGCCTCGCGACGTCGTGGGGACGACGGTTGCTCTCCGGCTCGCGATTGCAGGCCGATGGCGCGGTCCTCGATCCCGTGCACACCGCGACGCTTCCGCGGATGCTGCAGGGCGAGGGACTGATGGAGGTGATCCTCCGCGTGCTGGGACCGGCGGTCGGGAGCGCTCCGAGTCTCGCGGCCGATCACGACGCGCGCGGCATCGTGATGGCCGCGACGGGGCTCGCCGAGCAGCTGCGGACAGGACGCCTCTCCCCGGAGCAGCGTCTGTTCGCCTCCCAGCTGAGCGCCGCCACGCATCGCTCCTGGGCGCTCGTCGGCCGGCGCACGTACGCGGCTGCGCACTGGTATCTCGCGAACGAGCTCTCCTGGGAGACGGGGACGCGCAAGATCCCGGCGACGCTCGCGATCCTGCCGGCGATCTGGCGGCGCATCGCCGACGGCGACACGCGCTGGGGGTCGCAGGAGCGGCTGGCTATGGTCTGGGCGTGGATCCGTGAGGCGGTGCCGGGGCTCCCGGAGGACGCCGATGACGGCCTGATCGCCCTCCGAACGAGGTGGGGCCTGCAGGTGATTCCCGCCCCGGCACCGGCGGTCCTCGATGTCGTCGTGGAGCGATGCCTCGCCTCCTGGGGCGCGCCGCTGCCTGCGCTCGGACGCCTCGACCGCGACGCCGTCGCGAGCATCTTCGCAGAGTCCTTCGACGGCTCTGCGATTCGCCCGAGACAGGGAGAGGAGGTGATGGGGAGATGACGAACGACATGGATCTGCTGATCGAGGAGCTTCCGACGATGGACGCGCCCTCCGAGTGGTCCGACTTCGTGAACGGAGTCGGCATGGGGATCGCGATCGTCGTGATCGCCGCCGGCCTCACGTAGCCGTCGGCCGCCCGATTCGACCACCGGAAGGAGGTGAATGCACATGGAGATCTCGAACGAGCTGCGCTTCGAAGAGCTGGAGTCGATGGACTCGCCCGATTTCTGGACCTGGTACGCCGCGGTCAAGATCGGCGTCGTCCTCGGCCTGATCGGCCTCGCCGCCACCTGAGTCCTCTCGAACGACACCCTCGAAGGAGGTGAGCACATGGACCTGAGTTTCGAAGAGATCGAGACGATGGACGCGCCCGAGCCCTGGTACATCATCGTCGGCGACATCGTCATCCTCATCGGCGCGGTCGTCGCCATCACCTGATGAGCATCACCTGAAGAAAGAAGTCGAGGGCGTAGCGGGTGACACACCCGCTCGACACGGAGAACCGTGCATCCGCTATGCCCCCGACCTCGCATCCAGCATCCCACGCCAGAAAGAAGGCCGCCATGACCACACAGGGCCTGAACCGCGCCGCGGCGCGGCTCCTCGCGGTGATCGACCCCGACGCCGTCGTCTCCGACATCTACAGCGAGCGCGGGTCGGAGGTCTATGACGCGATGATCCGCGGCGACGACAGCGAGATCCGCGAGATCCTGCGGATCGCGCGACGCAGCACCGGACGCGTCCTCGAACTGGCCTGCGGATCGGGGCGACTCAGCCTCCCGCTGGCGCGGCTGGGGCGGGAGACGGTGGCTCTCGACACCTCGCCCCGGATGCTCGCCCTCCTCGAGGAGAAGGCGAACCGGGCCGGGCTCCCTGCACTGCGTCCGGTGCTCGGCGACATGAGCGACTTCCGGATCGACGGGGAATTCGGGCTGATCGTGCTCGCGACGACCTCGATCTCGCTGCTGTCCGCCGCCGAACGACGGACGCTGTACGACTCTGTCCGCGCGCACCTCGCCCCCGACGGCCTCTTCGTCGTCTCCGCCCACGTGGCCCGGCCGCGTGACGACGACAACGAGGCGCTCGTCGTGTCCACCGGAGACTCGGAGGTGGTGTTCCTCAGCGACGAGGTGGATGCCGCGGCCGGAGTGCGCGACGTGGGAGTCGTCCATCTTCGCCGCGAGGGCGGGGTGCTCCGGGCGGAGGCCTTCTCCTCACGGGTCGCGTTGATCGACGCCGGACAGCTCGAGGCGGAACTCCGGGAGGCGGGGTTCGTCGTCCGTGACACGCATCCGGTGCGCTTCTCCGAGGGAGCCCGCCGCATCGCGATGATCGAGTGCTCGCTGTGACCTCCGTCCTGCCTCCGCTGCCCCTGACCGCCACGCCGAGGCTCGCGCCGGGGATCACGGTCGACGATCCGCTCGCCGACGCCGGGCAGTGGATCATCGCGCGCGACGGGGCGCCGGCCGTGCGCGTGTCGGAGCCGGTCGCCGTGGTCGCGCGGCGGTTCACGGGAGACCGGAGCATCGCCGAGATCGCCGCCGCACTCGGCGACCCGTGGACCGCCGACGATGTCGGCCTGATCGCTCGGCGTCTCGACGGGGCTGGACTGCTCGCCGCAGACGCCCACACCGGCGGATCGCGCGGCCGCCCCCCGCGTCGGCGCGGTCGACGTCTGCAGTTTCGACCGCCGCTGACGCTGCAGTGGAGCGTCGGCGACCCGTCGGCGCTCTTCGCCGCGCTGCGTCCGCTGACGCGCGCCGTCGCGGGTGCGCCCGGCGTCGTCATCGGCGCTGTGGTCGTCGTCGCCGGGGTGGTCGCGACGGCACTCGGCTGGTCCGACGTCGTCGCGGTTCTGGAGAGCCCGCTCCCGCTCTCGGTGATCGCGTGGCTCGGGCTGGCGATCATGCTGACGACGATCGTGCACGAACTCGGGCACGGTGCGACGCTCAGCGCATTCGGCGGAAGCCCGCGACGCATCGGCATCATGCTGTTCTATCTCGCTCCCGCCTTCTTCTGCGACGTCACCGACGGCTGGCGTCTGTCGCGCCGCCGTCAGCGGGTCCTCGTCGCTCTCGCCGGGCCCGCGGTGCATCTCGTGTGCGCGGCGGCGAGCATCGTGGCCTCGCGTTTCGTGGTCGACGACTCCCTGCACGCCGGACTCGTCCTGTACGCGCTGTCGTGCCTGGCGATCGCGGCCCTCAACCTGCTTCCCTTCGTTCAGCTCGACGGCTACCTCGCGCTCATGTCCGCTCTGGACTGGCCGCATCTGCGCAGAGACGCGATGACGGCCGCCGGGCACTCGCTCCTCGGGCTCCTCGGAGGCGCGGCACGCTCCACGGGTGCGGCCGATTCTCGTCCCGAGCCCGACGGCCTCCATCGCGCTGGGCGGCATCGCGGCCTGCTCATCGCCTACGGCATCCTGTGCCGGCTCTTCCCCGTCGGGCTCGTCGGGTTCGTGCTCTACCGGTACGCCACGTCGGTCGCGGGTCTCGGGACGGTGCCGGCGCTCTGCTACCTCGCCACACTCGGTCTGGTCGCCGTCGTCTTCTTCCGGGCGCTCCTGCGCCGGGCGAAGGCGCTCGCCGCGTCCGCGCCGAACCCGTGGCGGGTAGCCGCGGCTGCCGTCGCCACGAGCGCCCTGATCGCCGCCGTGCTCATGATCCCGGTGTCGTCGGCCCGCACCGTCGGCTTCGTCAGCGAGGGCGGCGAGGTGCGGCTCGTCGCGTCCGCGGGGGAGACGCTCCCGGAGGCAGGGACCCCCGTGGTTCTCGAGAGCAGCGGAATTCTCATCCAGAGGCGTCTCGGAACCGCGGTGGTCGGTGACGGGGAGCCCCACCGGGGCGAGATCGACCTCGCCGCGCTCGTGCCGGTGACCCCGTCGACCCTCAGGACGGATGGCGTCCAGGTCGCCCTGTCCGACGTCCGGAGCGAGACCCTTCCGCGCTTCGGAAGGGCCCGCGTCGACGGCGATTCTCGATCGCTCGGCGCCTGGTTGTGGCGGACGTTCCTCGACGTCCCCCTCGCCGCGCTCGGATCGGAGGCGCGCGCATGACGGCCGAACCGCACACGTCAGCTCCGGAGAACGAACTGCGGAGGATGCTGCACTCGGCCCTGGAGAGGGAGCTCGGCGCTCTCGGCGTCGAAGCGAGCGGGGTGCCCGTCTTCGGGTGGCGCGACCGATCCCTCGGGGCCGCCGTGTCGCGGGGCGGGGAGGCGCTGTGGCTCCGACTCGTCTGGTCGAGGACGGAGTGGGCCCGCGGATCCTGGTGGACGGGCAATCAGGACGCCGGTGCGATCAGTGGCGTTCGTAAGCCGAGGGTGCTCGAGGTCCGCGAGCAGACCGACGGTCCTCTCACGGTGCGCGCCGAGCTGATGACGCTCGTTCCCGGGCGCCCGGCTCAGTCGACCCCGGACCTCCGCGCGGCTCCATCGCTCGACGAGGCGTGGTGGAACGCGCTCGCGGGCGGCCTCGATGCGCTCTCCGTGGCGCCGACCGTGCGGAGGGCCGTCGACCCCGACGGCATCCGCCGCCGCATCGCGGTGTTCTTCGGCCTCGACGTCGACACGGACGTCGGCGACTGGCGGGCGGCCCACGGCGACCTGCACTGGAACAACCTGCACGTGGAGCCGTTCGCGATGGTCGACTGGGAGGCGTGGGGGCTGGCGCCGCGCGGCTACGATGCCGCCTTCCTGCTCTGCCATTCCCTTGCGCAGCCCGACGTCGTCGCGCAGATCGCCCGGCGTTTCGCGGACGACCTCGACTCCGAGGACGGCGTCGTCTCCCAGCTCTACGTCCTGACCAAGCTGCTCACGAGGGCGGATGGCGGAGAGCATCCCCACCTCGTGGCCCCGATCCACCGGCACGTCGATCGTCTGATCGGTCGTGCCACACGCACCCGCCCCCTATCGAGAGGAGAAGGCTCATGACAGCGGTCATCAGCTTCGACGGATTCACCAAGAGCTACGGAGGGGATGCCGTCGTCAGAGACCTCAGCTTCACGGTCGAGTCCGGAGCGATCGTGGGCCTGCTCGGCCCGAACGGCGCAGGCAAGAGCACGGCGATGCGCGGTCTCGTCGGCCTGCTGCATCCGACGGCGGGTTCCGCCACGCTCTTCGGAGCCCCCTTCGCGGCCATGACGAACCCCGCGCGCCGGGTCGGCGTGCACATGGACGGCCTCGGATTCGAGACCGGGATCACCGCCCGCCGGCACCTCGACATCTACCGTCTCGCCGCGGGCATGCCGCGGACCCGTGTGGACGAGGTGCTCGCGCAGGTCGATCTCACCGCCCACGCCGGCAAGAGGGTGAAGCGGTTCTCCACCGGCATGCGGCAGCGGCTCGGCCTGGCGACCGCGCTGATCGGGAACCCGGAGCTCCTCGTGCTCGATGAGCCGGCGAACGGGCTCGACCCCGGCGGCATCCGGTGGCTGCGCGGATTCCTGCGGTCCTTCGCGGAGAAGGGCGGCACCGTCCTCATCTCCAGCCACCAGCTCGCCGAGCTGGAGCAGACGGTCGACGAGGTCGTCGTGATGCGCGGGCGCAAGCTGTTCGACGGTCCGCTGGAGGCGCTGACGGCCGATGGGGCGACGACTCTCGAAGAGGGGTACTTCGGGCTCATCGGCGGCGCCGAGGGAGGGAACGTCCATGTCTGACTTCCTCCGGAGCGAGCTGCTGCGCGGCGTCAGCGGGCTCGCGATGCTCGGGATCTTCTCCTTCACGCTCCTCATCCCTGCGCTGATGGTCACGGTCGGCCCGTCGCTGGACGGACTGACCGATCTCGATGACGGGAACGCGACGCGGATCGTGTTCGGCCTGTTCGCCGCGATCGGCATCACGGCGATGTACCTCGGCAGCTATTCGGTGTCGCGGGAGTACTACTACCACTCCATGTCGCGATCGCTCGTCATCGGATCCATCCGGCGGGTGCTCCTCGCGAAGCTCCTCGCCAGTGCGATCACCGCCGTGGTCCTGTGCCTCGTCGGGGCGGCGATCTGGGCGGCGGCGTCTGCGGTCCTGCTCTCTTCCGTGGGGCGGAGCCTGCAGATCGACCGGGCGTTCTGGGGGATCGTCGGCGGGTCGGTGTTCGCGGCGATCTTCGGCAGTGTGATCGGGGTGTCCCTGGGCTGGGTCATCAAGGGCTACTACGCGGTGTCCGCGATCGTCCTGCTCGTGCCGATCATGATCGAGCTCCCGCTGCTGTTCAACGTGCCCGCCGTCGAGAGGTACCTTCCGGTCGGCGCCTTCGCGGGCGTCACCGGTGCACCGGTCGACGGGCTGCTGCCGTGGTGGGGGAGCGCGCTCGTGCTGCTCGGCTGGAGCGCCGTCACCGTCGTGCTCGCGGTCGGTGCGGTGCGGCGGCGAGAGCATTGAGCGCCGGCGGGGCGAGGCCGTGGGGCGGCCCGATGCGCGGGCAGGTCGTCCGCGGGCTCTCCGCGGAGCTGCGACGGCTGCGCGGAGACCCCCTGCCCTGGGTGTTCCTCCCCGTCGCGCTGCTCTCGGGGCTGTCGATCGCGGCGTCGCTGCCGAGCGATGTGCGATCGGCGCCGCCCGCCGTCGTCGATGCACTAGGAGCCACCATGAGCGCATCTCTCGTCGGCGGGCTGGTGATCCTCGCGGCGGTGCTGGGAGCGCTGGGCCCGGCGCTCGCCGACCGATCGGGCGTGCTGGCGCGCGATCATCTCTTCACCTCCGGCGTGGTGGTCCTCGGATCGCGCGCGGTCTCCGCCGTGGCCTCGACGCTCCTCTTCGGGGTGTTCGGGATCGCGGTGATCCAGGCGGCGTTCCTCCTCGTCACCGGTCGCGCGCTGTTGAGCGTTCCGGAGGCTGCCGCCGCTGTCGGCATCCTCGCGGCGGCGGGGCTGTGGGGGTATCTCGTCGGCGTGCTGGTGCGCAGCCCGGTCCTCGTGCTGTTCGTCGTGCCCGCGACGCTGTCGCCGGCTCTCCTGCTGTCGGATGCCGCGCCGGACGTCGCGAGGATCCTTCCGCTCAGCGCGCTGCTGTCGGCCGCGGGCCTCGCCGACGACGGGCTCGCCGCTCCCGTCGCGTCGCTCGTGGCGACGGGGTGGGCGGTCGCGCTCGCCGTGGTCGTGGTCCTGGTGCTGCGTCGCCGCGACCGTCTCTGAAGGGCGTGGTCACGACGTAGGATTCCCTGGTGGCAACCCCCAAGATCGTCCTGTTCTACGTCTTCACCCCGCTCGCCGACCCCGAGGCCATCCGGCTCTGGCAGCGTGACCTCGGCGAGGCGCTCGGCCTCCGCGGGCGGCTCGTGATCTCGAAGGACGGCGTCAACGGCACGCTCGGCGGCGATCTCGTCGCGCTCAAGAAGTGGGCGCGCTCGTTCCGCTCGTACGCGCCGTTCAAAGGCGCCGACATCAAGTGGAGCGAGGGGACGGGTGTGGATGCCGACGGCCGCAGCATCGACTTCCCCAAGCTCAGCGTGAAGGTGAGGGAGGAGATCGTGTCCTTCGGTGCGCCGGGGGAGCTCAGGGTCGACGAGCACGGCGTCATCGGAGGCGGCACCCGGCTCTCGCCGGAGGCCCTGCACGCGCTGATGGACGAACGAGGAGACGAGGTCGTCTTCTTCGACGGGCGCAACGCGCTCGAAGCGCAGATCGGACGCTTCCGCGACGCGATCGTCCCCGATACGGAGACCACGCGGGACTTCGTGCAGCTCCTCGATTCCGGAGCCTACGACGACCTCAAGGGCAAGCCGGTCGTCACCTACTGCACGGGCGGCATCCGGTGCGAAGTGCTGTCGAGCCTGATGGCGTCGCGGGGCTTCGGCGAGGTGTATCAGCTCGAGGGCGGCATCGTCCGCTATGGCGAGCAGTACGGAGACGACGGCCTCTGGGAGGGCTCGCTCTACGTGTTCGACAAGCGCGGCTCGGTCGACTTCTCCGACCACGCAGCCGTGATCGGAGAGTGCGCGGGGTGCGGAACGGCGACGAACCGCACGGCCAACTGCCCCGACCTCTCGTGCCGGGTCCAGCTGGTCGTGTGCGACGCATGCGCGGCGGTGCCGTGCCCGGTCCACGTGCACGCCTGAGCACTCCCGTCAGACGAGCAGCGGGGCCTGCGAGCCGCGCCCGGCGAACAGCGAACGCGGAAGCAGCAGCGCCCTGAGCCGCGACGGCCGATCGACGCTGCGACGCAGCTGTGCGAGAACCTCGCCCAGAGCGGGGGACAGATCCGCCGGGTCGGCAGAGCGCGCATAGGTCGCGCGCTCGACGGCATCCGTCAGCACCCGCATCGCCTCCGGATCCACGCCGTGCTCGGACACGAGGGCCGCGCCGCGCGAGCGGGGCGAATCGGCATCCGACAGCGCGATGCGCAGGTCGATCAGCGTGGCGCGCAGCTCGGCCCACGCGGACGCCGCATCTCCCCGTCGTGCTCGGCGACGTCGCGCCGTGCCGATGCCGAGGCGGATCAGCGCCGGCAGCAGGAGCACGAGCAGCGCTCCGAACGCGGTGAGCACGACCGGCATCGGGTCGAGCTGACGCAGGGCGCTGGCGCCGCCGGTGTTTCCGCCCGCATCTGTCCGATCGATCTCGGGGCCGCTCGTGGCCTCCGAGGTCGGGGCCGTCGTGGGCGCGGGGGTGGCCGCGCCCCCAGGGCCGGAGCCCGTCGTCGTCGCCGATGCGAACGCCGTGGGCACGCCGAGAGAGGCCGTCGGCTCGAACGGCACCCAGCCGATGCCGGGGAAGAGGACCTCCGGCCAGGAGTGCAGCTGATCGCTGGAGACAGAGTAGATGGTCTCTTCGCCGCGCTTCTCGTCGGTGCGCGTGCCCGGCAGGTATCCGACGACGATGCGGACGTCCATCCCCAGGCTCTGCGCCATCAGGGCGAAGGCGCCGGCGAAATGCACGCAGTATCCGGATCGTACGTCGAGGAACTGCGCGACGGCGTCCGCGCCGGTGCCGTCGAAGCCCTCATCGACCGGCGTCTCCAGAGAGTAGGAGAACTCGGTGCGGAACCAGGTCTGCAGTGCGATCAGACGGTCGTAGTCGCTCGTGGCGTCCGCCGTGACCTCGCGCGCCGTGTTCGGGATGACGTCGGGGAGCTCCAGCGGCTCGTCGTCGGGGTCGACCACCGCCGCGGCCGCGGGCACGGCTCTGATCTGCTCCAGCGACGGATTCACCCTGAGCGACGCGACCGTGTAGTCGTTTCCGACGGCATCCGCGGTCTTCGAGACGATCGTGCGGTTCTCCGGCATCAGCTTCCAGGCGCCGCTCAGACCCTGGACGCTCGTCGCGGGGTAGGGAACGGGCAGCCACGAGCTCGACATGCGCAGCACGCGGATCGAGGTCGTGACATCCTTCGCGGCGACGTCCTCCGTCCACTCCGCGGCCCCGAAGCCGTCGCTCAGCGACTGGGTGTCACCGCGATCCGGATGCCAGACCCTGCCGTCGAAGCGGGACAGGGTGGTCAGTCGGAGGTACGGAGCGGTGTTCTCCGCCGTCGCGAGCGTGAGCACCTCGACCGGGTCGGGCTGACGCAGGTCGTTCCCCAGGCGCAGCGACGCGTCGACGCTGACGCCGACGCCCGTGCCGGCGAGGGATGCCGAGACGGGAATGATGGGCGCGATGACGAGCGCCGCGGCGACGGCGGCGGCTCCGGCGCCCACCGCGATGCCCGTGGACACGCGGCGGGGGGACTCGGAGTTGCGTTTCGCGGACTGCCGGAACAGCAGCAGGATCATGACTCCGAGCATCACGAACCACACGACGTTCGCGTCTCCGAGCGTGACGATCATCGGCGTCGCGCCGACGACGGCGACGAGAACACTGGCCAGGACGGCGCTCCGCTGGGCGACGAGCTGGTCGAGGAGGAGCGCGACGAGAGCGAAGCCGGCGCCCATGATCACGCGGAGACCCGGCGTGCTGTCGAGCGGAGCGGTGCCGAACACGACCTGCTCCCAGGCCGTCGCGGCGAGGGAGCTGAACACGGTGAAGGTCGATGAGGTGGGCACGACTCCGAAGATCGCGGTGTCTCCGGCGACGAGAATCGTGAGGACGCCGAGCGCCGCGACCGCCTGCGCGATCATGGCCGCGGTCTCCCGGATCCAGCGCTTCCGGCGGAGCAGCAGGGTGCGCACGGCGACCCCGACCGCCGCGATGATGAGGACCACCGTGACGACGGTGAAGGACCAGGCGCCCGGCTTGATCACGGAGGTGTAGGGCCACACCGCGACGAAGGCCGCCGCGGCGGCGAGGGCGCCCTGGGCGATGCGGCTCTCGCTCAGCTCGTGGTCGCGATGCCACGACAGACGAGGAGCACGGGGCTCAGCGCGAGACATCGCCGACCCCCATCCGCTCCGGGAGCGCGTCCTCCCACGCTTCGGCGAGGTCGGGGCCGAGAACGGCCACACGCCAGCCGTGGTGGACGGCGGTCTGCTCCACGCCCTCGTCGAGCTCGGCGGCGAAGAGCATGGGCGCCGCGGCGCCGGCAGGGCGCAGCCGTTCGGCCGTCTCCTCGTCGAGGCGCCCGGTGATGTAGACGAGCGGGCCGGGCGGGGTGCCTCCCATGACCGTCGCGAGGTCGCGCGGCTCGCCCCGTGGAGTGACCATCGCGAGAGCGACCAGCAGACCCTCCCTGTCCTCCTCGTGTCCGCGGAGGGTGCCGAGCAGGATTCCCGCGCTGTCGACCACGTCGACCCCGTAGCCCTCCTGCACGAGATGCACCGCGGCGGAGGCGCACAGCGAGACGGCGGCCTCGAAGGCCGGATCGGCGTCCTCACCGGGCGCGGCCCAGCGCGCCGAACTGCGATCGAGCACGACGAGGGCGTCGGGGCTCGACTCCTCCTCTTCCTGTCTGACCATCAGCTGCCCGCGGTGCGCGGTCGCACGCCAGTGGATGCGCCGCATGGAGTCGCCGGCGATGTACCGGCGCGGCGAGAGGTTGTCGCTGCCCTGCCCGAGCCTGCTCGAGGAGGTGTGGGCGGTGCCGCCCGCCGCTCCCACCTTGACGGCGAGCGGGGCGAGCGTGATGATCTCCGGCACGACGGTCACGGTGCGGGTCTCGCCGAAGGCCTGCTCGCGCTGAGCGATGCCGAAGGGGTCGACGGTGCGCAGCACCAGCGGTCCGATCGCCCAGACGCCGCGGCGCACGCCGGTGATGAGATAGCTCAGCTGCCCGCTCTCGGGCGGGTACTCCCCGGCCGAGTCGCCCGACACCGCATCGGGGAGGACGTCGCGCCACAGGCCGTGCGGGATGCGGATCGCGCGCAGATCGAACCGCAGCGTCACCCGCGAGGTCTCGGCCACCGTCAGGAGATCGGTGGAGATCTGCCGGGCGACCGCGCCGTTGCGCCGCGGCATGTGCACCGCCAGCAGCGAGAACACGGTGAGGGCGAGGAGGAGGATGCCGACGTAGATGAGGATCGGCGCCCCCACGAGGTTCGCCGCGAGCAGGCAGCCGAGACCCGCGATGAGCGCACCTGCGCCCCTGGCGGTGAGGGCTCGACGTCGTCTCATGCTGTCCGCCGCTCAGGCGCGGGACGCCACCGGCACGCGCACGCGCTCCACGATCTGACGCAGGGCCGCCTCCACCGGCTGGGCGCCGGCGCGGTGGGCTCCGCGCGCGGGGAGAAGACGGTGGGCGAGCACCGGGATCAGCAGGGCCGTCACATCATCGGGGATCACGAAGTCGCGGCCGTCGAGCGCCGCCCACACCTTCGCGGACCTGATGAGCTGCAGGGTCGCTCGCGGGCTCGCACCCAGGTGGAGGTTCGGGTCGTTCCTCGTCGCCTGAGCGAGGGCGACCGTGTACTCCTCGATGGCGGGGGCGACGTGCACCGACCGCGCCCAGGCGATCAGGCCGGAGATGGATGCCGCATCGGCGACGGCCGTGACTCCCGCGAGCGGGCTCACCGTGTCGCGCTGTCGGATCATGAGCGCCTCTGCCGCGGCATCCGGGTAGCCCATCGAGATGCGCATCATGAAGCGGTCGCGCTGCGCCTCGGGCAGAGCGTAGGTGCCCTCCATCTCCAGCGGATTCTGGGTCGCGACGACGAGGAAGGGCTGCGGCAGGGGATGCGTGGAGCCGTCGACCGTGACCTGGCCCTCCTCCATCGCCTCCAGCAGCGCCGACTGGGTCTTCGGGGACGAGCGGTTGATCTCGTCGGCGATCACGATGTGCGCGAACACGGCGCCCTGCTTGAACTCGAACTCGCGATCCACCGGGTTGTAGACGCTCACGCCGGTGACGTCTCCCGGCAGGAGGTCGGGGGTGAACTGGATGCGGCGGACGGTCGCGTCCACGCTCGCGGCGAGGGCCCGCGCCAGCATCGTCTTGCCGACGCCGGGGACGTCCTCGATGAGCAGGTGCCCCTCGGCGAGCAGACAGACGAGGGCGCTGCGCACGGCATCCGGCTTGCCGTCGATGACCTGACCCACCGAGCCGAGGATCGCGGCTGTCTGCTCCGCGAACTGCTCGGCGGTGATCGAGGTCGTACTCAGGGGGGAGTTCTCCAGCATGCGTTCCCTCTCGCGTGAGCGCAGCGTTGCGCGCGTGATCCGATCGTAACCTCTCTGCAGGTCCCTGAACCTGTTCATCGGCCCTGCTCTCGTCGGCTAGACTTGACGACGGCTCTCCGCGCGGCGGCATCCAGGCCAATTCCCCCAGGGCGGAAACGCAGCAAGGGTAACCGGGCTCTGCTGGGTGCGCGGAGGGTCTTTTCTTTTGCCCGGCGACTCCTCAGGACGTCCTGCGAGAATCGACGGGTGAGCACCGTGGAGCAGCAGCAGCCGAGAACGCTGAGTCGATTCGCCTCTCCTGTGGCGCTGCTCGCCGTGATGTGGATCGTGCAGCTGGCCGACAGCATCCTCCCCGGCTCGTTCTCCGTCTTCGGCATCCGCTCCTGGGACCCGGCGGGACTCGGCGGCATCGTGCTCGCGCCGCTCCTGCACTCCGGGTGGCCGCACCTGATCGGCAACTCGGTGCCCTTCCTCGTCCTCGGCTGCATCGTCGCGATCGAGGGCCCCCGCAGATTCTGGGCGGTCACCGCGTTCGCGACGGTCATCGGCGGGCTCGGCACCTGGCTCGTGAACGCCCCCGGCACCCTCACGGTCGGCGCCTCCGGTCTCGTCTTCGGCTACTTCGGCTACCTCGTCGCCAGGGTGTTCGCGCCGGGCCGCGTCTCGCACCGCATCCTCTACGCCGTGGTCGCGCTCGTCGTCATCGGGATCTACGGCGGCACCATGCTCACGGGCATCTTCGGCGCGGGTGCCGGCGTCTCCTGGCAGGGCCACCTGTTCGGGGCCGTCGGCGGTGCGCTCGCCGCGTTCGCCGGACGGCGTCCGGATCGCCGCACATGACGAAGACGCGCACAGGGCGCAGGCCGACGGCCCGCCGCTCCTCCACCCGCGCTCGATCGCGTCGCCGCAGGCCGTCGCCGCGTCGCCGCGCCCAGCTCCGGTCGCAGCGCAGGCGGATGCTGCGCCGCATCTCGCTGTGGAGCGCGGCGATCGTCGTCGTGGTCGGCGCGGCCGTGCTGATCCCGCTCGGACTCGCCCACGAGCCCGCCGTCTACTGCGCGACGGAGCCCGCCGGCTTCCCCGATGCGGGGATCGCCGGCTGGGAGGGGGAGCAGCTGGACAACGCCGCGACCATCATGCTCACGGCATCCGCCCTCGGATTCGGACGCGACGGGCAGATCCTCGGGGTGATGACCGCGATGGGCGAGAGCAGCCTGCGCAACATCGACTACGGAGACTGGGAGACGTCGGGATTCCGCAACCCCGACGGGACCAGGACCACCAGCATCGGGCTCTTCCAGCAGCAGGACTGGTGGGGCAGCGCCGAGCAGCGGATGGACCCGGCGACGGCCGCCACGCTGTTCTACGGCAAGCTCTCGACGCTGGAGGGCTGGCAGCAGATGCCGGCGTCGCACGCGATCCACCGCGTGCAGGTCAACACGGATGCCGACTACTACACGCGGTACCAGGAGGACGCGACCGCCGTGGTCGACGCCCTCACGAGCGGATGCACGGCGCCGGACGCGGGCGCCGCACAGGCGGCGCGTCTAGGCTGAGCCCGTGGCGCAGAGCATCTACATCACCTCGGCCGAAGGCCATACCGGCAAGTCGACGATCGCGCTCGGAGTGCTCGACGCGCTGATGCGCGTCAGCCCGCGTGTGGGCGTGTTCCGCCCGATCGCCCGCTCGGTGGCGGATCGCGACGAGATCCTCGAGCTGATGCTCGCGCACGACGGCGTCCATCTCGACTACGACCTCTGCGTCGGCGTCACCTACGACGACGTGCGCGACGATCCAGAGCGCGCGCTGTCGACCATCGTCTCCCGCTTCAAGGCGGTCGAGGCGCAGTGCGACGCCGTCGTGATCGTCGGCAGCGACTACACCGACGTCGCGAGCCCGGCCGAGCTCGGCTACAACGCGCGCATCGCGGCGAACCTCGCCGCTCCCGTGCTGCTCGTGCTCTCGGGTCGCGACGGTCAGCGCCAGGCGGAGCAGCTCGGCACCACGACGGCCCGCTCGGCCGCCGCCGTCGGGCAGATCGCCGCCCTCGCGCTCGCGGAGCTCGAGGCCGAGCGCGCCGAGCTGTTCGCGGTCATCGTGAACCGCGCCGACCCCGAAGCGCTGGACGACGTCGCCGACGCGGTCTCGGCCGTGCGTCCGGCGCGGAGCACTCCGGTGTGGGCGATCCCCGAGGACCGCACGCTCGTCGCGCCGTCGATCCGCGGCATCCTCTCCGCCGTCGACGGACGCCTCATCAAGGGCGACCCCGACCGTCTCGCCCGCGAGGCCCTCACCATCGTGGTCGCCGGCATGTCGATGGTGAACGTGCTGCCGCGCATCACGGAGGAATCGGTCGTGGTGATCCCGGCCGACCGCACCGAGGTGCTGCTCGCCACCCTCCTCGCCGACGCGTCCGGTACCTTCCCGCGCGTCTCGGGCATCATCCTCAACGGCCCGTTCCCGCTGCCGGAGCCGATCGTGCGGCTGCTCGACGGCTTCACGTCGACGGTGCCGATCATCGCGACCGATCTCGGCACCTACGACACCGCGGTGCGCGTGATGGGTGCACGAGGGCGCATCTCGCCCGACTCGAGGGCGCGCTACGACCGGGCGCTCAGCCTCTTCCAGACGCACGTCGACGTCGCCGAGCTCACCACCCAGGTGGGCCTGGCCGAGTCGCGCGTCGTCACGCCGCTGATGTTCGAGTACGGCCTCATCGAGCGCGCCCGCGCCGACCGGCGGCGCATCGTCCTGCCCGAGGGCGACGACGACCGCATCCTCCAGGCCGCGTCCACGCTGCTCGCCCGGGAGGTGGCGGATCTGACGATCCTGGGCGACGAGGCCACGGTGCGCGCGAGAGCGATCGAGCTCGGCGCCGACATCTCGGCGGCGCAGGTGCTCAGCCCCCACGACCCCGAGCTCGTCGAGCGCTTCGCCGCCGAGTACGCGCGGCTGCGCGCGCACAAGGGCATCACGCTCGCGCAGGCCGCCGACACGGTCACGGACGTGTCGTACTTCGGCACCATGATGGTGCACACCGGCCTCGCCGACGGCATGGTCTCCGGCGCCGCGCACACCACCGCGCACACGATCCGACCGTCGTTCGAGATCATCAAGACGAAGCCCGGCGTGAAGGTCGTCTCCAGCGTGTTCCTGATGGCGCTCGCCGACCGCGTGCTCGTGTACGGCGACTGCGCCGTCATCCCCGATCCGACGAGCGAGCAGCTCGCCGACATCGCGATCTCCTCCGCGGCCACCGCGCGGCAGTTCGGCATCGAGCCGCGGATCGCCATGCTGTCGTACTCGACGGGGGAGTCCGGTTCAGGAGCCGATGTCGACAAGGTCCGCGCGGCCACGGCCCTCGTGCACGAGCGGGCGCCGGAGCTTCTGGTCGAGGGGCCGATCCAGTACGACGCCGCGGCCGACGCCGCCGTCGCCAAGGCGAAGCTCCCCGACTCGGCCGTCGCAGGACGGGCCACCGTGTTCGTGTTCCCCGACCTGAACACCGGCAACAACACCTACAAGGCCGTGCAGCGATCGGCGGGAGCGGTCGCGATCGGCCCCGTGCTGCAGGGGCTGAACAAGCCGATCAACGACCTCTCCCGCGGGGCGCTGGTCGACGACATCGTGAACACCGTGGCGATCACGGCGATCCAGGCCCAGGGAGGGGCGGCATGAGCGCCATCCTCGTCATCAACAGCGGCTCCTCGTCGCTCAAGTACAGCCTGATCGACATCGAGAGCGAGCACGAGCTCGCGAGCGGCCTGATCGAGAGGATCGGCCAGGAGTCGAGCCCGGTTCGGCACACGGTCCGACCGGACACGACAGCGGATGCCGTCGTCACGATGCTCGACGCCGACTATCGCAGCGAGCAGCACATCGCCGACCACGATGCGGCGTTCGCGGTCATGCTCGAGCAGTTCGCCGCCCACGGGCCCTCCCTCGAGGAGCATCCGCCCGTGGCCGTCGGTCACCGCGTCGTGCACGGCGGGGCGCGCTTCTTCGCCCCCACGCTGATCGACGCCGACGTCGAGCGCCAGATCGAGGAGCTCGCGGTGCTGGCGCCGCTGCACAACCCGGCCAACCTCGCCGGCATCCTCGCGGCGGAGGCCGTGTTCCCCGATGTGCCGCACGTCGCTGTCTTCGACACCGCCTTCCACCAGACGCTCCCGCCCGCGGCGTACACGTACGCGATCGACGCGGAGCTCGCCCGCGAGCACAGGGTGCGGCGCTACGGCTTCCACGGCACCAGCCACCAGTACGTCAGCGAGGCCGCGGCGGCCTTCCTCGGGCGCGACCTCTCGACGCTCCGCCAGATCGTGTTCCACCTCGGCAACGGGGCCTCCGTCACGGCGATCGACGGCGGCCGATCCGTCGAGACGTCGATGGGGCTCACCCCGCTCGAGGGACTCGTGATGGGCACGCGGTCGGGAGACATCGACCCCGCGGCGCTGGTGCATCTCGCGCGCCGGGCCGGGTACACGATCGACGCCCTCGACGTTCTGCTCAACACCCGCAGCGGACTGGCGGGGCTCGCCGGGCGCAGCGACATGCGCGACATCCTCGCTGGTCGCGAGGCGGGGGAGGAGGCGGCGACGCTCGCCTTCGACGTCTACGTCCACCGGCTCCGCGCCTACGCGGGCGCTTACATCGCGCAGCTCGGAGGGGTCGACGTGATCTCGTTCACCGCGGGAGTCGGCGAGAACGCGGCGCCCGTGCGCGCCGAGGCGATGGCGACGCTCGGATTCGCCGGAGTCGAGATCGATCCCGCCCGCAACACCGCCCGTGAACGCGGAATCCGGCGCATCTCCACCGACGACTCCCCGGTGACGGTGCTCGTCGTGCCGACGAACGAGGAGCTGCAGATCGCGCGTCAGACCGCCGAGCTGCTCTGAGCATCCGCTCGCGCGACCCACGAGTCCGACACCGGCGTATTCGGGGGTTACCTCACCCGGCCCTCCGCACTACGCTGGCACAGTGGCACGGAGAGGTGCCGACCCCCTCGTCCTTCTCCTGGAGGCTCCTGTGCCCGAAGCCCTTCCCGATCTGCTCGCCGCCGACGGCGTGCTCTTCGACCTCGACGGCGTGCTCACGCCGACCGCCGAGGTGCACATGCGCGCATGGAAGGTCGTGTTCGACGATGTCTTCGCGAAATGGAGCATCGAGCCCCCCTACACGGATGCCGACTACTTCGACTACGTCGACGGCAAGAAGCGCTATGACGGGGTCGCCAGCCTGATGCGCAGCCGCAACGTCGAGATCCCGTGGGGTGCGGTCGACGACACCCCGGACGCCGACACGATCTGCGGCATCGGCAACCGCAAGAACGACGCCTTCGCCGCGTCGCTGCGCAGCGAGGGCATCGCGCCCTTCCCGGGCTCCCTCGCCCTGATCGAGCGGCTGAGCGCCTCAGGCATCCCGCTCGGCGTGGTGTCGAGCTCGAAGAACGCGGAGGAGGTGCTGGCCGCGGCCGGCATCCGCTCCTTCTTCCGCATCGTCGTCGACGGCGTCGTCGCCGAGAACGATGGGCTGGCCTCGAAGCCGGCGCCCGACATGTTCCGCGCCGGGGCCGTCGCCCTCGGCGTCGACCCTGCCCGCAGCGTGGCCGTCGAGGACGCGACGTCCGGCGCCGCGTCCGCCGCGGCCGCCGGCTTCGCGACCGTGGTCGGCGTCGACCGCGGGACCGGCGCCGACGCGCTGCGCGCCGCAGGAGCCACCGTCGTCGTCGACGACCTGTCCGCTTTCGCACCCGACTCCGAGGAGATTGCATGATCGACCGCGACCGCTTCCCCGTCGACCCCTGGCGCCTGATCGAGACGCGCTACACAGAAGACGGGGTGGGTGAGACGCTGTTCGGCGTCGGGAACGGCTACCTCGGACTCCGCGGCAACCACATCGAGGGACGCGGCGCGCACGAGCACGGCACGTTCATCAACGGCCTGCACGAGACCTGGCCGATCCGTCACGCAGAGCAGGCGTACGGCTTCGCCGAGGTGGGGCAGACGATCGTCAACGCTCCGGATGCCAAGGTCATGCGCGTCTACGTCGACGACGAGCCCATCTCCTTCGACGACGCCGACGTGCGCGAGTACCGCCGCACGCTCGACATGCGCACCGGTGTGCTGGAGCGGGTCGTCGTCTGGGAGACCCCGTCGGGCAAGCGGGTGCGCATGCGCGACGAGCGCATCGTCAGCTTCGAGGAGCGCCACCTCGCGATCCTCCGGCTCGAGGTCGTCGTGGAGAACTCCGACGCCCCCGTGACGATCAGCTGCCAGCTGCTGAACCGACAGGACGGCGCCGGCGTCTACGCCGGAACCCCTGTGGAGGCGCAGGGCGCCGGCTTCGACCCCCGCAAGGCCGAGAAGATCGCCGAGCGGGTGCTGCAGCCCGCCGAGCACTGGCAGGACGGCCTGCGCTCCGCACTGTCCTACCGCGTCGCGGCGTCGGGCATGACGGTGGCCGTCGTCGCCGACCACATCGTCGAGACGGAGAACGAGTACAGCGCTCGCACGCTGATCGAGTCCGACATCGCCAAGAACGTGTTCCGCGTGCAGGCGAAGGCGGGCGTGCCGATCACGGTCACCAAGCTCGTCAGCTATCACACGTCCCGTGGAGTGCCCCCGCGTGAGCTGGTCGACCGCTGCCGACGGTCGCTCGATCGCGTCGTCGTCGAGGGCGTGGCCGCGCAGTTCCAGCGTCAGGCCGAATGGCTCGCCGCCTTCTGGGAGCGCAGCGACGTGCAGATCGGCGGTCACGACGATCTGCAGCAGGCGACCCGCTGGTGCCTCCTTCAGCTCGCCCAGGCATCCGCGCGCGCCGACGGCACGGGCGTCGCAGCCAAGGGCGTCTCCGGGTCCGGCTACAGCGGCCACTACTTCTGGGACACCGAGATCTACGTGCTCCCCTTCCTCACCTACACGTCGCCGCAGTGGGCGCGCAACGCGCTGCGTGCCCGTGTTCTGATGCTGCCCGCCGCGCGCCGCCGCGCCGAGCAGCTGAACGAGGCCGGCGCCCTGTTCCCGTGGCGCACGATCAACGGCGAGGAGGCCTCGGCGTACTACGCTGCCGGCACCGCGCAGTACCACATCAACGCCGACGTGAGCTTCGCGCTCGGCAAGTACGTGCGCGCCACCGGAGACGAGGAGTTCCTGCGCCGCGAGGGCGCCGACATCGCGATCGAGACCGCCAGGCTCTGGGCGACGCTCGGCTTCTGGCGGGTGTCCGACGGCCGGGAGACCTTCCACATCCACGGCGTCACGGGGCCCGACGAGTACACGACCGTCGTGAACGACAACCTCTACACGAACGTCATGGCGCGCTACAACCTGCGCTACGCCGCGAAGGTGGTGCGAGAGATCGCCGCTGACTTCCCGGAGGACTACGCCCTCCTCGTGGAGCGCACCGGCCTCGGCACCGGCGAGGCCGACGAGTGGGAGCGCGCGGGGGAGGCGATGTTCATCCCGTACAGCGAGGGCCTCGGCATCCACCCGCAGGACTCGCTGTTCCTGGAGCGCGAGGTCTGGGACCTCGCGCACACTCCGGCGACCCAGCGTCCGCTGCTGCTGCACTTCCACCCCCTCGTGATCTACCGGTTCCAGGTGCTCAAGCAGGCCGATGTCGTGCTCGCGCTGTTCCTGCAGGGCAACCACTTCACGCCGGAGGAGAAGCGCGCCGACTTCGACTACTACGACCCGCTGACGACGGGCGACTCGACGCTGTCCGCCGTCGTGCAGTCGATCCTGGCGGCCGAGGTCGGCTACCAGGACCTCGCGCTGAAGTACTTCGAGCAGTCGATCTTCGTCGACCTGCACGACCTGCACCACAACGCGGCGGACGGTGTGCACGTGGCGTCGGCGGGCGGCGTGTGGACCGCGCTGGTGAGCGGCTTCGGCGGCATGCGCGACTACGCGGGCGAGCTCAGCTTCGACCCGCGGCTCCCGGCCGACTGGCCGTCGCTCGCGTACCCGCTGCAGTGGCAGGGCTCTGCGATCCAGGTCACGGTGACCAGGGACGCGCTGACGGTCGAGGTGCGCTCCGGCGAGCCCGTGCCGTTCACCGTGCGCGGCGCCGCCTTCGTCGCCACGACGGAGGATGCCGTCGTCGTGCCGCTGGCCGATCAGGGGCCCGTCATCGCCGGTCGCCCGACGCTGCGTCAGTTCGAGGGTGCGCGCCGCGAGGACGGCACGCGCCTGTCAGCGTCGGTTCCCGTCATCACGACGTCGATCCCGGTGATCGAGCCGATCGACTGAGCCGCGCACTCCGTATCCGTCGACGCCCCCTCTGCTCGTCGGCGCCGCACCTGATTGACGACGATCCGGTGGGGCGCCGGCGGTCAGGTGGGGCGTCGTCGTCGGCGCGGGGATGAGCGGATGCCGGGGCGCGGCTGAGCGGATGCCGGGCGGGGCGCGAAGTCCCTCGAGGGGGAGCCCCGAGTGTCCGTGGTACGCCGTAGGCTGGTCTGGTGACTACAGCCCTCTATCGCCGCTACCGGCCCGAGTCGTTCGGCGAGATGATCGGGCAGTCCCAGGTGACCGATCCGCTGATGACCGCGCTGCGCGGCGACAGAGTCGGCCACGCCTATCTCTTCTCCGGTCCTCGCGGCTGCGGCAAGACGACGTCGGCCCGCATCCTGGCGCGGTGCCTGAACTGCGCCGAGGGCCCGACCGACGTCCCCTGCGGGAAGTGCCCGAGCTGCATCGAGCTGTCGCGCGCGGGCGGCGGATCCCTCGACGTCGTCGAGATCGACGCGGCGAGCCACAACGGTGTCGACGATGCGCGCGATCTGCGCGAGCGCGCGACGTTCGCACCGAGCCGCGACCGGTACAAGATCTTCATCCTCGACGAGGCGCACATGGTGACGCCGCAGGGCTTCAACGCCCTGCTCAAGCTCGTCGAGGAGCCTCCGGAGCACGTCAAGTTCATCTTCGCCACGACCGAGCCCGAGAAGGTGCTCGGCACGATCCGTTCGCGTACGCACCACTACCCGTTCCGGCTCGTTCCGCCCGCGGCGATGCTGGAGTACGTCGAGAAGCTGTGCACCGAGGAGGGCGTCGTCGTCGAGCAGGGAGTCCTCCCGCTCGTCGTGCGCGCCGGAGGCGGATCGCCCCGTGACACGCTCTCGCTGCTCGATCAGCTGATCGCCGGTTCCGACTCGCCCGCCGGCTCGGAGACCGTGACCGTCGCGTATGAGCGCGCCGTGGCTCTCCTCGGCTACACGCACGCGACCGTGCTCGATGAGATCGTCGACGCGCTCGCTGCGGGTGACGCGGCCGCCGCGTTCCCGGCGATCGACAAGGTCGTGCAGACCGGGCAGGATCCGCGTCGATTCGTCGACGACCTTCTCGAGCGGCTGCGCGACCTGATCGTGATCGCCGCCGTCGGCGCGGGTGCCTCCGCGGTGCTGCGCGGCATCGCCGCCGATGAGCTGGACCGCATGCGCGAGCAGGCGGCCTCCTTCGGCTCGGCTCGTCTCTCGCGCACCGCCGACATCGTGAGCGCCGCTCTCGACGACATGTCCGGCGCGACGTCCCCTCGGCTGCATCTCGAGCTCCTGGTCGCCCGCGTGCTCGCCGGGGGAGGCGCGGATGCCGCGGCACCCGCACCCGTCTCCGCCGCTGCTCGCCCCGCGGCGGCCCCTGCGTCCGCGGCGGCTCCGGCCCCTGCGTCCGCGGCTTCCGCTCCTGCAGCCTCCGCTCCTGCCGCCTCCGCCCCTGCTTCCGCTGCTCCGGCTCCGGCTCCTGCGGCTCCCGCATCAGCTCCGGCAGCCCCCGCACCGGCGGCTCCAGCGGCACAGACGCCGGCCGTCCCGCCGACGCCTGCGCCCGCGGTCGCCCCGCGAGGGAGCGGAGCGGGCGAGACAGAGCGCGGTGAGATCTCCGCGGACTCGGCTGCTCAGCCGGCGCCGGATTCCCCGTCGACGTCTGAGGCTCCCGCCGCGGCATCCGCTCCGGCGCCGTCCGGCCCGGTCACCTTCGAGCGCATCTCGGGGTCGTGGTCGGCCGTCCTCAAGCGTCTCGAAGACATCAGCCGCACGTCCTGGCTGCTCGCCACCGCGGTGCAGCCGCTCGCGTTCGACACCGCGAGTGAGGTGCTGACTCTCGGCTTCACGAGTCAGCATGACGTCCAGAAGTTCAAGGGGACGGTTCCGGGTTCCGGTCCGTCCGACCATCTGCGCACGGCGATCGAGCAGGAGCTCGGGGTGACGGTCAAGTACCGCCCGGCCCCCATGCCCGCGGGGGGTGCGCCGCGACGGCCCGCGGCCGCCTCGTCGCCCTCTTCTCCGTCCGGCGATGCGCCCGCTTCGGAGCCTGCGTCAGCGGGGTCACCCCGTCCGCAGGTCCGCAGTGATTCCGCCGGTCCCGTCACGGAGTGGGCCGTCGCGTCGATCCCGTCGGCCGGCGGGCAGGGGGTGGCCGCGGGCGGAGGGGCGGAGACGCCAGTTCCCGCAGCATCGACGTCGCCGGTGCCGGTGCCGGTGCCGGTGACCGGGGCTTCGGTTCACGCTGCGTCGACTCCGGCTACTCCTTCTCCGTCCGCGCCGGGATCGACGGCAGCCGCTGCCCCGTCCGCGCCCGCGACGTCGGTCTCCTCATCGCCGACCGCGGCATCGCCGGTGTCCGTCGATGAGCCCCCGCTGCCCGATGAGCCGCCGTATTACGACGACGAGCCGCCTTACGACCCCGCCTACGAACCGGCGATGTCGAGCGCTCCGCCGCGGCGCCCCGAGCAGAGCGCACCGGCGCCGACAGCGGCATCCGCTGCTCCCGAACCCCGGCGCTCCGCGCCGGCGCCCGTCGTCACCGAGCGCACCCCCGCCGGGGGAGTGCAGCGCTACGGCGAGGCCGTGATCCGCCAGGTGCTCGGCGCGACGTTCGTGCGCGAAGAGCCCTACGAGCCCCCGACGAGGTTCTCCTGATGTACGACGGCATCGTCCAAGAGCTGATCGACGAGTTCGGGCGGCTTCCGGGCATCGGCCCCAAATCCGCTCAGCGCATCGCGTTCCACATCCTGCAGACGCCGACGTTCGATGTCGCGCGCCTTGCGGAACTGCTCACCGAGATCCGCGTGCGGGTGCGGTTCTGCGAGATCTGCGGCAACGTGTCCGAGCAGGACCGCTGCGCGATCTGCCGCGACCCCCGCCGCAACCCGGCCCTGATCTGCGTGGTCGAAGACGCGAAGGACGTGGCGGCGATCGAGCGCACCCGCGAGTTCCGGGGGCTGTACCACGTGCTCGGCGGAGCGATCAGCCCGATCGCCGGCATCGGCCCCGACGACCTGCGCATCGCGCAGCTGATGACCCGCCTCGCCGACGGCACGGTCCAGGAGGTCATCCTCGCGACCAACCCGAACCTCGAGGGCGAGGCCACGGCGAGCTACCTCAGCCGTCTCCTCACCACGATGCAGATCACGGTCTCGCGACTGGCCTCCGGGCTCCCGGTCGGCGGCGACCTCGAGTACGCCGACGAGGTCACCCTCGGACGCGCCTTCGAGGGCCGGCGCGTCCTGTGAACGCCCACACCGGCTTCACCCGCCGGGGGTGGCTGCTCTTCGCGGCGATGTGCCTCCTGTGGGGCGTGCCGTACCTGTTCATCAGCGTCGCTGTCGAGTCCATCTCGCCGCCGGCCATCGTCGCCGGACGCACCCTCATCGCGGCGCTCCTCCTGCTGCCGTTCGCGATCCGCTCCGGCGCGCTCAGAGCCGCTCTCAAGATGTGGCCGTGGGTGCTCGCCTTCGGTCTCGTCGAGATGGCCGGCCCCTTCCTGTTGCTGGGGCATGCCGAGATGACGCTGCCGTCGGGCATGACCGGGCTGCTCGTCGCCACGGTGCCGCTGTTCGCGGCTCTGATCGCCCTCGGCGGCGGCGACCGCGGCGTGCTGCGTCCCGCTCGCGCGATCGGTCTCGTCGTCGGCTTCATCGGCGTCGCGATCGTCGTCGCAGGACCCGGCCTGTTCGGCGGGCACGTGAGTCTGCTGGCGGCCGGCGAAGTGCTGCTCGTCGCGGTGCTCTACGCGATCGCGCCGTTCATCGTGGCGCGCAAGCTCGGCGATGTGCCGTCGATCGGCACCATCACCCTCTCTCTTCTGATGATCGGCGTCCTCTACCTGCCGATCGCGCTGCTCACCCAGCACCGGATGCCGACCCTCCCGTCGATCGGGGCGCTGATCGCCCTCGCGGTCATCTGCACCGCGGTGGCGTTCCTCGCCTTCTTCGCCCTGATCCGTGAGGTCGGCCCGGTGCGCGCTCCGCTGTTCACCTACGTCAATCCGGTCGTGGCGATCATCCTGGGCGCCATCGTCCTCTCCGAGCCGCTGACGCTCGGACTCGTGATCGGCTTCCCGTTGATCATCGCCGGATGCTGGTTCGCCGGCACGGGCGGCCGACTCCGCCCAGCGGCATCCGCTCCTGCGGCATCCGCTCCCGCTCCGCTGCCGCCCGCGCCCTGACCCCGGCTTCCGTCCCGTCGTGGACGCGACGTCGGACACCGGTCCGTCTCGGAGTCTTTCCGTGGGCATGACTTCGGATGCCGGTCTGTCTCGGAGTCCTTCCGCGGGCACAACGTCGGATGCCGGTCCGTCTCGGTGTCCTTCCGTGGGCATGACTTCGGATGCCGGTCTGTCTCGGAGTCCTTCCGCGGGCACAACTTCGGATGCCGCGAACGAAACGCCGTGTCATCGGTGCCCCTGCCCGGTGTGTCGCCTCCGGTCTCCGAAGTTGTGTCCGGTGTGTCGTCCCTGGTCTCCGAGGTTGTGTCCGGTGTGTCGTCCCTGGTCTCCGAAGTTGTGCTCGGTGCGTCGCCCCTGGTCTCCGAAGTTGTGCCCGCGTGCGAACCTTCGTCGCCCCTGGTCTCCGAAGTTGTGCCCGCGTGCGAACCTTCGCCGCCTCGCCTCGAGCCCGGCCTCGTCACATGCGCGTCGGCGCATACGGGGTCTCCGTAGAATGGGCGTGGGCGGATCCGCCCGACATCCCAGGGAGTGAACGTGGCCCTCATCGTGCAGAAGTACGGCGGCTCCTCTGTCGCCGACGCAGAGAGCATCAAGCGCGTCGCCAAGCGCATCGTCGACACGCGTCGCGCGGGGCACGACGTGGTCGTCGCCGTCAGCGCGATGGGCGACACCACCGACGAGCTGCTCGATCTCGCCAACGAGGTCGCGCCGATCCCAGCGCCCCGCGAGCTCGACATGCTGCTGTCCAGCGGTGAGCGCATCTCGATGGCGCTGCTGGCCATGGCCATCCACTCGATGGGCTTCGAGGCGCGGTCGTTCACCGGCAGCCAGGCGGGCATGATCACCGATTCGCAGCACGGCGCCGCCCGCATCGTCGACGTCACCCCCGTGCGGCTGCGCGAGGCTCTCGACGAGGGCGCGATCGTGATCGTCGCCGGCTTCCAGGGCTTCAACCGCGACACCCGTGACATCACCACTCTCGGCCGCGGCGGCTCCGACACCACGGCCGTCGCCCTCGCGGCGGCGCTCGACGCCGACGTGTGCGAGATCTACAGCGACGTGGACGGCATCTTCACCGCCGACCCCCGCGTCATCCCGAAGGCACAGAAGCTCGACCACATCACCAGCGAGGAGATGCTCGAGCTCGCCGCGAACGGCGCCAAGGTGCTCTACATCCGCGCCGTCGAGTACGCACGCCGCCACGGCGTCCTGATCCACGCCCGTTCGACGTTCTCGTCGTCCGAGGGCACCTACGTTCTGGGCGAGGGCATGAAGAACCCCCGCGAATCCGAGGGAGCAGACATGGAAGAGCCGATCGTCGCCGGAGTCGCCACCGACTTCAGCCAGGCCAAGATCACCGTCGCCGGTGTGCCGGACGTTCCCGGCAAGGCCGCCGAGATCTTCAAGATCGTCGCCAAGTCGGGCGCGAACGTCGACATGATCGTCCAGAACGTCTCCGCGACCGGGCGCACCGACATCTCCTTCACCGTGCCCAAGGCGGATGCCGCCGCGGCGCTCAAGGCCCTGGCGGGCGACCAGACCGAGGTCGGCTTCCAGAACCTCATCCACGACGACCAGATCGGCAAGCTCTCGGTCGTCGGGGCGGGCATGCGCACGCACTCGGGTGTCTCGGCGACGCTCTTCGAGGCGCTGTCGGCCGGCGGCATCAACATCGAGATGATCTCGACCTCCGAGATCCGCATCTCGGTCGTGCTGCGCGACACCGACCTCGCCGAGGCCGCGCGCACCGTGCACACGGCCTACGGACTCGACGGCGATGCCGAGGCCACGGTCCACGCCGGCACCGGTCGCTGAGACACCGCTCGCACGCAATCGCCGGGCCGTCGGCATCCTGACATCGACGGTGTGAAAACCGCCACGACGACCTGGGCGAGTTCCCCGCCGCGGTAGACTCGCGGAAACCCTGACATCGGCGCCAGGCGCGGCATCCGCATCCCGACGCTGCGCCTCGCGCTTCGCACGCAGTACGTACGACGCCAAGGAACATCATGACCCGCATCTCCGACTCAGGACTCTCCGTCGCCATCGTGGGCGCCACCGGCCAGGTGGGCACCGTGATGCGCGAGATTCTTGCCGAGAGGTCCTTCCCGATTCGCGAGCTGCGGCTGTTCTCGTCGTCGCGATCGGCGGGCACGGCCATCGAGTTCGGCGGAGCGACCGTCATCGTCGAAGACGTGGAGACCGCGGATGCCGCGGGCATCGACATCGCACTCTTCTCGGCCGGCGCGACCGCCAGCCGCGCCTACGCCCCGCGCTTCGCCGAGGCCGGTGCCGTGGTCGTCGACAACTCCAGCGCTTGGCGCAACGACCCCGAGGTGCCCCTCGTGGTGAGCGAGGTCAACCCGCACGCGATCGACGAGCGCCCCAAGGGCATCATCGCGAACCCGAACTGCACCACGATGGCCGCGATGCCGGTGCTGAAGGTGCTGGATGCCGAGGCGGGTCTCGAGCGCCTCATCGTCTCGACCTACCAGGCGGTGTCCGGATCCGGCCTCGCCGGAGCGCAGGAGCTGCTCGGCCAGGTCGAGGGCGTGCTCGCCCAGGGCGACACCCTCCGTCTCGTGCACGACGGCTCCGCGGTCGACTTCCCGCAGCCGGAGAAGTACGTGGCGCCCATCGCCTTCGACGTCATCCCGTTCGCCGGCAGCCTCGTCGACGACGGCGACAACGAGACCGACGAGGAGAAGAAGCTCCGCAACGAGAGCCGCAAGATCCTCGAGCTCCCCGACCTCCGCGTCGCGGGAACCTGCGTGCGCGTCCCCGTGTTCACCGGGCACTCGCTCTCCATCCACGTCGAGTTCGCGCGGGACATCACCCCTGCGCGCGCGACCGAGGTCCTCGCGGCGGCGCCCGGCGTCGTGCTCGAAGAGGTCCCCACTCCGCTGTACGCGGCGGGCAAGGACCCGAGCTTCGTCGGCCGCATCCGCGCCGATCAGTCGGCGCCCGAGGGCAAGGGTCTCGTGCTGTTCATCAGCAACGACAACCTCCGCAAGGGCGCGGCGCTGAACGCGGTGCAGATCGCCGAGGTCCTCGCCGAGCGACTGAGCGTCGCGGCGTCATAGCCCGAGAGCATCCTGGCCATGCGGATCCGGTCTGACCGGCCGGTCCGTGTGGTCAGCCGGGTCGTGCCCGCGAACTAGACTGTTCTGGTGACCGAAACCGTCGATGTCGTCTTGATCGGTGGTGGCATCATGAGCGCCACCCTGGGTACCCTGCTGCACCAGCTGCAGCCGGATTGGAAGATCGTCGCCTTCGAGCGACTCTCCGATGTGGCGCAGGAGTCGTCCAACCCCTGGAACAACGCCGGCACCGGTCACGCGGCGCTCTGCGAGCTGAACTACATGCCGCAGACGCCCGGTCAGCCTCTCGACCCGGCCAAGGCCGTCTCGATCAACGAGCAGTTCCAGCAGAGCCGTCAGTTCTGGTCGTCCCTCGTCGAGAAGGGCGTCCTGGACGCGCCGAAGACGTTCATCAACGCGACCCCGCACATGACGTTCGTGCGTGGCGAGAAGGACGTGGCGTACCTGAAGGACCGGTACGAGGTCCTCAAGAAGCAGCCGCTGTTCGACGGCATCGAGTACAGCGAGGACTCCCGGGTCATCAACAAGTGGGCGCCCCTGCTCATGCAGCAGCGCCGCAAGGGCGAGCCGTTCGCGGCGACCCGTGTGCCCGCAGGCACCGACGTCGACTTCGGCGCGCTCACCCACCAGCTCTTCGATCACCTCACCGCCTCGGGCGTCGACCTGCGTCTCAACCACGAGGTCAAGAGCCTGAAGAAGCAGAAGGACGGCGGCTGGCTGCTCGGCTACCGCAATACCCTCGGCCACACCCCGAACCAGATCAAGGCGCGCTTCGTCTTCGTCGGCGCCGGCGGCTGGGCTCTCAAGCTGCTGCAGCGCTCCGGCATCCCCGAGATCAAGGGCTACGGCGTCTTCCCGATCGGCGGCCAGTTCCTCAAGACCTCCAACCCGAAGGTCGTCGCGCAGCACCAGGCGAAGGTGTACTCGCAGGCATCCGTCGGCGCCCCGCCGATGTCCGTGCCGCACCTCGACACGCGTGTCGTCGACGGCGAGGCCTCCCTGATGTTCGGCCCGTTCGCGACCTTCAGCCCCAAGTTCCTCAAGCAGGGCTCGATGCTCGACATCGTCACCCAGGTGCGCACGCACAACCTCTGGCCGATGCTGCGGGTCGCCTTCGCGAATCCCGACCTGATCACGTATCTGGTGAGCGAGCTGCTGAAGAACCACCGCAAGAAGGTCGAGAGCCTCCGCACCTTCATGCCCACGGCGAAGGACGAGGACTGGACCCTCATCGACGCCGGTCAGCGCGCTCAGGTGATGAAGAAGGACGCCAAGAAGGGCGGGATCCTGCAGTTCGGCACCGAGGTCGTCTCCGCGGCCGACGGGTCGATCGCGGGTCTGCTCGGCGCCTCGCCCGGCGCGTCCACGGCCGTGCCGATCATGCTCGACCTGCTCAAGAAGTGCTTCCCCGAGGAGTACCCGAGCTGGGAGCCGGAGCTGCGTGCCCTCATCCCGACGTTCGGCGAGAAGCTGAACGAGGATGCCGCCGCTGCCGAGAGGTCCACGGCGGCGACCGCCGAGGTCCTCGGCATCAACGCGTAGTCGCATTGTGGCGAAGCTCTACTTCCGCTACGGCGCGATGAACTCGGGCAAGTCCACCTCGCTGCTCCAGGCCGCGTACAACTACGAGGAGCGCGGCCAGCACGTGCTGCTCGCGAAGCCAGCGATCGACACCAAGGGCGCCTCCGAGATCTCCAGTCGCCTCGGCATGACGCGTGAGGTCGACTTCCTCGTCGGCGCCGACGACGACGCCCGGGCCCTGTTCGCCGCGCATAACCGCGACAGGGACATCGCCTGCCTCCTGGTCGACGAGGCGCAGTTCCTCACGCCGGCGCAGATCGACGACCTGTTCCGGATCGCGATCGAAGACGGCATCCCGGTGATCGCCTACGGCATCCGCAACGACTTCCTCACGCACGCCTTCCCCGGCTCTGCTCGTCTACTGGCGATCTCGCACTCGCTGGAGGAGCTCAAGACGATCTGCCGCTGCGGACGCAAGGCGGTGTTCAACGGCCGCGTCGTCGGCGGCCGTTTCGTGTTCGACGGCGATCAGGTCGCGATCGACGAGGGCGCCGAAGGTGAGATCGCGCCCGAGGTCACGACGTACGAGTCGCTGTGCGGCGCCTGCTACCTCCAGGAGTCCGGAGGACGCCTGGGCTGACCGGGGCCCACGCCGTCTGACCCGGGCGTATGCCGGGCCGACGCGGGCCTGTGTCGAGCTGTCGGGGTGTATGCCTGGGCTGACGCCCGCTCTGCTCTGCTCTGCTCTGCTCTGCTCTGCTCTGCTCTGCCCTGTTCCGCATCGTGCGCCTCGGTCGCGCCGAGCTCGCGTGATCTCGTCCTCGCGTTCACAACTCCTCATAGACGGCAGCACTCCTGCGCGTGACGGCGCGACAGCGTGCGATTCGCGCGTTCTTTGAGGAGTTGTGAACGTCGCTTGCGTGGTCTGACCACACGCGTTACTGTGGTCAGACCACACACTCGATCTCGGGAGGACGGATGCCGGAGCAGCCGCGCGCCTGGCGCCTCGTGCTGGAGCACGTCGAGCGCGACCTCCTCGACGGTCGACTCGGCCCCGGCGACCGCCTCGCGTCGGAGCGGGATCTCTCTGCCGATCTCGGCGTCGGCCGATCCAGCGTCCGCGAAGCGCTGCGGGTGCTGGAGGTCATGGGACTGATCCGCACGGCGACGGGCTCCGGGCCCCAGTCCGGCGCGATCGTCATCGCCACGCCGTCCGGCGGGCTGTCGACGCTGCTGAGGCTGCAGGTGGCCGCCCACGGCTTTCCGATCGACGATGTCGTGCAGACGCGACTCGTGCTGGAGGCTGCGGTCGTCACGGCACTCGCCGCCGCGCCCGACCGTGATACGGAGGCCGCGCACCGCGTTCTCGAGGCGATGGATGCCGACGGCCTCACCGCCGAGGAGTTCCTCGCCCTCGACGCGCAGCTGCACCTCGCTCTCGCCGAGGCAAGCGGGAACTCCGTGATCGCCGCCATGATGGCCGGACTCCGCACGTCGATCGAGTCGTACGTGCTGGAGGGGTCGGCATCCATCGGCGAGTGGAGCGCGATGGTCGACCGGCTGCGCGCCGAGCACCGCGCGATCGTGAACGCGATCGACGGGGGAGAGGCGGATGCCGCCCGCGCCCTGGTGCACGCGCACATCGCCGGCTACTACGAACACGTTCTGGGCCGCTGAGGCCCCCGACCGAAGGAGCACCATGGTCCAGCGCCAGGTCCCCAACCCCGTGGAGCTGCTCGAACTGATGAAGTTCAAGAAGCCCGAGTTGAACGGGAAGAAGCGGCGGCTCGACGCCGCGCTCACGATCGACGATCTGCGCACGATCGCGAAGCGGCGCACGCCCAAGGCCGCCTTCGACTACACGGACGGCGCGGCGGAGGGGGAGCTGTCGCTCTCGCGCGCGCGCCAGGCGTTCCAGGACGTCGAGTTCCACCCCGGCATCCTTCGTCCCGCACCCGACGTCGACACGTCCGTCGACATCCTCGGCGGCCCCTCGGCGCTTCCCTTCGGCATCGCGCCGACCGGGTTCACGCGTCTGATGCAGACCGAGGGCGAGATCGCGGGTGCCGGTGCGGCTGCCGCGGCCGGCATCCCGTTCACGCTGTCGACCCTCGGCACCACGTCGATCGAGGGCGTCAAGGCGGCGAATCCGCACGGGCGCAACTGGTTCCAGCTGTACGTGATGCGCGACCGCGAGATCTCCTACGAGCTCACCCGCCGGGCCGCAGCAGCCGGCTTCGACACCCTGCACTTCACGGTCGACACCCCAGTCGCGGGCGCTCGTCTGCGTGACAAGCGCAACGGCTTCAGCATTCCGCCGCAGCTGACCCTCGGCACCATCGTCAACGCGATCCCGCGGCCGTGGTGGTGGTACGACTTCCTCACGACCCCCAAACTCGAGTTCGCCTCGCTCAGCACCACGGGCGGCACCGTCGGCGAGCTGCTGGACGCGGCGATGGACCCGACGATCAGCTACGAAGACCTCGCCGTGATCCGCGACCTGTGGCCCGGCCGGATCGTCATCAAGGGCGTGCAGAACGTCGAGGACTCCGTGCGGCTGAAGGATGCGGGCGTCGACGGCATCGTGCTCTCGAACCACGGCGGTCGCCAGCTCGACCGCGCGCCGATTCCGTTCCACCTGCTGCCGTCGGTGCGCGAGGCCGTGGGCGACGACTTCACGGTCATGATCGACACCGGCATCATGAACGGCGCCGACATCGTGGCTTCCGTGGCGCTGGGGGCCGACTTCACGCTCATCGGGCGCGCCTACCTCTACGGTCTGATGGCGGGCGGTCGCGCCGGCGTCGATCGCACGATCGCGATCCTGCGCAGCGAGATCGAGCGGACCATGCGGCTGCTCGGCGTCTCGTCGCTCGCGGAGCTGGAGCCCGCGCACATCACGCAGCTCACCCGCCTGGTCCCCGTCTCCCGCGCAGCCGTCGAGGCGAACGCTCGCTGACCGTCACCGGTCGTCGAGCGACCCGCGCGAGATGACACGCGCTGTTGCCGACGCTCGTCCTCAGAGCGTCGGCAGCAGGGCGTCGAGCTTGTCGGCCGTGTCCTCCCAGCCGTCGACGGCCACGGACGGCACGCCGAGGGCCAGCACGGGGTAGTCGTTGCCGCCCTCGTCGAGACGGTCGCCGTAGAAGAGCATGGCGGCCAGGGGGATGCCGGTGTGCTCGACGAGCTGCAGCATCCCGTAGGCCTTGTCGATGCCCGCGCGGGTGATGTCGATCGAGGTCGAGCCGCCGGCGCGCACCTCCAGTCCGGGCAGGCGGGCGGCCACGGCGTCGCGCAGGGCGAGGCGCTTCGCGCCGCTGGGGTCCCAGTCGTGCTTGGCGTCGCGCGGAGCCTTCTGCCCGAGGGCGGAGAAGGTGATCTGCGAGCCGCGGTCCTCCAGGATCTCGCCCCACGGCTCCGGCTCCCACAGGCTCAGCCGTTCGGCCTCCTCGCGCAGCGCCGTCAGCGCGGCGGACTTCTCGTCGTCGGTGAGGTCGTGCGCGTAGGCGGCGGTGAAGCGGGTGCCGTCGTAGCGCAGGTAGCGGGTGCCGCACGTGGGCAGCAGGTGCAGGCGCGCGAGGTCGGCGGGATCCGCATCGACCAGCTGCGCGATCACCTGGCTGCGGAACTGCTCTTCGTTGCCGCCGGAGATGATGGCGACGTCGACGCGACGCAGCAGCGCGAGGAGGAGATCGGCGATGCGAGGGCTGATGGCACCCTTCGACGGTGCGAGCGTGTCATCGAGGTCGAAGGCGACGAGGGCAGGCGAGGTCATGATGCTTCCAGGGTAGACGGACGTGCGGAGACGCGTGACGGGAACGCCCAGCTGCTCAGCAGACAGAGCGCGACGCCAATCGTGGCGCCGATCGAGTTCGCGATGACGTCGTTGATCGACGGGTCGCGGTTCGGCAGGGCGAGGAGCTGTGTGAGCTCGATGGCGATGGATGCTGCGGGGCCGACGGCGAGCGCGAGCCAGCGCGCGCGGCGGGGGAGGAACACGTAGGCGACGATCCCCACGGGGATGAACACCAGGACGTTGGCTGCGACCTCGAGGGTCGTGAAGTCGAGCGAGGTCCAGCCCAGCCGGTGGACGGCACCGAGGACCAGGTCGAGCACGTTCGGGATCGACTGCTCCACACGGCGGGGAGTGAGCGCCAGGAACCCGATGAGGGCGAGGAAGGGGATGCCGATCACGAGGGTCGTGATGCGCGCGATGCGGCGCCGTCGTGTACTCACGTGCGTTCCCCCTCGCGTGTGTGCCGTACAGAGAAGGCCGCCCCTGAGGGCGGCCTTCCGGTGTTACTGGTCGGGGTGACAGGATTTGAACCTGCGACCTCTTCGTCCCGAACGAAGCGCGCTACCAAGCTGCGCCACACCCCGTTTTGCAACCCTCCGAGTCTACAAGAGAAGGAGCGGAAACGGCGAATCGGGGCGATCGAATCGACGGGGTGACGGGCGACGGAATGAGCAATGCCGGCCAGAAACGCCCGTGGCCTGAGAACGGACGCGCAGAGGCGATCGGTCCATCGCCTCTGTCTCAGTACTTCACCCACTCGTACTGTGCAGGCAGTACTGCGAGGGCGACGATGAGACCCGCAACCACAACGGCGCAACTGATCCCGACGGCTGTGTAGCTGGTTCGCTTCATCTTGATCCTGTCGCCAGGGGACACCCCCGCGCGGGACATGATGAGGACGGCGATGAGTGAGGACACCCATCCGAGAAGCGAAGCGCAGCCGAAAGATACTGTGATCGCGCTTTCGAGGGGTTCCCAGTACATTGCCTTCTCGAACGAGCCTCCCACCCAGATCAATCCGGCGAGGTTGAAGAATGCCGCGCCGCCCAGGCCCAGTCCAGCCCCGACAATGCTGACGAGGATGATTGATGTGATTCTCATTCGCCCGCCCTTGAGTGCTAGAAGGATTGGTGCCAGCGGTGAATTGTGTAGTAGAGCATCATTCGGTTTCTGCCGTACACCAGCGCTGAATCACCCGGTCCGTCGTACCACGAGCCGTTGTACCCGGTGCACATAGCCATGACTTGACTGGGGTTCATCTTGCGGAGGTCAGCCGGGGCCACTCCCATCTTCTTTTCTGCTTCGGCCATCATGTTCAGTGCAGCGAGACGGATTGCCGCTTGCTCGTCGTTGTGGATGGTCCTCCACATATCCCACACGTCTTGCCATTTGGTGGCGTCGTACGCACGGGTCGAAACGAGTCCCTTCGCCACGCCCCAGTTGTTGGCACGGATCCCGGTTCGAGCGAACATCTGGCATGGCCCCGTCGAGCTGTCATCGGGGAGTCCCGGAGGAGCGTTTCCCGTCAGCTCCAACGCCGAGTAGTAGGACGCTGTAGCGGCGTCCGCCGCGTCGTCATCCGCTCGGATGACCATTCCTTCCCAGATCAACGGGGTCATGATGAGCGCTTTGGGAACGTTGAGTATCGTGGCAATCTGGGTGATGTAGGCGTCGTGCGTCTGCACTCGGTTCTTGACGTTCTGACGGTTGAGCGGCATGAGTAGCTGTTGGGCGAGAGAGTCCTCGTGCTCGTAGCATTCCCTCCACCATTCCTCTTCGAAGGCGTTGAACTGAGAGGCCGGAATCTGCGGGTCGGGCGTCGTGCGCAGAGGCGGTGACACGGACCCGATGCCGTTGTCGCGTCCGGACACCACGTTTTTGTCGATCTCGATTCGGCCAGCTCCGGACCCGATCCAGATCGTCTGGATCTGGTCGAAAGCCCAGCTGGCGGGGAGCGGTTGACCCAGGTTGCCTGCGTATCCGGTCGACATGTCCGACACAAAGCTGCTCACTGCGAGGCCTTCGGAGACGAGTTTTCTGCATACGTCGCGCGGTCCGTACACCCCGATTCGGTACGTTCGGCCCGTCCGGCCCAGTCGTTGCTGGAGGCCTTGGAAGTAGGGGATGACTGCGCTCGTCACCTGCTGAGGTAGAGCATCGAAGTCGACGGAGAAGTAGATGATCGTATTGTTGGGTATTCCGTAGGCCCATGCGGAGATGGCCGCCTCTTCGCCCACTTGTTCGCCGCGCTTGTATGTGAAATGTTCGATCGCCCCGCCTCCTGTTTGAAACAGGGGGAACACCCTTCCGCCCGAAGCGAAGATGCGGTCGAGTTCTCCTTGCTTGATGCACTTGTCGAGTGTCTGATCTGGTGTGTTTGTGAGGTAGCGGCCGAAGTGGGTGTAGCCCGCGTTGCGGAGCGTGGTCAGACGCTCTGCCGTGATGGTCATGACACAGTCTGCTCCTGTTCCTGGACGATCAGGATCTCCAGTGCTCACGAGCAAGGATCCCCAGGTCTGCAGATTCGCAGTTCCGGTCACGGGGAGGCCGACGAAGGATTGAAAGTCACGGGTGTGACCTGCCGTGGTTGATGTATAGGTGGAGCTGAACGATGCCGGATATCCGTTGACGCGGAGCGCGAAGTGGAAGAGTCGTACGAAGTACGTATCCGCATCTACTGAACCAACGGATAGAGCAGCTTTCTGTTGCAAGCCGGTCTTCGTCCCAGGTCCGAAGTTCCCGTTGGCAACGCCGTCAGCCATCCCGATCTCGTATTGGATCGCGAACAGAAGCGATCGATGTGTATCACGGAGGAAGTAGCCGTCTGCAGGAACGAGGAAGTAGTCCCTCCGATTCACATATCGGGCGTTCATCGCTTGCTGGCCGGCCCGTATGACACTGTCTCCACCGGGCAGTAGTCGTGCCGCATCCATCGCGAGGAGGAACTTCACTAGCTTGGGCGGGATCTCGGCAAGGGTTCCCACCAAGCCGAGATCATCCCGCAAGCTTCGGACCGCCCCACTCATCGTGGAACTCCACACGCCAGTGAGGTTCCCGTTCCCTGCGTTGTAGCCCTTGCAGTACAAAGCGCCCTGAATGATCATGAGGATCTTTGAAGGGCCGGACGACGTGTTGGGATTCGACGCGGAGATAGTCCCGAACGCAGTGACTGCAGCGAGCGTACCCGGGCCGAAAGCATCCGAAAGGCTCGTGATCCCGAGCTCGCTCTGTAGCGCTCTGGTGAGACCATACATGGTCTGCCATCCGGACTGGCCGTCGACGGTGAGGATAGGGAATCCTGGCCGAAAACCATACTCATTGTTGTACCAGACCTGTGTCGCCTGAACCCAGGGGTCGCCCATTTGTCGATTTCCTTCCCGAATGATCTACGCGGCTACCCAGCGTTGGGCGCGGGGAGATAGGTGCTGAGCTGGGAACCGGACGTCGTCACCGGGTACTGCGAATGCTGGCCCGAAGAACGCAGTCCGAGCATGTCAGTCGGCGGCGTCAGCAGCACAGACGGGATGAGATCTTCGAATGGAGCCGGAACCGAGTCGGACTCCTCGGCGGAGAACTGCACCTCCACAGTGGCTCCTGGCGGCAGCTGCACCGTAGTGGCCAGTGTGAGTCGTGTGACACCACCCGATGAGCGTTCAGAGATGGAGGCACTCGCTGTCTCGGTTCCTTCGGGCACCGTCACCGTCGGTCGAGCGAGAACGTCCGCATAGTTCGCGACGACCTCAAGGCCCCCCGGGGCAGCGTTCGGTCCGACACTCGTCAACGTCATCCGCGCCGGGACGACGTCCTTCGCGTAGGAAACCCAATCGACGACGATCTCAACGCTCCAAGGGGCGCACGCCGCAAGGGTCGCCTCGACCGCAAACTCATCGACGACTGCCCCCGTGGCGTCCGTCAACGAGAGCGCTGTCGACGTAGCATCATCGATATTCTCAACGGGGTACAGGTTCAAGCTCTCGACCTGCAACACGATCTCACTCACATCCGCCCCCACTGATGTGGAGAAGACTCCGGCTTCACCGTGGACAAGGGCCAGCTCTCGTGTCTCCTCACCGATCACGCCGTAGGCCGGGCCGTGAACAGTGAAAAGCCGCGGATCCCACTGAGCTCGTAGCATCAGATGCTCTGACCTTTCGGCTAGTCCGAATCTGACAGGGAACGACGCGATCACCTCGTTCGACCATGCTGCATCGAAGTGCCGGGCTGTGGCGTGGGCAATATCCGTGGTCAGGAAGACCGTCGACGGAGCAGCAGAAGTTGGCGCCGCAAAAGGAGAGCTCAGCGGCCCGATACCTCCGCTGAGCACGTACGCAGACGCAACGGCCGCCCCCCGAAGTATCGTCCGACGTGTCACCACAAGAGCTCTCGGCATCTTCAGCCCTTCGGGGTCTCAATAGCGGTTTGACGATCACGGTGGCAATATCGCCAACGACCCGACGGTAGCAACTAGACGGTTACGCCGTCTGTCCGCCTTATGGGGGACAAATCGATGCCGGCGACCAGGATCACCGTCTCTGCGGGCCTGGGCGCGCGCGGCACGAACATCTGATCGGTCGCCCAGAGCTGGTTCGGCGCGGTCGCGGTGCGCGTCTTCGCGGGTCAAGGTTGGCTGCGAGGTGGCGACATCCGAAGGTGTTTTCTGTCCCCCTTTTGGCCTACAGACGCCGCGCGGTGCATATGGTAACGGTCAATTGAGGTCTAATCCTAGGTGCTTCCCCGGGTTTCAGTGTTGATTGACAGAACCCGAAACCTGCGATTATGTTTTGGGCATGAGTGGGAATCAAATAGCTGATATTTCACGACGTGCGATGCTTAAGCATGTCGGCGTCACGGTGGGGCTTGGTGCAGTGGTTGCGTTCTCGACGCTACCGCTCGGAGTCGGTCTCGCCTCCGCGGACACCGGAGGCGAAGGTGGCGTGAAACCCGACACGTCCGCGCGAGATCGACTCTCGGCGAGTATGCCAGGGTTCACTGACGTCGCCGGCGTTCATGCCGAGTATCTCGCCGCGATCGCGTCCTTCCCTTTCGCGCTCCCGGAGGGTGTCGAGTTCCCTTCGGCCTCTAAGCTACAAGAGTCCTCCACGGGTGAGATGTGGGAAAAGGGCATCGGTGAGGCTGAAGCCTATTTGTTCTGGCATGGAGCTATGGTCTCTGCTGCGCAGACGGCATCTGCTCGCGGCGACAGGGAAGAATCGAATCGACTTCTCAACGAGTTGAAATTCGCATACGGATCGAAGGCGCGCACTGCGATATGGGAGGACGACGGCCGAGCCTTCTCCTTGAGTCTTGGTCAAGCAGTTGAGGGAGATTTTGCGCCGCTCAGCACATTGGTGTCCTGACCTCTCCGGCTAGCGCTCCCGAGATTGAGGAAGATCGTAAGCAGCGTCTTGTCGCGACAGAAGATTTGAATGTGTCTGAGTTTCACCTTAAGAGAGATTCTAGTGGAGCTGGCGGGCGCTGCGTGAATGAGCGATTCGCCGGCTCTCGATAGGAGCAAAAATGGTTACACTAACTGGGCCTTCGTCCACCAACAACTCCACAAACTACGGAACATATCGTTCAATACGTGGGGCTGCGTACGCCAAACTGGACGACGTCTCTTTTAATGATGGGCAGCCGTTCAGTACGTTCTGGATGGACTTCCAGCTAGTGGACAGCAGTGGTGTCGTTCACTACAAAGGTCGTTTGCACAGGACCTGGGGGCAACCCACCAGTTTCACCCAGCTAGCGGGAGGAAACGGCGCACAGTGGGCCAGTCTTCGTGTGCGAATCGCGAACTCCTACATGACATATGGCAACGGCTCTATTTGCACCGGATGCGCGTACACCTGGACTGGCCAATTGACCTGGAGCTAGAAATTCTTGCCCTGACTCTCCTTGCTACCCTTCGTGCTCAGGAGATCTCTTTGTGAGTGTCGGATCCTGAGTTCGGCGGCCCCGTGAGCGTCAGCAGCGTCGCCTCAGGACGGCACGCGAAGCGCACGGGGGCGTAGATCGAGTGGCCGCAGCCGGCGCTGACGTTCAGCGGCACGGTGCGGTGGTCGTGCGTCCACGTGCTCAGGCCCTTCGCCTGCTTCAGCGGGATGTCGCAGTTCGCGACCAGAGCGCCGAAGCCGGGTAGGCACACCTGACCGCCGTGCGTGTGTCCGCCGAAGATCGCATCGGCACCGAGGTCGGTGAAGCCGTTGAGCACGCGCTGGTAGGGGGCGTGCGTCACGCCGAGAACCGAGGCTCCGGCATCCCTCGGGCCGAGGGCGCCGATCGCGTCGGGGAGCACATCGAGGCGGTCCCAGTCGCGGTGCGCGTCGCTCACGCCGAAGAGGTCGACGGTCTCGCCGCCGACGGTCAGGCGTGCGGCGGCGTTGTTCAGATCGGTCCAGCCGAGCTCGTCGGTGAAGAAGCGGTCCATCGCCGCGGTGTCGAGCAACGGCGACTTCTGGTGCTTCTTCGAGGGGCCCATGAAGTATCGGAACGGATTGCGCGGAGAGGGCTCCGTGACGTCGTTCGACCCGTGCACGAAGACGCCGGGGATGCCTGCGAACGGCTCGAACGCACGGCGGATGCCGTCGAGTCCGTCCCGGTGCCCGAGATTGTCGCCCGTGTTCACGATGAGGTCGGGCTTCAGCTGGGCGAGTGAGGCCAGCCAGTCCTGCTTGCGGTGCTGCCAGGGCGCCATGTGCGCATCGGAGATGTGCAGCACGCGCAGCGGAGCGGAGCCCGGAGCGAGCGCGGATGCCGTCGCCTCCCGCACCGTGAAGAGGTAGCGTTCGATGCCGGTGCCCCAGACCGCGGCGGCAGCGCCAGCGGCCCCCACCGCGCCGAGCGCGATGAGGGCCGGGTGGACCGTGCGAGATGACGTCACTGGCACGAGACCTGGATCGTTGCGCTCTTGTTCGCCGCGGTGCCCGCTGCGGGGTTGGTGCTCGTCACCTTCGCGTTGGGCGGGTTGCAGCTGTTGTCGAACGCCACGGCGCTGAATCCGGCGCCGAACAGCGTATTCTGCGCATCTGATCTCGATTGCCCGATTACCGCCGCCGGCACGGTCGCGCCTTGGCCGTTGCTCGGGGAGAGCGTGATGGGGGTGCCCGTCGCGGCCTGACCGGAGGGGTTCTGCGCGGCGACGACGTTCGCGGGCAGATCGCTGTCGACAGGAGAGCCGACCGTAGCGCTGAATCCTGCCTCGTCGAGGATCGCCGTGGCCTCCTCGATCGACTTGCCCACCACGTTCGGGACGTCGCTCTGCACCTGGCGGGTGAGCTTGGTGTCGGGCTTCGGGAAGGCATCGCCTCCGTACACGGCATTGGCCGCGGTCTGGATGGCCTTCGCCAACGGATAGCGGATGTTGTTCAGCTGAGTCCCGTTCGCCGAGAGCTTCTGCAGCGGCACCAGACCCGTGATGTTTCCGACCCAGACGGCCGTCGCGACCTTCGAGCTCGACTCCACCAGCATGGTGTGCTCCGCCTCGGCGGTTCCCGTCTTGCCGAAGACGGGAATGCCATCGTTGGGCCGTGCCCTCGCGCCCGTGCCGCCGTTCATGACGCCGCTGAGCGCGTACGCCGCGGTCGCCGCGACCTCGGGTGCGATCACCGGAGTGCACTTGGTCTCGGGGATCTTCTTCTCCAGCCCGTCGGCTCCGACGACGCGGTCGATGGCCTTCGGCTCGCAGAAGGTGCCGTTGTTGGCGACCGCAGCGTAAGCGCCGGCCATCTGGAGCGGCGCGATGCTCTTCGATCCGAGCACCGTCGCGAACGGGGAGTACGGCGAGTCGTTCGGGCCTGCCTTCTCGGACACCGACGTGCCGTTGCCCCAATGCACCCCGAGGCTGGTCGCGACGTCATTGATGTCGCACAGATCGAGCTGCTGAGCCATGGCGAGGAAGCCGGTGTTGAGCGACTGGGCGGTGAACTTGGCCACACTGCTCACGGAGCCGCCGCCGTTGCCGAAGTTTCCGATCGGGGTCTTGTTCGGGACCTTGTCGCCGCAGACGGTGAAGGGGTTGAAGACCCTCACACGGCCGTCGAGCACCTGATTGACGGACTTGCCCTTGTTCAGCCAGTCGAGCAGGGTGAACAGCTTGTAGGTGGAGCCGGGCTGGAAGCCGTCTCCACCACCGTGGGCCTTGTCAGCCGCGAAGACGATCGAGGTCTCACCTGTCTCCAGGGGAACATCCGCCTCATTGAATGCCGTGTTCTGCGCCATGGCCAGGATACGTCCCGTGTTCACCTCGACGGAGACGCCGGCGCCGCCGAGGAGGATGCCGGGGAGGGTCTGCGGAACCTGCGCGTGCACGGCGTCGATCGCCGGCTGCTGCACGTTCATGTCGAGCGTGGTGTAGATCTGCATGCCGCCGCGTCGGAGGTTGGCCTTGCGCTCCTCGTCGGTGGCGCCGAACGCCGGGTCGCTCTCGATGACCTTCTTCACGTACTGGCAGAAGTAGGCGTTGGGGCCCGCCGTGCTGCAGCCCTGGGTGGTCGTCTTGATCGCGGGGGTGATCGGGGTCGCGTGGGCCTCGTCGTACTGGGCCTGCGTGATCTTGCCGTCGATGAGCATGCGCTCGAGCACGTAGTTACGGCGCGTCAGGGTGTCCTTGTAGCCGTCCTCCGCGCTGTTGTGCGCGACGCCGTCGCTCTTGGTCGTGTAGGTGCCAGCGGGCAGATCGATGCGAAGCGTGTTGGGCTCCTGCACCATGCCGGCGATGGTCGCAGCCTCGGCGATGGTGAGGTTCGCCGCCGACTTCGAGAAGTAGCGGTTCGCGGCGGCCTCGATGCCGTAGACCTGTCCGCCGAAGCTGGAGATGTTCAGGTATCCGAGCAGGATGTCGTTCTTCGAGTAGTCCTTCTCGATCTGCAGGGCATAGCGCATCTCGCGCAGCTTGCGCTCGATGCCCTCACTGCCCGAGGCGACCGCGTAGTTCATCCAGCACTGCTGGACCTGGGCCTGATAGTCGTCCGCAGCGGTGTCGACCTTCTGCTCGCACTCCTGGATCTGCACGTTCTTCACGTACTGCTGCGTGATGGTCGAGGCGCCGCGGTCGGTGGAGCCCACGACGTTGCCGAAGGCCGCCTTGATGGTCGCGCCGAGGTTCACTCCGCCGTGGGAGTAGAAGTTCTTGTCCTCGCTGGAGAGGATGGCGTCGTACATCACCGGGGCGACCTGGTCGTACGCGACCGGGATGCGGTTCTGCTCGTAGAACGACGCCAGGGCGACCGGGTTGCCGTCGGTGCCCTTGGCGTAGATGGTCGACTGCTCCATGGGGGCGTTGACCTTGAGGTTCTCGGGGAGATCCTCGAAGAGGGTGAGGGCCTTGGAACCGGTGATGCCCGTCATTGCGAGGACGGGGGTGGCGCTGGCCGTGACGAGGAGGCCGGCTACGACGCTGAGTCCGACGAGCCCGAGAAGGCCGCCGAGCACGCTCTTCACCGTGCGATTCTGTTGGGGCATACGCTTGATCGTAGGGGAGTTCCCTGAATACCGCCTTTGACGCGATACGGCACGGATGCCGTCAGAACGAGGAGTGCCATGACCACGTGGGAGTACCTGACCACGCCGCTGCTGATCCACAACACGGCGGCGATCCTGAACAACTGGGGCAAGCAGGGCTGGGAGCTCGTGCAGGTCGTGCAGGGCCCAGAGGGAGGGCTCGTCGCCTACCTCAAGCGTCCTGTGACGGCGGACGCCTCGGCGAACGCCGGTCTGGCCGCCGCGGCCGAGGCCGCCCGCCAGTTCGAGGGAGGCACGGCATGACCGTCTCCGCCCGTCTCGCCGAGCTCGGCATCGAGCTCCCCGCCGTCGCGGCGCCCGTCGCGTCGTACGTCCCCGCCGTGGTGCACGCGGGCCTCGTCTACACCTCGGGTCAGCTGCCCTTCTCGGGCGGGGCGCTGCCGACGACCGGAAAGGTCGGCGCGGAGGTCACCGCCGAAGACGCGAACCTCTATGCGCGCACGTGCGCGCTGAACGCGCTCGCGGCCGCCGCGGATGCCGCGGGCGGCGTCGACCGCATCGCCGGCGTGCTGAAGCTCGGCGGCTTCGTCGCCTCCACTCCGGAGTTCACCGGCCAGCCCGGCGTCATCAACGGCGCGAGCGAGGTGCTGGGCGAGATCTTCGGCGAGGCCGGCCGCCACGCGCGTGCAGCGGTGGGCGTCCCGGTGCTGCCCCTGGACAGCCCCGTCGAGGTCGAGGTCGTCTTCATCCTCGCCTGACGGCATCCGGCATCCTGACAGAAAGAGAACGCCCCTCCTGAGCTTTCAGGAGGGGCGTTCTCTTTCCGTTCGGTTACTTCACCTGCGCGGAGATGATGCTCATGACGGCGGTGTCGGCCAGCGTCGTGGTGTCTCCGACCTCGCGACCCTCCGCGACGTCGCGCAGCAGGCGGCGCATGATCTTTCCGGAGCGGGTCTTGGGCAGCTCGCCGACGATGTAGACGTCGCGCGGACGGGCGATCGCGCCGATCTGCTCACCCACCCACAGCCGCAGCTGCTGCGCGAGCCCCGCCGCATCGTGCGCGGCGAGGTAGCTCTCCTTGATGATCACGAAGGCGACGACAGCCTGACCAGTGGTCTCGTCGGACGCTCCGACCACCGCAGCCTCGGCCGTGGCCTCATGGGCCACCAGCGACGACTCGATCTCGGCGGTGGAGAGGCGGTGACCCGACACGTTCATCACGTCGTCCACCCGGCCGAGCAGCCACAGGTCTCCGTCGTCGTCGAGGCGGGCGCCGTCGCCGGCGAAGTAGTACCCCTCGTCCTCGAACTTCTCCCAGTACGTCTCGCGGTAGCGCTCGGGGTCGCCCCAGATGCCGCGCAGCATGCTGGGCCACGGTTCGGTGATGACCAGCAGGCCGCCGTTGCCGTTGCCGACTTCGACGCCCGACTCGTCGACCACGTCGATCGTGATGCCGGGCAGGGGAACCTGGGCGGAACCGGGCTTGGTCGCGGTCACCCCGGGCAGGGCGGACACCATGATCGCGCCGGTCTCGGTCTGCCACCAGGTGTCGACGATGGGGGTCGTTCCGGCGCCGATCACCTCGCGGTACCACATCCACGCCTCGGGGTTGATGGGCTCGCCCACCGAGCCGAGCAGACGCAGCGACGACAGGTCGAACTTCGCGGGGATCGCGCGGCCGATCTTCATGAAGGAGCGGATGGCGGTCGGCGCCGTGTAGAAGATCGAGACCTTGTGCTTCTCGATGATCTCCCACCAGCGACCCGGGTGCGGAGCATCCGGCGTGCCCTCGTACAGCACCTGGGTTGCGCCGTTGGCGAGGGGACCGTAGGCCACGTAGCTGTGCCCGGTGATCCAGCCGATGTCGGCGGTGCACCAGAAGACGTCTGTCTCGGGGTGCAGGTCGAACACGTACTTGTGCGAGTAGGCGACCTGGGTCAGGTAGCCGCCCGAGGTGTGCAGGATGCCCTTCGGCTTGCCGGTGGTCCCCGACGTGTAGAGGATGAACAGCGGGTTCTCCGCGGGGAAGGCCTGGGCCTCGTGCTCTGCGGATGCCGCAGGCACGACGTCGTGCCACCAGATGTCGCGGTCGTCGTTCCAGTCGACGTCGTTGCCGCCGCGCTTGACGACGAGCACGTGCTCGACCGTCTGCTGCTCCCCGTCGCCGCGGTCGGCGAGCGCCTGGTCGACGGCGGGCTTCAGCGCGGAGACCTTGCCCTTGCGGTAGCCGCCGTCCGCGGTGATGACGAGCTTGGCTCCGGCGTCGTCGATGCGGGAGCGGAGGCTGTCGGCGCTGAAGCCGCCGAAGACGACGGAGTGGATCGCGCCGAGTCGGGCGACCGCGAGCATCGCCGCGATCGCCTCGGGGATCATCGGGAGGTAGATGGCGACGCGGTCGCCGTGGACGATGCCGAGCCCTTCCAGGACGTTCGCCACGCGCTTGACCTCGTCGGTCAGCTCCGCGTACGTGATCGACCGGGAGTCGCCGGGCTCGCCCTCCCAGTGCAGGGCGACGCGGTCTCCGTTGCCCGCCTCCACGTGGCGGTCGAGGCAGTTGTAAGCGACGTTGAGCTCGCCGTCGTCGAACCACTTCGCGAACGGCGGCGTCGACCAGTCCAGGACCTGCGTGAACGGCGTGTGCCAGTGCAGCAGCTCGCGCGACTGTCCTGCCCAGAACGCCTCGCGATCGGCCGCTGCGCTCTCGTACAGAGCGGGGGAGGAGATGGACTGCGCCACGAACTCCTCGGACGGCGGGAACTGGCGGGTCTCATCGAGAAGATGGTCGATCTGGCTGCTCATCGGCAGGCGCTCCTTTGCGGCAAAGCTGTCGTGCACGGCACGGCGGTGGGCGGCACGTTCAGGTCAACGAGAATCTAGTCTCGCGCATCTGCACCGCATACTGCCGAAAGTCGGTACTCGCCCTGGTTTTGTCAGGACGGTCGCCTTGCGTACACTCGACCACAGCCGAATTCTCATTCCGGCCTTGGCGTGCCAGATTCCCCCGATCGAGTGCCGCCGTGGGCGGCATCTCGTTCCCCCCGCGAGGTGCCGCCCTTCTTCGTTTGGGAGCGCTCCCTCGTCAAGGTGGTCTTCTCTGCACCGATGCGTGTTCGGAGCAGTTGTGCACAGCTGCCGGGGATGCGACCTCTCGGGCGATCTGCGGGTGCGACCACAGCCCTAGCGTCGGGGCATGAGCGATCCCTTCATCATCCGTCCACGCGGCGTCGAGCGGCACGGTGCGGTCGCAGCGTCCACGCCTGCCGGTCCGCTGGTCGTCGATCCGCGGTTCGGTCCGCTCGTCGAGTACTGCGTCGACGAGGAGGTCACCGACATCTTCGTCAACGGCGCATCCGGCCTCTTCGTCGATCGCGGACGGGGAGCGGAGGCCGCACCAGGATGGGCGGCATCCGAACGCGAGGTCCGCGATCTCGCCGTCGGGCTCGTGGGGCTCGGAGGCAGGCACCTCGACGACCAAGCGCCCTGCGTCGACGTGCGCCTCGACTCCGGCATCCGCGTCCATGCGGTGCTCGCCCCCGTCTCGACGTCGGGCACGGCGCTGTCGATCCGCATCCCTCGTGTGCGTGCGGCCGATCTCGACGCCCTCGCGGCGCTCGGCGCCTTCGACGCCCGGCTGCAGGCGTGGCTGCTGCGGCTCGTCCACGAACGAGCCAACATCCTCATCACCGGAGGCACCGGCACCGGAAAGACCACGCTGCTGTCCGCGCTGCTCGCCGCCGTACCGGAGACGGAGCGGATCGTCACGATCGAAGACGTCGCGGAGCTCCGCCCTCGGCATCCTCACCACGTCGCCCTCGAGGCGCGACAGGCCAATCTCGAGGGGGCGGGCGGTATCAGCCTCGCCAGGCTCGTGCGGGAGTCGCTGCGGATGCGCCCCGACCGACTCGTGGTCGGCGAGTGCCGCGGCGAAGAGGTGCGCGAGCTCCTCACCGCCCTGAACACCGGGCACGACGGCGGGGCGGGAACCCTGCACGCCAGCGGGTTGAGCGATGTGCCCGCGCGGCTGGAGGCGCTGGGCGCTCTCGCCGGGATGGACGCCACCGCCCTGGCGAGGCAGACGGTCAGCGCGTTCACGGTCGTCCTGCATCTGGCGAGGGCGCCGGGCGGTGCCAGGCGCATCGCGCAGACGGGGAGATTCCTCATGAAAGATGATCGTCTCGACATCGAAGAGGTCATCCCGTGGTGAGGCTGCGGCGCAGGCGCCCCGTCGACACAGGGGCGGATGCCGCGACCTCCGTGCAGACCCTCGCGGTGCTGCTCCAGGCCGGAGCGGTTCCGCTCGTCGCCTGGAGGCACCTTGCGGAGACGGGCGACGCGCATGCGGCCGCCGTGGTGGCGAGGACGGACGAGGGCACTCCGCTCGTCGCGGCGATCGAGGCGGAGGGAGGGGCGTGGCTCGATCTCGCCGCCGCCTGGGAGATCGCGACCACCGTAGGGGCGCCGCTGGCCGAGGTGCTGCGGATGATCGCGGAGACGCTGCGCGATGCGGCATCGGCCGCCGACGATGTGCGGATCGCGCTCGCCGAGCCCGCCGGCACCGCGAGGCTCCTGCTCCTCATGCCGCTGGCCGGACTCCTGCTCGGATTCGCCCTCGGCTTCGACACCGTGGGCGTGATCGTCGGCACTCCGATCGGCGCGGCGTGCGTCGCGGCGGGTCTGCTGCTGATGCTCGCCGCGCGCACGTGGACGAAACGGCTCCTCGAGCGGGCGAAGCCGGCACCCGGGACGCCGGGCATGGAGGCTGAGCTCGTCGCAGTGGCGCTGGCAGGCGGGGCCTCGGTAGAGCGCGCACTGAAGCTGGTGTCCGAGAGTCCCGCCTCGCGCCACGGCGGTCGCGACCGCATCGACACGGTGCTCGCGCTGTCGCGCGCCGCCGGTGTCCCGGCCGGCGAGCTGCTGCGGGCGTCGGCCGCCCAGGATCGTCACCAGGCGCGGATCGCCGGTCGGCTGCGCGCTGCGGCTCTGTCCACCAGGCTGCTGATCCCGCTGGGCGTGTGCTCTCTGCCCGCCTTCATGCTCCTCGGCGTGGCGCCGCTGCTGCTGAGCGTGCTCACGACGACGTCGCTCTCCCTGTGAACGACAGGGACCACACAGAAAGAAAGGAACACCATGACCACCATCCCTCCTCTCACCCGTCGCCGCGCTGCGCAGCTGTTCGGCGACGACACCGGAGCCGCGACCGCCGAGTACGTCATCACGACGATGGCCGCCGTCGCATTCGCGGGCGCACTCATCTTCGTCCTGCGCTCCGACGAGGTGCGCGGCATCCTCACCGACATGGTGCGCCGGTCGTTGACGGTGTCGTGATGTCTCGTCGCCTCGGCGCCGGCTGCGATCGCGGATCCGTCGCCGCCGAACTCGCCCTCGCTCTGCCCGCGGTCGTCCTCACGATCCTGCTCGGTGCGGGAGCCCTGAGCGCCGCTGCGCGCCAGGTGTCGCTGCAGGATGCCGCAGCCGACGCCGCACGAATCCTCGGCCGCGGAGAGGGGGCCGGAGCCGCGGCCGGAGCGGTGACCGCTGCTGTTCCCGGTGCGGGGGTCGCCAGCCGCGACGACGGCGGACTGGTCTGCGTCACCGCGAGCGTCGACGTCGCGATCGGCGGCGTCCTCACACTGCCGATGCGCGCGTCGAGCTGTGCCCTGAGTGGCGGCCTCTGATGGCGGGTTCGGCGCTGGCCGCCGGCGTCCTCGTCGTCACGGCCGGGCTGTCTCTCGGACTCGCCGCCGTCGGCGGGGCGGCCGTGACGGCGCAGCGCGCGGCCGGTGCAGCCGACGCGGCGGCGCTCGCGGCGGCGGATGCAGCCTCCGGCGCCGTCGCGGCGTCGGAGGAGCCCTGCGCCCTCGCCGCGCGCGTCGCGGCGGCCTCCGATGCTGTGCTCACCGCGTGCGTCCTGGAGGGGCTCGTGGCGACCGTCCAGGTCGAGGCGGCGTACGCTGGACTCGCTGCCGTCTCCCGAGCCCGAGCAGGGCCACCCGAGGGGAGTTGACGGCGGAACGTACACGAACCACTGCGACGAACCCATCGCGGTGGTGTGTATGGTGTGCTTCGAAGAAAGGACGCACCCTTGGCTGAAGGCAAGAAGCTCGTCATCGTCGAGTCCCCGACGAAGATGCGGTCGATTCAGGGATACCTCGGCGACGGCTACGAGGTGCTCAGCTCCGTCGGCCACATCCGCGATCTCGCGGACAAGAAGGACATCCCTGCCGCTGACAAGCAGGCGTACGGGAAGTACTCGATCGACGTCGACAACGACTTCGACCCCTATTACGTGGTGTCCGACCGCAAGACCAAGACGGTCGCCGAACTCAAGCGAGCTCTGAAGACGGCGGACGAGCTCCTGCTCGCCACCGATGAAGACCGCGAAGGCGAGGCGATCGCCTGGCACCTGCTCGAGACGCTGAAGCCGAAGGTGCCCGTCAAGCGCATGGTGTTCCATGAGATCACCAAGGACGCGATCCAGGCGGCCGTCGGCAACACCCGTGAGCTCGACATCGACCTCGTCGACGCGCAGGAGACCCGCCGCATCCTCGACCGCCTCTACGGGTGGGACGTCTCGCCCGTGCTCTGGTACAAGGTGAAGACCGGCCTCTCCGCCGGACGCGTGCAGTCCGCCGCGACCCGCATGATCGTCGACCGGGAGCGCGAGCGCATGGCGTTCGTGTCGGCGGACTACTGGGACGTCGAGGCTCTCGCGTCCTCGGCATCCGCCTTCAAGGTGCGGCTGGTGCGCGTCGACGGCGGCCAGCTCGCCCGCGGCACCGACTTCGACGACCTCGGAAAGCTGAAGAAGGCCGTCGTCGTCCTCGACGAGAAGAAGGCTGCGGCTCTCGCGCTCGCCGTGGACGCCGCCGGCGCCGGCACGGTGACCAAGGTCGAGGCGAAGCCCGGAACGCGCAGCCCGTACGCCCCGTTCACCACCTCCACGATGCAGCAGGAAGCCGGACGCAAGCTCTCCATGAGCGCGAAGCAGGCGATGAGCGTCGCCCAGCGCCTCTACGAGAAGGGCTTCATCACCTATATGCGCACCGACTCCACGGCGCTGAGCACCCAGGCGGTGCAGGCGGCGCGGAACCAGGCGGTCTCGCTCTACGGCGACGCGGCCGTGCCGCTCAAGCCGCGCGTCTACAAGTCCAAGAGCAAGAACGCCCAGGAGGCGCACGAGGCGATCCGCCCCTCGGGCGAGACCTTCCGCACTCCGGCCTCGGTCTCCTCGCAGCTCGACCGTGAAGAGCAGCGCCTCTACGACCTCATCTGGAAGCGCACCGTCGCCAGCCAGATGTCCGACGCGAAGTACGAGACCACGACCGTCACGATCGCCGTCGACGCCGCAGGGCAGAAGGCCGAGTTCACGGCATCCGGCACTGTCTACACCTTCAAGGGCTTCCTGGAGGCGTACGAGGAGGGACGCGACGAGAAGCGCAGCGACAGCGACGCGGCCGACGACCAGTCCCTGCCGGCGGTCGCCGTCGGCGATGAGCTGCGGATGACGGACGCCGAGGCCAAGGGTCACCGCACCACCCCGAAGCCGCGCTACACCGAGGCGTCGCTGGTCAAGGCGCTGGAGGAGCACGGCATCGGCCGTCCGTCCACGTTCGCTAGCATCATCGGCACCGTGATCGATCGCGGCTACGCGACCAAGCGCGGACAGGCCCTCGTGCCGACGTGGCTCGCGTTCAGCGTCGTGCGTCTGCTCGAGGAGCACTTCGCCGACCTCATCGACTACGACTTCACCGCGGCTCTGGAAGACGACCTCGACGCGATCGCCAGGGGCGAGCAGAAGCGCGTCGAGTGGCTGAAGTCCTTCTACTTCGGTACGGAGTCGCAGGTGGGTCTGCGTCAGGTCGTCGACAACCTCGGCGAGATCGATGCGCGCGCGCTCAACTCCACGCGCATCACGGACACGGCGACGCTGCGCTTCGGGAAGTACGGCCCCTACCTCGAGGTCGCGAACCCGGAGGCGCCCGACGAGAAGCCGCGAATCGTGAACGTCCCGGAGGATCTGGCGCCGGACGAGCTCACCGCGGCCAAGGCCCAGGAGCTCATCGAGGCCCCCGTCGCCGGCGACCGCGTGCTCGGCGAGAACCCGGAGAACGGCAAGATCATCGTCGTCAAGGACGGACGATTCGGCCCCTACGTGCAGGAGAACGACCCGGTGTCCGACGATGCCGGTGTCGACGCGTCGACCGGGGAGGTCGTCGAGGCGCCGAAGCCCAAGCGGGGCGCCAAGAAGGAGACGGCTCCCAAGCCGCGCACCGGTTCGCTGTTCCGCTCGATGTCCGTGGACACGATCGACCTCGACACCGCACTCCAGCTGCTGAGCCTGCCGCGCGTCGTCGGCGTGGACCCCGAGTCCGGCGACGAGATCACGGCGCAGAACGGCCGGTACGGTCCCTACCTCAAGAAGGGCGCCGATTCGCGGTCCCTCGAGAGCGAATCGCAGATCTTCGACGTCACACTGGACCAGGCGCTCGCGATCTACGCGCAGCCGAAGTACGGCGCCGGCGCGCGTCGTGCATCGAGCGCGCTCGCAGAGTTCGACGCCGACCCCGTCAGCGGCAAGCCGATCCGCATCCGTGACGGACGCTTCGGCGCCTACGTCACCGACGGGGAGACGAACGTCACGATCCCGCGTGGGCAGAAGACCGAGGACATCACGTTCGAGATCGCCGTCCAGATGCTCGCCGACAAGCGCGCGAAGGGTCCGGCCCCGAAGCGCGGCGCTGCGGCGAAGAAGGCCCCTGCCAAGAAGGCCCCCGCCAAGAAGGCGCCAGCGAAGAAGGCGGCGGCCAAGAAGGCGCCGACGGATGCCGAGAAGGCGGCCGCTCGCTCGGCTGCGGCGAAGAAGGCCGCGGCGACGCGCGCCGCCAACGCCGCGAAGAAGGCGGGCTCGTGACCGCAGGTCGCGGGGTCTGGATCACTCTCGAAGGCGGAGACGGCTCGGGCAAGACCACGCAGGCGAACCTGCTCGCGGGCTGGCTGACGGATGCCGGGCATGCGGTGCTGCGCACCAGGGAGCCCGGCGGCTCCGAGGTGGGCGAGCTGATCCGCAACATCGTGCTGCACCACCGCGGAGACATCGCCCCTCGGGCCGAAGCGCTGCTGTACGCCGCGGATCGGGCACATCATGTCGCGACGGTCGTGCGCCCGGCGCTCGACCGCGGAGAGGTCGTCCTGCAGGACCGCTACCTCGACTCGTCCGTCGCGTATCAAGGTGCAGGGCGCGTGCTGGACGGCGACGAGATCCGCGAGCTGTCCCTGTGGGCCACCGAGGGGGCGCTTCCCGATCTGACCGTGCTGCTCGACCTCGATCCGGAGGCCGCGCGAGAGCGGCTCGACTCGGACGACAAGCCGTTCGACCGGCTCGAGGCGGAGAAGACCGAGTTCCACTCCCGAGTGCGCGACGCGTACCTCCGCCTGGCCGACGCCGAGCCCGAGCGGTTCCTGGTGCTCGACGCCGCGGCATCCGCTGATGAGATCGCCGCGGCGATCCGCGTCCGCGTGGAGTCGCTCCTCGGCTGAGCCCTGCCTCCAGGGAGTCGGTGTCGGCGCCGCAGGTTACGCTGAGTACATGCCCCAGACCGTCGCCGCCGAGTTCCCGTGGGGCGATGTGTGGGGGCAGGATGCCGCCGTCGAGACGCTCCGTGGCGCCGCATCCGACCCTGCTGCGCTGTCGCACGCGTGGCTGATCACGGGCCCCCCGGGGTCGGGGAGGTCTACCCTCGCCCACGCGTTCGCCGCGGCGCTCGTGGCCGACACCCCCGAAGACGAGTCGTCCATGCGGCAGGTGCTGGCGGGCACCCATCCCGACGTGACCGCCCTGCGCACCGACAAGGTCATCATCACCATCGCCGAAGCGCGCGCACTCGTCGAGCGCTCCTACTTTGCGCCCTCGGCCGGGCGGTACCGCGTCATCGTCGTCGAGGATGCCGATCGCATGGTCGAGCGCACCTCGAACGTGCTGCTGAAGGCCCTCGAGGAGCCGCCGGAGCAGACCGTGTGGATCCTGTGCGCTCCGAGCGAGGCCGATCTGCTGCCGACGATCCGATCGCGGGTCCGCTCGCTGCGGCTGCGCGAACCCGACGTCGCCGACGTCGCGCGGCTGATCAGCCTGCGCACGGGCGCCGACGCGGCCGTCGCCGAGCAGTCCGCCCGTCACGCGCAGCGTCACATCGGCATGGCTCAGCGCCTCGCCACGGACGACGCCGCTCGACGTCGTCGCGACGAGACGCTGCGTTCTGTGCTCGGCGTCCGAGGGGTCGGCGACGCCGTGGAGGTCGCCGGGCGCATCATCCAGGCGGCCACGGAAGACGCGAAGACCCTCACGGCCGAGCGCGACGCCGCGGAGCGCGCCTCATTGCTGCGTACCGTGGGCATCGCCGAGGGGCAGGCCGTGCCGCCGGCGCTGCGCTCGCAGCTGTCCGCGCTCGAAGACGATCAGAAGAAGAGGGCGACGCGCAGCCTGCGCGACGGCATCGACCGCGTGCTCACCGATCTGCAGTCGATGTTCCGCGATGTCGTGATGCTGCAGTTCGGTCGCGGCGACGACCTCATCAACCGCGAACTGCGCGCCGAGCTGAGCGCGCTCGCGGATGCCTGGCCGGAGACACGTACTCTGGTCGTACTTGACCACCTTGCCGAGACACGCCAGTCGCTGGAGCGCAACGTCGCACCGCTGCTCGCCCTGGAGAGCTTGCTCGTGACCGTCACGAGCGGGAGGACACCGTGAACAACAGACCGACTTCCCGTTTCCGACGCGCCGCGATGGTGGTCGCTGGGCTCGCCGCGGCATCTGTCATGCTGTCCGGCTGCCTGTACTCGATGATCCCCGAGCAGTCGTCGTCGAAGCCGTCGGCGACCAACGCTCCCGACACCGAGGGCGTGGCCGAGAACCTGCTGCGCTTCTACGGGCAGACCCTCACCTGGACCGAATGCGGCACGGGCTTCGACTGCACCGACGTCACGGCGCCGCTCGACTGGGAGAACCCCGGCGACGGGGAGATCACCCTGTCGGTGATCCGCCACCAGGCGTCCGGCACGGCGAAGGGCTCGCTGCTCACGAACCCCGGCGGTCCCGGCGCGAGCGGTGTCGACCTCATCCAGAACAGCCTCGACTACGCCGTCGGCGCCGACCTGATCGCGAACTACGACGTGATCGGCTTCGATCCGCGCGGCGTCGGCCGGTCGACCGCAGTGACCTGCTTCGACGCGGCGGGCATGGACGACTACCTGTACTCCATCCCCGCGGCTCCCCGCGGAACCGCCGAGTGGGAGACCGAGCTCCTCGCCGCCCACAAGAAGTTCGCCGAGGCGTGCGAGGCGAACAGCAACGGCATCCTGCCGTTCATCACGACCATCAATGCGGCGCGCGACATGGACCTGATCCGCGGCGTCCTCGGCGACAAGAAGCTGAACTACCTCGGCTACTCCTACGGGACGTTCCTCGGCGCGACCTACGCAGAGCTGTACCCGGAGCGCGCCGGCCGACTCGTCCTCGACGGGGCGATCGACCCCGCCGTCTCCGGACTCGAGGTGAGCGCGACGCAGGCCATCGGCTTCGAGTCCGCGCTGCGTGCGTACATGAAGAGCTGCCTCGACTCGGGGAAATGCCCCTTCAACGGCTCGGTCGATGAGGCCATGACCGATCTCGGAGCGCTGCTCGCGAGCGTCGACGCCTCTCCGCTGAAGAACGGCGACGGTCGGCGGATGGGTGCGGATGCACTGATGACAGGGATCATCGCTGCGCTGTACTCGGAGGACAGCTGGAGCTACCTCACCGATGCGCTGAGCGGAGCGCTGCAGGGCGACCCGTCGATCGCGTTCCAGCTCGCGGACTTCTACAACGGCCGTGAGAACGGCACATACGCCGACAACTCCAGCGAGGCGTTCCGCGCGTACAACTGCATGGACTATCCGGTGGAGGATGACCCCGCGGCCGAGGCCGCGTCGACGGCGAAGATCGCCGAGGGCGCGCCGACCATCGCCAAGTACTGGGACGGCCCGGACTCCTGTTCGGTCTGGCCGTACCCGCCGACCGGCACGCGCGGGGAGATCCACGCCAAGGGTGCGGGGCCGATCCTCGTCGTCGGCACCACCAACGACCCGGCGACGCCGTACGAGTGGTCGGAGTCGCTCGCCAAGCAGCTCGACGAGGGCGTGCTGATCACCCGGGTCGGGGAGGGCCACACCGGCTACAACAAGGGCAACACGTGCGTGGACAAGGCCGTCGAGGCCTTCTTCCTGGACGACACGGTGCCCGAGAACGGCCTGCGCTGCGAGTGATGCCGGCTCGATTCGCGAGCGCGCTCCGAAACAGGTAATATCGGAGACCGCGCCGCTTTAGCTCAGTCGGCAGAGCATTTCACTCGTAATGAAAAGGTCGTCAGTTCGATTCTGACAAGCGGCTCCAGCAGGCCCCGTGATGAAGATCACGGGGCCTTTTGGTTTCCCGAGCGCGTACCCTCGGAATCATGAGCAGAGCGCTTCTCATCGTCGATGTGCAGAACGACTTCACCGAGGGCGGTGCGCTGGCCGTGGAGGGCGGGGATGCCGTGGCATCCGCGATCTCCACGTTCCTGACCGAGCACGCCGCCGACTACCGTGTCATCATCGCGTCGCGCGACTGGCACGACGCCGACGGCGACAACGGCGGGCACTTCTCCGAACAGCCCGACTTCGTCGACACGTGGCCCGTGCACTGCGTCGCCGACACCGACGGTGCGGCCTACGACCCGCTGCTGGCGACGGATGCCGTCACGCATCACGTCCGGAAGGGGCAGGGGCGGCCCGCGTACTCGATGTTCGAGGGGACGACGGATGCCGGAGAGACCGTGTCCGCGGTGCTGACGGAGTTCGGCGTGCTGAGTGCGGACGTCGTGGGCATCGCCACGGACCACTGCGTGCGCGCGTCGGCCCTGGACGCGATCGCACACGGCGTCCAGGTGCGGATACTCACCGACCTCGTCGCAGGGGTCGCTCCGGAGCCCAGCGCCGCGGCTCTCGCCGAGCTCGCGCACGCCGGCGCCGTGCTCATCGAGAGCGCGGAGGCGTGACCGCGGAGCGCTGCGCACTGCTCCTGCGCGCGGTGAACGTCAGCGGACGCAACAGGGTGCCCATGGCCGAGCTGCGTGAGCTGCTGGGCGCGCGAACGGCTCTGACGACCGTCTCCACGTACATCGCGAGCGGCAACATCCTGTGCGACGCGCCCGCCGACCTCGGTGCGGCGTGTGCGGAGGTGCGGGCGCTGATCGCGGAGGCGTTCGGGGTCGACACTCCGGTGATCGCCCGGAGTCACGCCGAGCTCGAGGTCGCGCTCGCAGAGAACCCGTTTCCGGATGCGGCGCAGGACAAGATGCTGCACGCGATGTTCCTGGAGTCGGAGCCGGCCGAGGATGCCGTCGACGCTCTGACGGAGCGGCTCGTCGCGGGGGAGCGGATCGCGCTGATCGGCCGGGACCTCTGGATCGACTACGACGAGGGCGGCGTGCAGAACACCAAGCTCACCAAGGCCGTCCTCGATCGCGCGCTCGGGGTGGCCGGCACGGCGCGGAACCTCCGCACCGTGCGCACGCTCGCCGAGCTCACGGCCTGAGAGCGCGGCTCAGCGCGACCGGCGGCGTCTGCGGATGCGCCTGCACGTCGACTCGACGGACGCCGCACCCGTCGCAGCGGACGTAGAGCACGAGGCCCTCGCTGGTCGGATGCCGCGAGTCGACGAGCCAGGCGTGCTCGTGAACGGGGGCGGTCTGGCGGGGGATCGGAAGTGTGTGCAGGGAGGCCATGCATCCAGCGTGATGTAATGGCCTTATGCATCTCAACCCTTACGGTGAGTACGCGGTCCTGTTGGCGGCATCCCTCGCCAACGACTGGCCGGCCGACCGCGCCGGAATCGAGGCGCGCACGCGGGAGTTCGGGATGACGATGGACTTCCCCGACGAACCCGACGACCACGATCTGACCCGCGGGGTGATCGACGAGTGGCTGCGCGTCGTGGACGCCGAGCCCGGCCGGCCACGAGCCGAGCTGCTGAACGCGCAGATGGCGACGGCGGCCGCCTATCCGCGGCTCACTGATCATCACGACGAGGGCTGGCACCTGCACTACCGAGACGACGGCCAGCGGCTCGCGTTCGTCCTGAGGGCGGTGATCTCCGTGGGCACGGCCCTGCACCTGTCCACCCGGGGAATGACGCGTCTGCTCCGCTGCGAGGCCGAGCCCTGCACGAACGTCGTGGTCGACGTGACCCGCAACGGGCGCCAGCGATTCTGCTCGGTGCGATGCGCGAACCGCGCCGCCGTGCGCCGCCATCGCGCCCGCGGAGGAGACTAGTCGCCCGTCGCTGCGCGCTCAGGTTCACGGTGGGCCCCGTGGGGCTCGAACCCACGACCCGCGGATTAAAAGTCCGATGCTCTGCCAACTGAGCTAGAGGCCCGTGTCCTCTCAGTCTAGTGTGCGCGAAAAGGGCCGCCGGCGACTCCCCGCACCGGCGGCCCTTCTTTCCTCTCGTCGTCCTCCCCCGAGGGACGAGAGGCGCCGAGAACCCCCGCTCGGCGTCCCGCGCCTTACTGGGCCGGGGGCATCAGCACGGAGTCGATCAGGTACACCGTGGCGTTCGCGGTCTGCACGCCGCCGCAGATGACCTTCGCGTCGTTGACCATGAGGTCGTCTCCGCTGCCGGTCACGGTGAGGTCGGCGCCCTGGACGGTCTTGTGCGTGCCGTCGATGTCGGACGGCTCGATCTGACCGGGGACCACGTGGTAGGTGAGGATCGACGACAGCGTCGCGCTGTCGGTCTTGAGTCCGTCGATCGTCGCCGCGTCGATCTTCGCGAACGCGTCATCCACCGGGGCGAAGACGGTGAACTCGCTGCCGTTGAGGGTGTCGACGAGGTTCACGTCCGGGTTGAGCTGACCGCTCACCGCCGCGACGAGCGTCTTCAGCATCGGGTTGTTCGATGCGGCGACCGCCACCGGGTCCTGAGACATCCCCTGGATGGATCCGGCTCCTGACGGAACCGCGTCGGCGTATGCCGCGCATCCGGGGCCGACGAGGTTCGCCGCCGGGTCCATCGTCTCGGGCGCCGACGACTCAGACGACTCCGGCGCCGACGGCTTCGTCGTCTCCTCGGCCGGGGTGCTGCCCATGGTGCAGGCGGAGAGCAGGAATGCGCTCGCCAGCGTGAGGGTGACTGCTGCGGTGACCTTCTTCTTGGTGCTGAACATCTCGAGCTCCTTCAGAACTGGGCCACGGTCCGTCCGTGGCGTCGACATCTGTTCGGAGCCCCTCGCCGATCGGATGGGAGAAAGTTCCGTCCAATCCGAAACGGGGGTCGAGAGCGAACAGAGGGCGACAGAAGCGAGGACCTCATGGACCTGATCATCATCGGCCTGCTCGGCGGGCTCATCACCGGAATCTCACCGTGCATCCTGCCCGTGCTCCCGGTCATCTTCCTCACGGGGGGAGCGCAGTCGGCGAAGTTCGACGGTGAGGTCGTGCCGGCGAAGCGCAGCCGGCCGTACCTGGTGATCGCGGGCCTGGTGCTGAGCTTCACGCTCGTCACCCTCGGCGGATCGCTCCTGCTCGGGCTGCTGAATCTCCCGCAGGACATCATCCGCTGGGTCGGCATCGCCGTGCTGGTCATCATCGGCGTCGGCCTCCTCGTGCCGAGGTTCGAGCGGATCCTCGAGCGCCCCTTCCAGCGCTTCGGCCAGCGGGAGGTCAAGAACCGGGGCAGCGGGTTCGGCGTCGGCCTCGCCCTCGGCGCCGTGTTCGTGCCGTGCGCGGGCCCCGTGCTCGCCGCCATCATCGTGGCCGGCTCCACGGGCCGCATCGGAATCGGGACGATCCTGCTCACCGTGTCCTTCGCGATCGGCGTCGCGGTGCCGCTCCTGGTGTTCGCCCTGGCCGGAAGGGGCGTCATCGAGCGCATCCGCGCCTTCCGCACCCGCGAGCGCGGCCTGCGCATCGCCGCGGGGATCGCGATGATCGCGCTCGCCGTGGGGCTGGTCTTCAACGTCCCGCAGGCGCTGCAGCGCCTTCTGCCCGACTACACGTCATCTCTGCAGCAGGGGCTGGCCGATTCCGATCAGGTGTCGGATGCTCTCGATCTCGGCGGCCTCGTGAACGACGAGAACAAGGATCTCGACAAGTGCACGAACGGCGCCGCCGAACTCGAATCCTGCGGCACGGCGCCCTCGATCAAGGGGATCCAGCAGTGGCTCAACACCCCTGGGGGTGAGGCCGTGGATCTGAAGAGCCTCCGCGGCAAGGTCGTGCTGATCGACTTCTGGGCGTACTCCTGCATCAACTGCCAGCGCTCGCTCCCGCATGTCGTCGCCTGGGATGCCGCGTACCGCGACCTGGGGCTCGAGGTCATCGGCATCCACTCCCCGGAGTACGCGTTCGAGAAGGATCCGGGCAACGTCGCCGCGGGAGTCGCCGACTTCGGCATCGACTACCCGGTCGCCCTGGACAACAACCTCGCGACGTGGACGAACTACCGCAACCGGTACTGGCCGGCGCACTACCTCATCGATGCGCAGGGGACCGTCCGCCACATCTCCTTCGGCGAGGGCAACTACGCCGCGACCGAGAAGCTCATCCGAGAGCTGCTGAAGGACGCCGACCCCGATGTCCAGCTGCCCGCGGCGACGGATGTGGTCGATGAGACACCGGACGTCGGCTCGACGACGCGGGAGACGTTCCTCGGCTCCTCGAAGGACGTGAACTACGGCGGCGGCACGGAGTACCGCTCCGGCACCCGCGACTTCGCGCTCCCCGACAAGCAGCCGGACGACAGCTTCGCTCTCGGCGGAGGCTGGACGGTCGAGACGCAGTACGCGACGCCGTCCGGCGGTTCCGGCAGCATCCGCCTGAACTATCACGCCGCCGAGGTGCGCATGGTCGTCGCCGGCTCTGGCGAGGTCGTCGTGCGCGATGACAAGGGCAACGAGCAGCGCATCCGCGTCGACGGCACTCCGCGCTCGTACGCCCTGGAGAAGGCGGATGCCGTCGCCCAGGGGTCGTTCACCCTCGAGGTGCCCACCGGAGTGCAGGTCTATTCCTTCACCTTCGGGTGAGGTCTGCACGGGATCGAGAGGAGATGCGGCATGCTGGTGGAGATGGTCATCGACGGGGTGGACGTACCCGAGGACGGAACGGCGCGGGATGCCGTCGCCGATCTCCTCGGGCGCATCGCCGACGGCGACCAGGCGGCCTTCGCCGCACTCTACGACACGCTGTCGCCCCGCGTGTTCGGTCTCATCCTCCGTGTGCTCGTCAACCGCTCGCAGAGCGAGGAGGTGCTCCAGGAGGTGTTCCTGGAGATCTGGCAATCCGCCGACCGCTTCGCTCCGAACAAGGGTCAGGGACGGACCTGGGTGATGACGATCGCCCATCGTCGAGCGGTGGACAGGGTGCGTGCATCCCAGTCCAGTGCCGATCGCGATGTGCGGGCGGGACTCAGGGACATCGGGGTGGCGCACGACAGCGTCGCCGAGCAGGTCGAAATGGGCATCGAGGGAGAGAAGGTCGTCGATGCGCTTTCGGGGCTACCCGAGGCGCAGCGGGAGGCTCTCGTCCTCGCCTACTACGGCGGATACAGTCAGAACGAGATCGCGGTGCTCGTGGGAGCACCGCTGGGGACGATCAAGACACGGATGCGAGACGGGCTCATGCGTCTCCGCAGCGCGATGGGGGTGACGGCATGAACGAGCAGGAGTTCGCAGAGCTCTCCGCGGCGGCGGCGCTGCACGCGCTGTCTCCCGATGACGAGCGACGGTTCCGCACCGCCCTGGCCGTGCACCCTGAATGGCGGCGGATCGCCCGAGCGGATGCCGAGGCCGCTGCCGCGCTCGCGCTGCCCGTCCTTCCGATGACGCCTCCGATGGACATCCGCTCGGCTCTCCTCTCCGCCATCGCGGACGCGCCGCAGGGCGACCGGGAGACGGCGTCGGCTCCTCCTGCTCCGACCCCGGCCGCCGAGACCCGTGACAGGACCGATGACGGCGGCCGCGATGCCGCGAGCCGCCCGCACTCTTCTGCGGCTCTCCCGCAGGACACGCCCGCGGGGGACCCCCAGCCGGCTCCCCGTGAACGTCGTCGCGGACTGCGGATCCTCTTCGCGCTCGCCGCATGCCTCGTGCTGCTGGTCGGCATCGGCATGGGCGCGACCGCCCTGAGCTCCTATCTGAACCGGCCGGCGGCCGTCGTCGCCCTGGAGCAGATCGAGGCATCAGGCGATGCGCAGCAGGCGGAGGTGCCCGTGGCGGCAGGCGGCAGCGCCACGGCGCACTGGTCGGCATCCCTGGGCAGGGCCGTGCTCGTCACGGAGGGCATCGCCGCTCCGGCCGACGGGCAGACGTACGAGCTGTGGTTCGTGCGCGGGGACACGGCGGTGTCGGCGGGCACCTTCTCCGTGGACGACGGGAAGGCCACCGCGGAGCTGCGCGGCGAGATGAAAGCGGGCGACGCGATCGCCGTGACGGTCGAGCAGTCCGGAGGATCACCCACCGGCGTCCCGACCTCAGACCCGGTCATCGTCATCCCCACCGCCTGAACGCTGCTCGACGCGCGTACCCTGGAGGGATGCCCGAGCAGCACCATCGCCCTGTGCGCCGCCCCACCAGCGCCTTCGACAACATCGTCGGTTCCCACGACCCCGCCGAGGAGACGCGGGTCGCGCACGCGACGGCATCCGCCCTGCTCACCAGGGTGCGTGCCGACGAGAGCGGCGTCAGCGCCGAGCGTCTCGTCGCGTTCACTGCCGAGCACGGCATCGACGAGATCGCGGAGCTGTGGTCGAAAGCCCCCTCCCGCACGCTCCCGGGTGCGCTGTGGCGGCTCTACGTGCTGCAGCTGGCGATCCACGGCGACCCGCAGACGGCGGCGCTGCTCTACGAGCGCGGACGCGTCGAGCTCGCGTCGGCCGACGCGGTCATCGCCGGAGCGCCGGTCCCGGCGAACCCCGACGAGCTCGTCGCCTTGATCGACACCATCCTGCGCGGCGCCTTCCGGGGCGACTTCGCGGTCGCGCTCGACAGGGCGGCTGCGTTCTGCCGCGTGCAGGCGTCGGGCGCGACGCACCTGGCCGACGACTACGAGGCGACGGAACCGGCGAGGGCGAGTGAGCTCACCACGAGGGCGCTGAGATTGAGCGCCTACGGACAGGACCTGTCCGCGGCCGCGGTGCTGTGGCGGATGGACGCGCTGGCCTGACCGGAGGCGGCTGGCGACGAGGCCGCGGACGACGGTGAGGCGGGCGGTGTGAGCCGGTCGGCGCGAGCCCGGAATCGGCTCGGGCGAGCCCGTGTCGGGCTCCTGTGGTCCCGTGCCGGGTTTCGATGGGCCCGGATATGAGAAGACCGGGCCGCAAGAACGCCTCTCGGCGGAAGGCCGCTCGCAGCGGCAAAAATTGGAGCCCGGGGTTATGCGGCCCGGCCGATCAAGTGTAACGCGATCTCGCCTCTGCTATTCCCGACCTCTAGGCTCGGATCATGACCCGGCGCTTCGCACTCATGATCGATCCCGTCGCCGCATCCGAGGAGCGCGCCGACTTCGCAGACACCTTCACGATGGTGGACGCCGCGGCCCCCGCGCTCAGCGTGGGCGAGCTCAGCACCCAGCGCGGAGACGGCGTGTTCGAATCGATCGGCGTGGTCGACGGGCACGCGCAGGAGGTCGTGCCGCACCTGGAGCGCCTCGCGCACTCCGCGCGGCTGTGCGACCTCCCGGCGCCTCATCAGGAGCAGTGGCGGCAGGCGGTCGCGGTCGCCGCGGCGGAGTGCGGCGAGGGCGAGGCCGTGATCAAGCTCATCCTCAGTCGCGGCGTCGAGCACGGCCCCACGCCGACGGCCTGGGTGACGGCGGCGCCCGCGGCGGACTTCTCGGCCGCGCGCGTGCACGGCATCCGCGTCGTGACGCTCGACCGCGGGTACGACCTGCACGTCGCCGAGCGTGCGCCGTGGCTGCTGCTGGGCGCCAAGACCCTCTCGTACGCGGTCAACATGGCGGCGCTGCGCGAGGCGCACCGTCGGGGAGCGGATGACGCGGTCTTCCTCTCCAGCGACGGATTCATCCTGGAAGCGCCGACCGCCTCGCTCATCCTCCGCTTCGGGGACCGCTTCGTCACGCCGGCGCCGAACGGTGGCATCCTGCACGGGACGACGCAGCTCAGCGTCTACGACCACCTCACCGCCCGCGGCTTCGAGGCCGGGTACGCCGAGATCCCGGCATCCGACCTCGCCACGGCGGATGCCGCCTGGCTCGTCTCGAGCGTTCGTCTCGCCGCTCCGATCACCGCTGTCGACGGGGTGGAGCTGCCCGTCGACTCCGCCCTCACGGCCGAGCTGAACGCATACCTCCTGTCTCCCCGCGACTGACCCGGGGGGAGCCGCGCGGGCGGTCTCCCGGGCACAGTTTCGGAGTAGCCCCTGGGCACAGTTTCGGAATAGCCCCCGGGCACAGTTTCGGAGCGGCGGTGCGACATGCCGTCGCAAGGATGTCTCCAGCGGCGTGTCGTCTTGTCTCGTCCGAAGTTGTGCTCGGGCGCCTCTAGTCTGGTCCGAAGCCGTGCCCGCGGCGCTTCGGGAAGACGGGATCGGATCAGGGGCGGAGCGTCATGGTGGACACGATCGACTGCTCGACGAGGTCCCAGTCGTGCAGCACCATCGCGTAGTCGAAGCGCAAGGAGACGTGCCCCCAGAGAGCAGAGGAGGCGTCGCGCATGAGATCCTGGTGCCGATGCGACGTCGAGTCATGGTTGGCTCTTCCGTCCGTCTCGATGATCAGCCATCCGTCGATCAGAAGATCCACGCGGCCCGTTCCGACGACGTAGGCCTGCGTGCGGACGCTCCACCCGTACTTGCGGATACGCAGCCTGACGAGCGATTCGAGCCCGCTGTCGGCGTCCGCTCGGGAGAAGTCGATGAGATCCTTGCCCGCGCGATCGATCACTCGTCGCAGCCAGCGCAATCCCTCGTTCGTCATCAGACCGAGTCGCCGTGCCGATTCGAGCGACACGAAGAAGGCCTCCGCACCCCTGCAGCGGTAGATCTGAAGAAGTACGCGGGGAATAGCGGGTAGGGCGAAGGTCTCGGGGGACGGACCGCGATCCCAGTGGCGGATGCAGGTGCACCTCCGCGAGGAGATGCCGTGGTGGTGTCTGTCAGGACGCATCCATACATGTATGTCCACGTCATCGAGCACCCAGATTCCCAGGTGTCGCGCCGCGGTCTCGCATCCGAGCGATCCGCCATGCTCTGCGGCTTCCGCTGCCGGGGCACATGCCGTGGGCGCCGCATACACTCCGCGTCGGAGTCGACGGAGCTCCCCAACGCGCACGCGTCGCTCGATCTCTCGGCGGGACTGCGACCTTCGGAGTTCGCTCCAGGTCCAGATGTCAATCGATGTCGTACTGCACACCCGTAAAGGATGGGATCGGCGGGTGGTTGGTCCGAACCGCCAACCCACGATCGGTGGACGAAATCCGAGACTCTCGATCCTGTGGAGGAGATGTGGATCCCTGGCCAAGACGCACGCTTCGGAGTCCACGAACGAGCACAGCTTCGGAACTCACGAACGAGCACAGCTTCGGAGCTCAGGCGCGAGCACAGCTTCGGAGCGGAGGTGCGAGCACAGCTTCGGAGCGGAACGAAGAAACGCCGTGCAGATCTCACGATCGCACGGCGTTTCTCATCCGAACTCCGAAGCTGTGCCCCCCGAGACGGAGAACGCAGCCAGAGCAGCCGGGGCTTATCCGAAGCGGCCGGAGACGTAGTCCTCCGTGGCCTGGACGGACGGGGTCGTGAAGATGCTCGTGGTGTTGTCGTACTCGATGAGCTTGCCGGGCTTGCCGGTGCCGGCGATGTTGAAGAAGGCCGTCTTGTCGGAGACGCGGGATGCCTGCTGCATGTTGTGCGTCACGATGACGATCGTGTACTCGGTCTTGAGTTCGCCGATCAGCTCCTCGATCGCGTAGGTCGAGATCGGGTCGAGGGCCGAGCAGGGCTCGTCCATCAGCAGCACGTCGGGGGAGACCGCGATGGCCCGCGCGATGCACAGACGCTGCTGCTGGCCGCCCGAGAGGCCGGAGCCCGGCTTGTCGAGACGGTCCTTGACCTCGTTCCACAGGTTCGCGCCCTGCAGCGACTTCTCCACCAGCGCGTCGGCGTCGGACTTCGAGATGCGCTTGTTGTTGAGCTTGACGCCGGCCAGCACGTTCTCGCGGATCGACATGGTGGGGAACGGGTTCGGGCGCTGGAAGACCATGCCCACCTGGCGGCGGACGGTCACCGGGTCGACGGTCGCGCCGTACAGGTCGTCTCCGTCGAGGAGCACCTGGCCCTCGACGCGGGCGCCGGGGATGACCTCGTGCATGCGGTTCAGCGTGCGGAGGAAGGTCGACTTGCCGCAGCCCGACGGGCCGATGAACGCGGTGACGCTGCGCGGCTCGATGTCGAGAGAGACGCCCTCGACGGCGAGGAAGTCGCCGTAGTAGACGTTGAGGTCGTTGACTTCGATGCTCTTGGACACGTGAGGTTCCTTCGGGTTGTGGCTCAGCGGCCGGTCTTCGGGGCGAACACCTTCGCGACGATGCGCGCGACCAGGTTCAGCACCATGACGATGACGATCAGTGTGAGGGCGGCGGCCCAGGCGCGGTCCACGTAGGCCTCGGCGGGGATGCCCTGGTACGCGTACTGCGAGTAGATGAACACCGGCAGCGTCTGCATTCGTCCGCCGAAGAGGTTGTAGTTCATCGCGTCGGTGAAGCCGGCGGTGAGCAGCAGCGGAGCGGTCTCGCCGATGACACGCGAGATGGCAAGCATGACGCCCGTCGTGATGCCGGCGATCGAGGTGGGCAGCACGACCTTGACGATCGTGAGCCACTTCGGTACGCCCAGCGCGTACGACGCCTCGCGCAGGTCGTTCGGCACCAGACGCAGCATCTCCTCGGTGGAGCGCACGACGACCGGGATCATCAGCACCGACAGCGCCACGGAGCCCATGATGCCCATGCGCACACCGGGGCCGAAGATCAGCGCGAACACGGCGTAGGCGAACAGACCGGCGACGATCGACGGGATTCCGGTCATCACGTCGACGAGGAAGGTGATGATCTTCGACATCCGCGTGCCCCGGCCGTACTCGACCAGGTAGACGGCCGTCATGAGCCCGATCGGCACGGAGATGATCGTGGCGGCGAGCGTGACGAGCAGCGTGCCCATGATGGCGTGCAGCGCTCCGCCGCCCTCGCCGAGCACTCCGCGCATCGAGGAGTTGAAGAACAGCGGATCGATGCGCGCGATGCCGTTGGAGATCACGGTCCAGCCGACCGAGACCAGCGGCACCATCGCGATGAGGAACGCGGAGGTGACAACGCCCGTGACGAAGCGGTCCAGCGCCTTGCGCGGCCCCTCGACGATGCGCGAGGTCACGTAGACGATGATCAGGTAGAGGATGGCGCCGACGACGAGGCTTCCGGCGATGTTGAAGGCGGATCCGGATGCCGCGGCCATCACGCCGAACGGTGCGGCGGCGACGACGAGCGCGATGCCGAGGAGGGCCCAGGGGGTCCAGCGGGGCAGGTGGCCGGAGGAGAGCGATGCGCGCGAGGTCTGGATCGCGCGAGGCGTCTGGGGGGCGATCACGGTCATGTCAGTTCGCTCCCGAGAATTCCTTGCGGCGGTTCACGAACCAGCGCGCGACCGCGTTCACCGCGAAGGTCACGATGAACAGGATCAGACCGGTCGCGATGAGGACGTTGATGTTCGTCTTGTAGGCCTCGGCGAAGGTGAGCGCGATGTTCGCGGCGATCGTCGAGGGGTTCGTCGAGGTGAGCATCTCGATCGTGACGGCCTTGCTCACGGAGAGGACCATGGCCACGGCCATCGTCTCGCCGAGGGCGCGCCCAAGGCCGAGCATCGAGCCCGACACGATGCCGGAGCGGCCGAAGGGCAGCACGGCCATGCGGATCATCTCCCAGCGCGTGGCGCCGAGGGCGAGCGCCGCCTCCTCGTGGAGGCGGGGAGTCTGCAGGAAGATCTCGCGGCAGATGGCCGTGATGATCGGCACCACCATGACCGCGAGCACGATCGCCGCGGTGAGGATGGTGCGACCTGTCGGCGAGACGACTCCGCCGAAGAAGGGGATCCAGCCGAGGTTGGTGTTGAGCCAGGCGTAGACCGGCTGCACCGCGGGGGCGAGCACGAAGATGCCCCACAGGCCGAAGACGACGGAGGGCACTGCGGCCAGCAGGTCGACCACGTAGCCGATGGTCTGCGCGAGGCGGCGCGGCGCGTAGTGGGTGATGAAGAGCGCCACGCCGAGCGACAGCGGCACGGCGATGAGCAGCGCGAGGAAGGCGGCCCAGAGGGTTCCGAACAGCAGCGGGCCGACGTAGTCCCAGAAGCCGGTCGTCAGCAGTGATGCGGTCTCGTGGTCGGCGGTGAAGGCGGGAATGGACTGCACGATGAGGAAGATCGCGACCGCGGCGAGCGTGATCATGATCATGGAGCCGGCGGCGACCGCCGTGCCGGAGAACCAGATGTCGCCGGCGCGCTTCTTCGCGACGATGCGGGCTGGAGCCTCCGCTGTCGTGGCTGTCATGGGAGCTGCTTCCTGCTCGGTGATGTTCGGGTATCGGGTGCGGACAGACGGTGTCCGGGATGCCGTGGCACCCCGGACACCGTCTACTGGGTCACTTGATGAGGTCGATCGCGGCCTGCGCCTTGGTGCGCAGGTCGTCGGAGATCGGGGCGCTGCCGGCGTTCTTCGCGGCGGCGTCCTGGCCCTCGGCGCTGATGGCGGTCGTGAAGAACGCCTTGGTCAGGGCGGCAACGTTCTCGTCCTCGTACTCGGCGCAGGCGATCAGGTAGCTGACGAGGAGCACCGGGTAGGCGCCCTTCTCGGTCGTGGTGCGGTCGATCGCGAACGCGAGGTCGCCCTCGGTGCGGCCGTCCTCGACCTTGGAGGCGTCGAGGGTGATCGCGGCGCCCTCGGCGGAGTGCGCGACGAACTCGTCGCCGACCTTGACGCTGACCGACGCGAAGTCGGCGGCCTGCGAGGAGTCGATGTAGCCGATGAGGCCCTGGCCGCCCTTGACGGCGTTGGCGACGCCCGAGGTCTTCTCCGCGGACTCGCCGCCGAGCTCGGTCGGCCACTCCTCGACGCTGCCGAAGGTCCAGGCGTCGGGAGCGGTCTGGGCGAGGTAGTCGGTGAAGTTGCCCGTGGTGCCCGACTTGTCGGAGCGGTGCACCGGCGAGATCGCCAGGTCGGGGAGGTCGACGTCCTTGTTGGTCGCGGCGATCGCCGGGTCGTTCCACTTGGTGATCTTTCCGGCGAAGATGCCGGCGATGGTCTCGGGGTCGAGGTCGAGCGAGTCGATGCCGTCGAGCGTGAAGACGATGGCGATGGGGGAGACGTACGCGGGGACCTCGATGAGGTCGGAGCCGTCGACGCAGGCGCCGAAGCCGCCGGCCTTGACCTCGTCGGTCTTGAACGCCCGGTCGGAGCCGGCGAAGTTCACTGCGCCCTGCTGGAAGGACTCGCGGCCTGCGCCGGAGCCGGCCGGGTCGTACTCGACCACGGCGTCGGGGTTGGTCTTCTGGAACTCAGCGGTCCACGACTGGATGGCGACCTGCTGGGCCGAGGAGCCCGAGCCGACCAGCGAGCCCGAGAGAGCGGGGGCGTCGGACGTGGGAGCGTCGGTGGAGCCGCCGGTGCCGCCTTCGTTCGCGGCACAGCCGGCGAGAGCGAGGGCAGCGACGGCGCCGATGGCGCCGATTCGGGCGATGCGGGAGATCTTCACTGTGGATCCGTTCGATCGGGAATGGGAATGGGCCCGGTGCAGGGCACACAGTGACGCTAAGCGCGGCGGTTAACGAGATTCTCCCGCCCAGGTGAACGGAAGGTGAACGGCGGGCGACTCTCTGGATTCCCCTCCAGACGGGTCGCGGCATCCGAACGGGGTTCAGACCTTGGGGATGTGCGTCTCGATCGCGATGATCCCGGAGCCGGGATTGGATGCCGAGAGGTGCACGACCGAGAACGCGGCCGGTTCGAGAGCGGCGGCGCTGCTCACGTAGGAGCCGCGGATGGTGCCGGTCGCCAGGGCGATCTCGGTCAGGAGTCCTGGCAGGACGGGACCGTGGCTGCACAGGACGGCGGGCTTGCCCGAGCGCACGCGCTTGCCGATCACGCTGCGGAGATCGTCGGAGCCGTCCTCCCAGGCGTCCTGGCTGATCTTCGCGGTGAGGATGGGCTTGCGTCCGAGCGCCTTCGCGAGAGGGGCGACGGTGGCGACGCAGCGGACCGCGTCGCTCGTGACGATGCGTCGGACGCCGAAGGCCCGCAGGGGGCCGACGATCGACGCGGCCTGCCGGCGCCCGCGCTCGGTGAGCGGCCGAGCGGCATCCGCCTCGTCCCACTCGGAACGCGAGAGGGCCTTCGCGTGCCGCAGCGCGATCACGGGGAAGGTGCGCAGCACGCCGTCGTCGACGAGTGTGGAGAAGAAGTCGAGGATCTCGTGATCCACCGGGTAGCTCAGACGCGCCCGCGCCTTCTTCACGCTCACCCACTCGATCGCGGCGATCTCGCGGTTCGGAACGAACGTCGAGGCGCGGATCGCGTCCTCCGTCGCCTCGGCCGCCCAGTAGTGCACGACCTTCTGCTTGTTCGAGGGGAGGTGATAGCGGCTGACCCCGACGGGCACCCCGAGCGAGACGCGGATGCCGGTCTCCTCGTGCACTTCGCGCACGGCCGTCTCCGCGAGCATCTCGCCGGGATCGACCTTGCCCTTGGGGAGCGTCACGTCACGGTACTTGCCGCGGTGGATCAGCAGGATGCGGAGCTTGCCGTCGACGATGCGCCAGACCACGGCCCCGGCCGCGTACACGGCCTTGTCCGTCCACTTCGCCCGCGTGGGCGACGACTTCGTCTGCGGAGACGTCATCGAACCGCCCGTGCGCGGCGGCGCCGCTGGATCAACCCCATGGTCATATCCTGCAGGTCGACGAGCGGGTTGCCGTCGGCGTCTTCGGCGTGGCGCTGCCACACTCCCTCGGCCCCGAGGTGCCACGAGCTCGTGCCGGGGTCCATGGCGAGGTCGAAGAACGCCAGCAGCTCCTGCAGATGCTGCGGATCGGTGACGCGCACCAGGGCCTCGACGCGACGATCGAGGTTGCGGTGCATCATGTCGGCGCTGCCGATGTACACCTGGGGGTCGCCGTCGTTCTCGAAGGCGAAGATCCGGGAGTGCTCGAGATAGCGGCCCAGGATGCTGCGCACCGTGATGTTGTCGCTGATGCCCTCCAGATCGGTGCGGAGGCTGCAGATGCCGCGCACCCAGACCTCGACCTTCACGCCGGCCGCGCTCGCACGGTACAGGGCGTCGATGACCTCTTCGTCGACCATCGAGTTGACCTTGATGCGGATGCGCGCCGGCTTCCCCGCCTCGGCGTTCTTGCGCTCGCCGTCGATCTGGCGGAGCAGCCCCTTGCGCAGGTGGAGAGGAGCGACCAGCAGACGCTTGAACTTCTTCTCGATCGCGTAGCCGCTCAGCTCGTTGAACAGGCGCGTGAGGTCCTTGCCGACCTGCGGATCCGTCGTGAACAGTCCGAAGTCCTCGTAGATGCGGCTGGTCTTCGGGTTGTAGTTGCCCGTGCCGATGTGCGAGTAGTGACGCAGGACGCCGTCCTCTTCGCGGATGACGAGAGCGAGCTTGCAGTGCGTCTTCAGCCCGACGAGGCCGTAGACGACGTGCACGCCGGCCTTCTCCAGCTTGCGCGCCCACACGATGTTGTTCGCCTCGTCGAAGCGGGCCTTCACCTCGACGAGGGCGAGCACCTGCTTGCCGGCCTCGGCCGCGTCGATCAGGGCCTGCACGATCGGGCTGTCGCCGGAGGTCCGGTACAGCGTCTGCTTGATGGCGAGCACATGCGGGTCGCGGGCCGCCTGCTCCAGGAAGGCGACGACGCTGGTCGTGAACGACTCGTACGGGTGGTGCACGAGCACGTCGGACTTGCGGATCGCCTTGAAGATGTCGGCGCGCGTGTTGCTTCCGGTGGGCTGGAACGGGACGGCCGTGGTCGGCAGGTGGGGCGCGTAGCGCAGATCCGGTCGGTCGACGCGCGAGAGGCCGAACAGGCCGCGCAGGTCCAGCGAACCGGGAAGGCGGTACACCTCCTGGTCGGTGATGTCGAGCTCGCGGACCAGCAGCTCGAGCGTGACGTCATCCATGTCATCCGTGATCTCGAGCCTGATCGGCGGACCGAACCGGCGCCGCATGAGCTCGGCCTCGAGGGCCTGGATGAGGTTCTCGCTCTCATCCTCCTCGATCACCATGTCCTCGTTGCGGGTGAGGCGGAACGCGTGGTGGTCGAGGACCTCCATGCCGGGGAACAGGTCGCCCAGGTGGTTCGCGATGAGCTCTTCGAGGCGGATGAACCGTGTGATCTCGCTCGTCCCCGGCACCTCGACGAAGCGGGGGAGCATCGGCGGCACCTTGAGGCGCGCGAACTCCTGACGGCCGGTCCGGGCGTTGCGGATGCGGATCGCGAGGTTGAGCGACAACCCGGAGATGTAAGGGAAGGGGTGCGCGGGGTCGACGGCCAGCGGCATGAGCACGGGGAAGACCTGCGCCTGGAAGTACTCCGACAGGGCGGCGCGCTCGTCGGCGGTGAGCTCGTCCCAGTCGGCGATCTCGATGCCGGCATCGGCGAGAGCAGGACGGACCAGGCTCGTCCAGGCCTCGGCGTGCCGCAGCTGCAGGGCGTGCGCCTCGCGCGAGATGTCCGCGAGCGCGTCGACGGGCGAGCGGCCGATGTTGGTGGGCACGGCGAGACCCGTCATGATGCGGCGCTTGAGTCCGGCGATGCGCACCATGAAGAACTCGTCGAGGTTGCTCGCGAAGATCGCCAGGAAGTTCGCCCGCTCGAGCTCCGGAAGGCTCGGGTCCTCTGCCAGCTCCAGCACCCGCTGGTTGAACGCGAGCCAGCTCAGCTCGCGGTCGAGGTAGCGGTGGTCAGGGAGGAGCGAGTCGGGGGACTCGATGGCATCGAAGTCGTCGTCTTCGGAGTCACCGAGACCTGCGTCGGCGAGTGCGGGATCGATCATGGGGTACATCTAAGCACCGAGAGGTGACGCGCGTGTGAACGGAACGGTTCCGTTACCGCGCGGCCACCACGCTGTCGTCGTCGTACACGTTGAACCGGTAGCCGACGTTGCGCACGGTGCCGATGATCTGCTCCTGGTCGCCGAGCTTGGCCCGCAGTCGCCTGACGTGCACGTCGACCGTCCTGGTGCCGCCGAAGTAGTCGTAGCCCCACACCTCGCTGAGCAGCTGCTCGCGGGTGAACACGCGGGAGGGGTGCGTGGCGAGGAAGTGCAGGAGCTGGAATTCCTTGTAGGTGAGGTCGAGTGGCTTGCCGCGCAGCTTGGCGGAGTACGACTGCTCGTCGATCGTGACGCCGGACGCCTGCACGCGCGAGGGCTCGGCGACCTCGTCGTGGCGAGCGAGCGCTAGCCGCACCCTGGCGTCGGTCTCGGCCGGGCCCGCTGTCGACAGCAGCACGTCGTCGACGCCCCACTCCCCGGACACCGCGCTCATGCCGCCCTCCGTGACGACCAGGAGCAGCGGGGAGTCCTGACCCGCGGCGCGCAGCAGGCGGCACAGGGACTTCGCTCCGACCAGGTCGGCGCGGGCGTCGACGATGACGATGTCGTACTCGGGCGCGTTCACGAGATGGGCCGGCTCGGCGGGGATCTGGCGAACGCGGTGGCTCAGCAGCTCCAGTGCGGGCAGGACGTGTTCCGAGTCGGGGGCGCTGGTCAGCACCAGGATCTGGGCCACGCGCTCTCCTCTCGGACGACGGACTTCGCCGTGCCGCCATGATACCGGGCGTCGAAGGTGACGACGTCTTCGAGACGGATGGGTGACAATAGAGCTATGGACGGATGGGTGACAATAGAGCCATGACGGAACCCGCACTCGCGCCGCGCAACGCCTTCGTCGGCGTGTTCGTCGTCTGGGGGGCTGCGCTTCTCGCGTCGGTCGCCGTCGGCGTGTTCGTCCCGGAGGAGTGGCGGGTCTCCTGGCTCCTCGTCGCGTTCGGCGGACTCATCCTGCTCTCCTTCGCCGTGCAGCTCTGGTACGGCAGCACGCAGGGGTTCATCTTCCGCGTCGCGTGCAGCATCACCGGGGCGCTCCTGCTCACGGGGCTGATCTCGGTCGGATTCGGTCTGGCCGCCCTCGTCCCCGCCTGACCGGGGTGCGGTGGGGGTAGGCTGGACGCATGGATCTCGTCGCGCTCGAATTCTTCTTCATCGGCCTCCTGGGTCTCGCGAGCCTCGCCATCGCCTTCGTCTCGGTCGTGGTGCTGCGCAACCTCTTCCGCGGCCAGCGCTGAGCGCATGCTCGAGCTGCCCACCGACCTTCCCGCAGACCTCGCGCCCCTCGCCTGGCTGATCGGCGTCTGGGAGGGCACCGGCGTCATCGACTATCCGGTCGGAGACGAGCGCCTTCAGGGCGAGTTCGCGCACCGCGTGAGCTTCAGCCATGACGGCGGCCCCTTCCTCAACTACGCGGCGACGGCGACCTTCACCGGTCTCGACGAGGTCGCATCGATCCCGCTGACCGCCGAGAGCGGCTTCTGGCGGCTGTCGCGACCGGCGACGGATGCGGATGCCGGACCCGCGCTGCTCCCGCCGACGGCGGAGCCCGTCGCCCGCGGCGTCGACGACGTCGAGTTGCTGCGATCGGCATCCGGAGGCTTCCCTCTCGAAGTGTCTCTCGCGCACTCCGACGGAACGCTCGAGCTGTACCTGGGCGAGATCAACGGCCCGCGCGTCGACATCGCCTCCGATGCGATCGTCCGCGGCGCCGGAGCCAAGGAGTACGGAGCGGCGTCGCGCATGTACGGACTGGTTGACGGCCACCTGCTGTGGGCATGGGATGTCGCCGCGCTCGGCACCCCGCTGCGCTCGCACGCCTCCGCGCGCCTGGCGAGGGTCTGAGATGACCGGCTTCGCGGCGATCGCCGGAGCGGTATCGGGAGAGCACGGGATCGAGCACTTCGGGGACGCGTTCCGCGAGCAGCGGCGCCTCGCCTCGGGAGACGCGCTCGCCCCCCTGGGCGACCGCACCGTCATCGAGGTCTCCGGCCCCGAGCGGCTCGGCTGGCTCGACTCGATCACCTCGCAGGCCGTCGGTCGGCTCGCACCCGGCGACAGCACCGAGCTCCTGGTGCTCGATCCGCAGGGCCGAGTGGAGCACGCGGCCGGTGTGTTCGACGACGGATCGTCGACCTGGCTCATCGCCGACACGGCCGATGCCCAGCCCCTGGCGACCTGGCTCATCCGCATGAAGTTCCGCACCCAGGCAGAGGTGACCGTCCGCGACGATCTCGAGCTGGTCGGCTTCGTCGACGGCGGTTCGGCGGTGCAGACCGCGGTAGCGGCGGCGGCAGCTCCGAACGACCTGCCCCTCGTCTGGGCCGACCCCTGGCAGCGCGTCAGCGCCGGAGGGCACCAGTACTCCGAGGTCGCGGAGCACCCGGGAGCGGAGCTCGCCTGGCGCGTCGCGATCGTGACGGCAGAGGGCGCAGCGGCGCTCGCCGCGTCCGTCGGACCGGATGCCGTCGCCGGCCTGCTCGCGACCGAGGCGCTCCGCGTCGCCGCCTGGCGTCCGCGCTGGGCCGCCGAGGTCGACGAGCGCTCGCTGCCGCACGAGTCCGACTGGATCCGCACGGCCGTGCATCTGAACAAGGGGTGCTACCGCGGGCAGGAGACGGTCGCGAAGGTGCACAACCTGGGCCACCCGCCGCGGCGCCTGGCCGCGCTGCACCTCGACGGCAGCGATGCCGTGCTCCCGGCCGTCGGAGACCCCGTGTTCGCGGGCGACGACGAGGTCGGGCGGATCACCTCGGTCGCTCGGCACCACGAGGACGGTCCCATCGCTCTGGCCATCCTGTCGCGCAGAGCTCCGGTCGGCGATCTCGTCGTGCGGACGGACGGCGCCGATATCGCGGCATCCCAGCAGGTGATCGTCCCCGCGGACGCCGGCGCCACCGCCGACATCCCGCGGCTCACACGACTGTCGCGCCGCCCCAGCGCACCGGATCCGCGCGACGCCTGAGCCGCGTCGTTGCGGGCGCTCGACGTGGCACCGTTCGGGGCCGTATCGCCCCGGGTCGTTGAGCGAGCGGAGCGAGACGAGACGCGTCGGATGAGGGCTTTCGTCTCGGTCGCTGCGCTCCCTCGCTCAATGACCGAGGGGCGCTCGACGGCAGCGGCCGCTCAACGGGCGAGGAGCGGGGCCACGGCCTCCCAGGGCAGCGTGAGTTCGCCGAGACGCCAGCGGGTCTTACCGCCGAGAACGGGCCAACCCTGATCCTTCAGTGCCGACACCGCGGCGAGGAAGCGCTGCGTCGCGCCGAACGTCGACAGGGGAGCCGCACGGTCCCATTCGCGGTCCAGGTCGACGAGAAGAGCGTGCACGCGCTCGCCGGGGACGTTCCGGTGGATGAGAGCCTTCGGCAGCCGCTCGGCGACGATGCTCGGGCGTTCCAGCTCCGCCAGCCGCAGTGAGATCGTAAAGCGCACAGGCGCCCCGTCCTGCGTCACGTCGACCCAGCTCGCGATGCGGCCGATCTCATCGCATGTGCCCTCCACGAGCAGGCCGCCGGGGGAGAGCCGCGACGCCATCGTGCGCCAGGCGTCCGGCACGTCGGACTCGTCGTACTGGCGCAGCACGTTCATCGCCCTGATCACGGCGGCGCGGCGTCCTGACGGCAGCGGCACCTCGAAGCCTCCGCGCCCGAACGACACGGCGAGGTCGTGGGGGAATGATGTGCGCCCCGCACGCACGTCATCGAGCTGCTCGGTCGCGAGGGTCACACGGGCAGGATCGATCTCGAGCCCTCTGACCTCGGCATCCGCCCTCACCCGCTGGAGACGAGCGGCGAGCTCGAAGGCGGTGACGCCGCTCGCGCCGTAGCCGAGATCGACGACGAGGGGGTCGCCAGCGCGGCGGAAGGCGTCGCTCGCGGCGATCCAGCGGTCGTTGCGCCGGAGTCGATTGGTCCCCGTGGTGCCGCGCGTTGGCCGGCCGAGAGGAGATGACGCCATGAGTCAATCCTTCCAGCCCCGCCGATAAACTGGCTGCATGACTGCGACGCGCACCCTGATCCTGCTCCGCCACGGCCGGAGCGAGTGGAACGAACTGAACCTCTTCACCGGCTGGGTGGACGTCCGCCTGAACGAGCAGGGCAAGGCCGAGGCCCAGCGCGGCGGCGAGCTGCTCGCCGAGGCCGGCATCCTCCCCGACGTGCTCCACACCTCGCTGCTGAGCCGCGCGATCCAGACCGCGAACATCGCGCTCGACGCGGCCGACCGCCTGTGGATCCCCGTGACCCGCTCGTGGCGTCTCAACGAGCGCCACTACGGCGCCCTGCAGGGCAAGGACAAGGCGCAGACGCTCGAGGAGTTCGGCCCCGAGCAGTTCCAGCTGTGGCGTCGCTCCTTCGACGTGCCGCCGCCCGTGCTCGACGACGACAGCGAGTTCAGCCAGGTGAACGACCCGCGCTACGCGGGCATCGACGGCGAGGTCCCGCGCACCGAGTCGCTCAAGCTCGTGATCGACCGTCTGCTGCCGTACTGGGAGAGCGCGATCGTCCCCGACCTCGAGGCGGGCAAGACCGTGCTCGTCACCGCGCACGGCAACTCGCTGCGCGGCCTCGTGAAGCACCTCGAGGGCATCAGCGACGAGGACATCGCCGAGCTCAACATCCCCACCGGCATCCCGCTGGTCTACGAGCTCGACGAGAACAACGTGCCGACGGGCCCCGGCCGCTACCTCGACCCCGAGGCCGCAGCCGCGGGCGCGGCCGCGGTCGCCGCCCAGGGCAAGAAGTAGCAGCAGCGGAGCTCGACGCCCCACCTGAACGACGACGCCCCACCTGAGTTGATCACTCAGGTGGGGCGTCGTGAACGGGGTCAGGCGTGGCCGAGGTCGGCCTGCTCCGCCTCCTGCTGCTCGACGGCGAGGGCGATGTCCTCTTCGTCGATCTGCCAGTCGCCGGTCGCGAGGTAGACGACCTTCTTCGCGACGGCCACCGCGTGGTCGGCGAAGCGCTCGTGGTAGCGGCTGGCCAGGGTGGCGTCCACGGTCGCGGTCGCCTCGCCCTTCCAGTTGTCGCTGAGCACCTTGTCGAAGACGTTCACGTGAAGCTCGTCGACATCGTCATCGGAGTTGCGGATGGCGTCCGCGAGGCGCAGATCCTGGGTGCGCAGCAGCTCGCTGAGCGTGCGCGCGATCTCGACGTCCAGCTCGCCCATGCGCTTGAAGGTGCCCTTGAGGCCCTTCGGGATGGCGCGCTCGGGGAAGCGCAGACGTGCGAGCTGGGCGATGTGCTCGGACATGTCGCCCATGCGCTCGAGCGATGCGCTCACGCGCAGGGCGCTGACGACGATGCGCAGGTCGCGGGCGACGGGCTGCTGACGGGCGAGGATCTCGATGGCCTGCTCGTCCAGCTCGACGGCAAGCTCGTCGATCTTCGCGTCGTCGGCGATGACCTCCTCGGCCAGCGCGACGTCGCTCGTGGCGAACGCGCGGGTCGCCTTGTCGATCGAGACCGTGACGAGGTCCGCGATCTCCACGAGGCGGTTCTGCAGGTCCTCGAGGGACTGGTGGAAGACTTCGCGCATGTTGGGCGCAACCTTTCATTCGGATCTCGACGGCGAGAGCCGCGCGAGAGGGGAGGGCCGCACTCCCGCACAGGCCCGAAGCGATTGTGTGCCCCGAAGGTTAACGAACGGTGCCCAGCACGTGAATAGTACTTCTCCGGATGCCGTGGGCGCCCGGAAACCCGCCGAGCGGCCGGTGAACGCACTCTACGCTGGACTCATGACCCTGCCGCAGATCGCGCTGTTCTCGCTCGCCATCGGGCTGGCGATCGGCGTCGCGCTCTCGCTGCTCGTGGTCTGGGCCTACCGCGCTCGCGCCCGCGTCGTCGAGGAGACGTCGACCATCGTGCCCGACGGCGTCACCGATGTGCTGGGCAGCATGGACGACGCCGCGTGCGTGGTCGACACGTCGGGGCTCGTGCTCGCGGCATCCCACGCGGCGGCGCGCTTCGGCATCGAGGTCGGCGCCACCCTCGACAACGCCGAGCTGCGACAGCTCGTGCGCGGCGTGCGCAGCACCGGGGGCACGGCCACCGAGTCGCTCCGCATCACCCGGGGAGGGCTCAGCCTCGACCCCCGCCTCGTCTCCGCGCGGGCCAGCGTGATCAGCCCGCGGATGTCGCTGCTCATCATCCGCGACGTCACGGAGCAGGAGCGGCTCGATCAGATGCGTCGCGACTTCGTGGCCAACACCAGCCACGAGCTGAAGACGCCGGTCGGCGCGGTGACCCTCCTGGCCGAGGCGATCGAGTCGGCGGCGGACGACCCCGCTCAGGTGCGCATCTTCGCCGCTCGCATCTCCGCAGAGGCGTACCGGCTCGGACAGCTGACGGGGCGCATCATGAGCCTGTCGAGGCTGCAGGCCGACGACGGCCTCGGCGACGTCCGCCCCGTCTCGATCGACGAGGTGATCGCGGCATCCATCGAGGCGCATGCGGTCCAGGCGGACTCCGCCGGCGTCGACCTCGCCCGCGGCGGCGACCGCGGGGTGTGGGTGCGCGGCGACGCGCAGATCCTCATCGAGGCGGTCGGCAACCTCATCGCGAACGCCATCGTCTACTCGCCCAAGGGGTCGCGCGTCGGCGTCGGCGTGCGAGCCGACGGAGGCGTCGTGGAGATCGCGGTCTCCGATCAGGGCATCGGCATCGCCGAGGCCGACAGGGAGCGCATCTTCGAGCGCTTCTACCGCGCCGACGAGGCGCGCTCCCGGCGCACCGGCGGCACCGGCCTCGGGCTCTCGATCGTCAAGCACGCGACGCAGCGTCACGGCGGCGAGGTGCTGCTGTGGTCGCGCCCCGGCCGCGGATCAACTTTCACCGTCCGACTTCCCCGTATCGATTCGCCAGCTGCGGATGCGGGGAAGAAGGAGAAGAAGCGCAAGAAGAAGCGCGAGCGCAAGGCGGCCAAGGCCGCCGACGCGGTCCGCGTTCGAAACGGAGAGACAGTATGACCCGCATCCTCCTCGTCGAAGACGAGCCCGACCTCGCCGACCCCCTGGCCTATCTGCTGCGCCGGGAGGGGTACGAGGTCGAGATCGCCGAAGACGGACCCGGTGCGCTCACGGCGTTCCGCGAGCGCGGAGCGGACATCGTGCTGCTCGACCTCATGCTGCCGGGCATGCCGGGCACCGAGGTGTGCCGACAGATCCGCTCGACGTCCGCCGTGCCGATCATCATGCTCACCGCGAAGGACTCCGAGGTGGACATCGTGGTGGGGCTGGAGCTCGGCGCCGACGACTACATCACCAAGCCCTACTCCTCGCGCGAGCTCCTCGCACGCATGCGGGCGGTGCTGCGACGGGTCGTGCAGGCCGACAGCGAGCTCGACGAGCGCGTCCTCGACGGCGGCCGGGTGTCTCTCGACATCGACCGGCACACGGTCTCCGTCGACGGAGAGCAGATCAACATGCCGCTGAAGGAGTTCGAGCTCCTCGAGGTGCTCATGCGCAACTCCGGTCGCGTGCTCACCCGGGGCCAGCTCATCGACCGGGTCTGGGGCAGCGACTACTTCGGCGACACGAAGACCCTGGACGTGCACATCAAGCGGATCCGCTCCCGCATCGAGCAGAACCCCGGCGAGCCGGTGATGCTCGTGACCGTGCGCGGACTCGGCTATCGGTTCGAGGGCTGAGCTCCGCGGACACGGGAGAGGCCGGCACCCGATGGGTGCCGGCCTCTTCTGCGTGCGCGGTGCTGCGTCAGTTCGACGGCGCGGGAGCCGCGGTGTCGGTGGGGACGGGCGTCGGCGACGACTGGGGCTTGTCGGCGGAGGGCACCAGGTCGGAATAGTAGGGGAGCGAGCCGTCGAGGACGGGGATCTGCGCCTTGGTGCCGGTGCTGTCGCCGGACTGGAAGTGCACCTCGACCGTGCTGCCGGGCATGGCGCCGAGGTCGGAGATGCGCAGCGCGTCGTCGGCCTTCGTGCCGAGGCTCACGGTGCTGCCGCCGGGGACCGTCACGGCGAACGGATCGTTGCCGTCGAGCGTGATCGTCATGGTGGCCTTCTCCGTGGTCGGGTTGACGATCGCGGCGACCAGGTTGCCGAGCGAGCCGTCTTCGTTCGCGACGATGAAGGCGTTGCGGACGACCAGCGGGCCGGAGGCGTCGGAGACGTTCACGCCGTCGGACGCCGCATACTCGATCTTGGTCGACTGCGGGGTGATGAACGTGCACCCGGTCGCGCCGAGCAGAACGAGGGCGCTGATGGCGGCAGACGCGACGATGCGCGATTTCACGGGTCCTCCTGAGGTCCGGCGGGATATCCGCCTCCCATTCTATGGGTAAGTCGAGAGCGCCCGTGGATGAGGGGGCGCGAACCTTAGCGCATAATCCCTGTGGTATCCTTGAGGTTGCCGAAAGGACACGTTTTTATGCTTTTTGAGGTTGGCGAGACCGTCGTCTATCCGCACCATGGCGCTGCGACCATCATCGAGGTCAAGGAGCGCATCATCAAGGGTGAGGCGAAGAAGTATCTGAAGCTCAACGTCACCCAGGGTGATCTGATCATCGAGGTTCCTGCAGAGAACGTCGACCTGGTCGGCGTCCGCGACGTGATCGGCAAGGAGGGCCTCGACCACGTGTTCGAGGTGCTGCGTGCTCCGTTCACCGAGGAGCCCACCAACTGGTCTCGCCGTTACAAGGCGAACCTGGAGAAGCTCGCATCGGGTGACGTGATCAAGGTCAGCGAGGTCGTTCGCGACCTGTGGCGCCGTGACCAGGACCGCGGTCTCTCCGCTGGTGAGAAGCGGATGCTGGCGAAGGCTCGCCAGATCCTCATCTCGGAGCTGGCTCTGGCCGAGAAGATCGACGAGGACAAGGCGGGCGCGCTGCTCGACGAGGTCCTCGCCTCCTGAGACTCTTCGTGAAGGGCGGATGCTTCGGCATCCGCCCTTTTCTCATGCCCGGTAGCGTGTGAGCATGCTTCCCGTTCCGCACACCGCGATCATCGTCGTCGCCGCAGGCTCCGGCACCCGCCTGGCAGGGGGAGCGCCGAAGGCCTTCGTCGGCATCGACGCCCACTCGATCCTGCGCCACGCCCTCGACGGCGTGTTCGCGGCGGCTCCTGCGCAGGTCGTCGTGGTCGCGCCCGCCGGATTCGAAGGGGATGCCGAGAGCGAACTGCTCGCCGCCGCCGGCGAGCGGGCCGACCTCGGCCGTATCGTCACGGGCGGCGCGACGAGACAGGAGTCGGTGGCCGCCGGCCTCGCGGCCCTGTGGGGCGATGTGGAGACCGTGCTCGTGCACGACGCTGCCCGAGCGCTCACACCCGCTGCGGTGATCGACGCGGTCGCCGCGGCCGTCGACGACGCCTCGGGCGTGATCCCGGTCCTGCCGGTGGTCGACACCCTGAAGCGGGTCGACGAGCACGGGGTCACCGGAGCCGTCGACCGCTCCGAGCTCGCGGCCGCGCAGACGCCGCAGGGCTTCCCCCGTGCACTCCTGGAGTCGGCTTACGCCGAGGCGCGGACGGCGGGGGTCGAGTACACCGACGACGCCGCCCTCTTCGCGGCCGCCGGGCACGCGGTGCGCCACATCCCCGGGGCGGAGCGCGGCTTCAAGATCACCACACCGGCAGACCTCGAGCGGGCGCGGCATCTGCTCTCGGCACCGATCCGGTCCGCAGGCGCGGTCCGCGTCGGCATCGGCACCGATGTGCACGCCTTCGGAGGGGAGGGCGATCTGTGGCTGGCCGGGCTTGTCTGGCCGGGGGAGCAGCCGCTCTCCGGACACTCGGACGGGGACGCCGTCGCCCACGCGATCGTGGACGCCCTGCTCGGGGCCGCCGGCCTCGGTGACATCGGCGAGCACTTCGGCACGGCGCATCCGGAGTACGCCGGAGCGCATGCGCCGGTGTTCCTCGCCCGCACCAGGGAGATCCTCGAGGCGGCGGGCTTCGCGATCGGCAACGTGTCCGTCCAGTTCCAGGGCAACAGGCCGCGCTTCAGCGGACGCAGATCAGAAGCGGAGGCCGTGCTCTCTGCCGCCCTCGGGGGCGCCCCGGTGTCGGTGACGGCGACGACGACCGACGGCCTGGGCTTCCCCGGACGCGGGGAGGGCATCGCGGTCACGGCGATCGCGATGGTCCACGCCTCCTGATCCACGGGCGCCGCGCCGTGCGGGAATGCCGGACGGCGTCCCCTCGTTGCCCGTTAGCGTGACCACGGCAGAAGGAGTCGAGTTGAAGATCCTCATCATCGGAGCATCAGGGCATGTCGGGCGTGCGGCGCAGGCCGCACTGGAGGGGCACGAGATCATCGCCGCCTCCCGGAGCGGGAACCCCGCCGTCGACGTGACCGACCCGGCATCCATCGCGCGCCTGTTCGACGAGGTCGGCACCGTCGACGCCGTCATCGCGGCGGTCGGGAGCGTGCCGTTCGCTCCGCTGTCCGAGCTCGGACGCGACGCGTACGAATCGGCCTTCCGGGGCAAGGTGCTCTCGCAGCTCGACATCGTGCGGATCGGGACGCCCTTCGTGCGCGACGGCGGGTCCTTCACCCTCACCTCCGGCATCCTCGCCAGGGAGCCGATCGCGACCGGGGCTGCGGCATCCCTCGCCAACGGGGCGCTCGAGTCGTTCGTCCTCGGGGCGGCGCCCGAGCTTCCGCGCGGCATCCGCATCAACGCCGTCAGCCCGTCCGTGCTGGAGGACGCGCCGTCGTACCACTCGTCCTTCCCCGGATTCATCCCGGTGTCATCGTTCCGGGTGGGTCAGGCGTACGCGAAGAGCGTCCTGGGCGTGCAGACCGGGCAGGTCCTGCCGGTCGACTGAGGCCGCTCCACGCCGCGTGACGCATTGCGGCGCGCCCAGGCTTCGCGACGGCGCGCCCGGTAGGCTTGTGCGGTGACTCTCCGCCTCTACGACACCCGCGCACAGCTGCTGCGCGACTTCGTGCCTCTCGATCCCGAGAACGTCACGATGTACGTGTGCGGACCCACGGTGCAGTCGGGCCCCCACATCGGGCACGTCCGCGCAGCGCTCAGCTTCGATCTGCTGCGTCGCTGGCTGTCGTACGACGGCACACGTGTCACGTTCGTGAGGAACGTGACCGACATCGACGACAAGGTCCTCGCGAACGCGACGGATGCCGAGCCCTGGTGGGCGCTCGCGTACCGGATGGAGCAGGAGTTCACGAGCGCGTACTCCGCGATCGGCATCCTCCCGCCCACGTACGAGCCGCGGGCGACGGCATCCGTCCCGCAGATGCAGGAGCTGATCTCGACGCTCATCGAGCGCGGACACGCGTATCCGGCGCCCGACGGCTCCGGCGACGTGTACTTCGACGTGCGCTCGTGGGCGGAGTACGGCTCCCTCACGAACCAGTCCGTCGATGCGATGGAGGCGGCGGCCGACGCCGACCCGCGCGGCAAGCGCAACCCGCAGGACTTCGCGCTCTGGAAGGGCGCCAAGCCGGGCGAGCCGGCGGACGCCACCTGGGCTTCGCCGTGGGGACCCGGTCGCCCCGGCTGGCACATCGAGTGCTCGGCCATGTCGCGCCGTTACCTCGGCGACGCGTTCGACATCCACGGCGGCGGACTCGATCTGCGCTTCCCCCACCACGAGAACGAGCTGGCGCAGTCGACGGCCGCGGGCCTCGGGTTCGCGCAGTACTGGGTGCACAACGGTCTCGTGACCGTCGGCGGGCAGAAGATGTCGAAGTCCCTCGGCAACTTCACCCTGGCGTCCGACGTGCTGAAGACGCACGAGCCGCTCGTGGTCCGTTACGCGCTCGCCGCCGCGCACTACCGGTCGAGCCTCGATCTCACCGACGCGTCATGGGCCGAGGCCGAGGCGGCGCTCGGACGGATCCGAACCTTTCTCGAGCGCGCCGCGCGCGTTGTGGACCCAAGCGTGAGGCCCACACTGCCGCCACCCTTCGTCGCGGCAATGGATGACGATCTGAACGTGCCAAAGGCGCTTGCCGTCCTTCACGCGACCGTGACCGCCGGAAACACGGCTTACGGCTTCGCGGGAGATCCGGGTGTTGAGATCGAGAGCACATTCCAAGACGTTGTGGGCATGACCGATGTACTCGGTATCAACCCGCTTTCGTCCGAGTGGGGCTCGAAAGGCGAGGGTGCCACGGCATCCGCTCTCGACGCGCTCGTGCAGACGATGATCACCCAGCGAGCCCAGGCGCGTGCTGACAAGGACTGGGCGGCGGCGGATCGCATCCGTGACGCGATCGCCGCCGCAGGAATCACGCTGGAGGACTCTCCGGCCGGAACTCATTGGAGTATCGATGGCTAAGCCAGGCAACCCCTCAGCGGGCAAGGGCAAGAAGAAGGGCCCGAGCAAGGGCACGGGCGGACTCGGACGGAAGGCCCTCGAAGGCCGCGGACCGACCCCGAAGGCGGAGGACCGCGCCTGGCACCCGGCGGGCAAGCGCAAGGCCGCCGCCGAGCGCTACGCCGCGTCCGGAGGCAAGGGACGGCCCGGCCAGCGCCAGGCCGCTGGTGGGAACCCGAACCGCTCGGCGAGGGCGAAGGACAACACCACCGAGACCGAGTTCGTCACCGGCCGCAACTCGGTGCTCGAGGCGCTGCGCGCGAAGATCCCCGCGACGTCGTTCTACATCGCCCAGCGCGTGGAGATGGACGACCGCGTCAAGGAGATGCTGTCGATCGCCACGCACCGCGGCATTCCGGTCCTCGAGGTGACGCGTCAGGAGCTCGACCGCATGGCCGGGTTCGACGGCGTGCACCAGGGCGTGGCCATCAAGGTTCCGCCGTACGAGTACGCGCACCCGCAGGATCTGCTGGAGAAGGTCATCAGCCGGGGGCAGGTTCCGCTGTTCGTCGCTCTCGACGGCATCACCGACCCGCGCAACCTCGGCGCGATCATCCGCTCGACGGCGGCCTTCGGCGGACACGGCGTGATCCTTCCGCAGCGTCGCTCGGCCGGGGTCAACTCGGCGGCGTGGAAGACGAGCGCAGGAGCAGCGGCGCGCATCCCGGTCGCTCTCGCCACGAACCTCACGACCATGCTCAAGGAGTTCAAGAAGCAGGGCGTGTTCGTGCTGGGGCTCGACGGAGACGGCGACGTGATGCTGCCCGACCTGCAGCTGGCAGACCGCCCCGTCGTGATCGTCACCGGGTCGGAGGGCAAGGGGATCTCCCGCCTGGTCGCAGAGACCTGCGACCAGATCGTGTCGATCCCGATCTCGACCGCCGCCGAGTCGCTGAACGCCGGCATCGCGACCTCCGTCGCGCTGTACCAGGTCTCCACCACCCGCAACGCGAAGAAGTAGGAAGGCACCCCATGGCTCGCATCGTCGTCCTCGGAGGCACCGGCTACGCCGGTCGTCACATCGTTTCGGAGGCGGTGAGCCGCGGGCACGATGTGGTCGCCGTCTCGCGCTCCGTCCCGTCCGACCGGGTGGAGGGGGCCGACTACGTGCAGGGCTCCGCTCTCGACCTCGCGTCGATCGCCGACGCCTTCGCCGGTGCCGACGCGGTCGTCTCGGCGCTGTCGCCCCGCGGCGACATGGCCGACAGGGCGCTGGAGGCTCTCGCCAACGTCGTCGCGCAGGTCAGCGGAACGTCCACCCGTCTCGGCGTCGTGGGCGGCGCCGGCGGCAGCCTGGTGGCTCCGGGAGGCCCGCGTCTGTTCGACCTCGACTTCCCCGAGGAGTACAAGCACGAGGCGCAGGTCGGCATCGACTCCCTCGCGCTGCTGGAGGCGACGGATGCCGGAGTCGACTGGTTCTTCATCCACCCGGCCGAGGTCTTCGGCCCCTGGGCGGAGGGCGAGCGCACCGGCGGCTACCGCGATGGCGGCGACGTGATCGTGCGCGACGCGGAGGGCAAGTCGTACATCTCCGGTGCCGACTTCGCGGTCGCCGTGGTCGACGAGATCGAGCAGGGCAACCATCACCGCGAGCGGTTCACCGTCGGTTACTGACGCGTCGCCGCCGGGTCAGCGGGCGGCGCCCATTACGTGATCTGCGTCCTTTGACCCCCAGAGGGGGTCAGGAATCCTTCGTCCGTTGCTGTACCCTGTGCGCCGCTCCCAGACTGATCGCGAGGACTCAGTCAACGGGGGAGTCCTCTATTCAGGGGAGAGTGCGCACTCGTGCGCCCACGTGACAAGGATGCTGACCTATCGTGAAGACGACCGCTTCGACTCGTAAGACGAGAGCGGGGAGGGGCGCTGCGGCGCTTCTGCTCGCACTCACCGCTCTCATACCCGCCGCGTTCGCCGCACCGGCGGTCGCGGCGACCGACATCGCGCCGGGAGACCCGGTCTGGGTGGGGACGGCTTCGCAGGGCTACTCGGGCACTGCCATCCGCCCCGTGTACGTTCCCGTGCCGACCGACACGGCCAACCCGGGGACGGCCGACTACTGGGCGTACTGCATCGAGCACGATGTCAGCCGACGCACCGGCACCAGCGCGGTCGTCGGCGACTTCTCGTCCTACCTGGGGGCGAATCTCTTCACCACCCCCGCTGTTCAGGCGAAGGTCCACTGGGTCCTGACGCACTCCTATCCGGCGATCGACCTGGTCGCTCTGCAGACCGCCGCCGGAGTCACGAACCTCAGCGTCAGCGACGCCGTCGAGGCGACGCAGTATGCGATCTGGCGATACACCGACCTGGGTTGGGATGCTGCCTGGGCCTGGGAGACCCCCAACTCCGAGGCGGTGTACTGGTACCTGGTGAACGGGGCCAACGCCGACCAGAATCAGACGCCCCCGACCACGGCGGACATCGACGTCTCCGTCGCCGGCCCTGCGGGCTCCGGAGCGGCGGGATCGCTCTTCGGACCGTTCACGGTCTCGACGAACCAGGCCACCGCGGCCGTGACCTCGAGCCCCGCGCACGCGTTCACCGACGCGGCGGGGAGCCCGATCAATGCGAACGCCGTCGTCGACGGTCAGCAGGTCTTCCTCGATCTGCGCGGCTCGACGGTCGCCGGTTCCGCCACGGTCACCGCGACGGTGGCAGGGGCCGACGGCACCGGTCTCGTCGTCTCGACCCCCGTCGTCGGCAGCACCACGCCCACGGCGGCGGCGCACCGTCAGTCGCAGATCCTCGTCGCGGCCTCGACCGCGACGACCTCGGCGTCGGCGCAGGGCGCCTGGGCCGCGGCCGCTGTTCCGGCCATCGGCACGACGCTGACGGATGCTGCGGACGAAGACCACGTCCTCGCCTGGAACGGCGGCAGCCTGATCGACACGATCGCCTACACCGGACTGACCGTGGGCCAGCAGTACACCGTCTCCGGTGAGCTCATGGTGAAGGCGGACGCCTCCGCGACGGGCATCACGGGGGCGACGACCTTCACGCCGACCGCCGCAGACGGCACGGTCGAGGTCTCCTTCACGGTTCCGAGCGGTTACGCAGGGGAGTCCCTGGTCGCCTTCGAGGCGCTGTACGAGGGGGCGACGGCGACGGGCACTCCGGTCGCGGTCCACGAGGACATCGAGGACGTGGACCAGACGGTCGCGGTGCTGCCGGAGCCGTCGATCGGCACGCTGGCGACGACCGACAACCCGGCCGACGACAAGGTGCTGCTCCTCACCGGGGGCACTGTCACCGACACCGTCAGCTACCGGGATCTCGAGCCGAACACCCTCGTCGACGGCGAGTTCATCAACGACTACGTGGTCGGCGGCGAGCTCATGCTCGTCGAAGGCGGCGTGGCGACGCCCACCGGGATCACCGCGGAATCCGACTACTTCACCGTGGATGCGGGGGCGACGAGCGGCGATGTCGACGTCGTGTTCACGCTGACCGCCGCGCAGGCGGAGCAGTACGCGGGCAAGACGCTCGTCGTCTACGAGACGCTCTACCGGTGGCGCTACGACCTCGGAGTCCCCGTTCGCGACGTCTACGCCGTGCACCATGACGCCGAGGATGCCGGCCAGACCTTCGTCGTCGAGTCCCTGGTGCCCGCGATCGGAACGACCCTGGTCGACGCCGCGGACGAGGACCACGCCCTCGCGTGGAACGGCGGGTCGCTGATCGACACGATCGCGTACACGGGGCTGACCGTCGGGCAGGAGTACACGGTCGCCGGCGAGCTGATGCTCAAGGCGGACGGCTCCGCCACCGGCATCACCGGTGAGACGACCTTCACGCCGACGTCGACGGACGGCACGGTGGACGTGACCTTCGTCGTTCCCGTGGGATACGCGGGGCAGTCTCTGGTCGCGTTCGAGACGCTGTACTCGGGCGGAGAGGCCACGGGCACCCCGGTGGCCGAGCACAGGGACATCGACGACGTGGATCAGACCGTGGCGGTGGAGGCGCAGCCTCTCGTCCCCGCGATCGGCACGACGCTCCTCGACGGCGCCGACCAGGACCACACCCTGGCCTGGGGCGGAGGAACGGTGATCGACACGATCGCGTACACCGGACTGACCCCGGGCGTGGAGTACACGGTCGCCGGTGAGCTGATGCGCAAGTCCGACGGCTCAGCGACGGGCATCACGGCGACGGCGACGTTCACGCCGACCGCATCGACGGGAAGCATCGCCGTGAGCTTCACGGTGCCCACCGGCTACGCGGGATCGACGCTCGTGGCGTTCGAGACCCTCTACGTCGGGGCGACGGCATCGGGAACCCCGGTCGCCGCGCACACCGACATCGAGGATGCCGCGCAGACCGTGGTCGTCGAGAAGCAGCCGGCGGCTCCTGCCGGTCCCTCGACCGGCTCGAACGGATCGACGGGAGGGCTCGCCGCGACCGGCGGAGCGCTGCCCGTGGTGCTGACGGCGGCGGGAGTCGTCGCGATCCTGCTCGGGACGATCGCTCTGATCCGCCAGCGCCGGACGCGCGACCAGGTCTGAGCACCTCCTGAGACGAGAAGGGCCGGTCGGTGACGAGACGTCACCGACCGGCCCTTCCGGTCTGCGCGGTCAGACGAGGTCGCGCCAGTCGACGTCGTCGTCCTCGTCGTCGGCGATGGGCGTGACCCCGGTGATCACGGGGAGGCTCATGGTCTCGGTCGGCGGCCCCATGATGGTCGCCTCGTCGCGCCGGTGCCTCAGGACCTCGTTGATGTAGCTCGTGAGCACCTCGGCGAGCGGGACCGACCGGCCCTGCGCCTGCGAAAGATACCACCGGTGCTCCAGAACCTGGTGGAAGACCTCCGCCGGCTCGAGCTTGGCACGCAGCTCGTAGGGGATGGCCCGCACGACGGGCTCGAAGACGCGCGTCAGCCACTCGTGCGCGTACATCTCCTCATCCGCCCACTGCTTGGTCGAGCGGGCGCGGAACTCGTCGAGGTCGTTGAGGAGGCGACGTGCCTGGTTCTCCTCGACGTCGAGCCCGGTGAGGCGGATGAGCCGACGCTGGTGGTGACCGGCATCCACGACCTTGGGCTGGATCTCCACGACGGTGCCGTCGGAGGTGGTCGACATCGACATCTCGTCGATGTCGAATCCGAGGGCGTTCAGCCTCTCCACGCGCTCGGTGATGCGCCAGGTCTCGGCGGAGGAGAACGACTCCTGGGCGGTGAGCTCCGCCCACAGCGAGCGGTAGGAGGACACGATGCCGTCGGCGATCGCGATCGCGTCGACGCCCCGCTCCAGGCGCCCTCCGGCGGCGAGGTCCATGATCTCCCCGGCGATGTTCGTGCGGGCGAGGTCGAGGTCGTAGGCGCGCTGCCCGTCGGTGAGGCCCTCCTCGTGCAGTTCGCCGGTCTCGGCATCCACGAGGTAGGCGGCGAAGGCTCCGGCGTCGCGGCGGAAGAGGGTGTTGGAGAGCGACACGTCGCCCCAGTAGAAGCCGACGTTGTGCAGGCGCACGAGCAGCAGGGCGAGGGCGTCGACGAGTCGCGTGGCGGTGTCGGGGCGCAGCACGCGCGTGAACAGCGCGCGGTACGGCATGGAGAAGCGCAGGTGCGACGTCACCAGCGCCGCGGGGAGCGGCTCGCCGTCGGCATCCGTCCGACCGGCGATGACCGCGACCCGGTCGACGCAGGGGACGGCGAGGCGGGCGAGGTTGCCGAGCATGTCGTACTCGCGCCGCGCCATCTCGTCGGTCGTCTCCTTGACCGCGACCACGCGCCCGGACAGATCCGCGAAGCGCACCAGATGGCGGGAGAGGCCCTTCGGGAGGGACACGATGTGCTCGGACGGCCACTTGGCCAGCGTGGTCGACCAGGGCAGCCCGAGCAGTCCTGGGTCGACGGTGCTGGCGGTGATGCGTAGAGCGTCCTGCATGGTTCTCCTGAGGGGGATGGATGCCGGGGGAAACGACGCGGCGCGGGGCGACCAGAAGGTCGACCCGCGCCGCGATGCTGCAGAACTCAGGAAGCCGAGACGACCGGCTTGTCGTTCAGACGCTCACCCGACTCGCTGTCGAACGCGTGCACGTGGCCCGCGTTCGCGGCCAGCGTGACGGTCTCGCCGGCGTTGGGGTGGCTGCGGCCGTCGACGCGAGCGACCAGGTCGGTGCGCTTGCCGTTGATCTCGGTGTGACCGTAGAGGTAGCCGTCTGCGCCGAGCTCCTCGACCAGGTCGACGACGACCGAGAGGCCCTTGCCGTCGGCCGGGCCCACGGTGATGTCCTCGGGACGCACGCCGACGGTGACCTGCGAGCCGTTCGCGCGGCCCACGGTGTCGCGGTCGAGCGGGACGACCTCGGTGCCGAAGCGCACGCCGCCCTCGGCCAGGTCGGCCGTGAAGAGGTTCATGGCCGGGGAGCCGATGAAGCCGGCGACGAACACGTTGTTCGGCTTCTCGTAGAGGTCACGCGGCGAGCCGACCTGCTGGAGCAGACCGTCCTTGAGGACCGCGATGCGGTCGCCCATGGTCAGAGCCTCGGTCTGGTCGTGCGTGACGTAGACGGTGGTGACGCCGAGGCGGCGCTGCAGCGACGCGATCTGCGTGCGGGTCTGGACGCGGAGCTTGGCGTCGAGGTTCGACAGCGGCTCGTCCATGAGGAACACCTGGGGCTGACGCACGATCGCGCGCCCCATGGCGACACGCTGACGCTGGCCGCCCGAGAGCGCCTTCGGCTTGCGGGTCAGGTACTGCTCGAGGTCGAGGAGCTTCGCGGCCTCGAGGACGCGGGAGGCGCGCTCCTCCTTGCCGATGCCGGCGATCTTGAGCGCGAAGCCCATGTTCTCGGCGACGGTCATGTGCGGGTACAGCGCGTAGTTCTGGAAGACCATGGCGATGTCGCGGTCCTTCGGCGGGACGTCGGTGACGTCGCGCTCGCCGATGAGGATGCGGCCGGCGTTGACCTCTTCGAGGCCTGCGAGCATGCGGAGCGACGTGGACTTACCGCAACCGGAAGGGCCGACGAGGACGAGGAACTCGCCGTCTCCGACCTCGAGGTTCAGCTTGTCGACGGCGGGACGCGTGCCGCCGGGGTACAGGCGGGTGGCCTCATCGAAAGTGACAGATGCCATTGCATTTCTCCTTCACCGGCAGGTACGTGCCGGACGATCCGTAGTGATAGAGCGGCGGAGCGACCCGCCGTGACCCGTCGTTGGGTCGGGATCAGTATGACAGACAAACCCGCACCTGGGTATTTCCCAGACTGGCTGGTTAGCATCGAATCCGGCCGCGTCAGCGGCGATCGTCGCGTGAGGCGGCGTTCGGGGCCACCCTGCCCCCGTGAGACTGTCAAGAGGAACGATGTCGAGCGACGAGACGCCGAACGTCCCCACCCCTCGCAATTCGCGTGAGGCCGTGCGGGAGAAGGCACAGCAGGTGCACGCCCAGCAGTCGAGGGCGCGCCTGATGCGACGGATCATCATCGGAGCGGTGGCCATCGTCGCCGTCGGCGCGATCGGCACCGCCGTGACGCTCGCCGTGTCCGCGCAGGTGACCAAGCCGCAGCTGACGCCGAGCGGGCTCGAGGGCGACGGCATCCTCGTCTCCGACGTGACCGCGGCGACCGTGTCCAGCGACACCCTCGCGACGCCGAGCGCCGAACCGTCCGAGGCGGGCACCGAGGCCGCTCCGACTCCGGAGCCGACCACCGCGAACACGGTCGACATCCACATCTACGTCGACTACCTGTCTCCCGACGCCGGGGTCTTCGAGCGCGCGAACGCCCGACAGCTCACCAACTGGATCACCCAGGGCGCGGCGACCGTCACCTACCACCCGGTCGCGCTGCTCACCGCCAGCTCGAACGGCACCAAGTACTCGCTGCGCGCGGCCGGCGCCGCAGCCTGCGTCGCGACGCACTCGCCCGCCCAGTTCTACTCGTTCAACCACGACCTCCTCGAGAACCAGCCCGAGGTCAACAGCGACGGGATCAGCGACTCCAAGCTCGCGGACGCCGCCGCCGCGGTCGGCGTGAGCAGCGCCAAGGCCGTGCGCTCCTGCATCGAGAACCAGGACTACGTGACCTGGGCGAAGGAAGCGACCTCGCGCGCGCTGGAAGGTCCGCTCGTCGGCTCCGACGACCTCGTCCTCACCGCCGCTCCGATGATCGTCGTGAACGGTGAGGCCTACGTCGGCGCTCTCGACGACCCGGCCGAGTTCTCGCAGTTCGTGCTGACCGTCGCCAGCGACGCCTACTACGAGTCGACCGCGACGCCGACGCCCACCCCGACCGCCACCCCCGCGCAGTAGTTCGGCGCCCGTCGCCGCCATCGCTAAGCTGGTGGCATCCGCCGACTTGGCGCAATTGGTAGCGCACCGTACTTGTAATACGGGGGTTACGGGTTCGAGTCCCGTAGTCGGCTCAGTTCACGGGGATCGCAACACGGCGTCACAGCGGAAATAACCGCCGCCCATCGCCGGTTGTGCCGAGCATGACCCGCATCGGAAACAGTGACCTCGACGTCTTCCCCCTCTCGCTCGGTGGCAACGTGTTCGGCTGGACCGCCGACCGCGACGCCTCCTTCGCCGTCCTCGACGCCTTCGCGGAGGGCGGCGGCGACTTCATCGACACCGCTGACGCGTACAGCGCCTGGGTGCCGGGCAACAGCGGCGGCGAGAGCGAGACGATCATCGGCGAGTGGCTCGCCTCCCGCAAGCCGGAGGGTGTCGTCGTCGCCACGAAGGTGAGTCAGCACCCCGACTTCCGCGGGCTCTCGGCCGCGAACGTCCGCAACGCGGCCGAAGCCTCGCTGGGCCGCCTGGGCGTCGACGCGATCGACCTGTACTACGCGCACTTCGACGACGAGACCGTTCCGCTCGAGGAGACGGTGGGCGCTTTCGGGCAGCTCGTCGCCGACGGGCTCGTGCGTCACATCGCCGTGTCGAACTACTCGGCCGAGCGCATCCGCGAGTGGGTGGAGATCGCGCAGCGCACCGGCGTGGCCCTTCCCGTCGCGGTGCAGCCGCACTACAACCTCGTGCACCGCAACGACGTCGAGGAGAGCATCATCCCGGTGGCGGAGGAGTTCGGTCTCGGACTCGTCCCGTACTACTCCCTGGCGAGCGGATTCCTCACGGGCAAGTACCGCTCGACGGATGCCGACGGCCAGGGGTCGCCGCGTGCCTCGGGCGCCGCGAAGTACGCGACCGAGGCCGGTCTGCGCATCATCGACGCGCTGGAGGAGATCGGGAACGCGCACGGCGCCTCGATCGCGGCGACGTCCCTCGCGTGGCTGCGGGCGCAGCCCACGGTCGCGGCCCCGATCGCGAGCGCGAGCAGGGTGGAGCAGGTCGCCGATCTGCTCGCCGGCGCGCGGCTCGAGCTCGCCGCCGACGAGGTGGCGCTCCTGAACCGCGTCTCGGAGTGGACGCCCGCGCGCGCCTAGCTGCTCGGCGCCTCGGCATCGCCTCCGATGCCGAGGCGGTGGGCGAGGATCACCGCGTGGATCCGATCGCGTGCCCCGAGCTTCGACAGCACGCGGCTGACATGCGTCTTCACGGTGGACTCGCTCACGAAGAGCGCATCGGCGATCTCGGCGTTGCTGAGCCCCCGGGCGATCGCGAGGAAGACGTCGTTCTCACGATCGGTGAGGGAGCGGAGCAGCTCGGCATCCTCCGCATGCGGTTCCCCGCTCTTGGACGCGCCCAGTTGCGGGGAGACGTGGTCGAGCAGCATCCGCGTGATCCGGGGCGACAGCGCCGCGTCTCCGCGGTGCACCGCGCGGACGGCGGCGATCATCTCGTGGCGCTGGGCGTCCTTCAGCAGGAAACCGCTGGCCCCGGCGCGGATCGCCCCGAAGGCGTACTCGTCGAGGTCGAACGTGGTGAGCACGAGCACGCGGGTGCCGGGATGATCGCGCACGATGGCCTCGGTCGCCGCGATGCCGTCGAGGCCCGGCATCCGGATGTCCATGAGGACGACGTCGGGCCGCAGCGCGGCGGTCTGGGCGATCGCCGTGCGGCCGTCGCCGGCCTCTCCGATCACGACGAGGTCGCTCTCCGCCTCGATCACCATGCGGAATCCGAGCCGGATCAGCTCCTGGTCATCGACGAGGAGCACGCTGATCTGCTCTGTCATCACTTCCTCTTCTCCGAATCGTCCGCTGTCCTGGTGTCGAGGGGGATCGTCGCGCGCAGCCGCCACCGGGAACCCTCCGCGCGACCGTAGTCGATGCGGCCGTGCACGTGCGCGACCCGCTCGGCCAGCCCCCTGAGCCCGAACCCCGACGGCGCGGTGGAGGGCACGGCTCCGTCGTTGACGATCTCGATCGTCACGTCGTCGGCGGAGTTCTCGACCCGCACGGCGATCGTCTTGGCCGTAGGCGCGTGCCTCATCGCGTTCGTCACGCCCTCCTGCACGATGCGGGAGACCGCGTGCTCGATCGCGGGGCTCAGCTCCGCGCTCCCGGAGGTGGAGAGGGTGACGGGGAAGCCCGCCCGTTGCGCGTTCACCACCGTGTCGTGCGGAGCAGGCGCCGTGATGGGCGCCAGCGGCAGGGGAGCGTCATCGTCTCGCAGCACGCCGAGCATCGAGCGCATCTCGCCCAGGGCGGAGCGGGCGGTGTCGGCGGCGGCGGTCGCCGCGGCCCGGGCGCGGGCGGCATCCGGCGTGGCCGCGGCTCCCTCCGAGAGGGCGACGATCACGGTGAGCGAGTGCGAGACGATGTCGTGCATCTCCCGGGCGATCCGTGCCCGCTCGGCGGCCGCAGCAAGCTGGGCCTGCTGGTCTCGTTCGACGAGCAGCTGCCGTGAGCGGTCGATGATCGCAGCGACGTAGCGTTTGCGGCCGCCCACGTTGATGCCGATGAGCGTGCCGATGAGGGCGACCACCAAGTTGCCGATCAGCGCGTTCAGGGCGGTCTGGAGCGAGATCGCTCCGACCCCCGCCAGCCCTCCGGCGACGACGGCCAGACCGGCCAGCCCGTACCCGAGTCCCGCCCAGGCGGCGCGAGTCGACACGTACACGGCGAGGGAGTACGCCGCCACCGTGACCATGGGCGTCCCCCCGGGAACACCGAGGAAGAGGAAGAGCACCTCGGCGGCGAACGCCGCGGCGAACGCGACGATCGGATGCCGGCGCCGGAAGAGCAGCGTGACGCAGGCGACGAGGACCGAGAGCGGGATCAGCACCGCGATGACGATCCCGAACGGCTCGGGGAGATCGGGGGAGGAGTCTCGGCTGGGAACGATCGAGACGAGCAGACAGAACAGGGCGATCAGCACATCCGCGAAGAGCGGGTGCCGTGCCCAGAAGCGGCGGAACAGCCCGGGAGGACGCGGCAGCCGCAGCCCGTCGTCCTCGCGGACGTCGGCGCTGCGGCTGCGCGTCTTCTTCACGGAGCGACTCTACGCGTCGCGAGTGCGCAGCACCGCCCAGGCGCCGAGCATGCCCGCGACGACCCAGCCGGCCAGCGTCAGGTAGGGCACAGGTCCCTCGAGCGTGGCGCCGTCGGGGAGGATCGCGCTCTGCGCGGCGGCGACGGGGAGGTAGGTCGCGGCATCCAGCACCCACTTCCACGTCTCGCCGGCGAAGGCGAAGAAGTTCGCCACGATCGGCAGCACGAACAGCAGACCGACCGTCGCCGCGATGGCGCCGGCGCCGGAGCGCAGGATGAAGCCGAACGCCACGCCGATCAGGGCGAACACGGCCATGGCGAGCGACGAGACCAGGATCGGCAGGAGCGAGGCGGACGCGTCGGACCAGTCGATGCTCTGCTCTCGACCGGAGACCACGACCGACACCGCGAGCGCAGCGGCGCCGAAGATGATGAGCGACGACACGAACAGGAACGCGGCGAGCACGGTGGCCTTCGCGGCGAGGACGGAGCCGCGCACGGGGTTGGCGGTGAGCGTCGAGCGGATCATGCCGGTGGAGTACTCGCCGGTGACCGAGATCGCGCCGAGGATGCCCGCGAGGAGCATCGTGAACTGGATCGGCATGACCACGGCGTTGATGGGGTCGAAGCCCGGAACGTCGATGGCCTGGGCGATGAGCATCGCGATGCCGATCGTGAGGACGGCGGTGATCGCGATCGACCACCAGGTCGAACGCACGGTCGCGAGCTTGATCCACTCGCCCTTCAATGCGCGGAGGAACGTCAGGCGCTGGCCGGAGCTCGTGCGGACGGGAGCCGCAGGAGCGGCCTGGACGGCGGTCATGAGATCTCCTTGGTGCGGTACTCGACGGAGTCGCCGGTGAGTGCCAGGTAGGCGTCCTCCAGCGAACCGGTGGTCGGGGTGAGCTCGTGTAGCGGGATGCCGCGATCGGCGGCGAGGTCGCCGATACGGGATGCCGGGAGCCCGACGATGTCGAGGAGACCGGGCTCGGTGGTCACGATCTCGACCGCAGGGCCGGCGACGGCCGCGGCGAGGTCGGCGGCGCGGGGGGTGCGCACGCGCACGGTGTTGGTCGTCCATGCGCGCACCAGCTCGGCGAGCGGGGCGTCGGCGAGGACCTGTCCTCGTCCCATGACGATGACGTGGTCGGCGGTCTGCGCCATCTCACTCATGAGGTGGCTCGACAGCAGCACGGTGCGCCCCTCGGACGCGGCATGGCGGACGAACTGACGCACCCAGCGCACGCCTTCGGGGTCGAGGCCGTTGACGGGCTCGTCGAGGATGAGGGTGTGCGGGTCGCCGAGCAGAGCCGAGGCGATGCCGAGCCGCTGCCCCATGCCGAGCGAGAACCCGCCCGCACGCTTGCGGGCGACGGGGCCGATGCCGGCGAGATCGATGACCTCGTCGACCCGGGAGGAGGGGATGCCGTGCGTCGCGGCCATCGCCCGCAGGTGGTTCCGCGCCGTGCGTCCGGTGTGGACGGCCTTCGCGTCGAGGAGCACGCCGACCTCGGTCAGCGGCGCCTTCAGCTTGCGGTACTCGCGCCCGGCGATCGTCGCGCGGCCCGACGTCGGCTGGTCGAGACCGACGATCATGCGCATGGTGGTGGACTTGCCCGCGCCGTTCGGCCCGAGGAAGCCGGTGACGCTTCCCGGCTTGACCGTGAACGACACGTCCTGGACGGCGGTCTTGTCTCCGAACCTCTTCGTGAGGCCTTCAGCTGTGATCATGCCTCCACGCTAGGCGGCGGCATCTCGACCCCGCGTCCTCCTCAGGTACCGTTCTCGGCGGCGGGGTCCCCCATGTGACGGACTACGGATCGACGATGTCGAAGGTCATGTCCTCGGGGCTGGGACCCCACGGGCCGAAGATCACGTCAGGATCGTAGACATCGGCGGCATGCTCCTCCGGGGGACCCCAGAAGCCGTCGGCGTCGAGTGCACGGAAGGTGAACCAGTACCAGCCGACCGCATTCACGCGCAGCCGCTTCACGGCGTGCCCTGTCGCGTCGAGTGCGAAGACCGCCGAGTACCCCTCCATCGTCGAGACGTAGATCCGTCCGTTCGCGGGACCCGTGGCCGAGATCACGATCCCGGTGGTGCTGGCCTCCTCGACCAGCATGTCCTCCATGCCCGTGAGCTCTTCGAACCCGGCCACGACGATGGGCAGCACGGTGAAGCTGCCCATCGTGGCGGCCGACTGGTTCTGGGCGTCGAAGGACCAGGCGCGGTAGTCGTGGGTCCCGGCGGCGAGCTGCAGGGTGCGGGGGTCGAACGCCCAGGCGCCGTCCGCGGCGACGTCAGGTGTGTACCGCCGACCGTCGATCTCGACGGCGACGGCGGACCCGGGCGTCGCCGTGCCGGCCAGCGTCGGCGGAAGGTAGCCCGAGTACCCGGACGGAGTGGTGACACCGGGCGTCAGTGCGGAAGTCGGCTCCTCCGATGGTCCGGGGGTTGTGCCGGGCGCGGTCTGCGGGCGATCGGGAGCCGTCGGCAGATCGGCGTCCGGATCGTTGACGAGATCGACGGAATCGATGGAGGGGTCAGCGTTGCGGCGTCCGAGGGTCGGTGCGTGGGGTCCCGTCGTCGGAGCCGACGACGGGAGTGCCTCCGTCCCCCCGGACCGCGGCCCTGTGGTCTGCGGGGCGGTGACCACCGGACGCGAAGAGGTCGCGTCGATCGCCGAGGGCGCCGCCTCCACGGGGGCGCCCACCAGGATCGTCGCGAGGAGCAGTCCGCCGATCGAGAACGCGCCCACTCCGCCGGCGAGGAGGCTGGCCACCCCGAATCCCGTCGACGCCGTGATGAGCGCTGCCGCTGCAGCCGTGCCGGGGGCCAGCGCGGAGCCCGACGGGATCGCGACGCCGAGAGCGCCGAAGCCGACGGCGGAGAGCGTGACGCCCTGCAGACGGCGGGCATCGCTGCGCAGGCTGAGCAGCAGCTCGCCGCATCGGATGCACGAGTCCACGTGGGCGGAGATCTCGGCCGTGAGGTCGGCATCGTCGGGCTCGGTGAGATGGCGGGGGAGGAGCCGGGCGACGTGATCGGGATCATCGCGCAGCAGCGCGGGGACCTGCTTCGTGAGCCACTGGAACCTCAGTCCCGATCGCGCCCTGCGATGGAGCGCAGACACGGCGTTCGGTTTGATCCCGAGCTCCTTGGCGATCTCGGGGCGTGCGACGTCGGCGACCTCCGCCAGCCACAGCACGCGCTGCCAGCGCTCCGGCAGCTCCTGGAAAGCGCCGAGGAGCTCGTTGGCGTCGGCTTCGCGCTCGACCAGGCTCAGGGCGTCGCGGAAGTCGATGCGATCGGCGTCGGCCGTATCGTCGACGCGGTACGCCTCCGTGCGCCATCGGATCGCGATGTTGCGGATGACCGCCTTCAGATACGACCGGAACGCGAACTCCGGACCCTTGTCGGTGGTCGTGACCTGCTGATAGATCGCGAGGAACGCCTCCGACACGAGGTCCTCGGCACGAGAGGGGAGCAGCCGCGACGCCTGCCGCAGGGCGGCGCCGATGTGCCGCTCCCACAGCACGACGTACGCATCGCGATCACCGTCGCGCAGGGCGCGGAGCAGTTCGGCGTCGCCACGAGAATCTTCCACGCTTTCCCTCCCAGAAAACGCACGCTCATTCCCCCGACGAGCAGACGATCGATCGCTCGCGCCGGGTGGGCGACGCGCGGTCGATTGGACTTGTCCTCATGATAGGTGTCGCGCGCGTCGGTGCAGCCCCTCCGGACGCCCCACGCGCCCGCCGAACGGCGTCGGCCGGAGGAGGGGGCTGCACCCTGGGGATCGCGGGGGGAGGGCTCCCGTGATCGATTCCCATAGGGAAGGAGCGGAGGAGGGCGGAAAGGTGACGCGACGGTCCGCCGCTATCCGGCGGCGGCGGCCGCCTGACTCGATCGCGCGGCGCGGTCGGACTCGGCGACGAGGTAGCCCTCGGCCCAGGCGATGCGCGCGAGCTCCAGCTTGGATCGAGCAGGCCGGCCGATGACCGTGTACTTGTCCCGCACGCGCTTCAGGTACTTCCTGGCGGTGTCGTGCCGCACGCCGATGCGCTCCGCCACCTCCGCGATCGTGAGGCCCGAGGCGTACAGCGCCAGCGCCCGCTCCTCCTGCCTGCTCAGTCGAAGCGTCTGATCCGCGCCGTGGATCGTCGCCTGGGCACGTGCGGTGATCATCGTCCCCCCGCCCAGCGCGGCGTCGGCGGCGAGCAGGAACTCGTCCTCCCCGTCCGAGGTCGACACCACGGCGTCGATGCCGAGTTCGACCAGCCTGCGCGCGGCGCTGCGGTTGCGCAGAGCAGAGAGCACGAGCACGCGCATGCCGGCCTCGCGCAGCGCGGCGATGAGGTCGAGATCGCGCGGCGGATCGACGTCGGTCGGCAGATCCAGCACGAGCAGATGCGGCCACCGCGTCCGATCCGTGCGCTTGAGCCAGGCCATGAACATCGGGAGCGTCGCGCCCGTATGCACCACCTCGAGCTTCAGATCGTTCGCCAGCAGCTGCGCCGCGCGCGTGCGCTGCAGCACCGACTCCTCCACCACCGCGGCGCGGCGCACTCGCCGCGCGTCGACACGGTCGTTCCGCATCGATACCTCCCCTGGTAGCGGGAGCATCCGTTCGGCAGGCCTCGGGTGACCTGCTGGGGACCGGATCCGGATGCTCCCTTACAGGGAAGGTGCACGTTCGGCGGGAAAAGTGACGCGGGGGTCACGCGTGACCCCCGAAAGGGGTCACGGACACTGTCAGGCGGGCGGTCGACCGAAGATCGCGGGGTCGACCGGACGCTGCGATCGCGGCAGCTTCTCGACCACGAGGAGGTACGACTCCGTCACCAGCTCGGGGATGAGATCCGCCTCCAGCGATGGCCCGGGCAGCAGCGTGATCCAGTGCTTCTTGTTCATGTGGTAGCCCGGGACGATGTCGGCGAACGTCTCCCGCAGGGCCACCGCATCATCGGGGTGGGATTTCAGCGTCACCCGACCCGTGCCGTCGAGAGGGGTCAGCAGGAACACCCTGCCGCGGACCTTGAACACGTCCCACTCGGGGCCGAACGGGTTCTCCCGCTCGGACCCGGGGAGCTCATCGGCGCGCGCGGACGCCAGGGCGATCAGTTCTGCGGCATCCATGTCAGAAGAGCCGGTCCGTGCCCTTGTCGTCGGCACGGGGCACCGCGACCACCCGCTCATCGAGGGATGCCGCCGCCAGCAGCGCCTCGTCGATGAGCTCGCGGTCGCCCTGCGCGCGCAGCCAGTCTTGAGCGAACGCGGTGGGGATGAGCACGGGCATCCGATCGTGGATGCCGACCAGGTGCGCGGGTGCAGGTCGCATGACGATCGAGTAGCACGTGTACCACTCGCCGTCGTCTGTGCGACCGCGCTGTGTGACGGCGGCCATGCCGAAGAGCCCGCCGCCGTCGAGCCCGAATTCGTGCCAGACGCGTTCGGGCTTCTTGAGCTCGTACCATCCCGTCGCCGGAACGAGCGCGCGCGAGCGCAGGCTGCCGGGGCGCTCCTGGAGCCGTTCCGACCGCGTGTTGATGGACGGGAACCTCGCGGGCTGGCCGTCGACCAGGAAGCCCCACCACGCCGGTTCGACGGACGTCGAACCGGCGTCGTCGAGGAGGATCGGATTGAGGTTGCGGAGGTTCCTCCCGGTGGGGCGCACGGTCTCGCCGCCGTTGCGGTCGGCCCAGGTGCGCAGAGCGTCGAGCACTGCCTGCTCGGCGGAGTCGAGCAAATCGTCGCTGTCGGTGAACCGGGGGTCAAGGCCGTAGCTCGCGCACATGCTGCCAGAGTAGACCCGGCCCCCGACACGGGCTCGGGTAGGGTCGACAGGTGATCGAGAAGCGCTCCCTGCCCGCCCCGCTGGCACTCGGCGGAGCGGTCGCGATCGGCGTGATGACGGCCGTCCAGGCGCGCGTCAACGGCGTGCTCGGCGTCGAGGTGGGCAACGGGATCGTCGCCGGATTCATCTCGTTCTCCGTCGGACTCCTCGTGCTCGTCGTCGTCATCCCGTGCATCCCGTCGGCCCGCCGTGGCGCGGTGCGGCTGTGGACGGGGGTCCGCGGAGGCACGATCCCGTTCTGGATGCTGCTCGGCGGCGCCTGCGGCGCGCTCACCGTCTCCACCCAGGGCATCACCGCCGGAGTCCTGGGCGTCTCGCTCTTCACCGTGGGCGTCGTCGCGGGGCAGACGCTGCACGGCCTGGTGCTCGACCGCATCGGATTCGGCCCGGCCGGCGTCGTGGCGGTGACCCCCGGGCGGGTCCTCGGAGGGGCGCTGGCCCTCGTCGCCGTCGGCATCTCGCTCTCCGGCGACGTGCTCTCCACCGCGCCGCTGTGGATGCTCCTCCTGCCGTTCGCGACAGGGGTCGGCATCGCCTGGCAGGCCGCGACCAACGGCAGGCTCGCGCAGCGCGTGCAGTCGCCGATCACGGCGACGCTGATGAGCTTCATCGCCGGGACCGTCGCCCTCGCGCTCGCCGCGGGCGTCAGCATCGCCGTCAGGGGGATGCCGCAGCCGCCGCCCGCCGAGCCGTGGCTGTACCTCGGCGGATTCCTCGGCTTCGCCTACATCCTGCTCGGGGCCTTCATCGTCGCGCACACCGGGGTGCTCCTGATGGGGCTCGGCTCCGTGCTCGGTCAGCTCACGGCATCCGTCGTCATCGATCTGATCTGGCCGGTCGAGGCGGGTCCCGCTCTCTGGCAGCTCGCGGCGATGGTCGCCGTCGCCGTCGGATCGGTCGTCGTGGCCGTGCCGCGTCGGCGCGCGCGCTGACTACTTCTTCTTGTCCTTCTTCTTCGGCATCCGCGTCACGAGCTTGCGCGCGTCGACGGGCTTGCGGCGACCGGGACGCTTGCCCGCCGGCTTGCCGCCGACGTAGAGCCAGCCGAGCAGCTCCTCGTCCTTGCCGAGACCGTGCGCCTTGGCGACGGCCTTGGAGCGCGTGTAGTGGCCGGTGCGCCACAGGACGCCCCACCCCGCCTCGTCCAGCAGCAGGCTCAGCGTGTGGGCCACACCGGACGCCACGGCCTCCTGCTCCCACCGCGGCACCTTGTCGCTCTTGCGGTAGCTGGCGACCACGGCGATCAGCAGCGGCGCGCGCAGCGGCTTGGACGACGGCGACTTGTCGCCCTCGGCCTTCGCGATCGCCGCACCCAGCACCTCGCGGTCGGCGCCGCGGAGCTCGATCAGACGCCACGGGCGCAACGACGAGTGGTCGGCGACGCGCCCGGCGGCCGCCACGAGCTGCAGCAGCTCCTCGCGGTTGGGCGCGAGCTCGGTGACCTTGGACCAGGACTGACGGGAGCGGACCGCCTCCAGCGCGCTCACTCGGCGTCCGGGGTGAAGTTCAGGGCGATCGAGTTCATGCAGTAGCGGTCGCCGGTGGGCGTTCCGAACCCGTCGGGGAAGACATGCCCGAGGTGCGAGCCGCAGTGGGCGCAGCGCACCTCCGTGCGGACCATGCCGAGCGTCGTGTCCTCGATGAGCTCGACGGCCTCCGGACGGATGGACTCGTAGAAGCTCGGCCACCCGCATCCGGAGTCGAACTTCGTGCCGCTCTTGAACAGCTCCGCACCGCACGCACCGCACGTGTAGAGGCCAGCGCGCTTCTCGTCCAGCAGCTCGCCGGTCCAGGCGCGCTCGGTCGCCGCCTCACGCAGCACGGCGTACTGATCCGCGCCGAGCTCGTCGCGCCACTCTTCTTCTGTCTTGTCCACGCTGTACGCCATGCCTCCATTCTCGCGCGTCCGGCTGTGAACGGGGTCCGTCGCGACAGAATGGACGGATGACGGATGCCGTGCAGGAGCGCTACGCCCGATTCGCCGAGCAGGAGGCGCCCGGTCGGAGCGATCTCTACGCCGAGTGGGCGCTCGGGGTCGCCGACGACCCGGCGGTGCGTGACGTGCTGTCGCGCATACCCAAGAACCGTCGCCAGCCGCCGCTGGTCTTCGCCGTCACGCGGATGCTCGGCGCGGATCTGACCGCGTACGGCGCATGGCGGGGGTTCGTGCTCGCGCATGCCGAGGAGATCGTCGCGGAGTGCACGGCGAGACGGCTCCAGACCAACGAGCCCCTCCGCCTCGCACCGCTGCTCCCCGTGCTCAGCGAGATCGAGGGCCCCATCGCGCTGCTCGAGATCGGCGCCTCGGCAGGGCTCTGCCTGTATCCCGACCGGTACTCCTACCGGTTCGTCGACGGAGAGGGGATGCCGCGGCGATCGCTCGACCCGGTGGACGGCCCGTCGGCCGTCGTGCTGGAGAGCGTGGTCGACGGTGCGATCCCACCCCTGCGGCTGCCGGAGGTCGTGTGGCGCGCCGGCATCGACCTCGCGCCCCTCGACGCGTCCGACGAACGCGATCGCCGCTGGCTGCAGGGCCTCGTCTGGCCGGGGGAGGAGGGGCGCGAGCAGCGCGTCACGGCGGCGCTCGACATCGCCGCATCCGACCCTTCGCACCTCATCGCCGGCGACGCCCTTGAGCGGATCGCCGCGCTCGCCGCGGAGGCGCCGGACGGCGCGACGCTCGTCATCACCACCCCCGGCGTGCTGGTGCACATCCCCCGGGAGCAGAGGCTCGCGCTCGTCGAGGCCATCCGCGCGCTCCCCGCCAGATGGATCACCATCGATCCGCCGGCTCTGCTCGATGTCTGGGAGCCCCCCGTCGACGATGGATCCTGGAGCGGTTTCGTCGTCGCGCTGGACGGCAGGGTGCGGGCCGCGGCTGATCCGCTCGGACGATGGTGGGAGTGGCGCGGCGGCGACGGCGTCGCGGGGATCTAACCTGTTCTCATGCTGGGAGAGATGACCGAGCGCGATCGTGCGATCCTCGCGTTGGAGACCGTGTGGCCACGGCACAGCGGCGCGAAGGAGGAAGTGATCCGCGCGCAGCTCGGCATGAGCTCGGCGCGCTACTACCAGCTGCTCGGTCGGCTGATCGACTCCGACGCCGCGCTGGCGTACGACCCGATGCTCGTCGGCAGGCTCCGTCGGATCAGGGAGTCCCGTGCGCTGCAGCGCTCGGCCAGGACTCCCGGCTTCGTCGGCTGAGTCCGCGGTTTCGGGCACCGCCCCCGTCGTGATGCGGACGCACAGGCGGGTGCCGCTAGCATCGAGTGGTGTCCAAGCCCACTCGTGACCGATTCGACGACGTCCCCCACTCCGCAGGACGTGTAGGAGCGCATCGCGCCGAAGCCCCCGGCATGAACGGCTGGGTCGTGCTGCTCTGGTCGTTCGTGGCCGCGCTGGTGCTGATCATCGCGGGCATCTTCGGCTCGCTCGTGGTCATGGGCCGCATCACGCTCTTCCCCGAGGCCGTGCCGTCGTCGACGCCGACGCCGGTCGAGACCGGCGTCGTCGACACCGCCTACTCGGTGATGATCCTGAACGCGACTCCGGAGGAGGGCCTCGAGGCTCAGATCCGGGCGAAGCTCATCGACAGCGGATGGACCGCCGACAAGGTCTCCGCCACCGAGAGCGCCAGCAAGGACTTCGCCACGACGACCGTGTACTACGTCGACGACGCGGACGAGCTCGCGGCCATCGGGCTCGCCAACCTCATCGGCGGAGCGGACGTGCAGAAGAGCGACTTCTACGCCTCCATGAACGAGACCGGGGGCAAGCAGCTGACCGTCGTCATCGGCCTCGACCGCTCGTCCTCCGCCCCGGCCACCACGGAGGAGACTCCGGCCCCCTGATCGGTCGGCGGCGCACCCTCCTCGCGGCTTGCACTCGAAGGTGTCGAGTGCCAGAATGGCGTTAGCACTCTCTCACTCTGAGTGCTAAACCCAACGTCTACGTCCAGGAGGGACGACAAAACTCATGGCAAAGATCATCGCTTTCGATGAGGAGGCCCGCCGCGGCCTCGAGCGCGGCCTCAACATCCTCGCCGACGCGGTCAAGGTGACCCTCGGCCCGCGTGGCCGCAACGTCGTGCTCGAGAAGAAGTGGGGCGCTCCCACCATCACGAACGACGGCGTGTCCATCGCCAAGGAGATCGAGCTGGACGACCCGTACGAGAAGATCGGTGCGGAGCTCGTCAAGGAGGTCGCCAAGAAGACCGATGACGTCGCCGGCGACGGCACCACCACCGCCACGGTCCTCGCACAGGCCCTCGTCCGCGAAGGCCTGCGCAACGTCGCGGCCGGCGCCGACCCGATCTCGCTCAAGCGCGGCATCGAGAAGGCCGTCGCGGCGATCACCGAAGAGCTGCTGAGCAGCGCCAAGGAGATCGAGTCCAAGGAGCAGATCGCCGCCACGGCGTCCATCTCCGCAGCCGACCCCGCGATCGGCGAGCTCATCGCCGAGGCGATCGACAAGGTCGGCAAGGAGGGTGTCGTCACCGTCGAGGAGTCGCAGACCTTCGGCACCGAGCTCGAGCTCACCGAGGGCATGCGCTTCGACAAGGGCTACCTGAACCCCTACTTCGTGACGGACCCGGAGCGCCAGGAGGCTGTCTTCGAGGACCCGTACATCCTCATCGCGAACCAGAAGGTCTCCAACATCAAGGACCTCCTGCCCATCGTCGACAAGGTGATCCAGGACGGCAAGGAGCTCGTCATCATCGCCGAGGACGTCGAGGGCGAGGCTCTCGCGACGCTCGTGCTGAACAAGCTCAAGGGCATCTTCAAGTCGGTCGCCGTCAAGGCCCCCGGCTTCGGCGACCGCCGCAAGGCGCAGCTGCAGGACATCGCGATCCTCACCGGCGGACAGGTCATCACCGAAGAGGTGGGCCTCAAGCTCGAGAACGCCACGCTCGACCTGCTCGGCCGCGCGCGCAAGGTCATCGTCACCAAGGACGAGACCACGATCGTCGAGGGTGCGGGCGAGGCGGAGCAGATCGAGGGTCGCGTGACCCAGATCCGTCGCGAGATCGAGAACACCGACAGCGACTACGACCGCGAGAAGCTGCAGGAGCGCCTCGCCAAGCTCGCCGGCGGCGTCGCCGTCATCAAGGCGGGCGCGGCCACCGAGGTCGAGCTCAAGGAGCGCAAGCACCGCATCGAGGACGCCGTCCGCAACGCGAAGGCAGCCGTCGAGGAGGGCATCGTCCCCGGTGGTGGCGTCGCGCTCATCCAGTCGGGCACCAAGGCTCTCGACGCTCTCACCCTCACGGGTGACGAGGCGACCGGTGCGAACATCGTTCGCGTCGCGATCGAGGCTCCGCTGAAGCAGATCGCTCTCAACGCCGGTCTCGAGCCGGGTGTCGTCGCGAACAAGGTCGCCGGGCTGGCCTCGGGTCACGGCCTGAACGCTGCGACCGGCGAGTACGTCGACATGTTCGCAGCGGGCATCATCGACCCGGCCAAGGTCACGCGTTCGGCTCTGCAGAACGCGGCGTCGATCGCCGGCCTCTTCCTCACCACCGAGGTCGTCGTCGCCGACAAGCCCGAGAAGGCCGCCGCTCCCATGGGCGACCCGTCCGGTGGCATGGACTTCTGATCCACACCAGCCGCACTGACAGAAACGCCCCGGCCTCGGCCGGGGCGTTTCTGCATTCCAGGGGGTGTCGGATCGGGCGCGCCTGAACCGGCATGTCTGAACCGATGTGTCTGAACAGACGTGTCGGAACTGGCGTGTCAGAACCGATGTGTCGGAACAGGCGTGACTGAACAGGCGCGTCTGAACCGGCGTGACTGAACCTCCACCCGGGAACAGCAGGGAGGCAGGTCGCCTCAGCGGAACAGGCCGGCCGAGTACTGGTCGGCATCCGCATACTGCGTCGCGGCGCCGCCCAGCCGGCTGCCGATCGCATCGAGGGTCTCTTCGACGTGACGGGCGGCGCCGTGCCACTCCTCCGCGCAGCCCTGGAAGGCGTTGGACGCGGTGCCGATCCAGGACGACTGCAGTTGAGCGAGCTGCGCCATCAGGGTCGCTGACTCGCTCCGCAGGCGCTCCATGGTGGCTCGTGCGGCAGCCTCTGCCGCGCGGACGGCCTCGGTGTCGACGGTGAAGACGGACATGGGTTCTCCTCTCGTTGGAGTCTCCGACGCTACGAGAGGCGGGGCGAGGGCAGTCGTGCTGGTCCCGCCCTTCCACGGGGCCTGTGCGCAACCCCCAAGGTCACACCTTTGTGCAGGAGCACTGCTCAGAGGTCGAGCGGCTCCAGAGGCTGCGTGTCCTCCAGCAGGTGCTCAGGTGTCGCACGCGAGGGGGCGAGGGGGAACGTGACGGTGAAGGTGGCGCCGCCACCCGGCGTCTCGGACACCGCGACGCTGCCGTGCAGTGCCTTCACGATCGAGGCGACGATGGCCAGGCCCAGACCGGAGCCGCCCGTCTCCCGCGCTCGCGAAGTGTCGGCACGCCAGAAGCGCTCGAAGATCTGCTCACGGATCTGCGGAGGGATGCCCTCGCCGTGATCGACGATGGCGATGGAGCCCGTTCCGAGCATCCGATCGGCATCCACGACGATCTCGATCGGGCTGTCCTCGGAGGAGAACCGGCGGGCGTTGCCGAGGAGGTTCGCCACGACCTGGCGGACCTTGTTCTCCTCTCCCAGGATGATCGGGGGCGTGCGCACGGGCACATCAGCCACCTCGGTGAAGTCGATCGCCGGCATCTGCTCGGTCGGGGTGCGGGGGCGACGGCGCAGCCGCGCGAGAGTGGCGCGCGAGAGACCACGGGGTGCGGGCTGCTGCGCGGCGGGTGTCACGGGGATGCTCCGGGTCGGCGTGCTCAGCCGCGCCTTCAGGGTCTCGTCGACGACGGTGATCGTGCGACCGGGGGCCGCCGCCCGCACATCGAGAGCGGCGTCACGGGCGATCGGGCGGAGGTCGAGGGGCACGATCTCGAGCTCGCGCTCGTCGTCGAGTCGGGCGAGAGCGAGGAGGTCCTCGACGAGCACGCCCATCCGGATCGCCTCCTTCTCGATGCGCCCCATGGCTCGCGCCGTGTCCTCCTCGCCCTTGATCGCGCCCATCCGGTAGAGCTCCGCGTAACCGCGCACGCTCACCAGCGGGGTGCGCAGCTCATGGCTGGCGTCTCCGATGAAGCGACGCATGTGCTGCACCGTGCGGTCGCGCTGAGCGAGGGAATGATCTGCCCTGTCGAGCATCGCGTTGATGGCGGCGTTGAGCCGGCCGACCTCGGTCGTGGGCTCGAGGTCGGTGAGGCGCTGGCTGAAGTTGCCGGCCGCGATCGACATCGCTGTGGACTCGACCTGGCTGAGGCGCCGGAACGTCAGGGTCACGAGTCCGCGGATGAGGAGGGCGGCGATCACGATGGTGATCAGGGCGACGGTGATGTAGATGCCGAAGAACTGGCTGATGATGCGGTCGGCGGCCGACAGCGGCATCGCCACGAGCTGGATGCGGACGGCACCGCCCGAGACGGGCACGTTCGCGACGGCGGCATGGAAGCTCGTCCCCTTCGTCCCGTCCAACGGGAAGGTGACATCGCCCTTCGCGAGCGCCTCCTGCAGCGAGTAGCTCGACGGGAAGATCGGCGAACCGCTGGACGTCGTCGTGTTGCCGGTCGTGCCCCGGAGGACTCCCTCGCCGTCGTACACGGCGAGGAAGAAGTCCCGCGGCGTCTCCTGCGACTGGGTGTACGTCGTCACCCCGTCGTCGGTGGTCGTCACCTCGAAGTAGCGTGAGACGAGATCCGACGAGGCGAGCGACGGAAGCTGGGAGTCGATGTTGCCGATCAGCGTGCCCCGCAGGATCGGCACCGTCCCGAGCCCTGCGACGAGCAGGCCGAGGGCGAGGACGGCCACCGTGACGCCGGTGACCTTGGCGCGCAGGCTGATCGCCCGCCACCAGCGGGTCACCGCGTCAGGCTTCCTCGCCATGCGGTCCTCCACGGGTGGCGTCATCGAGCGGTCGGCTGCTTACTTGCCGACCTTGAGCATGTAGCCGAAGCCGCGCTTGGTCTGGATGAGCGACTCCTCGGTGTGCGGGTCGATCTTGCGGCGGAGGTACGAGATGTAGCTCTCCACGATGCCGGCGTCGCCGTTGAAGTCGTACTCCCAGACATGGTCCAGGATCTGCGCCTTCGACAGCACGCGGTTGGGGTTGAGCATGAGGTAGCGCAGCAGCTTGAACTCGGTCGGGCTCAGCTCGATCGACTCCTTGCCCACCTGCACGTCGTGCGTGTCCTGGTCCATCGAGAGCTCGCCGGCGCGGATGATCGACTCCTCATCGGCCTGCATGGTGCGGCGGAGGATGGCCTGCGCGCGGGCGACGATCTCGTCGAGGCTGAACGGCTTGGTGACGTAGTCGTCGCCGCCGGCGTTGAGGCCCTCGATCTTGTCCTCGGTGCCGTCCTTCGCCGTGAGGAAGAGGATCGGCGCGGTGAAACCCGCGCCGCGCAGCCTCTTGGTGACGCTGAACCCGTTCATGTCGGGCAGCATCACGTCGAGGATGATGAGGTCGGGCTCCTCTTCCAGCACCGCCGAGATGGTGGCGGCGCCGTTGGCGACCGTCTTCACCAGGAACCCGGCGAAGCTGAGGCCGGTGGAGAGGAGGTCGCGGATGTTCGGCTCGTCGTCGACGACCAGGATGCGCGGTGCTGTCATGTCCCCATTATGGTGACTCGGGCGATGCTCTGCCTGATTATCCGCCGGAGCGGCGGGTCAGGGGTGCGGCGAGGGGCCGATCAGGCGGCGATGGCGTCCGCATCCATGATCGTGTAGCTGTACCCCTGCTCGGCGAGGAATCGCTGCCTGTTCTGGGCGTAGTCCTGATCGATCGTGTCTCGGGCGACGAGCGTGTAGAAGCTCGCCGTGTGGCCGGACTGCTTGGGACGCAGCAGGCGCCCGAGTCGCTGGGCCTCCTCCTGGCGGGAGCCGAACGAGCCGGACACCTGGATCGCGACCGACGCCTCGGGCAGATCGATCGAGAAGTTCGCGACCTTCGACACGACGAGCAGCTGGATCTCGCCGACGCGGAACCGCCGGTACAGCTCCTCGCGCTCGTCGATCGGCGTCGCGCCGGTGATCTGCGGGGCGTTCAGCGCCTCCGACAGCGTGTCGAGCTGGTCGAGGTATTGGCCGATCACGAGGATCTGCTCGCCGGGGTGCTTGGCGATCAGCTCGCGCACCGCCTCGATCTTCGCCGGGGCGGATGCCGCCAGCCGGTACCGCTCGTCGTCGGTGGCCGCGGCGTACTCCAGCCGGTCGCTCGGCGGCAGGTCCACGCGCACCTCGTAGCAGACGGCCGGAGAGATGAAGCCCTGCGCCTCGATCTGCTTCCAGGGCGCGTCGAAGCGCTTGGGGCCGATCAGGCTGAAGACGTCACCCTCCCGCCCGTCCTCCCGGACCAGCGTGGCGGTGAGGCCGATGCGGCGGCGAGCCTGGAGGTCGGCGGTGAGCTTGAAGACCGGGGCGGGCAGGAGGTGCACCTCGTCGTAGACGATGAGGCCCCAGTCGAGAGCGTCCAGCAGCGCGAGGTGCGCGTACTGCCCCTTCCTCTTGGCCGTGAGGATCTGGTAGGTCGCGATGGTGACGGGCTTGACCTCCTTGGCCTGGCCCGAGTACTCGCCGATCTCCTCCGGTGTGAGGCTCGTGCGCTTGAGGAGCTCGTCGCGCCACTGGCGGGCGGACACCGTGTTGGTCACCAGGATCAGCGTGGTCGTCTTGGTCGCGGCCATCGCCCCGGCGCCGACGATCGTCTTCCCCGCGCCGCAGGGGAGGACCACGACGCCGGAGCCGTCCTTGGAGAAGGCGTCGACGGCATCCTGCTGGTAGGGGCGGATCTGCCATCCGTCCTCGGCGAGGTCGATCTCGTGCGGGGTGCCGGGGGTGTAGCCGGCGAGGTCCTCGGCCGGCCAGCCGATCTTCAGCAGCTCCTGCTTGATCTGCCCGCGTGCCCAGGCGTCGACGACGAAGGTGTCTGGTGCCGGGTGGCCGATCAGCAGCGGCTGGATGCGCTTGTTGCCCGCCACCTGGGTGAGCACGGCGGGGTCGGAGGAGCGCAGGATGAGCGTGCCCTCCTCGTCGCGCTCGATGACGAGACGGCCGTAGCGGTTCACGGTCTCGCGCAGATCGACGGCGACCGACGGCGGCACGGGGAAGCGCGACCAGCGATCGAGCGTCTCGAGCATGTCCTCGGCGGTGTGCCCGGCGGCTCGGGCGTTCCAGAGGCCGAGCCTGGTGATCCGGTAGGTGTGGATGTGCTCCGGGGCGCGCTCCAGCTCGGCGAAGATCGCCAGCTCGTGTCGGGCGCTCTCGGCATCCGCGTGGGCGACCTCGAGCAGGACGGTGCGATCGCTCTGGACGATCAGGGGGCCATCAGACATAGCTGACCAGTTTACCGCCCGTCACCGTTCAGGGGGCCACGACGGTCGCGGAGCGGATGCTGGACACGGGGAGCGTGCGCTCCACGTCGGCAGCCCGATCGCGTCCCCGAAGCCGGCCGCCTCCGAGGCCCGTGGCCTCCAGGAGGAGATCCCTTGTCGATCCGTCCGGCATGCCGACGGTCACCTGCAGCACCGCTCTGGCCCGCACGGCGGCCTCGAGCTCACGATCCAGCCATGCGGCATCCGCGTTCGGGCCCTGTCGGGTCCGCAGCGCGGCGATGAGGGGCGAATGGTCCGGCTGCTCCGGCGTCGAGGCCTCGACGAGCGGATAGCGGTCGCCGGTGAGCACGGTCCCGTGCTCGTCGACCGGGGTCGCGGGGTAGCGGGCATCGGTGAGCGCCCAGTAGACGGTGTCTCGCCCGACGCGCGTGGTGAGCGAGTCGACGTGCTTCGCGAGGGCGAGCGGTCGCAGGCCCTGATCGATCGCCATCGCCTGGATGAGGGTCTGGTCGTCGCTCTCGATCCGGGTGCGGCCCGTCTCGGGATCCGTCGACACCCTGACCAGACCGTGGCGTTGCGCCGTCTGTGCCACGAGGTAGCGCAGCGGCTGCGGGATGCCGGTGAGCGAGAGGTCGTCGAGGAAGCCGATGATCGACTCCTCCGTCTCGCCGCTGACGAGGGCCCGAGCGATGGACTCGCCGGTGAACCGGTAGGAGGAGGCCTGCGCGGCGGACTCGCGGGCCGCGATGGCACGCAGCCTCACGTCGAGCGCGGGGGCGAGCGGGCCGGGTGAGATGGCCGTGAGGTCGTTCTGCAGGAAGATGCGGTCGACCTCGGCCGGAAGCAGCTCGGCGAGTGCGGTCGCGTCGGGGGCGAGGCCGGCGCGCACGGGCTCGGCCCACACCGGCTCGGTGCCGTCATCGGCGATCAGCCCGAGCAGCCGGGCGCGCTCGCCCAATGCGGCGCTGCGCTCGGGCCAGCCGGCGTCCCAGGGGTGCGCGAACGTCCACGATGCCGGTGTCAGGTACCCGCCTGCGGGGGTGTGGATGCCGCGGGGCAGCGTGCTCAGGAAGCCCGAGACCAGGTCGCTCCATCTGGCGGCCGCCGACGAGCGCAGCCACTCCTCTGCGGTCGTGGTGGTGCGAAGTCGCCTGTCGTCCGCCAGAGCCAGCCGCGCATCGACCGCCAGGGCGACCAGGGGGTCGACGGCGTCGGCGGGGATGCCGTTCTCCGCCAGCTGCTTCCTCTCACCCGCGCTGATGCCGCCGCCCGAGAGGAGCCCGAGGGGGTTCTCTCTCGCCAGGAGCAGCAGATCGGCGACAGCTGCGACGGTCGTGAAGGCGCGCTCGGCGGCATGCGCGGACGCGGCCTGATCGGATGGTGAGAGTGCTGTCTCGGGTACCGGAGCGGGAGCGGGGCGGTCCAGTACAGCGGAGGCGACCGGGGCGAACGGCGTGCCGTCAGGGCGAAGCAGCGCGAGGGCGGTCAGGGTCTCGCGCTCGACGCCCGCGTCTCCGCCGTGCGCCGCGTGCGCAAGGGCGGAGGCCTCCGCGGTGGTCAGCTGCGGCAGGATGCGCGAGAGCGATCCCGCGTCGAGCAGCGCCTCGGCGGCGTCGAAGAAGTCCTGCCAGCCGGCATCGGTCCGCACGCCGCGCGCACGGAACAGCGTCTCCAGCTCGTCGTCGCTCGCCGCGGCCAGCCATTCGGCCAGTGGTCGGGCGTGCGCGCTCATGTCCGCCTCAGGGCCGCGATGCCGCGCGACCCTTCCGGATGAAGCTCATCACCAGCAGGACGATGATCAGCACGAACGCGACCGGGAGACCCCAGTAGGGGATCGCGGCGATGAACGGCCAGGCGCCGCCGCCGAAGTCGTCCTGCTTCATGCCGACCGCCGTGCCGATGATGATGGCGAAGAAGCAGATCACGGATGCCGCGGCGAGACCCAGCGCGGTGAACGCCAGGAGGCGATCGACCGGGCGGACCTCGGGTTCGGGATTCTGCGCGCTCATCCTTCTCAGCCTACTGCGTCGCCGACCGGTAGGCTTGAGGGGGCCGCCCGAGGGCGTGCCTTCTTTCCGTACGATTCAGCGAGGTTTCCCCATGCCCACCGGCAAGGTCAGGTTCTACGACGAAGACAAGGGTTTCGGCTTCATCGCCTCCGATGACGGCCAGGACGTCTTCCTGCACGCATCATCCATGCCCGCGGGCACGGTCGTGAAGGCGGGTGCTCGCGTGGAGTTCGGGGTCGCCGACGGCAAGCGCGGACTCCAGGCTCTCTCCGTGCGCGTGCTCGAGGCTCCGCCGAGTCTCGCCAAGGCGAAGCGCAAGCCCGCCGACGACATGGCGATCATCATCGAGGACCTCGTGAAGCTTCTCGACGGCATGGGCGGAGACCTCCGCCGTGGCCGTTACCCCTCCTCCTCGCACGGGCGCAAGATCGCCGCCGTGCTCCGCAAGGTCGCCGATGACCTCGAAGCCTGACGCCGACCAGCGTCTCCTCGACGCCCACGATCTCGCGCTGAACGCTCTGCGCGAGATCACTCCGGCGTCGTCCATCGGGCCCGCAGCGGGCTACCTTCCTGAAGAGGACGGCTCGGTGTCGCTGCGGTTCGAGAACCGTCTTCCCGGATACCCCGGCTGGTACTGGACCGTCACGGTCGACCGGGTCGACGACGAAGAGCCCACCGTGCTCGAGGTGGAGCTGCTGCCCGGTGACGGCGCGCTGCTCGCGCCGGAATGGGTGCCGTGGGCCGAGCGCCTCGCCGAGTACCGCGCGCACCAGGTCGAGCTCGCCGAGCAGGCCGCCGCTGCGGCGGTCGACGCGGATGGCGACATCGTCGACGCCGAGGAGCTCGAGGACGCCGACGACGAGGATGCTGACGACGACATCGACGACATCGACGAGGACGAGCTGATCGAGGATACGCGTGTCCTGCACGCGGGCGACCTCGACGGCGTCGACATCGACGAGCTCGACGACTCCGTCGATGACGAGTCCGACGACGACGAGTCCGACGACGATGACGACGACGATGAGTCGGACGACGACGACGACGATGATGACGACGACGATGAGTCGGATGACGACGACGACGATGACGACGTCGAGTCCGACGACGATGACGAAGATGACGATGACGAAGATGACGATGACGAAGACGAGTCCGACGATGATGTGACCGACTCCGAGGGCCGAGGCTCCGACGAAGAGGAGTGATCTCCGTCAGGAGCATGAAGAAGGGGGCCGCGTGAACACGCGGCCCCCTTCTTCTTTCGTCTCAGGCGGCGCTCAGGCGCTCTGGTGCTCCAGCACGTAGTCCAGTGCGCGGGTCAGCTGACGCACGTCGTCGGGCTCGATGGACACGAAGGTGGCCACGCGGAGCTGGTTGCGCCCCAGCTTGCGGTACGGCTCGGTGTCGACGATGCCGTTCGCCCGCAGGGTCTTCGCGATCGCCGCGGCGTCGATGCTCTCGTCGAAGTCGATCGTGACGACGACGGGGGAGCGGTGCGCGGGGTCGGTCACGAACGGGGTCGCCACCGACGTCGCCTCGGCCCAGTCGTAGAGCACACCGGACGACTCCGCCGTGCGGGCGGCGGCCCAGGACAGCCCGCCGTTCGCGAGGATCCAGCGGAGCTGGCTGTCGAGCAGGTGCAGAGTCGTGAGCGCGGGAGTGTTCAGCGTCTGGTTGAGGCGGGAGTTGTCCACCGCGTTCTTCAGGCTGAGGAACTCGGGGATGTAGCGGTCGGATGCCGCGATCCGCTCGATCCGCTCGATCGCGGCGGGAGAGACCGCGGCAAACCAGAGACCGCCGTCGGAGCCGAGGTTCTTCTGCGGCGCGAAGTAGTAGACGTCGGCCTGCGCGGCGTCGAAGTCGATGCCGCCGGCCGCGCTGGTCGCATCGATCACGGTGAGAGCGCCCTCTGCGGCGACGCGCTCGATCGGGGCGGCGACGCCCGTGGAGGTCTCGTTGTGGGGCCAGGCGTAGACGTCGACCCCGTCGACGACCTCGGCGGCCGAGCGGGAGCCGGGCGCCGACGTGCGCACGTCGGGAGCCTCCAGCCAGGGGGCCGCAGCGGCCGCGGCGAACTTGCCGCCGAACTCGCCGAACACCAGGTTCTGGCTGCGACGCTCGATCAGGCCGAAGGCCGCGGCATCCCAGAACGCCGTGGATCCGCCGTTGCCGACGATGATCTCGTAGCCCTCGGGAAGGCGGAACAGCGCGGCCAGCTGCTCGCGCACGCTGCCGACGAGGTTCTTCACCGGCGCCTGGCGGTGCGAGGTGCCCAGCAGTCCTGCTCCGGCGGCGAGCAGCGCGTCGAGCTGCTCGGGGCGCACCTTTGAGGGGCCGCATCCGAAGCGGCCGTCAGCGGGCAGGAGGTCTCGGGGAATCTCGATCGCCATGGGTCGATTCTAGGGTGCGCGCTCTCCGGGGTTTCGCCGCATGACGCCTCGATGTCCCCGCGGGAATGTAGGCTTGCCTAAGAAGACCCGGAGGGCCAGATGACGGACTTGATCGACACCACGGAGATGTATCTCCGCACCATCCTCGAACTCGAGGAGGAGAACATCGTGCCGCTGCGCGCTCGCATCTCCGAGCGTCTGGGGCACTCGGGCCCCACGGTCTCGCAGACGGTCGGGCGCATGGAGCGCGACGGTCTCGTCGTCGTCTCCGAGGACCGCACCCTCGAGCTCACCGAATCCGGACGCCGCAAGGCGGTCGACGTGATGCGCAAGCACCGTCTCGCCGAGCGCCTGCTCTCCGACGTGATCGGCCTCGACTGGGCCTACGTGCACGAAGAAGCCTGCCGCTGGGAGCACGTGATGAGCGAGCAGGTCGAGCGCCGCCTGGTCGAGCTGCTCGGCCACCCGACGGAGTCGCCGTACGGCAACCCGATCCCGGGACTGGACCAGCTCGGAGACGTCCCCGCCCGCACGTTCGACGAGGGCGTGATCGGTCTCGTGCAGAAGCTCAACGCGGCAGGGGAGCCCATCAAGGGCACGGTGCGTCGTCTTGCCGAGCCCGCTCAGGTCGACCCCGAGCTCCTCGAACAGCTCAGGGATGCGGGCGTCGTGCCCGGCGCCGAGGGCGACTACCGCTTCAACGAGGGCTACGTGCTGATCCAGATGGACGGCAAGGACGAGGGGCTCGAGCTCCCCGTCGAGCTCGCGTCGCATATCTTCCTCGTCGGCGAGCCCAGCTGACCCCGCCGACGGATCACCGCTGACCCCGCCCGGAGGATTAACAGGTTCTCGGGGTGACACGACCGTTATCTTCCGGTAACCTCGGACAGGTCGTCAGCGAAGAAGCCCGTTGACGGTTACCCGCGAGGATCGCCTTCCAGGCTCGTCGTCTTCACGGTAGGAACGCACAAAGTACCCCGAGCTACATTCGTGCCACGAGAACAGAGTGCCGACGAGCCAGCGCTACCCGAAGCGTGCAGGCGCAGGAGGATTACGTTTTGGCCGCAGACATCGAACCGCCCCTGAAGACAATCGAAGACCGCGCAGTCGCCCGTCGCGGCGACGCTCGCGGCCCGGCCCGCAAGGTCGTCAAGCCGCTCCGTTCGGTCGTGATCTTCGGAGCGGTCGGCGCTCTGGTGGCGGCTGTCGCCCTTCCTGCGTACGCATCGTCGAAGCCCGCCGACACCGCGGCCACCCTGCAGCAGCTCGCGGCGGAGGATGCGCAGTCGCTCGTCGTCGCGTCCGTGGCCACGGCGGCTCCTCTCGAGCACGGCAGCTTCACCGCCACCACGCCGGAAGAGATCGCGAAGAAGAAGGCCGAGGAAGAGGCTGCTGCCCGTGCGGCGGCAGCGGCGAAGACCGCCTCGGTCGCCACAGGCGTCGATCTCAGCAAGTACGCACTGGTCTCCCCGGGATCGGGTGAGGTGCGCTATCCGCTTCCGCAGGGCTCCTACACGGTGAGCCGCACCCTCGGCGGCGCGCACAACGGGGCCGACATGTGCGCCCCCGCGATGACGCCGATCTACGCGGCGGCCGCCGGCGTCGTGCGCGTGTCCTCCGAGAACTACTACGGCTACGGCGTGGGCATCGTCATCGACAGCGTCGTGGGCGGTCAGCGTCTCGAGACCACCTACGGGCACATGACCTACGGCACTCGCCAGGTCGAGGTCGGCGCGACGGTCGCAGCCGGGCAGCTCATCGGGTTCGTCGGCAGCACGGGGCGATCGACCGCGAACCACCTGCACTTCGAGGTCAAGGTGAGCGGAACCCTGCAGGAGCCGATCGGCTGGCTCGCCGCCAACGCCGGCTGATCCACGGCATCCATCGCTGACACGCCTTCGGGCGTTCACCCTCTGTTTCGCCCTGCACCCCGTGGAATGGGTTAGCCTGAACCCGTTGTCGCACTGACGGGAGAGGCTGATGGAACGAATACCGAGCATCCGCACCATGGATGCCCTCGGTCGTCACGTCCTTCAGCATCGGCCGCAGGGATGCCACGGTGTTGCCGTGCGCGAAAGGCGCTGTCTGTAGACAGCGCCTTTTTTCATCCCCGCGTCCACTCGATCATCGTGCGGCTCGTGTGAGTCGAGAGTGCCGGGAAGCCGTCCCGGCGGATCGAGAGGATGATGATGCGCACACTTGTCTTGAACGCCGGATATGAGCCTCTGGCCATCGTGTCCTTCAAGAGAGCCCTGGTCCTTGTCATGAACGACAAGGCCACGGTGATCGAGAGGGTGGACGACGATCCCGTCTGGGGGAGCCACGGCGTCTACGATCGACCGGCGGTCATCATCCTGTCGCGCTATGTGCGCGTCCCGCTCAGCAGGCGCGCGCCGGTGACGAGACGGGGCGTGCTGCGCCGGGACAACCACCGGTGCGGTTACTGCGGCAAGGCTGCATCCACGATCGACCATGTCCTCCCTCGATCCCGTGGCGGTGCGGACTCCTGGGAGAACCTCGTCGCCTGCTGCCTGCGCTGCAACAACGTGAAGAGCAACCGCACGCCGCAGGAGATGCACTGGGAGCTGCGGTTCACGCCGCGCCCTCCGCACGGCACGTCGTGGACGGTCCGGGGCTCCGAGCGCAGCGACCCGCGCTGGGAGCCGTACCTCGCCCTCGCCGCGTAAAGGGTGCTCGGCGGTTCCCGTAGAATCGTCGTAGGCCCTCGTAGCTCAGCAGGATAGAGCAGCCCTCTCCTAAAGGGCAGGTCGCAGGTTCGAATCCTGTCGAGGGCACGACGACGAAGAGGGGGTCGCCGGAGGCGGCCCCGTCTTCGTCATCTAGACCCCGCTACAGCGGGGCCCCGTCGCCCAGGAGGCTCCGCGCGCCGCCCGCGTCGCTGGCCGTCCTCTGCCCACTGACGTGCGGCGCGTGGAGGGGGCGATGGGGACGCGAGGGCACCACGACGACGCAACAAGACGGTGCCGCGCGTCAGCCGACCGCCGCCCGCAGGACCGCCGCGAAGGTGGCGTCGAGCACGGACCTGGCGCGGCCGGCGGCCCATCCGCTCTCCGTTCCGATGCGGTACTCGATCAGGGTGAGCGCATCGCTGTCGGTTCCGTGTCCGATGCTGGTCTGGTGCAGCGAGAGCACGTCCACCTGGATGCCGCCGCTCGCCAGCGCGGCGACGAGGCTCTCCACGGGGCCCACCCGATCCGTGCGGTGCACGATGTCGATGCCGTCGATGCGCAGCGTGATCTCGGTCTGCCCGTCGTCGACGCGGTAGTGCGCGAGCTCCGGCGTCTCCGCCGCGCCGGGGTCGACGTAGCTCTCCGTGAACAGGGCCCAGAGCTCTTCCGGGGAGAACTCGGCTCCTGCGGCATCCGCCTGTGCCTGCACCCGGCGGGCGAAGTCGATCTGCAGTCGCCGGGGGAGCTCGACTCCGTACCCGGTCTCCAGCAGGTAGGCGATCCCGCCCTTGCCCGACTGCGAGTTCACGCGGATCACGGCGTCGTAGCCGCGTCCGAGATCGGCCGGGTCGATCGGCAGGTAGGGCACGCGCCAGGCGAGATCCTTCTCGGCCACGCCCTCGTGCGCCGCACGGGCACGGTGCTCGGCGAGGCCCTTCCTGATCGCGTCCTGATGCGTGCCGCTGAACGCCGTGTGCACGAGATCGCCGACGTAGGGATGCCGCGCGTGCACCTCGATGCCGTTGGAGTGCTCGACCGTGCGGCGGATCTCGTCGATGTCGGAGAAGTCGATCATCGGATCGACGCCCTGCGCGTGCAGGTTGAGCGCGAGAGTGGCGATGTCGACGTTGCCCGTGCGCTCACCGTTGCCGAAGATGCATCCTTCGACCCGCTGGGCGCCGGCGAGCACGGCGAGCTCCGCACAGGCGATTCCGGTGCCGCGGTCGTTGTGCGGGTGCACCGAGAGGATGACGCCGTCGCGCCTCGCGAGGTTGCGGTGCATGTACTCGATCTGGTCGGCGTAGACGTTCGGCGAGGCGATCTCGACGGTCGCGGGCAGGTTCAGGATGACGGGCCGCTCCGGCGTCGCGTCCCACAGCGTGGTCACGGCGTCGCAGATGTCGAGCACGTAGTCGGGCTCGGTCAGGTTGAAGACCTCCAGCGAGAACTCGAAGCGCACGTTCGAGTGGTCTCCGGCGAGTGACAGCACGTCGCGGCCGGCATCGAGGATCAGCTCCGTGAGCTCGTCACGGGATCGGCCGAGCACGACGTCGCGCCAGGTGGGCGCGGTCGCGGTGTAGACGTGGATGACGACAGGGTTGCGGATGCCGTCGACCGAGGCCACGGTGCGCTCGATGAGGTCGGTCCTGGCGGCGGTGAACACGACGATCGTGACGTCCTCAGGGGCGAGGTCGGTCTCGGCGAGGAGCCGGACGAAGTCGAAATCGGTCTGCGAGGCGGAGGGGTAGCCGACCTCGATCTCCTTGTAGCCCATCGCGACCATGAGCTCGAAGAAGCGACGCTTGCGGGCCGGGTCCATCGGCTCGGCGAGAGCCTGATTCCCGTCGCGCAGGTCGACGGGCACCCATAGCGGGGCGGCGGTGAGCCGGCGCGTCGGCCAGCTCCGCTCGGCGAGGGGGAGCGGGACGCGGTCGTGGACGGGGAGGTAGCGGTGCGACGGCATCTGCGAGCCGCGCTGGCGGTTCCAGTGCGGTGCGTCGGCGGGCACCGGCCCTGATGGCGTGGACAGAGTGGGGAACGTGCGGGAGGTCATGCCTGAAGAACGTAGCAACTCCTCAGACAAGTTGACAAGTTATACTCGGGGCATGGCACAGATCCAGCGCACTCCGCTCGCCGATCAGGCGGCGGATCTCCTCCTCGACCGCATCCGCTCCGGCGAATGGCAGCTCGGGCAGAAGCTCCCGGGAGAGACGACGCTCGCACCCCAGCTGGGCGTGGGGCGGTCCACGGTCCGCGAGGCCATCCGTCAGCTCGCTGGGCGAGGAGTGCTCGCGACCCGTCAGGGCGCCGGCGTCTTCGTCACAGCGCTCGATGCGCCGGAGGACTGGGATGCCGTGCTGCGCCGGGCGGACATCGTCAGCGTGATCGAGGCGAGGATCGCGATCGAGTCCGAGGCGGCGTCGCTCGCGGCCTCCCGCCGCACCGCGGCGGATGTGCGTGCGATCCGGAGGGCTCTCGACCACCGCGGCGCCGCGGTCTCCAGCATCGAGGAGCACGTCGACGCCGACACGGCCTTCCACCGCACGATCATGGCGGCGGCGCACAACCCGATCCTGCTCGACCTGTTCGACGGCCTGACTCCGCGACTGCGTCAGACGATGGTCGAGATGCTGCGGATCCGTGTGGACTTCGGGGGAGCGGAGGACCACGAGCGACACGTCCGTCTCGCCGCCACCGTGATCGATCGCGACGCGGACGCCGCCGCCGCGGAGAGCCGCAGCCACCTGATCGCGCTGAAGGCGGCGCTCGCGTGACCGTCGAGGTGCTGCGGCTCGACGGGGTGACCTTCCGACGCAACGGGAAGGAGATCCTGCACGGCATCGACCTCCGGGTCGGGGCCGGGGAGCACTGGGCGCTGCTCGGCCCGAACGGTGCGGGAAAGAGCACGATCCTCGGGTTCTGCGGGGCGCAGACCCACCCCACCTCGGGAACGGTCGACGTTCTCGGCCGACGACTGGGGCGCGTCGACATGCAGGAGCTGCGCCGTCACATCGGCCACGTGAACCCGCGGCATCCGATCCGCTCCGACCTGACCGTCGTCGACGTCGTGCTCACCGGGTTCACCGGCACGATCGAGAAGATGATGCGCTGGGCGCCGAGCGACGCCGAGCGCGCGCGGGCATACGAGCTCATCGCGCTGGTCGGCCTCGACGACCGTGCGGACGCCGAGTGGCCCACGATGTCGCAGGGCGAACGCGGACGGTCGCTCATCGCGCGCGCCCTCGCGGCGTCACCCGCCCTGCTCCTGCTCGACGAGCCCACCACGGGGCTCGACGTCGCGGCGCGGGAGCAGCTGCTGGAGACGGTCGACGACCTCTCCCGCAGCGAGCCGGAGGTCGCATCGGTCCTGGTCACCCATCACCTCGAGGAGCTCCCGGAGAGCACGACGCACGCCATGGTGATCGCCGACGGCCGTGTACTGGCCGCCGGCGCCACCGCCGACGTCGTCACCTCCGAGACGATCAGCGAGGCGTTCCGGCATCCGATCGACGTCGCTCACGACGAAGGGCGCTGGAGCGCCAGGGCACGCAAGCGCCTCGTCGTCTGATTCAGTCCTGTCCTTTGCGCCACAGGGCCGACGGCCACCAGATGCGTCGGCCGATGTCGTAGGCCAGGGCGGGGACCAGCAGGGAGCGGACGACGAAGGTGTCGAGCAGGACGCCGAAGGCGACGATGAACGCCAGCTGCACGAGGAACAGGATCGGGATCACGGAGAGCGCGGCGAAGGTCGCCGCCAGCACGAGTCCCGCCGAGGTGATCACGCCTCCCGTGATCGAGAGTCCTCGGAGGATGCCGTCGCGGGTGCCGTGCCGTCGGGACTCCTCGCGGACCCTCGTCATCAGGAAGATGTTGTAGTCGATGCCGAGGGCGACGAGGAAGACGAATCCGAAGAGCGGCACGGCGGGGTCGGCACCGGGGAAGCGGAAGATCCCGTCGAAGACCAGCGCGGAGACGCCGAGGGCGGTGCCGAACGAGAGCACGGTGGTGAGGATGAGCAGCACGGGAGCGAGTATCGACCGCAGCAGCAGCATGAGGATCAGCATGATCACCACGAGCACCACCGGGATGATCAGGTTGCGATCGTGGATCGAGGCGTCGTTCGTGTCGACCGACGTCGCAGTGACGCCTCCGACGAGGGCGCCGAGCGGATCGAGCTCGGTGCGCAGATCGCGCACCGTGGATGCGGCGGCATCCGAATCGGCCGCGTCGGTGAGCGTCGCCTGAAGGAGGACGTCCCCGTCGACCAGCGTCGGAGAGGGGACCGGCGTCCCCGGCGCGCCGACGGCTCCGATGCCGTCTGCGGTGACCGGCGCCGTCCCGCTCGGCGAGTCGGCCGCGGTCACCGAGACACCGTCGATGCCGTCGCTCGCGAGCAGTACCTCGGCGGCATCCTGCAGGCGATCCTCCGGCACGACCACGTAGACGGGGCTGCCGGAGCCACCGGGGAAGTGCTCGCCGAGGGCGGACTGGCCGTCCCGCGCCTCGGACGACCCCAGCACCAGGTCGGACTGCGGCACACCGGTGGCGTTCAACTGCGTGAGGCCTGCGGCGCCGATGAGCAGCAGCGCGGTCGTCGCGATCCAGATCGTGCGGGGGCGCCGACTGATCATCCGTGCGACGCCGGCCCAGAGGCCGGTCGTGGGGCGGCCGTCCTCGGCGGCGACGGCCTCAGGGTCGAACACGGGGCGGCGCGGCCAGAAGACTGCGCGACCGCACAGCATGAGCAGGGCGGGCAGGAGGGTCAGAGCGGCGAGCATGGCGAACACGATGCCGATGGCGGCGACCGGTCCGAGCGTGCTGTTGGACTTCAGGTCGCTGAGCAGCAGGCACAGGAGTCCGGCGATCACGGTGCCGCCGGAGGCGACGATCGGCTCGAACGACCCCTTCCACGCCGCGGCGAGGGCGGCGCCCTTGTCATGGGTGCCCCGAAGCTCCTCGCGGAACCGGGAGACCAGGAGCAGGGCGTAGTCGGTCGCCGCGCCGATGACGAGGATGAACAGGATGCCCTGGGTCTGACCGCTCAGCAGCAGCACGCCGGTCTTCGCCAGCCACCACACCACGAGGAGTGCCACGCAGAGGGCGAACAGGCTGGTCGACAGCACGACCACGGGCAGAAGCAGCGAGCGGTACACGAGCACGAGGATGACCAGCACCGCCAGCAGAGCGACGCCGAGGAGGAGGCCGTCGATCCCGGCGAAGCCCGCGACGAGATCGGCGCTGAAGCCCGCGGGGCCGGTGATGTAGACGGTCACTCTCTCCGGAGCCGCCGAGCGGAGGTGATCGGCGAGCGCGGACACGGCGTCGCCGAGTTCCGCGTCGCTGCTGATCGGGATGAAGGCCTGAGCCGCCTTCCCGTCGTCCGAGGTCAGTGCGGGTGACACCTCATCGGCGACGCCCTCCACCTCGGTCGCCGAGCTCACCGCATCCGAGATGGCCGTCAGATCCCCGTCGGACAGCGTGCCGTCGGCGACGAACACGGCGATCGCCGGGATCGAGTCGCTGTCGGTGAACTCGCCGAGCAGCTTCTGCACCTGGGTGGCATCGGCGGATTCGGGGAGATACGCGGTGCGGTCGTTCGACGAGACCTCGTCGATCTTTCCGAACAGCGGGCCGCCGAGTCCCGCGCCCGCGAGCCACACGAGGATCAGCGCTGCGGGGAGGAGGGCACGCAGCCAGGCGCGGTGCCGAGGGCGCGCGCGGCGCGCGGTGTCGGGGGCGCGGTCTGGTCGGGACATCGGGTTCCTCTCGGGACGGGCGGTCAGGAGTTCCAGGCGAGGATGAGGATCATCGTCGCGAGGAATCCGGCTATGTAGTTCATGACGATGAATCGACGCCACGCCGTGTTGGTGCGTGCGGAGGTCTCATCCGTCACGCTCCACCAGGGCAGGGCGTTGACGATGTAGGGGAGGGCGAGCACGGCGCCGAGGGGCGCCGGCCAGTGAGTGAAGAGCATGGCGATGCCCGCGACGAACCACAGGATGACCGCCATCCGCACGGTGGCGCGGGCGCCGATCACGGTCGCGATCGACGAGATGCCGGCCGAGCGATCGGGGCCGACGTCCTGCACGGCGCCGAAGGCGTGGGCGGCGGCGCCCCAGAGGAAGAACGCGAGCAGCACGAGCACCGTGTCGAGGGTGATGTCGGCGCTCGCGAGGGTGAGCCCGACCACGGCGGGCGAGACGAAGTGGATGCTGGAGGTCGCCGAGTCGAGGAAGGGGCGCTCCTTGAACCGCAGACCCGGAGCGGAGTAGGCGATGACGGCGAACACGCTCACACCCAGAGCGATCCACGACACGGGCGATCCGACGACAGCGAGCCAGACCAGGAACGGGAGGTTCGTGACGACAGCGGCCCAGAGCGTCCATCGGTGCAGCCGAGGCGGCAGCAGCGCCCCCTCGATTCCCCCCTTGCGAGGGTTCGCGAGATCGGAGGCGTAGTCGAAGACGTCGTTGATGCCGTACATGGCGAGGTTGTACGGGATGAGGAAGTACACGAAGCCCACGATCGCCGTCGCGTCGAGCTCTCTCGTCGTGAGCAGGTACGCGGCGCCGAAGGGGAAGGCGGTGTTGATCCAGCTCACCGGCCGCGATGACAGCAGCACCAGAGCGGCGTCGCGCACCGCGGAACGGGGGGATGCCGGGGCGGTCATGCGCTCTCCTCCTCGGCTTGTGCTCGACGGCCCCGCAGGAACTCCCACAGCGCGGGGAGCAGGAGCGCGCCGGCGAGCGGATACGCGAAGTCCTCGACGGGTGCGAGACCCACGCTCACGCCGAGGAGCTGCGCCGCGTCGTAGTGGAAGAGCCCCGCCCCGATCATGAGGTTGTCGAAGGCGGCCGTGAGGACGAAGAGGACGAGCGCCGTCAGGGCCATCGCGCCGATGCGGGCGCGGCGACGCCTCCCGGAGAGGAGGGTGAGCAGCGAGGCCAGCGCGGCGGCGATGCCGACGAACCAGAGCGCGAGCGACAGGTAGGCGGTCATGACGCCTCCTCTCCTCGCGTGCTGCGCGCCCGGCGGGAGAGGATCCGTGCGGCGCCCGTGTACGCGATCATGATGCACTGCACGAGGAAGAGGAGGAACACCGGCTCCTCGATCGGCATCTCCGGGGCGAGCACCAGGCCGGTCGCGATCGTCGCGTCGCCGCGCAAGAAGAGGCCCGTCGCGATCCCGGCCGCGTCCCACGCGAGGAAGAACGCCGCGCCGACGACCGTCACGACGAGCGCGGACAGCGGATCACGCCAGAAGAACAGCCGATAGCGCCGGTCCACCAGGACCAGGCATCCCGCCGACACGAGGAGTGCGCCGAGGTAGATCAGGCCCGTCATCGACCGGCCTCCCTGGAGGACGCGGCGACCGGGTCCGTCGTCAGCGGCCCGCTGGATCGGTCGCCCCTGACCCGCTTGAGGACGATCTCCGCGCTGATCAGGCACATCGGCACTCCGACGCCGGGTGACGTCGTGGCGCCGGCGTAGAAGAGGCCGCGGACGCGACGCGACGCGTTCCCCGCACGGAACATCGCACTCTGCGAGAGCGTGTGCGCGGGCCCGAGCATCCCTCCGCGCCATGAGTGGAAGTCGTCGCGGAAGTCGGCGGGTCCCGTCGTCTCGCGCACCACGATGCGCTCGCGCAGGTCATCGATTCCCGCCCAGGCGGCGACCAGGTCGATGGCGGCATCCGCGGCCCGTTCGACCGCGGCGGAACCGGTGCGGTCCGGTCCGCCGTGCCCGATCTCGACGTCTGCGGGGACGGGCACCAGGATGAAGAGGTTCTCGTGCCCCTCCGGCGCGACCTCGACGTCCGTCGCACTCGGGCGGCAGACGTACACGGATGCCGGAGAGGGGATCGAGGGGTGCGGGCCGAAGATCGCATCGAAGTTGGCATCCCAGTCGTCCGTGAAGAAGAGCGAGTGATGGGGGAGCTGAGGCAGTGCGCCGCGGACGCCCAGCATCACGAGCACCGCACCGGGGCCGCTCGTGCGGCGCTGCCACCATCGCTCGGGATAGGAGCGCAGCGCCGGGGGCAGCAGACGGGTCTCGGTGTGGTGCAGATCGGCGGTCGAGACGACGACATCAGCGCGCTCGACGTGCCGTGCGCCGTGCTCGTCGACCCACTGCACGCCGGTGGCTCTGGCGCCCCGGCGCTCGCCGGAGGTGAGGATCGCCGTGACCTCCGCGCCCGTGCGCGTCTCCGCACCCGCGTCGGACGCCAGCGCGGCGATCCTCTCGGTGACACGGTGGAACCCACCCTGCGGGTACAGCACGCCATCGTCGAGATCGAGGGCGCTCATCAGGTGGTACATCGCCGGCGCGGTTCGGGGGTCGGTTCCGAGGAACACCGCCGGATACCCGAGGATCTGCCGCAGCACCGGATGCCGGAAGCGACGCGCCGCGAACGACTGGAGCCGGGTCAGCAGGAGGGGGACCAGGCGCGGCGCCGCGCGGAGCACCTCGGGGTGCGTCATCCAGGAGGCGCCCGTGAAGGGGTTGTAGAGGAAGTGCTTCTCCGCCATCGCCCCCGCGTGCACGGCGGAGTCGAGGTAGGAGCTCAGGGTCGCACCCGCGCCGGGCTCCATGGTCTCGAACAGGTGCATGGTCGCGGCGCGGCCCGCGGTGACGGTCACCGCGCCCTCCGGGTGCGTCGCCGGGTCCGTGAACACGCGATAGGCGGGGTCCAGGGCGACGAGGTCGAGCTGCTCCGCGCTGCTCGTCCCCATCATCCGGAAGAAGTGCTCGAACACCTGCGGCATGAGATACCACGACGGGCCGGTGTCGAAGCGGAAGCCCTCGCGTTCCAGCGATCCGGCGCGGCCGCCGAGAGCGCCGTTCTTCTCGAGGATCAGAACCTCATGCCCGTCCTTGGCGAGCAGCGCCGCGGTGGCGAGCCCGGCGACACCCGCGCCGATGACGACGATGCGGCTCACGAGGCGCGCTCCAGACGGGTCCGCAGCGTCGCACGGACCGCGAGCCAGATCTTGAGCGCATCCGGGACCCGCACGCGGCGCCGGTACAGCTCGGCCGTCGGCGTCGTCGCCACCCGGTCCGCGAGCGCGGCGAACAGGTCGTGGGCGCTGCGGACGGCGGAGCGGCAGTCTCGGGGCAGCAGCGGCATCACCGCGCGGGCGTCGGCGAGTTGCGCGCGCACCGTGGCGACCCACCTGTCGCGGTCCGTGTCCGTCAGTCGGTGCTCTCCTGCGAGGTAGCCGCGATGAAGACGAGTGGTGTCGTCGGCGAGGTCCCGCAGGAAGTTGACGTTCTGGAACGCGGCGCCGAGCTGCCGTGCGCCGTGCTCGAGTGCCGCGAGCTCCTGCTCCGTCCGGGACTCCGCCCGGAGGAAGATCCGCAGGCACATCAGCCCCACGACCTCCGCGGAGCCGTACACGTAGCGTTCGTGAGCCCCCGCGTCGTAGGCGACGAGGGAGTCGGAGTCGGCGTCGGCGGCGATGTCGGCGGCCATCGACTCGAAGAACGGCCGGGTGAGATCCTCGCCGATGCCGGACGCCCGCGCGGTGCGGGCGAAGGCATGGAGTACGAGGTTGGTGCTGTAGCCGTCGCGCAGGGCGCGGTGGGTCTCGTCGACGTAGGACGACAGTGCGGCGCGCTGCCCCTCGGCATCGAGCCCCGCCTCCGCGGCGACCCCGTCGACGATCTCGTCCGCCACGCGCACCATGGCGTACACGTTGCGCACATGCCGACGGTGGCGCGTGCCGAGGAGCCGCGTCGCCAGGCCGAACGACGAGGAGTACGCCGTGATGACGTCGGCGGACGTCGCCTCCGCCGCTCGGGTGAACCTGTCGAGGGAGCTCACCTCGACGGCGCCGCCGCGGGTCATGATCGTCTCCCCTCGACGCGGTCGACGAGGCGTGCGACGCGATCGACCGCGGTCGGCGGCAGCGTCCCCGATCGCTCCGCGGTCGACAGGAGCGCGCGAGCCGTCGCGATCTCCTCGTCCACCAGCCGCTGCACGAACGCCTCGGCGCCGCAGGCGCGGAGGAGGTCGCGCACGTCCGCCTCCTCACCCGGCTGGAGACCGGGGGAGCCGAAGAGCGGAGCGATGCGCGGCCACGTGCTCGTCGTGCGCGCGAAGGCGATGATCGCGGTCACCTTGCCCTCGCGGAGGTCGGAGCGCGGGTCCTTGCCGTGCTCGGCCTCCTCTCCGAAGACCGAGAGCAGATCGTCCTGCAGCTGATACGCCAGACCGAGGGGGCGACCGATGCCGACGAGTGCGGCCTCGGCATCCTCCGATGCGCCGGCCAGGACGGCGCCGCAGCGCAGAGGGAGCTCGAAGGAGTACGCCGCCGTCTTGTCGGCCGTCATCGCGAGGATGGTCTCGAGGTCGGGCGGGATGATCCCGTCGGCGAGGCCGACGTCGCGGTGCTCGCCCGCGACGGTCTCGGTGACGGTGCGGTCGATCACGTCCAGCAGGCGGTCCCGCACGCGGGAGGCGAGGTCGGCTCTGGCCGCGCCGAGGAGAGCGGATGCGAGGAGCAGGTCTCCCATCAGGAGGGCGCTGCTCCGGGCCCAGTGCAGTCGTGCCTCTTCGTCGATCCGCGGGTGCGCCTCGGTGCTGAGCGCGCCGATGAGGTTGGTCGTTCCCCGCCGGAGGACGTCGCCGTCGATGATGTCGTCGTGCAGGAGGAACGCGAAGTGGATCTGCTCGACCAGCGCGGCGATCTCCAGCACGGTCGCCGGCAGCGGGTCGGACTCGGCGTCATCGGAGAGCGCGTGATGGATCTCGACGAGGAGCCGTGGGCGCAGCAGTTTTCCGCCCACCGCCTTCTCGGCGGCGAGCTCCCACAGGCGGGAGAACTCCGGTCCGTACCGTCGGGCGTCGGGCATGCGCTGGTCGAGCTGGCGGCGCAGTGCGTCTTCGATGGGGACCCGGAGGTCGGCCCCCAGGGCGAGGGCGTTCATGAGGCGCCGATCGGCCGGAGCAGCGGAAGGCGGCCGAGCTGCGGCAGCTGCTCCCGCAGCCACGGGCTGAAGGCGAACGGCGCCGACGCGACGGCACTCGTGAGAGCAGCGGGATCCACCCATGCCCATTCCATGACCTCGGTCGGATCCGGGGACACAGCGCCGTCGATCGTCGCGACATGCACGGGGCAGATCTCGTTCTCGACGATGCCGCTCGCGTCGACCGCACGGTAGCGGTACCCGGGCAGAGCGAGCTCGACGGCGGAGAGTCCGATTCCGAGCTCTGCGAGAGCGTGTCGGTGCACGGCATCCGACATGTCCTCCTGCGGTTGGGGGTGACCGCAGAAGCTGTTGGTCCACACGCCGGGCCACGTGCGCTTCGTGAGGGCGCGCCGGGTGACGAGGAGCTGGCCCGCATCGTCGAAGACGTAGCAGGAGAAGGCCAGGTGGAGAGGAGTGTCGGTGCTGTGCACGCTCTCCTTCGGCATCGTGCCGATGGGGGAGCCGTCTTCAGCGAGAAGCGTGACCTCGACCATCGTCCTCCTCATTTCGCTAGCTTGGCTAATAGTCAACTTAGCATGAAGTAATTGGTGTGTAACATGATCGCATGGACACCGGACCTGATGCCAGCCCGTTGACCGGGGGCACGACGGAGCCCGGTTCCTCCGCCGAGCGGACGTCGCCCGACGGTCTGACGCACGCCGCCATCTACGACGTGGAGGCCAGCGATCCGCGCAGCGCGCTGATCGATCGCACCGGCGTGTCTCCGGAGGGTCTCCGGCAGATCGCCGTGCTCATGGGTGCGCTGGGTGACCTCCGCGATGCGGAGCAGAAGCTCTCCCTCGCGTCTCGGCGCTTCATGCGACTCAATGAGACTGACATGCGCGCGCTGCATTACCTCATCGTGTGCGCGAACAGGGGAGTCATCGCGACCCCCTCAGGCATCGCCGGGCACCTCGGCATCTCGACCGCGTCGACGACGAAGCTGCTCGACAGGCTGGAGAAGAGCGGACACATCGTTCGCGCGCCGCATCCGACGGATCGGCGGGCGCTGGCGATATCGATCACGGCGGAGACCCGCCATGCGGCCATGGAGACCGTGGGGCGGCAGCAGTCCAAGCGGTTCTATGCGGCCGCGCGGTTATCGGCCGCGGAGCGTGACGTCGTGATCCGCTTCCTCGTCGACATGACCGACGAGATCACCCTCAGGGATGAGCCCTGGGCGCAGAAAGGCGCCGAGGAGCCCTCCCGAGATCGGGGAGACTCCTCGGCGCCGGTGTGACTCAGTGAGCCGCGTTGTAGGCCTCGATGACAGGAGCGGGGATGCGACCGCGCTCGGAGAGGGTGTAGCCGTTGTCGTTCGCCCAGGCGCGGATGGCCGCGACCTCGGGGTTGCGCGCGGGGCGCTTGCGGGGAGCGGCAGCGCGAGACGGCGCTCCCGATGAACCCGCACGGCGCCCGGCGGAGATGTACGGAGCGAATGCCTTGCGCAATTCTTCTGCGTGCTCGGCATTCACGTCGATCTCGTATGCGGCTCCATTCAGGGAGAAGTGGATTGTCTCGCCTTCTCCGACTTCCAGGACGCTTCCGTCGATGTCATCGACCAGCTGATGCACAATTCTTTTCGCCATGGAATTGACACTACAACCTGACGGCTAATTGCACCAAGGATTATTCGTGGCCGGGGTCGATCAGTTTCAGACCGACAATGCAGCCGACGAGACCCAGGAGAAGGAGAATGCGGATCCAGGAGATCTCGCTGTCTCCGGTGATCATCGCCCAGACCACGGTCAGCGTCGCGCCGATTCCCACCCATACCGCATAGGCGGTGCCGGTGGCGATCTCCCGCATGGCGAATGCGAGACCGAACATCGACAATGCGAGCCCGCCGAGGAAGATCACGCTCGGCCAGAGTTTTGTCAATCCTTCTGATTTACCCAGGGCGGTCGCCCATACGGCTTCGAGGATGCCGGAGGCGACAAGAATGATCCACGACATGATGGTCCTTTCGGACCAGTCTTTTCGCTCACCGGGTACTGGTCTGCCTCGTCCGGGGCCGAGGTTCATCGGCCAGGACCCACCGTAGCAACAGGCGCTGGGCAGGGCCTGTGCAGTCAGGGCAGCAGGCCCGCACGCCGCGCTCTCGCCACGGCGGCGTGGCGGGTGGAGGCGTCGAGCTTCGACATCGCGGAGCCGAGATAGGCCTTCACGGTGCTTTCGCGCAGTCCCAGCTGCGTCGCGATCTCCGCATTGGTGGCCCCGAGCGCTGCGCAGGCGAGGACGTCCGTCTCGCGCCGGGAGAGGTGGATGGTCGGAACGGGGCCGGTCGTGGTCGGGAGCGCATCTCCCGCGAGGGCGACGAGGCGGCTCTCCACCCCGGCGATCCGCGCCCGCAGGTCGGCGTCGTCGATCGATGCGGCGATGCTGCGCAGCTCGGCGAAGCTCTCGCGGAGCTCCTCGCGCTGCGACGGTGCGACGGCATCCGATCCCTGTGCCGCGCGCAGGCGTCGATCGACCTCGTCGCGGATCCTCAGCTCGTCTGCGACGGACTGGGCCACCTGCATCGCGGGGGCCGTGGTGACGCCGCCCACCGGGGTCTCGTCCCAGGCGCCGGCGTAGAGCACGCCGCGCGGGCGACCGCTGACCACGATCGGCAGGGCGAGCAGCGTGCGGATGCCCTCGCCGAGCACGAAACCGTCGTAGTCGTGCGTGATCTGCTGCGAGGAGCCGTAGTCGCTGGTCATGCGCGGACGCTGCTCCATCATCGCCCGCCCGCCGAGCCCTCGCTCCGGGCGGACCCGGAGGCCGTCCAGGCTGTGGGTCCGGTTGCCGACGATGCTCGTGACACGGACGACGCCTTCTTCGACCAGGCCTCCGAAGGCGACGGGGAAGCGCGTGCGCGTGGCGAGCTCTCTCACCGCGCGGGCGACGAGCTCGGCCTCGGATTCCATTCCGGACGGAGTGCTCACGACCACCTGCTTCCGGGGTGACGGCGTCGTGCCCCATTTCGTAGCGACGACGTTACCACCGGGCCGTCGTGGGCACGCGGGCCCGGCGGCCTACTCGCCGGACCCGCGTCGTCTTTTCCGCTATCCCCTCCGGGCTTCGAGATCGAGCAGATAGCGCTTCCGCTCGGGGTGCGCCCCGTAGTGACCGGGGGTCCCGTCGGAGCGCACCACCCGGTGCACGGGGACGATGATCGAGAACGGAGTGAGCCGGCACGCCGTTCCCACGGCGCGTGCCGCACCCGGATGCCCGGCCAGCGCGGCGACCTCGCCGTAGCTGAGGGTCTCGCCCCACTCGATCGTGCAGATCGTCTGGAGGGCTTTCAGGGCGAAGCCGTCTGCGAGGCGCCAGTCGAGTCGGAGGTGCTCGTCGAACCGGACGGGTTCGCCGTCGAAGTAGTCCTCCAGCAGATGGGCGAGCTCGTCGGCGGCACCGGGGTCGGGCTCCGGCACGGAGCAGAGCCTGCGGGCGACGCCCTCGAGGAGCCAGGGGACCGTCGGGTCGTCGGACTCGGACAGGTCGAACTGGACGATCCCCTCGTCGGAGAACACCGCGAGTGCATCACCGAACGGTGTGGGAGCGAAGTCGTAGCGGTACGTCATGAGCCCATACTGACGGGCGACGCCGACCCCGCGCGGCACGAGACCCGGGATCGGGGGAGAACCCGTCTATGCCTGGCATGCGTGGACGAGGAGTGGAATGGGGAGCGGCACGGCCGTTCAGCGGCGGAAATCCGGTGAAACCCGCCCGGGATACCGGCGCCGTGGCGTGTCGCGCTTAGGGTGTGAGGTGTGTGGCGACGTGATGGCAAGGCTGCGGAAGAAGCGGCAACGGATGCCGCAGTGACCCTCGGAGAGCTGGGCGACGGCGCCACGGGCGTCGGTGTGGCCCATGCGGCCGAGGCTGAGCGCACCCGGCTCCGCGCGGAGGCCGCCGATCTCGGCGGGCCCTCGCCCCTGGTGTCCTTCCGCGACACCGTCGAATCGGGCATCGACATCTCCAAGGCGCACCCCGGCAGCCTTCCCCAGTTCATCACCGGCAAGTCGACGCTTCTCTCCAACCTCTTCCGCGACGAGGTCGGCCTGCGCACGGCTCGCCTCGCCGCCGAGCGGATCACCGCCAAGAACACCGAGCTGCGCACCGTCCGCGGCATCGAGGCCGTGCACCTGGCGGTCGGCGTCGCGGGATGGCGCATCGGCGGCGTCGACTTCGCGGCGCCCGTGCTGCTGCGCCCGCTCGCCATCCGCCGACACCACTCGGACTTCGAGCTCAAGCTCCAGGGCGCGTTCGAGGTGAACCCCGAGCTCATCCGCATCGCGCGCGAGCACTTCGGCATCACGATCGACGCGGCGGCGCTCGCGGCGCTCGCCTACGACGGCGGCATCTTCAAACCGCAGCCGGTGATCGACAGCCTCAGGGCGACGACGCGCTCGATCGACACCTTCTCCGTGCAGCCCCGTCTGCTGGTCTCGACCTTCGCGGACGTGAGTGGGGCCATGACGCGCGATGGCCGCTCCCTCGATCACGTCGTGCTCAACGCTCTCGCGGGTCATGTCGCAGACCGTGAGCAGGTCATGGCACGGCGCCCCGATCCGCGGTACACCGGACCGGACGACCGCGCCCCGGCATCCGACAATCTGCTCCTCGATGCGGACGCAGAGCAGGAGGCCGTGCTCGCGCGGATCGCGGCGGGGCACTCGCTGACCGTCGCCACGCTCCCCGGCACAGGGGGCACGCAGACCGTGATCAACGCGCTCGGAGAGCTGGTGCGTGCGGGCAAACGCGTCCTCGTGGTGTCTGCTCGACGCTCGACTCTCGACGGCGTGCGTCATCGGCTCGCCGGGATCGGGCTCGACAGCCTCGCCGTGTCGACGGCGGGAGTCCGCCGGGATCTCGTGCGGGCGATCGGCAGGAACGAGAAGGCCGCGGCGCCGAAGGTCAGCGACGTCGACGACGCCCTGGTGCGCCTGCGGACGGTCCTGCGCGACTATCGCAGGGCGCTGACCTCCGAGGTCCACGGCACGGGGGCATCCGTCCTCGATGCGACCCGGCACCTCACGGCGCTCGCCTCGCTCCCGCAGCCGCCGTCCACCACCGCTCGGCTGAGCGCGGAGACGCTGCGCCGCCTGGCCGGAGACCGCACGGCGGCGGCGGAGTCCCTCGCGCAGGCCGCGCGGCTCGGCGAGTTCCGTTTCGGACCCGACGACTCGCCCTGGTACGGCGTCACGTTCACGAGCACGGATGCCGCGCGATCCGCTCACGAGCTCGCCGCACGGCTGCACTCGACGAGCGTTCCCGCCCTGCTCGAGCGCGGCTACGCGCTGATCGCGCAGACCCATATGAGGCCCTTCTCGACGATCGACGAGCTGGGGGAGTACCTGCGGCTGCTCCAGGGCATCCGCGACTCGCTCGATCGCTTCAGCCCCACCGTCTTCGAACGTCCGCTGGGTGAGCTGATCCAGGCTCACGGTTCCCGACGCGATGCGCCGGGTATGTCCGGCGCCAACCGTCGACGGCTCCGCAAGCTCGCCAAGGAGTACGTGCGCCCTGGTGTGCACGTGACCGAGATGCACGAGGCTCTCCTGCGGATCCAGACGCAGCGGACGCAGTGGCAGCGCTGCGTCGAGGCGGGCGTGGCTCCGGAGATCCCCCTCGGTCTCGCCGACGTCTACGTCTCGTGGCAGCGGGTGCAGGCAGAGCTCGCAGAGCTCGACGCCGCCCTCGGTCGCCGCGAGCCTCTCGCCTCGATCCCGGTGGCGCGACTGGTGCGCACGCTCGCCGGACTCGCCGCGAAGTCCGACGTCTTCGATAACCTCGTCGAGCGGGCGCAGTTGCGCGACAGCCTGGCCGAGCTCGGCCTCGGCCCCCTGCTCGCCGAGCTGTCCGTCCGTCATGTGTCCGAGGCGCGCGTGGGTGACGAGCTCGAGTTCGCCTGGTGGCAGTCCCTTCTCGAGCGGGCGCTGCAGGACGACCGCGCGCTCCTCGGGGCCAACACGGCGGTCGTCGACAGGCTGGAGCGGGACTTCCGACTGGTCGACGAGGCACACGCGGCGGCCGCGGGTCCTCTGCTGGCGTGGCAGCTGGCGAACCAGTGGAAGATCGCCATCGTCGACGAGCCGCAGGAGTCGCAGCATCTTCGCCGCGCCCTGAAGCAGCCGGGAACGACGACCGCGGAGATCGTGAGCTCCGCTCCGAGCCTCGTGAACGTGCTCGCCCCCGTGTGGATCTCGTCGCCGTATCTCGTGCCCGAGATCCCGGACTCCGTCGAGTTCGACACCGTGCTGCTGGTGGATGCCGCCGCCGTGAACCTCGCGGAGGCGACCCCGGCGATCCGCCGTGCACGCCAGGTCGTGGCGTTCGGCGACCCGGTGACGCAGAAGCCCAAGCCGTTCCACGTCGCCGTCGATCCCGCCTCCGACTGGGAGGCCGAGGTGCCGTTCGACGAGGTCTCGGTGTTCGAGCGCCTCTCCGAGGTGCTGCCGGTGATGACGCTGACCCGCAGCTATCGCGCGGGCGGCGAGGATCTGGTCGAGCTCATCAACGACGCCTTCTACGGCGGCGAGATCGTGTCGCTGCCCTGGGCGGGTTCGTACCTCGGTCGTGGCAGCCTCACCGTCGACTACGTCGAGGGTGGCACCGGCGCCCCCGATCCGATCTCCGGAGCCGTCGAGAGCCCCGAGGCCGAGGTCGCCCGGGTCGTCACCCTGGTCGTCGAGCACGCCGTGCACCGGCCGGAGGAATCGCTCATGGTCGTCACCGCGAGCGCCCGCCACGCCGAGCGCGTGCGCGCCGCCGTGACGTCGGCGTTCGCCGGGCGTTCCGACGTGGCCGACTTCGTGGGTCGCGACACGGCAGAGCCCTTCGCCGTCCTCACGCTCGAGGAGTCCGTGGCCGAGAGCCGCGACCGGGTGATCTTCTCGCTCGGATTCGGCCTGACCAAGCACGGCCGCGTCCTCAGCGACTTCGGCGACCTGTCGACCCCCGACGGAGAGAGGCTGCTCACGGTCGGGATGACGAGAGCCCGCCGCTCGATGGTGATCGTCTCATCCATCCGTCCGTCCGCCTTCGACGACGGGCGACTGGAGCACGGCGCGGCCACGCTCATGTCGACGCTCGGCAATCTCGCCGCGCGCGGCAGGGAGGCCCGCCTCGAGGATCTCGCCGACCCGCTCACGCTGGCTCTCGCCAGGGAGCTGCGCCGCCTCGGCGCCTCCGTCGACGTCGACTACCGCGGTCTGCTGCCGCTCGTCGCGCAGCACAACGGCAAGGCCGTGGTCATCGAGTCCGACCCCGAATCGCGGGGGGAGTCGCTGCGGGAGACGCTGCGGCTGCGTCCGCACGTGCTTCGGCGGCTCGGCTGGCACTACGTGCGGGTGCACGCCTTCGATCTGTACAGCGACCCGGTGACGGCGGCGACCCGCATCGCCGGAGTGCTCGGCATCTCGGCATCCGCGCCCCGTGCCGACAACGACACGCAGCCGCTCGAGGTCGACGACGCGCGAGATGACTGACGATCGCCCCCAGCGCGTCGTGCGGGTCCCCGGCTCGCGCCGCGCTCGGCTGACCCCGGTGCCCGGCACCGACCCGTCTCCGGAGACGGGGGCCGCCGACGAGGAGCGCCCGCCGCCGCCGGCATCCGCGGGGAAGGGCCCCAACGATCAGCAGCTGCTGCGCGACGTTCCGCCGCATTACTGAATCGCGAACGTGCCTTAGCCCCGTTGAATCGCAGGAGTGCCTCAACCCTGCAAGGGCGGATGCAGCAGAACGCCCGGCTCCTTCTGGGAGGAGCCGGGCGTTCTCGCGTAGACGGGTCAGGCCCCGCGCTGCTGCTTCAGCAGGTCGCGGATCTCGGCGAGGAGCTCGCCTTCGGTGGCCTGGGCGGCCTCTTCGGCGATGGGGTTCTTCGCGGCCTTGCGCGCCTTGTACGCGTTCATCGGCAGCACGAACGCGAAGTACACGACCAGCGCGACGGCGAAGAAGCTGATGACCGCGGTGATGAGGTCGCCCAGAGGGAAGGTGACCTCCTGGCCGTAGATGCCCGTGATCTTCGGACCGAAGTTGCCGGCGGCGTCGGCCATGAAGAACAGCGAGACCAGCGGGTTGATGACGCTGGCGACGACGGCGTTGACGATCGCGGTGAACGCGCCACCGATGACGACAGCGACGGCCAGGTCGATGACATTGCCTTTGAGAATGAACTCTTTGAATCCCTGGATCACAGAAACTCCCCCAAACGGATCGAGGACCTCAGGATGAGGCCGGAGTCGACGCAGGGGCCTTTTTGGCTCCCGTCGAGGATTCCGTCTTCGATGATGCCGAAGCATCCCCAGAACTGACGGATTTGCTGCGCGAGTCCGTGCGATAGAAGCCGGAGCCGTTGAACGTCACGCCGATCGAGCCGTACTGCTTGCGCAGGGCGCCGCCGCACTCGGGACAGATGGTGAGGGCGTCCTCGGCGAAGCTCTGGACGGCGTCGAAGCGGTGTCCGCACGATGTGCAGGCGTAAGCGTAGGTGGGCATGTCGTTCCTCTGAGGTCAGCGTCGCGTCTGCGACAGGATCAGGGTCTGCGTCGGCGTCACGACGCCGGTCACCGGCTGGTCGTGGATCTCGCGAGGCAGCGAGTCGAGTATCTCGGAATCATAGATGACCGCGTAGACGGGCGGGCACTTCTCCATGGAGCCGATGGTCTTGTCGAAGTACCCGCGCCCCCATCCCATCCGCATGCCACTGCGGTCGACGGCGGCTGCGGGGATGATCATCAAGTCCACGTCGTTCACGGCCATGGGGCTCAGCACCTCGCCGGTCGGCTCCGGAAGGCCGAACAGGCCCTCGGCGACCTCGTCGTCGTCGTCGGCGATCGCCCAGTCGAGCAGACCGTCGGTTCGGGTGATGGGGAGCAGGACGCGGATGCCGCGCCGCACCGCCCGCGTGACGAAGTCCCGCGTGCCCGGTTCGGTCGTGGTCGAGAGGAAGCAGGAGATGGATCGCGCGCCGAGGGAGTCCACGAGGTCGTCGAGCCTCTGGCCGATGGCGGATGCCGCGCTCTCGCGCTGTGCGGCGCTCAGGAGCTGGCGGCGTTTGCGGAGCTCGGCGCGCAGAGCCCGCTTGGCATGCTCGACGTCATTCGACATGGCTCAGAGTCTACGGGGATGCCCACCGCTAGGCTGGGGAGATGGGTGAGCACAAGATCAAGGCCGTCATTCCCGCAGCAGGACTGGGGACGCGATTCCTGCCTGCGACCAAGGCGATGCCGAAGGAGATGCTCCCCGTCGTCGACAAGCCGGCGATCCAGTACGTCGTCGAAGAGGCGGCGGATGCCGGCATCGACGACATCCTCGTCATCATCGGGCGCAACAAGAACGCGATCTCGAACCACTTCGACTCCGTGCCGGAGCTCGAGGTGAAGCTGATGGAGAAGGGCGACACCGGCCGCCTCGAGCGGGTGATGAAGTCGAGCGACCTCGCCGACATCCACTTCGTCCGCCAGGGAGAGCCGAAGGGACTCGGACATGCCGTGCTGCGGGCCAAGACCCACGTCGGCGACAGCTCCTTCGCCGTCCTCCTCGGCGACGATCTCATCGACGAGCGCGATCCGCTGCTCACCGAGATGATCGCCGAGCACGAGCGCTCCGGCGCCGCGGTCATCGCCCTCATGGAGGTCGACCCCGCCAGCATCCACATGTACGGCGCGGCAGCGGTGGAGGAGATCGAAGGGCAGGGCGCCGTGCGCGTCACCGGCCTCGTCGAGAAGCCGGCGCAGGAGGACGCGCCGTCCAACCTCGCCGTGATCGGCCGCTACGTGCTGCCCGCGTCGATCTTCGAGATCCTCGAGCACACCGAACCGGGCAAGGGCGGGGAGATCCAGCTCACCGATGCGCTGCAGGTGCTCGCGACCGACCCGAGCGGCCCCGGAGTCGTCGGCGTGATCTTCCGCGGTCGCCGCTACGACACGGGCGACCGCGTCGACTACATCAAGGCGATCGTGCAGCTGGCATCCGACCGCGATGACCTCGGGCCCGAGCTGCGACCGTGGCTGAAGGAGTTCGCGGAGCGCCTGTAGGCGACGCGGACGTCGGGAGTGCGCGGATGGATCTGTCGACGGGGATGCGGCACGGGCCGATCGAGCTGAGGCTGGTCCGCACGCGCGACGCGCGCGCCCTGCAGCATGAGCTGCTGGCCAACCGCTCCTGGCTTCAGCCGTGGGAGGCCACCGTCCCGTACGGATCCGTCTCGTTCGACATGCGGCTGAGCATCCGGCGTCTTCTCCAGCAATATCGGGACGGGGCGGGATATCCCTTCGTCATGGAGTACGACGGCGAGATCGCCGGACAGCTCAACGTGTGGGGCGTCGCGCGCGGCTCGCTGTGCTCGGCGACCATCGGTTACTGGGTGAGCGAGAGGTTCGCGGGCAGGAACATCACGCCGACGGCCGTGGCGCTCGCGACCGACGCGTGCTTCGTCGAGTACGGCCTGCACCGCATGGAGATCTGCATCCGTCCCGAAAACGCGGCGAGCCTGAGGGTCGTGCAGAAGCTCGGGTTCCGATACGAGGGGCTGCGGCGGCGCTTCATCCACATCGACGGGGACTGGCGCGACCATCATGCGTTCGCGCTGACCAAGGAGGACGTCCCCCAGGGGGTGCTGGCTCGCTGGATCAACGGCCAGGTGCCGCCGGATGCCGCAACCATCCCTCCCGCCGACCGCTTCGCCGTCTGAATAGGCGATCCGATCGCGACACGCGCCCGCGCGGTGCGAGGCGCGCCGCCCTGTTCCCCGTACCGTTGTGGCTATGGATGGGCCGGTGCTGAGCGGGGGAGTGATCGTCCTCGTCGCCGTGCTCCTGTGGATGCTCTATCTGTTGCCTTCGTGGCGCGGTCGCTTCCAGTACAACGCGGCTGAGCGCAACGCCGTCCGCCTCAATCAGGCCCTGCGCGTCCTCGCCGAGACGAGTGAGACTCCGGGTGAGGTTCATCTCGAGCTGACGGCTCGAACCGCGCTCGCTCAGCAGAAGCTCGCCAAGAGGGTGCAGTCGGAGAAGGAGTCCGCCGAACTCGTACTCCTGCGCGAGCAGCTCGCGGCGACGAAAGCCGACCCGGTGGTCCGGCAGGCGCGCGCCCGCCGCAGGCTGCGCCTCATCGCGACCTCGGCTCTGCTCGTCGGTCTCACCGCAGCGGCGTTCGGTGTGTGGCAGCTCATCGCCGCGCAGGCGTCGGGGCTCCTGTGGGCCGGCGGAGCTCTCGTCGTTGTGGCGAGCGTGATGCTCCAGCGCATGTCTTCCGTGGCCGCTCGCGCGTCGCGACGGTCGGCGGCGCCGATCGCTGTGCCGGCAGCACCGCGCACGGCACCTCCGCTCCACGATCAGGGTCCGGCCACGTGGACTCCGCGTCCGCTTCCCGAGCCTCTCGTCTCGAGGGCGGGCTCGCGCGCGCAGGTCGCTCTGGCGCAGATCGATGCGCAGGAGGAACTGCGCAAGGCCGCGCGCATGGCCGAGCTCCGTGATCGCGCAGAGCAGATGGCTGCGTCCACGGCGCCGGTGCAGATGCCGGCGGCCTCCTCGCCGTACACGAGGATGGGCTTCGTGGATGATGCGGAGATCGAAGCGCACGTCCGTGACCTGCTCGCCCGCCGTGCGGCCGGGTGACCCGGTGGGCGCAGACGTCTCCTTCAGCGTGATAACGTAGATGACGTCAAGGGCCTATGGCGCAGTTGGTAGCGCGCCTCGTTCGCATCGAGGAGGTCAGGGGTTCGAATCCCCTTAGGTCCACAGACGAAGGAAGCCCCCTCCGAGCACAGCCCGGAGGGGGCTTCCTTCGTCTATACGGCTGAGTGATTCGAGGAGGAGCCGGAACGCAGCACCGGCGACGGAGTCCCCTTAGGTCCACCGGCTACGCGGAGTCTCCCTTGGTGCATCAGGCGCCGAGCCTCTCAAGTTCACCGACGAGGGAGCCCTCTACGCACGGCCCGCAGAGTGACGTATCGATCGCGCCGGAACCCGTCGGTCCCGCACGGCACCCCGCGAGGAGCACGCCACTCCGGCGGCCTCCCCGACAGATGCGGCATCCCACGTCATAGGCCACGCCCGGCCCGAAGGTAGCGCCGGCGCTGCCGCACTCCGGTGCGCGACTGCGCGCGGTCCGCCTCGAGGGGGAGTGCTCATCTGACGACTCTCTCGTGCGATGAGGCTTACGGTGCCTCGGTGCCTCGGTGCCTCGGTGCCTCGGTGCCTCGGTGCCTCGGTGCCTCGGTGCCCTGCGCGCAGGCAGAGCGCCCTCACCGCGGAGGACCACTTCCGCCGCAAAAGGAGTGCCGGACGTGCGACACGCCCGGCGGACCGTCCTGATTTGCCGGAGGCCCGGGATCCACGTAAGTTATTACTTGTTCGCCCCACAGGGAAGCGGAGAGGCCGAGAGCCTTACCCCCCTCAAGCGGAGAACCACCCCCACACGATCAGCTCCTCGGAGAAGATCGCAGACATACTTCTGTCTGATGTGGGGCTCCGGATTCCGGATCGCGTCGGTTTGACAGCGAAACGGAATCGGGTAAGCTAGTCGAGTTGCCTCGGCGCGGTAAGCGCCTGGCAATAACATCAGCTCCCGAGCTTCCGGCGCGTCGATTTGACAGCCTGAATTGCTCCGGTAAGATTGAGAAGTTGCCCTTCGGGCCTGGTTGTGATGACTGGGTCGGGGGAGCGTCCGATCCTTGAGAACTCAACAGCGTGCACTTGTCAAA
>NZ_JBHVPJ010000002.1:0-325 GCF_042887445.1 Microbacterium sp. NPDC057944
GACCCTGTGGGAGAGTAGGACACCGCCGGACTCCTTTTAGTCAAAATGGCCACCCATCGATGGGTGGCCATTTTGCATTTACACCAACAAAACAGGGAGCATCATGTCGGAAGAGGAAGAGCGCCGTCCGCGTCGCAACGATAGCGGACCGCGCGGAGACCGATCTTCCGGCGGAGGCTCCTCCCGCAACGGTGGTGCGCCCCGTCGTGAGGGTGGGTACAGCCGTGATGGTGGTGCGCCCCGTCGTGAGGGTGGGTACAGCCGTGATGGTGGTGCGCCCCGTCGTGAGGGTGGGTACAGCCGTGATGGTGGTGCGCCCCGTCGA
>NZ_JBHVPJ010000002.1:423-18770 GCF_042887445.1 Microbacterium sp. NPDC057944
GTGAGGGTGGGTACAGCCGTGATGGTGGTGCCCCGCGTCGCGAGGGTGGTTACAACCGCGACGGTGCAGCGCCCCGTCGCGAGGGTGGTTACAACCGTGATGGTGGTGCCCCGCGTCGTGAGGGTGGTTACAACCGCGACGGTGCAGCGCCCCGTCGCGAGGGTGGTTACAACCGTGATGGTGGTGCCCCGCGCCGCGAAGGTGGCTACAACCGTGACGGTGGTGCCCCGCGTCGCGAGGGCGGGTACAACCGCGACGGTGCAGCGCCCCGTCGCGATGGCGGGTACAACCGTGATGGTGGTGCCCCGCGTCGCGAGGGTGGTTACAACCGCGACGGTGCAGCGCCCCGCCGTGAGGGTGGTTACAACCGCGACGGTGCAGCGCCCCGCCGCGAAGGCGGCTACAACCGCGACGGTGGCGCCCCGCGTCGTGAGGGTGGCTACGGCCGCGACAACGATCGTGAACGAAGCAATCGCTCGTTCCCGCAGCGCGGGGGAGCAGGACGGGACAGGGCGCCGCAGGCCAGCGGTGACCGTCCGCGGCACAACGATCCGGAGGTCCCCGAGGACGTCACCGCTCGCGATCTGCACCCGTCCGCCCGTAACGAGCTCAAGACACTGAGCAAGGAGAACGCCGAGCGGGTCGCGCGGCATCTCGCGATGGCGTCGCGTCTCATCGATGAAGACCCCCAGCTCGCGCACGAGCACGCTCTCGCCGCATCGCGGAGCGCAGGGCGCATCGCGATCGTCCGCGAGACTCTCGGCATCACCGCGTACGCGACCGAGGACTTCGCGCTCGCGCTGCGTGAGCTCCGCACCTACCGTCGTATCTCCGGCAATGACGACCAGATCGCGCTCATGGTCGACAGCGAGCGCGGCATCGGGCGGCCCGACCGCGCTCTCGAGACCGGTCGAGCCGTCGACCGCACGACGCTTGAAACCCCGGTGCGGGTCGCCCTCGCAATCGCGATGTCCGGCGCCCGCCTCGACCAGGGAGACCTCGAACTCGCCCTCGGCGAGTTGGAGATCCCCGAACTCGACCCTGATCGTGCCTTCGACTGGAGCCCCGCCCTCTTCGCAGCCCGCGCGGCCGTGCTCGAGGACCTCGGTCGCACCGAGGAAGCCGAGTTCTGGATGAAGCGAGCCGAAGTCGCCGCAGAGGCGCTGGGCATCGATGAGGCCGGCGACGAGGAGATCTTCGTCGAGGATCACTTGATCGAGGACGAAGACGAAGACGACACTGCAGAAACTGACGCAGCTGACGCAGCTGACGCAGCTGACGCAGCTGACGCAGCTGACGCAGCTGACGCAGCTGACGCATCCGAAGCAGCCGATGTCGATGTCGATGCCGACACCGCGAGCACTGACGCCGTTGTAGACGACGCAGCCGACTCTGACGCACCTCGCGATGGCGCGGTCGCGGCCGAGCCGTCCGTCGAGGATGAGGTCCGCGAGCTCCTCGGCGAAGACGACGACGCGCAGACGGCAGAAGACCAGGAGGACGACTCCGCAGGCGACGGCCAGAGCGCCTGATGGGGTTGTTCTCGAAGAAGCAGTCGCTTCGCACGCCGTTGGACGGCGTCGACACCGTGCTCGCCGATCTCGACGGCGTGGTCTACGCCGGTCCGGGCGCCCTGCCGTACGCGGTGGAGAGCCTGAACAGGGCGGCGGAGCATGCGCGTCTCGGCTACATCACGAACAACGCGTCCCGAACGGATGCCGCGGTCGCCGAGCACCTCACCGGGCTGGGTCTCACGGTGGCTCCGTCCGATGTGGTCACGAGTCCGCAGGCCGCGATGCGCCTGCTCACGACCATGGTCCCTGCTCCGGCGACGATCATGGTCGTCGGCGGCGACGGCCTCGTCGACGAGGTGCAGAAGGCGGGCTACGTCGTGACCCGCAGCGCGGAGGATGCTCCGGCCGCTGTGGTGCAGGGGTTCGCCCCTGAGGTCGCATGGACGGATCTCGCCGAGGCGGCCTTCGCGCTGAAACTCCCCGAAGACGAGGGCGGCATTCCGTGGATCGCCACGAACACCGACTGGACGATTCCGCGAGAACGCGGCGTCGCCCCGGGCAACGGCACGCTGGTCTCGGCTGTGCACACCGCCATCGGTCGGCTCGCGACCGTCGCGGGCAAGCCAGAGGTGCCCATCTTCGAGGAGGCGAAGGCGCGTTTCGACGCGCATCAGGCGCTCTTCATCGGCGACCGACTGGACACCGACATCCTCGGCGCCGTGCGTGCGGGAATCGACTCCGCTCTGGTGCTCACGGGGATCGATCGGCCCAAGCACGTTCTCGCCGCCCCCGAGGGGTCTCGTCCCACATACATCCTCAGCGATCTCCGCGAGCTTCACGAACCCTATCCGGAGAGTGTGCAACGCGATGGCGGGCACTGGGTCAACGGCGCCGGCGTGCGCGTGACCGGGGGAGACGTCGAGATCCTCGCCGAGGGCGACGCGCAGATCGACCTGCTCCGCGCCGGAGCATCCGCGATCTGGGCCTCCGGAACGCCGGTGTTCGTGCTGCGCGTCCCCGAACGTCTGTACGACGATCCTTTCCACCGACCCTGACGTGGCGCGGACGGCGTGTCCGACCTCCCGCGTACAGTAGAAGCGTGAGCGAAGAGACGACTGCGCCGACTGACGGCCTGTGGAGCCGCCTGCGTCTGATCGAAGGACAGCCGCTCGCCGATCGCGCAGAGGCGTACTCGGCACTGCACGAAGACCTGTCGCGTCGTCTGGAGAGCGGAGCCAAGCTCGACCAGCGCGAGACCACGGCGTCCCGATGACACGACTGGATGCCGCCCTCGCAGCGCGAGGTCTCGCCCGCTCGCGCTCGCACGCGGCCACTCTGATCGCAGAGGGCCTGGTCAGCGTCGACGGACGCCCGACCGTGAAGGCGTCGACGCCCGTAGCCGACTCGGCGGAGATCTCCGTCGCCGAGTCCGATCACTACGTCGGTCGGGCCGCGCACAAGCTCATCGCGGGACTCGACGGCTTCGGCATCGCCGTTGACGGACGACTCGCCCTCGACATGGGAGCCTCCACCGGCGGATTCACCCAGGTGCTGCGCGAGCGCGGAGCCCGGCGCGTTCTCGCGGTCGACGTCGGCCACGATCAGCTCGCGGCATCCATCGCCGCGGATACCGGTGTCGTGCTCGTCGAGGGCTACAACGTCCGGCACATGACTCCCGAGAACCTCGCCGCGGCGACGGGGGAGTCCGCGCGCCCCGATCTCGTCGTCGGCGACCTCTCCTTCATCTCGCTCGAACTCGTGCTCCCGGCGGTCGCCGGGGTCGCCGCCCCCGACTCCGACATCGTGCTTCTCGTGAAGCCGCAGTTCGAAGTCGGGCGCACCGCCGTGCGCGGAGGGCTCGTCACCGACCCGGCGACCAGGGCGGATGCCGTGGCCCGAACGGTGTGGAGCGCCTGGGACGCCGGACTCGGGATGCTCGGCATCCTTCCGTCGCCCCTGCTGGGCACCCATGGCAACACCGAGTATCTGGTCCACCTCGCGCCCGGTCGGGGCAGCGATCCGTCAGAATGGTCAGACCGCATCAACGCACTGGCAGGGAGTCGATGAACGAGCGCAGCATCCTGGTCGTCGCCCATGCGGGCCGTGAGGACACGGTCCATGCCGCGCGGCGTGTCGTCGAGGCGCTGCGAGAAGCGGGCGCTCGCCCCGTGCTCGCGGCCGACGACAGCGCGGATCTCTCCGCCGTTGATCCGATGTTCGCCGATGTCGACGTTCTCGGGAAGACGGTCGACCAGGCCGAGCTCGAGCTCGCCATCGTCCTCGGCGGCGACGGCACGATCCTGCGCGCGGCAGAGCTCGTGCGCGGGTGTGCGGCCCCCGTTCTCGGCATCAACATGGGGCACGTCGGATTCCTCGCGGAGATCGACCGAGACGACATGGACGACGCGGTACGCCGTGTGATCGCGAGGGACTACGAGGTCGAGGAGCGTCTCGCGCTCTCCGTGCGCGTGAAGGACTCCGCGGGTGCGGTGATCTACGAGACCTGGGCGCTGAACGAGGCGACGGTCGAGAAGGCCAGCCGTGAGCGGATGATCGAGGTCGTGCTCGAGATCGACGGCCTTCCGCTGTCGAGCTTCGGCTGCGACGGCATGGTCGTGTCCACGCCGACCGGTTCCACCGCCTACAACTTCTCCGCCGGCGGGCCCGTGATCTGGCCCAGCGTCGAGGCCATCGCGGTGATCCCGCTGTCGGCGCATGCGCTGTTCGCGAAGCCGCTCGTGGTCAGCCCTGATGCGGCCGTCGCGATCGAGATGCTCGAGGGCACCTCCGGCTCGGGCATCCTGTGGTGCGACGGACGCCGCTCGCACGAACTGCCGCCGGGCGCGCGCGTCGTCGTCCGCCGGTCGTCCCGCCCCGTGCGGCTCGCGCGCCTGCATCCGACGGCGTTCACGAACCGTCTCGTGCGCAAGTTCCAGCTGCCCGTCGCCGGGTGGCGCGGCCAGGATGCGCAGGTGCAGTCGTGATCGAGGAGATGCGGATGCAGGGCCTCGGAGTCATCGCAGACGCGGTGCTGCCCCTCGGCCCTGGTTTCACGGCGATCACCGGCGAGACCGGCGCGGGAAAGACCATGGTCGTTACGGGGCTCGGACTCCTCCTGGGGCAGCGCGCCGATTCGGGCGCCGTCCGTGCCGGCGCCGCTCAGGCCTCCGTCGCCGGGGTGTGGATCGTCCCAGAGACCGGTGACGTGGCCGACATCGTGGCGGATGCCGGAGGCGATCTCGAACCTGTCGGCGCCGGGTCGGCCGAGCTCTACGTGTCGCGCAGCCTCAGCGCCGAGGGGCGCAGCAGAGCCAGCGTCGGGGGTCGTGCGGCACCGGCCGGCGTCCTCTCCGCTCTGGCGGAGGAACTCGTGGTCGTGCACGGTCAGTCCGAGCAGCTGCGTCTGAAGTCCGCGTCCGCGCAGCGCGACGCCCTGGACCGGTTCGGTGGGGCGCCCATCGCGGAGGCGCTGAGGGCGTACGAGAGCTCCTTCGCACGCTGGCGTGCTCTCGATGCGGAGATCACCGACATCACCGAGAATCGCGATCGGCGACTCGAGGAGGCCACGCGTCTGCGCGAAGCGCTGGCGCTGATCGAGGCGACCGCGCCCGAAGCGGGGGAGGACTCGGAGCTGACGGCCAGGGCCGAGCGCCTCGCGAACTCCGAGGAGCTGCGGCTTGCAGCATCCCTCGCCCACACGGCGCTGTCGAGCGAAGAGGGCGATCCCGACGTCTCCGGTCTCATCGGGGAGGCGCGCAGGGTGCTGGAGCGCGCCTCGGATGCGACGCTGACCGAGCTCGCGCAGTCTCTCGCCGATGTCGGCTATCGCGTGGCGGACATCGCAGGACAGCTCTCGGCCTACCTCGCCGACCTCGACGAATCAGGCCCGCATGAGCTGGCCGCGGTCGAGGAGCGCAGGGCGGCGCTCGGCGTGCTCGTCCGCGCCCACGGCTCTCTCGAAGACGCGCTGGAACTGTGGCAGACCGGTTCGGCCCGGCTCGCCGAGCTCGATGACGACGGAGACCGGATCGAGCGTCTGGAGAAGGAGCGCGACGCCGCGCGAGCCGAGCTCGACGGCCACGCGCGTTCCCTGACAGACGCCCGCGTCGCAGCCGCTTCGCGGCTGGGCGCCGCGGTGAGCGAGGAACTGCATGCTCTGGCCATGCCTGACGCGCGCCTCGAGGTCTCGGTGAGCGAGGGGGCGGAGACTGCGCACGGACGCGACGACGTCGCGATCCTGCTCGCCCCGCATCCCGGCGCGGAACCCCGCTCCGTGGCCAAGGGCGCATCGGGCGGCGAGCTGTCCAGGGTGATGCTCGCGATCGAGGTCGTGATCGCCGGAACCGACCCCGTGCCCACCTTCGTGTTCGACGAGGTCGACGCGGGCATCGGAGGCGCCGCCGCGATCGAGGTCGGTCGACGACTCGCCCGACTCGCCGAGAGATCTCAGGTGATCGCGGTGACGCACCTCGCCCAGGTCGCCGCCTTCGCCACGAACCATCTCTCAGTCGTCAAAGCCAATGACGGCGCGGTCACGGCGTCCAGCGTCCGACGCCTGGACGGCCCCGAGCGCGAGGCCGAGATGGCCAGACTGCTGTCCGGACTGACCGATTCGGATGCCGCCCTGACACACGCCCGAGAACTTCTCAGCCTCGGGGCCCCCACCGCCTGATAGGATCGAAGCCCGTGATGAACTCTTCTTCCGCGGGGCCCAAGAACGACACGACCAAGCACATCTTCGTGACTGGTGGTGTCGTTTCGTCTTTGGGCAAGGGGCTCACGGCGGCCAGCCTGGGCAACCTGCTCACCGCGCGCGGACTGCGCGTCGTGATGCAGAAGCTCGATCCCTATCTGAACGTCGATCCCGGAACGATGAACCCGTTCCAGCACGGTGAGGTGTTCGTCACCGACGACGGCGCGGAGACCGACCTCGACATCGGCCACTACGAGCGCTTCCTCGACATCAACCTGTCGCAGGCGGCCAACGTCACCACCGGCCAAATCTACTCGCAGGTCATCGCGCGCGAGCGCCGCGGGGAGTACCTCGGCGACACGGTGCAGGTCATCCCGCACATCACCGACGAGATCAAGCGCCGCATGCGTCTGCAGGCGACCGAGGAGCCCCGCCCCGACGTGATCATCACCGAGGTCGGCGGCACGGTCGGCGACATCGAGTCGCAGCCGTTCCTCGAGTCCGCGCGCCAGCTCCGTCACGAGCTCGGCCGCGACAGCGTGTTCTTCGTGCACGTGTCGCTGGTGCCGTTCATGGGCGCATCGGGCGAGCAGAAGACCAAGCCCACCCAGCACTCGGTGGCCGCTCTCCGGCAGGTCGGCATCCAGCCCGACGCGCTGGTGCTGCGCAGCGACCGCCCCGTGAGCGAGAGCAATCGCAACAAGATCGCCCTCATGTGCGACGTCGACGCCGAGGGCGTCATCAACACGGTCGATCTGCCGAGCATCTACGACATCCCGTCGACGCTGAACGAGCAGGGTCTCGACTCCTACATCGTGCGTCGTCTCGGTCTCGACCAGAAGGCGGCGGACGTCGACTGGTCCCGTTGGAACACGGTGCTGCACGCCGTGCACAACCCCAAGCACGAGGTCACGATCGGCCTGGTCGGCAAGTACATCGACCTCCCGGACGCATACCTCTCCGTGACCGAGGCCCTCAAGGCCGGCGGGTTCGCGCAGGAGACCAAGGTCAACATCCGCTGGATCCCCTCCGACCTGTGCGAGACCCCCGAGGGCGCCAAGGAGCAGCTCTCGCAGCTCGACGGCATCTGCGTGCCCGGCGGCTTCGGCATCCGCGGCATCGAGGGCAAGCTCGGCGCGCTCAAGTTCGCGCGCGAGCAGGGCATCCCGACTTTGGGTCTGTGCCTGGGTCTTCAGTGCATGGTGATCGAGTACGCCCGCGACGTCGCCGGCATCGCCGGTGCATCGTCCAGCGAGTTCGACCCCGAGACCACGGAGCCGGTGATCGCGACGATGGCCGAGCAGATCGAGATCCTCGACGGCGGAGACCTCGGCGGCACCATGCGTCTCGGCCTCTACCAGGCCGCCCTCGCCGAGGGATCGCTCGCCCGCGAGCTCTACGGCGCCCCTCTGGCCTCCGAGCGTCACCGTCACCGCTACGAGGTGAACAACGCGTACCGTGCGCGCCTCGCGGACGCGGGTCTGGTGTTCTCCGGACTGAACCCCGAGCTCGATCTGGTCGAGTACGTGGAGCTTCCGCGGGATGTGCACCCGTACTACATCGCCACCCAGGCGCACCCCGAGCTGCGCTCGCGTCCGACCGCCCCGCACCCGCTGTTCCGCGGTCTGGTGGGAGCGGCGATCGAGCGGCACCGCGCCAGCGAGCTGTTCGACGTCAGCGACGATGCCTGAGCGAACCGGGGGAGTCTCGCCCGAGAGTCTTCAGGACGAGCTGTTCGAGCCCGCGGTCATTGACAGCGAGCTCGTCTACCGCGGCGCGGTCTGGGACGTCCGTTCGGACCGGATCCGCTACGGCGACGGTGAGATCGTCCGCCAGTACATCGATCACACCGGCGCCGTGGCGATCGTCGCGGTCGACGAGGACGACCGCGTGCTGCTGATCCAGCAGTACCGGCATCCGATCCGCCGTCGCGATTGGGAGCTGCCCGCCGGCCTGCTGGATGTGGAGGGCGAGGAACCGGTGGTCGCCGCGCAGCGTGAGCTGGCGGAGGAGGCCGATCTCCGAGCCGCGCACTGGGAGCCGCTGCTCAGCGCCTACGCGACGCCAGGGGGCAGCAACGAGATCGTGCACTTCTTCCTGGCGACGGGTCTGTCGGAGCTTCCCGATGCGCACGCGCGCGAGGACGAGGAGGCGGACATCCGCGTCGAATGGATCCCTCTGGCGGATGCCGTCGGCGCCGTGCTCGACGGGCGCATGCACAACGCGCTGCTCGCGATCGGCGTGCTCGCGGCCGAACGGCACCGCGCGAGGGCGTAGTCGTGCAGCTCGACCGTGCCCTCGACGCCTACCTGCGTCATGTCACGATCGAGCGCGGGCTCAGCGCGCACACGATCTCCGCGTACCGCCGTGACCTCGGCGGCTACCTCGCGTGGCTCGAGGCAGGCGGAATCACCGACTCCGGTGAGATCACCCAGGCCGTGGTCGGGCGCTTCATCGCCGAGAGATCCTCGGCGGTCCCTGCTCCCGCGGCGACGAGCCTCGCGCGACTGCAGTCGTCTGTGCGCGGCTGGCATCGCTTCCTCGCTCGAGAGGGCATCGAGCAGGACGATCCGACCGGACGGCTGCGGCCGCCCAAGGCGCCGCGCCGACTGCCGAAGGCGCTCACGATCGACCAGGTCGAGCGGCTGCTGTCGGCTCCGTCCGGCGAGGATCCCCTCGGCATCCGGGACCGGGCGCTGCTCGAACTCCTCTACGCGACCGGCGCTCGGGTCTCCGAAGCCGTGGGACTCGACGTCGACGATCTGGCGCACGGCGATGTGCTGCGTCTGCGCGGCAAGGGCTCGAAGGAGCGCATCGTCCCGATCGGCTCGTATGCGCGTGCGGCCGTCGACTCGTATCTGACGAGGGTGCGGCCGGGCCTGGCGGCGAAGGGGAGGGCCTCGGCGAAGCTGTTTCTCGGCGCGCGGGGCGCGCCCCTGTCGAGGCAAAGCGCCTGGCTCGTGATCCGCGCGGCGGCAGAGCATGCCCAGATCACGGCGGAGATCTCGCCGCACACGCTGCGTCACTCCTTCGCGACGCATCTGCTGCAGGGGGGCGCGGATGTGCGCGTCGTGCAGGAGCTCCTCGGCCACGCGTCCGTGGCCACGACCCAGATCTACACGCACGTCTCCGTTGACGCTCTGCGGGACATCTACGCCACATCTCATCCTCGCGCTGTATAGCGCGGATCGAAATGTCCCCCATATGGGGGACGCGAGTTTTCGCGACGCTCAATTATGCTTTCTCGGTATGCAACTCTCCGGTCGTCGAACCGGGGCCGATGAAGGAGTAACGACATGCGATCCACCGGTCCTCTTGCGGTCCTCGCCGCAGCTGCGCTGGCGCTCACCCTTGCCGGATGCTCGACGGGCGGAGGGAACGGCGGCCTGACCTACGAGGACTCGCCGCTGAACAAGTACCTCAGCGCCGCCTACGGGGGAGACCTGTCGCCGGAGGAGCAGCAGAAGAAGCTCGACGAGCAGCAGCGCAAGCAGGAGGACCTGATGGCCGAGTGCATGGCCAAGGAGGGCTTCGAGTACAAACCGAACCTGCAGAACGGCGGCACCGTGGTCTCCTCCGGCGAAGACGTCGAGTGGGAGCCCGAGAAGAAGTCCTGGGTCGAGAAGTACGGCTACGGCATCGTGAACAACCCGTTCAGCGAGCAGGGTGAGAGCGACCCCGGCGAGGAGTACGTCGACCCGAACCAGAAGTATCTCGACTCGCTCTCCGAGTCCGAGCGCACCGCGTTCTACGAGACCGCCTACGGCGCTCCTCAGGAGATGGAGGACACGGAAGAGGGCGGAAGCTACGAGTACAACTGGGAGGACGGCGGCTGCCAGGGATGGGCTCAGCACGAACTCCAGGGCGAGGACCCTTGGCAGTCCGACCAGTTCGCCGACCTCCGCGACAAGATGACCGAGCTGTGGTCGACGACGCAGGAGTCGTCTGAGCTCAAGGCGCTGAACGCGAAGTGGGCCTCGTGCATGGCCGACGGCGGCGAGCCCGGGTTCAAGGCTCAGACCGACGCCCAGCAGTCGATCTCCGACGCGCAGAGCAAGATCTACGAGGCCGCGTACGGCGACGGCACGACGGAGATCGACCCGGAGAAGGCCGAAGACCCGAACAAGAGCCCGGAGATGAAGGAGCTCGGTGAGAAGGAGATCGCTCTCGCTCTGGTCGACCTGGGATGCCGCGAGAAGACCTCCTACGCCGACGAGTCGCTGAAGATCCAGTTCGCCCGCGAGGAGAAGTTCATCAAGGACAACAAGGCCGACCTCGAGGCGTTCAAGGCCGCTGCCGAGCAGAACAACTGACGCATGAAGGACGACGAGACCCCCACGACAGAGCTCCCATCCGACTTCTCCGAGATCATCGCGGGTGACGAGACCGCGGATGCCGAGTCCTCCGCCGAGGAGAAGGACGCGGTCGACATGTCGCGGGTGAGCGGCTGGCGCCGCATCCTGCGCGGCAACCGCACCCTGTGGATCGTCGCCCTGTGCGCGGTCGTCAGCCTCGTCGCGGGGCTCCTCGTCGGTCGCTTCCTGATCTCGCCGGCCGAGGCCGCGGAGGCGCCGGATGCCGGGCTGGTGACGGTGCCCGTCGAGTTCGGTCCGCTGAGCAACGACGTCACGCTGCGCGCCGACGTCGGCTATGCGGATGCCGTCGATGTGACCATCGACACCTCCGGCGGCGGCGGCAGCGTCGTGACGGGATCCGTCCCCGAGGTCGGCGCGACTCTCAACCCGCTGTCCATCGCGCTCGAGGTGGCCGGACGGCCCGTCATCGTGCTCCCCGGCGACCTCCCGGCCTACCGCACGCTGCGCCTAGGTGTCTCCGGGCCCGATGTGCTGCAGCTGAAGCAGGCGCTCGTGAGCGTCGGCATCGATGCGGGCGATGTGGGCTCGAATCTGTTCGATCAGGCGACGGCGAACGCCGTCGGTCAGCTCTACGCTCAGGCGGGCTATCCGACCCCTGCTCCCGAAGAGGGTGCGGGGGATGCCGTCCGCAGCGCGGAGCAGGGCGTCCGTGACGCGCAGAGCAGCGTCACGCAGGCGCAGCAGGCGCTGACCGCGGCGGGAGCGGGACCGACCAAGCTGGAGAGCTGGCAGGCCGACGTCAAGGTCGCGCAGGCCGAGCAGGCCCTTACAGACGCGAGGAACTGCACACCGCCCGCTGAGGACGGCAAATGCCCCAGCGTCCAGGAGGCGGAGTGGGCTCTGCAGACCACCAAGCTCGAACGCGACCAGCTGTGGTCGTCGAAGAACACCGGCCCGGAGAAGGCGGCGCTCGACTCCGCCCGCGCCGGCGTCGACTCGGCGAACAAGGCGCTGGAGAGCGCGCGCCAGGCCGTGCTGCCGTTCCTGCCGGCCGGCGAGGTGCTGTTCCTCACCGAGCTCCCGCGGCGAGTGGATGCCGTCAACGTCAAGCGCGGCACCACGATCCAGGGCGCCGTCATGACGGTGTCCGGAGCGAGCGTGCGTCTCACGGGAGCCGCGGCCGAGGCAGATGCACGACTGCTCAAGGTCGGCGCCGAGGCATCGTTCGAGCTGCCCGACGGCACTCCGCACCATGCGGTCGTCTCGGAGCTGAAGCCGGGCAAGGACAGCAAGGCGCGCTGGGAGGTGCTCTTCGAGCCCGACCCGCTGACGGCCGAGCAGCTGACGCAGCTCCAGGGCAACAACGTCCGTGTGCAGATCGCCGTCGGCGCGACCGAGGGCGATGTGCTGTCGGTGCCCCTCGCGGCGCTGACCGCCGGCCCCGGTGGCGAGTCGCGCGTCGAGGTCGTCGAGTCCGACCCCCGCAAGGGCAAGGACGCGAAGACCCGCACGGTCGTGGTCGAGACGGGTCTCGCGGCGAAGGGAGCCGTGGAGGTGACCCCGGTCGACGGCGACCTCGAGAAGGGCGACCTCGTGGTGGTGGGACGGTGACGGACGAGCAGACCGCGACCACCGACGCTCCCGAGATCGGCGACGCTCCTGAGACCGCCGACGCCCTCGAGGATGCCGGCGGGAACGACGAGCTCGTCGTCGAGCTGCGCGACGTCACCCGATCCTTCCCGGGGCCTCCGGAGGTGCAGGCTCTCAAGGGGGCGACCCTTCAGGTGCGACCGGGGGACTACATCTCGATCGTCGGTCCCAGCGGCTCGGGAAAGTCGACGATGCTCAACATCCTCGGCCTCCTCGACCGCCCGAGCGTGGGGGAGTACCTCCTCGCCGGCGTGCGCACGGGGGACCTCTCCGACGACGAGCGCGCCGCCGTGCGTGCGCAGTTCATCGGCTTCGTGTTCCAGTCGTTCCACCTGATGCCCCGGCGAACGGTGCTCGACAACGTGCTGATGCCGATGCTGTACAGCGGAGTGCCTCGCCGCGAGCGCGAGTCGCGGGCGCGCGAGGCTCTCGCCAGAGTCGGGCTGTCTCACCGCGTCGACTTCTTCCCGAACTCGCTCTCGGGCGGTGAGCGTCAGCGCGTCGCCGTGGCCAGGGCGGTCGTCAGCGGACCGAAGCTGCTCCTCGCCGACGAGCCGACCGGCAACCTCGATCAGCGCACGTCCGGCGAGGTCATGTCACTGTTCGAAGAACTCAACGAAGACGGACTCACTCTCATCGTGATCACGCACGACGACAACGTCGCTCGGCGGGCCCGCCGCAGCATCCGCATCGCCGACGGCCGATTGAGCGAGCTGTGATGCGCCTGCCCTGGCGTCGCAAGGCGACAGCAGAGAACGCGGACCAGCCCGAGCAGGGGAGTGCACGCGCCGTCCGCAGGAAGGTCGGCGAGAAGCACGCCGATCGGTTCACCTTCCAGGACCTGGTCGCCGAGGCGACGGCGGACATCGGATCCCGCCCCGCGCGTCTCGTCATGACCATCCTCGGCACGGTGCTGGGCATCGCCTCCCTCGTCGCGACGATCGGGTTCGCCCAGACGGCCGCCGCCCAGATCGCGAGCCAGTTCAACGGCGCAGCATCGACGCAGGTCGTCGTGACCGCCGCCGAGGCGCAGTCCGGTTCCAAGGGCAAGACCGTCGCCGCCGGCCGCCTCCCGTGGGATTCGCCGGAGCGGGTGCTGCTTCTCGCCGGTGTCGAGAGCGCGACACTCCTCGGCGAGGTCGAGCTCGCCGACGACGAGACGATCACCGCGGTGCCGGTGAACGACCCGTCAGCGGCTCCCGCCGCATCGCCGCAGTTGTTCTCGTCGTCTCCCGAGCTTCTCGACACCGCGGAGGGCGAGCTGATCACCGGCCGCTTCTTCGACGCGGGGCACGACAGCAGGGGCGATCGGGTCGCGGTGGTGGGAGACCGGCTCGCCAAGGACATGGGCATCAACCGTGTCGATTCGCAGCCGTCGATCTTCATCGGCGGGGTCGCTTACGCCGTGATCGGCATCGTCGACGGCTTCGAGCGCAAGAGCGAGCTGCGGGATGCGGTGATCATCCCGAACGGAGCCGCGCGCGCGGACTTCGGTCTCGCGGTGCCCACTGAGCTCGACATCCGCATCGTGGTCGGCGCAGGCCCTCAGGTGGCGGAGCAGTCCGTGCTGGCGCTGCAGCCCGATTCTCCGGACTCGCTGAAGGCGCAGGCGCCGTCGGGCGCATCCGACCTCAGCCAGAACGTGCAGGCGGACGTGAACGTGGTCTTCCTCATCCTCGGAGTGATCGCGCTGCTCGCCGGCGGTCTCGGCATCGCGAACGTGACGCTCCTCGGCGTGATGGAGCGCATCGGCGAGATCGGCCTCCGTCGTGCGCTGGGGGCCACCCGCCGCCAGATCGGCGCGCAGTTCATGGTCGAGTCGATCGTGATCGGCTTCATCGGCGGTCTGATCGGCTCTGCGCTCGGCGTGCTCGCCGTGATCGTGGTGGCTGTGGTCCAGGGGTGGACTCCCGTGACGGACCCGTGGGTCGCCATCGCCGGCGCCGTGCTCGGCGCGATCGTGGGCTGGGGCTCCGGATGGTATCCGGCACGTCGCGCCGCGAGGATCGAGCCCGTGGCGGCACTGCGCGGCGCCTGAGTCGTCTGCGTGTTCTCTGCCCGTCGCGGCAGTGCGCGGCGACCGAGTGGCTCATTCGATCGGACGCGCGCCGGTGCGCCGGCATCCGCTCTCCGGGTGCCGGCGCATCCGGTGCCCCGGCGTGTCTCGGCGAGCGCTTCTGGTTGAAGGTATGAAGTCAGACCATTGACAGCTGACGTTCGGGGAGGCCAGAATCGCTGCAACTGCTCCCTCTACTCGAAAGCCAGGTAGCACCCCTATGAGTGACACGACAAAGGCGCCGGACTCACAGCCCATCGACCATGATGCGGCCGCACTCGCAGAGCTCGGCTACAAGCAGGAACTGCACCGCGGCATGTCCGGCTTCTCCAACTTCGCGGTCTCGTTCTCGATCATCTCGATCCTCGCCGGCTGCATCACCTCCTTCAACATCGCGCTGAAGTCCGGCGGTCCGATGGCGATCAACATCGGCTGGCCCCTCGTGGGTGTCTTCGTCCTCTGCGTCGCCCTCGCGATGGCCGAGGTCTGCTCCCGGTACCCCACCGCAGGCGGTCTCTACTTCTGGGCGGGTCGGCTCGCGAAGAAGAACAAGCGTCAGTGGGCGTGGTTCGTCGGCTGGTTCAACTTCCTCGGCGAGGTCGCCGTCACCGCCGCCATCGACTACGGCGCCGCGGCGACGATGATGGCCTTCGCCAACCTGATGTGGGGCGTCGAGGTCAACCCGCTCAACACCTTCGGCCTCTTCATCGTGATCATCGTGATCCACGGTCTGCTCAACACCTTCGGCGTCAACCTCGTCAGCATGCTGTCGAACGTCTCGGCGTGGTGGCACATCGTCGGCGTCCTCATCATCGTCGCGGTGCTGTGGATCATGCCCGCCCACCACCAGGATGTGGCGTGGTCGTTCACGACCTTCCACAACGAGACCGGCTGGACCTTCGGACCGTACGTGTTCCTCATGGGTCTGCTCATGGCGCAGTACACGTACACCGGCTACGACGCCTCGGCGCACGTCGCCGAGGAGACGAAGAACGCCGCGGTCGCCGCCCCCAAGGGCATCGTCATGAGCGTGCTGATCTCGATCATCGGCGGCTGGATCCTGCTCTTCACGATCGTCTCCGCGATCCAGGACGGCAGCGAGGAAGGCCTGTCCACGATCGTCAACACGACCACGGGCTCCGGACCTGCGCAGATCTTCCTCGACGCGCTGAACAACCCCGATGTGGCGAAGTTCCTGCTGTTCATCGTCTGCGGCGCCCAGTTCTTCTGCGGCATGGCGTCGGTCACGGCGAACTCGCGCATGAGCTACGCGTTCTCGCGGGACAACGCCATCCCCGGCTCCCGCCTCTGGGCCCAGGTGAACAAGCGCACCGGCACGCCGACCAACTCGATCTGGCTCTGCGTCGTGCTCTCGATCATCGTCACGCTGCCCGCGCTGTTCAACATCACGGCATACCTCGCGGTGACCTCGATCGCCGTCATCGGCTTGTACATCGCGTATGTCACGCCGGTGCTGCTGCGGCGCCTGAACAGGGAGTTCACGCCGGGGCCGTGGAGCCTCGGCCGCTGGAGCGCCGTTGTCGGGTGGGTCGCGGTGGTCTGGGTGATCTTCATCGTCATCCTGTTCGTGCTTCCGCCGGTGACGCCGATCACGGTCGACACGTTCAACTACGCGCCTCTCGCGGTCGTCGTGGTCGGCGTGCTCGCGGTCGTGCTCTGGTTCGCCTACGGCAAGCGCGATTTCATGAACCACGCCGAAGCCGCGCACCTCACCAAGGCCGCCGACGAACTGCTGGAGGAGTGAGGTCGCACGATGACCGATCTGATGGATTCCCCTCTGGTGGATGCTGCGCTCCACCCGGTCCGCGGGCACATGGCCTTCGAGTCCTGCGTCGAGCAGCTCGGCTCCGCCATCCAGCTCGGGATCTTCCGGGTGGGGACGAAGCTACCGGGGGAGCGTGAGCTCGCAGAGAAGCTCAACGTCTCCCGGGCCACGCTCCGGGAGGCCATCAGCGCCCTTCGCGCCGCCGGGTTCGTGTCCACGACCCGGGGGCGCGGAGGGGGCACGGTCGTCGAACCGCTCGCCGAGGTGTGGCCGGCGGGTCAGACCCCGCCGCGCCGCGCAGAGATCGACGACGTGATCGTGTTCCGAGCCGTCATCGAACCCGGAGCCGCCTTCCAGGCCGCCCAGCTGGACCTCACCGAGGAACAGCGGGCTCTACTGGAGACGAGTCTCGCTGACCTGGCCGAGGCGCAGACCCCGGCCGACTACCGACAGGCCGATGCCCGGTTCCACCTGGCGATCAGCACCGTCTGCGGCTCCGACGAGCTCGCCCGTGCCTGCAGCGGCGTGCAGGTGCGGATCCATCAACTCCTCGCCGAGATCCCCTTCCTGAAGACGAACATCGACCACGCGGAGGACGAGCACCGTGCCATCGTCGCCGCGATCCTGGACGGCGACGCCGTTCGGGCCCGCGACGTGATGACCGCGCACTGCGAGGCCACCGCCGCCCTTCTCAAGGGCCTCCTGAAGTAGGCAATCCTGGAAATGAGTGCGCACAGATGAACATCACCCCCGCCCCGGCCCGCAACGACCGCATGCTCACCGTCGAGCAGCTGAGATCGGCGATCCTCGCCGACGAGATCGACACGGTCGTGCTGGCCTTCACCGACATGCAGGGGCGACTGCAGGGCAAGCTCCTGCACGGACGCTTCTTCCTCGACACCGTGCTGGAGCACGGCACCGAGGGATGCAACTATCTGCTCGCCGTCGACGTCGACATGAACACGGTCGACGGCTACGAGAACGCCTCGTGGGAGTCGGGCTACGGCGACATGGAGTTCATCCCCGACTACTCCACGATCAGGCGGATGCCGCATCGCCCCGGCAGCGTAATGATCCAGTGCGACCTCGCCACGACGTCCGGGCATCCGGTGCGGGTGTCGCCGCGGGAGATCCTGCGGCAGCAGGTGGAGCGCGCGGCCGCGCACGGCTGGACGGCGCTCGCGGGCACCGAGCTGGAGTTCGTGATCTTCAACACGCCGTACGAGAAGGCGTGGGACGACGACTACCGCGGACTCATCCCCGCGAACCGCTACAACATCGACTACTCGATCATCGGGTCGAGCGTGGTCGAGCCGCTGCTTCGTGAGATCCGCAACACCATGTACGCGTCGGGGTTGAACGTCGAGTCGGCGAAGGGCGAGTGCAACTTCGGTCAGCACGAGATCGCGTTCAAGTACGACGAGGTCATCACGACGGCCGACAACCACGCCGTCTACAAGACCGCGGCGAAGGACATCGCCCGCCAGCACGATCAGTCGATCACGTTCATGGCCAAGCCGAACCAGCGCGAGGGCAACTCGTGCCACGTGCACATGTCCCTGCGCGGACTCGACGGCTCTCTGGTCTTCTGGGACGCGGAGACCGGGTCCCGCACCCCGCTGTACGACCACTTCATCGCGGGCGTCCTGGCGACCATGCGCGACTTCACGCTGTTCTACGCACCCAACATCAACTCCTACAAGCGCTTCGTCAAGGGGTCTTTCGCCCCGACATCCGTCGCATGGGGCATCGACAACCGCACGACCTCCGTGCGGCTGGTCGGACGCGGAGCCGGTGCGCGCATGGAGAACCGCCTGCCCGGCGGCGACATGAACCCGTACCTCGGACTCGCCGCCATGCTCGCGGGTGGCCTGTACGGCATCGAGCACGAACTCGCGCTGGAGCCGGAGACCGCGGGCAACGCCTACGAGTCGGGAGCCCCGATCGTGCCGACGACCATGCACGAGGCCAGAGACGCGCTCGCGCAGTCGGAGATCGCCCGCGAGGTGTTCGGCGAGGACGTGGTCAAGCACTACGTCCACTACGCGGACGTCGAGATCGAGGCGTTCGACGCAGCCGTCACCGACTGGGAACTCAAGCGCGGATTCGAGAGGCTGTGAGCATGATTGCGAGCGCGGTGACTCTGTACCTTCCGGTGGCTGGTCCCTTTACGTGCGGATTCGAGAGGCTGTGAGTATGACGGTGACTCTGTACCTTCCGGTTGGCGATGCCCTCACGCGCGGATTCGAGAGGCTGTGAGCATGATTGCGAGCGCGGTGACTCTGTACCTTCCGGTGGCTGGTCCCTTTACGTGCGGATTCGAGAGGCTGTG
>NZ_JBHVPJ010000002.1:18869-1030114 GCF_042887445.1 Microbacterium sp. NPDC057944
GAGCATGACCTTCCAGATCCCTCTCTCTCCCTTCGACGGCGGCGGCACCTTCACGGTCCTCAACCCGTCCAACGGTCAGGCGATCGGCAGCGTGGCACTGGCCGACCTCGCGGCGACGGATGCCGCCATCGAGCGCGCCCATGCGGCCTTCCCCGCATGGCGTGCGATCGCACCCGGCGAGCGCGCGCGTCTGCTGCGCTCCTTCGCGGCGGCCGTCGACGCGCACATCGACGAGCTCGCCGCGCTCGAGGTGATCGGCTCCGGCCATACGATCGGCAACGCCCGCTGGGAGGCGGGGAACGTCCGCGACGTCCTCAACTACTACAGCGCGGCGCCCGAGCGTCATTTCGGGCGGCAGATCCCCGTCGCCGGTGGGGTGGACATCACGTTCCACGAGCCGCTCGGTGTCGTGGGCATCATCGTCCCGTGGAACTTCCCGATGCCGATCGCGGGCTGGGGCTTCGGACCCGCGCTGGCGGCGGGCAACACGGTCGTGCTGAAGCCGGCCGAGCTCACCCCGCTGACGGCGCTCCGGCTCGGGGAGCTCGCCAGGGACGCCGGCATCCCCGAAGGCGTGTTCACCGTGATCCCCGGTAAGGGGAGCGTGGTCGGCGAGAGGTTCGTGACCCACCCGCTGGTGCGGAAGGTCTGCTTCACCGGCTCGACCGATGTCGGCAAGGGCATCATGCGCGGCTGCGCCGACCAGGTGAAGAGGCTGACGCTGGAGCTCGGCGGCAAGAACGCGAACGTCGTGTTCGAGGACGCGGATCTCGAGAAGGCCGCGGCATCCGCTCCCGGCGCCGGACTCGACAACGCCGGACAGGACTGCTGCGCACGCTCGCGCATCCTCGTGCAGGCGAGCGTCTACGACAGGTTCCTCGAGCTGCTGCAGCCCGCGGTCGAAGCCTTCCGGGTGACGGACCCGTCGAGTCCCGACGCCGAGATGGGGCCGTTGATCTCCGCGAAGCAGCGCGACTCCGTGCTCGCGGGCATCGCGGACGCCGACGTCGCCTATCGCGGGCAGACCGTGGAGGGCACCGGCGGGTTCTGGATGCCCCCGACGGTGGTCATGCCGCGCAGCGCCGCCGATCCGGTGTGGTCGCAGGAGCTGTTCGGCCCCGTGCTCGCGGTGATGCCGTTCACCGACGAGGCCGATGCGATCGCGAAGGCCAACGACACCGAGTACGGCCTGTCGGGATCCATCTTCACCCGCGATCTCGGGCGCGCACTGCGCGTGGCGAGAGGCGTGGAGAGCGGCAACCTGTCGGTCAACTCGCACTCCTCCGTCCGGTACTGGACTCCGTTCGGAGGCTTCAAGCAGTCGGGGCTCGGGCGCGAGCTCGGACCGGACGCACCGGACAGCTTCTCCGAGGTGAAGAACGTCTTCATCTCGACCGACGACTGACACATCACAGCACTGACACACCCCGAGAAAGGCAGCAGGACACACGATGGGCAAGCTCGAAGGCAAAGTGGGCGTCATCACCGGCGGATGCAGCGGCATCGGCCTCGCGACGGCGAAGAAGTTCGTCGCGGAGGGGGCCAAGGTCGTCATCGGCGACCTCGACGAGGTGAACGGCCCGCGCATCGCGGAGGAGCTGGGCGGCTCCTTCATCAAGGTGAACGTGACGGATGCCGCAGAGGTGGAGGCGCTGTTCGCCCACGCCAAGGAGAAGTACGGGCGCATCGACATCGCGTTCAACAACGCGGGCATCTCGCCGGCATCCGACGACTCCATCCTGAAGACCGGAATCGACGCCTGGAACCTGGTGCAGGACGTGAACCTCACCAGCGTGTACCTGTGCTGTAAGGCGGTGCTGCCGTACATGCTGGAGCAGGGGAGCGGCTCGATCATCAACACGGCGTCGTTCGTCGCGATCATGGGCGCCGCCACCTCGCAGATCTCCTACACCGCGTCGAAGGGCGGCGTGCTGGCGATGACCCGGGAGCTCGGCGTGCAGTTCGCGCGCAAGGGCATCCGCGTCAACGCGCTCTGCCCCGGCCCCGTGAACACCCCGCTGCTGCAGGAGCTGTTCGCGAAGGATCCGGAGCGCGCCGCGCGCCGTCTGGTGCACGTCCCTATGGGGCGCTTCGCCGAACCGGAGGAGATCGCCAACGCCGTCGCATTCCTCGGCAGCGACGAGTCGAGCTTCATCACGGCGATGGACTTCCTCGTCGACGGCGGACTCTCCAACGCCTACGTCACGCCGCTGGATTCGGACTTTGACTGACCAGCGCCCGATCATCGGCATCACGACCTACCGCCAGGCGGCCTCCTGGGGCGCCTGGCGGGAGGTCCCGGCCGACCTGCTCCCCAGCGACTACGCCCTCGCGGTGGAGCGGGCAGGGGGCATCCCCGTGCTCGTCCCGCCTCTCGCCGATCGCGACGGGGCACGAGCCGTGCTCGGTCGGCTCGACGGTCTGCTCATCGCGGGCGGAGCCGACGTGAACCCCGCGCGCTACGGGCAGGAGCCGGACCCGAACGTCGTGCGCTGGTACGACGACCGCGACGCATCGGAGCTGTGGCTGCTCGGGGAGGCGGACGCGCTGCGGCTCCCTGTGCTGGGCATCTGCCGGGGGATGCAACTCATGGCTGTTGCCGCCGGCGGGTCGCTCGTGCAGCATCTGCCCGACGTCGTCGGCCACGATCGGCACGGGGGCGGCGAGAGCTCCTACGAGGCCATCCCCGTGGCGGTGGATCCGGGGCACCGGGTCTCCGCACTGCTCGGTGAGCAGATCACAAGCGCCAGCCATCACCACCAGGCGGTCGCGGACCACCCCGGTTTCGTCGCGACAGCGCGTGATGCCGACGGCGTGCTCCAGGCGATGGAGGCCGAGGGGGACCGCTTCGAGGTCGGGGTGCAGTGGCATCCGGAGACCACCGACGACGTGCGGGTGATCGAGGGACTGGTCGACGCAGCGAGGGACAGCGCCGCGCGCCGACGCGACGAGAGGTGAGCCTGCGACTACAATCGAGCAAGCACGAAGGAGCAGGAGAACCGGTGGCTGAGAGAGCGGCAACGTCCAGGGCGAAGGCGAAGAAGGCCGACGACACACCCATCGGACCCACCGGTCGTCCCTATCACGGGTTCCCGACACCGGAGCCGCTGGCGTCTCACGGCCCCGCGCGCATCATCGCACTGTGCAACCAGAAGGGCGGCGTCGGCAAGACGACGACCTCCATCAACCTCGCCGCGGCCCTCGCGGAGTACGGGCGCAAGGTTCTCGCGGTCGACTTCGATCCGCAGGGCGCCCTGTCGGCAGGTCTCGGCATCCAGACGCACGAGACGCCGACGGTCTACGACCTGCTGCTCGACACGAAGCGTGACGCGCACGATGCGATCGTGCGCTCCGGCGTCGAGGGACTCGACGTGATGCCCGCGAACATCGACCTCTCCGCCGCCGAGGTGCACCTCGTCAACGAGGTCGCGCGTGAGACGATCCTCGCCCGCGTGCTCCGCCAGGTGGCAGGGGAGTACGACGTCATCCTCATCGACTGCCAGCCGTCGCTCGGACTCCTCACCGTGAACGCCCTCACCGCCGCTCACGGCGTGATCATCCCGCTGGAGTGCGAGTTCTTCGCGCTCCGCGGCGTCGCGCTCCTCATCGAGACGATCGACAAGGTGCGCGACCGGCTGAACCCGTCGATCACGATGGACGGCCTCCTCGCCACGATGTACGACCCGCGCACGCTGCACTCGCGCGAGGTTCTCGAGCGCGTGGTCGAGGCCTTCGGCGACGACGTCCTGGAGACCGTGATCGGCCGCACCGTGAAGTTCCCCGACGCCTCGGTGTCGGGTGTGCCCATCACCGAGTTCGCGCCGGAGCACGCCGCCGCCCAGGCGTACCTGCGGCTGGCGCGGGAGCTGGTCGCCCGTGGCGCCGTCGCCTGACGAGACCCCTCGCCACGAGACCGACGCCGCTGCGTCGTCTTCGGGAACCGCGTCGCCTGACGAGACCCCTCGCCACGGGACCGACGCCGCTGCGTCGTCTTCGAGTACCGCGTCGTCCGGGGAATCCTCGGATACCTCATCTCCCGAGGAGAACTCCGGTTTCCGTGTCTCCCTGTCGAATTTCGACGGCCCGTTCGACCTGCTGCTGAACCTCATCTCGAAGCATGAGATGGACATCACCGAGGTCTCGCTCAGCGCCGTGACGAACGAGTTCATCTCCTACCTGAAGGAGCTGGACGACGACGAGGAGCTCGACCAGGCGTCGGAGTTCCTCGTGGTCGCCGCGACACTGCTCGACATGAAGGTCGCCGGACTCCTTCCGCAGGGAGAGCTGGTGGATGCCGAGGCAGTCGCACTGCTCGAGGCTCGGGATCTGCTGTTCGCGCGACTGCTGCAGTACCGGGCCTTCAAGGAGGTCTCCGCGTGGTTCTCCCGCTGCCTGCAGCGCGAGGATCGGCGGCATGTCCGCGCTGTGCGACTCGACGAGAAGCACCGCAAGAAGACGCCGGAGCTGGTCTGGTCTCTCTCGGTCGACGACTTCGCCGCACTCGCCCTGCTCGCGTTCGCGCCGAAGGAGATCCCGCACGTCGGACTCGATCACCTGCACGCTCCGCTCGTCAGCATCCGTGAACAGGCCGCGATCGTGGTGACGCTGCTCCGCGGCGCCGAGTCGCTGAGCTTCCGCGAACTCGTCGCCGGCATCCGCGAACCGGGTATCGTCGTCGCGCGCTTCATCTCGGTGCTGGAGCTCTACCGCCACGCGGCCCTCTCCTTCGAGCAACTGGAACCGCTCGGCGAGCTGACGCTGCGCTGGGCCGCCGACCACTGGTCGGACGAATCACTCGCCACCCTGGGAGCCGACTATGACCGATGACCTCGAACCGTCAGCCGGCGTGCTGACCGAGAAGATCGAGGCGATCATGCTCATCATCGACGAGCCGATCGGACTCGTGGCGCTGGCCGCCGCCGTGGGCTCTCCCGTGGCCGCCGTGCGGCAGGCGCTCGAGACGCTCGTCGACGACTACGACGGCAAGGGCCGCGGTCCGCGTCGCGGCTTCGAGCTCCGCGAGGTCGGAGGCGGCTGGCGGCTCTACGTGCGCGAGGACCACGACGACCTCGTCGCGGAGTTCATCGGCGGCCAGGCGCCGGCTCGGCTGTCCCAGGCCGCGCTCGAGACGCTCGCCGTCATCGCCTACAAGCAGCCGGTCACCCGCAGCCAGGTCGCGTCGATCCGAGCGGTGAACGTGGACTCCGTCGTGCGCACCCTGCTCGCACGCGGCCTCATCACCGAGCTCTTCGCCGACTCCGAGACGGGCGCCATCAACTACGGCACCACGGATGCACTGCTGCAGCACCTGGGCATCAACTCGCTCGACGAGCTACCTCCGATCTCCCCGCTGCTCGATGACGGCGCAGACGGCTTCGATGAGGGTCTGGTCCGATGAGCGCGCGTGTGGTTGGCGCCGTTGCGGCTCGGTTCGGGCGTGTCGATGAGGGTCTGGTCCGATGAGCGCGCGTGTGGTTGGCGCCGTTGCGGCTCGGTTCGGGCGTGTCGATGAGGGTCTGGTCCGATGAGTACGCGTGTGGTTGGCGCCGTTGCGGCTCGGTGGGGATGCGTCGATGAAGGTTTGGTTCGATGAGCGCTCGTGCGGATGTCGCCGGTACGGTGCCGCGCGGGTGCTTCGATGAAGGAATGGTCTCATGACTGATGGTTCGATGACAGACGGCTCCGCCCCCGAGGGCGTGCGCCTGCAGAAGGTGCTCTCCGGAGCGGGCGTGGCCTCACGACGCGTGGTCGAGAACTACATCGTGGAGGGCCGCATCCGCGTCAACGGCGTGGTCGTGACCGAGCTCGGCACCCGCATCGATCCGGAGACCGACCTCGTCGATGTCGACGGCACCGCTGTGCAGCTCGACGTCTCGAAGCGCTACGTGATGCTCAACAAGCCCACCGGCGTCGTGAGCAGCATGCGCGATGAGAGCGGACGCCCCGATCTGCGGCTCTTCGCGAAGGACTATGAGGAGCGCCTGTACAACGTCGGCCGGCTGGATGCCGAGACCAGCGGACTGCTGATCCTCACGAACGACGGCGCGCTCGCGCACGTCCTCGCGCATCCGTCTTTCGGCGTCACCAAGGTGTACATCGCGAAGGTCGAGGGGGAGGTCACCGCCCAGACGATCTCGAAGCTCACGAAGGGCATCGAGCTGGAGGACGGTCCCATCGCGGCCGACAAGGCGCGGCTGCTGGACACCTCGCGAGGGTCGAGTCTCGTCGAGCTCACGCTGCATTCCGGACGCAACCGGATCGTCCGCCGCATGATGGCGGCGGTCGGGCATCCCGTCACCGAACTCGTGCGACGCCAGTTCGGTCCGCTGCACCTGGGAACGCTCCCGGCGGGGAAGAGCCGCGAACTGACTAAAATCGAACTAGGCGCGCTGCTTACTCTGTCGCGCCGTGATTCCGGTGTCGCCGAGGCGCCAGGCGAGCAGCAGGAGAACGAGTGACCGACACGACGAGTGCGCCCAGCGCGCCGCGCACGGCGACCGCCGTCGCGTCGCGCCTCTCGGGCACCGTCCGCATCGTCGGCACGGGGCTGCTCGGTGCGAGCATCGGGCACGCGCTCAGCGCGAAGGGCGTCGATGTCGTACTCTCCGACACGTCTCCCGCACAGCAGCGACTGGCGATCGACTACGGCGCCGGTCGGGCTCCGTCGGCCGACGATGCGCCCGTCCTGATCGTCGTCGCCGTGCCGCCTGACGTCACCGCCGACGTCATCCAGGCGGAACTCGAGCGGTACCCGGATGCCGTCGTCACCGACGTCGCGAGCGTCAAGCTCGAACCCTTCCGCGCACTGACGTCGCGTGGTGTCGATCTCGCCCGCTACATCGGCTCGCACCCGCTCGCCGGTCGCGAGCGCGGCGGGGCGATCTCGGCGCGGGCCGACCTGTTCATCGGCCGTCCGTGGGTCGTGTGCCGCGACGGTGAGACGAAGGCCGCCGATCTCGCACTCGTCGAGGCGCTGGCTCTCGACGTCGGCGCGCAGCCGATCGAGATGACACCGGAGGAGCACGACCGCTCGGTCGCGCTGACCTCCCACGTACCCCAGGTCGTCGCGAGCCTGCTCGCTGGACGTCTCGCCGAGGCGGAGGAGGGCGCTCTGCGTCTCGCCGGTCAGGGCGTGCGCGACACGACGCGCATCGCGGCATCCGCCCCCGAGCTCTGGGTGCAGATCCTCGGCGCGAACGCGGCGCCCGTCGTGGAGATCCTCGATGCCCTTGCCGAAGACCTCCGCGAGGTGTCGGATGCGCTGCGCGCTCCCGAGGCGCCCGGCTCCCGGCGTGCGGTGGCGGAGACGATCCGTCACGGCAACGACGGCGTCGAGCGTCTGCCTGGCAAGCACGGACAGAACCGCCGCTTCGAGTCGTTGGTCGTCATGGTCGACGACACGGCAGGACAGCTCGGACGCCTCTTCGGCGAGCTCGGCGAACTCGGAGTCAACGTCGAAGACCTCCGCCTCGAGCACTCGCCCGGCGCGCAGTTCGGTCTGGCGGAGATCAGCGTCGACCCGGCCGCGCTGCACGGCGCGGTCACCGGACTCACCGAACGCGGCTGGCGGATTGCGGGGAACACCAATGACTGACACGACGACCGCCACCGCTGCGCGCACTCCCGACTTCATCGCCATCGACGGCCCTGCGGGGTCGGGCAAGTCCAGCGTGTCGAAGGCCGTCGCGCGCACGCTCGGCTTCGGCTACCTCGACACCGGCTCCGCCTACCGTGCGCTGGCGTGGCACGTCCTCGATCGAGGGGCGGACACGGCGGATGCCGCAGCAGTCCTCGCCGCGGCATCCGACTTCCCCGTGCGGCTGGGGCTCGACCCCGACGATCGCACGGTGCGCGTGGGCGACGTCGACGTCACCGAGGCGATCCGCGCACCGCACGTGTCGGGTGCGGTCAGTGGCGTGGCGCGCGTGCCCGAGGTCCGCGCGCAGGTGAACGAGCTGTTCCGCTCGCTCGTGGCCGAGGCCCCGTTCGACGCGGTCGTCGTGGAGGGACGCGACATCACCACCGTCGTCGCCCCCGACGCTCCCGTCCGCATCCTTCTCACCGCTGCCCCCGAGGTGCGCGCTGCGCGCCGGGCGGGCGAGCTCGCCGGTGAGAACGCTGCCTCCGTCGCCGCCGCGCTGCACAAGCGCGACGCATCGGACAGCGCCGTCGTCGACTTCCTCAACGCCGCAGAGGGCGTGGAGGTCGTCGATTCGACGGATCTTGATTTCCCCCAGACCATCGATGCCGTACTCGCGGTGATCGAACGACTCCGAGGAGCACACAGTGGCTGACGACGAATACGAAGGCGGCCCCGACCACCTCGCAGAGAAGATGGAGGCGCTCGACGAGCGCCTCGCCGAGCAGCGCGCGGAGACTCTGCGCGCGGGTCTCGCCGACTACGAGCTCGACGACGAAGACGCTGCGCTTCTCGCCGGGATCACGATGGACGAGGACGGCATCCAGTTCATGCCGGCCCTCCCGGTCGTGGCGATCGTCGGACGGCCGAACGTCGGCAAGTCCGCGCTCGTGAACCGCATCCTCGGCCGTCGTGAGGCCGTCGTGGAGGACACCCCCGGTGTCACCCGCGACCGCGTCACGTACAAGGCCGAGTGGAACGACCGCCGCTTCACGCTCGTCGACACCGGCGGGTGGGAGCCCGACGCCCGCGGCATCGACCGCTCGGTGGCGGCGCAGGCCGAGGTCGCGATCGACCTGTCCGACGTCGTGCTGTTCGTCGTCGACGCCATGGTCGGGGCGACGTCCACCGATGAGCACGTCGTGAAGATGCTCCGCAAGAGCGGCAAGCCCGTGTTCCTGGTCGCGAACAAGATCGACGACGCGCGCCAGGAGCCGGAGGCCGCAGCCCTGTGGAACCTGGGCCTCGGCGAGCCCCACCCGGTCTCCGCGATCCACGGCCGCGGCGTCGCCGACCTCCTCGACGCGATCCTGAAGACGCTCCCCGAGATCTCGGCCGTCGCCAAGCAGGAGATCGGCGGCCCTCGCCGCGTCGCGATCCTCGGGCGCCCGAACGTCGGCAAGTCGTCGCTGCTGAACAAGGCCGCAGGCGAAGAGCGGGTCGTCGTGAACGACCTCGCCGGAACCACGCGCGACCCGGTCGACGAGATCGTCGAGCTGGGCGGCAAGCTGTGGCGCTTCGTCGATACCGCCGGCATCCGTCGCCGCGTGCACATGGCACAGGGCGCCGACTTCTATGCGTCGCTGCGCACCTCCGCTGCGCTGGAGAAGGCCGAGGTCGCGGTCGTCGTTCTCGATGTGTCCGAGACGATCAGCGAGCAGGACGTGCGCATCATCGACCTCGTGCTCGAGTCCGGACGTGCGCTCGTGCTCGCGTTCAACAAGTGGGATCGCCTGAACGACGACGACCTGGAGAACCAGGACCGTCGTCGCTACCTCGAGCGTGAGATCGAGCAGGACCTCGCGCACGTCGCGTGGGCTCCGCGCGTGAACATCTCGGCGAAGACCGGTCGTCACCTCGACAAGCTGGTTCCTGCGCTGGAGACCTCGCTGGAGAACTGGGATCGCCGCATCCCCACCGGCAAGTTCAACGCGTTCCTCGCCGAGCTCGTCGCCGAGCACCCGCACCCGCTGCGCGGAGGCAAGCAACCGCGCATCCTGTTCGGCACGCAGGCGTCGACGCGCCCGCCGACGTTCGTGCTGTTCACGACCGGATTCCTCGACCCGGGCTACCGCCGGTTCATTCAGCGCCGCCTGCGCGAGCTGTACGAGTTCGAGGGAACTCCGATCGTCGTCAACATGCGTGTGCGGGAGAAGCGGCAGCGCTGATCGGCCCGGGAGTTCATTGACTGAAGGGCTGAGTAGCGGCGCTGTTCCGCGGTCCCTGTGCGTGGCAGGTCCTTTCCGTGCTTCGCGGTCTGCGCGTGGAAGCGGTGGCGCGACGTCGTGCAGACCGCTTCCGCGTCGTCTCCACGTCGATCTCGTGTCGACTCGTCTCTGGACCCACTCGGTTCCAGTTCGTGTCGGGTCAGTGCGCCGTACCCCGGATGCTGTGACAGGCTGAAGGGGTGACGGTCGTACCTCCCGCAGCTGGTGAACCGCGCCGCCCCGAGGGGCCGCGCAACCCGGGCGACGCCTGGGTGATCGCGGACACGGGAGAGCGGTACTGGGGCCGGTTCGGCGCCGCAGGGCTGCTCGCCTTCGACCCCGCGCGCGGCGTGCTCCTGCAGCACAGGGTCGCCTGGAGCCACTTCGGCGGCACCTGGGGTCTTCCCGGCGGTGCGATGCACGAGGGCGAGAGCGCCATCGTCGGCGCTGTGCGTGAGGCGCAGGAGGAAGCGGGCGTCCCGGACGGAGCGGTGCGCGTACGTGTGACGAGCGTGCTGGACCTGTCGATCTGGTCGTACACGACAGTCGTCGCCGACGTCGTCGAGCCCTTCGAACCGGTGATCAGCGACCCGGAGAGCGTGGCGCTGGAGTGGGTGCCGGTCGAGGACGTCGATGCGCGTCCGCTGCATCCGGGATTCGCTTCGTCCTGGCCGATGCTCCGGACCCTGCTCGACGAGCGTCCTGCGATCGTCGTCGACGACGCGAACGTCGTCGGCTCGGTGCCGAACGGCTGGTGGAAGGACCGAGCCGGAGCGGCAGCGCGGCTGCGGGAACGCCTGGTCGACCTCGCGGTGCCGGCGGAGGATCTCGGCATCGGAGCGACCTGGTTCCCCGAGGTGTCGCTGGTCGTCGAGGGTCAGGCGCGGGCGATCGAATCCGAGGAGTCTCACGTACGGGTGGTCAGGGCGGATGCTGCCGGAGACGATGCGATCATCGACGAGGCCGCTCGGCTGCTCTCGATAGGCCGCTCGGTCACCGTCGTCACCAGCGACCGCGGCCTCACTGCGCGGGTGGAAGCTCTCGGCGCCCGGGTTCTGTCTGCCGGGTGGCTGCTGCGCACTCTCGATCGCTGAGGCTCGTGCTCTGAGCTCTCTGCGCGCTCCCGATCACTGAGGCCCGTGTTCTGAGTCCACCGAGCCCTGAGAGCCGTCTGAGACCTCTGAACCCTCTGAGCCCTCTGAGCCCTCTGAGGCCTGTGAACGCCCGGCCCCCTCCAAGCCCCCGGCCCCCTCCAGGCCCCCGGTCCCTCTAAGCCCCCCGGCGCCCTCTAAGCCCCCCGGTCCCTCTAAGCCCCCCGGCCCCCTCCAAGCCCCCGGCGCCCTCTAAGCCCTGCCTTCCGAGCCTCGTCCTCGGAGCCTCCGAGATCTTCCGGCGTCCAGGTCAGACGAACATCACCCGTCGCGGTGTGCGGTCGGTGTACGCGCGCCCGAGCGGACTGAACCAGATGACGGAGCCGTCGGGACGCTGTTGAGCCGTCCACCTGTGGGGATCGGGCACGTCGGGATGCTTGAGCGCGTGGTGGGTTCTGCAGAAGTGCGCCAGATTGTCTATCGCCGTCCGCCCACCCCTCGCGTGATCGTGGTTGTGATCGATCTCGCTGCGGTGCACCGGCATCCGACATCCGGGGAAGCGACAGTGCTGGTCACGCGCCCGCAGGAACCTCTTCATCGCGGTGGTGGGCGTGTACGTGTCGGTCTGGACGACGAGGCCGGACGGATCGAGGAACAGCCGCGTCCATCCGCGGTTCCGCCCTGCGAGCGCTCGTGCGATGTCAGCGTCGAGCGCCCCGTGACCGTCGAGCTGCGCGGGTCGATCGTCGAGCCCCGCGAGTGTGGTCGCCGCGACCGTGACCTGAATCCGGGCGTGAACGTCGTCGAGGGCATTGCCGATGGCAGTGCTCGGAGTGGCGGTGAGGAGCATGTCGGCGAGGACGTCGGCGCGGATCTCGTCCAGGGAACGCTCGTCTGCGGGGATGTGCTCGACGTCGGTGAGCGGGTCACGCGCGAAAGTCGCTCGATCGTCGCTGAAGATCATGCCGGCATCGGTATCGGTCCCCGGCGTCGAGTCGCGCTCGGCAGAAGCAGCATCAGCGGTGGTGGCTTCGCTGGTATCGGCGAGGAGTGCGGGGGCGAACGGATCGGCGAGGAACGCGTCGAAGAAGGGACCGGCGAGATCGACGTCCTCGGCGTGGACGGCGTCCGCTCCGGGGTCCATGATGGACGGATCGAGTCGGGGCTCGCGGGCTTCCCTGGCCCCGATGACATCTCGCGCGACGTGAGTGAGCCGGTCTTGGATCGCGAGGGCGATCCACTCCGGGAGAACCGCCGTGAGCAGGGCTAGCCCGTCGTCGAGCGAGGTCACGGAGACGCTGCGATCCTTGGCGGCGCGGCGATGGCGTTCGACGAGCGTCTCTCCCGCGAGAGACGCGGCGACCTCGCGCGCGCGGGCACGGGTTCGTGCTGCAGTGTCGCACTCTGCCACGACAAGCGCGGCGGTCTCGAACAGGCCCATGACGGCGGCATCCGCTCTGCGGTTCGCGATCGCCTCGGCGACGACCGCTCCCGCCCGTACGATCTCGCGGACGTGGGCGGCGGTGATGCGACCGTCGGCGAACGCGGCACGGACGCCGGGCATGCTGTCTCGGAGGGATCGTGCATCGGCGAAGGCGAACTCCATCGACGACCTCGGGATGCGCGCGGCCGCCGAGAACTCCGCGATCATCGACCGGTAGATGGCGTCGCGATGATATGGGCTCTCGGTCACGTCCCGATCGTGGATGTCGAACTGCTCGATCAGCAGTTCTGCGGCCTCGGCCTCGAGCGCGGCGATCTGCCGGCGCTTCAGAGTCCAGGCATCGAGAACACGACGTCGTTCCTCGAGATCGAGGTCGAGATCGGTGCGGTGGGCCATGCCTCCAGATTAGAACAAAGATACTAGAGGCAGAACTGTCAGAACTGACGGATATCGGGGACGGATCAGAGGATCCGCCCCCGATATCCGTTCAGAGGGTTGGGATCGGACGCGTTCCGACCTCCTGCTGGTCATCGACCAGGTCGGTGCGGGTCGTCTCCGCGCTCATCAGGAGTCCCACCAGGGAGAGCACGCCGACGAGGATCAGGAAGAAGGCCGGAGAACTGGGGTTGCCGGTCTGCGCGATCAGCCAGGTGCCGATGAACGGCGCCACGCCTCCGAAGAGCATCGCGCCGACGTTGAACGGCACAGCGAAGCCGAGGTAGCGCGATCTGGTGCCGAACATCTCGGTGAAAAACGACGGGAACACCGCATCGTTCATCGCGAAGAAGATCAGCGAGAAGATCAGCACCGATGTCGCCAGCACCACGCCGCCGAAGGAGAAGAGCGTCATGATCGGATAGGCGAGGACGATGAACGCGATGCTGGAGATCATCAGCGTGCGCTTGCGGCCCACCCGGTCGGAGAAGTGCGCGGCCAGCGGGATCAGGCCGAGGTAGACGACCAGGGCGATCGTGACCACGAGTGTGGAGCTCGCCTCGCTCATGTGCGCCTCCTCGATGAGGAAGGTCGGAATGTAGCTGAGCAGCAGGTAGTACGCACCGGCGTTCAGAGACATGACGAGCAGGATCTTCAGCATCGACGGAATGCTCCTGCCTACCTCGCGCCAACGGCTGGCTCTGCTGATCGTGCGGTGCTGTTCCGCGGCGATACGACGCTCCTCGGCCTCGGCCTCCTGCGCGCGGCGGAACTGCGGGGAATCTTCGAGGCGCGAGCGCAGCCACAGGCCGAGGATGCCGAGCGGGCCAGCCACGAAGAACGGGATGCGCCACCCCCAGCTCTGCATGAACTCCGGCGACATGGTGGCGTAGAACACGGTGGCCATCAACGAGGCGACGAGGAATCCGGCGGCCGCGGCCATCGGCACCACGCTCGTGTAGAGCCCGCGCCGTCGCGGCGGCGCGTACTCGGCGATGAACGTGCCGGCGCCCGCATACTCGCCGGATGCGGAGAAGCTCTGGGTCATGCGCAGGAGCAGCAGTAGAAGCGGAGCGGCGACGCCGATCGCTGCGTAGTCGGGGATGAAGCCGATCAGGAAGGTCGAGCCCGACATGATCAGGATCGTGGTGGCGAGGATCGTCTTGCGGCCGATGCGGTCGCCGAGGCTTCCCCAGACGAAGGCGCCGACGGGGCGGACGAGGAAGGAGAGCGCGAACACGGCGAAGGTGCTCAGCAGGGCGACGGTGCGGTCCTCTGAAGGGAAGAAGACGATGGCGATCGTCGTGGCGAGGTAGCTGTAGCTCGCGTAGTCGAAGTACTCCAGCAGCGTTCCCAGCCCGCTGGCGAAGAGGACCTTTCGGAGGACGGAGCGGTCGTCCTGAGTCGTGGAGGGTGGGGGAGTCATGTGATGCTCCTGGCGGGATCGGGTGAGGGTGCGACGCTCGGGTGAACGTTGAAGCACATGCTGTCAGCGGCGCGTCCGTCGAGATATGGCCCCAGTGGCGAATCTTCGTGTCACCGACCTGACGCCAGGGCGAGGGCCGTCTCCCTCTCGAAGCCTCTGGCCTTCAGAGCGAGCCAGAGCTCGGTCTGGGTGTCGATGCTGTCGAGGTCGTGCCCGGTGAGCTGTGCGATCCGGTGGATGCGGTTTCGCACCGTGTGCCTGTGCACCTGCATCCGCTCGGCGGTGGCCTCGATCGAGCGTCGCTCGATGAGCCAGACGTGCAGGGTGTCGAGCAGTGCGTCACCGCCGCGAGAGCGCTCGATCGCGCCGAGCGTCGCCTCGGCGAATGCCTCCAGATACTCCGGGCTGGCAACCTGGAGCAGGAAATCGTGGGATGCGCCGTCGCGATACTCCATGGGTGAGCCGACTCTGCGACTGGTCTCCAGTGCGAGGCGGGCCTGTCGGATACTCCGCGCGGCGTGCACGGGGGCGAGCGGCGTGCCGAGCCCGACGGGGGTGCTGAGCCCGTAGTCGATGAGGGTCTGCCGCGGATCCGACGACGTCAGGCATTCGACGAGCCGCCCGCGATGGCGGACGTACGGGGTGGAGAACATCGCGGCCAGGTCGTCGATGAGCACCTCCGCGTGCGTCTCGTCCCTCGCCTCGATCACGAGCCCGCGCAGGGTGGAGATGTGCGGATCCAGTCCGTGCAGGAGTGCGACGGCATCCGCATCGTCGTCCAGTTCGAGCAGCTGGGTGAACTGGCGGTCCCTGTGACGGCGAGCAGGCTCGTCCATCAGCCAGTGCCGCTCGTACTCGAGCGCGAGGAGAGCCCGGAGTGCAGGGGCTGCGAGATCGGCGCTCGGGTCGTTCCCGGCACGGCGGGCGAGGAAACCGCGCACGGTGTCGTTGCCCGCGAACGGCGTGATGAGGGGGGAGCCGGCATCCTCGTGATCGAGTCGCACGGTCTCGCCGAGTCTCGGGGCCCGTGTCCGTAGTGCCTCGCGCGCTTCATCGAGCTGCGCTGCCGTGAAGTCGTCACTGCGGCCGAGCGGGGTTCCGAGCCGATCGAAGACGGCGACTCCTTCGCCCGTGCGCTGATGCCAGCCACGCAGCAGCCGTTCGACGCCTTTGCCTCTGGCAAGGATCGCGGTCAACTCGATCTGCAGAGCGAGGGCGCGCTCTGCCGGTGCAAGGGGAGTGGGCGACGGCATGTCTGCTCCAGGGGGCCAGTCGGGCGTGACGCCAGGGTGGATTCGGGTGGCATTGATTGTACGCCGCGGAGATTGTCGGGCACGATCGTGCCCTCTTGACTGGGTTCGGCGCGGCACTCGCGTCGACAGGTCCGTCACAAAGGAGACACGCATGATCGGCCAGAACGAGTACTACGACGGCCAGGTCCGCAGCCTCGAGTTCCAGAACGAGCAGGGCAACTTCACCGTCGGAGTGATGGAGCCGGGCGAGTGGACTTTCGAGGCGCCCGTCACGGAGTGGATGCTGCTCGTCCGCGGCTCGTGGGACGTGCAGCAGCCCGCGGGTCAGGGGGAATGGAAGACCTACCGCGAGGGCGAGCAGTTCGAAGTGCCCGGCGGCACCGACTTCACCGTGCGCGTCGCCGATACGGTCGCCTACCTGTGCCCGTACACCGGCGAGTTCCTCGGGTGGAAGGGCGACGAGTAGACCGTCAGTCGTCGTCGCGTCCGCGGAGCCGATCGATCTCCCGGCGTTCTCGCTTGGTGGGACGGCCCGCTCCGCGGTCGCGCAGCCCCAGCGCGGCCTGCGGCTCGCGCTCGGGCGTGCGGTCCTCGTAGGCGAGGGCCGCGACCGGGGCGCCGACGCGCTTGACGAGGAGCTGTCGCACGATGAGGATCCGGTCGAATCCGGAGATGCGGATGCGCAGCTCATCGCCGATCCGCACGGCCTGCGCCGCCTTGACCTTGTCGCCGTTGAGTCGTACATGCCCCGCGCGGCATGCAGTCGTCGCCGCGGAGCGCGTCTTGTACACGCGGATCGCCCAGAGCCAGCTGTCGACGCGTGCGGAGTCCATCAGGCGACCTTCCGTGTGCGGAGCGCGAGGAGCGCCCCGGCGATGATGAGGCCCTGCCCGATCGTGTAGGTGAGCATGACGGCGGGGCTGCTCCACGACGGGAGCGCGTCGGGCAGGAAGAGGCGGAACGCGAGGATCGAATCGCTCGCGAGGAAGAACGCGCCGCCCGTCGCGACCACCGGTCCGCACCGCGTGGAGAAGGCGGCTGTGCCGCCGAGCACGAGTCCGTAGACCGCGACCGCGGGGAACAGTCCTCCCGCGTGCGGCCCGATCACGCTGACCATGGCGATCCACCAGGCAGCGTAGACGAGCGCCCACCACGGCATCCGTCGTCGAGAAAGGTGTCGTGCGAAGAGCGCGATGTAGGCGAGATGAGCGATGCCGAAGAACGCGAGCATGAGCGGCAACTCGGGGGCTGAGGGGAAGAACGCGCCGGCGCCGTCGCCGAGCCAGGAGAGGAGCAGGGCGGCGAGGATCAGCGACATGGCGGCGCGGGGCTTCAGGCGTCGGGTCGACACCAGCACGGGAACCAGCAGGAGCGGCATCAGGATGAGCTTCGTCGGCGCAGCCAGCGGGCTGTGCACGGTGAGCAGGATCACGTGAAGCGTCGACGCGACGATGTAGGGCGCGAACGCCCAGAGGAGAGCGCGGTTCTTCATCAGGTCTCGACGGTGACCTGTTCGACCCGGTCATCAGCGCCGAGGTGCACGGCCGGCCAGTATCCATCGGGGAAGTGCTCGCCGCAGCCGTCGGTGAGGTGCAGGATGATCGTGCCGTCGGCCGATGCCTCGATCGTCTCGAGGGACAGGTCGGATGCCGCCTCCTCGAGCTCGTGCGGCTCGGGGTCTCCGGTGCTGAACTGCGTGACCACGGCATCCGAGGCGACGCGTCGCAGCGCGTCGAGACGCGAGACGACCTCGCGGAGCCGGGGGAGCAGGCGAGCGATCTCGTCAGGACTGGTGCCTTCGATCATGAGGTCGAGCTCTCCGCCGTCGGTCGTGATGCCGCCGATGTACCAGTCGGAGACGAGCACGTCGCCGTCGGTGAGCTCGGTGGTCGCACGGACGAGAGAGCCGAGCTCGGCGTCTTCGACGATCGGATGCTGGTCGCTCATGCCTCCACGCTAGTGGTCAAGGGGTGAGGTCGAGGGAGACGAGGGACCGACCCGGCTTGAGATCTGTCTTCTCCTCGAATCCTGCCGCGAGGAAGGTGCCGAGGGTGCCGTGGAACAGCTCGTTCGAGCGCTGCTTCTCGCCACCGGTGTCGACCGGATAGCCCTCGATCACGCGGGCGCCGGACTCGCGCGCATACTCGACGGCCGCGCGGAGCAGGTCGAGGTTGAGGCCGGAGCCCCGATGCTCTCGGCGCACCACGAAGCAGGTGACCGCCCAGACCGAGGCATCGTCGAACGGTTCGGCCGACGCTGCCGCGATGATGCGCGTTCGCGGAACCCGCGCCTGCCGCGTGCGAGGCCCGATGCGGATCCAGCCCGCGGCGTCGCCGTCGACGTAGGCGATGATGCCCGGGGGAGGCCCCTCGTCGATCTCCGCGCGCAGCATCTCGGTGCGCTGGTCTTTCGTCGTCGAATTCCAGTCTTTGTTGCTGAGAACGGGCCAGAGGCACTGGCAGCTCGCGCCATCCCCGCCGCCCGTGAGCGCGTGCTGCACATCGCTCCACCGGGCTGTCGTCGCCACCTCGGTCGTGATCGTCGCCATGCACGGGACGCTACGCCGGACCTCCGACACACGCAACGCTGCTCGGTTCGCGGACGGCCTCAGCATCAGGCTAAGATAGGGGAGTTGCCTGCGGCGAAAGCCACGGACAACGGGCTGTGGCGCAGCTTGGTAGCGCACTTGACTGGGGGTCAAGGGGTCGCAGGTTCAAATCCTGTCAGCCCGACCGAGGGGCTGTTGGCAATACTGATTGCAGAACAGCTATAGAAAAGGGAAGGGCACCTGCTTCGAGCAGGTGCCCTTCCTTTTTCCGTTTCGGCGGAGTCAGATTCTGATCCTGCGTACGCCCAATCGAGCGATTCTGGTCGTGAAACACGAACGCGCCCGGTTTTCGGGCGCGTTCGATTGTCCTTTGGTAGCGGAGAGCGTGCCGGGCGTGCCGCCGGCGGGCGTCGTCAGTGAGCGGGGCCGCTCAGGTGCGCATCGATGCCAGCGCGAGCTGATCCCGTTGGTCAGGTGGTGTGCTCGTTGATGACGACGTTCGACGGCCCCGGGGGATGCTGAGATCGCCGTCGCCCGTGGTCTTCGTATACCGGTTCGCCCAGACGCGGTCGCGGCGGCGGAGGATGTGCACGCGCGGAGCCGTTCGTGCTCGTTCGATCTCCTGGTCGCTGAGAAACGCGGCGATCTTTCGGAGATTGTGGTTGACGATGAGTGTGTGACGAGGATCTGAGCCGCGGTAATGCCTCGGACGCGGCGGCGACCAGCGGTTGCGATGTCCTCGTCGCCGGATGCCTTGAGCTGCTGGTTCTCGGACTCGACCGTGTTGCGGGCGTGGTCGTGGAAGGTCTCCCACTCTTCGGTGCCGTAGTCGAATGCCTGCTGTGGTGCCTGCATCTCGGTGAGATCGAATGCGGCCGAGTGCTTCAGCGTGTTCATGTCGAGGATCCCCAGGTTCCCCTCATGCCCTTCTCGCCCGAGACTCGCGACACGTCGGCCATCTTCGGCCTTCCCTCCGACCGCGACGTGCATGTGCCCGTGAGCGAGCAGCTCGGGGCGCACCGCGTTCCACACTTCGGCGATACGAGCACGTGATGTCGCGGACGCTTCGAGCGCGGTTGCGGGGAAGCGATGGGGGTTCGTGCGCAGGATCTCCCGGACCGGACGGACGGGCGTGCCAGCGGGACCCTCGTGTGTGAGCATTAGGTCTGCCGGGCCGCCAGCGATAGCCGCGGCGACGTGCTCATCGGTGATGGCCTCGTCCGGCCACCAGGTCAGTCCTTCGATGCGGGACTGACGGTCGACTGATGCGGCACCGCCTAGAGAGAGAACCCGACGACCGCTGATGGTTAAGCGTGCCGGTCTCGGGAGGAGCCAGGTGAGCTTCGAGACCCGCACGGCGCAACCGGGATGCTCGTCAAGCATCGGGCTGATCTGGTCCCAGGGTTCATGGTTGCCGAGGGTGACGAAGATACGGTCGATGTCGGTCTCGGCGAACGCGTCGTCGGTCTCCGTCGGTGGCATCCACCAATCACCGAGGTGAAGCAATGTCGTCACGTCAGGTGTCATGAAGGGAAGCACTCGGGCAACCGTGCGCGCCCATTCAACGTTTCCGTGCCAGTCGCCACAAACAGCGACGCGCTGGTCTGGCAGCGTGATCTCGGGTGCGTGTTCTAGAGCGTCCATGGGTTCTCCCATCGAGAGCGACGCGAGTCATCTCGCTCGTGCGTACGGTGACCATCAGGGTCACACTTGGGTGAAGCGCAAGCACAGAGCCGTCGCATGACTTGTCGTTGGGTCGGCGAAACATGCACGGCATCGACATATCCGACTCGAGCGGTTCGCGACGAGACGGGCCTGGCCGCGTGAACACGAGCGATCAAGGAGAGCGGCTCCAACCACCCAGTGCGTTGAACCGGATCAGCCGCAACAGTCCCGCTGCGTTCTGAGAAGATCGGCTCATGAAGCGTCCTCTCGGTTCCTGGCCTCTGCTCTCCGGGCCGAACAAGAACGGATCGCGCCACATCGGCATCCGCGTTCTTCCGGATGCCGCACGCCAGCTCGAAGAGCGAGGCTACATCGTCGCGAACAAGATGTACGAGCGCTCCGTCGACCGAAACGCGATTTCGAACGTACGCATCGGCGATGTCTTCGATGTGCGGTTCGATGGCGACAAAGGCTGGTGGGCGTGGCAAGACGACGTCCGGCTTGGATGCCTGACCTGGTCCTTGAGCAGCTTCGAAGCCAGGGAGTGGCGAGAGGCTATGCCACGCATCGACGAGGGGACTTTGCAGGTCATCCGCCTCGTCCTCGACGCGACCGGGATCGTGGTGAATGCTGGCGGGATCGTCCGACCGCTCGGCGATCCGATCCCGCCGGTCAAGAAGGCGGTGCCCGATGCTCAAGAGTATGTGCCGACCCTGCGTGCTGCTGTTGGTGTCGACGGCGATGTCCGTGTGGCGAAGGAGAACGTCGGCGGTGCTCCACGCGTGGGACAGTCACCTGCTCCGCTGCCGCGTTCACGCAAGAGCATTTGGGAGCGCCTGACCAGGCACTGACCCGGCGCGGCCTATCTATCGGCGCCCCGGACTGCGTGCCCCAGACACAGCAGTGAAAGTCTGCTCGCTCGAACTGCGTCCTATCCGGGACGACTTGCAAGCATTTGACACGCCGAAAGTAAAAATGCAAGCACCACCTACTGGTCTTCGTGTACATTGGTCCCATGACCGCAGAACACGACGCCCTCTCCGAGCTCCAGATGTCCGGACTGCTCGATGTCTTGAAGTGGGGTGCGCCCGTAGCGTTCGCTGCGACGGACCAGCTCTTCGACGAGGACCAGGGCCACGATCAGGGCGTCGTCGGCTATCTCAACTTCAAGCACCTTCGAGACCTCCTCGACCGGGCCACCGCGAATGGTCGTTTCAAGCTCGCCGAGGGCCTCGAAAGCGTCGGCGAAGATTTCCTCAAGCGTGGCATCACGCCCGAGGGCTTCAACTCGATGCCGAGCCTTCATGCAGACGTAGTCGGACGCCGGGACTATAAGCAGTCTCCCGGGTGGGTCATCGAGGGGTACCGCGTGCTGCTGCAGTCCTTCCCCTTCGGAAAGATTGACGAGATCAAGTGGGTGCAGCGTAGCGACGCGAAGAAGCGTGTCGCTGACCAGCTGTTCCTCCGCGACAACGCACTCTTCGACGATGAAGAGTTCGGCTTGGAATCCATCTCAGGCATCCCGGACGATGATGACTTCGCTGGTGTGACGCTTATCGCAGCGCATGCCTTCCACCCCGTAACCAAACAGTTCGAGCTGTATATCGGACAGAGCAAGAACCCCGGGTACCCGGGGGACTCGTGCTGGCACTGGAAGGAACTACTGCTCTCCGGCGGAGCTCCGACGGGTGGTACGGGTCTGCCGGTCACACATCAGATGCCGAGCGGTGGAGCCTCGACCGACGTCGAGGACGTGCCGGTACGGATTAAGCGGGCTGGTGCGGGCGAAGGGTCGGGCGCGGCGAATGGTTGAGGTGCGTCGACCGTCTCAGACGCTCGCCGCCGCGGCTTCGTTCTTCAACGGTGAGCGCCTCACCATGGCACGCCAGCTCAAGGGCCTGAAGAAGTCCCACCTGGCGAACCGTATCGAGATGTCACCGGCCTCGGTGACGGCATGGGAGAGCGGCGCCAAGCAGCCTAACCGTGCCACGGTGGCGAAGCTCGCTTTAGCGCTGCAGGTCGAGCCACAATTCTTCGGGGGAGGAGCGCCGCCGAAGGCGAACAAGCCGCACTTCCGATCGCTCCGCTCGACGCCGCAGATCGCACAGGACGAGGCTGAGGCCTACGGCCGGTTCGTGGCGGAGATCGCCGGGATGCTCGAGAACGCCGTCGAGTTCCCTGAGGCGCTCCTGCCCGACCTGCCGGTGGATCCCGACGAACGTGCGATGACTCCCGAGGAAGCCGCGCGCGAGGCCCGCCAGTTCTTTGGCGTTGGCCCGGGACCGGTGCAGCACGTCGTGCGGCTTGTCGAGCGTAGCGGTGTAGTTGTGGTTTTCAGCGAGCCGGGGTTGGCGGCCATCGATGCGTACTCCCTGCATTCGGCAACCCGGCCGATCATCGTGCTGAACCCGGTGAAGGACGACTACTACCGGCAACGCTTCGACGCCGCTCATGAACTCGGGCATCTGATCATGCACCACGACGCGGAACCGGGTGGCAAGGTCGCCGAGGAGCAGGCTAACCGTTTCGCTTCCGAGTTCCTGATGCCCGCCGAAGAGATCGCCCCTTTCCTACCCATTTCCACTGCGGGCAAAGCGTGGGCAACGCTGGCCGAGTTAAAGGAGTACTGGGGCGCCAGTCTCGCCGCGCTCCTCTACCGCGCGCGTGCTCTGGGCGTCATGAGCGACGTCTCGTACCGCAACGCGGTCATCCGCATGTCACAGAATGGTTGGCGCCGAGCAGAACCGGGCCGAATCTCTTCGCTGGAGATGCCGTCGATATTGCCACGCGCCCGGGAAGTGCTGCATGAGGCCGGCATAGACGAGGCCTCCTTCCTCGCCGGATCAGGCCTGCCAGTGGGGCTTTACAAAATCGCGGCGAGCCGAGTGCCTGTTGTGGAGGCAGCCTCATGAGGGTTGCGAGTCGGGAGATAACAATGCTCTGAAACGCGGAGCCTTACAGACCGGTGACAACCCGCTCGATGGAGCCCGCGGATGGATCCGGGAGATTCACGTACACCTGCGGAGGGGTCCAGGCGGCTCTGAGCCGGCGGCTTCCCTGATGTGCCGGACCGAGGGCGAAGAAGTCGATGCACGCAGGATCCGAACTTCTACCAGGCCGCGCCGAGCAATCTATCAATCGTGAAGATTAGGGTAGGCCCCGGAACAACTTCGCGACGGAATTGGCGCGTCTGCGGCCACTGCTCGACGCGAACGGCTACCCCTCGGTCAAGCTTGTAAAGTCCACGAGTCCGTTCCGCGATCAACTGAGTCTCATTTGCCGAAGCCTTCTGTGTGGACCGTCGGAGGGCAGAGCGTCAGACAGGACCGCGACGCTGTCGTTACGAAACATGGGGCGCGCCACGTCGTCACGACGGTCATCTGGCGACGTCTGGCAACGCACAGGGCTCTTGGTTCGTTGGAAAGGCGTGTCGCCCCGATATCGTTGCAATGGTCTGCCAGTTCGTTCCCAGCCCTATACATCGACACTGATTCGCGCATCGAAGCGCATTGGAGATTTCTCACTTATGGTCAAGTCGCTCCTTGCTCAACCGCTTCAGCGTCGCCACCGTGCGGGACGGCGTGAGCTATCTGCGGCGATCTCCGAAGTGAGCAGAATAGCTGGTCGCCTGGAGACGGGGCTGTGACTACCGCGGCGGACCCGCGTGGTTCGCTCTGGAGGAGATGGGACCCGCACATCCATGCGCCCGGGACGGCGCTGAACAATCAGTTCGGCGCGAACGCTTGGGAGCCCTATCTCGCTGCGATAGAACAGTCTGAGCCGCGCATCGAAGCGCTTGGCGTAACGGATTACTACAGCATCGATACCTACGAGGTCGTCATTGGTTACAAGGCGGCTGGTCGGCTACCGGGTGTTGGACTGGTGTTCCCAAATATCGAGCTTCGCCTGCCGACAGCAACAGGGAGCGATCATCCGGTCAACCTTCACCTACTGGTCTCGCCCGAGGCTACGGACCACGTCGAACAGACTCGACGCTTTCTCCGAACTCTGAAGTTCGAGTCCAACGGGGAGTCGTACGCCTGCGACCGCGAAGACCTCATCCGCCTCGGTAGAGCTCACGATACGTCGATCACGGACGATGGTGCTGCGTTGCGCACGGGCACCAATCAATTCAAGGTCACGGTCGGCAACCTGAAGGACTCCTTCGCTAAGAGCGCCTGGGCGCAGGACAACATCCTGGTCGCCGTCGCCGGTGGAAGTAACGACGGCACATCCGGCGTGCAAGCCGCAGGAGGATCGCTCGAAGCCACGCGACAGGAGATTGAGCGCTTTGCGCACGTGATCTTCGCCGGTGCACCGAAGCAGCGGGAGTTCTGGCTCGGGGACGGAGTTCTGAGCCGGGAGGAGTTGGCATCGAAACTCGACGGCCCGAAGCCGTGTCTGCATGGGAGCGACGCACACAGCCTTGCTAAGGTCGGCAAACCGGACAATGATCGCTATACCTGGATCAAAGGTGACGCGACGTTCGAGACGCTACGCCAAGCGTGCCTTGAGCCGCGCGAGCGAGCTGTCGTGGCAATCGATCCACCATCAGGCGCTCTGCCTCACCGTGTGATCAAGGAGATCGCCGTCGGCGGAGCGACCTGGTTCGGGAACGGAGCGATTCCGCTCTCACCTGGACTTGTGGCGATCATTGGTGCCCGCGGTTCGGGCAAGACAGCCCTCGCGGACCTTATCGCCGCGGGCGCCGGTGCTGCAAGCGATGATGCAAGCGAGAAGACCTTCTTGCAGCGTGCGCGACCGCACATCGGCGGTTCGTCCGTTGCGCTGACATGGGCCGACGGCAGCTCGGCGACAACTGAGTTGCCGCCGAGCGTCGATCCAGATGCAGCTGCCGGTGTTCAGTACCTTTCTCAGCAATTCGTGGAGCGCCTCTGCTCCGCCGAAGGCATGACTGACGAGCTGCTGACCGAGATCGAGCGTGTCATCTTCGAGGCGCATGGATACGAGGATCGTCTCGGCACGTCATCGTTTCGTGAGCTGCTCGATATCCGGGCGAGCCACGGGCGCAACTTGCGCGCCCACGCTAACCAAGCCATCGCAAGCCTCTCCGACCAGATCGAACACGAGCGGTCAGCGCGCGCTCAACTGCCGGCTATCACCGCTGACCAGGCCCGCCTAACCAAGCTGCTCGACGAGGATAAGAAAGCCCGCACGGCACTCGTCGTCACAGGAGGGGAAGCGCGCTCAGAGCGACTCGAGGCCGTGAACGCGGAACTAGGCGTGCGTCAGGGCGCGGTCGACATCGCTCGCCGTCGAGAACAATCTCTCGTAGAACTCGAGGCCGCCATCGCCGACATGACAGCGCGCCGACTCCCCGCGCTCGCCGCGGATCTTCAGCGTGCCCATGCGGGCGCCGGCCTCAGCGCAAGTGACTGGCAGGCCTTCGAACTGAAGTTCACCGGAGATCCTGCTCACGTCGTCGCCAAGCATCTCGTCGAACTCCGCGAACAGATCGCGGACCTGACCGGACGGCCCATCCCGCGGCCGACTAGTCCAGCAGCGGAGTGGCCGCCCTTCATTGCGGATGGCGTGGGCCTTGGGACTGAACCCCTGAGCACGCTGAAGGCCGAATCAACGCGCCTCGGCCAACTCATCGGTCTCGATGGCGCCAAACAGAAGCAGCTCACTGCTCTCAACGACAAGATCACCAAGAATGAGGCCGCGCTCGCTGCTGCCAATACGGCAGCGGCGAACGCCACGGGCGCACAAGCGAGGATCAAAGTACTCGCCGGGAACCGGAAAGCATCATACGCATCCCTCTTCGACGGTTTTGCATCTGAGCAAGCGGAGCTAACCAAGATGTACGAGCCGCTCTCGACCATGCTTTCCTCGCAGCGCGGCACCCTAGGAAAACTTAGCTTCAGTGTGCGCCGCGTAGTAAACGTAGAGGCCTGGGCCGCTCGCGGCGAAGACCTCATGGACTTGCGAACCGGGACAACATTCCGCGGGCGCGGAGAACTCCTGAGAGTCGCGACCGACACCTTGCTGAACGCGTGGGAGAGTGGTGCCAGCGCAGACGTTGCCGATGCCATGGCAGCTTTCCGCAACGACCACGACCAGCACATCATCGAGCAGGCCAAGGTTCCGCAGTCCAACGCCACTGCATTCCGCGCCTGGGCTAACGACGTCGCGGCCTGGCTGAATAGCACGGACCATATCTCCGTTAGTTACGGCATCCAATACGACGGCGTCGATATCGAGCAGCTATCGCCAGGAACCCGTGGCATCGTGCTGCTCCTCCTTTACCTAGCCGTCGATCAATCCGACGACCGGCCATTGATCATTGACCAGCCCGAAGAGAACCTCGACCCGAAATCGATCTTCGTCGAGCTCGTTGGACGGTTCGTCGAGACCAGGCATCGCCGCCAGATCATCATCGTGACGCACAACGCGAACCTTGTCGTGAACACCGATGCCGACCAGGTGATCGTGGCGAGCGCTGGCGCACACGTGCCCGGAGGACTTCCCGTGCTCACTTACCTGAGCGGTGGACTGGAGAACCCGGTGGTGCGAGACGAGGTCTGCGAGATCCTCGAGGGCGGGAGGCCAGCGTTTGAGGAGCGGGCTCGGCGGCTTCGGATTCGACTGGTGTAGAAGCGTCGCTGGAACCACAGGCGTCTGACGCAGGAATCGGCGACGGGTTGATTAGTCGGTCGGCTTTGGCGGAGGGGTCCCACGTAGCCAGCTCGTCAGAGACCGATGGCGCACGAATGCTCTTCGTGGAGTACTTCGAGCCCGAGGAGCTGCAGCGGTCGTCTTGAATGACGAGGGGTGGGGCTTCGACGAGCCCTCGAGGGACGCTCCGCGCCCTCGCTTATGACGACCCGAACGCTTTGCGCTTGCTACGAACGCGGCGCAGCCTTCCCGAAACTATGATGGTGTGATGCCGAAGAAGGTGAAGCACTCCGCGAAGCAAGACCGCAAAGGGATCGCTGCTGTTCAGCAGATCATTGCGAGCGACTTCGAATGGATCTTTCGCGAGCAGCCCACCGATGACTACGGCATTGACGCTCAGTTTGAGGTTGTCGAGGACGATGCAGCGACTGGGGAACTTCTGGCAGCGCAGATCAAAACGGGTCCGAGCTACTTTAAGAGGGAGGTCGACCAGGGTTGGTGGTACCCGCTCGACAAGGATGATCTTTCGTACTGGCTCGAACACGCGCTTCCAGTCATTGTCATCATCTGCGATCCGGTCACCAAGTCCGCGTATTGGCAGGCGGTGAACGAACACACAGTGGTCACCGGAAAACGCGGAGGTAAGAAACTCCTCATCTCAAGGAAGCAGGAGCTCAGCCGGCGTTCGAAGTACGAGCTCGAAAGAGCCGCTGAAGGAAAACCATACGAACTCCGGGTTCGGAAGCTCCGGTTGTCACTTCCCTGGATGAAGTTACTTCAAGACGGTCGCCGCCTCTTGCTTGAAGCAGACGAATGGGTCAACAAGAGCTCGGGGCGTGGCGACATTCAGATCGTGTCGGTTGATGACGCCAACGAAGACCGCGTCGAACTCGGCGGCTGGTTCATCATGGTCGGACTGCGGCCCTACGAGGACGTACTGGGTTCTTTGTTCCCTTGGGCAGATGCAATTCTCCATGAAGAGACCTACGACGAAGCTGATCATGAGGCATGGGAAGCTGAGTGCGTCCGCTACGACCGCGAAGGAGACCGGTTTGTCTTCGAGTCCTTCGAGGACTGGATGACGGGACGCGAAGGTAACGGCAGTTTGCGCCCCTACGCCAACTCCGCAAACGAGGTAGACCATTGGCGACTTGAACTCGTTCTAAACGATCTCGGCAAGGGCTTTCTCGCAGTGGACGAGTATGCGGAAGGCAGGGGTATGGTGCTGGCGCCGAGACGGCGGTAGTAGTCAGCCGACTCAGCCGAGTCTTGCTCCTGGTTCGTTAGGGATCGGCCACGCGCGAGAGGCTTCCAAGTTGAGGTCAACCGTGAGGCGCTGCGTAGGCTCCCGGCCTCAGCGGGCACGCCCCCGACGTTCTAGTGTCCTTTCTCACGACCCGCTTGCGAGGCTCGTGACTCGCTGTCAGCACTTCCCTCATGCTCGGCTAGCGTCATACATCGCAAGCGAGCGAGCGGTCGTTTTCGCCTCGGCTGGAAGCATCGCCGGGATAGTGGTACGGGGCTTCGAGATTTTCCAGCGGATCTGAGGGCGGCTGCGCACGAGGCAAGCGCGAACTTCACTGAGCTGTTCACCGAGGGTGCCGGGATGAGTGCTGGCGCGAAGTTCGACTTCACTCAGAACGGCGGGAAGTTCACCATCAAGGTCGATGAAACAGCGAATTCCCCATCCTGGTGACCCGCTGGTCGAATTGTGGAGCGACAGCGATCTACTTGAACGGAGACACTCGCTCCTTCGGTGAACCCTCGAGCACGACGTACCCAATACCGCCGCGTCGTGTCGATGCTTCGCGCCGCGGTCCTCGTTCACACCGGTTCAGCCCTGGATATCATCGCATCGTGACAGTCATCATCCTCGACACGAACTCGATGTCTCGCGGGCAGTACTCTCGCTCGGCACTCGACTCGCTGATATCAGCAGCAGGGAGGGCCGCTTCGGTGGTAATTCCAGAGGTCGTCATCTGGGAATGGGCCGAGCACGCTCACTCGGCGCACGTGGCGCTCGAGGAAGCAGTCCGGAGTAACCGAGTCGACGATGTCGTCATTCGCCGCACGATAGTTGAACCCGTGCCACCTATCGACGAGCTTGTTCGCCGAATCGAGGTCAGCTTACCCGCAGGCGTTCAAGTGTGGCGACCGGACAGCCAGGCGTGGCGTCTCGCGCTGCGGGAACAGATCCTCCAAATGGGCTCCGGCGAGACGAAGAACAACGTCAAAACCGGGGCCTCCGACGCTGTGGTCCTCGCCTGTGTGGAAAGCGAGTCAGCGGTTGCGGAGGACGTTGTCGTGATCCTGACCGGAGATAAACGGCTACAGCGCAGTGCTGCCCGGTTTGGGAACGTTCGTCATGCGACCGGTGCAGGCGGGCTTCTCGCAGCGCTGAGAACATTCACGCCGGCGACCGACGACTTGGCAGTCCGCCTGATGGAGCAACTCCCCGAGTACCTGAATGAGAGGTTCGGTGACCACGCCGAGACGCTCTCGTTCCACGAACACGGGGTCATCATCGAGGTCGGCACTGACCGGACGGCCCTGAAAGGAAAAGCTGAGCTTGCAGAGCTCATGATCACGCAGATCGACATCGCGGAGATCGGAGACCTCCGCGTCGAAGTCGACGGAAACGAACGTGTCGGGCTCGCGGAGCTTCGAGTATTCGGCAACATCCTCGGCGACATCGTGACCTTCCACGAGGTTGCTCCGGGCGTCGTCGGAGCATCGCGTGAGACGGTCGACTTCTCGAGTGACTTCGTTGACGTCACCATCGCTGTCCGGTGGGATCAGACCTGGCGGATTGACGCAGTTCTGACGACAGGCGAAGCCGTGTTGGTCTTGGTCGATCCCTCTTTCGAAGAGGACGAAGAGGCGCTTCGATTCAGGGCCGAGGTGAAGGCATAAAGCGAAGCGTCGGACGTTCGGGTCCCGCCCACAGGAAGAAACCGCAAGCGCCGGAGGAAAGCGACGGTGGACCCGAGCTAACCGTCCGCTCCACGGCAGGTTCTGCCAACAGCCCACCGAGAAAGGCCCGGAAACTCGCAAGAGTCTCCGGGCCTTCTGCGTGTCCCGGAAACGCCAAGGGCTCATGCCGTGTGAGGTTCGGCATCCCGAGCTCATCGATCAGCTGCTCCCTTTTTGCCACGTCTCTCGAACGGTCGCGGTGCTGAGCGCCCCGCTCCGCGGTCTGCTCAAGAGCACGCTCTTTGAGAGCCCTCGCCCATGGACTCGAGGCAGAGTTCTGGTTCGAGGAGCGGATGGTCAGCGCTCAGCGACCTTTCCTGCCCGGGGTCTGCCTGCAGACGACACCGCGCTACCTGGGTAGATGTGCCGACGATGCGGCCTTCCCGTCGATGCCAGCAAGTCTGCGACGTCCTGGCCGTGCGCAGAGGACAGCGCGCAGAGCAGCGCCTCGTCATCTGTGCCCTGGTCGAAGGTACCAAATGCGCTCCGCTACGTCGCGGCGCCGTCGTCCGTTCGAGGAAGGTACGGGTACGCGTTGCGGAGCCAGGCGCGGATCTCATCCGAGACGTGCTTCTCCAGTAGGTCCCGGAACGGCCCCTGAACAAGCGGCCAGATGCAGTGCTTCACCACGACGGGGTGACGCTCGGGGTCCGGGCACACCACTGCGCCAATGAGACGCAGGTACTTCATGGCGACGTCCTCGCCGAGCTCTTGGAACGCGACCTTCACGCTCAGTACCGCGTGTCGGATGACCAGGCGCAGCCAATCGAACGTGTCGAAGTCGAACGCTCGTCGAACACCGGTCTTGCGGGAGTAGATGGCAGTGACCTCGATGTCTTCTGTGCGATCTGGCTTCACCGCCTGCCGCAGCCACTCCACGATGTCGTCCACGACGCTGTCGACGGACTTCGAGACGAAATCCGTCATCTCATCGTACGCACGGCAGATCGCCGCGAGCACGACGCACCAGAGGTGTCGGTTGCTGGTCTTCGGCGCCTTTCCACCTGAGAGGCGCTTGTCGAACTCGTCACTGACCTCGACAGAGATCTGCTTCGCGAACACGTCGACAGCGTCAAGATGTCCATGTTCCTGTATGTCGGTGATGAGCGTCGAGATGAGTTCGCTCACAACGCCGTTCAGCGCAGGACGGCGCTCTTTGGAGGAGCTGTTCGACGTTGTCCTCTTGCGGGCGTCGTCAAGATGAATCCAGCGGTGTGTCTCGACCTTCGCTGATGCTGTTGCCCAATCGGCTGGTGTCGTGGACGTGAACCCCCGTACCAGGACGTGGCCGTGACGTGTGTTTCCGCACGGACAGACACAGGTGTTCCCGTCCGCGTTCTCGCAACTGGATGTATGGCTCATCGTGAGACCCCCCCTTGGCTCTTGGGAAATGCATACCATGGCGCCCCGACGTTGGTCCTGCAACCGGACAGTTGCGCGCGCCCTCGGAGTCGAGATCCGCCAGGGATGCCTGTTGACGAGCACCGATCGCCAGGTGCGGCGACACTGTGGCGGGATCGCGTCGGGGGCAAGGTCCGATGTTCCCGCAGCACTCCGGATTGTAAAAATATGTAGACCGGTCTATTCTGGTCGCATGACCTCCAAAGGCGATCAGACCCGGGCGCGACTCGCGGCGTCCATGCTCGAACTCATCCAGACCAGCGGCTACAGCGGCACGGGCTTGAACGCGGTGATCGACCACGCTGACGCCCCGAAGGGATCGATCTACTTCCACTTCCCCGACGGGAAAGTCGGCTTGGGTGTCGCAGCGGTCGAGCTCGCGGCGACGCAGTTCGAGGCGCTGATCGCCGAGGCTGCGGTCTCGACGGGCAGCGCGGCCGGTGCGGCCCGCGCGGCGATCGAGGCGCTGGCGAGCATCGTCAGCGAGAGTGACTACCGGCTCGGTTGCCCGGTCTCCGTGGTGACGCTGGAGATGGGCGCCGAGAGCGAAAGGCTGCGGCAGGCCTGCGCCAGCGCGTTCGAGTCGTGGATCGCGCCGACGGCCGCACTCCTCGAGGGGAACGGCGTCGCCGCCGAGGAGTCCCGCTCTCTGGCGACCGTCGTCGTCTCGATGATCGAGGGCGCGGTCATCGTCTCACGCGCCACGCGCAGCACCCAGCCCCTGGAATCGGCTGCTGAGGTCGTCGCGGAGTTGATCGAGCGGCGCGTCGAGAACGCCGGGGGAGCCAGATGAGCGCCCAGAACGCACCGCGTCACGCCCTTGTGCTCGGGGCTTCGGGGCTGGTCGGACGACACCTCGTGCTGACCCTCGCGAGGGCCGGCGCGGACGTCACCGCGGCAGTGCGGAGCGCCGCATCCGGCGCGCGCGTCGAGGCATGGCTGCGGGAGCATGGCCTGGCCCGGAGCATCGACATCGCGATCGCCGACTTCGACGCGCCGGAGATCCTGGTGGGTGGCGCGACGGCCTTCGCGCACGTCACCGAGATCCACAACTGCGCCGGTGCGTATCGATTCGGGATGCCCGCCGAGGAAGCGCGGGCCGCGAACGTCGGCATCGTCGAGAAGGTCATCGATCTCGCCGCAGAACTCCCGATGCTGCAGCGCGTGGTTCACGTCTCGGGGTACCGCGTCGGTGGGCAGGACCCCGACGCCGTTCCCTGGTCGGAGGGGCACCGCACGGCGGTCTACGCGGAACTGGGCGGCTACGAGGCGTCGAAGGTGGAATCGGACGCCGTCTTCCAGGCCCGGGCCCGGGAGCGCGGCATTCCCTGGACCATCGTCAATCCGGCCAGCGTGATCGGAGACAGCGCGACGGGGGAGTCCGACCAGCACATCGGGTTGGCGAGCACCATCGAGCAGATCTGGGACGGGACTGCGACCGCGCTGCCCGGAGGCGCCGCGACCTTCCTTCCGGTCGTCACCGTCGACTATCTGGCGGCGTTCATGGCCACGGCAGCGGTCGATCCCGAGGCCGTGGGTACGGCCTATTGGATTCTCGACGACGCGACCCCGCTGCTGGCTGATCTGCTCACGGACGTCGGGCGGCACCTCGGGGCGAACATCCCGAGGCTGAAGGTGCCGGCGAGCGTGATCAAGCGGCTGCCTCGATGGATCACCCGGGCCGACCCCGAGACTCTCGGCTTCCTGTCCGCCGATCGCTATCCCATAGCATCCGCGATCGAGCTCGCTGACCGGCACGGGCTCCGTCTGCCCGACGTGCGGGTGTCGCTCGAACGGTGGGCTGACCACCTCGCCGCGCACCGTTTCGGCGCGGCCGTAGGGGACGAGCGCCGATTCGTCGACGTCGCCGGTATGCGGACCTTCGAGCTGGGATCGTCGGGATATCGTCGGGTGATCCTCCCCGGGCTGCCGGTCAACGCAGACACCTGGTCGGACGTGGCATCGGGCATCGGCGCGCGAGCGGTCGATCTTCCCGGTCTCGGGCTGAGCGGCGGAACGGGCATTCGCGACTGGGAGCGCTGGCTGCCCGCGATGCTCGGGGACGAACCCGTCGAACTCATCGGCCACTCGATCGGCGCAGCAGCGGCGGTCATCGCCGCCGACCGGTTCCCCGAACGGATCGAGTCCCTCACTCTGATCGCGCCCTTCTTTCTGCAGGCGCCGGTGCGCGGGGCGGCACGTCTGCGGATGCTGGTTCGCGCCTTCTTGCGGCGCGCCGATCCCGTGCAGCTGTCACGCCGACTCACCGGCGCGGATGCGAGCGCGAAGGCTCTCGAGACCAGCATCCGCGACCTCCGGAGAGGTCGTGCGAAGCGGGCAGCCGAGCAGCTCGCCTCCGCTGGATCGGCGCGATGGCGTGCTGAGCTCCGCGACGCGCTGGGGCGATTCCACGGCCCGGTGCGCATCATCACCGGGAGCGAGGACCCGCTCGACCCTGCCGCGGTCGCGCACCTGGAGTCGCTTCCCCACGTCGAGCTGATCTCTGTGCCCGGAGCCGGGCATCATCCGCAGCTCACCCACAGCGACGTGCTCATCGATCTGCTCGGTCATCCCGCGACCCTTCCGCAGATCGGGAAGGCTCGTCCGCCGACCGCCGCGTACGCCAGCTACGAGATGAGGACCGCATGACACACGAGACACTCCCGCACGGACTGCGACCGGCAACGTCCGGCGACCTCGACGAGATGACGCGAATCCTTACGGCGGCGTTCTTGGACGATCCCGTCTGGGGACCCTCGTTCCCCGATGTCGAGACGCGTCCGCAGGTGGCCGGTGCGTACTGGCGGTTCATGGTCGGACAAGCCCTGCGCTTCTCCGAGTCGCGAGTGCTCGAGGGCGGCTCCGATGGCGAGGGCGCGTCGCAGGGTGCGAGCACGCGCGGCGCTCTTCGCGCGGTCTCCGTGTGGTACCCGCCGGGTGAGGACGAGATCTCCGTCGAGGCCCATGCTGCCTACGACGCGCTGGTCGGCGAGTTGCTCGACCCGGAGGCTGCTGCCGCCTTGGAGCAGGCCGGTGCCAGGTTCGCCGATGCCCGGCCCAGCGATCCGCATGCCTACCTGACACTGCTCGGGGTGGCGCCCGAGGCCCGCGGCGGCGGGCACGGCATGGCATTGCTCCGGGCGGCCCTGGCCCACTATGACGATGCCGGGATCCCCACCTACCTGGAGTCGTCGAACCCGGCGAACGATGCGCGTTACGAAAGGCTCGGGTACCGTCCCCGCGCGGTGGTGGAACTCGTCGAAGGCGTTCGGGTGCAGACCTACTGGCGTGATCCGCGGGGTGCTCGGCCGGCGCTCTGACGCGCTTCCGCTCATCGTGCCTAGAGCGGACGGTGAGCAGTGCGACCGCGCCGGGCCGCTCACGCGACGGTGTGCATGCCGATGTTCACGACCCGTCCGTCGTAACCACGGTAGAAGAAGCGCGTGACGCCCCAGGGCTCGTCCGTGAGCGGATGGACGATCTCCAACCCGGCCGACTCCACGCGGGCGAGCGCGGCGCGGACGTCGTCGACGAAGACGGAGATGTCGGGTGTGACGGATGCCGTGGCATCCCGCGTGATGAGACTCAACTGATGACCCTCGTCGTCGCCGAGGGTGACGATCCATCCGTGGTCCATGAGCACGCGGAGGCCGAGCGCAGCCGTGTGCTCGGCGACCGCGCGCGGGAGGTCGGTCACGGTGAGGTTCGGAACGATCCGGTGCACGTCCATGCATTCATTCTGGTGACGGCATCCGACATCGCGGGAGGAGCGGCTCTCCGGGTGTCAGTGCTGCAGGATCGCCCAGGCGAGCAGGCTGTCGATGCGACGGATGTCGGCGCCCTTGGTGAGCTTCACCTTGATGTGGCCGGCGCGGGTCCACAGCTCGACCTCGGCATCGCGGTCGAGCAGCCCTCCGGCGTTCTCCGTCGACCACATGTTGATCGCGGAGTAGGGGAGTGAGTAGATCTCGACCTTCTTGCCCGTGATGCCCTGTGCATCGCGGACGATGAGCCGCTTGGTCGTGAACGTGGCGCTGTCGCGGAACGTCTTGAACGATGCCACCGGCTGCTCGCCCTCGACGAGCAGCGGCATCACGTCCGCCGGCACGGGGATCTCCTGCTGCAGCGTCCAGGCCAGGATCGGTGCGGACTCGACCATGTCGTCTCCTCGTCGGGGTTCGGCGCGGTCGGATGCCGCGCGATCGCACTCAGGCTAGCGAATCGAGGCTCCGTCCGGACGGCATCCGACTCTCTCAGCCCGCACTAATCTTGCAGTCGTGTAATATTGCACGTCTGCAATAATCCTCACGCCTTCCGAAGGGCTGGAATGTCAACTGTCTCCACCCGCACCGGTGCCACGCCGGTCGCGAAATCTGACGCGTCGAAGCCGATCATGACGCACCGTCAGATCCTCCTCGTGATCTACGGCCTCATGGCCGGAATGTTCCTGTCGTCTCTCGACCAGACCATCGTCGGCACGGCGATCCGCACGATCGGCGACGACCTGCACGGCCTCGACCAGCAGGCCTGGGTCACCACGGCGTACCTGATCACGTCGACCATCTCCGTGCCGATCTACGGCAAGCTCTCCGACATCTTCGGGCGCCGCCCGCTGTTCATCTTCGGCATCTCGGTGTTCATCATCGGCTCCGTGCTGTCGACGTTCTCGACGTCGATGCTGATGCTGGCCGGCTTCCGTGCCTTCCAGGGCATCGGCGCCGGCGCGCTGATGTCGCTGCCGCTCGCGATCATGGCCGACATCCTCGCTCCGCGCGAGCGCGCCAAGTACCAGGGCTACTTCTTCGCCGTGTTCGGCATCTCCTCGCTGATCGGCCCGCTCGTCGGCGGTCTCTTCGCAGGTGCCAACGAGATCCTCTGGATCTCCGGCTGGCGCTGGGTCTTCCTCATCAACCTGCCCATCGGCCTCATCGCGCTCGGCATGGTGATCACCTTCCTGCACCTGCCGAAGGTCGCGAAGCACGACAACCCGCGCATCGACTGGTGGGGAGCGACCGCAGTGATCGTCGCGCTCGTGCCGCTGCTGCTGGTCGCAGAGCAGGGCCGCGAGTGGGGCTGGGGCTCCGTCGCCTCGATCGCCTGCTACGTGATCGGCGGCCTCGGCGCCATCGGATTCGTGCTCATCGAGATCGCCATGAAGAACGACGCGATCATCCCGATCCGCCTCTTCCGCTCGAACACGTTCTCGTGGGCGACCATCATCGGCGTGCTCGTGGGCTTCGGCATGTTCGGCGCCATGATGACGATCCCGCTGTACATGCAGATCGTCGCCGGTCTCACCCCGACCGAGTCGGGCTTCGCGATGCTGCCGATGGTGGTGGGCCTCATGGCCTCCTCGATGGCGGCCGGTCAGATCACCGCGCGCACCGGCAAGTACGGGATCTTCCCGCGCACCGGCACCCTGACCACGGCGGTGGGCTTCCTGCTCCTGACGTTCGTCTCGTCGACCACCTCGGTGTGGTTCATGATGATCGGCATGTTCGTGGTCGGTCTCGGCCTCGGGCAGCTGATGCAGTCGCTCACCATGGCGAGCCAGAACGCGGTCGAGGCGCCCGACATGGGCGTCGCCACCAGTGCGGCGACGTTCTTCCGCCAGATCGGTGGAACGCTAGGTACCGCGATCATGCTGTCGGTGCTGTTCACCCTGCTTCCGACGAACATCACGCACAGCATGGGCGACAAGCCCACGCTGACGGCCGCTCTGAACGCCGCGCTGGATCCCGCCGTCGCCGGCGAGAAGCAGAACAAGGCCGTCATGGAGCAGCTGTGGACGCCGATCGTCGGCCCGCTGCAGGAGAACATCCAGTCGCAGCTCGACAAGGGCGTGACCGAGGCGAAGGCCTCGGCGAGCGAAGCCGTGACGACCGCGGTGACCGACTCCGTGAACCAGGCCGTCGCCGCGGGGCAGCTTCCGGCCGCCGCCGCGCAGACGGTGATCGACCAGAAGGTCGCGGAGGCCACCCCGGCCGCCGAGGCCAAGGCGCTCGAGGCCGTCGCCGACAAGGCCCACGCCTCCGTGACGGACGGCACCGTGTCTGTGGACTGGTCGGACAAGGCCCAGCGCACCTACTGGGTGGACCAGCTCGTCCCCGACATCGCCGAGAAGATCAACAAGGGCACGTCAGAGGCATCGAACGGATCGAGCAGCTCGGTCAGCGACACGTCGTTCCTGAACGGCGCGGATGCCGCGCTCACCAAGCCCTTCATGGTCGGCTTCACCCAGGCGATCGACGTGATCTACTGGGTAGGCTTCGGGGTGCTGATGCTCGCGTTCGTGCTGAGCTGGTTCTTCAAGGCTCCGCCGCTGCGCACCCGCTCGGCTCTGCAGGAGATGGCGGACGACGCCGGCATCAGCGAGACCGGGACGATCAAGGTGCAGAGCTGATATGACGAACGACCAGAGCGCAGGGGAGCCCGAGGGGCTTCGCGAGCGCAAGAAGAAGCTGCGGCGGGAAGCGCTGCACGAGGCTGCCCTGCGCCTGGTCGAACGTCAAGGGCTCGACGGAACGACCGTCGAGCAGATCTGCGAGGAGGTGGGGGTCTCGCCCCGCACCTTCTTCAACTACTTCCCGTCGAAGACGGCGGCGGCCCTCAACCTGCCGGAGCAGATCATCTCTCCGGAGGCGGCTGCGCGGTTCCGCTCGGCGACGGGGGAGCTCATGCCCGCGATCTGCGATCTCCTCGCCGACTCGATGAGCTCGGGCGTGGAGCGCACGAGGCTCAAGAAGCTCGTCACGGAGCAGCCGCAACTCGTCGCGACCTTCACGCAGTGGATGGGAGCGCTGAAGGCCGAGTTCGGTCTGCTCATCGAGGAGCGCGCCGGGTCGCCCGAGGTGGCGGATGCCGCGATCCTCCTCGCGCTGAGCTCGCTGCGCACCCTCATGCACCGTCCGGCAGACGACACCCGACCGGACTCGGTCAGGCTTCTGGAGACGATGGACCGTCTGATCGCCGTGCGTCACGCGCCGATGGTCGGCCCGTAGGCTCAGGCCACCCCGGCGAGACGGGCGAGCCTCTCGGCCATCGCCTGCGGCTCCCAGGAGTGCCACGCGCCGGCCAGCTGCTCGGAGCTGCCGTCCGACGCTGCCTCCGCGAGCGCGTCAGCCGTCGCGATCATGCCGGGGAAGGTCTCCGCGCCGACGATGGCGACGACGGGTGCGGCGACAGGGGCGAGCGCCTGTCGATAGCCGCTCTCCTCGACCTCCGCCAGAGCCTCTCCGTCGGGGATCCAGCTGTGGATCAATCCGGGGTAGTCGGAGGACTTCTTGAGCCCCTCGAGCCATTCCGGCGGCATCCCGACCATGTACCTCGCGACGGCCTCCTCGAGGTCACCGGCGTCGATCGACTCGCGCACGCGCGCCCACCACGACGGCGCGCCGCCCTCGAAGAGTCCGAGCGGAGCCTCCCACAGCACGAGACCGGCCAGCTCCGCCACGCGAGACGTCGCGAGCATCGCGATCGCGCACCCGGAGGAGTGGCCGATCAGGATGACGGGAGCCTCCTCCTCTCGGGCGAGCGCCTCGATCGCGTCGAGCTGGGCGGTGAGCTCGATCGGACCCGCCGATGTGCTCTCGCCGCGCCCGAGTCGGTCGGCGATCAGGGCACGTCCGCCGAGCGCGGCGAAGGCCTCACCCGTGGCGTGGGTGATCGGATCGTCGGCCCGGGTGGGGCCGGCGCCGGCGATGAAGATCGCCGTGGGTGCGCCTGGCGTTCCGAGGTCGTCGTAGACGATGCGGTCGCCTCGCGAGGTGGTCAGAGCGCTCATGCCCCGGCCTCGATCGGATGAATGAGCTCTGCGTCGAACTCGAGGGTTTTCCTGCTGTCCATCGTCATCTCCAATTTCAAGACTGGTCGGTATGATTTCTATAAACTAGACTCATGAGTATGAAATCGTCAAGGGGTGCAGCGGATCTCCGCCCGAGCTCGGTGCGCAAGCGCGAGTCGATCCTCGCCGCCGCCCAGGAGCAGTTCCTCGCCCACGGGTACGAGGCGGTGACGATGGACTCCATCGCTCGGGTGTCTGGAGTGGCCAAGCAGACGCTGTACAGCCACTTCGGCGGCAAGGAAGGCCTGTTCCTCGCGCTGGTCGGATCGCAGACCAGCGCGGCGAGCGAGCGCGTGCTCGGCGCACCTCCGGTCGTGCGCGACGGAGCGGATGCGCGCACCGTGCTCGCCCCGATCCTCGAGCAGCAGCTCTCGACCGTGCTCGACCCGGGTCTCCTCGCGCTCCGCCGACTGGTCATCGGCCTCACGCCGCAGTTCCCCGACCTCGCCCGCTCACTGCACCTCAACGGCCCGCAGCGGGCGATCGACTCCCTCGCCGAGGTGATCGGCAGGATGGATGCCGCCGGCATCCTGCGTGCGTCCGATCCCGTCCTCGCCGCGACCCAGCTCAACTGGCTGGTGATGGGAGAGCCCGTCAACCGGGCCATGCTCCTCGGCGACGACGAGGCTCTGCCGAACGGAGATGCGGCAGGGCACGTGGCCCGTGCGCTCGACGTGTTCCTCGCGGCCCATCGATCCGAGGGGTGATGTGTTCAGGCGGGGCGCTGCTCGACCAGGCCGATCGTGTTGCCCTCGCTGTCGACGATGAACGCCTGCCACTCGTCGGTGCCCGCGGGGCCGAGAGTGCCGTCCGCATGGCTGAAGATCACGTGCGGCTCGCTGACGATCGTCGTGCCCGCGGCCCGCAGCCGCTCGACGGCGCCGTGGATGTCGACGACCTCGATGTAGAGCAGCGCGCTCGCCGCTCCCGCATCGAGCAGCAGCCGCACGCCGTCGAGGTCGAAGAAGAGCAGTCCGGGCGGATCGAAGCGTGCGGCGGGTTCTGTGCCGAGCAGGTCGCTGTAGAACGCGGCGGCGCGGTCGAGATCCGTGGCGCGCTGCGCGACCTGGATGAGCTTCATGTCGACTCCCTCTGCCCGAGATCCTAGATCTTCTGGCGCCCGGCGGGCCAGAGGGCGTATACCGGAGACGACACCCCGACCGTGAAGGAGCACTCCATGACCTACCGCATCGGCTATCTCGTCGGCAGCCTCTCCCGGGACTCGATCAACCGCATCCTCTCGAAGGCGCTCGTACGGCTCGCGCCTCCGAGTCTGGAGCTGACCGAGATCTCGATCCGCGACCTGCCGCTCTTCGATCGTGACGACGAGCAGAGTCCGGCCCCTGCGGTGACCGCGTTCAAGAGCGCGGTCGAGGAGTCGGAGGGGCTGCTGTTCGTGTCGCCGGAGTACAACCGGTCCATCCCCGGTCCGCTCAAGAACGCGATCGACTGGGGATCCAGGCCCTGGGGGCACAACTCCTTCGCGCGCACCCCCACGGGGATCATCGGCGCCTCGACCGGGGCGATCGGCACCGCGGTGATGCAGTCATCCATGCGCAGCGTCCTGAGCTTTCTCAACGCGCCGCAGCTGAACGCACCGGAGGCGTACATCACGTTCAAGCCCGACGTGTTCGGGCCCGATGGCGAGGTGGCGGATGCCGGTACGGAGGATTTCCTCCGGCATTACATGGAGGAGTACGCGGCGTTCGTCGAGCGCGTGCTCTCCGTCACGGCGCCGGGGCACGTCGGGGACCGAGACTAGGTCGGCGCCGGGGGAACTGGTTGCCCTCCCGAGTCGCTTCGCCCCAGATCGAATCGCTCGAGAGGGCTCACCGCCCATCCCGGACGGTAGGGGAGGCGGCGAAGATCTCGCTGCTCTCGTCGGCTGCTTCCCCAGTTCTCAGCCGGTAGCCCCCGCTACTAATATCAGAATATCGCGAAAATGTCTTGTCCGCCATTTGGGGGACAAAGAAATCTACGAATATTTCTGAGCGCCCGTGGGTCTTGTCTTCTCCGCGCCGGATCATAGGGTGGTTCCATGGACAGAAAGCTCGTGCTGAACGCGCAGCTCGCCATCGCGCGCGGGCACCGCGTCGAGGTGACGGAGCAGAGGGACGACGCCGCCGACGAGGCGGTCGTCTTCGCCGTCATCGACCTCGACACCGGCATCCGCTACCGCCGCGCCGAGGATCCGCGCGGCGAGGTGAGCCGGTGGCTCGGGCGCGTCCTCGACTGCACCGTCATGATCGGCGGGCACGGCGCGCACACCGTGCTCTCCGTGATGCCCGACGGCGGCGGTGCGAGCGCCAAGGCGGCACTGCGCGGAGCGGATGCCGCCGCCGAGGCGGCGAAGGCCGAGGCCGACCGCTGGGGTGGAGCCGATCGCACTCCGGAGCCCCCTGCCGAACGCGTCTGGTGACGTCGGAGCGGGGCCCGTTCACTGGAAGTCCCGCGATCGGTGGGCGAGTCCGGTCCGCAGATCCTCGAAGGCATCGGCGAGCACGTTCACGACCCCCTCAGCGGATCTCTCCAGGATGCCGCGGATGATGAGGGCGGGGGAGTCTCGGGCGATGCGCCGGTAGCGCGCCCACACGCCCCGTGAGCAGATCACGTTGACCAGCCCGTGCTCGTCCTCCAGATTGATGAAGGTCACGCCGGCGGCGGTCTCCGGACGCTGCCGGTGCGTGACGAGCCCGGCGACCTCGATCCGACGCCCGCTCTCGTGCGCCCGCAGCTGCGCAGACGTGATCACCCCGCGCTCCCTCAGCTGCACGCGGAAGTGCGTCATCGGATGGTCGTCGGTGGACACCCCCGTCGCCCAGAGATCGGCCGCGAGCTGCTCGTAGCCCGACTGGTCGGGGAACAGCGGCGGCTGCACGGCGATCGTCGTGCCGGGGAGGAAGCGCGCGCGGTCCTCGGCGGCCGCCCCGGCCAGCCAGATGGCCTCGCGTCTGGTCAGACCCAGGCAGTCGAAGGCGCCCGCGGTCGCGAGGGCCTCGAGCTGGACGGTCGTGGCATCCGTGCGGCGCACCAGGTCGTGGAGATCGCGGTAGGGGCCGTGTGCCTCTCGTTCGCCGACGATCCTCTCGGCCAACGGCGTGCCGATCCCGCGGATGCCGCCCAGGCCGAGCCGCACGGCGTAGCCGCCGTCGCGACGGTGCGCGGCCGTCTCATCGGGGGCGGTGCGGTCGAACCGGGTCTTCAGGGGCGGCTCCGCCTGGATGAGGCAGGAGTCCCGCCCGGTGGCCGCCCGGGAATCCGACAGGGCCTCCAGGGTCTCGGTCGCTCCGGACAGGTGCAGATCGGGCCTGCGCACCTCCACGCCGTGTCGACGCGCATCGCCCGTCAGCGTCGACGCCGAATAGAAGCCCATCGGCTGAGACCGCAGGAGTCCCGCCAGGAACGCGGCGGGGTAGTGCAGCTTGAGCCAGGAGCTGGCGTAGACGAGTAAAGCGAAGGAGAGGGAGTGGGACTCGGCGAAGCCGAAGTTCGAGAACGCCTGGATCTGCGCGTAGATCCGGTCGGATGCCTCCTGTGACAGTCCGTGTCGCGCCATCCCCGCGTAGAGCTGCTTCTGGATGCTGTCGATCTTCTCCAGACCGCGCTTCGACCCCATCGCCCGACGCAGCGTATCGGCCTCGTCCGCCGTGCAGTCGCCGATGATCGTCGCCATGTGGATGAGCTGCTCCTGGAAGATGGGGATGCCGAGCGTGCGCTCCAGCACCTTCTTCAGGGCGGGATGCGGATACGGGACGTGCATCGTCAGCGGCTCCTCGCCGCGCTCCTCGCGCCGTTCGTTCTCGGCATCGGTCCTGTCCTTCTCCATCTTCAGCCGGACGAACGGGTGCACGGCTCCGCCCTGGATGGGGCCGGGGCGGATGAGGGCGATCTGGATCGCGAGGTCGTAGAAGCAGCGCGGCTGCAGGCGGGGGAGCAGACCCATCTGCGCCCGCGACTCCACCTGGAAGACGCCGATGGAGTCGGCCCGGCAGAGCATGTCGTAGACCGCCGGCTCCTCCTTGGGGATCGTCTCGAGCTTCCAGACCTCGCCGGTGCTCCCCTCGATGAGGTCGAAGCAGTGCCGAAGGGCGGAGAGCATGCCCAGCCCCAGCAGGTCGAACTTCACGAGCCCCATCCAGGCCGCGGAGTCCTTGTCCCACTGGATGACGGTGCGGTTCTCCATCCGCGCGTGCTCCACGGGCACGACCTCGCCCACGGGGCGCTCGGTGAGCACCATGCCGCCGGAGTGGATGCCGAGGTGACGCGGCGCCTTCATCAGCTGGTTCGCGTAGTCGCGGACGATCTCGGGGAGGTCGGTGTCATCCTGCTCCGACAGCTGAGAACCCCAGCCGTCGACCTGGCGGGACCAGGCGTCCTGCTGGCCGGGGGAGAACCCCAGCGCCCGCGCCATGTCGCGCACCGCGTTCTTCGGCCGGTACTGGATGACGTTCGCGACCTGCGCGGCCCGATCGCGCTTGTACTCGTCGTAGACCCACTGGATGATCTCCTCCCGGCGACTGGAGTCGAAGTCCACGTCGATGTCGGGCTCCTCCTCGCGGGTGGTGGCGAGGAAGCGCTCGAAGGGGAGGTCGTAGAGGATCGGATCGACCGCAGTGATGCCCAGCAGGTAGCAGACCGCGCTCGCCGCGGCCGAGCCCCGCCCCTGGCAGAGGATGCCCAGCTCCCTCGCCTTCGCGACGATCCCGTGCACGATGAGGAAGTACCCGGGGAAGTCCTTCTCCTCGATGACGTTCAGCTCCCGTTCGATCCGGCTGCGGCCGCCGGCGTCGAGGTTCGGATACCTCTGGGGCACGGCATCCCACACGAGCCTGCGCAGCCAGCTCATCGGGGTGTGTCCGGCCGGCACCTTCTGCGTCGGGAGGGCGGGCCGCGCGCGTCGGAGGGGGAAGGCGGATGCCGCGGCCAGCTCCAGCCCGTGCTCGATCGCCCCGGGGTAGCGCCGGAACCGGGCGGCCATCTCCGCACCGCTGCGCAGGTGGGCCCCGTCGTGAGCGGGGAGCCAGCCGTCGAGATCGTCCATGCTGCGCACCGCCCGCACGGCGGACATGGCCTCGGCGAGCCGGGCGCGGTCGGGGGACGCGTAGTGCACGTTGTTCGTCGCGACCACGGGCAGCCGCATCCGCCTGGCGAGGTCGGCGAGGGCGTCGTTGCGCCGGGTGTCCAGGGGGTCGCCGTGGTCGAAGAGCTCGACGGCGACGTGATCGCGGCCGAACAGGTCGACGAGTCGCCGCAGCGGGGTCTCGGCGTCGCCCTGCTCCAGACCTCGGCGCACGGCGCCCTTGCGGCATCCGGTCAGGATCGCCCACTCGCCGCCCGCGCGATCGGCGAGCGCGTCGAGGTCGTAGACCGGACGTCCTTTCTCTCCGCCGCGCAGCTGCGCCTGGGTGATCGCCCCGGAGAGGCGGTGGTATCCCTCCATGCCCCTGGCGAGGACGAGCAGATGCTCGCCCGCGGGATCGGCGGCTCCGCGCTGCGGTGCGGGCAGATCCAGGGACAGCTCGGCGCCGAACACGGTCTGCACCTGGACCTTCATGTGTTCGGCGACCTCGCCGAAGCGTGCGGCGCCGTAGAAGCCGTCGTGGTCGGTGATCGCGAGGGCGGAGAGGCCGAGCCGCTCCGCCTCGGCGAGGAGCTCCTCGGGGGAGGACGCGCCGTCGAGGAAGGAGTACGACGAGTGCGCGTGCAACTCGGCGTAGGGCACGGCGTCTTCGGGGCGGGGGATCTCGGTCGGGAGCATGCGCTGCCGGCGCCGGCTGACCGGACCTGCGTCCTCCCTCGTGCCCTGCGGCTCGGCGGGGGTCGGAGTGGAGAGCGGCTCCTTGCCGCTCAGGGTGCGCTCCAGCTCCGTCCAGGAGAGCGGCGGGTTGTGCCAGCCCATCAGCGGTACCTCCCCTCGGCCCACCAGCGGACGCCGGTGCGGAACACGAGCCACGCCCTGTCGCTCTCGTCGACGATCTGCAGCCGATGCCCGACCCGCCCCTGAGCGCGATCCCAGAGCCGCTCGTGCACGGGCCAGGGGCCGGCCCAGGCCTGCACCGCGGCGCCGTCGATCTGCGCGGGAGGCGCCGAGAGCGCCCCGCGCTCGTCGATGTCGACGGATGCTCCGGCGGCATCGACCACTCCGATCGGCCGCGGCGGTGCGAACACCTCGGCGGGGACCGGGTCAGGGAGGCTGCCCGGCCATGGACGCTCCGGATCCCTGGGGGCGGTGCCGCGCTCTCCCCACGGCGTGAGCACCTGACGGTCGGAGAGCCAGCGGCCCCCGGAGACCGTCGCGGTGACGACCCCCTGGTGTCCGAGCATCGTCTGCACGCGCGAGACGGCGTGGTGCAGCCGCTCGTCGGTGCCGGAACCGAACAGCCCCGGCTGATGATGGGCGGCGTCGTCGACCGCGGCGGGGATGATGCGCACCGCCACGATGCCGCCGAACGCCCTGGCCTCATCGATCGGCTCCTTCGCCTGCGCGGTCGCCAGCGCCTCCAGCTGCCAGCGCACCCTGTCGACGAGATCGGCGGCGTCGAAGCAGGTCGGATGCAGCCAGGTGCGGGAGAACACCTTCCCGTTGTCGTCGGTCAGATCGATGCGCACCTCGGTGCACACGACGGAGGCGTCGGCGAGCGCGAGCAGCACGGCATCCGCTGTCTGCCGCACCGCGAACGCCACCTGATCGGCGCCGGCCAGGGCAGGTTCGAACTCGACCGTCCGCACCAGCTCCGGGTCGGGAGGCAGCGGCGTCAGGGGGCGGGAGTCCGCGCCGGCGGCGAGGCCGTGCAGGCGCGCCCCGCGCTCGCCGAACCGGTCGCGCACCTCGAGTCCGTCGAGTGCGGCGAACGCGCCGAGGGTGCGTACGCCGAGCCTGGTCAGGAGCCCCGAGAGATGCTCGTCGCGGAGCACCTGGACGGGCAGTGGGGCGAGGAACTCCCGTGCTCTCCCCGCCGGGACGACGGCGCAGGGTTCGGCTGCCCGCGCGGCGAGCTCTGCGGTGAACGGGCCGTCGGCGATGCCGATGCGCACCTCGGGGAAGCCGGCGTCGGCGAGGATGGCGATCAGCGCGCGACCGGCTTCATCCTCTCCGCCGTGGTAGCGGGAGACGCCCCTGGCGCGGATGGCGGCGAGCCCCGGTCGCAGGATCGTCGCCCCGGGGGCGTGCCGCTCGAGGATCCGCAGCACGGGGAGGAAGGCCCGCTCGTCTGCGGCCGGGTCGTGGGGGAGCACCCGCAGCGAGGAGAGGTGGCCCTGGGCGACGCGGCGGCGCTGGCCGATGCGCACGCCGTGCTCCCGAGCCGATGCGGTGCAGACGACGACCGTGTTCGCCTGCACGAGAGCCGTGGGCGGATGCGGTGGGGCGCCGCCCAGAGCGGCGCGCAGCGGCCAGTCGGGGAACCACAGCACGATCACGCGGAGAGGAGCAGTCATCCCGCCACCGCCCAGGACGCCTCATCGGCGGGAGCATCTGCGGTCCTGTCGCGCAGGGGAGGCAGCGCGGTGAGAGAGGGGGTCGGCGACACGGTCTCGATGGCGCCGCTGCTCCCCGGCAGCCGCACCAGCACGCTCGACGGCGCGGGGCTCCGTCTGGTCTGCGCCGTCACCGTCGCCGTGCAGTCGGAGAGCAGGCCCCAGCCGGCGCCGAGCCCGTGCCAGTGCTGATCGTGGAGGCGGATGCTGCCCTCGCTCTGCGGCCAGAGGCCGAGCGCGGAGGACTCGGCGACGAGCAGCGTGGTGCCGCGGTCTCGCAGTCGAGCGCTCAGGCGTGAGACATCGGCATCGCGCACACGGGAGCCGGGCTGCACGACGATCAGCGGGACGACCTCGGCGAGGGCGGAGGTCGCGGCCAGCCAGCGATCGCCGGGAGCCGGAACGAGGATCAGTCGGGAGAGATCGATGCCGAAGGCGGATGCCGCCTCCACGCCGAGCGTCGGCATGCCGATCACCGCGCACCAGTGCCCCTTCTGCGATGCCGCACTGAGGAGGGCGAGCACGAGGGACGGGGACGGGGAGACGGTGTAGGCGCTGCCCGTCAGCAGGCCCTCCTCCGGCAGCAGGGAGGAGAGCGCGGGGTCGAGGGGGAGCAGCGGATGCTCGCTGCGGCGGCGCTGCATCCGGCTGATCTCACGGCGCAGCCGCAGCACCTCCACGGCGCGGACATCGGCGGACTGACCCATGCATCCATCCTCGAACATATATACGAATAAAACAAGGTGACGTGATGACGATAGTTCGAACGTCGGACATGACGTGCGATGCCGGAGAACAGGCGCAACCGAGGTTCTCCACAGGGGTCGGGCGCGGGTGCTCCCGCTCGCCTAGCCTTCCGTCATGGATCTCCGCACTGTGCTCGTGGTGCTCGCCCACGCGGCCCTCCTCGTCATCGCCGTCGCGCTCGCCGTGATCGACGCCCGCACGCATCGACTGCCGAACCGCATCGTGCTGCCGACCCTGGCGGGGGCCGCGCTGCTCGCGGCGACCGAGGCGCTGCTCACGGGGGAGAGCGCGGCGCTCATCCGCGCCGGGTGGGGGATGGTGATCCTCGGCGGCTTCTACGCGGCGCTGCGGATCCTCGGAAGGTCGGGGATGGGCGGCGGCGACGTGAAGCTCGCCGCCCTCATCGGCCTGGTGCTGGGGTGGCACGGCTGGACGGCGCTCGCCGCGGGGGCGGCATCCGCCTTCGTCCTCGCCGCGCTGTACGCCCTGGTGCTGATGGTGCTGCGCAGGGCGGATGGGGCCACGCGCATCGCCTTCGGTCCGTGGATGCTGCTCGGGGCGCTTCTCGGCATCGCCGTGACGTGGGCGCCCCTGCCGACGGTGACGGCGCTAGGGTGAGCACATGGCACTCGCACGACTCCACGGCGGCCCGCTGGACGGGCAGATCATCCCCCTCGGCGACGCGGACGACAAGCTGATCGTCCCCTACAGCGAGACCCAGGTGGTGTACAACCGACGGGGCGAACCGCAGAACACCGGTTCGCACGACGGCCCCACCGAGATCGACTACTGGTACGACGAGTCCCTCGAGGACATCAATCCCGCGGATGTCTGAGGCGCCGTCCGGATCCGAGCCCTCGCGCACCGTCGAGGTCGAGCGCAAGTACGACGTCGACGCGGACACGACGCTGCCCGACTGGCGGGACATCCCCGGAGTCGACGCGGTGTCGGAGGGAGAGCTGCGCGAGCTCGACGCGCGCTACCTCGACACGGCCGACGCCGCCCTCTCCCGATCCGGCGTGGCGCTGCGACGTCGCACGGGCGGGCCTGACGCGGGCTGGCACATCAAGGGACCCCGCGAGGGTGACGGTCGGCTGGAGATAGGCTGGCCGCTCGGCGAAGATGACGGCATCCCGGACGCCGTCTCCGCTGCTCTCGCACGGTGGACCACCGCGGAGCTGACACCCCTCGCGCGCATCGAGAACAGCCGCACGGCCTATCTGCTCACGGGGCCGGGCGGCGTCGTCGCCGAGTTCGTGGACGACAGGGTCAGGGCGACCGACCTCCGCCACGGAGTGCGGCGCGAGTGGCGGGAGTGGGAACTGGAACTCGGCTCCGCAGCCCCCGACGATCCCGAGGGGCGGGAGGAGCTGTTCGCCGCCGCGGAGAGGGTGATCTTCGCCGCCGGTGGTCGCGACGCGGCATCCGGCTCGAAGCTCGCGCGCGCACTGGGGTTCTGAGGGCGAGCGCAACCCCCTTCCGCGCGGACCCGGCGCGTGCTTGAGTGACAGCATGCGCCCACCCGCCAGGCTCCGTTCCCTGCAGACGATCGTCCCCGACACCCTCCTCGTGCAGGACGAGGTGCGCGACGTCTTCGCCGCCCAGCCCGACATCGGACGGCTGGCGCAGCGCATCGTCGGGGCCTCGTTCAACGGCTCCGGCATCGACACCCGCCACACGGTGATCGACGAGCTGTCGCTGACGGCCGACGTCGCCGACCCGGTGTTCTTCGATCGGGCGAGCGGGCGTCTGCTGTCCCCTGGCACCCGGGAGCGCAACGAGCGGTACGTCCGCGAGGCCTCGCGGCTGTTCGTCGAGGTCGCCCGGCGCGCCATCGCGGCCGATCCCGACATCGAGGCGGCCGACATCACCCACGTGGTCACCGTGTCCTGCACCGGCTTCCACGCGCCGGGCCCTGAGTACGAGATCGTCAGGGCGCTCGGCCTCCCCGACGGGGTGCAGCGGTACCACCTCGGCTTCATGGGCTGCTACGCGTCGATGCCGGCGTTGCGAGCGGCGAGCCAGTTCTGCGCCGCGGACCCCGAGGCGGTGGTCCTCTTGGTCAGCGTCGAGCTGTGCACGCTGCACCTGCGCTCCTCGGAGGACCCCGACACGATCGTTGCGTCGTCGCTGTTCGCAGACGGGGCCGCCGCGGGCATCGTCACCGCGCGCGACCTGCCCACGCCGGTGACGGCGCTCAGGCTCGACCGATTCCACACGGCCATCGCCCCCGAGGGGGAGAAGGACATGGCCTGGACCATCGGAGACAACGGCTTCGAGATGATCCTCTCCACCGCGGTCCCGCAGATCATCGGGGAGGCGATCATCGGCGCCCTGCGACCGCTGTATGCGGGCGAGCAGGAGCTGCTCGAGGCCTACGACGGCGGAGAGGTCTCCGAGGCCGTGCAGCACTGGGCGATCCACCCCGGAGGGCGCAGCATCCTCGACCGCGTGCAGGAGCGGCTGCACCTGAGCGATGTCCAGCTGCACCCGGCGAGAGAGGTGCTCCGGGTGAACGGCAACATGTCGAGCGCGACCGTGCTGTTCGTGCTGAGGAGCATCCTGGAGCAGGAGGACTCCCGCGACGGCGACCGCGTCGCGGCCATGGCGTTCGGACCCGGGCTCACCGCGGAGAGCGCATTGATGACGGTCGAGTCCCCCGAGGGGTCATGAGCCCCGACCTCTCGGCCAGGGCCGTCGACGCCAGGGAGCTGATGGACGACCCCGAGGCGGACCAGCGGATGCTGGAGCGCACCTATCTGCGCTTCGAGATGGTGAACCGCGTCGTCTCCGGTCCTGGAGCGCTGTACCGCCGCGACATCCGTCCGCGAGCCCGACAGCGACCTCTGCGGATACTCGACGTGGGATCCGGCGGCGGCGACCTCTGCCGCGGGCTCGCGGCCCGTCTCCGTCGCGACCGGCTGGATGCCGACATCACGGCGCTCGACGCCGACGGCAGGGCGACCCGGTGGGCGCAGGCGCATGACGGCGGCGCGGGCGTGCGGTACCGCTGCGCGCTCACGGCCGAGCTCGTGCGCGACGGCGAGGTCTTCGACGTCGTCCTGTCCAATCATCTGCTGCACCACCTCGAACCGGGCGAGCTGCAGCAGCTGCTCCGGGAGACCAGGCAGCTCGTCGGAGAGGGCGGGATCGTGGTGCACGGCGACATCGCGCGGAGCCGGACGGCCTATGCGCTGTTCGCGGCATCCACCCTGCCGTTCTCGCGGAACCTGCTCGCCGGATCGTTCATCCGCGCCGACGGTCTCACCAGCATTCGCCGCTCCTACTCACCGCGGGAGCTGGTCGCCGTCGCCCCTCCGGGGTGGCTGGTGCGTCGGCGTCTGCCTGCACGGATCGAGCTGAGATGGGAGGCGGAGGATGCCTGATCACGATGCCGTCGTGGTCGGCGCGGGTCCAGTGGGTCTCCTTGCCGCGTGCCTGCTGATCGGGCGCGGGTTCGACGTGGCGGTGCGGGAGAAGCGGGAGGGGCCGGACCCGCGCAACAGGGCGATCGGGATCCACCCGCCCGGCCTCGGCGCGCTCGATGCGGCAGGTGTCGGAGACGCGGTGCGCGCGGAGGCGCTGGCGCTCCGCGGAGGCGACGTCCTCAGCCGGGGCCGGATGCTCGCCTCCGTCGACTTCGCCGAAGGGCGGCGGGTCCTGATCCTTCCGCAGCGTCGAACCGGGGCGCTGCTCGCGGAACGGCTCGAGGGGCTCGCACCCGAGGCTCTCCGCCTCGGGTGCGCCGTGGTCGACATGCGGGAGGAGCACGACCGCGTGCGGGTCGTCACAGAGTCCGAGGGCGCCCGCGAGGAGCTCACCGCGTCGTTGGTCATCGTCGCCGACGGAGTGCGCAGCGGCCTCCGCGATGGTCTGGGGCTCTCGTGGACGCAGCGTCCGGGAGCGGCGACGTACGCCATGGCCGACGTCGTCGACCGGTCAGGAGGAGATCGCGCGCGCCTCCACTGCGAGCCGGGGGGACTGGCGGAGAGCTTCCCGCTTCCGGGCGGCAGGCGGCGATGGGTGCTGCGCGAGGACGGGCGGGGTCTCGGCGATCCTTCCGCGTTCCGGACCGCGCTCGCTCAGCGCGTCGGCGCCGAGCTGGAGGCGGATCCGGCGCCCGTCGTGTTCGAAGCCGCTCAGCACCGGGTCGACCGTGTCGTCGTCGGAGGGCGCATCGTGCTGCTCGGCGACGCCGCTCACGAGATCAGTCCGATCGGCGGCCAGGGGATGAATCTCGGCTGGATCGATGCGCAGCGTCTCGCGGCATCCGTCAGCGCCTCGGGCGCCGCCGATCTGTCGGAGTTCGCGCGGCGCGGAGTCAGAGCGGCTGCGCGGGTGCAGCGGCGAGCACGGTTCTACATGTCGATGGGCGCCCCCGCCGGCGGGATGCCCCTCCGCGTGCGGGAGGGCCTGATCCGGGCGCTCGGCGCGCCCCTGCTGCGTGAGCGCACGGCGGACATCCTGACGATGGGGCGCCTCTAGCAGACGCAGAACGGGGTGACTACGAAACCGTAGTCACCCCGTTCGATCCTGCGTCGATCAGAAGTTGATCATGTGCCCCGCGAGGCCGTGGAAGCCCTCCTGCAGCGCCTCCGACAGCGTCGGGTGGGTGTGCACGTTGCGGGCCAGCTCGAGGGCCGTGAGGTCCCACTTCTGCGCGAGGGTGAGCTCGGGAAGCAGCTCAGACACGTCGGGGCCGATCATGTGGGCGCCGATGAGCTCGAGGTGCTCGGCATCCGCGATGAGCTTGACGAAGCCGACGGGCTCGCCGAGGCCGTGGGCCTTGCCGTTGGCCATGAACGGGAAGGTCGCGACCTTGATCTCGCGGCCCTCGTCCTTCGCCTGCTGCTCCGTGAGGCCGAACGAGGCGACCTGGGGGGAGCAGAACGTGGCACGCGGCATCATGCGGTAGTCGCCGAGCGTCTGTGTCTCGGCGCCGCCGATGGTCTCGGCCGCGACGACGCCCTGCGCCTCCGCCACGTGGGCGAGCTGCAGCTTGGCGGTCACGTCGCCGATGGCGTAGATGCCCTCGACGTTGGTGCGCATGTGGTCGTCGATGTCGATCGCACCGCGCTCGGTGAGCTTCACGCCGGTGTTCTCCAGGCCGAAGCCCTCGACGTTCGGGGCGAACCCGACGGACATCAGCACCTTGCCGGCCTCGATGGAGGCCTGCTGGCCGTCCTTGCCGGTGTACGTGACGGTGACGGACGAGCCGTTGTCGACGATCGTCTCGACCTTGGTCGAGGTGAGGATGTCGACGCCGTAGTTCTTGTACTGCTTCGTGATCTCCTTCGACACGTCGGCGTCCTCGTTGGGGAGGGCGCGGTCGAGGAACTCGATGATCGTGACCTTCACGCCGTAGTTCGTCAGCACGTAGGCGAACTCCATGCCGATCGCGCCGGCGCCGACGATGACGATCGACTCGGGGAGCTCGCGGGTCATGATCTGCTCTTCGTAGGTCACGACGTTCTGGCTGAGCTGCACTCCCGGCAGCAGGCGCACCCTCGAGCCGGTCGCGATGATCACGTTGTCGAACGTGACCTCCTCGGTCGTCCCGTCGGCCTTGGCGACGGAGATCGCCTTGGGGCCGGTGAAGGTGCCGCGACCGTTGTACTCGGTCACCTTGTTCTTCTTCATCAGGAAGTGGATGCCCTTGACACGGCCCTCTGCGACCTCGCGGCTGCGGTCGAACGCCTTGCCGAAGTCGATCGTGAACTCGCCCGAGATGCCGAAGAAGTCGGCCTTGTGGTTCAGGGTGTGTGCGAGCTCCGCGTTCTTCAGGAGGGCCTTGGAGGGGATGCAGCCCACGTTGAGGCAGACACCGCCCCAGTACTTCTCCTCGATGATGGCGGTGGAGAGGCCGAGCTGCGCGCTGCGAACTGCAGCGACGTATCCGCCAGGACCTGCACCAAGGATGACGACGTCGTAGTGTGGCATGCTCCCAGCCTATCGTTCCGAGGGGGCGTCGGAGCCGGCCGGAGGACGGTTTCCACGTCGTGAAAGAAGCACGATGACGATGGCCGCGACGACGAGGACGCCGACGATCCCGAGGACCCAGAACCCGACCGGGTCCGTGCCCTCGGCGGCATCCTGCGGCCCCTGAGTCGCGACGGCCTCAGGGGTCTCCGACGGTGTCGTGGAGGCGGTGGCGGTCGGCGTGGCGGTGGGGGCCGTGACCGTGCTCGTCGTCACGGTGAAGGAGAACTCGCCCGAGGTCGGGTGGCCGTCGCTCGAGACGATCTTCCAGACGACGTGATAGACCCCGGCGTCGCCCTCGGTGGCGAGCGGCTGCGTGACGATGGCGCCGTCCACGGTCGCGGGCCCGTCGGTGACCGAGGCGCCGGCGGCATCCGTCACGACGACCTCGGTCGCGCCCTCGCCGGTGATCAGCTTCTCGCTGAAGGTGAGGGTGATCTCGCCGGGCAGCGTCTCGACCGTGCCGTCCGCGGCGGGGGATGACGCGATGAGCGCATCGTGCGCCGAGGCGGAGAGCGGCGCGAACAGCACGACGAAGGCGGTGAGCAGGGCCGCCGCCAGCGCTGCGGGAGCGAGAGGGATGCTGCGAGCTGTGGTCTTCACTGCTCCAGCCTATGAATCCTCCGTATGGGATGGCTGAGTGCACCTGCACCTCCCGGAGGCCGCCTTCGATCGGTTAGTCTGGACGATCAGGAGGGCACAGTGACAGACAACGACAGCCGACCGGCCGGCGACGCCGCGATTCACCGTTCCGGTGAGCAGAAGCACGACGTGACGCAGACGTTCGGGCACGATTCGGATCTTTCCTTCGTGCCGTTCGGCGTGGAGCTCACAGACGTGGAGCAGAGCGCCATCGCCTCCCTTCCGTCGGGATCCGCCCTGCTGCTGGTCCGCTCCGGCGCTCTCGCAGGGGCCCGCTACCTCCTCGACACCGACGTCACCACGGTCGGCCGTCACCCGGAGGCCGACATCTTCTTCGACGACGTGACCGTGTCGCGCCGTCACGCCGAGATCACCCGCACGGGGACCTCCTTCGAGATCATCGACCAGCGGTCGCTCAACGGCACCTACGTCAACGGCGAGCGGGTCGACCGCAGCCCCATCGTCGACGGCTCCGAGCTGCGCGTCGGCAAGTTCCGGCTGAACTTCTTCGCTTCACCGCTCGACCGCGTCGCGGCGAACGACTGATGGCGGCCGCTCCCGCCCGCGAACGGTCTGCGTCCGCGGGCCTGCTGAGCATCGGTCAGGTCCTCGCCCGGCTCACGCCGGAGTTCCCCGACCTGACCTCCAGCAAGCTGCGCTTCCTCGAAGTGCAGGGGATCGTCACCCCGTCCAGGACCGAGTCCGGATACCGCAAGTTCTCGACCGCCGACATCGAGCGGCTGCGCCTGGGGCTCACGCTGCAGCGCGACCACTACCTGCCGCTGAGCGTCATCCGCGAACAGCTCGACGACGCCGATGCGAGCGGCGAGGCTGCGGGAATCGTCCCGCCTCCGTCGATCACCCCCACCCCTCGGCGCTACCGCCGAGAGGAGCTGCTGGCCGCGGCGGGCGCCGGGCCCCAGCTGCTCAACGACGCGATCAGCACCGGAGTGATCACGGCGCAGGAGAACTACCCGGAGGCGACGGTCACGCTGCTGCGCAGCCTCGTGGGCCTCGACCGCCACGGCATCGAGCCGCGGCACCTCCGGTCGCTGCGACAGGGGGCCGAGCGGGAGGTCGCGCTGATCGAATCCGCGCTGTCCGCACTGCTGCGTCGCACCGATGCGGCATCGCGGGCGAAGGCGAGCGAGATGGCTCCCGAGCTCGCCGCGAAGATCGACGAAGTGCGCTCGCTCTTCGTCAAGGACGCGCTCACCAGGGTGCTTTCGTAACGAACTGATTGCGACACACCTTCGAGGTCGCACGGATGTCATTGCCGCTGCCTGGACGCTGCTCTAGCGTGGAGGTAACAGCTCCAGGGAGGACTTCAGATGAGTGCGGATGAGCGTGCAGGCGACCCGCGGTTCGTGACCGAACTCCTCTTCACCGACGGTCTTCCGGCGATGGACGACGAGGTCGGCTACCGCGGTGCGGTGGCTGCTCGCGCAGCCGGGATCACCTATCGTCAGCTGGACTACTGGGCGCGCACCGAGCTCGTGGAGCCGACCGTCCGCGGCGCCAGCGGCTCGGGTTCGCAGCGCCTCTACGGCTTCCGCGACATCCTCGTGCTCAAGCTCGTGAAGAGCCTTCTCGACACGGGCATCTCACTGCAGCAGATCCGCACCGCGGTCGAGGAGCTCCGCCGCGCCGGCATCCGCGACCTCGCGGGCACCACGCTGATGAGCGACGGCGCCTCGGTCTACCTGTGCACCTCGAACGACGAGGTCATCGACCTCGTGAGCCGCGGCCAGGGCGTGTTCGGCATCGCCGTCGGGAAGGTCCTGCGCGAGGTGGAGTCCACTCTCGTGGAGTTCGATCCCACGGCGCCCGACCCCGTCGACGAGCTCTCGGCCCGACGGTCCAAGCGCTCCGCCTGAACGTCACCGGAAACGGAAAACGCCCGCTCATCGAGCGGGCGTTTCGCGTAGCGGTGGGGATCAGGCCTGAGGGCCGGTCTCCGCGACCTGGATGCGTCCGGTGCGGATGATCCGGTCGAGCAGCTGGTCGAAGTCGGAGGCGAGCTCCTGTGCGGAGTCTCCCGGCCAGATGTGCAGGGGCTTCGCCGCACCCTGCGCCTGCTGCAGAGACGTGCGCTCCGGCAGCTGGGGCGAGAGGACCAGCGGGCCGAACATGTCGCGCAGCTCCTTGATGCGGAACTGGTGCTCGATCGACTGCGGGCGCACGCGGTTCACGACGATGCCCAGCGGCTGCAGACGGGGGGAGAGGCCTCGACGGATCTCCTCGATCGCGCGCAGGGCGCGATCCGCCGCGGCCACGGAGAACAGGCCGGGCTCGGTGACGACCATGACGCGGTCGCTCGCGGCCCACGCCGTACGGGTCAGCGCGTTCAGCGATGGAGCGCAGTCGATCAGGACGAGGTCGTAGTCGGCCTCGACGGATGCCAGCGCCTCCTCGAGCTTCCACACGTCGCGGACGCTGGGGTGCGGCCCGTCGAAGTTGATCGCCGAGGGGCTGCCGATGAGCACGTCGATCGTGCCGGGGTGCACCTTCGCCCAGCCGCTGGAGGTGATCGCCTGACGGACGACCTTCTCCTTCGGGTTCGCCAGGACGTCGGCGATGTTGAGCCGGCCGGCCACCTGGATATCCATCCCGGTGGACACGTCGGACTGCGGGTCGAGGTCGACGACGAGCGTCCGGACACCACGGGCGAAGGCCGCTGAGGCCAGGCCGAGGGTCACGGTCGTCTTGCCGACGCCTCCCTTGAGAGAGCTGACGCTGAGTACGTGCACGGACACCACGTTACCTTCCCCTAGGCTGGGGGAACACTCAGCCCCGCCCCATGCGCGTCGAAAACGCCGTGCATCGAGCTCTTAGAGGTGTGCATGTTCACGAAGATCCTTGTGGCGAACCGCGGTGAGATCGCGATCCGCGCCTTCCGTGCGGCCTTCGAGGTGGGAGCGAGGACCGTGGCGGTCTTCCCCCACGAGGACCGCGGATCCGTTCACCGGCTGAAGGCCGATGAAGCATACGAGATCGGGGAGCGCGGTCATCCGGTCAGGGCCTACCTGAACGTCGACGAGATCATCCGCGTGGCGCTGGAGGCCGGAGCGGACGCGATCTACCCGGGTTACGGTTTCCTCTCGGAGAACCCCGAGCTCGCAGAGAAGGCGGCCGCCAACGGCATCGTCTTCATCGGGCCTCCCGCGAACGTGCTCGAGATGGCGGGGAACAAGGTCGAGGCCAAGCGCCACGCGATCGAGGCGGGCGTGCCCGTCCTCCGCTCCACCGAGGCGTCGGATGACGTCGAGGCTCTCGTGGCCCAGGCCGACGGGATCGGCTTCCCGCTCTTCGCGAAGGCCGTCGCCGGCGGCGGCGGACGAGGGATGCGCCGCGTGGAGACGAAGGGTGAGCTGGCCCCCGCTCTCGCGGAGGCCATGCGCGAGGCGTCCAGTGCCTTCGGCGACCCGCGCATGTTCCTGGAGCAGGCCGTCCTGCGACCTCGCCATATCGAGGTCCAGATCCTCGCCGACAAGACCGGCGAGACCGTGCATCTCTTCGAGCGGGACTGCTCGGTGCAGCGACGTCACCAGAAGGTGGTCGAGATCGCTCCGGCCCCCAACCTCGACGACGGTGTCCGCACAGCCCTGCACGGTTATGCGGTCGCCTTCGCCCGCTCGATCGGGTACGAGAACGCCGGCACCGTCGAGTTCCTGCTGGAGACGGCGGGGGAGCGCGCGGGAGAGGTCGTCTTCATCGAGATGAACCCGCGCATCCAGGTCGAGCACACGGTCACCGAGGAGGTCACCGACGTCGACCTCGTGCAGAGCCAGATGCGGATCGCCGCGGGGGAGACCCTCGCCGACCTCGGGCTGCAGCAGGAGAACCTGCACCTGCGCGGTGCGGCCCTGCAGTGTCGGATCACCACGGAGGACCCGACCCAGGGGTTCCGGCCCGATACGGGCAAGATCACCACGTACCGGTCGCCGGGCGGTGCGGGCGTCCGTCTCGACGGCGGCACCGTGCACCAGGGCGCGCAGATCAGCCCGCACTTCGACTCGATGCTGGCGAAGCTGACCTGTCGAGGACGCGACTTCCCCGCTGCGGTCGCCCGCGCACGCCGCGCCCTCGCCGAGTTCCGCATCCGTGGCGTCTCCACCAACATCCCGTTCCTGCAGGCGCTGCTCGACGACGACGCCTTCGTGGCCGGAGACGTGAGCACGTCATTCATCGACGAACGTCCTGAGCTGCTCCGCGGACGGATCTCCAAGGACCGCGGGACGAAGATCCTGAACTGGCTGGTGGACGTCACGGTGAACAAGCCGCACGGCGCGCACCCCGGCGTCATCGATCCGGTGGCGAAGCTCCCTGCGATCGACCTCGCCACCGCGCCCGCTCCCGGATCACGGCAGCGGCTGCTCGAACTCGGACCGGAGGGGTTCGCGAAGAGCCTGCGTGCGCAGTCGGCCCTCGCCATCACCGACACGACGTTCCGCGACGCTCACCAGTCGCTGCTCGCGACGCGTGTGCGCACGAAGGACCTGGTCGCCGCTGCTCCCTACCTCGCCCGCCTGACCCCCGGACTGCTGTCGGTGGAGGCCTGGGGTGGCGCCACCTACGACGTCGCGCTGCGGTTCCTCGGCGAGGACCCGTGGGAGCGGCTCGACAAGCTGCGGGCGGCCCTGCCGAACGTCGCCATCCAGATGCTGCTGCGGGGGCGCAACACGGTCGGCTACACGCCGTACCCCACTGCGGTCACCGAGGCGTTCGTCTCGGAGGCGGCCGCCAGCGGCGTCGACATCTTCCGCATCTTCGACGCGCTCAACGACGTCGAGCAGATGCGTCCAGCGATCGAGGCCGTACGTCGGACGGGCACCGCGGTCGCGGAGGTCGCTCTCTGCTACACGGGAGATCTGCTGAACCCCGCCGAGGACCTCTACACCCTCGACTACTACCTGGCGCTCGCGGATCAGATCGTCGCTGCCGGAGCGCACATCATCGCGATCAAGGACATGGCGGGCCTGCTCCGCCCCGCAGCGGCGGCGAAGCTCGTGGCGGCTCTGCGCGAGCGCTTCGATCTGCCCGTGCACCTGCACACGCACGACACGCCAGGCGGCCAGCTTGCGACCCTGCTCGCCGCGAGCGCTGCGGGCGTCGACGCGGTGGATGCGGCATCCGCTCCGCTCTCGGGCACCACGAGCCAGCCCTCGCTCTCGTCTCTCGTCGCGGCGCTCGCGCACACCGAGCGCGACAGCGGCATCGACCTCGACGGGGTCTCCGACCTCGAGCCGTACTGGGAGGCCGTGCGCCGTCAGTACGCGCCGTTCGAGTCCGGCCTGCCCGGACCCACGGGGCGCGTGTACCACCACGAGATCCCGGGCGGCCAGCTGTCCAACCTGCGCCAGCAGGCGAAGGCTCTCGGACTCGCCGACGACTTCGAGCTGATCGAGGACATGTACGCGGCGGCCGACCGCATCCTCGGTCGCGTGCCGAAGGTGACGCCCTCCTCCAAGGTCGTCGGCGACCTCGCGCTGCACCTCGCCGCCGTCAAGGCGGATCCTGCGGACTTCGAGGCGAACCCCGAGAAGTACGACGTGCCGGACTCGGTGGTCGGATTCATGGCCGGCGAGCTGGGCGATCTTCCCGGCGGCTGGCCCGAGCCCTTCCGCACGAAGGTGCTCGCCGGGCGCGCGGTGCGCACCGGAATGACCGAGATCTCCGCCGACGACGAGGCCGCACTCGCGGGAGACAGCGCCGCGCGTCGGGAGCGACTGAACACCCTGCTGTTCCCTGCTCCGACGAAGGAGTTCGCTCAGATGCGCGAGCTCTTCGGCGATCTCTCGGTCCTCGACACGAGCGACTACCTCTACGGGCTCGTCCAGGGACAGGAGCACCTCATCGAGATCGACCGCGGCGTGCAGCTGTACGTCGGGCTCGAGGCGATCGGCGAGGCGGATGACAAGGGCATGCGCACGGTCATGACCACCCTGAACGGGCAGCTGCGCCCGGTGTTCGTGCGCGATCGCTCGATCGTCGTCGACGCCCATGAGGTCGAGAAGGCCGACACCTCCGTACCCGGTCAGGTGGCGGCGCCGTTCTCCGGCGTGGTCACCCTGAAGGTCGAGGTCGGGTCCGCCGTCAGGGCAGGGGAGCCCGTCGCCTCGATCGAGGCGATGAAGATGGAAGCCGCGATCACGGCACCGGTCGACGGGGTCATCGAGCGCCTCGCGATCGGAGAGACGCAGCAGGTGGACGCAGGAGATCTTTTGGTCGTGATCCGCCCCGCGCACTAATCTTGTGCGGGCGAGGGCCGCGCACGCACGTGACGCACCCGAGGCCCGCACAAGCTTGGAGTGACATCGTGACCGTGAAAAAGGGGTCCACCCCGAAAGACGAAGAGTCGAGAGGAGTGCTCGACGAAGCCGCGTCCCTGGACACGTCCGGAATCGGCATCCTCGGCGGCACGGCCCAGGTGAACGTGATCCTTCCGCAGGCGGACGATGACGATCTCGCCGACGACGACGGCGTCGTCGACGGCGAGGTCGTCGATCTGATCATCGACGACGAACCGGTCTTCGATCGCACAGCGTTCGTCGAGAACGAGATTGCGCCCGAGGCGGATGCCGTCATCGAGTCGATCGTCATCGAGCTGCCCGCGGACGCGGAGATGCCGTCGACCGTGCCGTCCGCGGAGGCGGTGGAGGTGCCGGCGTCGTCTGCCGGGACCGTCGAGGAGTCCGCGCCCGAGGCCGTGCTGCCCGAGACTCTCGAATCCGAGTCTCTCGGATCCGAGGTCGTCGAGTCGGAAGTCGTCGAGTCGGAGCCCGTCGAGGCCACCGACGCCGAGGTCGAGATCACAGCGGCCGATCGCATCGCAGCGGCCGATCACATCGAGGTCGACGAGCCCGCGGTCGCCGAGAGCGCAGCCGCGGTGGTCTCGGCTGAGGCTGAGGCTGAGGCTGAGGCTGAGGCTGAGGCTGAGGCTGAGGCTGAGGCTGAGGCTGCGCCCACGACTGAGCCCGAACCTGAACTCGCAGCTGAGCCCGAGCCGGAAGCCGTGACTGAGCCGGAAGCCGTGACTGAGCCCGAGACTGCGACCGAGACTGCGACCGAGACCGAGACCGAGACCGAGACCGAGACCGGGACGGAGCCGGAGCCTGAGCCCGAGCCCGAAGACGTCGTCGCTGCCGAGGCGGCAGCGGCCGCTGCCTTCATCGCGCGGGCGAAGGCCGATCTCGAGGCCAAGGCGACGGCTCTCGCCCCTTCGCCGTCTGCCGCATCCCGAAAGGAGATCCCCGTCGTGAACGATGCGAAGGAGAAGTCCGTGGCGACGCAGCCCACCCGTGCGTCGCGCACAGAGGTGGCGCTCTCGTCGAAGCGCCTCGACGATCTGGGGGAGGCCTCGCGCGAGAGCGCCGATCTGCTCACCGCCGACCGTCTGCTCGACCCGAGCCGCGTCACCAGGCCGGAGCCGGAGGGCGCGTGGAGCCACTTCCTCTACACGGTCTCCGGGCGTCGCATCAACATCGGCGACGGCCGGCGTGCTCGCGAGCGAAAGGCGCTCAGCGCGAGGATCGCGGCCCCGCTGTCCGGCGGCGCGCGCTTCGTGCCCGTTCTGTCGCGCAAGGGCGGCGTCGGCAAGACGACGATCACCGCGCTCCTGGGGATGGCGCTCGCGGATGCTCGCGAGGACAGGGTCATCGCGGTCGACGCCAATCCCGACAGGGGCACTCTCGCCGATCGCGTCGTGCGGTCGGCCCACAGCCGGACGGTGCGCGATCTCGTGCGCATCCACGATGACGTGAAGGGCTACCACGACATCTCCTCGATCGTCGCACGCGACGCCACCCGTCTCGATGTGCTGGCCTCGGATTCCGACCCCCGCATCGCGGAGGCGTTCAGCGACAGCGACTACCGCGATGTCGCAGGAGTCGCGGCGCACTACTACTCCCTCGTCCTCACGGACACGGGCACGGGCATCGTCCACTCGGTGATGTCGGCGACGCTCGACCTCGCCGACCAGGTCGTGATCGTGTCGGGTCTCAGCGTCGACGAGGCGCGGTTGGCGTCCGAGACGCTGACCTGGCTGGAGACCAACGGATACGCGGAGCAGGCACGGGAGGCCATCGTGGTGCTCAACCAGTCCACGCCCGGTGCTCCGCTGGTGCGCCTGAACGAACTCGAGGCGCACTTCCGCACCAGGGCCAAGAAGGTCGTCCGGGTGCCGTACGATTCCCAGATCGCGGGAGGCGGCACGATCGTCTTCGCGAACCTGCAGCCGGAGACCCGGGTCGCGGCGCGAGAGCTCGCGGCGCTGCTGGTCGAGGGCCTCCGGGCGAAGGCCGCCTGATGGCCGTCCGTGAGATCCGCGTGTTCGGCGACCCCGTGCTGCGCACCGTGTGTGCGCCGATCGGGGAAATCGACGACGGCGTGCGCGCCCTGGTGACCGATCTGGTGGAGACCGTGGAGCTGCCAGGACGGGCGGGCGTCGCCGCGCCGCAGATCGGCGTCGCGCTGCGCGCCTTCAGCTACAACATCGACGGCGACATCGGCTACGTGTTGAACCCGGTGCTGACGGAGGTCCGCGGTGAGGCCGTGCCGACCGGCGAGGGCTGCCTCTCGGTGCCAGGGCTCTGGCACGACGCTCTGCGGCATCCGTGGGCCCGTGTGGAGGGCATCGATCTCGACGGCAACCTCGTGGTACTGGAGGGCGACGGTCTGCTGGCCCAGGCCCTGCAGCACGAGACGGATCACCTCGACGGCAAGCTGTACCTGACCCGCCTCGATCCGGAGACCCGCAAGGTCGCCATGCGCGAGGTGCGCGAGAGCTCCTGGTTCTGACCGGTCATGCAGAAGGGCCCCGCCTCGGCGGGGCCCTTCTGCATGACCGTGGTGGATCCGAGCTCAGCCGCCGATCGCGACGTTCGTGGTGGCGACAGGCTCGTCGTAGATCGCCGAGATCTCGTCGGCGAAGTCGCTCATGATGACATTCCGCTTGATGGAGAGCTTGGGCGTGAGGTGGCCCGATGCCTCAGTCCACTCGCTGTCGAGGATCGTGAACTTGCGGATCGACTCCGCGCGGGAGACGCGGGTGTTCGCGGCATCCACCGCCTTCTGCACCTCGGCGCGCACGGCGGCGTTCGTCGACGCCTCCGCGAGGGACATGTCGGCCGGGAGCCCGTTGTTGCCCAGCCAGGTCGGGAGCATCTCGGGATCCAGCGTGATGAGGGCGGAGATGAACGGCTTCTGATCGCCCACGACGACCACCTGACCGATGATCGGGTTCGCGCGGATCGGGTCCTCGAGCGCGGCGGGGGCGACGTTCTTGCCGCCCGCCGTCACGATGATCTCCTTCTTACGACCCGTGATGGTGAGGAAGCCCTCTGCGTCGAAGGTGCCGATGTCGCCGGTGCGGAACCAGCCGCCCTCGCTGAACGCGTCGGCGGTCGCCTGCGGGTTGTTCCAGTACTCCTTGTACACGTTGATGCCGCGGACCTCGATCTCGCCGTCCTCGGCGAGACGGATGCCGACGCCGGGGAGCGCGGGGCCCACCGTGCCGATCTTCGACTTGTCCGCGAGGTTGACCGTGGCGGGCGCCGTGGTCTCGGTCAGGCCGTAGCCCTCAAGGATCACCACGCCGAGGCTGTGGAAGAAGTGGCCGAGACGCGCGCCGAGGGGGGCGGAGCCGGACACGGCGTAGACGACGTTGCCGCCCATGGCCTCGCGCAGCTTGCTGTAGACGAGCTTGTTGAAGAGTGCGAACTTCAGGCGCATGCCGAACGGGATCGGCTTGCCGGCCTCGAGGAGCTTCGAGTGCTCGATCGCGACCTCTGCGGCGGCGCGGAAGATCTTGCCCTTGCCGCCGGCCTCGGCCTTCTGCTCCGCCGAGTTGTAGACCTTCTCGAACACGCGGGGCACCGCGAGGAGGAAGGTCGGCTTGAAGGATCCGAGCGCCGGCAGCAGCTGCCGGGTGTCGGGCTGGTGGCCGGTGCGGACGCCGGCGTGCACGTCGAGGATCGAGATGAAGCGCGCGAACACGTGCGCCGTGGTGATGAACAGCAGCGTGGAGGCGCCGGGCGTCTGCACCACTTCGTTGAGGGACTTCGCCGCGTTGCGGGAGAGCTCGACGAAGTTGCTGTGGGTGAGGACGCAGCCCTTGGGGCGGCCGGTCGAGCCCGACGTGTAGATGAGGGTCGCGATGTCGCTGCCGACCGCGAGGTTGCGTCGACGCTCGATCTCGTCATCCGTCACCGCGGCACCCTGCGCGGTGAGGGCGTCGATCGCGCCGAGGTGCATCTGCCAGACCTCGCGGATCAGGGGGAGGTCGCCGCGGACCTCGTCGACCCGGGAGAAGTGCTCGGGGGACTCCACGAGGAGGGCGATGGCGCCGGAGTCCTCGAGGATCCACTGGATCTGCGACGGCGAGCTGGTCTCGTAGATCGGAACCATCACGGCCCCGGCGTAGAACAGCGCGAAGTCGACGAGCGTCCACTCGTACGTCGTGCGAGCGAGGAAGCCGACCTTCTCTCCCGGCTGGATGCCGGCGGCGACGAACCCCTTGGCCAGCGCGATCACGGCCGTCTGGAAGTCGGCGGCGGTGATGTCGCGCCAGCCTTCTCCGTCGGGCACGGAGAAGAGCGCGAGGTTCGGAGTGGCTTCGACGCGCTTCGCCAGGATGTCGGAGATGTTCGCATCTGGGTCGGCGGGGACGACGGCGGGGACTTCAAACTGGACCACGGCAGCTCCTTCGGTACCGGTCGGGCACGTGTTCACCCGAGTCTAAGGCATGGGACTGAATTTCATTCAGGGTGAAACTCAGTCGCCACCGTGAACGGAAGCCATCCACGGCGCTAGACTTCACCACGATGTTCTACTGGCTGATGAAGTACGTCGTGATCGGCCCTCTGGTGAAGGCGATCTTCCGACCATGGGTGGTGGGCCGAGCGAACGTGCCCGCCAGCGGCGCGGCGATCCTCGCCAGCAACCATCTGTCGTTCGCCGACTCGATCTTCCTGCCGCTCATGCTCGACAGGTCCATGTCCTTCCTCGCCAAGAGCGACTACTTCACCGGACGCGGCATCAAGGGTCGGGCGACGAAGTTCTTCATGAAGGCCACGGGTCAGCTGCCGATCGACCGGTCGGGTGGCAAGGCATCCGAGGCATCCCTCAACACGGGACTGCAGGTGCTGGGCGGCGGCGACCTCCTCGGCATCTATCCCGAGGGGACGCGCAGCCCCGACGGCAAGCTGTACCGCGGGCGCACCGGCATCGCCCGGATGGCGCTCGAGGCCAAGGTCCCCGTCGTCCCGGTGATCATGGTCGACACCGACACGGCGATGCCGATCGGCCGGCGCATCCCGCGGATCATGCGCGTGGGGATCGTCATCGGCGAGCCGCTCGACTTCTCGCGCTACGCGGGCATGGAGAACGACCGCTACATCCTCCGGTCCGTCACCGACGAGATCATGGTCGCTCTCCAGCGACTGGGGGAGCAGGAGTACGAAGACGTCTACGCGTCGACCGTCAAGGACCGCCTTCCGGCCGCTGCCACACGGCGCTCCTGAGCCTCAGCTCCCGCTAGGCTGGGGGCATGCTCCCGCACCACATCGACGCCCTTGACGCGTGGCGCTCGCTCCCGATCAAGCAGCAGCCGCAGTGGCCCGACGCAGAGCGCGTCGCCGAGGTCTCCCGCCAGATCTCGACCCTCCCTCCGCTGGTCTTCGCCGGTGAGGTCGACAACCTCCGGGATCGCCTCGCTCGCGCGGCATCCGGCCGGGCGTTCCTGCTGCAGGGTGGCGACTGCGCCGAGACGTTCGCCGGAGCGACCGCCGAGCAGATCCGCAACCGCATCAAGACGGTGCTGCAGATGGCCGTCGTGCTCACCTACGGCGCGTCGATGCCCATCGTGAAGATGGGACGCATGGCCGGGCAGTTCGCCAAGCCGCGCTCCAGCGACTCCGAGACCCGCGGCGACGTCACGCTCCCCGCCTACCGCGGCGACATCGTCAACGGCTACGACTTCACCGAGGGATCCCGTCAGGCCGACCCCGGCCGACTGCTGCAGGGGTACCACACGGCCGCGTCCACCCTGAACCTCATCCGCGCGTTCACACAGGGTGGTTTCGCCGACCTCCGCGAGGTGCACTCGTGGAACAAGGGCTTCGCGCAGAACCCGGCGAACCAGCGCTACGAGCGCATGGCCGCCGAGATCGACCGCGCGATCAAGTTCATGGAGGCCGCGGGTGCGGACTTCGACGAGCTCAAGCGCGTCGAGTTCTTCACCGGTCACGAGGGCCTGCTGATGGACTACGAGCGGCCGATGACGCGCATCGACTCCCGCACGGACACCCCGTACAACACCTCGGCGCACTTCCTCTGGATCGGCGAGCGGACCCGAGAGCTCGACGGCGCGCACGTCGACTACTTCTCGAAGATCCGCAACCCCATCGGCGTCAAGCTCGGCCCGACGACGTCGCCCGACACGGCGCTCGCGCTGATCGACAAGCTCGACCCGAACCGTGAGCCCGGTCGCCTGACCTTCATCACGCGCATGGGCGCCGGAAAGATCCGCGATGCGCTTCCGCCGCTGCTCGAGGCCGTCCGTGATTCAGGTGCGCAGCCGCTGTGGGTCACCGACCCGATGCACGGCAACGGCATCACCACGCCGACCGGGTACAAGACCCGTCGCTTCGACGACGTCGTCGACGAGGTCCGCGGATTCTTCGAGGCGCACCGCGCGGTGGGCACGTTCCCCGGAGGCATCCACGTCGAGCTGACCGGCGACGACGTCACCGAGTGCCTGGGCGGTTCCGAGCAGATCGACGAGGCAGCGCTCGGCACCCGGTACGAGAGCCTGTGCGACCCGCGTCTGAACCACATGCAGTCGCTCGAGCTCGCCTTCCTCGTGGCCGAGGAGCTCGAGAAGCGCTGACACGCGCCGAACGCCGAATGAAGAAGGGCCGGAACCTCCTGGGTTCCGGCCCTTCTCCGTGTCGGGTCAGGAGCGCGTGCGGCGGCGGACGATCAGCAGCACGGCGCCCGCGAGGAGCAGGATGCCGGCGCCCACGGCCACCGGCAGGAGCCAGGACGCGTCACCGCCGGTCGTGGCCAGGTCGCCAGGTCGCACGGAACCTCCGGTGCCGGGGGCCGTCGCCCCGCCGGACGCGGTCACCGTCAGCGGGGTGCGGGCCGTGACCTCGCCCGCGACGGCGACGATCTCGTGCGCTCCCGGCGCGGTGCCCGCGGGGACCGCCCCGGTGAAGCGCAGGGCGCCCTGGGCGTCGGTCGAGGCGGTGCCCAGCACGACCGGATCGCTGTGCAGCTCGATGCGCACCTCCGTCGAGGCGGGGAACCCCGTTCCCGTGACGGTGAGTTCGGCGCCGGCCTTCACGCTCGACGCACTCAGGGTGAGCAACGGCACCGCGGGCGTCGACGTGTCGGGGAAGGCCTCGGAGGCGGCGCCGAGGCGCAGGAACACGGTCTCGCCCGTGGCGTCCTTCAGCCCGTCGTTGTCGGTGACCCCGTACAGGCGGCCGTCCGCCGCGATCGCGAAGCCCTCGAGCTTCTCCTGGGTCCAGCCGGCCGTCGCCCTCAGCTGCGGCAGCACGTCGATCGCGGTCGTCTTCTCGAGCACGGTCAGAGGCTGTCCGAACGCGCTGGGCGCGGCATCCGCCGGGATGTCGACTCGCGTCACGCGCTTCACCGCGGCCGAGGGGCCGTTGAGCTTGTCCCGCTCGATGATCGCGAACGTGTCATCGTCGATCGCCGTGATCTCCGACAGCCCCATCCAGTCTCCCTGGGTGGTCGTCGCGTCGAGGCGGTAGCCGAACCACTCCCATGCGCCCGTCGCCGGGTCGAGGCGGCCGATACGGGTGATGTCGGCTCCGTCCACGGTGCCGGCGGCGAGGTTCGATGGGTCGGTCCAGAGCGGACGCTGGATGACGCTCCACACGCGGAGGTCGGCGCCCTCGCCGGTCACGGTGACGCCCTCGAAGCCCCACTTGCCGACGTGCGCGGCGACCTCGGCCGGCAGCGGGTGACGCGAGAGCACGGCTCCTGCGGCATCCGTGTGGACGATGGTGTTGCCGGCTCCCGCCGCGCCCTCCACGGCCAGCCAGAAGGTGCCGTCCGCGGCGGCGGAGATGCCCTCCACGTCCAGCGCGACCGGCGAGCCGTTCTTGGTGACGGCCGTCGAGGCGGTGATGCGGGCAGGAGTCTGCGACACGTCGACCGTGTAGATCGTCGCCGGGGAGACGACGGCGTCGCTCGCGGCGTACACGAGCGAGGAGTTCGTCGGGTGCCCGGAGAGCGCGCCGAGCGCGGACCATCCGATCGGCGCTCCGTCGACGGTATCGGACAGGATGCTGGGCTGCGCGGGCGCATCGGAGCCGAAGGAGAACAGGCTCACGGAGGCGCGGACGCCGACGCTCGCGTCGTCCGTCTCGCTGGACACGACGAGCAGATCGCGCCCCGGCACCGGGAGGATGCCCTCGGGGCCGTTGGTCGTGAACAGGATCTGATCGAACACGGGGGAGGCCGGGTCGGTCATGTCGTACACGGCGACGAAGTTGGAGCGCTCACTGGCGACGAACACGTACGGCGTGCCGCCGAACTCGGCGAACGCGAGCCCTTCGGGCTCGGCCCCCTTCTTGGCCGCGCGGTCCTCGTTGTGCAGGCCGTACTGCACGGCGATGTTCGCGAAGCTGTTCCCCGCGTCCCACACCGGCAGACCGGTCGCGGTGTCGAACACCGTCCAGCCGCGGGTGCCGCCCTTCCAGTCGCCCTCGTTGGCCGTGGCCACCAGCCCGTCGCCGACCCACGCGATCGAGTCGGGTTCGCGAGGCGTCGCCGGCAGCGATCCGGTGAGGTCGATGCGGCCGTCCTTCACGGTGTCCACACCGCTGAGTGCGACCGCGCCCGCCGAGAAGACGGACGTGAGCGTCTTGGTCTCCAGGTCGATCACGGCGATGCCGTTGTTCTCCTGGAGCGTCACCGCGAGCCGGTTGCGATCGTCGATGGTGACGTACTCCGGCTCCGGGTCCTGCGGGGTGTCGATTCCGGATGCCGCGACGATCGGCAGCGGGCTGCCGTCCTCGGCGAGGAAGCGCACGGGGGTCGTGGTCCAGGCAGCGGGGTCCTCGCCGAGGTCGAGCACCTGGACGAATCCGCCGGGCAGCTGGGGGAGATCCCCCTTCTTGCCGCCGGCGGGCTTGATCTCCTCGTCGCGCTGGTTCTCCATCGCGATCGCCGCGTACGCGCCGTCGTGCGAGATCGCGATGGAGTCGGGCTGGCCGCCCAGGTCGATCGAGCGCACGAGGGAGCGGTCGGATGCGCGCAGCACGTCGAGCCGCCCGTGCGGATCGGTGAACTGCCCGCCGGTCTCGTCGATCACGACGAGGATGTAGTCGCCGTAGGAGGCGACCGACGTGGGCTGGTCGTCGGGGTGGCCGAGGTCGGCGAGGGAGACCGTTCCGGTTCCGCGGGGGTTCGACGGGTCGGTCACATCGACGAAGCCGATCCGCTTTCCGAGAGCGTCGGTGTAGACGACGGTGCCGTCGGCGGTGATCGTGGAGATCTCCGCGACGGTGGCGGATGCCGGGTCGACCCCCGCAGGAGCGTTGAGGTACACGGGATAGGTCGCGGCGCGGGAGAAGACGTCGGCGGTGCGGGGGGCCGCGGATGCCGGGACGGCGGCGACAGTGATCGTGCCGGCCAGAAGGCAGGTCGCGAGCACCGCGGCGGAGAGGGGACGAGAGGGCATGGGCACACTCCGGGTCGGCGAGTACGGGGGTACTCGACAGAGTGTGGGCGTCAGGCATCCGGCAGATGCCGGGGGAGTTGCCCCGCCGTGGCCGGGAGGTGAACGGCGGGTGACGTGCGGCGGATGCTAGCCGCTGAGCCCCATCTGGAGCACGATCGTGGCGCTCTTGCGCTGCGGCTCGGTCGGGCTGTAGGAGACGACCTTGGTGTTCTTGTTGTCGAGCAGGTCCCACGCGCCGTCCGGGATCATGGTGTCGCTGGTATAGCTCCACTTGAACCCGGCGTTGGTGAGGGCCTCCTTCGCCTTGTCCCGCGTCATCCCCTTCACATCGGGGACGTCGAACAGCTCTGGCCCCTTCGAGACGATGAGCTGGATGGTGTCGCCCGGTCGCCAGGATCCCGCCTCGGCGCGGTCGGCGTACCCGATCACCTTGTCCTTGGCGACGTCCTCGCTGAACCTGAGGTCGCTCTCCGGGTTGACCACAAGACCCTTGTCGGTCAGCGTCTTGGTCGCCTGGTTGACGTTCATGCCGCTGACGTCGGGGACAGGGCCCACCGACACCTGGATGGTCGCCGTGTCCTTCTCGTGCACCGTGCAGCCCTGGTCGCAGCCGAAGGCGTCGCCGCCGCCACGAGGGGTGATGCGCACGTTGAGGACCTTGCCGTCGTCGAGGTCGTCGAAGTACTTCTCGTCGTCGGTGATGTCGAGGTTCGCCGCGTCGAGCTGACCGCGGACGGTCTCGACGTCCACCCCGGCGACGGGGGCGAGATCGTGCGGTGCGGGTCCGGTGGAGACGATCACCGTGACCGTCACGCCTCTGTCGAGACGCTGGCCCTCTCCGGGGTCCGTCTCGATGACCTCTCCTGCGGGGATGTCGACGGAGAACTCGTCCTTCTGCGCCGGCACGAATCCCTCGGCCGTCAGCGTATCCGCGGCGTCCTGGTACGACATCCCGGCCACACCGGGCACGGCCACGAGTGAACCGGGGCCCGATCCGAACCACCAGCCGACGCCGCCGGCGACCGCGGCCAGCAGCAGCACGAGCGTGAGCAGGAAGGCGCCGCGGGTGCGTCGCTTCGACGACCGGCGACGCAGCAGGGTCGCGTTGTCGACCGTCTGCGGCACGGGAGCCGTGGGGTCGGCGATGGGCAGCGTTCCCGGCATGACCTTGGTGAGATCGCCGGAGTCGGCGTGCGCGCGCTGCGGCGCGGTGGCCGAGGCGACAGCGGGGGCGATGCCGAGAGAACGCTCGATCTCGCGAAGGCGCTCCAGCATCTGGCCCGCGTCGTCCGGGCGGTCGTCCGGGGACTTCTCGGTGGCCCAGAGCACGAGCTCGTCGAGCTGCTCTGGCACGCCGGGGTTGCGCGCGCTCGGCCTCGGCACCGATTCCGTCGCGTGCTGGAAGGCGATCTGCATGGGCTGCTCGCCCTTGTAGGGCTGCTCGCCGACCAGCATCTCGTAGAGCATGATGCCGAGCGCGTAGATGTCGCTGCGGGCATCGGCGGTGCCGCGCGTGACGAGCTCGGGGGCGAGGTAGGCGATCGTGCCGAGCAGCTGCTGACCGGTCGCGGTGTTCGCGGTGGTGGCCCGTGCGAGGCCGAAGTCGCCGATCTTGATGCGGCCGTCCTCGGCCAACAGCACGTTCTCGGGCTTCACGTCGCGGTGCACGATGCCGGCGCGGTGAGCGGCGGAGAGACCGGAGAGCACCGCATCCATGATCGTGATCGTCTGCGAGATCGTGAGGCGCTTCTGCTCGCGGAGGAGCTCGCGCAGGGTGATGCCCGGCAGGTACTCCATCACCAGATAGGCGAGCTCGCCGTCCTGGCCCTGGTCGAAGACGTTGACGACGTGCGGGTCGGCCAGACGTGCCGCCGAACGGGCCTCCTGGATGAACCGGCTCTGGAAGGCCGAGTCGTCGCTGAGGTGCGCGTGCATGACCTTGAGGGCGATGCGCCGCTCGAGGCGGAGGTCGGTGGCGACGTACACCGTCGCCATGCCGCCTCGTGCGATCCGGGCCCTGACCCGGTACCGACCGTCGACGAGCCGCCCGATGAGGGGGTCGGCCTGCTGATTGGTCGTCACGTCAAGATTCTATGGAAGACAGGCTGAAAGCCTGCGGAACGGCTCGCCCCTGAGGGCTGCGGGTTTGCCGGGAGCTTCACCCGAGGTGGGCGAGCCACTGGTATGCCTGGGACTCCCACTGGCCGTAACGCAGGGGATATGCGGAGATCTGCACCGCCTGGGCGGCGTCCGTGAAGGCCATGCCGTCCCAGCCGGGGATGTCGAGCAGACCGCGGGAGTTCTGCCCGTTGGGGTCGCTCTGCCCGCCGTAGAAGACGCGGGTGCTGCGATCGGCGTCCATGATCTGCTCCGCGGCGCCCCACCCGGTGCTCGGGCGCTGCTGGAAGAGTCCGAGCGAGTCGCGGTCTCCGTAGGAGAGGTTGCGCATGCCCGACTCGACCATCGCGGTGGCCAGTGCGATCGCGACGCCGCGATCGGAGACCCCGAGCTGGCGGCCGATGCGGACGATGAGCGCCGCGTTCGCCGTCTGCTCCGCGTCGAGGCTCGCGCTGAGCTGCTCGGTGCCGGATGCCGCTGCGGCAGGGGGAGCGGAGACGGTGATGCTCTGCCCCGGATAGATGATCGATCCCGGGCCCAGGCCGTTCCACGCGTACAGGTTCGCGGTCGAGGTGCCGTGGTTCTGGGCGATCGCGGAGAGCGTGTCGCCCGCGACCACCGTGTAGGCCTGCCCGCCCGTCGGCGCCGGTGCGGCGACGACCGCCGGAGCGGCCGCAGGGGCCGAGGCTCCGGTGACCGCAAGGGTCTGACCCGGGTAGATCACGGATGCCCTGGTGAGACCGTTGGCAGCGAGCACGGCGTCGACTGTGGTGCCGTACTTCTGCGCGACGCCGTAGACGGTGTCCCCGGCGACGACCAGGTGGCTCTGCCCGACCGCAGCCGACGGCGCGGGAGAGGCGGGCGCTGCGGCGCCCGTGAGGGTGAGCGTCTGGCCGGGGTGGATCACCGAGCGCCAGCTGAGGCCGTTCCATGCGAGCACATCGGTGGTGCGCAGACCGTGCTGCTGCGCGATGGCGGACACCGTGTCGCCGGGCTGCACGACGTAGCTCGTCGGCGAAGCCGTGGCGGGCACGATCCGAAGGCCGGAGAGATGGAGGCGCTCGATCTGCGTCGATGACGCGTCGGCGGATGCCGGGGCTGCGGCGATCGTTCCGGCGAGGGTGCCGAGCACGGCAGCGGGCACCCCCAGCTGCAGGTAGCGCATGCGTCGCGCTGCGGAGTTCGGTCTCACGGGTCCCCCTTGTTCGACGTCTGCCCACGCTGACACGTAAGTAAACAGAAGTCAACAATAGTGACTCAAGTGAAAGATGTGACGGGTGTGACGATATGCGCCGCGCGCGCAGAGGTGAGATAGTGGGCAACGTGTCTGAGAACGTCGCTGCATCCACCGAGTCCGCCTGGCTGACCATGCCCGATCTCGTCGAGGTGCTCGATGTGCCGCTCGGCCGCGTGCGCCGCCTGATCGACGAGCACTACCTCATCGGCTCCAAGCGCGGCGGCGTCTTCGCCGTTCCCGCCGAGTTCATCGTGGACGGCCACCCGCTCCCGTCGCTGCGCGGCACCATCATCGCGCTGCAGGACGCCGGATTCAGCGACGACGAGGTCATCGACTGGCTCCGCGGCGAAGAGGAGACGCTCGGCCGCTCGCCGATCGCCGCGCTGCTCGCCGGGCACAAGAGCGAGGTGCGGCGCATCGCGCGCACGCTCGCCTGATCAGGCTGATCGCGTCGTCGCCGCCCTGGCGAGGTCGCGCAGGCCGCCGACGGCGGCGTTGTCGAGCCGAGCGCCCGAGAGTGCGCGGTCGGCATCCTTCGCATAGGCGTCGATCATCTCCTCGACGCGGGCGAGAGCGCCGGAGCCGTCGATCGTCGCCTGCAGGAAGGACACCTGCTGCGCATCGAGGTCCGGATCCCCGAGCATCTCGTCGAACAGATTCCTGGCTGAGGCGTCGAGGGTCTGCCTCGTCAGTGCGACGAGGACGGTGCGCTTGCCCTCACGGAGATCGTCTCCGGCCGGCTTGCCGGTGACCGCCGTGTCGCCGAAGACGCCGAGGACGTCGTCCCGCAGCTGGAACGCCATCCCCACCGGATTCCCGAACCGGCGCAGCGCCCGCAGCTGCTCCTCGTCGGCGCCCGCGAGGGACGCGCCCAGCACGAGCGGCTGCTCGATGCTGTAGCGGGCCGACTTCAGGGAGACGACGCGCAGTGCGCGCTCGACGTGGGAGTCGGCGGCGTTCACGCTCCATGCCGACTCCTCCGCGATGTCCAGGAACTGGCCGACCGTGACATCGCGGCGCATCCGTGCATACTCCCGTCGCACGCGAGCGGCGTGCGGATGCGTCTCCAGCGCGTCCTCCAGCAGATCGTCGCTCCACGCGACGAGGAGGTCTCCGAGCAGGATGGCCGCCGAGCGTCCGAACGCAGCGGCGTCTCCGGTCCAGCCCGAGCTCTCGTGAGCACCCTCGAGGGCGCGATGCGCGGCCGGCCGGCCCCGTCGCGTGTCGGAGTTGTCGATCAGGTCGTCGTGGACCAGCGCGGCCGACTGGAAGATCTCCAGTGCGGCGCAGACGTCCCAGAGAGAAGATGTCTCGGCGACGTCGCGGTCGCGGAACCGTGCCACGGCGCTCCAGCCCGAATGGCAGAACCGGGCGCGCAGCCTCTTGCCTCCGACGAGGGTGTCCGCGGCCGCGTGAAGCATCGCGGCTGCGTCGGGGCCGTACTCGACGGACTCGACGCGCATCCTCCCGATGAAGAGATCGAGGCGTTCGGCGACGGCGTCGGGGACGGGAGTGGGTGACGGCACGACTCCCAGCATACGTAAAGGGAATCCCGCCACGAACGGCTACCCCGAGGCGCCGAGGCGCGCGTAGAATGGTCGGAAGAAACCCGAGGGGGACGAAATGCCACTCTCCGAACAGGAGCAGCGTCTGCTCGATGAGATGGAACGCCATCTCCTCCACAACGACGCGGATGTCGTGAGCGCGCCTACCGGCGACCGCACTCTGAGCTATCGCAATCTCGTCTACGGAGCCCTGCTGCTCCTGGCAGGCGTGGGCGGTCTGATCGTCGGCGTCATCCTCGGTGACGTCTGGGGGATCGTGGTCGGCGTCGTCGCCTTCGCCGCGATGCTCGGCGGTGTGATGCTCGCCGTCACCCCGGTTCGACGCCCCGTCTCCGCCGTTCCCCGCGAGCGCGCGAAGAAGCAGCAGCAGAATTCGGCCTCCTTCATGGATCGCATGAACGATCGATGGGATCGCCGCCAAGACGGTCACTGACCGCAAGAACTTCTCAAGGCCCGGATGCTCAGCATCCGGGCCTTTTTCGTGTCCGCTGTGGGGCTGGAGCCGTCCTCCACGGGCTTCCACCCGTCCTCCACTGGCACTCCACTCTCCTCCACCGCGTCTTTCCGCGGAATCTCGGGGTGCACTGATCGAACGATGCTGGTATTTCACCGAATTGTCGTAGGAAAGTGGAGGGAAGTGGAGTAAAGTGGGGCGTACCTCGAGTTGGCCGGACGGAGAGGGGGTGATGGCCGATGCTGCTGGGTACGCACTCACCGAAGCTGGACGACAAAGGGCGGGTCATCCTGCCCGCGAAGTTCCGCGAGGACCTGGGCGGCGGCATCGTCGTCACCCGTGGTCAGGAGCGCTGCCTCTACGTCTTCAGCACGGCCGAGTTCGAGTCCATGCACGAGCGGATCCGTCAGGCGCCGCTCGCCAACAAGCAGGCGCGCGATTTCATGCGCCTGTTCCTCTCCGGTGCGAGTGCGGAGATGCCCGACAGCCAGAACCGCATCACCATCCCCGCTCACCTGCGTCAGTACGCCGGGCTTCAGAAGGAGCTCATCGTCACCGGTGTCGGCGCACACGCCGAGATCTGGGACGCCGAGAGCTGGAACACCTACCTCGCCGCCGGCGAGGAGACCTACTCCGAGCTGGAGCAGGAGGTGATTCCGGGACTCTTCTGACCACGGCTGTGATGCCCCGCCGCTCCCGCCCCGACACACTTCCCCGGTGCCGGGTCGAGCAGCGGAGGGGGATCAGAGCCGAAGGTCACCCCGAGAAAGATCATGAACCTCCGAGACATACACACCCCCGTCCTGCTCGAGCGCTGCATCGAGCTGCTCGCTCCCGCCCTCCAGGCGGACGGAGCGGTGCTCGTCGACGCCACCCTCGGGATGGGCGGGCACTCCGAGGCTCTGCTCGAGCGGTTCCCGAACATCCGCCTCGTGGGTCTCGACCGCGACACCGACGCCCTCCGCATCGCGGGGGAGCGGCTCGCGCGCTTCAAGGACCGCATCACCCTCGTGCACACGGTCTACGACGAGATCGGCCTGCACGCGCAGGGCGCCGCGGGCATCCTCTTCGACCTCGGCGTCTCCTCCCTGCAGCTCGACGAGGCCGAGCGCGGCTTCGCGTACTCGAAGGATGCGCCGCTGGACATGCGCATGGATCAGACGAAGGGCATCACCGCCGCCGAGGTCATCGCGACCTACAACGAGGGCAACCTCCGTCGCATCTTCGAGCGGTACGGCGAGGAGAAGCTGGCCGGCCGCTACGCGCGCTTCATCATCGACGCGCGGCAGAAGCAGCCGATCACCCGATCGGGAGAGCTCGTCGAGATCCTCATCGCCGCGACACCGGCGGCCGCTCAGCGCGCGGGTCACCCCGCAAAGCGGGTGTTCCAGGCGCTGCGGATCGAGGTGAACGCCGAGCTCAACGTGCTCGCCGACGCCATCCCCTCCGCGATGGACGCGCTCGCGGTCGGCGGGCGGATCGTGGTCATGTCCTATCAGTCCCTCGAAGACCGCCTGGTCAAGCAGGCGTTCGCGGCGGGCGCGGCATCCACCGCTCCGAAGGGTCTGCCGGTCGAGCTTCCCGAGCACGCACCGAAGTTCCGCATCATCACGCGGGGAGCAGAGCTCGCCGACGACGAGGAGCGCGCGCGCAATCCGCGTGCGATCCCGGTACGGCTGCGCGCAGCCGAGAAGGTGCGGGAGAGCGCATGAGTCTGAACGCCGTCGTCCGCACGCCCAAGGTCGCCCCGGAGGCGTCGTCTCGGGCGCCTCGTGCGCGTCTCGAGCCGGTCACCGCGCCCCGGGCTCGACGCAAGCCGAAGCTCGCCTACGCGCTCGTCGCGCTCGGGGGAGCGATGGCGATCGGCGCTGCGCAGATCGGGCTCTCGCTCGCGATCACCCAGGACTCCTTCACGCTGGCCTCCCTGTCGTCGCAGCAGGGGGACCTCAACCTGCGCACGCAGGCGCTGCAGGAGGAGCTCACCGGAATGAGCTCCCCACAGGCGCTGGCGACGAGCGCCTCCGCCCTCGGCATGGTCGTGGCGGGCGCTCCCTCCTACCTGCGGCTCAGCGACGGCGCCGTGATCGGTGCGGGCACCGGGGCGGGATGGGCCTCGACGGTCGATCCGAACGGAGCGGGAGCGGTGAGCAACTCGCTGTTGCAGGCGCCGACGAACGACGCGACCGACGGCCCGGTGACAGAGGGCGCGACGACGCCCACAGAGCAGTTGCCGCCTGCGATCACCGACGGCCTTCCCAGCCCCACGACCCACTGACCACCACGACCACCATCTGACGGAGAGAGTCCATGACGACACGAGCCACCCGGAGCCCCCGGCGACGCACCGTCGTCGCACTCGCCGTCATCCTGTCGATCCTCTGCGTGTTCATCGTGCGCCTCGTCGACATCCAGGTCGTGAGCGCCGACGAGCACGTCAACCAGTCGTTGAAGTACCTCGGCGCGGGGGAGTCCATCCCCGGGCAGCGCGGCGCCATCGTGGACGCCGACGGCACGGTGCTCGCCGAGAGCGTCACGGTCTACGACTACGTCATGGACCCGAAGGCGATGAAGGCGGTGGAGGAGAACGAGAAGAACCCGCCGAAGCTCCCGTGGGCCGAAGCCTCGACGAAGATCGCCGAGATCATGGGCCTGAACGCCGACGAGCTGCGCGCAGGCGTCGCCGCCGCTCAGACGGAGAACCCTGACACGCAGTGGTACCAGCTCAAGAACGGCCTGAACGCCGAGCAGTACACGCAGCTGCGGGCGCTCAAGCTCCCCTATCTCCACGCCTCCGAGCGCGAGAAGCGGGTGTACCCGAACGGTGCGGTCGCCGGAAACGTGATCGGCTTCCTCAACGGCTCGGGCGATGCCCAGGCCGGGATCGAGAAGATGGAGGGGCAGTGCCTCGCGCCGAGCAACGGCACGCAGAGCTACCGCAGGGGCATGGACGGCGTCGTGATCCCGGGCAGTGAGCGCACGGTGGACGCTGTGAACGGCGGCACCGTGCAGCTCACGATCAACAGCGACCTGAACTGGTACATGCAGCAGATGATCGCCGAGGAAGCCCAGGCACAGGGAGCGCAGGGCGGCACCGTCACGGTCGTCGATGTCAAGACGGGCAAGATCCGCGCGGCCGCCGAGTGGCCTACGGTCGACCCCAACAACCTCGACGGATCGTCGCCGAGCTCCTGGTACAGCAAGCTGTTCACGTACGCCTTCGAGCCCGGATCGACGTTCAAGCCGGTGACGGCCGCAGCGATCATGGAGAACGCCGGCGTGACACCGACCAGCCCCACCGTCACCGCTTCCTCGAAGGAGAAGTTCGAGAACGGCGCCGTGATCAATGACGCGTTCGTGCACCCGACCTACAACTACACGCTCGCAGGGGCCCTGATCGACTCCTCGAACGTGGCGCTGTCGAAGTTCGGCACCATGGTCAGCCCCGATGTGCGCTACGACTACCTCCAGCGCTTCGGCGTCGGCACCGAGACGGTCGGGTTCCCGAGCGAGACGAGCGGAGAGCTGCACCCCACCAGCGAATGGGACAACCAGTCGCTGTACACCACGACGTTCGGCCAGCACTTCACCGTCACCGCCCCGCAGGTGGCCGGCGCATACCAGGCCATCGCGAACGGCGGAGAGAAGATCGACCTCTCGCTCATCGAGTCGTGCACCGACGCCGACGGCACCGTTCACGAGGCGGCCGCGCCGAAGAAGGAGCAGATCATCACGCCGGAGACGGCCGCGGAGCTCACGCGCATGCTGGAGAACGTCGCGGTGCAGGGTGGCAACGCCGAGCGGATCAAGGTTCCCGGCTACCGGGTGACCAGCAAGACCGGCACCGCGCAGATCCCTGACGGCAACGGCGGCTACAAGTCGGGCGTCTACTACACCAGCATGGTGGGCTTCGCGCCGGTCGACGATCCGCAGTACGTCGTGATCGTCACTCTCGACCAGCCGACTAGAGTTACATCGTCCGCTGCGACGGCATCCGCCTTCCAGAAGGCGATGACGCAGGTGATGAAGACCTACCGCGTGATGCCCTCGACCGTCCCCATGGACGCCCTTCTTCCCAAGTTCGAATAGCCGGCACCCCCATGCCGCGCCTGGAGATGTCATGATCGCCCTGTCGCTCGCTGAGATCGCCGCCATCCTCGGCGGTGAGCTGCGCCTCATCGGAACCGATACGGCGGAGACCGTCCTGGACGGTGTCGTCGACACCGACTCCCGCACGATGTCCGCGGGGTCGATCTTCGTCGCCAAGCCCGGCGCCGAGACCGATGGCCACCGCTTCGTCGGCGCGGCCGTGACCGCGGGTGCCCGCCTCGCCATCGTCGAGCACCCCGTGGACGAACCGGTCTCGCAGATCGTCGTGGCCGACGCCGTCGCCGCCCTCGCCGATCTCGCCCGTGAGGTCGTCTCGCGCGTGCGCGCGCGGGGAGATCTCAAGATCGTCGGCATCACCGGATCCAACGGCAAGACCACGACGAAGAACTTCCTCGCGCGCATCGTCTCGGACGAGGGCGAGACGGTCGCCCCGATCAACTCGTACAACAACGAGGTCGGAGCGCCGGTGACGATGCTGCGCGTCACGGAGAGCACCCGGTACCTGGTCAGCGAGTTCGGGGCCGCCGCTCCCGGCAGCATCGCGCGTCTCGCGGGACTCGTCGAGCCCGACGTCGCCGTCGTCCTCATGGTCGGCATGGCGCATGCGGGCGGCTTCGGAGGCATCGAGGAGACCGCCAAGGCCAAAGCGGAACTGGTCACCGCGGCGACGCCGAACGGGGTCGCCGTGCTCAACCTCGACGACCCGCGGGTCGCAGCGATGCGCGAGCTCGCCGAGTCCCGCGGCATGAGCGTCATCGGCTTCGGCCAGGCCGCCGCGGCAGAGGTGCGGGCCCACGACCTCGTCGTGTCGGCATCCGGCACCTCCTGCATCATCGAGGCGGACGGGCAGCGGATGCCGCTGCGCCTGCGCGTGCTCGGAGCCCATCACATCAGCAACGCCCTCGCCGCGATCGCGGCAGCCGGGGCACTCGGCATCCCGGCCGCCGATGCGATCGCCCGCCTGGAGACGCTCGACATCGCCGAGCGCTGGCGCATGCAGCCGATGGGCAACGACAGCATCCGCATCATCAACGACGCCTACAACGCGAGCCCCGACTCGATGGCGGCCGCCCTGAGGACCCTCGCGCAGATCACCGGACCGGGGGAGCGCACGGTCGCGGTCCTCGGCGCGATGAGCGAGCTCGGCGAGACCGCTGGCGAGGAGCACGACCGCATCGGTCTGCTCGCGGTGCGACTCAACATCCAGCGCATCGTCGTGGTCGGACCCGAGGCGCGTCGGCTGTATCTCTCCGCCGTCGGCGAGGGGTCATGGGACAGCGAGGCCGTGCATCTGCCCGATCAGGATGCGGCATTCGAGTATCTGCGCACCGAGCTGCGCGACGGGGACAGGGTCCTCGTGAAGTCATCAAACTCCGTAGGCCTCAGGCATCTCGGCGATCGTCTGGGAGAATTGTTCTCGTGAGGTCTCTCATCATCGCGGCGGCGATCTCGCTCGCCTTCACCCTGTTCCTGACCCCCGTCTTCCTGAGACTCTTCCGGAAGTGGGGATGGGGGCAGGTCATCCGCACCCCCGAGGCGGTCGAGAACCCCAGCCACGAGGCCAAGCGCGGCACCCCGACGATGGGCGGCGTGATCTTCATCGTCGGCACCATGGTCGGCTACTTCGCCGGTGTCTTCGCCGGCGGGCGGGTCCCCGCGCTCTCGTCGATCCTGGTGATCTGGCTCATGGTCGGCTTCGGCGTCGTGGGGTTCATCGACGACTACATGAAGGTCCGCAGTCAGCGCAGCCTCGGCCTGTCCGGCTGGCGCAAGGTGATCGGCCAGCTGCTCGTCATCGTGCCGTTCGGCATCGTCGCGCTCAACTTCCCGAACCACGCTGGGCAGACTCCGGCGTCCGGGGCCGTCTCGCTGTTCCGCGACATCCCGTGGCTCAACTTCTTCGCGTTCGCCGCTGTCATCGGCTGGGCGCTCTACCTCGTCTGGATCTCGGTGATCGGCGTCGCCACGTCGAACAGCGTGAACCTCACCGATGGGCTCGACGGTCTCGCGGCCGGCGCCGGCATCATCGTCGTCGGCGCCTACGGCCTCATCTCCTTCCGACAGTTCCAGCAGTCCTGCGTCGGCGAGTCGATCGAGAAGGCCGCCCTCGGAGGCTGCTACGAGGTGCGCGATCCGCTGGACCTCGCGATCGTCGCCGCCGCCTTCGCCGCCGGCCTCATCGGCTTCCTGTGGTGGAACGCCCCCAAGGCCAAGGTGTTCATGGGCGACGTCGGCTCGATGGCGATCGGCGGCGTGATCACCGCGATGGCGATCCTCACCCGCACCGAGCTGCTCCTGTTCGTGATCGCCGGCGTCTTCGTGCTCTCCTCCGGCTCGGTCATCCTGCAGCGCACCTACTTCAAGATCACGCGCGGCAAGAGGCTCTTCCTCATGAGCCCCTTCCACCACCACCTCGAGATGCGCGGATGGTCCGAGGTCACGATCGTCGTGCGGATGTGGATCATCGCCGGACTCCTCGCGGTGACGGCGGTGGGCCTGTTCTACGTGGAGTGGCTGACGCGTGTCAGCTGAGCGCCTCTCGACCCTGACGAGCTGGCACTCCGACTGGTCCGGTCTGCGGGTCGCCGTGCTCGGACTGTCGATGACCGGCTTCTCCGTCGCCGACACCCTCGCCGAGCTGGGCGCCGACGTCCTCGTCCTCAGCGAGTCCGCCGAGGACGAGTATGCGCGACTGCTCCCGGTGATCGGCGCGCGCCTCGAGCTGGGCTCCCTCTCCGAGGTGCCCGAGGCGCTCGAGAGCTTCGACGCCGACGTCGTGATCGCCTCGCCGGGGTTCTCTCCGTCGCATCCGGTGATCCGCTGGGCGCAGGAGTCGGGGATCGCCATCTGGGGCGACATCGAACTCGCCTGGCGCGTGCGCGACAAGGTGACCCGTGCGGACGGCACTCCGGCGGAGTGGGTCCTGATCACGGGCACGAACGGCAAGACCACGACGACGCAGCTCACGGCATCCCTCCTCGTCGAGGGCGGGCTGCGAGCCGCGCCGTGCGGCAACATCGGAGTGCCCGTGCTCGACGCCGTGCGCGACCCCGCAGGGTTCGACGTGCTCGTCGTGGAGCTCTCCAGCCACCAGCTCTGGTACATCGGCCAGTCGAGCGCGGAGGGCCAGCTGTGTCCGTACGCGTCGGTGTGCCTGAACCTCGCCGACGACCACCTCGTCTGGCACGGCAGCGCCGACGCCTATCGCGAGGCGAAGTCGTACGTGTACCGCAACACCAGGGTCGCGTGCGTCTACAACAAGGCGGATGAGGCGACGAGGCGGATGGTCGAGGACGCCGACGTGATCGAGGGGGCGCGAGCGATCGGCTTCGACCTCGGCACCCCCGGCCCCAGCGACCTCGGCGTCGTCGAGGGGCTGCTCGTCGACAGGGCCTTTCTCGACGATCGCGCGCGCAGCGCCCTCGAGCTCACGACCCTGCGGGATCTCGACGACGTCGGTCTCGCCGCGCCGCACATCGTGCAGAACATCCTCGCCGCGAGCGCGCTCGCTCGGTCGCTCGGCGTGGAGCCCGAGGCGATCCACTCCGCGCTGCAGAGGTTCCGTCTGGACGCCCATCGCATCCAGGTGATCGCGCGGCACGCGGGCATCACGTGGGTCGACGACTCCAAGGCCACGAACCCGCACGCTGCGGCGTCGTCCCTGCGCGCCTTCCCCGGCGCGGTCTGGGTGGTCGGCGGCGATCTCAAGGGGGTCGACATCGCTGAACTGGTCGCCGACGTGGGCGGCACCGCCCGTGCGGCCGTGGTGATCGGCGTGGAGCGTGAGGCCGTCGTCGCGGCATTCCGGCGACACGCGCCGACGGTGCCGGTGTTCGAGGTGGATGCTGACGAGACTGGACAGGTCATGAACCGCGTCGTGGAGATCGCTGCGGGGATCGTCGACGAGGGCACCGTACTGCTGGCCCCCGCCGCGGCATCCTTCGATCAGTTCTCCAGCTACGCGGATCGCGGCCACCGCTTCGCCGAAGCGGTGCGGGAATGGATCGACCGGGGGAGCACCGATGACGCAGGTGGCTCGCACACCTCGCTCTGATCCCGCGCGCTCCGAGTCGCGCGGTCTCGCCGCCAGGGTCTCGCTCGGTCGCCGGTTCACCCCGGTGTCGACCGAGTTCATGATGATCGCGTCGACGGCTCTGCTGCTCACGATCTTCGGCCTGGTGATGGTGCTGTCGGCGACGAGCGCCGTCGCCGTGTCCAAGGGTGAGAACCCCATGGACGGCGCTCTCCGCCAGGGCATCTTCGCGGTGCTCGGCATCCCGCTGATGTTCGTCATCTCACGGTTCCCGATCGACTTCCTCAAGAAGATGGCGTGGCCCGCCCTGATCGGCGCGACGATGCTGCAGCTGCTCGTGTTCATCCCCGGGCTCGGCGTCGAGGATGGCGGAAACCGGAACTGGATCAGGGTCGCCGGATTCACCCTGCAGCCCTCGGAGTTCCTCAAGCTCGCTCTCGCTCTCTGGATCGCCTACGTGCTGCTCCGCAAGAGAGCCATGCTCGGGACCTGGCATCAGGTGTTCATCCCCGTGATCCCGGTCAGCGCGCTCGCGATCGGAACCGTCCTCGCGGGCAAGGATCTGGGAACGGCGATGGTGCTCGTGCTCATCCTCCTCGGGTGTCTGTTCTTCTCCGGGGTGAAGCTGCGGCTGTTCATCATCCCGGTGCTGCTCGGCGTGCTCGCGGTGATCCTCCTCGCCGTGACCAGCACCGACCGGATGCGCCGCATCACCGCGGTCTGCTCCGACATGAACAACTACACCGGCGACTGCTACCAGTCGATCCACGGCATGTGGGGAATGGCATCCGGGGGGATCTTCGGCGTCGGACTCGGCAACTCCCAGGAGAAGTACGGCTGGCTGCCGGCCGCCGGCAACGACTTCATCTTCGCGATCGTCGGCGAGGAGCTCGGGCTCATCGGATGCCTCGTGGTGCTCGCCCTGTTCGCCACCTTCGCTGTCGGCGTGTTCCACATCATCCGCAAGACGCAGGATCCGTTCATCCGGGTCGCCGCCGGCGGGATCACGGTGTGGATCGTCGGCCAGGCGATCTTCAACATCGGCGTCGTGATCGGGCTCTTCCCGGTCATGGGCGTGCCGCTGCCCTTCATGTCCCAGGGCGGTACGGCGCTGCTCGCCGTGCTCATCGCGTGCGGAGTGCTGCTGGCCTTCGCGCGCACGATCCCCGCAGCCGAGCGGGGTAAAGTCACACGGTGACCACGTACCTTCTCGCCGGCGGGGGCACCGCCGGCCATGTCAACCCCCTGCTCGCCGTCGCCGATGGGCTGCGCGAGCGGGACGCCGACGCATCCGTCCTGGTGCTGGGCACGGCCGAGGGCCTCGAGGCCCGTCTCGTCCCCGCCCGCGGCTATGAGCTGCTGATCGTCGCCAAGGTGCCGTTCCCTCGTCGCCCGAACAGGCAGGCTCTCGCGTTCCCCGGGCGCTTCCGCCGTGCGATCGCACAGGTGCGGGAGCACATCCGGACGCACAGTGTCGACGTCGTGGTGGGCTTCGGCGGCTACGCCTCGGCTCCGGCTTACGTGGCGGCGCGCCGAGAAGGCGTTCCGTTCGTCGTGCACGAGGCCAACGCGAAGCCCGGACTCGCGAACGTGCTCGGCGCACGCCGCGCCGCCGCGACGGGAGTCGCCTTCGACGGCACCCCGCTGCGGGGGAGCGAAGTGGTGGGCATGCCGCTGCGCCGCGAGGTCATCGAGCTCGATCGCGCCGCCCGCCGCGCCGAGGCCGCCGAGTACTTCGGCCTCGACGACTCCCGCCCCGTGCTCCTCGTCTTCGGCGGATCGCTCGGGGCGCAGCGTCTCAACGAGGCGCTGTCGGGCTCGTGGGGCGACATCCTCGCGTCCGGGTGGCAGCTGCTGCACGTCACGGGGGAGCGCAGCGACCTCGCGGACCCCGGCGTGCCCGGATACGCGCTGCGGCGCTACGTCGACCGGATGGACCTCGCGTTCGCCCTGGCCGATCTGATCGTCTCCCGCTCCGGAGCCGCGACCGTGAGCGAGGTGAGCGCCCTCGGCATCCCCGCGCTCTATGTGCCGTACTCGGTGGGCAACGGGGAGCAGCGCCTCAACGCCGCCTCCGCTGTGGCCGCAGGCGCCGCTGAGCTGCTGGACGACCCGACCTTCGACGCCGACGCCGTGCGCCGCATCGTCGTGCCGCTCCTCGGCGACCCCGAGCGGATCGCGCGCATGGCCGCGGCCGCCGAGCGCGTCGGAACCCGCAGCGGCACCGACAACGTCATCGCCCTCGTCGACCGTGCGCTCGACGCCTCGAACTAAACTGAGACGGACATGATCAGACCCGACCTCTCCCTCCCGATCCCCGAGAACATCACCTCCGCGCATTTCATCGGCATCGGCGGTTCCGGTATGAGCGGCCTCGCCCGGATGTTCCTCGACGCCGGCATCCGCGTCTCCGGTTCCGACCGTGCGGACAGCGACAACCTGCGCGCCCTCGCCGCGGCAGGGGCCACCGTGCACGTCGGACACGACGCCGCCCACCTGGGCGACGCCGACACCGTGGTGCACACCGGAGCGATCTGGCCGGAGAACCCGGAGTTCCTCCTCGCCAAAGAGCGCGGGCTGCACGTCATCCACCGTTCGCAGGCCCTGCACTGGCTCATCGGCTCGCGTCGACTGGTCTCGGTCGCGGGAGCCCACGGCAAGACCACCTCGACCGGCATGATCGTGACGGCGCTGCAGGCGCTGGGCGCCGACCCCAACTTCGTCAACGGCGGCGTGATCGAGCAGCTCGGCCTCTCCAGCGCCACCGGAGCGGACGACCTCTTCGTCATCGAGGCCGACGAGTCCGACGGCACCTTCCTGCTGTACGACACCGCGGTGGCTCTCATCACGAACGTCGACCCCGATCACCTCGACCACTACGGCTCCGACGAGGCTTTCCACGACGCCTTCGTGCGGTTCGCCGATGCCGCGTCCGAGGCCGTCGTGATCTCCAGCGACGACGCGGGCGCTCTGCGCGTGGGTGCGGGCCTCTCGCACCGCAACGTCATCACGTTCGGGCAGGCCGACGACGCCGACGTGCGCGTCTCCGACGTCATCGCCGCGGGGCCGGTCGCCGCGACGATCACGCGCGGTGACGACAGCGTCCGGCTGCAGCTCGCGGTCCCGGGGCTGCACAATGCGATCAACGCCGCGGGCGCCATCGCGGTGCTGGGCGCACTCGGCTACGGCCTCGAGGAGTCCGCCCGTGCCGTCGAGGGCTTCGCCGGCACGGTTCGCCGCCTCGAGAAGCACGGCGTCGAGCGGGGCGTGTCCGTCTACGACGACTACTCGCACCACCCGACCGAGGTGCGCGCCGCGCTTGAGGCGATGCGTTCCATCGCCGACGGCGGACGTGTCATCGCGATCCAGCAGCCGCACACGTACTCGCGCACGCAGCACATGTTCCGCGAGTTCGCCGAGGTCCTCGAGCACTACGCCGACCACACCGTCATGCTCGACGTGTACGGGGCGCGCGAAGACCCGGTGCCCGGCGTGACGGGCGAGCTCGTCAGCGACGCCTTCCAGGATCAGGGCAACGTGCACTACGTCGCCGACTGGCAGCAGGCGGCCGACTACACGGCGAGCGTCGCACGCGACGGCGACTTCGTGGTCACTCTCGGATGCGGCAACGTGTACCAGATCATCCCGCAGGTCCTCGAGTCTCTGCGCGCGTCGTCAGAGGACTGAGCCGATGCGTCGCCCCGCTCCGCTCCCGGCCGCGCGGGAGAATCCGGACGAGAAGGAGACCCCGCTGCGGCCGGTCTCCCGCATCCGGGGGCGTGCAGAGGCGGATGCCGCGTCCGAAGACCTGAACGACATCGACGAGGCGAGCTCGGGGCTGGAGCCCGAGGTGCAGCCGACATCGGCGCGCGACGTCTGGCGCGCTGCTCGCGCTCGTCGCAAGGCGCTCCGCGCCGAGATCCGCCGCTTCACTCAGCGCTCCCGGCGCCGCAGGATCATCTGGCTCAGCGTGATCGGCGCCGTGCTGCTGCTCATCGGCGGCAGCGTCGCCGCGGCGTACAGCCCCCTGTTCGCGGTCCAGCGCATCACGGTCGTCGGCGCGACGACGCTGGACCCGGCTGCCGTCGAGGCCGCGCTCGCGGACCAGATCGGCACGCCGCTGGCGCTGGTCAGAACGAGCGAGGTCAAGGCCGCTCTCCTCGCTTTCCCCCTCATCGAGACGTACGCGCTCGAGGCGAAGCCGCCGAACGATCTGACGGTCCGGATCGTCGAGCGCACGCCGATCGGCGTCATCCGCTCCGACGCCGGGTACACCCTCGTCGACGCGGCAGGGGTCGCCCTCGCGACGACGACGGATCAGCCCCCGGGGCAGCCGCTGCTCGACATCGACGGCGGCATCGACTCCCGCGCGTTCGAGAGCACGGGGCTCGTCATCCGGTCCCTCCCCGCCGACGTCCGGGCTGCGCTGACGGGGGTTCGTGCGAGCACGGCGGACGACGTGACCCTCACGCTGAACAGCGGGCTCACGGTCATCTGGGGGAGCTCCGACGAGTCGGCGCTGAAGGGCCTGACACTCGCAGCCGCGATGGCCGCGAACCCGGGCGCCGCATCGATCGACGTCACCTCGCCGCACGTCGCCGTCATCGGCTGACCGCGCCGCGGTCGCGTGATCGGCGAATCGGCACGCCAAACAGACGACACGCCCGTGTCGCTGCGGGCGCGCGCGTATGCGGCGCTTACCTTCGAACAAGAGAAACCAATACCGGGAAATACTTTACACCTCTAGTTGAGGTTTAAGGTTCAACCCTCGGCATTCGTCAGAAATCCAGGCTCGAATACTTCGGAGGCCGGCCATGAGCCAGAACCAGAACTACCTCGCCGTGATCAAGGTCGTCGGCGTCGGCGGTGGCGGCGTCAACGCCGTGAACCGCATGATCGATCTCGGCCTGCGCGGTGTCGAGTTCATCGCAGTCAACACCGACGCCCAGGCGCTGCTCATGAGCGACGCCGACGTCAAGCTCGACGTGGGCCGCGAGCTCACGCGCGGCCTCGGCGCCGGCGCCGACCCCGAGGTGGGTCGACGTGCGGCGGAGGACCACGCGGAGGAGATCGAGCAGGCGCTCACCGGCGCCGACATGGTCTTCGTCACCGCGGGCGAGGGCGGCGGAACCGGCACCGGCGGCGCACCCGTCGTCGCGCGCATCGCCAAGTCGATCGGCGCACTGACCATCGGTGTCGTGACCAAGCCGTTCTCCTTCGAGGGGCGTCGTCGGCAGAGCCAGGCCGAGGCCGGCGTCGCGAAGCTCAAGGAAGAGGTCGACACCCTCATCGTCGTCCCGAACGATCGACTGCTGGAGATCAGCGACCGCGGCATCTCGATGATCGAGGCCTTCGCGACGGCAGACCAGGTGCTCCTCGCCGGTGTGCAGGGCATCACCGACCTCATCACGACCCCCGGTCTGATCAACCTCGACTTCGCCGACGTGAAGTCGGTCATGCAGGGCGCGGGCTCCGCGCTCATGGGCATCGGCTCCGCCCGCGGCGCCGATCGTGCGATCAAGGCCGCCGAGCTCGCGGTCGAGTCGCCGTTGCTCGAAGCGTCGATCGAGGGCGCGCACGGTGTGCTCCTCTCGATCCAGGGCGGTTCGAACCTCGGCATCTTCGAGATCCACGACGCGGCCGACCTCGTCAAGGAAGCCGCTCACCCCGAGGCGAACATCATCTTCGGAACGGTCATCGACGACACCCTCGGCGACGAGGTGCGCGTGACCGTGATCGCGGCAGGCTTCGACGGCGGAGAGCCGTCGCTGCGCCTCGACCCGATGGTCGTGTCCCGCCCGGCGGCGACGACGCTGCCGGAGGTCGCCCTCACCGAGGAGCCCGAGAACGCCTCGTCCGAGAAGGTCGACGCCGAGCCGGTGCAGCGCTTCACCACGACGAGCATCGAGCCCGCCATCGTCGACGACGACATCGACATCCCCGAATTCCTGAAGTGACCGACCTGGGAGCGCGGCTGTCGGCGATCGACGAGCAGATCGCCGACGCCGCGCGCCTGGCCGGAAGGGACGCGGACGAGATCACCCGCATCGTCGTCACGAAATTCCACCCGGCATCCCTCGTTCGGGAACTCCACGGCCTCGGCGTTCGCGAGGTGGGGGAGAACCGGCAGCAGGAGCTCAGCGCGAAGAGCGCGGAGCTGTCCGAACTGGACGACCTGCGCTGGCACTTCATCGGGCAGGCGCAGACCAACAAGGCGTCGGCGATCCGGCGCAGCGCTCAGGTCGTGCACTCCATCGATCGCGATCGGCTGGCGGATGCGCTGCACCGAGCGGCGGAAGACGACAGCGTGCTCGATGTCCTGGTGCAAGTGAACCTCACCGACGACATCGGACGCGGAGGCGTCGCTCCCGACGCCGCTGCCGCTCTTGCCGAGCACGTGATGACCCTCCCCTCCCTGCGTCTGCGCGGGGTCATGGCGGTCGCACCGCTCGACGAGGAACCGGCATCCGCCTTCGCACGTCTGCGCGGCGTCGCCGACGGCATCCGCGCACTCGACCCATCCGCCACCTGGATCTCCGCCGGCATGACCGGCGACTTCGTCGAGGCGGTACAGGCGGGCGCGACACACCTGCGGATCGGCTCCGCAATCACCGGACCCCGGCCAGACCGGGGTTAACCTGTCACAAGACCAACCCGAATCGTTCGAACCGGAGGACACAATGGGTAACCCGCTGAAGAAGACCATGGTGTATCTCGGCCTCGCCGACGAGGAAGAGGTCTACGAAGAAGAGACGCAGGCACCGGCCCGCTCCCACCGGGAGCGCGAGCGCGCGAGCGAAGAGCCGACCCCGGCTCCCATCACGCCGCTGCGCCGCCCGGTCGCCGTGCGTCAGCCCGCAGGAGGGGCAGTGAACGAGATCCTCACCGTGCACCCGAAGCAGTACCGCGACGCTCAGCTCATCGCTGAGAGCTTCCGCGAGGGTGTGCCGGTCATCATCAACCTCTCGCAGATGAGCGATGCCGACGCGCGGCGTCTCATCGACTTCGCCAGCGGGCTCTCGCTCGGCCTCTACGGCCGTATCGAGCGGGTCACCTCGAAGGTGTTCCTGCTGTCTCCGGAGAACATCGCGATCTCCGGTCACGGGGGAATCGCGCACGCAGACGCCGAGTCTGCGGGCTTCGATCAGTCGTAGCCCGTGGAGCTGGTCTCCGTCGTCGCCGGCATCGTCCACCTGGCTTTGCTGCTGTACCTTCTGGTGCTCTTCGCGCGCCTGATCCTCGACTACATCCCGATGTTCAACAGGGAGTGGCGTCCCAAGGGCGCCGGCCTCGTCGCCGCCGAGTTCGCCTACACGCTGACGGACCCGCCGATCCGGTTCTTCCGGCGGTTCATCCCTCCGCTGCGCATCGGCTCGATCTCCCTGGACTTCGGCTTCTCGCTGACGATCCTCGTCGTGTTGATCCTCATGAACATCGTGCGGATCTTCATCTGAGAGATTCCCGACTTTCGTCGCGCCCTGGTGTTGCGGCGTCGCGGCTGACAGGAGCGAGGACTATGCTTGGCTCCCAGGTGCGCGCCCCGGGTTCGCGCCACATCACGACCGCGCCATTCACAACTGGCAACCGAAATCATCGAAGGAGCCACCATGGCACTCACCCCGGATGACGTCGTCACCAAGCAGTTCCAGCACGTCCGCTTCAAGGACGGCTTCGACCCGGACGAGGTCGACGACTTCCTCGACGAGATCGTCATCGAGTGGCGCAAGGCCATCGAGGAGAACACCGAGCTGAAGGCGAAGCTCGCCGCCTACGAGTCTGGCGCAGCGCCCGCAGAGGCCGCACCGGTCGCCGAGGCTCCCGCCCCTGCTCCCGTCGCCGAGGTGCCCGCTCCGGTCGCCGCCGAGCCCGCTCCGTCCGGCTCCGCCACGGCTACCGCCGGCATCATCGAGCTCGCGCAGCGTCTGCATGACGAGCACGTCGCCGAGGGTGAGGCGAAGCGCAACCAGCTCATCGCCGACGCCGAGAACGAGGTCAACCGCATCCGCACCGAGGCTGAGGCGAAGCAGCGCGAAGAGACCGCTCGTCTCGAGCGCGAGCGCAACACGCTCGAGGCCCGCATCACCGAGCTCCGCAACTTCGAGCGCGACTACCGTTCGCAGCTGCGCGGCTACATCGAGGGTCAGCTCCGCGACCTCGACGAGAAGTCGGCGTCGACGGACTCCACGCCGGTCTCCGCGATCGGTCTGTAAGGCGCCCTCTTGTCAGGACGCCGTCCCCTTCGTCGGTCGGCGGCCGGTGCGATCGTTGCGATTCTCGCAGCGGTCGTGCTGGCCGCCGATCAGTTTGTGAAGCACCTCACCATCGAGAACCTCCCCAAAGAGGAGGCCGTTCCGGTCCTGGGTGACTTCCTGCAGCTCTTCTACATCCGCAACTCCGGCGCCGCGTTCTCGCTCGGCTCCGAGGTCACGTGGATCTTCACGATCGCGCTCACCGTGGTCGCCGGCGTGATCGTCTGGAAGGCCTTCGGCCTGCGTTCGCGACTGTGGGCCGTCGTGCTCGGCGCGCTGCTCGGCGGCGTGCTCGGAAACCTCACCGATCGCCTGTTCCGCGAGCCCGGCTTCGGCGTCGGGCACGTCGTCGACATGATCTCCATGCCGTGGATGCTCCCGGCGATCTTCAACGTCGCGGACATCTTCATCGTCACCGGCATGATCTCCGTCGCCCTGCTGGTCGTGTTCGGACTGCGCTTCGACGGCACGCGCGAGCGCGATCACGTCGCTGTCGAGACCGACGAGGAGGCCGAGGCGGTCGCGATCGCCGAGAGTCGTGCAGAGGGCCAGGATCGCGTCGACGGCGAATCCAGCGACGACGCGCCCTCCGAGAGCCGCTGACCGTGGAATCGCGGTCCCTCCCGGTCCCGGACGGGCTCGACGGCGTACGCGTCGATGCGGCTCTCGCGAAGATGCTCGGGTTCTCCCGCACCTTCGCCGCCGATGTCGCGGCCGCGGGCGGTGTGCGGCTCGACGGCGCGCTTCTCGACAAGTCCGACCGCCTGCGCGGCGGCGGCTGGCTGGATGTCGAGTGGCAGCCCAAGGAGGAGCCGCGGATCGTGCCGATCGCCGTTCCGGAGCTCGGCATCGTGTACGACGACGATGACATCGTCGTCGTCGACAAGCCCACCGGCGTCGCGGCGCACCCTTCTCTGGGCTGGGAGGGACCGACCGTCGTCGGCGCGCTGGCCGCGGCCGGCTTCCGCGTGGCGACCACCGGCGCCCCCGAGCGTCAGGGCGTCGTCCATCGGCTCGACGTCGGCACCAGCGGCCTCATGGTCGTCGCGAAGACGGAGTCCGCGTACACCGCTCTGAAGCGGGCCTTCAAGGAGCGCACGGTCGAGAAAATCTACCACGCGGTCGTGCAGGGGCACCCCGACCCGCTGGTCGGGACGATCGACGCCCCGATCGGACGGCATCCGAACCATTCGTGGAAGTTCGCCGTCACGCCGGACGGCAAGCCGTCGGTGACCCACTACGAGACACTCGAGGCCTTCCCCGGCGCCTCTCTGCTCGAGATCCATCTCGAGACGGGGCGTACGCACCAGATCCGCGTGCACATGGCCGCGCTGCGGCATCCGTGCGTGGGCGACCCGCTCTACGGCGCCGATCCGACTCTCTCCGCGCGGCTGGGACTCACCCGTCAGTGGCTGCACGCCCACCAGCTGGGGTTCACCCATCCCGCGACGGGGGAGTGGGTGCAGTTCGAGTCGCCGTACCCCGCGGACTTCCGGCATGCGCTCGCTGTGCTGCGCGGCGAAGCCGGCGTCTAGAAGCGGGCTCTCCCCGCGGCGTCCACGACGCCGTCCAGTGTCTGCTCCAGGAACTCGACGACCGCGTCGTCATCGGCGCGGCGATCGACGATGAGCTCGAGCAGAGTCTCCTCGGTGAACGACACCCACGCGCGCAGCGCCACCCGGAGTGCCGCGGAGTCGGGTATGCCGAGTTCGGTGAAGGCCTCGAGGAGGCGCAGGGCGTTCAACTCGCGCGACTCGTCGACGATCGCGCGCACGGCGGAGTCGCCGCTGGCGACGCCCCGGACGAGCGAGGAGAAGGTCCCGCTGTGCTCGCGGACGAATCCGGCGATGCGCAGGAGCGTGTCGTGGATGCGCTCGCGCGGCGGCAGCTCAGGGCGGGGCTCGCTGGCCAGGAGGAGGCTGTCGCGCGCGGTGGTCACGATCGCGCGCTCCACGCCCTGCCTGCTGTCGAAGTAGTGGAAGATCAGTGCCTTGGACACTCCCGCGCGGGCGGCGAGCTCCTCGATCGTCAGCTCCTCCAGCGGGTGCTCGGCGAGAAAGCCCACTCCGATGGCGATGAGCTGCGCGCGGCGCTGATCGGGGCTGAGGCGAGATCGCTGCTCGGAGGACATGCGAGAAGCCTAGCCAGAATGGTATTGACTCCTGGTCAATTGTGCTTAGTATCGAGATATCGCGTGGACGCCGTCGTCCGTGCGAAGGAGGAGGATCGATGAAGTTCCCGAAGCTCTCTCAGGCGCTGTCGAAGGCCACGGCATCCCACGCCGGCCGGATCACGCTCGTCGCCGTCCCCGTCGGCATCGTCGCGGCGTCCCTGCTCGGGGGAGTGGCGCAGGGCGCCGTTCCCGTGTCGTTCGCCGTCTCGGGCAGCCAGTTCCAGATCGGCGCCAGCCAGCTCGAGGGCACCGGCTTCTCGCAGTACGCGGGAGTGGCCACCGACTCCGAGGGCGTCGAGCACACGGTCGCGATCGCGAACATCAAGAGCGCGACGCTGAGCGATCTCTGCCAGTCCGTCATCACGGAGACGCCCCTCGGCACGGTCGGAGTGCTCATCAAAGCGGGTGGCGGCGGCAACCCGGCGACGGCGAGCGATCTGCAGATCGGCATGACCGGACTCAAGGGCGATGCCTCCTTCGGCAAGATCAGGATCGGCGTCGACGCCTCCACAGTCAACACCGAGGCCAAGGGCAGCGCCGGCGCCTTCGCCCAGGACTCCGACACGGTCTCGATCAAGAACCTGCAGCAGACGGCATGGAGCACCCAGGCGTCCGTGTTCACGCTGACCGGCATGACGCTCGAGCTCACGGACGGTTCGCAGGGATGCTTCTGAACGGAGCGGATGCCGTGATCGATGAGGAAGCCGCAGTGGTTCCTGCCGCGCCCGGAGGGTTCCGCTCCTGGCGAAGGCGGCGCCCCTTCATCGGCGGGGTGCTCGTCGCGCTCGGCGGCGTGGAGATGTTCTTCTCCGGGCAGCTGGACATCGGGCACCTGCACGTGCAGATGGGTATCGAGGGCATGCAGGCCACGATCATCCCGGTGCTCCTGCTGCTGCTCGGCATCCTCGCCATCGCGATGCCGACGCATCACATCTTCTACGGCGTCATCGCCCTCGCCGTCGCGATCTACTCGCTGATCGGGGTGAACCTCGGCGGATTCCTGATCGGCATGCTGCTCTCTACGGTCGGCGGGATCCTCGTCGTCGCCTGGATGGGCCCGAAGGCGACACCCGCGGCGGCGACGGACGGAGCGGACGAGGTGGCGACGTCGTGACCTCCCGCCGCCCGAGCCTCGCCGCTCTGCTGGTGGCGTCCCTGGTCGTGATGCCGTCGATCCTCGGCGCCGCGGCGGCGCCGCAGTACCGCGACGCCGGCTTCTGCATCCCGCTGATCTACTGCCCGTCGCCCTCGCCGAGCCCGACACCCTCGGCGCCGTCCCCGACGGATCCGGCGCCCCCTGCCGCCCCGGAGGCGCCCGCGGTTCCGACGATCCCCGTCGACCCGGCGGCGCCCGTCGATCCGTCAGCGACGCCGGAGCCGGTCGAGCCCGTGCCTGCGCCGATCGACGATGGTGCGCCGGTGTTCACGGGCACGCCCGCGTCGATGGGGTCGAGCTCCCTCTCGTTCACGGGGCTGAAGGGGATATCGATCGTCAGCGTGCCGACGGTCGGCGGAGGCAGCGTCCGCGCGCTGAAGATCACCGCCGACTCCATCACGATCGAGGGCTTCTCCCTCACCGTGCGGCCGCCGAACGGGCCGGGCCTGGTCACGACGGCCGACACCATGTCCCTGCAGGGCGACGTCACCGTCTACATCGGGTCGGTGACCGCTTCGTCGATGGGCGGCGCCCCGCTGACGCTCGGCACCGACACGCCGCCGCCGCTCACCGACGTCGAACCGGGGCTGCTGAACGTCAGCATGGGCCTCGTGGGCAGCATCGCCGATCGGATCACCTACTCGAACACCGATCAGCGCATCGTCGCAGCGAAGTAGAAGGCATGTCGGAGGCGTGCGCGAGACTGGGCGCATGAGCATCGAGGTGCGTCCGGCGACCGAGTTCGACGATGTGGCGCTGCTCGTCGGCCCCAAGAAGCCGACGTCCAACGTGTGCTTCTGCCTGAGCTACCGGATCGGGAACAGGGAGAACGTCTCCCTTCGCGGCCCTGAGCGCGCAGATCGGGTGCGCGGGCTGTGCCATCAGGATCCGCCGCCCGGGGTCATCGCCTATCTCGACGGGGAGCCGGTGGGGTGGGCCGCGCTCCACCCGCGGCGGGACACGAGCTTCGCGACCAACCGGCTCATCCCGCATGTCGACGATCTCGACGTGTGGTCGCTGTGGTGCTTCCGCGTGCGTCCGGGGTTCCGCAAGCAGGGTGTCTCGCACGCCCTGATCCAGGGCGCGATCGCCTACGCACGCGAGAGAGGCGCCCCTGCCGTCGAGGGGTATCCGGTCGACAACGGCGGCGAGAAGGTGAACCTGACGATGGCCTACGTCGGCACGAGGATCCTCTTCGAACAGGCGGGTTTCACGAAGGCCGCCGAGACCGGGTCGGTGCTCGACGGCTTCCCTCGGGTGCTGATGAGACTCGACCTGAGATGAGCGATTCGTGAAGCCGATCCCGCGATCTCCCAGGACGCACAGGGGAGCGATCATCCGACGATCGGTCGGTGAATCCGGCGGACCCTCCCTCGCGGACGATGCGCCCCCGGCGCGGCATGCCTCCATCGGAGCCCCCGCCCCGGCCTCCGGTGTCGGGGCTCCGCCGTAGACTCGAAGCATGGCATCCGACTCCTTCGTGCACCTGCATGTCCACAGCGAATACTCGATGCTGGACGGCGCTGCGAAGATCGGTGCGATGACCCAGGCGGCCGCCGACTACGGCATGCCGGCCATCGCCGTGACCGACCACGGCAACACCTTCGCGGCGTTCGAGTTCTACCGCGCGGCACAGGCCGCGGGCGTCAAGCCGATCATCGGCCTCGAAGCCTACGTGACCCCCGGCACGCACCGCAGCGACAAGTCCCGTGTGCAGTGGGGATCCCCCGACCAGAAGAGCGACGATGTCTCGGGCTCCGGCGCCTACACCCACATGACGCTGTGGAGCCAGAGCACCCAGGGCATGCACAACCTGTTCCGGCTGAGCTCGCGCTCGAGCATGGAGGGCTACTACTTCAAGCCCCGCATGGACCGCGAGCTGCTGCAGACCTACGGCAAGGGGCTGATCGCGACGACCGGATGCCCGTCCGGCGAGGTGCAGACACGCCTTCGCCTGGGGCAGTACGACGCGGCGCGCGCGGCGGCGGCCGAGTTCCAGGATATCTTCGGCAAGGAGAACTACTTCGCCGAGATCATGGATCACGGCCTCTCGATCGAGCGCAGGGTCATGACCGACCTGCTGCGGCTCTCGAAGGACCTCGGCATCCCTCTCGTCGCCACGAACGACTCTCACTACACACACCAGCACGAGGCAGACGCGCATGCAGCCCTCCTCTGCGTGCAGTCCGGCTCGACTCTCGACGACCCGAACCGCTTCAAGTTCGACGGCGACGGCTACTACATCAAGACCGCCGCCGAGATGCGCCAGATGTTCCGCGATCACCCGGAGGCGTGCGACAACACGCTGCTGATCGCCGAGCGCTGCGAGGTCGAGTTCAACACCTCGGCGAACTTCATGCCGCGCTTCCCCGTGCCCGACGGTGAGACGGAAGACAGCTGGCTCATCAAGGAGGTCGAGAACGGCCTCCAGTACCGCTATCCGGGCGGCATCCCCGACAAGGTGCGCAAGCAGGCCGAGTACGAGACCGACATCATCCTGCAGATGGGATTCCCCGGCTACTTCCTCGTCGTCGCGGACTTCATCAACTGGGCGAAGGACAACGGCATCCGCGTCGGACCCGGGCGTGGTTCCGGTGCCGGATCGATGGTCGCCTACGCGATGAAGATCACCGACCTCGACCCTCTCGAGCACGGCCTCATCTTCGAGCGCTTCCTCAACCCCGATCGCGTCTCGATGCCCGACTTCGACGTCGACTTCGACGACCGTCGTCGTGGCGAGGTCATCGACTACGTCACGGCGAAGTACGGGTCTGAGCGCGTCGCGCAGATCGTGACGTACGGGACGATCAAGTCCAAGCAGGCGCTCAAGGATGCCGGACGCGTCCTCGGGTTCCCGTTCAGCATGGGGGAGCGGCTGACCAAGGCGATGCCGCCGCCCGTCATGGGCAAGGACATGCCGCTCGACGGCATGTTCGACTCGGCCCACCCCCGTTACAAGGAGGCCAGCGAGTTCCGCGCGCTCATCGAGACCGACCCCGAGGCGAAGACGGTCTTCGACCGCGCCCTCGGTCTCGAAGGCCTGAAGCGCCAATGGGGTGTGCACGCGGCCGGTGTGATCATGTCGTCCGAGCCGCTGCTCGACATCATCCCGATCATGCGCCGCGAGCAGGACGGCCAGATCGTCACGCAGTTCGACTACCCGTCGTGCGAGACCCTCGGCCTCATCAAGATGGACTTCCTGGGTCTGCGCAACCTCACGATCATCTCGGATGCGCTCGACAACATCCGGATGAACCGTGGTGAGGAGCTCGACCTCGAGCACCTCGCCCTCGACGATCAGGGCGCATACGACCTGCTGGCCAAGGGCGACTCGCTGGGCGTGTTCCAGCTCGACGGCGGACCCATGCGCGCGCTGATGCGTCTCATGAAGCCCGACAGCTTCGAAGACATCTCGGCACTCATCGCGCTGTACCGGCCGGGACCCATGGGTGCGAACTCGCACACGAACTACGCGCTGCGCAAGAACGGCCAGCAGCCGATCACGCCGATCCACCCGGAGTTCACGGAGTCTCTCGCCGACATCCTGGAGGAGTCCTACGGACTGATCATCTACCAGGAGCAGGTCATGGCCATCGCACAGCGCGTGGCGGGCTTCTCTCTCGGTCAGGCAGACATCCTCCGTCGCGCGATGGGCAAGAAGAAGAAGTCCGAGCTGGACAAGCAGTTCGAGGGCTTCCAGGCGGGCATGCACGCAAACGGCTATTCGGATGCCGCGGTCAACGCGCTGTGGGAGATCCTGCTCCCGTTCTCCGACTACGCGTTCAACAAAGCGCACTCGGCGGCCTACGGTGTCGTGTCGTACTGGACCGCCTACCTCAAGGCGCACTATCCCGCCGAGTACATGGCGGCGCTCCTCACGAGCGTCGGCGACTCCAAGGACAAGATGGCCCTCTACCTCAACGAGTGCCGTCGCATGGGCATCAAGGTCCTCCCGCCCGACGTCTCGGAGTCGATCAACTTCTTCGCCGCCGTCGGCGACGACATCCGCTTCGGGCTCGGCGCCGTCCGCAACGTCGGCAGCAACGTCGTCGACGGCATCGTCCAGTCGCGCAAGGACGAGCGGTTCACGTCGTTCCACCACTTCCTCGACAAGGTGCCTCTGCACGTCGCGAACAAGCGCACGGTCGAGTCCCTGATCAAGGCCGGAGCCTTCGACTCGATGGGCGACTCCCGACGAGCGCTCATGGAGATCCACGAAGACGCCGTCGAGGCCGCGGTGGACCGCAAGCGCAACGAGGCACAGGGCGCCATCGGATTCGACTTCGACAGCCTCTACGACGAGATGGAGGAGGCGCCGCCGGCGAAGGTCCCCGATCGTCCGGAGTGGATCAAGAAGGACAAGCTCGCGTTCGAGCGGGAGATGCTCGGTCTGTACGTCTCCGACCATCCCCTCGCCGGACTCGAGGTGCCGCTCGCCAAGCACGCCTCGATCTCGATCCACGACCTCAACAACTCCGAGGACATGCAGGACGGAGACCAGGTCACGGTCGCAGGACTGGTGACCAGCGTCCAGCACCGCGTCGCCAAGGCCAGCGGCAATCCGTACGGCATGATCACGGTCGAGGACTTCAACGGCGAGGTCACCGTGATGTTCATGGGCAAGACCTACACCGAGTTCCAGCACATCCTGCAGCAGGACTCGATCCTCGCGGTGCGAGGGCGCGTGTCGCGACGTGACGACGGTCTGAACCTCCATGCGCAGTCGGCGTTCGCCCCGGACATCGGCTCCTTCGACGCCGCAGGGCCACTCGCCCTGGTGCTCGCGGAACAGCGCGCGACCGAGCGGGTCATGAACGAGCTCGCCGAGGTGCTGCGCAGGCACAACGGGGAGACGGAGGTCGTGCTCCGCGTCCACCGCGGCGGGACCGCCAAGGTGTTCGACGTCCCGATGCCGGTCAAGGTCTCGGCCGACCTCTTCGGTGACCTCAAATCTCTGCTCGGACCTTCCTGTCTAGGGTGAGCGGGTAATATCGGGACGCGTTAGGCTCGCGGGTCCCCTCGCCGCGCGCCGTGACGAAAGGAACACCATGACCGATCTGCCGGAGACTCCCGAATCCGACACCCTCGACACCGACAGCGGATTCGTCGACGACGGCGTGCTGTATGACGACGATGTGACGCCGGAGTACGGCATCCTCGGATTCACCCTGCGCGAGCTGCTCATCGTGGGCGTGTGGCTGGTGACGTTTGTGCTGTCGTTCTTCCCTCTGGGATGGTCGCCGGCGCTGTGGGCGCAGGGGGTGGCCTGGATCCTCCCCATCGGCGTCCCCACGGCCGCGGTGTTCCTCATCGTCCTCCGACGCTTCTCGCCCGATGGCATCCGCCGGGTCGGATCCCTCGGGATCGACCAGTTCGCCTCCGTGGCCTTCTCCGTCGCCGCGGTGTGGTGGGTGCAGATGCTGTGGGAGTACCTCGCGACCGTGATCGCGACAGGACTCGACGCCGTCGTCTGGGTGCCGTGGGCGCAGCTCATCCTCTCCCTCGCACTCGTGGCGCTGACCGTCTTCGCGCCGATCATCCCCGGCCTGAAGGACGACTTCCACGGTCGGCTGGTCACGCTCGCACACCGCAACGCCAACCCCGTCCGGCCCGTCATCCCGCGCCCCCGACCGGAACCGGTCGTCGCCCCCGAGCCGGCTCCGGTCGATGAGGCCGAGGCAGTCGTGGAGCCCGCTGCGGCTGCTGAGGCCGAGCCCGCGCCGTCGGAATCCGTCACCGTCGCCTACTCGCCCGCTGCCGAGCTCGACGTCGAGCTCTCCGGCCAGCACGCGACCGACGAGATCGCTCGCGTCGACCTGGCCGCACAGGTGCCGCTGGCGGCCCACGCCTCGGGCGGGGGAACCGGCACGGAGCAGGTGACCGCAGACGAGGAGTACACCCCGGTCTACTCCCGTCGTTCGCGAGGCGAGGAGATCGTCTCGGACACCGACAGCATCGTCGCGCTCGTGACCCCCGACACCGACGCGGTCGAGCCGATCGCCGTCGAGCCGGTGCCGTCTCGACGGTCGGGGCGTGACGCGGATGCCGAGGCATCCGACGTGGACGTCGAGGCGACGAACCCCCGCGAGTCCTCGGTCGACAGCGCTCGGGAGGCCGCCGTCGAGCCGCAGCAGCCGTTCTGGGTCCTCGCCCCGAGCGAGCGCGATGTGCACGACGAGCGCGGTGATGTGATCTTCACGATCGGCCCGACCGCGTGGGCGCTGGTGATCGAAGACCGCGGCGGCGCATTCGTCGTGCGACATGACGACGGCCGCATCGGCTATCTGCACGACATCTCCGACATCACGAAGGGCTGACATTGCGCACGATCGATCTGCGGGGGCGCGAGCTCTCGCCGGCTGACATGCTCGCCGCCGTCCCTCGCGCCACGCAGGCGCGGGCAGAGGCACTGGACACGGCGGCACGCATCGTCGACGACGTCCGCGACCGTGGCGAGGAGGCGCTGCGCGAGCAGGCTGATCGCTTCGACCGCGTGAGCGGACACGATATCCGCGTCCCCGCCGCGCACATCGCCGAGGCGCTGGAGGTGCTGCCGGCAGACGTCCGCGCCGCGCTGGAGGAGGCGATCCGTCGCGTGCGGATCGCTTCGGCCGCACAGGTGCCGCAGACGCAGATCACCGAGATCGGCCCCGGTGCGCGCATCACTCAGCGCTGGCAGCCGGTGCAGCGCGTCGGCGTCTACATCCCCGGCGGCAAGGCCGTCTATCCGTCCAGCGTGATCATGAACGTGGTTCCGGCGCAGGTCGCCGGCGTCGAGCAGATCGCACTCGCCTCTCCTCCGCAGGAGGATCAGGGCGGCCGCATCCACCCCACGATCCTCGCCGCCGCCGGTCTCCTCGGCGTGACCGAGGTGTACGCGATGGGCGGTGCCGGCGCCATCGGCGCCTTCGCACACGGCGTGCAGGGGATCGGCCTGGATCCCGTGGACGTGGTCTCGGGTCCCGGCAACAACTACGTCGCATCGGCCAAGCGCGCCGTCGCGGGTGTGGTGGGCACCGACTCCGAGGCCGGAGCGACCGAGATCCTCGTCGTGGCGGACGCGCCCGCGGATCCGCGTCTGATCGCGGCCGATCTGGTCAGCCAGGCGGAGCACGACGAGCAGGCCTCCGCCGTGTTCGTCACCGACTCTCCCGAGCTCGCGGAGCGCGTCGCGGTGGAGGTCGCGGAGCACGCGGCCAGGACGCGCCACTCGGCGCGCGTGTTCGCGGCCCTGGACGGCCCTCAGTCGGCGATCGTCCTCGTCGACGACCGCGCCATGGCGACCGCATTCAGCAACGCCTATGCGCCGGAGCACCTGGAGCTGCACCTGCAGGATGCGGAGGACGCGGCATCCGCCTTCACCAGCGCCGGCGCCGTCTTCGTGGGCGACCAGACCCCCGTGAGCCTCGGTGACTACATGGCCGGGAGCAACCACGTCCTGCCGACCGGTGGGCAGGCGCGCTACGCCCCTGGACTCGGGTCGTACACGTTCCTTCGGCCGCAGCAGGTGATCTCCTACGATCGCGATGCGCTCCGCGTGGTGCGGGAGGGCGTCGTCGCGCTCGCGAACACCGAAGTGCTCCCCGCGCACGGTGAGGCGATCGAGGCCAGGTTCACGGCGTAGGATCTTCAGGTGCATTGCCCCTTCTGCCGTCACCCAGACTCGCGCGTGATCGATTCCCGCACGAGCGATGATGGACTCTCCATCCGTCGTCGTCGTCAGTGCCCCGAGTGCGGCGGCCGCTTCACGACCACCGAGACGGCGAGCCTGAACGTGATCAAGCGTTCGGGGGTGATGGAGCCGTTCAGCCGCGACAAGGTGATCCTCGGCGTCCGCAAGGCGTGTCAGGGGCGTCCCGTGACCGAGGCCGACCTGGCGATCCTCGCGCAGCGCGTCGAGGAGGCCGTGCGTCAGACCGGGGTCTCCCAGCTCGACGCGAACGAGATCGGACTCGCGATCCTCGGTCCGCTCCGTGATCTGGACGAAGTCGCCTATCTGCGCTTCGCGAGCGTCTACCAGGCATTCGACTCTCTCGAGGACTTCGAGAGCGCGATCAGCGACCTCCGGGCCGATCACGCCGAGTAGACACAGCGCCGCGCGGTAATCTGGCAGTGATGTATCCGCTGCTCTTCCGCGCTGTCCTCTCGCGCTTCGATCCCGAGTTCGCCCACCACGCAGGCATGGCGGTGATCCGCGTGCTCGGCGTACCGCCCTTCTCCTGGGCGACCCGTGCGGTCACCCGGCCCGATCCGTCGCTCTCGGTCGAGGCGCTGGGGCTGACCTTCCCCTCGCCGTTCGGGATCGCCGCAGGCTTCGACAAGAACGCGGTGGGAGTGCGCGGCCTGGCAGCGCTCGGCTTCGGACACGTCGAGGTCGGAACCGTCACGGCGATCCCGCAGGACGGCAACCCGAAGCCGCGGCTGTTCCGTCTGATCGCCGACCGCGCTGTCATCAACCGCATGGGATTCAACAACGAGGGAGCGGATGCCGCCGCTCGCCGACTCGCGACGCTGCGTCGCGGCGCGCCCGACACGGTGATCGGCGTGAACATCGGCAAGAGCCGCGTCGTCGAGGTGGAGAACGCCACCGCCGACTACGTCGCATCGGCCACCCGTCTCGCGCCCCTCGCCGACTACCTCGCGGTGAACGTCTCGTCGCCGAACACCCCCGGCCTGCGCGGACTCCAGGCGGTCGAGACCCTCGCGCCGCTGCTCCGCGCGGTGAAAGCGGCATCAGGCAGCACACCCCTCCTGGTGAAGATCGCCCCCGACCTCCCCGACGACGAGATCACGGCGATCGCGCAGCTCGCGGTGGACGAGGGTCTCGCGGGGATCATCGCGCACAACACGACGATCTCCCGTGAAGGACTGCTGACGGAAGCCGCCGTGGTCGAGGCGGCCGGTGCGGGCGGGCTCTCCGGAGCGCCGCTGAAGGAGCGGTCGCTGCAGGTGCTGCGGCTCGTGCGCGATGCCGTGCCCGAGGACTTCTGTGTGATCGCGGTCGGGGGAGTGGAGACGCCCTCCGACGTGCAGGAGCGCCTGGATGCCGGGGCGACTCTGGTTCAGGGTTACACGGCGTTCCTCTACCGAGGGCCCTTCTGGGGTCGCGAGATCAACCGCGGGCTCATCGCCCTCCGGCGTCGAGCCCGCTGAGCCGGCGGGTCAGGCGGGGTAGTCGCCGCGCTTGACCTGCGGCTTCGGCAGGCGCATGAAGCGCATCTGCAGCGATCGCATCGCGGCGTACCAGCCGAGACCGCGCTCGAGGCGGTCCTTGCCGAACTTCGCCGCCGCCTTGCTCTTCACGCGGATGCCGAGCAGGACCATCCCGCCGATCGCGAGCACGATGTACCCCATCATGACGAGGTACGCCCAGTAGGCGATGGCGGTGACGGGGATGAGCGAGGCGACGATGACCAGCACCATGATGCCCATCACGAACTCGGCGGGGTGCCAGCCGGCGTCCACGTAGTCGCGCACCCAGCGGCGCTGAGGGCCCTTGTCGCGAGCGGGGAGGTACTTCTCCTCGCCGGCGGCCAGCCCGGCCTGAGCGCGGTTTCGGCGCTCGTTGAGGTCGGCGCGGGCAGCGGCCCTGGCCTCCTTGGTGTTCGCGACGAGGGGGCGGCGTCGAGCCGCCTCCTGCTCCGCGCGGGTCGGCGTCGCGCGTCCCTTGCCGACGGCGGGCGTCTCGGGGGCGTCGTCGTTCGTCGAAGGGGAGGCGGGGTTGTTGGGCACGAGGTTCCTCGGTTCGCTTGCGGTGGATCACCTTAAGATTACTCGCATGACCTCTCCCGTTCCTCCCCGTGATAACGACTCGACGATCCTCGACGCGGTGGCCACCGGCATCCCGGCGGCTCTCAGCGATCTCGGGCACCTGGTGCGCATCCCCGGGATGGCGTGGCCGGCGTTCGACCAGTCCCAGCTCGAGCGCAGCGCGGACGCCGTCGCGGCGCTGGCGACGGCGACCGGAGTCTTCGACGAGGTGCGGGTGCTCCGAGCGGCGATCCCGGGAACGGACGAGCACGGGCAGCCCGCGGTTCTCGCGACGCGAGCGGCGCGCGGCGGCAAGCCGACGATCCTGCTCTACGCCCACCACGACGTGCAGCCCCCGGGGGACGACGCGCTGTGGGAGACTCCACCTTTCGAGCCGACCGTCCGCGACGGACGGCTCTACGGTCGCGGCGCCGCGGACGACAAGGCCGGGATCATGGCGCACATCGCATCGATCCGCGCGGTCGCCGAGGTGCTCGGAGACGACCTCGAGCTCGGCATCGCGATGTTCATCGAGGGGGAGGAGGAGTACGGCTCCCGCTCCTTCGCGCAGTTCCTCTCCGACAACAAGGAGGCTCTGCGCGCCGATGCGATCGTCGTCGCGGACTCGGGCAACTGGGACTCGGTCACCCCTGGGCTGACGGTCTCGCTCCGGGGCAACGCCCGCTTCACGATGCGCGTCCGCACCCTCGATCACGCATCGCACTCCGGGATGTTCGGGGGAGCGGTGCCCGACGCGATGATGGCGACCGTCCGCCTGCTCGCGACGCTCTGGAACGAGGACGGCTCCGTCGCCGTCGCCGGGATGACCTCCAGGGATGCCGACACGCCCGAGTACACCGAGGCGACGCTGCGCGATGAGGCAGGACTCCTGCCCGGCACCTCGCCGATCGGCGAAGGCACCATCCTCAGCCGGATCTGGAACAAGCCGTCCGTCACGGTGATCGGCATCGATGCGACGAGTGTCGCCGCGGCATCCAACACCCTTCTCCCCGAGGTCACCGTCGTGATCAGCGCCCGCGTGGCTCCCGGGCAGACGGGCGAGGAGGCCTACCGCGCGCTCGAGGAGCACCTCCGCGCGCACGCCCCGTACGGCGCAGAGCTGACCTTCTCCGACGTCGATCTCGGCAACGGATTCCTCGTCGACACGAGCGGCTGGGCCGTCTCGCTCACCCGCGACGCGATGCGCGACGGCTACGGCGTTCCGCCCGTCGACCTCGGCGTCGGGGGCTCGATCCCGTTCATCGCCGACCTCGTCCGGGAGTTCCCCGCCGCGCAGATCCTGGTCACCGGGGTCGAGGACCCGCACTCCCGCGCGCACAGCCCCAACGAGTCCCTGCACCTCGATACGTTCCGCCACGCGGTCGCCACCGAGGCGCTGATGCTGTCGCGGATGAACGAGATCACCCTCTGAACCGCCCCTCCGGACACGCCGGAGGGTAAAATCGAAGCACCTGCCGTGCGAGCGGCGCCCGTCACAAGGAGCGACATGAGCGACACCACCCTGACAGCAGCAGACACCACCCGCGCACACGGCGTGAGCCTCACCGACGCCGCGGCGAGCAAGGTGAAGAACCTTCTCGAGCAGGAGGGCCGCGACGACCTGCGTCTGCGCGTCGCCGTCCAGCCGGGCGGATGCTCGGGCCTGATCTACCAGCTCTACTTCGACGAGCGCTATCTCGAGGGCGACGAGACCGTTGACTTCGACGGCGTCGAGGTCATCATCGACAACATGAGCGTGCCCTACCTGGACGGCGCGTCGATCGACTTCAAGGACACGATCTCGGAGCAGGGCTTCACGATCGACAACCCCAACGCGGCGGGCAGCTGCGCCTGCGGCGACAGCTTCCACTGACCCGACGGGCCTCGGTCAACCTGCGTGGTTGGCATGAATCAGGTGTGAGGTTGCCCTAGACTTGGGTGTGCCCTGTCCGCAATCTGAAAGGTGCATCGTGCCCTCGAAACGCCGCCTTCGTTGGGCCGCACTCCCCGTGGGAGTCGTGGCAGCCGTGATCCTGGCGGGATGTACCACCACCGAGCTGAACGGCTACCTGCCGGGCTTCGTGGAGGGTGAGCCTGCGGCCACCAACCAGACCGAGCGCGTGTCGTCTCTCTGGGTCAACTCCTGGATCGTCCTGCTCGCCGTCGGCGTGATCACCTGGGGCCTGATGGCCTGGGCCGCGATCGCCTACCGTCGCCGCAAGGGCCAGACGGGTCTGCCGGTGCAGATGCGGTACAACATGCCGATCGAGATCTTCTACACGATCGTGCCGCTCATCCTCGTCCTGGGCATGTTCTTCTTCACCGCTCGTGACCAGACCGAGATCGAGACGAAGTGGGACAACCCCGACGTCGAGATCACGGCGATCGCCAAGCAGTGGGCGTGGGACTTCCAGTACGACGGCGAGAAGGAGGACAACTCCGACGCCGTCTGGACCATGGGCATCCAGGCCCAGCCCGACGCCGAGGGCAACATCGACCGCTCGACGCTGCCGACCCTGGTGCTCCCGGTCGACCAGAAGGTCACGATCAACCTCCAGTCGCGCGACGTCATCCACTCCTTCTGGATCATCGACTTCCTCTACAAGAAGGACATGTTCATCGGGAGGGACAACTCCTGGTCCTTCATCCCGACCCGCATCGGCGAGTACGACGGCAAGTGCGCAGAGCTCTGCGGCGAGTACCACTCGATGATGGTCTTCAACGTCAAGGTCGTCTCCCAGGCGGACTACGAGGCCTACCTCCAGTCCCTCAAGGAAGAGGGCAACACGGGCGACATCACCGAAGCCTACGATCGCCTGTCGAACTATCCCGGAAAGACCGGCGCGACCGGCACCGAGGAAGGAGAGGAGTAAGCCATGTCGACCACTGAAGCACCCCGCACCGACGAGGCTCCTCGCTCCCGTCCGACTGCTGTTCCCGCGCGTCAGGCTGCTCTGATGAGCTCCTCGCGCGTCGAGCAGAAGGGCAACATCGTCGTCAAGTGGATCACCTCCACCGACCACAAGACGATCGGGTACATGTACCTCATCGCCTCCGTGCTGTTCTTCCTCCTCGGCGGCGTGATGGCTCTCGTCATCCGCGCCGAGCTGTTCGCGCCGGGCATGCAGATCATCCCGACGAAGGAGCAGTACAACCAGCTGTTCACGATGCACGGCACGATCATGCTGCTGATGTTCGCGACGCCGCTCTTCGCCGGCTTCGCGAACGCGATCCTGCCGCTGCAGATCGGCGCCCCCGACGTCGCGTTCCCGCGTCTGAACGCCTTCGCCTTCTGGCTCTTCCTGTTCGGCTCGACGATCGCCGTCGCCGGCTTCCTCACCCCGCAGGGTGCGGCCTCGTTCGGCTGGTTCGCCTATCAGCCGCTCGCGAGCGCGTCCTTCTCGCCGGGTGCGGGTGGAAACCTCTGGATGCTGGGACTCGGCATCTCCGGTTTCGGCACGATCCTCGGCGCGGTGAACTTCATCACGACGATCATCACGATGCGCGCCCCCGGTATGACCATGTGGCGCATGCCGATCTTCTCGTGGAACACGCTCATCACGAGCCTCCTGATCCTGATGGCGTTCCCCGTGCTCGCCGCGGCGATCTTCGCCGCAGGAGCCGACCGCGTCCTCGGCGCGCACATCTATGACCCGGCCAACGGCGGTGTCCTGCTCTGGCAGCACCTGTTCTGGTTCTTCGGGCACCCTGAGGTGTACATCATCGCGCTGCCGTTCTTCGGCATCGTCTCCGAGATCTTCCCGGTGTTCAGCCGCAAGCCGATCTTCGGATACAAGACCCTCGTCTACGCGACCATCGCGATCGCGGCGCTGTCCGTGGCGGTGTGGGCGCACCACATGTACGTCACCGGCTCCGTGCTCCTGCCGTTCTTCGCAGTCATGACCATGCTCATCGCGGTCCCGACCGGTGTGAAGATCTTCAACTGGATCGGCACGCTGTGGCGCGGCTCGGTGACCTTCGAAACCCCGATGGTCTTCGCCCTCGGCTTCCTCGTCTCGTTCGTCTTCGGTGGTCTGACCGGTGTCATCCTCGCGGCTCCGCCGCTGGACTTCGCCCTCTCCGACTCGTACTTCGTGGTCGCTCACTTCCACTACGTCGTCTTCGGCACCGTCGTCTTCGCGATGTTCGCCGGCTTCTACTTCTGGTGGCCGAAGTGGACCGGCCGGATGCTCAACGAGCGCCTCGGCTACATCCACTTCTGGATGCTGTTCATCGGCTTCCACATGACGTTCCTCATCCAGCACTGGCTGGGCGTCGACGGCATGCCGCGTCGTTACGCCGACTACTCGTCGTACGACAACTGGACGTGGCAGAACCAGGTCTCGACGATCGGTGCGATCATCCTCGGCGCCTCGATGCTGCCGTTCTTCCTGAACGTCTGGATCACGGCACGCAAGGCGCCCAAGGTCACGGTCAACGACCCGTGGGGCTATGGCGGATCGCTCGAGTGGGCGACCTCTTGCCCGCCGCCGCGCCACAACTTCACGTCGATCCCGCGCATCCGCAGCGAGCGTCCCGCGTTCGACCTGAACCACCCGGAGGCGGCCGACTTCCCGGTCGCGGCCGGCGAGCGAGAGGTGCACTGAGCCATGCGCGACAACGTCATCCTCTGGTGGGTCCTCACCGCGTTCTTCGCCCTCATCGGCGTGATCTACACGGGCTGGCACATCCTGGCCACGCCGTCGGACAACTTCGCCGAGCGCATCGAGTGGGTCGGCACGGTCGCCCTGTTCTTCGCGGCGTTCATGGGCGCGATGGTCGCCTTCTACCTCGACCGCACGCACCACGCTCAGCAGGGCGAGCTGCCCGAAGACATCCTGACGGCCGACATCGACGACGGCGATCCCGAGCTCGGCGAGTTCAGCCCGTGGTCCTGGTGGCCGCTGGTTCTCGCGGCGTCCGCCGCTGTGTTCGTCGTCGGCCTCGCCGTCGGGCACTTCCTGCTCCCGATCGGTCTCGCGATCTTCGTGGTCGCGATCGTCGGATGGGTCTACGAGTACTACCGCGGCAACTTCGCCCGCTGATCCACATGCGGAAGGCCCCCGGAGATGTCTCCGGGGGCCTTCCGCATGCGCGGGGTATGTCCCTCGCGCGTCAGGCTCGAGTGCGTACGCGCGCGATTCCCGTGAGCGGGTCGACGGGACGCCGATGGACTCCGTCTGCGTCTTCGACGGGGTAGCCCTCTCGCACCCAGTACTCGAATCCGCCGATCATCTCGCGGACCTCGTACCCGAGCCTCGCGAACTCGAGAGCCCCCTTGGCGCCGGCGTTGCACCCGGGGCTCCAGCAGTACACGACCACGGGCGCCCCCGCGGGGATCTCGGCAGGCGCGCGGGTGGCGATCTCGCTGTAGTGCATATGGACGGCTCCGGCGACACGACCCTGAGCCCATGCCTCATCGGAGCGGACGTCGATCACGTAGATCGTCTCGCCGGCCGCGCGCGCAGCGTGGACATCGCTGGCATCGGTCTCGTAGGCGAGCTTGGCGGCGTAGTAGTCGGCACGTTCGATCATGCCCTCAGCCTAGAGCGGGGCCGAGCGAGACGTCGCCGACTTTACGGACGCGCGGGCGAGGATTGCTGCCAGTCGCCGAGGCGAGCCGACATCTGCACCCGCGGACCATGGTCGAAGAGTCCCAGAGCACGCTCGACGTCGACGAGAGACCGCAGGAAGTGCGTGTCAGGATCCGCCTCGATGAAGCCGCAGGAGGAGTAGAACGGCGCGTTCCAGGGGACGTCCGCGTAGGTGCGAAGGGTGACCTCCTCGTATCCGCGCTTCGTCGATTCGTCGAGTGCCGCCTGGACCAGACGACGTCCCAGACCCCGACGCGAGAAGGACGGGAGAACCGAGAGCTGCTCGAGGTGGGCTTGGTCGTCGATCTCCAGCACCTGCACGAATCCGACCGCCTCGGCCGTGTCCTGGTCCTCGGCGACGAGGACGAAGCCGGGAGCCGCCTCGCGCTCCGCCGCACTCGTGGCGCCCGGCCAGTCCCGAGCGGCGAAGCGATCGATCAGGAGCGCGTCGGCATCTGCCTCGATGCGTTCGGTCGCACCGTAGTCTCGGGACTCGGCGAGGCGGATGAGGACGCTCACGGCTGCCCGTCCTTCACCGCGGCGACCGCCTCGATCTCGACGAGCTGATCCGGATATCCCAGCACGGTCACGCCCAGCAGGGTGCTGGGGACATCGTGGTCTCCGAAAGTGGCGTGCACGACGTCCCACGCGGCGACGAGATCGGAGCGAGACGTGGAGGCCACGAGCACGCGCGTGCTGATCACGTCCGAGAGCTCAGCGCCTGCGGCCGTCAGGGCCTCCCTGAGGTTCGTCACACACCGTGCGGCCTGTGCGGCATGGTCGCCCGGGGAGACGGTGGCCCCGTCGGCATCCAGGGGACAAGATCCGGCGAGGAAGAGGAGCCGCGCATCCGCAGGTGCGGTGGCGGCGTAGGCATACGGAGCATCGGCCAGAGCGGGGGCGCGGAGCAGCTGGACTACGGAGGTCATCGATCCATCCTGTCAGGCCGGGGCGGCGGGAACGAAGAAGGCCCCGGTCGTGCTGAACGGATCAGCACGACCGGGGCCGGGGGAGGAGGCGAGCTTACTCGCCGTCCTCCGACTTCTTGCGAGGCTTCTTCACCGGTTCGGTGGCGATCACCGTGCTCGGCGTGTTCGGCGTCTCGTCGATATGGGTCTCGTCGGCCGGGGCGAGCGGGGCATCCGGGAATCCGGCACGCTCATGAGCGCCCTGGATCTCGGCGGCCTCGGTCTCATCGGTGTGAGCCGTGACGTGGTGCTGGTGAGCATCCGCCTCGTCGATCTGAGCCTGCGTGAGCGGAGCCAGACGGTCCTCGAAGAACCAACGCGACATGGAGGAGCGCAGGTTCTGCGTCCACGGGATGCGGCCCTTGTCGTTCGGTCGCACCACGAGGGGCTCGTAGCCGTCGATGTCGACGAGCTTCCACCGGTCGTACGTGTCGACCGGCTGGTGCACCTCGATGAACTCGCCGCCGGGGAGGCGGACGATGCGTCCGGACTCGTAGCCGTGCAGGACGATCTCACGATCCTTCTTCTGCAGGGCGATCGCGATGCGCTTGGCGACGAAGTAGCCGAGCACCGGGCCCACGAAGAGCAGAGCCTGCAGGGTGTGGATGACACCCTCCATGGTGAGCATGAAGTGGGTCGCGATGAGGTCGGAGGACGCCGCAGCCCACAGGACCGCGTAGAAGATGACACCGGCCACGCCGATACCCGTGCGGGTCGCCGCGTTGCGGGGGCGCTGAGCGATGTGGTGCTCGCGCTTGTCGCCCGTGACCCAGGCCTCGATGAACGGGTAGATCGCCACGAGCACGATGAACAGTCCGAGGACGATCACCGGAAGCAGGATGCCGAACGACCAGGTGCGGTCGAGGAACACGACGTCGAGGTTCGACGGCGCCAGACGCAGCGCACCATCCGCGAAGCCGATGTACCAGTCGGGCTGGGTTCCGGCCGACACGGGGGACGGGTCGTACGGGCCGTAGTTCCAGATCGGGTTGATCTGGAAGAACGTCGCGATCAGCACGATGGTGCCGAACACGATGAACAGGTAGCCGCCCATCTTCGACATGTACACCGGCATCATCGGGTAGCCGACGACGTTCTCGTTCGTCCGGCCGGGGCCGGCGAACTGGGTGTGCTTGTTGACGATCATCAGCATCAGGTGCACGACGATCAGACCGATCACCAGGAGCGGCAGGAGCAGGATGTGCAGCGTGTACAGGCGGCCGACGATCGCGGTCCCCGGGAACTCCCCGCCGAAGAGCAGGAAGGAGATCCAGGTGCCCACGAGCGGGAAGCCCTTGATCATGCCGTCGATGATGCGGAGGCCGTTGCCCGAGAGCAGGTCGTCGGGAAGCGAGTAGCCGGTGAAGCCCTCGGCCATCGCGAGGACGAACAGCACGAAGCCGATCACCCAGTTGAGCTCGCGAGGCTTGCGGAACGCGCCGGTGAAGAACACGCGGAGCATGTGCACGCCGATGCCCGCCACGAACACGAGGGCCGCCCAGTGGTGGATCTGGCGGACCAGCAGGCCACCGCGCAGGTCGAAGGAGATGTGCAGCGACGACTCGAGTGCCGCCGACATCTCGATGCCGCGCATCGGCGCGTAGGCGCCCGTGTAGTGCGTGGGCACCATGGAGGCCTCGAAGAAGAACGTCAGGAAGGTTCCGGAGAGGAACACCGCGACGAAGCTCCACAGCGCGATCTCGCCGAGCATGAACGACCAGTGGTCGGGGAAGATCTTACGTCCGAGCTCCTTGACGAAGCCGGAGAGGCTGGTGCGCTCGTCGATGTAGTTCGACGCGGCACCGACGAAGCGGCCGCCGAGGGGCGCCTTGGTGTCCTTCTCGTCCTTGGACAGCGTTGCGGTGCTCAATGGCGCTCCCAGAAGCTCGGGCCGACGGGTTCGTGGAAGTCACTGCGTGCGACGAGGTAGCCCTCGTCGTCGACGGTGATGGGCAGCTGAGGCAGCGGACGTGCGGCCGGGCCGAAGATGACCTTGGCGTGATCCGTCACATCGAACTGCGACTGGTGGCAGGGGCAGAGCAGGTGGTGCGTCTGCTGCTCGTAGAGGGCGACGGGGCAGCCGACGTGGGTGCACACCTTCGAGTACGCGACGATGCCGTCGTAGGACCAGTCCTTGCGGTCATCAGCCTCGATCAGCTGCTCCGGGCGGAGGCGCATCATCAGGACGATGGCCTTGGCCTTCTCCTCGAGGTAGCCGTCGTGGTGGCTCAGCTCGGCCAGGTCCTCCGGGATGACGTGGAACGCCGAGCCGAGGGTGACGTCCGCCGCGCGGATCGGAGTGCCGTCGGGATCGCGCACGAGACGCATTCCCTTGTCCCACATGGTCTGCTTGAGCAGGGCCACGGGGTCGCCGGCCTCGGGGTCGTCGGGCGTGGAGTGCGGTGCGAGGCCGCGGAACAGCGTGACACCGGGGATGATCGACGCGACGATCGCTGCGAACAGCGAGTTGCGGATCATCGTGCGGCGGCCGAAGCCGGACTCCTCGTTGGCGTCGGCGAACGCCTTGACAGCGGCCTCGCGCGTCGAGTCCTTGCCCCGGGTGGGGTGGCGGTACTCGATGTGCTCCTTGTCGCTCATCAGCGCCTTCGACCAGTGGATCGCTCCGAGGCCGAGGGCGAGCAGCGCGAGAGCGATGCCCAGACCGATGAAGAGGTTGTTCTGGCGGATGTCGATCAGCGCGCCGCTCTCGATCGGGAACAGCATGTAGGCGGCGACCGCCCAGATGCTGCCCGCGAGGGAGAGGTAGAACAGGGTGTAGACCGTGCGCACTGCAGCCTTCTCGGCGCGCGGGTCCTTGTCGGTCATCCGCTCGCGGTGCGGCGGCAGCCCCGGGTTCTCCACGGGGTCGCTGACTGCGACGCCCAGCCCCGGAGAGGGCTGGTAGGCCCTGTCAAGAGCCTGCGAGTCGTCGTCGTGTGCCATGGTGCTCCTCGTACGTTCCTCTTCGATGATTAAGCGTCAGTTGGACTTCGCCGTGATCCACACGGTGATGGCGACGAGAGCGCCGATGCCGAAGATCCAGACGAACAGGCCCTCGGACACGGGGCCGAGAGACCCGAGCGTCGCGCCACCGACCTGCACGGACTGCTGCTGGAAGAGCAGCGCGGAGATGATGTCGCGCTTGTCTTCGTCCGAGAGGTTCATGTTGCCGAAGACCGGCATGTTCTGGGGTCCGGTGACCATGGCCGCGTACATGTGCAGCGCGCTGGTCTCGGTGAGCGCGGGGGCGTACTTGCCCTCGGTGAGCGCTCCACCGGCTGCGGCGACGTTGTGGCACATCGCGCAGTTGACGCGGAACAGCTCGGCGCCGTGCGCGACGTCGCCCTTGCCGTCGAGGATGCGATCCTCGGGGAAGGTCGGACCGGGGGCCTCGGACTGGATGAAGGACGAGATCGCGAGGATCTGGTCCTCCGTGAACTGCGGCTTCTTCTGCGGGGCCTGCGGTCCCTGCATCTGCAGCGGCATGCGGCCGGTCGACAGCTGGAACTCAGCGGCCAGCTCGCCCACGCCGTACAGGCTCGGCCCGTTGGCGGTGCCCTGCATGTCGAGGCCGTGGCAGGTCGCGCAGTTGGCCTGGAACAGCTTCTCGCCGTCTTCGACGGTCAGCGTGGTGGACGCGGAAGCCTTGGTGTCGGTCGCGGCGAACGCCGCCGACGCTCCGGCGTACACGGCGCCGGTGATCATGAGGCCTGCTCCGATGAGGGCCGCGGCAGCCAGGGGACTGCGACGACCGTTCGAACGGCGCTTCTTCTCTCGTGCCATCTCGGGGATCAGCTCCGCTCTTATTTCAGGAAGTAGATAACGATGAACAGCACGATCCAGACGACGTCGACGAAGTGCCAGTAGTAGGACACCACGATCGAGGAGGTCGCCTCCTTGTGCCGGAAGTTCTTCACCGCGTACGCGCGGCCGATGACGAGGAGGAACGCGATCAGGCCACCGGTGACGTGCAGGGCGTGGAAGCCGGTCGTCAGGTAGAAGGCCGAGGCGTAGGAGTCGGCGCTGATGGGCATGCCCTCTGCGACGAGCTGCGCGTACTCCCAGACCTGGCCGGACACGAAGATCGCGCCGAGGGCGAAGGTGAGGAAGAACCACTCGACCATGCCCCAGCCGAACAGGCGGCGACGGCCGGCCGCGTTCTTCTCGCCCTTGGCGAGGCGGTACGGCTGCAGGTCCTCCGCAGCGAACACGCCCATCTGGCAAGTGAACGAGGAGAACACCAGGATGAGGGTGTTCACGAGTGCGTACGGGACGTTCAGCAGCTCGGTGCGCGCCGCCCACAGTTCGGGGGAGGTGCTGCGAAGGGTGAAGTAGATCGCGAAGAGTCCCGCGAAGAACATCACCTCACTGCCGAGCCACACAATGGTTCCGACAGCTACCGGGTTGGGCCGCTTGATCGTTCTCGCCGCCGGGGCATACGTCGCTGAGGTCGTCACCATTCCATTATGGCCGATCCGCGAGCGTGATTCTTGCACCGGGGACCGTCGTTTTGCCGTCCGCAGACTTAGGGGACCCTAAGAAAACACTGCGAATCCTCGGTGAATCCGCGGGAAACAGCGGATGCCGTCGGCATCCGCGATCGTCTCGCCGCATGCACGTTTTCCCGACGCCGATAGGATCGCACACATGGCTGAATCCCTGACCTGGTCCGATGTGCTCACCACTCTCCTGGAGCGTCGCGATCTCAGCGTCTGGGAATCGACGTGGGCGATGCGGCAGATCATGCGGGGCGATGTGACCCAGGCGCAGCTCGCCGGGTTCCTCGTCGCGCTCCGCGCGAAGGGCGAGACGATCGACGAGATCGTCGGCTTCCGTGATGCCATCCTCGAAGCAGCCGTGCCGCTGCCCGTGTCGCCGAACGTGCTCGACATCGTGGGGACCGGCGGCGACCGCGTCGGAACCGTGAACGTCTCCACGACGGCGGCGATCATCATCGGTGCGACCGGCATCCCGGTCGTGAAGCACGGGAACAGGGCCGCGAGCTCGGCCTCGGGCTCCTCGGACGTCCTGGGCGCACTGGGGCTGGAGCTGTCGCTCGACCCCGCAGCCGTGGCATCGATCCTCGATCGCACGGGCATCACGTTCGCGTGGGCAGGGGCGTTCCACCCCGGCTTCAAGCACGCGGGACCCGTGCGCGCCGAGCTCGGCGTGCCGACCGTGTTCAACATGCTCGGCCCCCTCTGCAACCCTGCGCGTGCCGAGGCCAACGCGGTCGGAGTCGCCCAGATGGAGCGCGTCCCTCTCATCACCGGTGTGTTCCGCACACGGGGCGCCACGGCGCTGGTCTTCCGCGGCGACGACGGGCTCGACGAGCTCACGACCACCGGACACAGCCGGATCTGGGAGGTCACCCGCGGCGACATCCACGAGCACGACCTCGACCCGCGCGATCTCGGCATCCCGATCGCCGAGCTCGCCGACCTCATCGGCGGATCCCCCGAGCACAATGCGGACGTCCTGCGTCGCACGCTCTCGGGCGAGAAGGGAGCCGTGCGCGACATCGTCCTGCTCAACGCCGCAGCCGGCATCGTCGCCTTCGAACTGTCGCAGGACGCCGGACAGGTGCAGCGCCCGATCCTCGAGCGGCTGCGCGAGGGCTACGAGCGCGCGGAGGCCGCCATCGACGACGGGCGGGCCGCAGCCAAGCTCGACCAGTGGATCGGCGTGAGCCGGGAGCTGGCTTCGGCCTGAGGTCCGTCGTGGAACCGATCGCCGCGCTGCTCGAGATCGCCTCTCTGCTGGAGAGGGAGCGCGCGTCTCGCTACCGGGCGAAGGCGTTCCGGGTGGCGGCCGCGGCGCTGGAGGGCCTCCCCGATGACGTGAAGGGCGATCCCACCCGCCTTCGGGCGGTGAAGGGGATCGGCGAATCCACCTTCGGCGTCATCAGAGAGGCGCAGTCCGGCGCGGTTCCGCAGTATCTCGTGGAGCTCAGGGGAGAAGTCGAGCCGGAGATCGTCTCGACCCTCCGACCCGCGCTTCGCGGCGACCTGCACGCGCACACGGACTGGTCGGACGGGACCACGCCGATCGCGGTGATGGCGGAGGCCGCCCGCGCGCTGGGGCACGAGTACCAGGCGATCACCGATCACTCGCCTCGACTGCGCGTCGCCCGCGGGCTGACGGCCGAGCGTCTCCGGACGCAGATCCCTCTCGTGCGAGCGGAATCGCGAGAGGGCTTCACGCTCCTCGCGGGCATCGAGGTCGACATCCTCGAAGACGGCGCGCTGGACCAGGAGGACTCCCTCCTCGGCGAGCTCGACATCGTGGTCGCCTCGGTCCACTCGAAACTGCGGATGGAAGCGCGGCCGATGACCGCGAGGATGATCGCCGCCGTCTCGCACCCGCGGGTGAACGTGCTGGGCCACTGCACGGGGCGACTCGTGGAAGGCGAGCGCGGAACCAGACCGCCGTCCCTGTTCGACGCCGCGGCCGTCTTCGCCGCGTGCGCGGAGAACGGCGTCGCCGTCGAGATCAACTCGCGACCGGAACGACAGGATCCCCCGGACGAGCTGATCTCGATCGCGCTGGAGGCGGGGTGCCTGTTCTCCATCGACTCCGATGCGCACGCGCCCGGTCAGCTGTCGCTGCTCGACCACGGCGCCCTGCGTGCGGAGCGGGCGGGTGTCCCCGCGAGTCGGATCGTCACCACCTGGGGCCTCGAGCGCCTGCTCGCCTGGGCCGACTGAGTCAGCGCGACATCGTCGCGACGGCGGCGACCGCGCGCGTCATCGACCCGCCGAGGTTCCACTTCTCCGCGACGGCGGACGCCGCATCCTCCTCCGCGGGGTCGAGCGGTCGCAGGGGATCCGTCGGCGGCTCGACGTCGAGGGACCTGGCCACCTCGACCACGGTGGGGGCGACGTCGAGGTAGGCGGACGCCGCGAGGACCTTTGCTCGGACGCCGGCGCTCATGCCTTCGCCCGCCTTAGCCGCCGCGCGGATGCCGTCGAGGTCGCCGTGCGCCTGCAGCAGCGTCGCCGCCGTCTTCTCGCCGACCCCGGCGACGCCGGGGAGGCCGTCGGAGGCGTCGCCGCGCATCGTCGCGAAATCGGCGTACTGCGAGGGGAGGACGCCGTACTTCGCCACGACGACGGCATCGGTCACGATCTCGAGGTTGCTCATGCCGCGCGCCGTATAGATGACGCGGACGTCCCTGCCGTCGTCGACGAGCTGGAACAGGTCGCGGTCACCGGTCACGATGTCGACCGGGATTGCGGACTTGGTGGCGAGGGTGCCGATCACGTCGTCGGCCTCGTGCGCGGCGACGCCCACGATCGGGATGCCGAGGAGCCCGAGGGTCTCGCGGATGAGCGGGATCTGCGCCTCGAGCGGGTCTGGCACCTCCTCGACGTCGGGGCCTGCGGCCACGACCTCGACGACACGGTGCGTCTTGTAGCTCGGGATGAGGTCGACACGCCACTGCGGGCGCCAGTCGTCGTCCCAGCAGGCGACGATGTGCGTCGGCTCGTAGAGGGTGATCAATTTCGCGATGATGTCGAGCAGGCCGCGGGCGGCGTTGATGGGGGAGCCGTCGGGGGCGGTGACCTTGTCGGGCACTCCGTAGAACGCGCGGAAGTAGAGAGAGGCGGTGTCGAGCAGCATCAGACGATCGGTCACGGACCACAGTCTTGCATGCGGTGCGGACAACGATGTGAGACGATCGCGGGCCGCTCGACACCAGATGGGTATGAAGACCTCCGCCCGTTCCCTGTCCGTCGTCGCCGCGCTCGTCCTCGCCGCATTCGTCTCGGGCTGTGCGTCGGCGCCCGGCGCTGCACCCACGCATCAGCCGAGCACTCCGGACGGCCAGTCGTCGAAGATCAGCCCCGAGGACGCGCCGCGCGCGGCGTGGTTGGACGCCTCCTCCTTCGTGATCGCGACGAGGGGAGACGGATGCGCACCGGAGATCAGCGATCTCGTCACCGGGGAGCAGCGAATCGAGGTGACTCTCACCGCTCCCGCCGGCGGTGCGTGCGCCGATTCGGAGACATCGTCGACGATCCACGGCACGTACCTCGGAGTCCCCGCCGGACTCGACTCCTCGAAGCCGCTCACGATCGCGGTCACGCAGCACGGCGGCGAGGCCACGCTGATCGAGCTCCCCGGACTTCCCCAGGGGGAGATCGCGCCGGCGGACAGGATGCCGCCGCAGCTCCCCGCCGCCGCGTGGATCGGCGAGGGGGAGCTCGCCGTCCTCACCTGGGGCTCCTCGACCTGTGTTCCGGAGTCCGGTGCTGTCGAGGGGAGCGTGCTCACCCTCGACGAGCCGAAGGACGGCGTGTGCACGATGGACCTCGTGCCGCGGATCACCTTCGTGGACGCGCCGGACGTCGCTCCCGACGCCGCGCTCACGCTGGCCGGCTACACGGGGGAGGAGGGCGAGCCGATCGTGCTCGCGCTCGTCCCTCGCGCATAGAGATAACGGACTGGCATCCGTCCTCCGGGCATCCGAGATGTCTGATAGCCTGAAGTGTCACTCGTGGCGTGCCTATGCATGCCCTCGTGGCAAGGCAATCAAAATCCAACCGCTGCGAAGCATGCTGTCGGACGTGCGCGTCCGTTGCCCCGCAGCCCGAGTCTCCATTCAACAAGGACAACCCACTACATGACTACCGCAACGACCGCCCCGGCCACCAAGCAGGTCGCCATCAACGACATCGGATCTGCTGAGGACTTCCTGGCCGCGGTCGAGAAGACCCTGAAGTTCTTCAACGACGGCGACATCATCGAAGGCACGATCGTCAAGATCGACCGCGATGAGGTTCTGCTCGACGTCGGATACAAGACCGAGGGCGTCATCCCCTCGCGCGAGCTCTCCATCAAGCACGACGTCGACCCCAACGAGGTCGTCAAGGTCGGCGACGAGGTCGAGGCTCTCGTTCTCCAGAAGGAGGACAAGGAAGGCCGCCTGATCCTCTCCAAGAAGCGCGCACAGTACGAGCGCGCCTGGGGAGACGTCGAGAAGATCAAGGAGAACGACGGCGTCGTCACCGGTACGGTCATCGAGGTCGTCAAGGGTGGACTCATCGTCGACATCGGCCTCCGCGGCTTCCTCCCGGCCTCGCTCATCGAGCTGCGTCGCGTCCGCGACCTCACGCCCTACCTGGGTCAGGAGATCGAGGCGAAGATCCTCGAGCTCGACAAGAACCGCAACAACGTCGTCCTCAGCCGCCGTGCGCTGCTCGAGCAGACGCAGTCGGAGTCGCGCACCACGTTCCTGAACAACCTGCACAAGGGTCAGGTCCGCAAGGGTGTCGTGTCCTCGATCGTCAACTTCGGCGCGTTCGTCGACCTGGGCGGCGTGGACGGCCTCGTGCACGTCTCCGAGCTGTCCTGGAAGCACATCGAGCACGCCTCCGAGGTCGTCGAGGTCGGCCAGGAGGTCACCGTCGAGATCCTCGAGGTCGACCTCGACCGCGAGCGCGTCTCCCTGTCGCTGAAGGCGACGCAGGAGGACCCGTGGCAGGTCTTCGCCCGCACCCACGCGATCGGTCAGGTCACGCCGGGTAAGGTCACCAAGCTCGTTCCGTTCGGTGCGTTCGTGCGCGTCGCAGACGGCATCGAGGGCCTCGTCCACATCTCCGAGCTCTCCAGCAAGCACGTCGAGCTGGCCGAGCAGGTCGTCTCCGTCGGCGAAGAGGTCTTCGTCAAGGTCATCGACATCGACCTCGAGCGTCGCCGCATCTCGCTGTCGCTCAAGCAGGCCAACGAGTCGGTCGACCCCAACGGCACCGAGTTCGACCCGGCGCTGTACGGCATGCTCGCGGAGTACGACGAGAACGGCGAGTACAAGTACCCGGAGGGCTTCGACGCCGAGACCGGTGCGTGGAAGGAAGGCTTCGACGCTCAGCGCGAGGCATGGGAGCAGGAGTACGCAGCTGCTCAGTCCCGCTGGGAGGCTCACAAGGCTCAGGTCGCCAAGGCGGCCGAGGCCGAGGCGGAGGCCGGTGCCGACTTCGGCGGCCAGTCCTTCTCCAGCGAGTCCGCCGGCGCGGGCACGCTTGCTGACGACGAGGCTCTCGCGGCTCTGCGCGAGAAGCTCTCGGGCGGCAACGCGTAAGCATTTCGCTCAGGAACGGGCCGTCACCTTTCGAGGTGGCGGCCCGTTCCGCGTATCGGGCCGACCGGCGCGCACGGGGGATGCCGACGCTCGACAGGTGCGAGGATGGACGTCATGCCCCTCATCGCGCTCACCGGCGGAATCGCGTCCGGAAAGTCGACCATCGCCCGTCGTCTCGCCGAGAAGGGCGCGGTGGTCGTCGACGCCGATCAGATCGTGCGCGACGTGCAGGCGCCGGGCTCACCCGTGCTGCGGGGCATCGAGGAGGCCTTCGGCGAAGACGTCATCGGGGCGGACGGATCGCTCGACCGCCCCGCCCTCGGGGCGAAGGTGTTCGGAGACCCGATGCTCCTCGCGCAGCTGAACGCGATCGTCCACCCCGCGGTGGGCGCCGAGTCCCGGCGCCGGTTCGAGGAAGCCCTCGCCGCGGATCCGGATGCCGTCGTGGTCTACGACGTGCCGCTTCTCGTGGAGGCGCGGCCGGACGATCCCTGGGATCTGATCGTCGTCGCCCACGCGCCGGCATCCGTCCGCAGGCAGAGGCTCGTCGAGCTGCGCGGGATGGACGAGCGCGCGGCGCAGGAGCGGATCGATGCGCAGGCATCCGACGATCGGCGTCTCGCCATCGCCGACGTCGTGATCGACACCGCCGGCGACCTCGCGCACACCGAGGAGCAGACGGACGCGCTCTGGGAGCGGATCCGCGCGAAGTGACCTTCTCCGGCCACGTCCCCGGGACGCGCGAGTACCGGCGTCTCATCATCGGCCTCTTCTTCGCCGGGATCGCGACCTTCGCGCAGCTGTACTCCGCTCAGGCCGTCCTTCCGCTCATCTCCGTCGACCTCGAGGTGAGCCCCGCGACCGCGGCGATCACCGTGTCGGCCGCCACCCTCGGGCTCGCCGTCGCGGTGATCCCGTGGTCATCCGTGGCCGATCGCATCGGGCGGGTGCCGGCCATGGCGATCGGCGTCCTCACCGCCACCGCGCTCGGGCTCCTGGCTCCCCTGAGCGACGGGATCGTGCTGCTCCTGACTCTGCGATTCGCGGAGGGACTGGCGCTGGGCGCCGTCCCCGCTGTCGCCCTCGCCTATCTCAGCGAGGAGGTCGAGCCTCGTCATGCGGCGGCCGCGGCCGGGAGCTACATCGCCGGCACCACCGTCGGGGGCCTGCTCGGTCGCATCGTGTCGGGAACCGTCGGTGAGGTCGCGGGCTGGCGAGCCGGCGTCTGGGCGGTCGCCGCGGTGTGCGCCGGGGCTGCGGTGCTGTTCCTCTGGCTCACACCCCGCGCGCGCGGCTTCGTCCCGGGGAGGCTGCGCAGCGAGCGCGGTCCCGGCATCCTCGAGCGTCTCCGATCGCCGCTGCGCTCCTCGCGGCAGTGGGCTCTGTATGCGCAGGGCTTCCTGCTGATGGGCGCGTTCGTCGCGGTGTACAACTACCTCGGGTTCCATCTCTCGGCCGCCCCCTTCTCCCTGCCGGCCTGGCTGGTGACGCTGCTGTTCCTCGCCTATCTGGCCGGCACCGTCTCCTCGCCGTGGGCGGGTTCCTGGGCGGCCCGGATCGGCCGGTTCCCCGTGCTCGTGCTCTCGATCGCGGTCATGGCGGTCGGCGCTCTGCTGATGCTCGCGCCCTCCGCGGCGATCGTGCTCGCGGGCCTCCTCCTGTTCACGGCCGGCTTCTTCGGCGCGCACGCGATCGCCTCCGGATGGACCCCGGTCGCTGCGGGAGCGGAGAGCAGAGCACAGGCGTCGTCCCTGTACTACTTCGCCTACTACGCCGGATCGAGCCTGTTCGGCTGGGCGCTCGGGCTGGTGTTCGGAGCGGTCGCGTGGGGATGGTTCATCGTCGCGGTCGTGTCCATGTGCGCGCTGGCGGCGTCGGCCGCGGTCGCAGCGCTCAGGGCGACGCCGACGGGTCGGCCCTGACCGCGATCCTCTGCGAGCATGGAGACATGCAGACGCAGTATCTCGACGCCTACGACCGCCAGCTCCGCACAGGGCCGGAGACCGCGCACGCGGAGCGGGTCGTGCAGCTCGGACCGCTGAGCCTCGCGACCTTCCACGGCGGGCGAGGCTTCATCACGTACGCGGACCTCGGGGGAGCGGATGCCGACGGCATCCGCGAGCTGGTGGAGGGAGCGCTCGCGCGCTTCGCCGCCAGCGCGGAGGTCGCGGAGGTGGAGTGGAAGACCCGAGGGCACGACACGGCCCCCGGTCTCCACGAGGCCCTGCTGGCAGGGGGATTCGTGCCGGAGGAGCCGGAGTCGATCATGATCGGCGAGGCCGCTCTGCTCGCCCAGGACGTCGTCATCCCCGGTGAGGTGACGATCCGCCGCGCGTTCTCGGAGGACGAGGTGCTCGCCGCCGGCGAGATGCAGGGACGCGTCTTCGACGACGCGGACTGGCGCTCGCGCGCCGAGTCGCTGATCGAACGCATGCGCGTCGACGACACGGTGGAGCTGTGGATCGCGGTCGTCGACGGCGAGGTGGTCAGCGCGGGGCGGTTGGAGCCCGTCGCCGGCACCGAGTTCGCCGGTCTGTGGGGCGGCTCGACCCTCGAGGAGTGGCGGGGCCGCGGCATCTATCGCGCGCTCACCGCCGAGCGGGCCCGATCCGCTCTGGCCCGCGGCGTCCGCTACCTGCAGTCGGACTCGACGGAGTTTTCCCGCCCGATCCTGGAGAGGTCGGGACTCGTGAAGGTCTCGACCACGACGCCCTACGTGTGGTCGCGCCCGGCGGACTGATCCGAGCGCTCCCGTCGGCGCCGTGCGCGGCGCCTCACCGCAGCCATGATGACCACGATCAGCCCGATGAGCAGCACCGCTGCGAGGACGGGGATCACGATGGCGGCGGCCGCGAGGGCGAAGGAGGCTCCGTCCTCTGCGGTGCTGAGGACAGGCGCGGCGAGTCCTCCGGTCGTGGCGTTCGCGGCGACGCGCGCCGTGGCCTTGACGACGTGGACGACGAGCGCGATCGCGATGCCGACGACGACGGGGACCCAGGTGTTCTCGGAGAAGAAGGATGCGGGGTCGTCGACGGCGATCGTCTGCGCGCTGGAACCGGCGCCGAACGCGATGCCGCCAGCCGCAGGCCGCAGGATGCTCTGGATGACGTCGTTGACCGAGTCGAGCGCGGGGATCTTGTCGGCCACGATCTCGAGCAGCAGGAGCGCTCCGATGATCCACAGTGCGAGATCGCCCGACAGCCACGACCAGGTGGCCGGGAGCTGCACCGCCGGCAGCACGCGGTCGGCGAGACCGAGCAGGAACAGCGGCATCCAGGCGTTGAGGCCGGCGGATGCCGCGAGGCTGGTTCCGATGACGAACTCGATCACCCCCTCAGACTAGGCGGAGCCGGCCTCGATGTCCGTGGTCCCGCCTACGCTGGAGGTATGCAACCCACGCGCAGTGTCCGTCCGTTCGAGGTCATCAGCGAGTACGTCCCGGCCGGTGATCAGCCGAAGGCGATCGCCGACCTCGCAGCGCGGATCAACGCGGGCGAGACCGACATCGTGCTGCTCGGCGCAACCGGCACCGGAAAGTCGGCCACGACGGCGTGGCTCATCGAGCAGGTGCAGCGTCCGACTCTCGTGCTGGCGCACAACAAGACGCTCGCGGCGCAGCTCGCCAACGAGTTCCGCGAGCTCATGCCCAACAACGCCGTCGAGTACTTCGTCTCGTACTACGACTACTACCAGCCAGAGGCCTACGTGCCGCAGACGGACACCTTCATCGAGAAGGACTCGTCGATCAACTCCGAGGTCGAGCGGCTGCGGCACTCGACGACGAACTCGCTGCTCAGCCGTCGCGACGTCGTCGTGGTGTCGACCGTGTCGTGCATCTACGGCCTCGGCGCTCCGGAGGAGTACCTCCGCGCCATGGTCGCCCTGCAGGTGGGGGAGCGCTACGACCGCGACGCCCTGATCCGCCAGTTCATCGCGATGCAGTACAACCGCAATGACGTCGACTTCTCCCGCGGCAACTTCCGGGTCCGCGGCGACACGATCGAGATCATCCCCGTGTACGAGGAGCACGCGATCCGCATCGAGCTCTTCGGCGACGAGATCGAGGCGCTGTACTCCCTGCACCCGCTCACGGGCGAGGTCATCGAGAAGCTCGACGCCGTGCCGATCTTCCCCGCATCCCACTACGTCGCCGGCACCGACGTCATCCAGCGCTCCATCGGCACGATCGAGGCGGAGCTGGAGGAACGGCTCGCCGAGTTCGAGAAGCAGGGCAAGCTCCTCGAGGCCCAGCGCCTGCGCATGCGGACGACCTTCGACCTCGAGATGCTGCAGCAGCTCGGATTCTGCTCCGGCATCGAGAACTACTCGCGCCACATGGACGGTCGCGAGGCCGGGGAGCCGCCGCACACTCTGCTCGACTTCTTCCCCGACGACTTCCTCCTGGTCATCGACGAGTCGCACGTCACCGTCCCGCAGATCGGCGCGATGTACGAGGGCGACGCCTCGCGCAAGCGCACGCTCGTCGATCATGGCTTCCGTCTTCCGAGTGCCATGGACAACAGGCCGTTGCGGTGGGACGAGTTCAAGAACCGCATCGGTCAGACCGTCTACCTCTCGGCGACCCCGGGCAAGTACGAGATGGGCATCGCCGACGGCGTGGTCGAGCAGATCATCCGCCCCACCGGACTCGTCGACCCGCACATCATCGTGAAGCCGTCGAAGGGTCAGATCGACGACCTCCTCGAGGAGATCAGGATCCGCGCCCAGAAGGACGAGCGCGTCCTCGTCACAACCCTCACCAAGAAGATGGCCGAGGAGCTCACCGACTTCCTGGGCGAGCACGGGGTCCGCGTGCGCTATCTGCACTCCGACGTCGACACGCTCCGACGAGTGGAGCTGCTCAGCGAGCTCAGGGCGGGCGTCTATGACGTGCTGGTCGGCATCAACCTTCTTCGCGAGGGTCTCGATCTGCCAGAAGTGTCGCTGGTCGCGATCCTCGATGCCGACAAGGAAGGCTTCCTCCGCTCGGGGACCTCCCTGATCCAGACGATCGGGCGCGCAGCCCGCAACGTCTCCGGCGAGGTGCACATGTACGCCGACAACATGACCGACTCGATGGCCAAGGCGATCGAGGAGACCGATCGGCGCCGCGACAAGCAGATCGCGTACAACACCGAGCACGGGATCGATCCGCAGCCGCTGCGCAAGCGGATCGCCGACATCACCGAGGTGCTCGCCCGCGAGGGGGCCGACACGGCCGACATGATGTCGAGTCGTGGACGTGCCACGGGCAAGGGCAAGTCGCCGACGCCGAACCTGCGACGCACGGGCATCGCCGCCGAAGGAGCGCTGCAGCTGGAGGCGACCATCCAGGATCTCTCCGATCAGATGCTGGCCGCCGCCGGAGAGCTGAAGTTCGAGCTCGCCGGGCGACTTCGCGATGAGGTGCAGGATCTGAAGAAGGAGCTGCGCGCCATGGAGCGCGCCGGACACGCCTGATCGGCGAAGATCTGGACAGAGCGCGAGAGGACACGACCTCTCGCCGGCTCGACGAGGAGAGGCACGCGATGGACGCGGCAGGAGAAGAGCTCGCCGATCGCATCCGTGCGCTCATGGGAGCGGATCCGTCGATCGAGGAGAAGCGGATGTTCGGAAGCCGGGCTTTCCTGATGGACGGTCGCATCCTGGTGGGTGCGCGCAAGGGCGGGGTGCTGCTGGTGCGGCTGTCGGAGGAGCAGGGCGCCGCGCTGGCGGTGAGGCCGGGAGTCGCCAGGGCCGTGATGGGCGCCAAGACGATGAGTGCGAGCTGGCTGGACGTCGACGCCGTCACCGTGGCCGATGACGACGCTCTCATGTTCTGGATCGACGCCGCCAGGGAGGACTCGACGGGTCGCCCGTGAACGGGCCGTCCCGCGCGAGGACGCTCGAGCTCAGGGGCAGTGCATGAGGGGCTTCGGGCCCGAGCGGTCGATCTCGTGCTCCGTCATCGGCGCGCCGCACAGCGGGCACGCACGTTCGGCGCGTTCGGCGGCGCTGGGCGGCGGCGTCTTCTCGTACGGGCCGACCGAGGCGGGGCCGGCGAAGCGGATCAGATTCGTGTTGAACCAGGCGTAGAGACCGCCCGCCTCGCGGATGCGGGTGCGAAGGGGAGCGCGGTCGGAGTTCGTTGCCATGTTCATTAGTGTACTAACTATTAGTGCCTATGTATACTCGGAGCCGTGACGGCATCCGATGACCTGCTCAAGCTCGAGAACCAGCTGTGCTTCGCCGTGGTCACGGCCGCGCGCAACGTGGTGGCGATCTACCGTCCGATCCTCGAGCCCCTCGGCCTCACGCACCCGCAGTATCTCGTCATGCTCGCGCTCTGGGAGCGGGCGCCTCGCACCCTCGCCGACCTCGCCGCCGATCTCGCCATGGAGCCGGCCACCGCGTCGCCGCTGGTCAAGCGCCTCGAGGCGGACGGACTCGTCACCCGACAGCGCAGCCCGCAGGACGAGAGGCGGCTGGAGATCGCGCTGACGGATGCCGGCGCCGCGCTGCGGGAACGGGCTCTCGACGTTCCGCATCAGGTCATGGCCGCCGTCGACATGGACATCTCGCAGGTGTCCGTCTTGAGAGACGGCCTGTCGGCCTTCGCGGGTCGGCGCGTCACGGAGCTGTCCGGGGCCTAGCCTCGGCTGTGCTCCGCCACGGAGGAGGAGCGCACCGAGGCCGCCGGCGGAGCCGATGTCCGTGGCCCCTCGTAGACTTGACCGGTGCCTATCGTCCCGGTTGCAACCCCAGGAAAACTCAGTGTTCGCGGTGCCCGCGTGCACAACCTCAAGAACGTCGACATCGACATCCCGCGCGACTCCCTCGTCGTGTTCACCGGCCTGTCCGGCTCCGGGAAGTCCAGCCTCGCGTTCGACACGATCTTCGCAGAGGGGCAGCGCCGCTACGTCGAATCGCTGAGCGCGTACGCGCGCCAGTTCCTCGGGCAGGTGGACCGCCCAGACGTCGACTTCATCGAGGGGCTGAGCCCCGCGGTGTCGATCGACCAGAAGTCGACCAACCGCAATCCGCGCTCCACCGTCGGCACGATCACCGAGATCTACGACTACATGCGTCTGCTGTGGGCGCGCATCGGCATCCCGCACTGCCCGGAGTGCGGGGAGAAGATCCAGCGTCAGACCGTGCAGCAGATCGCCGACCAGCTCATGGAGCTCCCCGAGCGCACCCGCTATCAGATCGTCGCGCCGGTCGTCTCGCAGAAGAAGGGCGAGTTCGTCGACCTGTTCCGCGAGCTGGGGGCCAAGGGCTACTCGCGCGCGATCGTCGACGGCGACCTGATCCAGCTCGCCGAGCCGCCCACGCTGAAGAAGAGCTACAAGCACGACATCGCCGTCGTCGTCGACCGCCTCGTGGCCGCCGATGACATCCTCGGCCGCGTCACGGACTCGGTCGAGACGGCCCTCGGTCTCGCCGGTGGGGTCGTGCAGGTCAACTTCGTCGACGAGGAGGGCGACGACGCCTGGCAGTCGTTCTCGGAGAAGCTCGCGTGCCCCAACGGCCACGCGATCACGCTCACCGAGATCGAGCCGCGGACCTTCTCGTTCAACGCACCGTTCGGTGCGTGCCCCGCGTGCTCGGGTCTCGGCACGCGCATGTCGGTCGACATCGATCTGATGCTCGGCGATGAGGAGCTCTCGATCCGCGAGGGCGCCATCATCCCCTGGACCACACAGGGCAAGGGGCTGTTCCAGTACTACGAGCGTCTTCTCGAGGGGCTCGCGTCCGACCTCAACTTCTCGCTCGACACGCCCTGGCAGGATCTGCGCGTCGACGTGCAGGATGCGATCCTCCGCGGTGAGAACTACAAGGTCACGGTCAAGTGGAAGAACCGGTACGGCCGCGAGATGCGCTACGCCTCCGGATTCGAGGGGGTCGTGCCCTACATCGAGCGGCAGTACGCGCAGGCGGAGTCCGACACGCAGCGGGCCCGCTGGGGAGAGTACCTCCGCGAGGTGCCGTGCCCGGTGTGCGACGGCAACCGCCTCAAGCCCGAGGTTCTCGCGGTGCAGGTGCACGGACACTCGATCGCCGAGGTCTCGCACCTCAGCCTCGCCGATGCGCGTGAGTTCATGGGCACGCTCACACTCACCGACCGCGAGGCGAAGATCGCCGCGCAGGTGCTGCGCGAGATCCGTCTCCGCCTCGACTTCCTGCTGCAGGTCGGTCTCTCGTACCTCAACCTGAGCCGATCCGCAGGGTCGCTCTCCGGCGGCGAGGCGCAGCGCATCCGGCTCGCGACGCAGATCGGTTCCGGCCTCACCGGCGTGCTGTACGTGCTCGACGAGCCGTCCATCGGACTGCACCAGCGCGACAACCGCCGGCTCATCGACACGCTGCTCAAGCTCCGCGATCTCGGCAACACCCTCATCGTCGTCGAGCACGATGAGGAGACCATCGAGGCGGCCGACTGGGTCGTCGACATCGGCCCCGGCGCCGGCGTCAACGGAGGAGAGGTCGTCCACTCCGGGCCGTACGCCGCGCTGCTGAGCGAGTCCGCGTCGATGACGGGGGAGTACCTCTCCGGGCGCCGCGAGATCCCCGCACCGAAGAAGCGCCGCAAGATCGACAAGAAGCGGATGCTGAGCGTCGTCGGAGCGCGGGAGAACAACCTCAAGAACGTGAACGCCGACTTCCCGCTCGGCCTCCTCACCGCCGTGACGGGTGTGAGCGGTTCGGGGAAGTCGTCGCTCGTCAACGACATCCTGTACCAGGTGCTCGCCTCGCGACTCAACGGAGCGCGCACGGTCCCCGGCAAGCACACCCGCGTCTCCGGCCTCGACAACCTCGACAAGGTCGTGCATGTCGACCAGGCGCCGATCGGGCGCACCCCGCGGTCGAACCCGGCTACCTACACGGGCGTGTTCGACCGCATCCGCACGCTGTTCAGCGAGACGCCGGAGGCGAAGGTGCGCGGCTACCAGCCCGGGCGCTTCAGCTTCAACGTCAAGGGCGGACGCTGTGACGCCTGCTCTGGCGACGGCACGATCAAGATCGAGATGAACTTCCTCCCCGACGTCTACGTCGACTGCGAGGTGTGCCACGGCAAGCGGTACAACCGCGACACCCTGGCCGTGCACTACAAGGGCAAGAACATCGCCGAGGTGCTCGAGATGCCGATCGCCGAGGCCGCCGAGTTCTTCGAGCCGATCCAGGCGATCCACCGCTACATGAAGACGCTGGTCGACGTCGGCCTCGGCTACGTGAGGCTGGGGCAGTCCGCGACCACCCTGTCGGGCGGCGAAGCGCAGCGCGTGAAGCTCGCGACCGAGCTCCAGCGTCGCAGCAACGGACGCAGCATCTACGTGCTCGACGAGCCGACGACCGGTCTGCACTTCGAAGACGTCCGCAAACTCCTCGAGGTGCTGAACGGACTCGTCGACAAGGGCAACACGGTCATCGTCATCGAGCACAACCTCGACGTCATCAAGTCGGCGGACTGGGTCATCGACCTCGGCCCCGAGGGCGGCTCGGGCGGTGGTGAGATCCTCGCCGTCGGCACCCCGGAGCAGATCGCCCGCGTCGAGGAGAGCCACACCGGTCAGTTCCTCGCGGAGATCCTCGGCGACGGGCGGGCGGCTCGGAAGGCCAGCTGATGGCCGACGTGCTGCCGTACAAGCCGCGGACCGGTGAGATCCCCACCGACCCCGGCGTGTACAGGTTCCGCGATGCGGAGGGGCGCGTGCTCTATGTCGGCAAGGCGAAGAACCTGCGCCAGCGTCTCTCGAACTACTTCGCCCCGCTGCGCACCCTGCATGAGCGCACCAGGCGGATGGTGACGACGGCGGCGTCGGTGGAGTGGACGGTCGTGTCGACCGACGTGGACTCCCTGCAGCTGGAGTACATGTGGATCAAGGAGTTCGATCCGCCCTTCAACGTGCGCTACAAGGACGACAAGTCCTACCCCTTCATGGCGGTGACCCTCGGAGACGAAGCTCCTCGCGTGATCGTGACCCGCAACCGCAAGATCGCCGGCGCGCGCTACTTCGGTCCGTACCCCAAGGTGTGGGCCGTGCACGACACGATCGACCTGATGATCAAGGTCTTCCCCATCCGCACGTGCAGCGACGCCAGCTACAAGCGCGCCATGCAGACGGGGCGTCCCTGCTTCCCCGGGCAGATCGGCAAGTGCGGCGGACCGTGCTCGATGACGGTCACGATCGAGGAGCACCGTGCCATGGTCGACGACTTCGTCGCCTTCATGGCCGGGGGCGATGAACGGTTCACGAAGGACCTGACGGCGAGGATGCTCGCCGCATCCGCGGCCATGGACTACGAGGCCGCGGCGAAGTACCGCGACCGGCTCTCCGCGATCGAGGCCGTGCTCGGCAAGAGCGCTCTCGTGCTCTCGCCCGACGAGGATGCCGACCTGTTCGGGATCGCGGAGGACGAGCTGTCGGCGGCTGTGCAGCACTTCGTCATCAGAGGCGGTCGGGTGCGGGGCGTCAGGGCGCTGGCGCTCGACAAGGAGATCGACATCTCGGGTGCGGAACTCGTCGATCAGGTGCTGCAGCGCGCCTACGGAGATGCTCAGGACGTGCCCCGCCGCATCCTGGTGCCGACGTTGCCCGACGACGCGGCGGAGCTGGAGCTCTGGCTCAGAGAGCGCCGCGGCAAGAAGGTCGAGATCGCCGTCGCTCAGCGAGGTCAGCGCGCCGACCTCATGCGCACGGCGACGCTGAACGCGCAGCAGGCGCTCATCAGGCACAAGACCAGACGCACCAGCGACTACGTCGCCCGCACGCAGGCGCTCACCGATCTGCAGGACGCCCTGGGAATGGCGGATGCTCCGCTGCGCATCGAGTGCTACGACATCTCCCATCTGAGCGGCACGAACGTCGTGGCGTCGATGGTCGTCTTCGAGGACGGACTCCCGCGCAAGGACCAGTACCGCTCGTTCAACATCGCAGAGACGACCGACGACACCGACTCGATGTACCAGGTGCTCACCAGGCGCCTCGCCTACCTCGACAGGCCGGAGCCACTGGAGGAGACCGAGGGCGAGGAGGCGACGGGGCGCAGGAAGCCGCGTTTCGCGTACCCGCCGCAGCTCCTGCTCGTCGACGGAGGTCAGCCGCAGGTGGAGGCCGCCGCACGGGCGCTCCGCGACTCTGGACACACCGAGATCGCGGTCTGCGGCATCGCCAAGCGCCTGGAGGAGATCTGGCTGCCCGGCGAGGGCTTCCCGGTGATCCTCCCGCGCACGAGCGAGTCCCTGTACCTTCTCCAGCGTCTCCGCGACGAGGCGCATCGCTTCGCGATCACGCACCAGCGCAAGCGCCGGCGCAACGACATCACGACGATCCTCGCCGAGGTCCCGGGGCTCGGCGCTGCCCGCATCAAGGTGCTGCTCAAGCACTTCGGTTCGGTCACCGCGCTGCGTGCGGCGCAGCCGGGGGAGATCGAAGAGGTCCAGGGCATCGGCCCCGTGCTCGCACAGAGCATCCACACGCATCTCTCCACTCGCTAGGCTGGTGACGGCGGGGGAGAAGGAGCAATGATGGCAGACGGGGACAAGGGCGAGTTCCTCATCGTCACGGGGATGTCGGGCGCGGGGCGCACGACCGTCGCGAACGCACTCGAGGACCTCGGCTGGTACGTCGTCGACAACCTCCCACCGCAGATCCTGCGGCCACTCCTCGACCTCACCGACATGGGCGGTGATGCGCTTCCGAAGATCGCCGCCGTGGTCGATGTCCGCGGTCGCAACCTCTTCGACGACTTCCCCGGGGTCGCGCGCGCGCTGCGCTCGCGCGGATCCGTGCGCGTGCTTTTCCTCGACGCCTCCGACGACGTGCTCGTGCGTCGATTCGAGTCGGTCCGCCGGCCACACCCGCTGCAGGGCGACGGCACGCTGCTCGACGGCATCCGCATCGAGCGCTCGCGTCTCGCGGCGATCCGCGAGGCGGCGGATCTCGTGATCGACACGTCCTCGCTGAACATCCATCAGCTCGCGACCCAGGTGTCCGATCTGTTCTCCGAAGAGGGTGCCGCCCGCCACCGCGTGACGCTGATGAGCTTCGGCTTCAAGTACGGTCTGCCCACCGACGTCGACCTCGTCGCCGACATGCGCTTCCTGCCCAATCCGTTCTGGAACGAGGAGCTCCGCGGACAGACCGGTCAGGATGAGGCGGTGCGCGACTACGTGCTCTCGCGGGAAGGGGCGACGGAGTTCCTCGACGCCTACACCGCCGCCCTCACGCCGGTCCTCGAGGGCTACCAGCGTGAGAACAAGAGCCACTCCACCGTGGCCATCGGATGCACCGGCGGAAAGCACCGCTCGGTCGCCATGGTGGAGGAGCTCGCTCGACGCCTCGCGGCTGTCCCCGGAGTCGCCGTCAGCGTGCGTCACAGAGACCTGGGCCGGGAGTAGCCGAGCCGCAAAGCCGGGTAGGCTGGAGGTTTGCGTCGCGACCCGGCGCGTGAACGTGAAGGAGTCCCGTGGCACTAACCACCGACGTCAAGGCTGAGCTGGTCAGCATCCGCAATGCACCCCCCACGGTGCGTGTCGCGGAGGTCACCGCCATCCTCCGGTTCGCCGGCGGACTGCACTCGATCGCCGGCCGGGTGGCCGTCGAAGCCGAGGTGGATGCGGAGGTGCTCGCACAGCGCGTCGCCAGGGACCTCGCGGAGATCTACGGCGTGCGCCCGGAGATCGCCCAGGTGCAGTCGAGCACCGCGAACGACGGCGCTCGCTGGGCCGTACGCGTGATCGCCTCGGGGGAGACCCTCGCACGCCAGACCGGTCTCCTCGACCAGCGCCGTCGCCCCGTGCGCGGCCTGCCGAACCGTCTGACCACCGGCTCTCGCGCAGAGGTCTCCGGGCTGTGGCGCGGAGCGTTCCTCGCTGCGGGAACGCTCAGCGAGCCCGGCCGTTCCGCGATGCTCGAGGTGTCCTGCCCCACGTCCGAGGCCGCCATGGCCCTCGTCGGCGCCGCACACCGTCTCGGCGTCGCCGCGAAGGCCCGCGAGGTCCGCGGGATGCCGCGCGTCGTCGTCCGCGAGGGCGAGGCGATCCGCACGATCCTCAGCGAGATGGGCGCTCAGCGCACCGCCGTCGCCTGGGAGGAGATGCGTCAGCGCCGCGAGGTGCGGGCCGGCGTGAACCGCCTCGTGAACTTCGACGACGCGAACCTCCGCCGCTCCGCGCAGGCCGCCGTCGCCGCGTGCGCGCGCGTGGAGCGCGCACTGGAGATCCTCGCCGACGACGTGCCCGACCACCTCAAGGTCGCCGGCGAGCTGCGCCTGGCGCACCGCGATGCGAGCCTCGACGAACTCGGCCACCACGCCGAGCCTCCCATGACGAAGGATGCTGTCGCAGGGCGCATCCGCCGACTCCTCGCGATGGCCGACAAGCGCGCGCAGCAGGAGGGCATCCCCGGTACCGAGGCCGCCGTGCCGGCAGGACTCGACGTCTGATCTCACGACCGACGAAAGAGAGCCGACCCCCGACGGGCCGGCTCTCTTTCGTCATACGGCGGAAGGAACGGGTCCCTCGCCGCGTTGTCGTCAGTAGGATGAAAAGCGTCCGCTCCGCACCGCACTTCGGTGGCGCGGAGGATCGGCAAGCGCCGCGGCGCGGCGCGGATTGGATGAAAGCGAAATGGCGACCTACACGCTCCCCGACCTTCCGTACGACTTCGCAGCCCTCGAGCCGCACATCAGCGGCAAGATCATGGAGCTGCACCACGACAAGCACCACGCGGCCTACGTCGCCGGTGCCAACGCCGCGCTCGACGGTCTCGCTGAGGCCCGTGAGACCGGAAACCTCGCGAACGTGAACAAGCTCGAGAAGGACCTCGCGTTCAACCTCGGCGGTCACGTCAACCACTCCATCTTCTGGACCAACCTGTCGCCGAACGGCGGAGGCGAGCCCGAGGGTGAGCTCCGCGCCGCCATCGACGAGTTCTTCGGCTCCTTCGAGAAGTTCCAGGCGCACTTCACCGCGAACGCCCTCGGCATCCAGGGCTCCGGCTGGTCGGTGCTGAGCTGGGACTCGATCGGACAGCGACTGATCATCCAGCAGCTGTTCGACCAGCAGTCGAACACGGCTCAGGGCACGGTCCCGATCTTCCAGCTCGACATGTGGGAGCACGCCTTCTACCTCGACTACCTGAACGTGAAGGCCGATTACGTCAAGGCCGCTTGGAACATCGCGAACTGGGAGAACGTCGCACAGCGCTTCGACATCGCCCGTGAGAAGACCGCTGGCCTGCTGGTACTGTCGTAAACAAGACGGGCGTCCCGATGGACTCTTCGCCCGTCGGGACGCCGTTGTCCATGCTCTCTCTAGTTGAAACCGCGCGCGAGCGCATAAGAAATCAGGAGACCTGAGTGTCTGTCAAGATCGGTATCAACGGCTTCGGCCGCATCGGACGCAACTACTTCCGCGCGGCTCTCGCGCAGGGGGCTGACCTCGAGATCGTCGCGGTCAACGACCTCACCGACAACAAGACGCTGGCGCACCTGCTGAAGTACGACTCGGTCGGAGGCGTCCTCGACGCCGACATCAGCTACGACGACGACAGCATCACCGTCAACGGCAAGGAGATCAAGGCGTTCGCTGAGCGCGACCCCGCCAACCTCCCGTGGGGCGAGCTGGGCGTCGACATCGTGATCGAGTCGACCGGCTTCTTCACCAAGGCGGAGCTGGCCAAGAAGCACATCGAGGCCGGCGCCAAGAAGGTCCTGATCTCGGCTCCCGGCACGGGTGTCGACGGCACGTTCGTCATGGGCGTGAACGAGGACACCTACAACCCGGAGACGGATCACATCATCTCCAACGCCTCCTGCACGACCAACTGCCTCGCGCCGCTGGCTCAGGTGTTCAACGACGCGTTCGGCATCGACCGCGGCTTCATGATGACCGCGCACGCCTACACGGCCGACCAGAACCTGCAGGACGGCCCGCACGGCGACCTGCGCCGCGCGCGCGCCGCAGCGATCAACATCACCCCGGCCTCCACCGGTGCTGCCAAGGCGATCGGCGAGGTGCTCCCGGAGCTCCAGGGCAAGCTGAGCGGCTCGTCGTACCGCGTTCCGGTTCCCACCGGCTCGATCGTCGACCTCACGCTGATCACCGACCGCGAGGACCTCACGGTCGACGAGGTCAACGAGGCCTACAAGAAGGCCGCTGCCGAGGGTCGCCTCGCCGGCTACCTGCAGTACAACGAGGATCAGATCGTCTCCAGCGACATCGTGCACAACCCGCACTCGTCGATCTTCGACGCGACGCTGACCAACGTCAGCGGCAACCTCGTCAAGGTCTCGAGCTGGTACGACAACGAGTGGGGCTACTCCAACCGTCTCGTCGACCTGACCGAGTACGTCGCCGAGCGTCTCTGAATCTCAGACACATGACTCTGCGCACCCTGGACTCACTGGGTTCGCTCGAGGGCAAGCGCGTCATCGTCCGTTGTGACCTGAACGTCCCCCTGCGGGACGGGGTCATAACGGACGATGGCCGTGTACGCGCCTCGCTGCCGACCCTCAACGCCCTCATCAACGCCGGCGCCCGCGTCGTCGTCTGCTCGCACCTCGGTCGTCCCGACGGTGCACCCGACCCGCAGTACAGCCTGGAGCCGGTCGCGCAGCGACTGTCCGAGTTGCTCGGCGCTCCGGTCGCGTTCGCGCGCGACACGGTCGGCGAATCCGCGAAGGATGCCGTCGCCTCGCTCGAAGACGGCGGCGTCGTCGTCATCGAGAACCTGCGGTTCAACGCGGGGGAGACCTCCAAGGACGACGAGATCCGCGGCGCGTTCGCGGCGCAGCTCGCCGAACTGGGCGACGTCCTCGTCTCCGACGGATTCGGCGTCGTGCACCGCAAGCAGGCCAGCGTCTACGATCTCGCCGAGATCCTGCCGTCGGCCGCCGGTCTGCTGATCGCCGCCGAGCTCGATGTGCTCGACCGCCTCACCGAGAACCCGGAGCGTCCGTACGCGGTCGTCCTGGGCGGCTCGAAGGTCAGCGACAAGCTCGGCGTCATCTCGCACCTGCTCCCGCGCGTCGACCGCATCCTCGTCGGAGGCGGCATGCTGTTCACCTTCCTCAAGGCTCAGGGTCACGACGTGGCCTCGAGCCTCCTGGAGGAGGACCAGCTCGACACCGTTCGCGGATACATCGCCGAGGCGGCGGAGCGCGGAGTCGAACTCGTGCTCCCCACCGACGTCGTGGTGGCATCGGCCTTCGCCGCGGATGCCGCGCATGAGATCGCTGCGGCCGACGCGATCGAGGACACCGCATTCGGCGCCTCGGGAATCGGTCTCGACATCGGCCCGGAGACCGCCGCGCGGTTCGCGGAGGTCGTACGCGGCTCGAAGACGGTGTTCTGGAACGGCCCGATGGGCGTGTTCGAGTTCCCCGCCTTCGCCGGTGGCACCAAGACCGTCGCGCAGGCTCTCACCGAGGTCGACGGACTCAGCGTCGTCGGCGGCGGCGACTCCGCTGCGGCCGTGCGCCAGCTCGGCTTCGCCGACGACCAGTTCGGTCACATCTCGACCGGCGGCGGCGCCAGCCTCGAGTTCCTCGAGGGCAAGAAACTACCCGGACTCACCGTCCTGGGATGGGAGTGACATCGTGGCGACGAACAAGCGCACCCCGCTGATCGCGGGAAACTGGAAGATGAACCTCGACCACCTGCAGGCGGTCGCCTTCGTCCAGAAGCTGCACTGGACGCTGAAGGACGCGAAGCACGAGGACGGGTCCGTCGAGGTCACGGTCTTCCCTCCGTTCACCGACATCCGCAGCGTGCAGACGCTGATCGACGCCGACAAGATCCCGTTCGCCCTCGGCGCGCAGGACGTCTCGGCGCACGACTCCGGCGCATACACGGGCGAGGTCTCGGGCGCGTTCCTGGCCAAGCTCGACGCGAAGTACGTCATCATCGGGCACTCCGAGCGCCGTGAGTACCACGCGGAGTCGGACGATGTCGTGGCCGCGAAGGTGAAGGCCTCGCTGAAGAACGGACTCGTTCCGGTCATCTGCGTCGGTGAGACCGCGGAGGACCTCGAGAAGTTCGGTGCGAGCGCGGTTCCGGCCGGACAGCTGGAGGCAGCGCTCCAGGGCGTCTCGAAGGATGCCGACATCGTCGTGGCCTACGAGCCGGTCTGGGCCATCGGCTCCGGCCAGGCGGCGACGCCGCAGCAGGCGCAGGACGTCTGCGCCGCTCTGCGCGGTGTGATCGCGAAGGTCCTCGGCGACGAGGCCGCCGCACGCACGCGCATCCTCTACGGCGGTTCGGTCAAGTCGGCGAACATCGCCAGCTTCATGCGCGAGCCCGATGTGGACGGCGCTCTGGTCGGCGGGGCGAGCCTCGTCGTCGACGAGTTCGCCGCGATCATCCGGTTCGAGAAGCACGTCGGAGTGTGAGTTGTGGCGGGGCTTCGGCCCCGCCGCACCGTATACTTGACCGTTACGGGGGCAGTCGTGCCCCAGCGAAAGGCTCTTCCTCGTGGAAATTCTCGAGTTCGTCCTGCAGGTCGTGCTGGGCATCACCAGCGTCCTGCTGACCCTCCTCATCCTGCTCCACAAGGGTCGCGGCGGCGGCCTGTCCGACATGTTCGGCGGAGGCATGTCCTCGGCGGTCGGCTCGTCCGGTCTGGCCGAGCGGAACCTCAACCGCTTCACGGTCGTCCTGGCGCTGGCCTGGTTCGTGGCGATCGTCGCGCTCGGCCTCATCACCAAGTTCGAGGTGATCTGATGGCTACCGGCGGCAACGCGATCCGAGGCACCCGGGTCGGCTCCGGCCCGATGGGCGAGCAGGACCACGGTTATCACGCAGACCGCATCGCGGTCTCCTACTGGGACGGGCTCGGCAATGAGACCGTCCGCTACTTCGCCGCAGGTCTCCCCGAAGAGGAGATCCCGGAGATCATCGATCACCCGCAGTCGGGTCTGCCGGCCGGCCGAGACAAGGAGAACCCTCCCGCTCTCGCCAAGACCGAGCCCTACAAGACCCACCTGGCGTACGTGAAGGAGCGACGCACCGACGAGGAAGCTGTTCAGCTCCTCGAGGACGCGCTCACCCAGCTGCGCGAGCGCCGGGGTCAGTAAGACCCGGTTCCTTCGCGAGAGGCCGCCACGACGATCCGTCGCGGCGGCCTCTCGCGTCGTCGGGCTCGGTCCACGGTCAGGTCGGTGCGGTCACCGGCAGCCGGTGGCGGCGTCGATGTACGACTGCGGGGGATAGCCGTAGGCCCAGACCCCGTTCGCGTCGTCCGTGTACCCCATGCTGATCGCCCAGGCCGTCGCCCACTTCTCGATGCTGTCCTGGGTGGACGAGTCGTACATGTCCTCGCACTTGACGCTGATCGCGTGGCCGACCTCGTGCGCGACGAGCGACTTGCTGCTGTACGAGGGCCACCGTTCCGCCACCGAGTTCGAGAGCTCGATCACCGCACGTCCTGGCGTATCCCACCACCAGGTGGTGAGTCCGCCCATGCTCCCGCTGCCTCCGGCTCCGCTGACGATGGGGTTCCAGTCGAACTCCAGGAGAACGCCGGGCGCCAGGGCGCGGGCGAACGCCTCGATCTCCAGCCGCTTCGACAGCAGCGGTCCCGCCTTCTCGGCCAGCTCGGCCTGCTCGGACGAGACGACCAGGGCGGCGGCGCTCTGCAGAGAGGTGAGCGACGTCGCGGCGCTGGCATCGATGCCGGTCGTCGCGGACGCCTTCGCCGCCGCATCGCGGAGAGCGATCACCGCATCGTTCTTCGCCGAGGGATGCGCGGCCTCGAACCCTGCAGCGGTCGATGCCGCCGTCGTGAGCAGTGTCAGACCGGCGTCCGACAGCGCCGTCCGCGCCTCGTCGATCGCAGGAGTCTCATCGGCGAGGTCATCCGCCAGATCGTCGAGACCGTCGCGGTCGTCTGTGAGCCGATCGGACGCCGCGAAGAGCTCCCAGAACCAGGCAGGCTTCTCGCCGGGCTCGGGGATGCGCGAGTCCAGGACGTCCTCTGCGTCGGATGCGGCGGCCTCCGCTCCGGACACGGCGGCGGTGAGGGCGTCCTTCGACGCGGAATCCACCAGCGTCCCGTCATCACTCTGGATCAGCTGGGAGGCGTAGCCGGTGGTCGACTGCAGGTCGTCGGTGTCCGCTCGCACCTCGGCGATGGTCTCGCGTGTCGTCTGCACGGCGGAGTCGTACCGCTCGGCCGCGTCGTCGTAGCTCAGATTCGCACCCAGCTGAGCCGCGGCGAGACCGCCGGCGACGACGAGAGCGCCGACGACCCCGAGCACCAGCCCCGTGCGCCTTCTCCTCGGACGGGGCGAGGCGAGGGGCGCACTGGAGAAGAGGAGCGGAAGGTCATGTGGGCCGCGCAGAGGGGAGTCCGGGTCGGTCACGGCATCCCTCCCTGTAGAAAAGGTCCTCGCCGTGGGCGAGGACCTGATCAGATCGAGGGGGTGACGGGAATCGAACCCGCGCAATCAGTTTGGAAGACTGAGACTCTACCATTGAGCTACACCCCCGACGCGGGCCATTGCTGGCTCCGCACCGACTCATCGATCATAGCGGACAGTCAGGGGTGCTCTTGTCCGTTAGACTCGATGGGGCTGAATCTGCGCGCGGATTCCCCGGGGCGTAGCTCAGTTTGGTAGAGCGCCCGCTTTGGGAGCGGGAGGTCGCAGGTTCAACTCCTGTCGCCCCGACACGGCTTTCTCAAGCCTCAGCGCCGCGATTCAGCGCGGAAACTACAAGGAGAACAAACCAGCATGGCGAACAGCACCGTCGAGAAGCTGACCCCGACCCGGGTCAAGCTCAGCATCACGGTCACCCCGGAAGACCTCAAGCCCAGCATCGCCCACGCCTACGAGCACATCGCTCAGGACGTGCAGATCCCCGGCTTCCGCAAGGGCAAGGTCCCTGCTCCCATCATCGATCAGCGCATCGGCCGCGGTGCGGTCATCGAGCACGCGGTCAATGAGGGCCTCGACAAGTTCTTCCGTGACGCCACGGTCGAGCACAAGGTCCGCGTCGTCGGCCGCCCGTCGGCCGAGATCACGCAGTGGCCGAACGAGAAGGACTTCTCGGGCGACCTACTCGTGGACATCGAGGTGGACGTCCGCCCCGAGATCGAGCTGCCCTCCTACGACGGCATCACCCTGACCGTCGACGCCGTCGAGGCCGACGACGCCGCTCTCGACGAGGAGCTCGAGAACCTGCGCGCCCGCTTCGGCACGCTCGTCCCCGTCGACCGTCCCGCTGCGAAGGGCGACTTCGTCGAGCTCGACCTCGTCGCCACGATCGACGGCGCCGAGATCGACCGCGCGGAGGGCGTCTCCTACGAGGTCGGCTCCGGCGAGCTGCTCGAGGGCATCGACGACGCGATCGAGTCGCTCACCGCCGGTGAGGACACGACCTTCCGCTCCGCTCTCGTCGGCGGTGACCACGCCGGCTCCGAGGCCGAGGTCTCCGTGACCGTCAAGGCCGTCAAGGAGCGCGAGCTCCCCGAGGCCGACGACGACTTCGCGCAGATCGCCAGCGAGTTCGACACGATCGCCGAGCTCCGCGCGAGCCTGGCCGAGCGCGTCTCGCAGCAGGGCGTCTTCACGCAGGGCTCCGCTGCTCGTGACAAGCTCGTCGAGACGCTGCTCGAGAAGATCGAGATCCCCGTTCCGCCGCAGCTCATCGAGGACGAGGTGCACAACCACCTCGAGGGCGAAGGCCGTCTCGAAGACGACGTGCACCGTGCCGAGGTCACCGAGGCGAGCGAGAAGCAGTTCCGCACGCAGGTGCTGCTCGACACCATCGCCGAGCAGGCTGACGTGCAGGTCTCGCAGGAGGAGCTCTCGCAGTACCTCGTGCAGTCCGCCGCGCAGTACGGCATGGCGCCGCAGGAGTTCGTCGAGGCGCTGCAGTCGTCGAACCAGCTGCCCGCGCTCGTCGGCGAGGTCGCCCGCAACAAGGCCCTCGCGATCGCCCTGGGCAAGGTCAAGGTCGTCGACACCAACGGCAAGGCCGTGGACCTGAGCGACTTCGTCGTCGTCGACGACGAGACCGCGGACGAAGAGGCTCCCGCCGAGGAGAAGCCCGCCAAGAAGGCTCCCGCGAAGAAGGCTCCGGCCAAGAAGGCTCCGGCTGACAAGGCCGACGCCGCCGCGGAGGACAAGCCCGCCGCGAAGAAGCCGGCCGCCAAGAAGGCTCCGGCCAAGAAGGCCGCCGACAAGGCTGAGTGATCGAACGATCATGAGAAGGGGCGGATGCTGCGGCATCCGCCCCTTTTTCGTCACCGGAAGGACAGGGCATGAAGAGCTGGGACCAGCGGATCGACGACGTGTGGGATGACGCCTCGGGCGAGGAGGTCGGCGACGAGACCATCGCACGCATCGACGCACTCGCCGCGGAGCGCGGGGAGGACGATGCGCGAGCGGAGTTCGAGCGCGCGGGCGCGCGGGATTCGGCGGGGCATCCTGCCGAAGCCGTGGTGCTCTACCGTCGCGCGCTCGAGCTCGGCCTCGATGAGGAGCACCGCCCGCAGTGCGTGATCCAGCTGGCGAGCTCCCTGCGCAACCTGGGAGAGTACGACGATGCTCTCGCCGTGATCACGGCGGAGGAGGAGCGCTCGCCCGACGGACCGTATCGGGATGCCGTGGCGACCGTGCACGCGCTCATCCTCGCGAGCGCGGGGCAGCCCGCACGGGGCCTCTCGGTGGCGCTGCTCGCCCTCGTTCCGCACCTGCCGCGCTACCACCGCTCCATGACCGCGTACGCCCACGAGATCGCCGACGCCGACACCTGATATGCCGACGGCGAACACGGCCTGAACGCCGCGTTGTCGCCGGTAGATTCGAAATCACTGAAACACGGAATCAGGAGCTGACATGGCTGCAGAACCCCTCCTCGCGACGAGCGTCTTCGACCGTCTGCTGAAGGACCGCATCATCTGGCTGGGGTCGGAGGTGCGCGACGAGAACGCCAACGAGATCTGCGCGAAGATCCTTCTTCTCGCCGCAGAGGACTCCGAGAAGGACATCTTCCTCTACGTCAACTCGCCCGGTGGCTCGATCACCGCGGGTATGGCGATCTACGACACGATGCAGTTCGTCCCGAACGACATCGTCACCGTCGGCATCGGCATGGCGGCGTCCATGGGGCAGCTGCTGCTGACCGCCGGCACCAAGGGCAAGCGGTACATCACCCCGAACGCCCGTGTGCTGCTGCACCAGCCGCACGGCGGCTTCGGCGGAACGTCGAGCGACATCCAGACGCAGGCGCAGCTCATCACCTCGATGAAGAACCGCCTCGCGGAGATCACCGCGGCGCAGACCGGCAAGTCGGTCGAGCAGATCAACGCCGACGGCGACCGTGACCGCTGGTTCACGGCCCAGGAGGCGCTCGAGTACGGCTTCGTCGATCACATCCGCGAATCGGCCTCCGACGTCATCGGCGGCGGCGGCACCGAGCAGGACTCCAAGTAAGCGGAAAGAGAAGGAATCACATGTACACCCCCACCTTCCAGTCCGCTGGCAACCTCCCGTCCAGCCGCTACGTGCTCCCGCAGTTCGAGGAGCGCACGGCCTACGGCTTCAAGCGTCAGGACCCGTACAACAAGCTGTTCGAAGACCGCGTGATCTTCCTCGGCGTGCAGGTCGACGACGCGTCCGCCGACGACGTGATGGCGCAGCTCCTCGTCCTGGAGAGCCAGGACTCCGAGCGCGACATCACGATGTACATCAACTCGCCCGGCGGATCCTTCACCGCGATGACGGCGATCTACGACACGATGCAGTACGTCGCGCCGCAGATCCAGACCGTCGTGCTCGGACAGGCGGCGTCTGCCGCATCCGTGCTGCTCGCGGCAGGAGCCCCCGGCAAGCGTCTGGCTCTGCCGAACGCTCGTGTGCTGATCCACCAGCCGGCGATGGGCGAGGCGGGCCACGGGCAGGCGTCCGACATCGAGATCCAGGCGGCGGAGATCCTCCGCATGCGGACCTGGCTCGAGGAGACCATGGCTCACCACACCAACCGCACCGCCGAGCAGGTCAACCGCGACATCGACCGCGACAACATCCTCTCCGCCGAGCAGGCGAAGGAGTACGGCATCGTCGACCAGGTGCTCACGACGCGCAAGCGCGCCTGAGCTCCGCTCCACTCCGCAGAAGGACGCCGGTCATCAGGCCGGCGTCCTTTTGCGCATCCTCTCGCGCACCGGGTGCTCATATGAGCAAACGGGTGCACGAACGCAGATGACCCTCTATCCTGGTGAAGGAAGGAGGATGCCGTGGAAGAAGAGCTGGTCATGGTTCGCGTCGCCGAGCTGTACTACGACGAGGACAAGACTCAGGACGAGATCGGCGCCCTTCTCAAGATCTCCCGCTGGAAGGTCGGCCGCCTGCTCACGCAGGCTCGCGAGCGCGGCATCGTCCGCATCGAGATCGTGCATCCGCGCGCCCGCAGACTCGGCCTCGAGCGCCAGCTCGTGGAGAAGCACGGCCTCGCCGCCGCCATCGTCGTGCCGGCGCCCGAAGGCGATGAGGGCACGCTCGAACGCGTCGCCCAGGCCGCAGCGGACTATCTCACCGCGATGCGTCCCGTTCCCCGCACGCTCGGGGTCAGCTGGGGCCGCACGCTCCGCGCGGTCGCCGAGGCGCTGCCCGACGGCTGGGCCACGGGAGTGACGGTCGTGCAGCTGAACGGGGGAGTGAGCCTCAACCGCCGTTCCGGTGGTGCGGCCGGTCTCGCGGTCACGATCGCCCAGCGGGCATCGGGACACGTGTCGCTGCTGCCGAGCCCGGCGATCCTGGAACGCGTCGAGACCAAGCAGGCGATCGAAGCCGATCGCACGGTCGCTGCAGTGCTCGAGGAGGCTGCGGAGGCGCAGGCCTTCCTCTTCACCGCAGGGCCCTGCGACGCGACATCGGCGCACGTCGAGAACGGCTACCTGACGGCATCCGATGTCGAGGAGCTGGCGCGCCGCGGAGCGGTCGGCGACGTCCTCGGCCGCTACATCGACGCCGACGGCAACATCGTCGACCCCCAGCTCGACGCCCGCACGGTGGGTGTCGAGCTCGACAGACTCCGCGCCGCCACGAGGGCGGTCTTCGTCGCCACGGGTGCGGCGAAGCATGACATCGCGCGCACGGTCGTCACCAGCGGCCTGTGCAGCGTGATCGTGACAGATGAGAACACAGCCAGAGCATTGTTGGAGGAACAGTGACGACCAAAGAACTCAGCCGCCGATCGGCGGTGGACGTGCTGGGCGGTGAGCCCGACGACGCCACGCTCCGGCGCTTCCTGCACGGACTCCCCGGTGTGGATGCGGTGGGACTGGAACAGCGAGCGGCCGGACTCGGCACGCGATCGATCAAGACGACGTCGAAGGCCTGGGCGCTCGACACGATCATCACGCTGATCGACCTCACCACCCTGGAGGGCGCAGACACGCCCGGCAAGGTGCGCTCCCTCGTCGCGAAGGCGAAGAATCCGGATGCGGCAGACCCGACCACGCCGCGCGTCGCCGCGGTGTGCGTGTACGGCGACATGGTCGGCGACGCGGTCACCGCTCTCGGTGACCTGCACGGCGACCCCGACGACGGCCGCATCTCGGTCGCGGCGGTGGCCACGGCGTTCCCCAGCGGGCGCTCATCCCTCGCCATCAAGCTCGCAGACACGGCAGAGGCCGTCGCCGCGGGCGCCGATGAGATCGACATGGTGATCGACCGCGGGGCGTTCCTATCGGGTCGCTACGGTCTGGTGTTCGACCAGATCGCCCAGGTGAAGGAGGCCTGCCGTCGCGAGGACGGCAGCTATGCCTCGCTCAAGGTGATCCTGGAGACCGGCGAGCTCAACACCTACGACAACATCAAGCGCGCCTCCTGGCTCGGCATCCTCGCCGGCGGCGACTTCATCAAGACCTCCACCGGCAAGGTGCAGCCCGCTGCGACACTGCCGACCACGCTGCTCATGCTGGAGACCGTGCGCGACTGGCACCGCGGCACCGGCGAGAAGATCGGCGTCAAGCCGGCCGGCGGCATCCGCTCGTCGAAGGACGCGGTGAAGTACCTGGTGACCGTCGCCGAGACCGTCGGCGAGGAATGGCTGCAGCCGCACCTGTTCCGCTTCGGCGCATCGAGCCTCCTCAACGACGTGCTGCTGCAGCGTCAGAAGCTCGCCTCCGGCCACTACTCCGGCCCCGACTACGTCACGATCGACTGAGTGGAACCGAACATGTCATTTCCGGAATACGCCCCCGCGCCCGAGTCGAAGGCCATCCTGAACCTCAGGGACAGCTACGGACTGTTCATCGACGGCGAGTTCGTCGACGGATCGGGGAAGAGCTTCACGACCATCTCGCCGTCGGATGAGACCCGCATCGCGGAGATCGCGACCGCGAGCGACGAGGACGTCGACGGTGCCGTCGCCGCCGCACGTCGCGCCTACGACCGGACCTGGTCGAAGATGAGCGGGCGGGACCGCGGCAAGTACCTGTTCCGCATCGCACGTCTGGTGCAGGAGCGCGCCCGCGAGCTCGCGGTCGCCGAGAGCCTCGACAACGGCAAGCCGATCAAGGAGAGCCGCGATGTCGACGTTCCTCTCGTCGCATCCTGGTTCTTCTACTACGCCGGCTGGGCAGACAAGCTCGACTACGCCGGACTCGGCGCCAACCCGCGAGCGCTCGGCGTCGCAGGCCAGGTCATCCCGTGGAACTTCCCGCTGCTCATGCTCGCGTGGAAGCTCGCCCCTGCGCTGGCTGCGGGGAACACCGTCGTGCTCAAGCCCGCCGAGACCACGCCGCTCACGGCGCTGATCTTCGCGGAGATCCTGCAGCAGGCCGACCTCCCCGCCGGTGTGGTGAACATCATCACCGGCGCCGGTGCGACCGGGGCGGCGCTCGTCCGCCACCCCGACGTCGACAAGGTCGCGTTCACCGGCTCCACCGGAGTCGGTCGCGACATCGCCAAGGCCGTCGCGGGAACCGGCAAGAAGCTCACGCTCGAACTCGGCGGCAAGGCGGCGAACATCGTGTTCGACGACGCGCCGATCGACCAGGCCGTCGAGGGCATCGTCAACGGGATCTTCTTCAACCAGGGGCACGTCTGCTGCGCAGGCAGCCGGCTGCTCGTACAGGAGTCGATCCACGACGAGGTCATCGACAGGCTCAAGAACCGCCTGTCGACGCTGCGCCTGGGCGACCCGCTCGACAAGAACACCGACATCGGCGCGATCAACTCCGCCGCTCAGCTGGCCCGCATCCGCGAGCTCAGCGACATCGGCGAGGCCGAGGGCGCCGAGCGCTGGACCGCGGACTGCGCGATCCCCGAGAAGGGCTTCTGGTTCGCTCCCACGATCTTCACCGGCGTCGAGGCGTCGCACCGGATCGCCCGCGACGAGGTGTTCGGACCAGTGCTCTCGGTGCTCACCTTCCGCACCCCGGCGGAGGCGATTGCCAAGGCCAACAACACCCCCTACGGCCTGTCCGCGGGAATCTGGTCGGACAAGGGGGCGCGCATCCTCGCTGTCGCCGACCGTCTGCGCGCCGGAGTGATCTGGGCCAACACCTTCAACCGCTTCGACCCGTCCAGCCCGTTCGGCGGCTACAAGGAGTCCGGATACGGCCGCGAAGGCGGACGTCAGGGTCTGACCGCCTACCTCCAGGGAGCAGCATCATGAGCAAGCGACTCACCGTGCCCAAGACCTACAAGCTCGCGATCGGCGGAGCGTTCCCGCGGAGCGAGTCCGGACGCACCTACGAGGTGCTCTCCGCGAAGGGGACGTTCCTCGCGAACGCGGCCAAGGGGTCGCGCAAGGACGCTCGGGATGCTGTCGTCGCCGCGCGCGCCGCGGTGAAGGGCTGGTCCGGTGCGACCGCCTACAACCGCGGTCAGGTGCTCTACCGTGTCGCGGAGGTCTTGGAGGGGCGCCGTGCGCAGTTCGTCGACGAGATCGTCGCCCAGGAGGGCGTGTCCGCCGCCGTCGCGGGTGCACAGGTCGACGAAGCCATCGACCTCTGGGTCTGGTACGCGGGGTGGTGCGACAAGTACGCGCAGGTCGCAGGCAACGCGAACCCGGTCGCCGGCCCGTACTTCAACATCTCGGTGCCGGAGCCGACCGGCGTCGTCGCGATCGTCGCGCCGCAGGACTCCGCTCTTCTCGGCCTGGTGTCGGTCGTCGCTCCGGCGCTCGTCGCGGGCAACACGGTCGTCGTGATCGCCAGCGAACGGCATCCGCTCTCCGCGATCAGCCTGGCCGAGGTCCTCGCGACCAGCGACGTGCCAGGGGGCGTCGTGAACGTCCTCACTGGTTCGCCGGCCGAGATCGCGCCGTGGCTCGCCTCCCACCAGGACGTGAACGCACTCGACCTCGCCGGAGCCGGTGACCTGGACTGGGTCGACATGCAGATCGCCGCGGCCGAGACCCTCAAGCGGGTTCTCACCCCCGGCGCCGTCTCGGCCTCTCCCGAGCGCATCGGGGCCTTCACCGAGGTGAAGACCGTCTGGCACACGAAGAGTCTCGTTTGATCTGAGTGGGAGGCGAGGCGATGGTTACCGCGCAGGAGCAGCTGCGTTCGATGCTGCGAGACGATGTAGCGCCGATTCTCCGAACGGCGGGGTTTCGAGGGACGGAGCGGAAGTTCGTGTTCCCGGATGCTGACTGGTTCGCTCAGGTCGGTGTTCAGACGTCGACTGCAAGTACGAGCAGTCTGTCGAGGTTCACGATCAACGCGCAGGTGATCCCGAAGGCCTTCTGGAACCAGGTGCGCGCGGAAAGACATTATCCGGCGAAGCCGTCACCGAACACCGGATACGGGCGCATAGGAGAGTTCTGGGAGGTGCGAGCAGGTCAACTCATCGATGGCCAGGACCGGTGGTGGTCGCTCGATGCAAGCGGCACAGGTCGTCGAGAGCTTGCGGTCGAGATCGCCGACCTGATCGTCGACGTCGTGCTTCCGGCGATGCAACTCTGCATGGTGACCGGCGACCTGACCGAGCCAGGAACCACGTAGACGGTCTGGCACACGAAGAGCATGGTCTGACCCCGCCGAAGCGCTTCGCCGACGCCCCAGCTGACCGTCCACGCCCCACCGGGCCGACGTCGATCAGCTGGGGCGTCGTCGTTCATCGGGAGGCCTCGATGCGTGCCGGGGACAATCGTGACCGCGCCAATGCGTCCCGGTGTCCGGTGCAGAGGTTAGGCTCGGATGACGATCTCGGCATCCTGAGGAGGACGCGCATGGCCCGTATCGGTGAAAGCGCTGACCTGTTCAAGTGCTCGTTCTGCGGAAAGAGCCAGAAGCAGGTGCAGCAGCTCATCGCTGGCCCCGGTGTGTACATCTGCGACGAGTGCGTCGAGCTGTGCAACGAGATCATCGAGGAGCGGATGGCGGAGTCCGCCGCCACAGGCACCGCCGACTTCGATCTGCCCAAGCCGCGCGAGATCTTCACGTTCCTCGAGGAGTACGTCGTCGGGCAGGAGCCCGCGAAGAAGGCCCTCGCCGTCGCGGTCTACAACCACTACAAGCGCATCCGCGCGCACGGCACGCTTCAGACCGCTGAGCAGAAGGCCGAGAGCGTCGAGATCGCCAAGAGCAACATCCTGCTCATCGGCCCGACCGGCTGCGGCAAGACCTATCTCGCGCAGACGCTCGCGAAGCGCCTCAACGTCCCCTTCGCCGTCGCCGATGCGACGGCGCTGACCGAGGCAGGGTACGTCGGAGAAGACGTCGAGAACATCCTGCTCAAGCTCATCCAGGCGGCGGACTACGACGTCAAGCGCGCAGAGACCGGCATCATCTACATCGACGAGGTCGACAAGATCGCCCGCAAGGCCGAGAACCCGTCGATCACGCGCGACGTCTCCGGTGAGGGTGTGCAGCAGGCCCTGCTGAAGATCATCGAGGGCACGGTCGCATCGGTGCCGCCGCAGGGCGGTCGCAAGCACCCGCACCAGGAGTTCCTGCAGATCGACACCTCGAACGTGCTGTTCATCGTCGCCGGCGCCTTCGCAGGCCTGGAGGACATCGTCTCGGCTCGCGTCGGCAAGCACGGCATCGGCTTCGGCGCTCCGCTGCACGACAAGGGCAAGGACCTCGATCTGTTCAGCGAGGTCCTGCCCGAGGACCTGCACAAGTTCGGCCTCATCCCCGAGTTCATCGGCCGTCTTCCCGTCGTGACCTCGGTGTCGCCGCTCGACCAGAGCGCGCTGATCGACATCCTCACCGGTCCGCGCAACGCGCTGGTCAAGCAGTACCAGCGCATGTTCGAGATCGACGGGGTGCAGCTCGAGTTCGAGGAGGACGCGCTCCGCTCGATCGCCGACCTCGCCGTCGAACGCAAGACCGGTGCTCGTGGTCTCCGTGCCATCCTCGAAGACGTGCTCGGACCGATCATGTTCGAGATCCCCTCGGCCGAAGACGTCGCCAAGGTCATCGTGACCCGCGCTGCCGTCGACGAGGGCGCCCCGCCCACCATCGTGATGGAGCGCAAGCGCAAGAGCGCCTGAGCGTCGAGGCGGTCTCGCCTCGACGGGAGCGTTCGTGCCCTCTCGTCGTGCTCGTCAGGCGACGGGCAGGATGAGATCCGTGCGCAAGGCGTCCGTCGCCGTGGACGGGTCGGAGACGTACACCTCGATCCAGATGCCCCTCGGATCGAGTCCCTCGGCGCGGGCTCGGTCGGACAGGCCCATCCAGCCGGCGCCGAGCTCGTCGTACGACCCCAGGACGGTCGTCGCGGCCGCCGGACCCGCCGGGAGAGCGGATCCCGTGACTTCGAGACCGTTCACGAGGATCGGCTGCTCGGGTGCGAGAACGACGGGGAAGCCGAGCTCGAGGTCGAACACGCGCATCGGATCGCCGTGGTACACGGCCACCGCGGGGCCCGCCGGCACCAGGGCGCCCGAGGCGAACAGCGACCCCAGTGCCGAGTAGCCCGCGTCGAACACGTCGCGGAGATCCGCGATCGTGATGCCCTCGTGGCGGATCACCGCCAGCGCCACGGCATCCAGTTCGATGCGGTCGATCAGGCCGAACGGGGTCTCGGGGAAGGCGCTCATGCGGTCAGTCTTCCAGCCCTCGCCGCTTCAGCAAAGGGGCGATCTCGGCATCGCGACCGCGGAAGTCACGGTACGCCTCCAGGGGATCCTTCGATCCGCCGACGCCGAGGAGTCGGTTGCGGAAGCGGTCGCCGTTCTCCCGTGTGAGACCACCGTTCTCGCGGAACCAGTCGACCGTGTCGGCGTCGAGCACCTCGCTCCAGATGTACGAGTAGTAGCCGGCGCTGTATCCGCCGGAGAACACGTGCGCGAAGTACGTCGACGAGTAGCGCGTGGGGACCACCGGGTCGTTCAGGCCGATGTCGGCGAGGGCCGCCGCCTCGAACGCGGCGACGTCGTCGACGTCGGCATCCGCACCCACCCGATGCCACGCCTGATCCAGCCAGGCGGCGGCGAGGTACTCGCTGGTGGCGTGTCCCTGGTCGAAGGTCTCCGTGGCGCGGAGCCGGTCGACGATCGCCGGGTCGAGCGGCTCGCCGGCCTTGTGGTGCCGTGCGTAGTTGTCGAGGACCTCCGGCCAGAGGATCCACATCTCGTTGACCTGGCTGGGGAACTCGACGAAGTCGCGGTACACGTTGGTCCCGGAGAAATGGGGGTAGGTCACGACCGCGAACAGCCCGTGCAGCGCATGCCCGAACTCGTGGAACAGCGTCGTCACCTCATCGAGCGTCAGCAGAGTCGGCTCGCCGTCTCCCGGCTCCGGCACGTTGAGATTGTTGACGACGACCGGGGCGGTGCCGCGTAGACGCGACTGGCTGACGATGGGGTTCATCCACGCTCCACCGCGCTTCGAATCGCGCGTGTAGAGGTCGAGGACGTACAGCCCGAGCGCGCTGCCGTCGGCGTTGAAGACCTCGAACACCCGCGCACCGGGGTGGTACGCCGCCAGATCGGGCCGCTCCTGGAACGTCACCCCGTACAGCCGCGTGGCGGCGAAGAACACCCCGTCCTGCAGGACCCGCTCCGCCTCGAACCACGGACGGAGCGCGCTGGTGTCGATGTCGTAGGTCGCGGCCCGCACCCGCTCGGTGTAGAACGCCCAGTCGTGCGCCTCGATCTCGAACGGCTCCGCCTCGGTCCCGTCGACGATGGCCTGCAGCGCCGCTCGCTCCGCGCGAGCATTGCGGGCCGACGGCGCCGCGAGCGCGCGCAGCATCCGTTCGACGGCGTCTGGGGTCTTCGCCGTCTCGTCTGCGGTGACGTACGCGGCGTGGGACTCGTACCCGAGGAGTGCGGCGCGTTCGGCACGGAGGCGAACGATCTCGCGCAGCACGGGACGGTTGTCGTCCGCGTTGTCGCGCGATGCCCGGCTGCGCGACGCGTCCATGATGCGGCGGCGGGCGTCGCGATCGCGCAGCTGTGCGAGGTACGGATGCCCGGTGAAGAGGGGGAGGGACACGAGGAGCTTCCCGTCGAGGCCGCGGCTCTGGGCAGCCCGTGCGGCGGCGGAGAGCTCTCCGGCGCTGAGCCCGTCGAGCTCGGATGCGGAGTCGAAGACCACCGCGAGGTCGTTCGTGTCGTTGAGCAGGTTCCGCTCGAACGTGTTGCTCAGGGTGGACAGCTGCTGATTGAGGAGCGTGAGATGCGCCTTGGCCTCGTCGTCGAGCGCCGCCCCGGCGTGCGTCATCTCGCGGAACCGCCGTTCGACCAGGTAGCCCTGCTCCGCGTCCAGGTCGAGGGAGTCCCGCTGCTCGTGCACGAGCCTGACGCGCCAGTACAGGGCGCCGTCGAGGGTGATAGCGTCGGTGTGCGCGGCCATCAGCGGAGCGAGCTGTTCGTCGACGGCCTGGATCTCGGGCGTCGCATCCGCTGAGCTCACCGTATAGAACGCGTGGGCGACCCTGTCGAGGAGCTCCCCGGAGCGCTCCAGCGCCTCGATCGTGTTCTCGAACGTCGGCATGGATCTGACCATCGTGATCCGCGCGACCTCGCCCAGCTGCTCGGCGAACGCCGCGCGGAACGCGGGCAGATAGTGCTCTGGCCTGATGCGGGCGTAGTCGGGAAGGCCGTAGGGGAGCGAAGACGGCTGCAGCAGCGGGTTGGACGCGTCGGTCATTCCTTGAGCCTAGCCATGACCCGTTCGAGCGCCTCCACGACGATCCGCACCGAACGCCGGCGCAGGTTCTCCGGACGTGCGAGCACGTCGATGAGCCGGTGCGTGCTCACTCCGAGGAGAGGGAGTCGCACGATGTCCCGGTCGTCGACGCTGCGCGACGTGTAGCGCGGCAGCATCCCCAGCACGTCGCCGGCGGCGACGACCGCGGAGACCGCGCCGTAGTCGTTGATGCGATGCCTGATCTCGAGTGCACGCCCCGCGACGGCGGAGACGGCCCGCAGCACATCATCGGGGGAGTAGCCGATGCGGCTGGTCACCCACGGCTGCTCCACGACGTCGTCTGGGGTCAGGGAGTCGCGGGCGGCGAGGGGGTGGGATGCCGCGACCGCGACGTCGAGGGGCTCGCTGACGAGCGTGAGGCTGCGGATGCCGGCTTTCGGCCAGGGCTCGGAGTGCTCCATGCGGTGAGCGAGCACGAGGTCGTAGCGTGCCGTGAGCGCGGGGAAGTCGCTCTGAGCGACATCCTCATCGGTGAGCTGCACCGTCGGGGCGGCGTCACTCTCGGACAGCTCGCGCACGAGGGATCCGAACAGCGCCTGCCCAGCGCTGTGGAATCCGCTGACGGTGACGACGCCTGTCGGCTCGCTCTCGAACTCGTCCAACGCGCTGCGCGCAGCGGCCATCGCGTCGATCGCCTCCGTGCCGGCCGCCGCGAGCACCTCTCCCGCCGGAGTGAGGGCGAGACGCCGGCCGTCTCTGCGAGTCAGCGGGGTGCGGACTCCCCGCTGAAGGGCGGAGAGGTGCTGGGACACGGCGGACGGTGTGACGTTCAGGGCCTCGGCCACGGCGGTGACGCTGCCGAGGGCCCCGAGTTCGCGCAGGATCTGCAGTTGGTGGAGTTCCATGTCGTCAGTTTAGCTTTTGCTACACAGATAGTGCAGGAATCGGCGATTGCTCTACAACGTCGTGTGCGGTGTGATCGAAGCATGAGGGCTTTGTTCAAGGCAGAACGCGCAGCAGGACTCGAGCTGGTGGAGCGCCCCGATCCGGTGGCCGCGGCGGACGAGGTCGTGATCCGCGTGCTCCGCACCGGCATCTGCGGAACCGACCTGCACATCCGCCGCTGGGACGACTGGGCCGCGTCCGCGATCGACGCGCCGCTGATCCCCGGCCACGAGTTCTACGGCGAGGTCGTGGAGGTCGGTCCGCTCGTGCGCGACATCGCCGTCGGCGACCGCGTCTCCGGCGAGGGGCACATCGTGTGCGGAACCTGCCGCAACTGCCGCGCCGGCCGTCGGCAGATGTGCATCCGCACGATCGGCCTCGGACTCCAGCGCGACGGCGCCTTCGCCGAGTACCTCTCCCTGCCGGCGACGAACGTCTGGGTGCACCACTCCGACGTGACGCCGGAGCTCGGGGCGATCTTCGATCCGCTCGGCAACGCGGTGCACACCGCCCTCACCTTCCCCCTCATCGGAGAGGACGTCCTCGTCACGGGATGCGGCCCGATCGGGCTGATGGCGATCGCCGTGGCACGCCATGCGGGCGCACGCTTCATCGTCGCCACGGACGTCAGCGCTCCTCGCCTCGCGATGGCGCGGCAGATGGGCGCCGACGAGGTGGTCGACGTGTCGAGGAGCGACATCCGCGACGCGCAGCGGGCGCTCGCGATGCGGGAGGGGTTCGACGTCGGCTTCGAGATGAGCGGCGCAGCCACCGCGCTGCCCGCGATGATCGACAACATGAACCACGGCGGCCGCATCGCGATGCTCGGTCTGCCGAGCGCCGGCTTCGACATCGACTGGGGCAAGCTCGTCACCCACATGCTCACGATCAAGGGCATCTACGGTCGAGAGATGTTCGAGACGTGGAACGCGATGGGTGCGATGCTGCAGAGCAGCGCGACCCTGCGCGAGTCGATCGGCCGCGTGATCGCGGAGGTGCTCCCTGCGCGCGACTGGGAGAAGGGCTTCGCCGCCGCGGAGTCGGCGGGAACGGGGAAGATCATCCTCGACTGGACGCAGCTGTAAGCGAAGGAGTTTGCGATGTACGGGACATTCCAGAACCATGTGACGGCAGAGCTCAGCGGGATCGAGGAGGCGGGGCTCACCAAGCACGAGCGCGGCATCCGCGGACCGCAGAGCGCCGAGATCGTCGCCGACGGTGCAGAGGTGCTGAACTTCTGCGCGAACAACTACCTGGGCCTCGCCGACGACGCCCGCATCCTCGACGCCGCCAAGGGTGCGCTGGACGAGTGGGGGTACGGACTGGCGAGCGTGCGCTTCATCTGCGGCACGCAGGAGCAGCACCTCGAACTCGAACGTCGTCTCGCCGGATTCCTCGGCACCGGCGACGCCATCCTCTACTCCTCCTGCTTCGATGCGAACGGGGGAGTGTTCGAGACGCTGTTCGGCGCCGAGGATGCGATCATCTCGGACGAGCTCAACCACGCATCGATCATCGACGGCATCCGTCTCTCGAAGGCCCGCCGCCTGCGCTATCGCAACCGCGACATGGCCGACCTCGAAGAGCAACTGAAGGCGGCCGCCGACGCGCGCTTCCGCGTCGTCGTCACGGACGGCGTCTTCTCGATGGACGGCTACATCGCTCCGCTGGCGGAGATCTGCGACCTCGCGGAGCGCTACGACGCCCTCGTCTTCGTCGACGACTCCCATGCCGTCGGCTTCGTGGGTGAGAACGGACGCGGCACCCCTGAGCTGTGCGGCGTCGCGGACAGAGTGGACATCTACACCGGCACGTTCGGCAAGGCGCTGGGCGGCGCGTCAGGGGGCTACGTCGCCTCGCACGCCGACATCGTCGCCCTGCTGCGTCAGCGCTCGCGCCCTTACCTCTTCTCGAACACCCTCGCGCCGGCGATCGTCGCGGGAACCCTCACGGCGCTCGACCTCGTCGAGGGGTCCGCCGATCTCCGTGCTCGGCTTCGGGAGAACGCCGCGCTGTTCCGTGAGCGGATGAGCGCAGAGGGTTTCGAGCTGCTGCCGGGGGAGCACCCCATCGTGCCGGTGATGTTCGGGGATGCCGCGCTGACCGCCCGCATCGCGAAGGAGATGCAGGCCAGGGGCGTCTACGTCACGGCGTTCAGCTTCCCGGTCGTCCCGCGGGGTCTTGCGCGGATCCGCGTGCAGCTCTCCGCTGCGCACACGCCGCAGCAGATCGAGCGCTGCGTGGCCGCATTCGTGGCGGCGCGGGCTGCCGTGAGCTGACCTCGGCGAACTTGCAAAGGAAGGCTTGCAAAGAAATATTTGCAAGAGTATCTTTGCATGCATGACGAACCCCCCGAAGTCCCGCAGCCTCGACCCCGGTGCGCTGAAGGCGCTCGCTCATCCGCTGCGCGTGCGGATCTTCGACCTGCTCAGCGAGAGGGGGCCGCAGACGGCGAGCTCCCTCGCGACTCTCGTCGGCGAGACGTCCGGTTCGATGAGCTATCACCTGCGGGCGCTGGCCGCGCACGACCTGATCCAGGAGGTCGAGGGGCGCGGCACGGCGCGCGAGCGCTGGTGGGAGAGGCCCAAGGGGCGCATCGATCTGCCGGGTCCCGACGACTCGATGACGCCGTCGAACCGCGCCTCCGCGCAGATCGTCACGGCGGAGTTCTTCCGCCTCCGTCACGAGGCGCTGATGGCCTACCTGAACCGCAACGAGTCCGCAATCCCGGAGGAGTGGCGCGACGTCGGGATCATCATGACGACGTACCTCGACCTGACGGCGGCGCAGATGGAGGAGGTCAAGGCCGAGCTCAGCGCCGTCGTCGATCAGGTCGTCGACCGCTACCGCGGCCAGTCCGGCCCCGACGTCCGGCGCGTGACCCTGCGCGCTGAGCTCTTCGACCTGCCCACGACCACCAGTACGGAGGAATCATGACCAGCGCCGCTCTCCACCTCACCGCGCCGACGCAGGCCGAGCGCCGCCTCCTGCATCTGGCGGAGCACCTCACGGCCTACGTCGAACGCCGCATCGCCGCCAGGGCCGAGCGCCGGGAGATCGCGCTCGACCTGCTCCGCGAGCAGCAGGCCCGGAGACAGGATCCCCGCGCCGTCGAGCACCTCCTCGCCCAGGTCGGTCTTCCTCGGAGGTGAGGGAGCCACGTCGCCGAGAGACACGAAACGCTTCACCCGATGTCAGACATCAGGTGAAGCGTTTCGTCTCCTCGCTTCGCTTCGCTTCTCGCTCGACGATCGGGCGGTGGTGAGCGGAGGTCAGTCCTCGAAAGGACGGGCTACGACGTCGCCGGAAGCCGTCTGCAACACTTCCCAGCCGGCGTCGAGCTCGGCGATCGCACGGCCCTCGAGCCACGTGAGCGTCCAGTGGCCGCTCACGCCGCGTGATTCGACCTCGGCGATGGCGGGGCGCAGCGCGGCGGGCACCGACGCCGGCGGCTCGGAACCCGTGGCCCACCGCGTGCCGAGCTGCATCACACGGCCTCGACGGGAGCGAGCTCGATCGCGGTGACCGCGAACTCGTCGCCAACGGCGAGTCCGAGCTCCGCGATGCGACCCACGGCCGACAGATCGGCGGCAGCGGCCTGAAGCGCCTCGTACTTCTCGGCCGGGGCGGTGATCATGGCGCTCGCGACGGGGGTCTTCTGCGACGCCTTCGCCTCGGTCTTCGCACGACGGATGCTGATCAGGGCCTCGCTGGCCACCGACAGCACCGCGGCGTCTCCCTCGATGCCCAGCGGCTCGGGCCAGGACGCCGTGTGCACGGAGCCCTCCTCGAACCAGGACCACACCTCTTCGGTCGCGAAGGAGAGGATCGGCGCGAGCAGTCGCAGCAGCGTCGACAGAGCAAGGCGCAGCGCGAGGGCCGCGGATGCCTGACCCACGTCGTTCTGGTTGTACGCGCGCTCCTTGACGAGCTCGAGGTAGTCGTCGCAGAAGGTCCAGAAGAAGGCCTCGGTGACTTCGAGGGCCTTGGCCTGGTCGTAGTTCTCGTAGGCCCTCGTCGCCTCGGCGATGACGCCGTCGAGCGCCGTCAGCATGGACGCGTCCAGCGCGTGCGTGACCTGCGCGCCCTCTGGCACGGGGAACGAGAGCACGAACTTGGCCGCGTTCAGCACCTTGATGGCGAGTCGGCGGCCGATCTTCACCTGCGTCGGGTTCTGCGGGTCGAAGGCGGCGTCCATGCCCAGTCGGCTCGACGCCGACCAGTAGCGCACGGCATCCGATCCGTGCGTGTCGAGGATGTCGGCGGGCGTCACCACGTTGCCCTTGGACTTCGACATCTTCTTGCGGTCGGGGTCGACGATGAAGCCGCTGATCGCGGCGTTGCGCCACGGCGAACGGCCGTCTTCGAGGGTCGAGCGCAGCATGGTCGAGAACAGCCAGGTGCGGATGATGTCCTGACCCTGCGGGCGCAGGTCGAACGGCGCGGTGAGCTCCCAGAGCTCCTCGTCGCGCTGCCAGCCGCCGGCGAGCTGCGGGGTGAGCGAGGACGTCGCCCAGGTGTCGAGGATGTCGGCCTCGGCGTCGAAACCACCGGGCACGCCGCGCTGCTCTGCGGTGTACCCCGCCGGCACGTCGGTGGTCGGGTCGATCGGAAGAGCGGAGTGATCGGGCGTGAGCACGCGGTCGTAGTCGCGGTCGCCGTTCTCGTCGAGGCCGTACCACAGCGGGATCGGCACGCCGAAGAAGCGCTGGCGGGACACGAGCCAGTCGCCCGTGAGACCGCCGACCCAGTTCTCGTAGCGCACGCGCATGAAGTCCGGGTGCCAGGCGAGCTCGGCGCCGTGGCCGATGAGGGCATCGCGCAGCTCGGCGTCGCGGGCGCCGTTGCGGATGTACCACTGCCGGGTCGACACGATCTCGAGGGGGCGGTCGCCCTTCTCGAAGAACTTCACCGCGTGGTTGAAGGGCTTGCCGACCGCGGTCATCGCGCCGGTCTCCTGCAGCTTCTCCACGATGGCCTTGCGCGCGGAGAACACGGTCTTGCCCGCGAGCTCCTCGGCGTACCACTGCTGCGCCGCCGCATCCGCCACCGAGGAGGGGGCGTCGGGGAGGAATCGGCCGTCGAGGCCGATGGTCGTCATGTTCGGCAGGTGATCGCCCGACACGGTGCGCAGCTCGCGCCACCACACGATGTCCGTCACGTCGCCGAAGGTGCAGACCATGGCCGCGCCGGTGCCCTTGTCGGCGAGCGCGAGGTGGTGGCCGTGGATCTCGATCTCGGCGCCGAAGAACGGCGTGGTCACCTTCGTGCCGATCAGGTGCTTGTGCGGTCCCTCCGGGTGCGTCACGATCGCGATGCACGCGGGGAGGAGCTCGGGACGGGTGGTCTCGATGGTGATCGAGCCGGAGCCGTCGGAGAACGGGAAGTCGATGGTGTGGTACGCGGCCTGCTGGTCGCGGTCCTCGAGCTCGGCCTGCGCGATCGCCGAGCGGAAGTCGATGTCCCACAGCGTCGGCGCGAGAGCCTGGTAGGCCTCGCCGCGCTCGATGTTGCGCAGGAAGGCGAGCTGGCTCTGCCGGATCGTGTCGTCGGAGATCGTCCGGTAGGTCTGGGTCCAGTCGACGCTGAGGCCGAGCTGGCGGAACAGCGCCTCGAAGTGCTTCTCGTCCTCGACCGTCAGCCGCTCGCACAGCTCGATGAAGTTGCGGCGGCTGATCGGCAGCTGGTCGGCAGCGCGCGAGGACTTGTTGTCTCCGCCCTCGAACGGCGGGGTGAAGTCGGGGGTGTAGGGGAGTGAGGGGTCGCAGCGCACCCCGTAGTAGTTCTGCACCCGACGCTCGGTGGGGAGGCCGTTGTCGTCCCAGCCCATGGGGTAGAAGACGGTCTTGCCGCGCATGCGCTCGAACCGCGCCTTGATGTCGGTGTGCGTGTAGGAGAACACGTGCCCGATGTGCAGGGAGCCGGATGCCGTCGGCGGCGGAGTGTCGATCGAGTAGACGCCGTCACGGCCGGTCTGCGCGGCTCGGATGCGGTCGAACAGGTAGGTGCCCTGCTCCGCCCATGCGTCGTTCCACTTCGCTTCGAGACCTTCGAGTGCGGGCTTGTCGGGAATAGCGGACATGGGAGGTCTCCTCGAGCGATGTATGCGGCACTGTGTGAGCGTGCCTGAGTGTGGATTGTGCCTCCAGTGTACCGACCGCATAACAAGGGGGTCGTACATCGACCCCGTCCAAGAATCCACCGTAGAATCGAAGCATCCCGATCCGTTCTTCCTGAGGAATCGCCATGCCCGCACGCTCCCTGCGTCGCCTCCTGCCCGCCGTGGCACTCGCGGCCGCCTCCGCCCTGGTTCTCAGCGCCTGCACCTCCGCCGGCAGCGGCGACGCCTCCGACGAGATCGTCTGGTCCATCGAGGGAGCCAACCTCTCGGCGGGGCACATGGACCCGCAGGTGAGCCAGCTCGACGTCTCCGGCATGGTGCAGCGCGCCGTGCTCGACTCGTTGGTGTTCCAGGAGGACGACGGCAGCTTCACCCCGTGGCTCGCGACGAAGTGGGAGGTCTCGCCCGACAGCACGGAGTACACCTTCACGCTGCGAGACGACGTCACCTTCACAGACGGAGAGAAGTTCGACGCCGCGGCCGTCAAGGCCAACTTCGACCGCATCGTCGACCCGGCGACGAAGTCCGCGCAGGCCGCGAGCATGCTCGGCGCCGACTACTACAAGGGCACCGAGGTCGTCGACGACCACACCGTGAAGGTGTCCTTCACCCAGCCCTACGCTCCCTTCCTCCAGGCGGCGAGCACTCCTCAGCTCGGGTTCTACTCGCCGAAGGTGCTGAAGGAGTCCGCCGACAAGCTCAAGGCGGGCGGTCCGGGGATCACCGTCGGGACCGGGCCCTTCGAGCTCACCGAGTACACGCCCGATCAGGAGATCGTCTACACCCGCAACGACGACTACGCCTGGGGACCGCACGACGCCACGGCGCCGAAGGTCGAGACCCTGCGCGTCGAGATCCAGCCCGAGGCGTCGGTCCGCGCCGGAGTCGTGAAGAGCGGCGAGTCCGACATCGCCAGCAACATGCCGCCGAACCTGGTGAAGGGGCTGGGCGATGGCGTCACCGTGGACTCGGTCGAATACCCTGGCCTGCCGTACTCGCTGTACCTGAACGAGAAGTACGGCGTGTTCGCCGACGAGAAGGTGCGCCAGGCGTTCTCGCGGGGCATCGACATCGACTCCGCCGTCGAGGAGATCTTCTTCGGCCAGTTCCCGCGGGCGTGGAGCATCCTCGGCTCCACGACGCCCGGGTACGACGCATCGCTCGAGGGCACCTGGCCCTACGACGAGGACGCGGCGAACGCCCTCCTCGACGAGGCCGGCTGGACGGAGCGCGACGCCGACGGCATCCGCATGAAGGATGGCACGCGCCTCTCCGTTCGCTGGATCGCCTGGACTCCGATCCCCGATGACCGAGCGGCGCTCGCGAACGCCATCCAGTCCGACCTCAAGAAGATCGGCTTCGAGGTCGTCCGGGAGACGCTCGAACCGGGCAAGTACAACGAGCAGTACGGTCCGAAGACCTTCGACCTCACGGACTGGGACTTCTCCGGAGTCGACCCGGACTTCCTGCGCAACCACCTGCACACGGACGGCTTCCAGAACGCCTCGCAGGTCTCCGACCCCGCTCTCGACGCGCTCCTCGAAGAGGCGGTCGCGACGAGCGACCAGAAGAAGCGCGACGAGCTCTACACCCAGGTGCAGCAGTGGAACGCCCAGCATGTCGCCATCGTCCCGCTCTACAGCCCCTCGGCGATCACCGCGGTGGGCGAGCGGGTCAAGGGCCTCGACTACGACCTGTACGGGCGGCCGCTGTTCTACGATGTGAGCGTCGGCTGACGCCCCTCGGCCGCCGAGGGAACGAGACGAGCGCCGTCCCGAGCGAACGGAGCGAGTCGAGGTGACGAGACGGGTGAAGGCCGTGCTGCTCCGCATCGCCGGGATCGTCGCATCGGCCGCCGCCGTGCTCTGGGGCGCCGCCACGCTGGCCTTCCTCGCCTTCCGGGTGATCCCCGGAGATCCGGTCTCGGTCATGCTCGGCCCGCAGGCCCAGGTGAGCGAGGCCGTCAAGGACTCGATCCGCGCCGAACTCGGGCTGGATCGACCGCCGCTGGAGCAGTATGCGAGCTTCATCGGGAGGCTGGCCCGCGGTGATCTGGGCGAGTCGTATCAGCTGCGTCTGCCGGTGACCGAGGTCATCGGCAGACAGCTCGGTGCGACGGTGCAGTTGGCGGCACTCGCGCTGCTGATCGCGATCGTGCTCGCGCTCGCCGTGTCGTTCCTCGTACGCGGGCGGGCCGCGCGCGCCGTCGCGGCCGGAATCGAGCTCGTCGTGCTGTCGTCGCCGGTGTTCTGGATCGGCCTCGTGCTGCTGAGCGTGTTCGCGTTCGGACTGGGGTGGTTCCCGGTCTCCGGCACCCGCAATCCCGCCACGATCGTGCTGCCCGCCATCACCCTCGCCCTGCCCGTGGCCGCCCTGCTCAGCCAGGTGCTGCGCGACGGGCTCGTACAGGCGGAGCGGATGCCGTTCGCCGAGACGGTGCGCGCGCGGGGAGCGAGTCCGCTCCGGTTCACCGCACGGCACGGGCTGCGTCACGGCGCCGCCGGCGCGATCACCCTGGCCGCCTACCTCACCGGCTCCGTGCTGGGCGGGGCGGTGCTCGTGGAGACGGTGTTCGCCCGTCCGGGCCTCGGTCGCGTCACCCTCGCGGCGATCAGCGATCGCGATCTTCCCGTCATCACGGGGATCATCCTGCTCAGCGCCGTGGTGTTCGTGATCGTGAACGTGGTGGTCGAGCTGGTCCATCCGCTCATCGACCCGCGTCTGCGCTCCCGATCGGCGGGTGTCCGATGAGGCGCGTTCTGCTGTGGACGGCTGTCGTCATCCTGGCCGTCATCGCGTTCGCGGCGCTGCTGCCCGACGTCCTCGCGACGCACGATCCGCTCCAGACCGACGTGCGCTCCGCGCTGCTGCCCCCGAGCGCCGAGCATCTCTTCGGCACCGACCAGAGCGGGCGGGACGTGTACTCGCGGGTCGTGCACGGAGCCGGGCGGTCCGTGGGCATCGGGCTGCTCGCCACCGGCATCGCCCTGGTCGTCGGCCTCGCGATCGGCTCTCTCGCCGGCGTATCGCCCCGCGGTCTCGATGTCGCGCTCATGCGGGTGAACGACGTGCTGATGGCCTTCCCGGAGTTCCTCGTCGCGCTCGTCGTGATCGCCGTGCTCGGGCCGGGACCCGCGAACATCGCGATCGCGGTGACGCTCGCCGCTGTTCCCGTCTACGTCCGACTGGCACGGGTGCAGACCCGTACGCTGCGCCTCGCCGAGCACGTCGAGGCGGCGCGGATCCTCGGCGTCCCTCGCTTCTCGGCGTTCCTGCGGCACGTGGCGCCGGGGGTGCTCGGTTCGCTGAGCGTCCTCGCCACGATCGGCATCGGATCCAGCATCCTCGCCGCCGCAGGGCTCAGCTTCCTCGGGCTCGGCCCTGCCGAGCCGACCCCGGAGTGGGGTCTCATGCTCTCGGGAGGACGCAACGTGCTCGGACAGGCCTGGTGGATCTCGGTGTTCCCCGGGGCGGCCATCACCCTGACCGTCGTCGCTGCGACCGTCGTCGGCCGCATGCTCCGAGCGCGCGCCGACGGGGTGAGGTCATGACGGCCGCGCTGGAGGTGGAGGGGCTGCGCATCGGCTTCGACGGGCCGGCGGTCGTCGACGGCGTGTCGTTCTCGGTGGCGCCGGGGGAGTGCGTCGCGATCGTCGGGGAGTCCGGTGCGGGCAAATCCCTCACGGCGCGGGCGCTGCTCGGGCTGAGCGCGGGGCGCGTGCACGTCGATCGCCTGCTGATCGACGGCGAGGATGCCGCGGGCCTCGGCGAGCGCGCATGGCGACGGCTCAGGGGCGCGCGCATCGCGCTGGTGTCCCAGGATGCGCTGGTGTCGCTCGACCCGCTGCAGAGGATCGGCAGCGAGGTCGCCGAGCCGCTGCGCGTCCACGGGCTCGACGCGGGACCCGAGCGCGTGCAGGAGCAGCTGCGCCGAGTGTGGATGCCCGATCCGGAGCGCCGCGCGCGCCAGTACCCGCATGAGCTCTCCGGGGGGCTCCGCCAGAGGGCGCTGATCGCCTCCGCCCTCGCGGCGGGGCCTGCCGTGCTCGTTGCAGACGAGCCCACCACGGCGCTGGACGCCACCGTCCAGGCGCGCATCCTCGCACTGCTGAGGGAGATCGCCGACGCCGGCACCGCGGTGCTGTTCATCAGCCACGACTTCGCGGCGGTCCGCAGACTGGCGGACCGGGTGCTGGTCATGCGCGGGGGCATCGTCGTCGAGGAGGGGAATACGGCGGACGTGCTGGAGAACCCTCGGCACGACTACACGCGCGAGCTGATCGCCGCGACCCGTCACACGCCGAGAGAGACGGAAGAGGGAGACCCGACCCCTGTGCTCGTGGGCAGCGGGGTCGCGAAGAGCTTCGGAGGCGTGTCGGCGGTGGGCGATGCGGACTTCGCCGTGCCGGAGGGGCGCACACTCGGCGTGGTGGGGGAGTCGGGATCGGGCAAGACGACGCTCGCTCGCATGATCGTCGGCGTGGAGACTCCGGATGCCGGGGAGCTGCGCTGGCAGGGGACCCATCGGGTGCAGCTCGTGCATCAGAATCCGCTCGGCGCCTTCGACCCCCGCTGGACGATCGGACGATCGCTGCGGGAGGCGCTCGCCGCTGGCGGGGTGTCCCGTGCGCAGCGCGCGGCGAAGACGGCGGCACTGATGGCGGAGGTCGACCTCGATCCGGGGCTCGCAGACCGGCGTCCCATCGCGCTGTCCGGCGGTCAGCGGCAGCGGGCGGCGATCGCCCGCGCGCTCGCCGCCGAGCCGGACGTGCTGGTGCTCGACGAGCCGGTCTCCGCCCTCGACCCCTCGGTCCGGGAGCGCGTGCTGCAGCTGCTGGTGCGGCTGCAGCGGACGCGCGGGCTGACCATGATCTTCGTCTCGCACGATCTCGACGTCGTCGGGGCGGTCTGCGACACGGTGCTGGTGATGCAGGACGGACGGATCGTGGAGCAGGGTCGCGTGTCTGAGGTCTTCGCGGCCCCGCGGCACCCGTTCACGAGGGAGCTGCTGGCGGCGAGCGGTCAGTCCTTGACCTGAATGCCGATGCTCGCGGCGAGGACGGGTGCGAGCTGCTGCACCTGGAAGCCGGAGAGCGTCGTGCCGCGCAGGCTGTTCGCGTCGAGGTAGCTCAGCGCGTCGAGGCCGCGGAGATCGACGTCGACGGCCCGCATCCCCCGTGGGTCGACCTCGTCGCTGGACGTACCGCGGAAGCGCACCCTCGTGAGCTCGGACTGGGGGAGATCGACCGTGCGGATGCTGCAGTCGACGACATCGACGTCGACCGCCTTCGCGCCACCGAGGTTCAGGTAGTCCACGCGGAGGTCGCGGAGCTCGAGCTCGTCGATCCTGGCGTCGCTGAGATCGAGGGTGCCGATTCGTCCGCCGGCTATCCGCAGGCGACGGACGCTCGCACCCCGCATGCGGAGGGAGGCGATGCGGACTCCGGTCATCTCGACGTCGAGGAGCGTGGCTCCGGTGAGATCGACGGCATCCGCGTCGGCGACGACGACGCACTGCTCGAGCGACGCGTACGCGAGATCTGCCGGTCCGTCGAGGTCGAGACGCGCTGCCACGAGGTCGGCGCTGCGCGCGGGGGCGGCGTCGACGTATTCACGAGGAAGGTCGGGGGGAGAGACGCGAGGAGCGGCGGGGGAATCGGACGAACGTGCCATGGTTCGAGGGTAGGGGGTGCCGCCGACGCTCAGTGAGCGGTGGAGCACGACGGTCCTCGACTGCTGCTGTGCCGCGTACAATGGGGGCACGAGCATCGATCCGGCCATCACCGGGGAGCTCTCGGAAGAACGCATCGACAGGCTGAGCCCGTCGGGGCAAGTAGAACCGAGCGGGGCAGGCCCGTCACAGCCGCAGTGAGAGTGGCCCCGCCGTGAGGCGCGGTAAGCGAGGTGGTACCGCGGTCCGTGAGGATCGTCCTTGCAGCAGCATCCGCCACGACGATCACTGCGAGACGACATGACCTACCCGCGTTCCTCCTTCGGCCCCGCCGCCGATCAGGCTGCCTCCGTCGCACCGAGCCCCCGCTTCCCCGCCATCGAGCGCGAAGTGCTCGACTTCTGGGAGTCCGACCAGACGTTCCGCGCCTCGATCGAGCAGCGCGAGGGCGCCGACGAATGGGTCTTCTACGACGGCCCTCCGTTCGCGAACGGCCTGCCGCACTACGGACACCTGCTCACCGGGTACGCGAAGGACGTGTTCCCGCGCTTCCAGACGATGCTCGGCAAGAAGGTCGACCGCGTCTTCGGCTGGGACACGCACGGTCTGCCGGCAGAGCTCGAGGCGATGAAGCAGCTCGGCATCACCGAGAAGAGCGAGATCGAGGACATGGGGATCGACGTCTTCAACGCGAAGGCGAAGGACTCGGTGCTCACGTACACGCGCGAGTGGCAGGACTACGTCACGCGTCAGGCGCGCTGGGTCGACTTCGACCGCGGCTACAAGACGCTCGACCTCGGCTACATGGAGAGCGTGCTCTGGGCGTTCAAGACCCTGTACGACAAGGGTCTCGCCTACGAGGGCTACCGCGTGCTGCCGTACTGCTGGCGCGACGAGACGCCCCTCAGCGCCCACGAGCTGCGCATGGACGACGACGTCTACAAGGACCGTCAGGACCCGTCCGTCACGGTGTCGTTCCCGCTGATCGGCGCCGAGGCTGAGCAGCTCGGCCTCGCCGGGGTGCGGGTGCTGGCCTGGACGACCACCCCGTGGACGCTCCCGACCAACCTCGCGCTCGCCGTGGGGCCCGACATCGAGTACGTCGTCGTGCCCGCGGGGCCGAACGGCGCCTCCGAGGGCGTCGACGGTGCGCGCTACCTGCTCGCCCGCGACCTGCTCGGCGGCTACGCGAAGGACCTCGGCTACGAGGATGCCGCGGCCGCTCTGGACGCCGCGAGCGGAACCGTCAAGGGTGCGCTGCTCGGCGGTCTCCGCTACGAGCCCCTGTTCTCGTACTACGCCGACACCGAGACCTACGGCACGCAGAACGCGTGGCAGATCCTCGTCGACGACTACGTCACGACCACCGACGGCACGGGCGTCGTGCACCAGGCGCCCGCGTACGGTGAGGACGACCAGCGGGTGGCCGAGGCCGCCGGCATCCCGACCATCCTGTCGCTCGACGACGGAGGGCGCTTCCTCCCGAACGTCACCGACGTCGCCGGCGAGCTGTGGATGGACGCGAACACGCCGCTGATCCGTCTGCTCCGCGCGGAGCAGCGCCTGGTCCGCGAGCAGAGCTACGTGCACTCCTACCCGCACTGCTGGCGCTGCCGGAACCCCCTGATCTACAAGGCCGTGTCGAGCTGGTTCATCCGTGTCACCGACATCAAGGACGATCTGCTCGCGAACAACGAGCAGATCACGTGGGTGCCCGAGAACGTCAAGCACGGCCAGTTCGGCAAGTGGCTCGAGGGCGCGCGCGACTGGTCGATCAGCCGCAACCGCTACTGGGGTTCGCCGATCCCGATCTGGAAGAGCGACGACCCCGAATACCCGCGCGTCGACGCGTACGGGTCGCTGGAGGAGCTGGAGCGCGACTTCGGTGCGCTGCCGCGCAACCCCGAGGGCGAGATCGACCTGCACCGCCCGTGCATCGACGACCTGACCCGACCGAATCCCGACGACCCGACCGGGCGCAGCACCATGCGGCGCATCGAGGACGTCTTCGACGTGTGGTTCGACTCGGGCTCGATGCCGTACGCGCAGGTGCACTACCCGTTCGAGAACCAGGAATGGTTCGACACGCACGCGCCCGCGGACTTCATCGTCGAGTACATCGGACAGACCCGCGGATGGTTCTACGTCATGCACGTGCTGTCGACGGCGTTGTTCGACCGGCCCGCGTTCACCGGGGTGAGCTGCCACGGCATCGTCCTCGGCAGCGACGGCTACAAGATGTCGAAGTCGCTGCGCAACTACCCCGACGTCAGCGAGGTGCTCGACCGCGACGGCTCCGACGCCATGCGGTGGTTCCTCATGTCCAGCGCCGTGCTCCGCGGCGGCAACCTGGCCGTCACAGAGGAGGGCATCCGTGCCGGCGTGCGCGAGTTCCTGCTGCCGCTGTGGAACTCGTGGTACTTCTTCGCGACGTACGCCAACGCGGCGACCGAGGGCGGTTACCAGGCGTCGTGGCGCACCGACTCCACCGACGTGCTCGACCGCTACATCCTCGCCCGCCTCGGCGACCTCGTGCGCGAGGTGCGCGTCGACCTCGAGGGGCTCGACTCGACCACGGCCTCGGCGCGCCTGCGCGACTTCGCCGAGGTCCTCACGAACTGGTACATCCGCCGTTCGCGCGACCGGTTCTGGGAGGGTGCGTCGACCGAGGCGTTCGACACCCTCTACACGGTGCTCGAGACGCTGTGCCGCGTGGCGGCGCCCCTCGTGCCGCTGGTGAGCGAGCGCGTGTGGCAGGGACTCACCGGCGGGCGCAGCGTGCACCTGCAGGACTGGCCCGACGCCTCCGCGTTCCCCGCGGCCGACGAGATCCGCGATGCGATGGACGCCGTGCGTGAGCTGTCCAGCGTCGGCAACGCGCTGCGCAAGAAGGAGAAGCTGCGCGTGCGGCTGCCGCTCGCGCGGCTCACGGTCGTCTCGCCGCTCGCCGCGACGCTCGGCCAGTTCGAGGACATCCTCCGCGAGGAGCTGAACGTCAAGTCCGTCGAACTGGTGCCGCAGACCGAGACCACCGCATCCGAGTACGGTATCGACCACCGCCTCAGCGTCAACGCGCGCGCCGCCGGTCCTCGCCTGGGCAAGGACGTGCAGAAGGCGATCCAGGCCGCCCGCAGCGGCGACTGGTCGGAGACCGACAGGGTGGTGACCGCGGGCGGCATCGCCCTGGAGCCCGCCGAGTACGAGCTCGTGCTGGAGACGACGGGGCGCCCCGAGGGCGAGGCGCTCGCGATCGTGCCGACCGGCGGCTTCGTGCTGCTCGACACCCGGACCACCCCCGAGCTCGAAGCCGAGGGCCTGGCGCGCGACGTCATCCGCGCCGTGCAGGAGACCCGCAAGAACGCGGGCTTCGACGTCAGCGACCGGATCCGTCTCGACCTCCGATTCGACAGCGATGCGGACGCGGATGCCGTGGCCGGCGCATTCGAGATCGCCGATGTCGCGGGGGAGACCCTCGCGCTCCAGCACGGCGTCCACCGCGGCGGCGCCGAACTGCCCGCCGCGGAGTTCGAGGCCGTCATCTCGACGGGCACCTACGCCAACACGGGCGACTTCACGGTCGCCGTCAGCCGGATCGGAGGCGCAGCATGAGCGCACGCGAGCGGGCGGATGCCGTCTACGAGGCACTGCTGAGCCGTGCGGGGGAGCGCTGGGTGCAGCCGCGCAAGGAGCGCGTCGCCCGCATCCTCGCCTTCCTCGACGACCCGCAGAAGACGTATCGGGTCGTGCACATCACGGGCACGAACGGCAAGACGTCGACCGCGCGGATGATCGAGAGCCTGCTGCGGGCTCACGACCTGCGCACCGGACTGTTCACGAGTCCGCACCTGGAACGATTCACCGAGCGCATCATGATCGACGGGGAGCCGATCTCCGACGAGGCCGTCGCCGACGCCTGGGACGAGATCGAGCCCTTCGTCGGGATCGTCGACGCCGAGCTGGAGGCCGCGGGCGATGCGCCGCTGACGTTCTTCGAGCTGCTCACCGTGCTCGCCTTCGTGGCCGTGGCGGATGCTCCGGTCGACGTGCTCGTGCTCGAGGTCGGCATGGGGGGCGAGTGGGACTCGACGAACACCGCCGACGGCGACGTCGCGGTCTTCGCGCCGATCGACATCGACCACGCCGACCGCCTGGGAGACACGATCGCCGCGATCGCCCAGGTGAAGGCGGGGATCATCAAGGAGGGTGCAGCGGTGGTCTCCGCGCAGCAGCCCGCCGAGGCTGCCGAGGTCCTCCGCCGGGTCGCCGCCGAGAAGAACGCGGACATCGCGTTCGAGGGCGAGGAGTTCGGACTCACCGAGCAGAAGCTCGCCGTCGGCGGGCAGCTGCTGACGATCCGCGGGCTCGCGGGGGAATACGTCGAGGAGTACCTGCCCCTCTACGGGGCTCACCAGGGCCACAACGCCGCCCTGGCCGTCGCTGCCGTGGAGTCGCTCATCGGGGGCGGTGCCAAGCCGATCGCGCCGGACGTGGTCACCGACGGTCTGCAGTCCGCGACCTCTCCCGGCCGCCTGCAGCTGCTCGGCATCGCTCCGACCGTGATCGTCGACGCCGCGCACAACCCGCACGGCGCCGCCGCCCTCGCGCAGGCGCTGGACGACAGCTTCGACTTCGACGAGTGGGGTGTCGTGCTCGGCGTCCTCGCCGACAAGGACGCCGCAGGGATCGTGGCGAAGCTCGCCCCGGTCGCCGCGCACGTCTTCGCGACCGCTCCCGAGTCCGACCGCGCCAGCGACGCCGACGCGATCGCGGACCTCGTCGAGCAGACGGGGCACCGCGCCACCGTGCATCCGACCCTCGCCGAGGCCGCCGACGCGGCTCGCGAGTGGGCCGCCTCGTCGGATCGGCGCGCCGTCGTGATCGCGGGCTCCGTGGTGCTCGCGGGTGAGGCGATCGCCCTCGCCGAGGAGGAGGACTGGAAGTCGGGGTGGCGCGCGTGAGCGCAGCATCCGCTCCCGCGCGCTCTCCTCGACCGCCGCGCACCCTCGTGCAGAAGCTCGCGCCGGTGGTGCTCGGCTTCGAGTCGATCGTCGTCTTCCTCGCCGGACTCACGGTGTTCGGGTTGAAGGCGCTCCCCGACGGCGTCGAGCCGTGGTGGGGGATCGTCGGCGGCGGCATCGTCGCTCTCGCCTGCATCGCCGTGGCCGGCATGATCACCCGTCCGTGGGCGATCACCGCGGGCTGGGTGATCCAGGCGGTCATCGCGCTCTCCGCGGTCCTCGTGCCCGCCATCCTGCTCGTCGTCGTGATTTTCGGCGGCATGTGGGCGTATGCGACGATCGTGGGGGCGCGCGTGGATGCACGACGTCCCGCCGACCCGCAGAACTCGACTCAGACCACGCAGACCTCAGACACAGAGAGTGAATGACATGGCCACCGAAGAAACCCTCGTCCTCGTCAAGCCGGACGGCGTCGCCCGCGGCCTCACCGGAGCGATCCTGGCGCGCATCGAGGCGAAGGGCTATGCCCTCGTCGACATCCGTCTCGTCGACCCCGACCGCGACCTCCTCGCCGCGCACTACGCGGAGCACGAGGGCAAGCCGTTCTACGAGCCGCTGCTCGAGTTCATGCTCTCCGGCCCGTCGGTGGCGATCCGTCTCGCGGGCAACCGCGTGATCGAGGGCTTCCGTTCCCTCGCGGGCACCACCGACCCGACCACGGCGGCTCCCGGGACGATCCGCGGCGACTTCGGCCGCGACTGGGGCCTCAAGGTGCAGCAGAACCTCGTGCACGGTTCGGACAGCCCCGAGTCCGCCGCCCGCGAGCTCGGCATCTGGTTCGACTGAGCCCGTCCTCCGCGACGAGAGCCCTCCCGCATCTTCGCGATGCGGGAGGGCTCTCTCGTCTCCGTACGAGGCTCAGAAGATGATGCGGATCATCTCGCCGATGAAGTCGATGCCCTTGAGCTGAGCCATGGCGATGATGATGGCGTAGGCCACGATCGCGGCCAGCGGGACCCATGCCATGAGGCTCCCCGCGCGCTCCTGGACCTTCTCGTTCCGGGTGAAGGTGCCGTTGCGGGTGAGATGCAGCATCGTCGCGAAGAAGGTCGGGATGGTCACGGCCCACGTCACCATGCACCAAGGGCAGAGGACGACGAGCTCGTAGATGCTCTGCGAGATCAGCCAGCAGACGAAGCCGAAGGCGAAGGTGATGCCGGCGCCGAAGATCGCCCAGAACCACCGGGGGAAGCGCGCTCCGGCGAGGACCGCCACACCGATGACCAGGGGTGCCATCCAGCCGGTCAGCCCGAGGATCGGGTTCGGGAAGCCGAAGACCGATCCCTGCCACGACTCCAGGTTCTTGCCGCACTGGATGAGCGGGCTGATGTCGCAGCTCAGTGCGGCCTCGGGGTTCTGCAGCACGACGAACTTCTCGATCGTGAGCTGGAATGCGGCGAACCAGCCGACCACACTCGCGACGATCAACCAGATTCCGTAGCCGATGGGGCGGGTGCGCTGCTCGCTCATATGTGGATTATCACAGCGATTGCTATGCGCCCGACGAGAACGCGCCAGCGGCGCGCGAGGGAGCGGATGCCGCGAACACGCCCACATGGTGCGATAATGGCCTGTGATGCACCGCTCGGCACACGCCGTGGCACGCATCGACGCAGACTTCGGGGCCGTATGCCCCACGTGATCAGAGCCGTGAGCCGGTCACACACCGAGTGAGTTCGCGGCACCTGCGGGTGCCGCATGAGATTTCGCGAGGCACCGGGTGCCGCGCGCGAGGAGTTCGCCAGAGATGGCCGATGAGACCAATGACTACGACGCCCCTACCCTCGACTTCTCCGCGGATGCTGACGCACCCGCAGAGGTAGTCGTCGACGCTGCGGAGGACGCTGAATCCTCCGAGGCGACCGACGCCCCCGAGGTCGACGCCCCCGCCGATGCGGCCGAGGCAGACGCCCCCGAGGGCGGTGCCCCGATCGCCGGCACCCCGGAGCCCGACACTGCCGAGGCCCCAGAGGGTGACGCTCCTGAGGGGGCTGACGCTCCCGAGGGTGACGCCTCCGAAGCCGACGCCCCGGTCGCTGACGCCCCCCGCTCGTCGAGCGAGGACGGCGGAGCCGACCGAGACGAGACGCCCGCTGCGACGGACGAGCCCGGTGCTGCGGCATCCGCTGCCGCCGACGCGGCAGACGCCCAGCCCGCCACCGTGGAGTCCGCACCCGTCGAGGAGCCGTCTGCTCCCGCCGCGGAGCCGAAGGTCGAAGAGCCTGTCGCGGTGGAGGAGCCGGCTGCTCCCGCGCCGGTGACCGCCGTGTCGCTCGGCCTGCTGCCCGAGGTGTTCGTCTCGCAGGTGTCCACGCAGTTGCACTTCTACGCTCCCGAGTTCGTCCCGCTCCCGGCACGCCCCGGTCGCGTCTTCGACCGCATCGCCGAGCGCGACCCGCAGCGCGAGCCTGAGGAGTCGGCATCCGCACGAGGACGCCGTCGCCGCCGTGGAGGCTCCGAGGGCGACGACGAGCGCTCCGAGCCCCGTCAGCCGCGCCAGCGCGTCGTCGAGTACATCACCGAGCCGAAGGCGATCAAGGGATCGACCCGCCTGGAGGCGAAGAAGCAGCGCCGTCGCGACGGTCGCGATGCCGGTCGCCGCCGTCCCGTCGTGACCGAGGCCGAGTTCCTCGCTCGCCGCGAGTCCGTCGACCGCAAGATGGTCGTCCGCTCCAAGAACGGCCGCACCCAGATCGGTGTCCTCGAAGACGGCGTTCTCGTCGAGCACTACGTCGCCCGCAACCAGGACGCGTCGCTGATCGGCAACGTCTACCTCGGCCGCGTGCAGAACGTGCTCCCGAGCATGGAAGCCGCCTTCGTCGACATCGGCCGCGGCCGCAACGCCGTGCTGTACTCCGGCGAGGTCGACTGGGACGGCGTCGAGACCGGCAACCAGCCCCGCCGCATCGAGCTCGCGCTCAAGCCCGGTGACCGCGTGCTCGTCCAGGTCACGAAGGACCCGGTCGGCCACAAGGGCGCCCGCCTCACCAGCCAGATCTCGCTCCCCGGCCGCTACCTCGTGTACGTGCCCGGCGGATCGATGAACGGCATCAGCCGCAAGCTGCCCGACAACGAGCGCGCGCGACTCAAGCGCATCCTCAAGGAGGTGCTCCCCGAGTCCTCCGGCGTGATCGTCCGCACGGCGGCAGAGGGCGCCACGGAGGAGCAGCTGACGCGCGACGTGCAGCGCCTCACGACCCAGTGGGAGCACATCCAGAAGCAGGTGGAGAACCAGCAGGCTCCCGCGCTGCTGCACGCCGAGCCGGATCTGCTCGTCAAGATCGTCCGCGACGTCTTCAACGAGGACTTCACGAAGATGCTGATCCAGGGCGACGAGTCGCAGCGCACCATCCGCGCTTACCTGGAGAGCGTCGCTCCCGATCTGCTCGAGCGTGTGGAGTCGTACGAGGACGAGACCGACCCGTTCGACGCGTTCCGCATCACGGAGCAGATCGAGAAGGCCCTCGACCGCAAGGTATGGCTGCCCTCGGGCGGCTCCCTCGTGATCGACCGCACCGAGGCCATGACGGTCGTCGACGTCAACACCGGGAAGTTCGTCGGCTCCGGGGGAAACCTCGAGGAGACCGTCACCAAGAACAACCTGGAGGCGGCAGAGGAGATCGTACGTCAGCTGCGGCTGCGCGACATCGGCGGCATCATCGTCGTCGACTTCATCGACATGGTGCTGGAGTCGAACCGCGACCTCGTGCTGCGCCGTCTCATCGAGTGCCTCAGCCGGGACCGCACGAAGCACCAGGTCGCCGAGGTCACCTCGCTCGGCCTCGTGCAGATGACCCGCAAGAAGCTCGGACTCGGCCTCCTGGAGACCTTCAGCGAGGCGTGCGAGGTCTGCGCCGGCCGCGGTGTCATCGTGCACCACGACCCCGTCGTGAAGCACCGAGCGCCGTCGAACGGGAACGGACAGCAGAACCGTCGCCAGCGCGGCAACTCCGCGCCGGCCCAGAGCGCGCCGCCGGCCCCGAACGTGACGCACAGCATCCCCGAGGGCGCGAAGTCGGCCCTCGCGCAGATCGCCGCGTCGACGCTCGCCCCGAACGCGGAGGGAGCGACGGATGCCGCCGCGCCCGCCGTCGAGCAGACCGTGGCGCAGGAGCGTCCGAAGAAGGCCCGCAAGAAGCGCGGGTCCGATCGGAAGGCGCCGAAGTCTCCCGCAGAGCAGCTGCTCGACTCGGTGCTGGACGCCCTTCCCGAGCCGAAGGCGCCCGGTCAGGGCCGGGGCCGTCGTCGGGTGACCACGGCGGCTCTCACGGGCACGCCCGTGTCGGTGAACTCCGAGTCGTCAGCTCCGGTCGCGGGCGGGGACGCGCAGTCCTGAGGCGATCAGCCTGCGCACCAGCTCCTTGCCGCCGACGTGCTGAGCGCCGGCGGTGATGAGCCGGGGGATCATGTCCTCCGGCACGTCGTAGTGGTCGAGGTCGAAAGCGCGCTCCGGCACGCTCAGAGAACTCGCGAAGGCGTGCAGCTCGTCCAGGCTCTCATCGCTCACGAGATGCGCCCACAGGCGCCCGTGCGCGGGCCAGAGCGGATCATCGACGAGCACGGTCATGCTGCCAGCCTACGACCGGACACACCCCGCAGGACGTTTTGCGACACCGCCCGGCATCCGGTAAAGTAGTCCCTTGGTGCGTATGCCGCCCCGTCCTCGACGGTCGGTGCGGAGAGTCTTGCGTTCGCACCCGTCGCCCCGCGATGAATGCAAGCAACAGTCTTCCCGTGAGATTCTCGGAGCACCGTGCTCCCCAACGAAACAGGTATGAAGTGGTTTACGCAGTAGTGCGCGCCGGTGGGCGGCAGGAGAAGGTCGAGGTCGGCACGATCGTTCAGCTCGACCGTGTTCAGGCTGCCCAGGGCGAGAAGATCGAGCTGCCCGCTGTGCTGCTCGTCGACGGCGCCACGGTGACCACCGACGCTGACAAGCTCGCGAAGGTCAAGGTCACGGCAGAGGTTCTCGGCAACCTCCGCGGCCCGAAGATCATCATCCAGAAGTACAAGAACAAGACCGGCTACAAGAAGCGTCAGGGCCACCGCCAGGAGCTCACGCGCGTCAAGATCACCGGCATCAAGTAAGACCGAGGAGACCCAGGACATGGCACACAAAAAGGGCGCAAGCTCCACCCGCAACGGTCGTGACTCCAACGCACAGCGACTCGGCGTCAAGCGCTTCGGCGGCCAGCAGGTCCTCGCCGGCGAGATCATCGTCCGCCAGCGCGGCACGCACTTCCACCCCGGCGTGAACGTCGGCCGTGGTGGCGACGACACGCTGTTCGCTCTCGCCGCCGGTGCGGTCGAGTTCGGCGCGAAGGGCGGCCGCAAGGTCGTCAACATCGTCGCCGCTGCTGAGTAATCGCAGCACGACACATCTACATCCGATTCGGGGCGGGCTTCGGCCCGCCCCGAATTCGTCTATGAGGAGAGAGACATGGTCACCTTCGTCGACACCGTGACGCTGCATCTGCGCGCGGGCAAGGGCGGCAACGGCTGTGTCTCCGTGCACCGCGAGAAGTTCAAGCCGCTCGGCGGCCCCGACGGCGGCAACGGCGGAGACGGCGGCGACGTCGTGCTCGTCGCCGATCCACAGACGGGCACCCTGCTGTCGTATCACCACTCGCCGCACCGCTCCTCCGGCAACGGCGGCCCCGGCATGGGCGACCACCGCTCCGGATTCCTCGGCGAGACGCTGGAGCTTCTGGTTCCGGTCGGCACCGTGGTGAAGAACCCCGCGGGCGAGGTCCTGATCGACATGATCATCCCGGGGGAGCGCTTCGTCGTCGCCGCGGGAGGACAGGGCGGTCTGGGCAATGCCGCCCTCGCCACTCCGAAGCGCAAGGCTCCAGGCTTCGCACTCCTCGGCACTCCCGGCTACGAGGGCGATGTCGTCCTCGAGCTCAAGACCGTCGCCGACGTCGCTCTCGTGGGCTACCCGTCGGCTGGCAAGTCGAGCCTGATCGGTGCGATCTCCGCGGCGCGCCCGAAGATCGCCGACTACCCGTTCACCACGCTGCACCCCAACCTCGGCGTCGTGCAGCAGGGCGACTTCCGCTACACGGTCGCCGATGTGCCCGGTCTCATCGAGGGCGCGAGCGAGGGGCGCGGGCTCGGCCTCGAGTTCCTCCGTCACGTCGAGCGCTGCTCCGCGCTGCTGCACGTCCTCGACTGCGCCACTCTCGAACCGGGGCGCGACCCGATCTCCGATCTCGACGTCATCCTCGCCGAGCTCGCGGCATACGAGGTCCCCGAGGGGCAGACTCCGCTCCTGGAGCGCCCGCAGCTCATCGCTCTGAACAAGGTCGACGTGCCGGAGGCCCGCGATCTCGCCGAGCTCGTGCGCCCCGAGCTCGAGGCCCGCGGCTTCCGCGTGTTCGAGATCTCCACGGTCTCCCACGAGGGGCTCCGTCCGCTCACCTTCGCGCTGGGCGAGATCGTCGACAAGCACCGGGCCGAGGCCGCTCTCGAGACGCCGCCGGAGCGCGTCGTCATCCGCCCTCGGGGTTCGAAGAAGGACTTCTCGATCCGCGTCGAGGGCGGCACGTACGGCAACATCTACCGCATCCTCGGCGAGAAGCCGGTGCGCTGGGTGCAGCAGACCGACTTCCAGAACGAGGAGGCCGTGGGCTTCCTCGCCGACCGACTCGAGAAGCTGGGCGTCGAGGACGAGCTGTTCCGTCTGGGCGCCGTGCAGGGCTCCACCGTCGTGATCGGCGAGGGCGACAGCATCGTCTTCGACTGGGAGCCGACGATGACCTCCGCCGCCGAGCTGATGGCGGCTCCTCGTGGCACCGACCCGCGTCTGGCGCCGAACGCGCGCCGCACCACCTCCGAGCGTCGTGAGCAGTACTACGAGCGCATGGATGCCAAGGCCGAGGCTCGTGCGGAGGTGGAGGCTCAGCGTCTCGCGGCATACCGCGAGGATGAGAAGTGACCGCCCGCACCAGGGCGGACATCGCGACGGCGTCCCGCATCGTCGTCAAGGTGGGATCCTCGTCGATCAGCGGTGAGGCCTCGTGGCGGATCCCGGTTCTCGTGGAGGCTCTCGCCGCCGCTCATGCGCGTGGGTGCGAGGTCATCCTCGTCTCCTCGGGCGCCATCGCCACCGGCATCCCGTTCCTCCGCCTCGACGCGCGTCCGACCGACCTCGCCACGCAGCAGGCCGCAGCGGCGGTCGGGCAGAACATCCTCGTCTACCGGTATCAGGAGGCCATGCGCCCCTTCGACATCGTCGCGGGGCAGGTGCTCCTCACCACGGGCGACCTGGAGAACCCGACGTCGCGCAGCAACGCCCGACGGGCGATGGAGCGGCTTCTCGGACTGCGCATCCTCCCCATCGTGAACGAGAACGACACCGTGGCGACGCAGGAGATCCGCTTCGGCGACAACGACCGGCTGGGTGCGCTCGTCGCACAGCTGATCGAGGCCGACGCGCTCGTGCTGCTCAGCGACATCGAGTCGCTGTACACGAAGCCGCCGACCGACCCTGGCGCCGAGCCCATCGACGTGGTCGCTCCCGACGCCGATCTGTCGGGTCTGGAGTTCGGCTCGACGGTCGTCAACAGCGTCGGCACCGGGGGAGCGGCCACCAAGGTCTCCGCCGCGCGTCTCGCGGCGGCATCGGGGATCGGCGTTCTCGTGACGAGCGCTGACCTCGTCGACCAGGCCCTTGCGGGCGCCGAAATAGGGACCTGGTTCGCGCCCGCGGTCTCCTAGACTGACGGGATGACCGACCTGACCCCGCAGGTGCGCCTGGAGCGCGCCAAGGAGGCCTCCCGCGCCACCGCCGCGCTCACCAGCGACGACAAGGCCCGCGTCCTCGAATCGATCGCCGTGGCGCTCGAGCAGAACGCGCCGCGCATCATCGAGGCGAACGCCGCGGACATCGTCCGGGGTCGGGAGAGCGGCATCGGCGAATCGCTGATCGACCGGCTCCGTCTCGACGAGAAGCGGGTGTCGGCCCTCGCCGCAGCCGTCCGTGAGGTCGCCGCCCTCGCCGACCCCGTCGGACGGGTCGTCGGAGGGCATCGGATGCCGAACGGCGTCTCGCTCGAGCAGGTCAGGGTGCCGTTCGGGGTCGTCGGCGCGATCTACGAGGCGCGCCCCAACGTCACGGTCGACATCGCCGCTCTGGCATTGCGTTCCGGCAACGCCGTCGTCCTCCGCGGCGGCAGCGCCGCCCTGGAGTCGAATACCGTCCTCGTCGCGATCATGCGCGAGGCCCTCGAAGGCGCCGGCCTCACCGCCGAGGCCATCCAGACCGTCGACGACTTCGGTCGCGACGGCGCCAAGGCCCTCATGCACGGCCGCGGGTTCATCGACGTGCTCGTGCCCCGCGGCAGCGCCGGCCTCATCGAGACCGTCGTCACCGAGTCCACCGTCCCCGTCATCGAGACCGGCGCTGGCGTCGTGCACATCGTGCTCGATGAGAGCGCGCCAGACGACTGGGCGCGCGACATCGTCGTGAACGCGAAGGTGCAGCGTCCCAGCGTGTGCAATGCGGTCGAGACGGTGCTGGTGCACCGCCAGGCAGCCCCGCGCCTCATCCCTCTCGTTGCGAGCGCCCTGCAGAGCGAGGGCGTCGCGATCCACGGAGACGACATCGTCGCGGGGCTCGTGTCGAACGTGATCCCGGCGACCGAGGAGGACTGGGCGACCGAGTACCTCAGCCTCGACATCGCGATGAAGGTCGTCGACTCGCTCGACGACGCGCTGGAGCACATCCGGCGCTACAGCACCGGGCACACCGAGTCGATCATCTCCACCGATTCCCGCAGCATCGAGCGCTTCCTGGCGGAGGTGGACTCCGCCGTCGTGATGGCGAACGCCTCCACGCGCTTCACCGACGGCGGGGAGTTCGGGTTCGGCGCCGAGGTGGGCATCTCGACGCAGAAGCTGCACGCTCGAGGCCCGATGGGGCTCGCCGAGCTGACCAGCACGAAGTGGTTGGCGCGTGGATCAGGGCAGACCCGCGGCTGAGGACTAGACTAGGGGGCGCTGTACCGCCCGAAGGTCATGAATTGGAGCCAGGATGAACCTCGTCGCACAGATCGCGATGGCCGCTGCCGAAGCCGAGCATGAGGGCAACATCCCGCTCGAGACCGTGATCTTCGGCATCGTCGCCGTGATCGTGTTCACCGCGCTCGCGCTGGTCACGCTCTCCTACAAGAACGTCGCCAACCGCCACTCGGCGAAGGCCGAGGCGTTCGCCGCGAAGCACGGCAAAGACGGCCACGAGGCAGGACACGGCCACTAGGCCCACATGAGCACCACGACCTCGCGCCCGGCGCGCATCGGCGTGATGGGCGGGACGTTCGATCCGATCCATCACGGGCACCTGGTTGCCGCCAGCGAGGTCGCGCACTCCTTCGGCCTCGACGAGGTCGTCTTCGTGCCGACGGGAGTTCCCTGGCAGAAGTCCGACGTCACGCCCAGCGAGCACCGCTATCTGATGACCGTGATCGCGACGGCATCCAACCCGCAGTTCACGGTCAGCCGGGTCGACATCGACCGCGAGGGCCCGACCTACACGATCGACACCCTGCGCGACCTCAAGCGCGACCGGCCGGATGCGGAGCTCTTCTTCATCACCGGAGCCGACGCCGTGGCGCAAATTCTCAGTTGGAGGGACCATGATGAGTTGTGGGAGCTGGCCCATTTCGTCGCGGTCTCTCGCCCAGGGCATGTCCTGAGCACAGACGGCCTCCCACCCGGTGACGTCAGCCAGCTCGAGGTTCCGGCGCTGTCGATCTCATCGACGGCCTGCCGTGAGCGGGTGCACGACGGAGAGCCGGTCTGGTACCTCGTTCCCGACGGGGTCGTTCAATACATCGCGAAGCATCATCTGTATCGGAGCAAGGCATGAGTACATCGGATCAGCAGGAGCAGGGTCCGCTGACGCGAAAGCAGCTGCGGGAGATCCGGTTGACGGGTTCGACCCCGGTCATCACGGAGGAGGAGGCCGCGGCCGCCGCCGCGGCGCCGACGATCCCCCCTGCACCGCCGCTTCCGCGTGCCGCCGAGCCCGTCGACGTCGCGCACGCTCCCGTTGTGGATGCCGATGTCGATCCGGGCTCCGCTCCGCTCACTCGCCGACAGGCCCGCGAGCAGGAGCGCATCAAGACCGCCTCCGTGCCGGTGATCGGCGGAGACGTCGAGGATGACAGCGCTGCGGATGCCGCGGACGACGAGGCCGACGCCATCGAGGCCGTCGAGGCCGAGGTCGTCGAGGAAGCTCCGGCCGAGGAGATCGTCTCAGCGGTTCCCACCTTCGCTCCGCCTGTCCCGGGCTCTTCCGACGACGACCTCGACGACGACCTCGGCGATCAGGTCGACGTCGCCCCCGTGAGTGCGGCGGCGGCCGTCGAGACCGCCGGCGACGTGCCGATGCACGCCAACGCCGAGAGCGCTGCAGAGCCGGTGGAGATCGACCTGGGGCACGTCGACGACGATCCCGTTGTGGCCGTCGCCGCCCTCGGCATCGAGGTCGAGGAGCCGGAGGACGAACACGACGAGGATGACGTCCTCGCCGACGCCGCGGCGGGGGATGACGACGTTATCTCCGAAGACGAGCGCCCGACCGTCAGCCCCGAGTTCGGCAGCGGACTGCTCGCCGATGACGCCGAGGCGCAGAAGCTGACCGTGCCGTCGTTCGACGAGCTGCTCACGTCGAACGACTCCAGCGGCTCCCAGCACTCCGCCTCCAACACCCTGATCTTCAACCCTCCGTCGGGGGAGGCCACGCTCGACGGTCCTGTCGCGTCCACGGGCGAGATCCTCGTCACCGGCTCCTACGAGCTGCCCCAGGGCATCGGCTCGCAGGGCCACGCACACGGCATCGCCGACGGCAAGGACGTCGACGCCGTGCTCATCGACGGAGAGCTGCCCCCTGCATCCTCTCCCACACCGATCGCCGCCAGCTCGGCGATCAGCACCATCAAGCCCGCCGGCGAGGTCATCCGTCCGCCGGCGCCCGAAAAGGGCAACAAACTCATGCTCACCCTGATAATCGTGGCGGGTGGTCTCGCCCTCGCGGTGGGCGTCGTCGTGGTCATCGCTCTCACCACGAAACTGATCTGATCTGATGCAATCACCTGAAACCGCCGAAGAGATGCTGCAGCTCGCAGTAGACGCCGCCGTCAGCAAGGGCGGAGAGGATCTGGTCGCGCTCAACGTGTCGGAGCCGCTGCCGCTCGTCGACATCTTCCTGCTCGTCACGGGCAACAGCGAGCGCAACGTCGCCGCCATCGCCGACGAGATCGAGGACAAGCTCATCGAGTCCGGACACAAGCGGGTCCGCCGTGAGGGACGTGCGGAGGCCCGCTGGGTGCTGCTCGACTTCGGTGACCTCATCGTGCACGTCTTCCACCAGGAGGAGCGGGTCTACTACGGCCTCGAGCGCCTGTGGAAGGACTGCCCCGTGGTCCCGTTCGAGCTCGCCGCCGACCCCGCCTGACATGGCTGCGCACCTGATCACCGGAGCGGGCTCCGGCATCGGTGCGGTGGTCGCCCGTCGGCTGCTCGACCGCGGCGACGAGGTGATCCTGCTGGTCAGGGATGCCGGGCGCGCCCGGCAGCTCGCCGAGCGGTTCCCCGGTGCGTCCACGCTCGTCGGTGACCTCGCCGTTCCGGGTCGTCTGTCGTGGGCGCTGTCGAAGCAGGCTCTTCCCGATCGGCTCGACTCGCTGATCCACGTCGCGGGCGTCGTCGACCTCGGTTCCGTCGCCGACCTTCCGCCCTCGCTGTGGGAGCAGCAGCTCGCGGTCAACCTGGTGGGACCGGCCGAGCTGACGAGGCTCCTCCTTCCGGTGCTGCGGGTGTCGCAGAGCCGCGTGGTGTTCGTGAACTCGGGTGCAGGGCTGCACGCCCATGCCGGATGGTCGGCGTACGCCGCGTCCAAGCACGGTCTGAAGGCCCTGGCCGACGCTCTGCGGGCCGAAGAGGCCGAGCACGGGGTCAAGGTCACCTCGATCTACCCGGGGCGCACAGCGACGCCCATGCAGGAGCGCGTGCACCAGCAGGAGGGGCGCGAGTACGATCCCTCGCGGTTCATCGCCCCCGAGTCCGTCGCCGAGACGATTCTCCTGGCGCTCGATCTCCCCGACGACGCCCACCTCACGGAGCTGACGGTCCGACCGAACGGCTGAGAGTCGCTGTCTCGGAGCGGCCCGGATGTCAAGGGTCTTCCGTCGCGGCATCCGCTGGGCGAGACTCCCTCACGGGGAGAGAGTCTTGGAGGGCCCACCAGATGTCCGTCGATCCTGATCCGCGCTTCGTGCTGCATCGCCTCACGCCGTCCGAGTGGGTGATCAACGACCTGCGCTACGAGGCGGACGACACCCGGCATGTCGTCGCCTGCGTGTACGAGCTCGCCCCGACGGAGGTCGAGGTGGTGTGGCTCAGGGAGCTCCCGCTGTCGAGCACCTACGGCACCCCGTTCGAGGTGCTCGAGCAGATCGAACGGATCCAGGGGACGAGCAGAGCGACGCGGCCGGTGCCGATCCCGCACCGCCCGCCGCCTCGGGCACGCTGACGCGGAGACGGGAAAAGCCCCTGGCGAACCAGGGGCTTTCTCGGTGGACCTGAGGGGACTCGAACCCCTGACCCCCTGCATGCCATGCAACCTCTTGGTTCCTCGCGAACCCCCGTGTTCCGCGGTGCGTGTTCGTTCCGAGGTTGTGGTTGGTTGTGCCTGGCCGTGGTTGAAGACTTGCTCAAGACTTGCGCAGGCCGTGTGCTAGCGGGAGGCATCGCGCTCGGCACCGTCGAACAACGAGAGCACGGCACCCATCGCTCGCTCTGACGTTGCTTCAAGGCGTGCAATGTGCGGAGCTTGGTCGCCGAAAACTCTGCACAACTCCGCAAGGTGCTGGATGGCTGCCAGCACCAGGACCGAAACAAGCTCTAGGATGAGCTCGCGACGGAGGGTCAACTTTCCCCGGTTTGCCTCGCGGTCGAATGAGTAAAAGTTGGCGAGCCCGATGTGCTCGGCATGGGCCACGGACGATAAGCCCGAGTAGTTCTTTCGCCCGCCCTCGCTGCCATCGGCCGCGTCCAGTAGCGCCGCAACCCTCGATGAGATGTCCACCTTCTCAGGTCTGGCGAATCCCAGGCGGGAAAGCTCGCGGAGCGTCTCGGCAGCGCCCTCCGTGGGGTCGACTTCTTCGCCGCCGAGACTCAGCAATGATTCATTGAAGTGCATCGGGTAACGATATTCGGCGTGTCGCGAGGAGAGGTAGCGCAATAGGAATTCGGTCACGTTAGGAGCGGTTGTGAAGTACCACGCCTTGGCAGTGGACTCTAAGGCGCCTCGAGCGAGCGTTACAGCCGATGTGGTGAGGGGCGGCACGCTCCGTACGAGGACGTTGAGCCCGCGGAGGTGGTCCGCCGCCGACAGGGTCGCAAACTCCACAGCAAGGAAGCCCTGCATCACATGCTTCGCAACATCCGATGGGTCTCGTGAACGGAACCAGACGCTGGCCTGGGACTGTTCTGGCGGACTGGCGCTCATACAATCTCCGATCGTCTCCTCGAGGGCGCGCGCTACGGACAGTAGTGCGCGCGAGATGAGTTGAGCCTCGCGCCGGCTCGGGATGAAGGGGAGGGGCATCTGACTGAGCGTAGTCGAGAGCCTCTGAAGAGGACTGTGTCGCTCTCCGGGAGTGTGCGAGTTTGTCTGAATCATCGCCTCGGGTCTTCATAGGTTCCTCGTCGGAGAACATTCAGACCGCTCGATATCTTCAGAGCGAACTGGAGAAGTTGGTCGCATGTGAGGACACTTGCTGGGACGAGGACATATCTTCGAGCTTTCTTCGTACTCCCTCGAGTCCCTTCTGGCTGCCGCTTCGAACTCGGATTTCGCTGTGCTGCTTGTGATACCAGACGACACAACTAGTCGGAGAGGAGAGACGGCGAACGCTCTTCGGGACAACGTGATTTTCGCCCTGGGACTGTTCATGTGCGCGCTGGGTCGCAGCCGGACATTTCTTGTCGCGGACCGCACGGATAAGAATCTGCAACTTCCATCCGACGTCGCAGGGCCTACCTACGCTTCGTATCGACCGCGAGCAGACGGAAACCTTCGGGCCGCGCTCAACGACCCAGTCTTGGCCATCACGAATCGTGTGAAGGCGCTAGGGGTCCTTCGGGCGAACCCGACTGAGACAGAGCGCCTGGTGCGTTCCACCCACGCGCTGGCGTCGGAGCTCGACAGTGTCTGCCGTAGCGCAGACGCACAGGGATGGGTTTTCAAGACCCGCACGACGACGCTCCGCTTGGTTGACTGGGCGGGGGCGAAGCACACCCTGTCGGTGGGCAAGGAAGAGCAAGCAAGGGAGCAGTTGCGCGCATTCGCAAAGGACCTCCGCGCGCACGGTCTACGGCTAAATTATAGGGTTCGTCAACCCATCAGCGAGTCCCACCTACAGCGAAGTCCCTAGTACAAGACAATCGTCTCGTACGAGGGCTGCACTCCAACCCAGTCTCTACTTGAAGCACCGCGAGGGTCGCCGCGCAACAATGGTTTCTTCTCCGAGAGAACAGCGCGACTGTACACCCGCTCCGTCGGTTCATGAAGGTTCCTAACTCCGAGACCGTCATCGTGCCGCGAGGAACAAGCTGTCGTTTCCTGCAGCACCGGCGGCGAGCATGTCGCGTGCACGCTTAGCTTGACCTCGAACGGCTGCGTATATGACGTTGGTGCCAGCCTTGGTTTTCACGAGCAAGCCTTCAGCAATGAGAGCATCCAGGGTAGCTCCGACAAGGTTGCGCTGCGCTAGGTCGAGTCCCCTCGCGAACGCCCCTTCGCGTCGACCACCGCCGGCTTGCAAGTACACCTTCTTCAGAATCGACAACAGCACCTTCTGCCGGTCGGAAAGCCCGGGCATCGCGAGAATGCCCCGGGTCGTGCGGGTCGAAGCGTCGAACGAACCGAAGGTGCATCCGATGAAGGTATCTGAGGGCAGGGCCTCTGGGGTGCCAGCTCCCAAGACCCTCTCCACCATGCAGTTTGAAAAGACCGGCAACGTGTGGTTGCCGTCAAACTCAGTCAAGTCCAGCGTGGCAATCAGGCACGACTGGAAGCTTATGTTGGACAGGTCCACATCGCTGTCGTCGAAGTGCAAGGTGTCAATCGAGACCTCGTTGATGGTGAGGTTGGGTGGGCTTGTGGTCGCGCCCATGCGCAGCGCCAGCGCGACACAGTCGAGAACGTAGGCGTCGCGCCGTCCAGCCCTATCGAGGACAACGGCCGCGCCGAACGAGGTTGATGAGTCGAGCCCCTGTTCGTGCGCAATGAGTGCCGCAACGTCTAGCCCAAGCGCGCCGATGGGCGCCATGTCGGCATACTCATCTCGAGATGCTACTCCGTCGGCTGGACTATGAATCAGCCGGATTAGGTCGCCAGCCCGAGCGGCGTCACCGAGGTCGGCGTCGACGAAGTGTCGGGCTCCGTCAACAGGGTCAAGCACTCCTAGCCCGGGCATCCGCTGAATAATGACGTACGAGCCTTCATCTAGGTCGTAGCCGCAAACCTGCTTGAATGCCTCAGCGAGGTCGTCCGGTCGCAAGGGGCCCAATCCGTCCCCACGGGACCGAGCGACAGTCGCGAGTCGTTCCAACACCCGCCGAACGGTATCGCCATCAAGACCTAGCTCAATCTTCGCCTCGCGTTGGCAGATACGGTCCAGAAGGATGTTCCATCCCTCCGCCGCGCTAACCGGCTGCTCCGCGACCATGCCCTCAAGCGAGCCCGATGCGGCCAGATACCCAAGGAGAAGCGGTCTCGACGGTAGCCACTCAGGAAGCGCTCCGCTCCAACCGCTTTGCGTCAAGTACTGCGTGACCTGCTCCTGGCTAAACTCGTCTGTCTTCAGGACGACGGGTTTGTGAACGGTCAAACCCAAGGCGTTGAGCATCTCTTGATGCGAGTCGAAGAGATGTTCCCGCCCGCTCACTAGTAGTCCGGAACCGCTGGGGCTTTGGTCGACAAACTTGCGTACCAGTTCCACCGAGCGGTGCCGAACGGCCTTAAGGTTTGGAGCTTGACCGAGCCACCCTGAGGTGGCGATTTCGTCGAACCCGTCGAGTAAGAGATGAATCTCGCCCGCCCGCCAGGCACGAACCAGCTTCGTTCCTTCGTCGAACCCGATGGTCAGTGCGTGACGACGCAGTGCCTCATCCGGGTCCTTTTGGCCCTGATGGTCTCGCAGGTTGAGCGAGACTGGGAAAGGCGTCCCCGGTTGCTTCGAATGTTTGGCCGCGAGACGTTTGTGAACTTCCCGAAGGGTCATGCTCTTGCCCGCGCCGAAGTCACCGAGCAGGACGGTGGCTGCGCCACTGCTCACGCGGTCTGCGATGTCATTTGCTGACACCGTTTTGGAGTTGCCGACAGACGACTCTAGGAAACCCATGTTGATGTACTTGTCGAGGTCCGTGGTATCGCCAGTTGCGGGGTTCCGCGCTGAACCGAACGGATAAGTCTCACGAGTCGAAAGATACTCGCGTGAGTTGATGAGTTGCGCCCTTAGCTGAGCGAAGCTGAGGACCGCTATACCTGCTCGGAGCTTGTCGATGTAACCACGCTGCTCTGCCGTTGGTTCATCGCGGGTCACAAAGAATCCCTTAACCGCCTTCATTGGGTGTTGCTTTGACAGCTTTTCGCATGCCACCTTAATCTTGTCGCCATCCTTGGCGGCTTTGTCCAAACGACGTGACACTGTCGCTTCCACGACAGCGATCATGTCGGGCCCGATGAATATCCCGTCACGTTCGAGGCCATCCAACATCGCTGAGCCCTGGAACGGTCGCTCCCTAGCCCAGAGCGCGCGCGAGACTCGCAATACTTCTGCTTCAAACTGCTCTTCTTCCTCGAAGTGCGATTGCTTGGGGCTCACGGTGCTCCTGTCTGACTTCTTGCGAGCTCGTTCCGGTGCTCGTGCTCGACACTCTAGTGGGGAACCCGTAACTTGAGTGCGCGACCTGAGCATCGGACTCAGTGCGCCTCCAACCGTTCCTCGAGTCACGATTGCATCGTGCTACCGCGTCCACAGGGGAGGAGCTGACGACAGGCGACGCGCGGTCAGGCATATCGTTCAAGACTGAGGGGACCGACTTCGGCAGAATCATGCGTCGCCCATGGCGCCAAGTCGTTCAGCACGTGCCGCATGTCAGGTGCCTGCTTCATCCCCTTGGCGTAGTGGTCTTCGGTAACCCGGCTCTCTTTGTGTCCTAGCGTGTCCGCTGCCGCCCGGAGGCGTCCCTTGTCGGCAATCGTGCTCGCGACGCTCTTGCGCAGTTGTCTGTTGTCGTCATGACACCTCTATGCGCGAGGTGCGCTTGCTGATGGCGACGAGCGGTATTTAGTCGTGGATGACCATGCCTCAAGACTTTCGCGACGTCCTCACTGCGAAAGTCTTGAAGACTCTGCACCAGCCGCAGAAACCAAGAAACCCGCGATCTCTCGCGGGTTTCGTTGTGGACCTGAGGGGACTCGAACCCCTGACCCCCTGCATGCCATGCAGGTGCGCTACCAGCTGCGCCACAGGCCCATCTGTTGCCCCGATCCTTCCGGGGCAACTCGAAAAGCGTACTACAGGTGTCGGCATCAGCACCAATCCGGCGCTCGATCCCGGGCGCGTCGTTCTAGGCTGGGCGCATGACGAGCATCCACGCGATCACCCCGGCAGACTTCGACGAGTGGTTCGCGCTGTGGAACGGATACCTGACGTTCTACGAGTCCGATGTGGCGGAGGAGATCTCGCGCACCACGTTCCGTCGGATCGCCGAGGATCAGGAGCTGCACGGGGCGCTCGCACGCGATGACGAGGGCCGTGCGATCGGTCTGGTGCACTGGCTCACTCACGCGGCGACGTGGAGCCCCGCGGGCTACTGCTACCTCGAAGACCTCTTCGTGGTGCCCGACGTCCGCGGCGGCGGGACGGGGCGCGCTCTCATCTCGCACGTGCAGGACTGGGCGCGGGCGCACGGCTCGTCCAAGGTGTACTGGCTCACGCAGGAGGGCAACACCACCGCTCGACGCCTCTACGACAGCGTCGCGACGCACACCGGCTACACCCACTACGAGATCGACCTCTAGGAACAACGCGGATGCTGCGGATGTTGACCTCGGCGTGAGCATCCTCGACAGTCTCGTGATCGGCGCCGGCCAGGCCGGCCTGTCGACGTCGTACCATCTGATGCGCCTCGGCATCCGCCACGTCGTGCTCGACGCCGACGATGAGCCGGGTGGAGCGTGGAGGCACCGCTGGGACGCCCTGACGATGCGTGATGTGCACGGGGTGGCCGAGCTCCCCGGAGACACGCCGCCGCCGCGAGATGATCAGCGAGCCAACCAGGCGGTGCCCGCGTACTTCGCAGCGTACGAGCGGGCGCACGCGCTGCCCGTCGTGCGACCGGTCCGGGTGGACCGCGTGGACGATGAGGACGGCATCCTCGTGGTCAGAGCAGGTGATCGCGAGTGGCGGACCCGCACGCTGGTGAACGGGACCGGCACGTGGACGCACCCGTTCCTGCCCCACTACCCGGGCATGGAGACCTTCCTCGGCGAGCAGCTGCACACCGTCGACTACCCGGGTCCCGCGCATTTCGTCGACAAGCGGGTGCTGGTCGTCGGCGGGGGAGCGTCGGCCGTGCAGTTCCTCGGCGCCCTCGCCCCACTCACCGAGACCCTGTGGGCGACCCGTCGTGAGCCCGTCTGGCGCACCGACGACTTCACGCCGGAGGCCGGCGCCGCCGCTGTCGCCCTGGTTGAGCAGCGCGTGGCTCGCGGGCTCCCGCCCGAGAGCGTCGTGAGCGTCACCGGCCTCATGCTGCGACCCCAGGAGCGCGAGGCAGAGAGGCTCGGCGCCTATGCGGCTCGGCGCCCGATGTTCGAGCGCATCGAGCCGGACGGCGTTCGCTGGGCCGACGGGTCCTTCGAGCGCGTCGACGTCATCCTCTGGGCGACGGGATTCCGGCCTGCGATAGGCCACCTCGCACCGCTGCACCTGCGCTCCGCGGCGGGCGGCATCCAACTGGACCACGGCGGTCGCGGCACGACGTCCGTGGCGGACCCCCGCGTGCAGCTCGTCGGTTACGGCCCTTCCGCGAGCACCATCGGCGCGAATCGCGCAGGGCGTTCCGCCGCGAAGGGCGTCCAGCGAGTGCTCATGGCGAAGCCGGCCGAGAGCACGACCGCGCACTGACCCACGCGTCCCTGTACTTGTGGGCTCGCGCCGATATTCTGGGGCGATGCTGCGCATCGCGTTCCTGATCATCTGGCTGCTGCTGTCGGCCTGGCTCGTCGTATGGACGGGTGAAGGGCTGTTCGGGGTGAACCAGCGCGAGTCGATCCTGCCCTTCTCGGGAGAGGACACGCTGGGAGGGCCGATCCTCATCGGCGTCGCCTGGGGCCTGATCCTCACGTTCGGGGGGACGATGTCGGGTCTCGGGCGCCGCAAGCGGGTGCGCGGCGACTCGCAGATCGGCGTCGGCCGCATCGTCGAGGTGACCCGCACCGGTCTCACGGTGAACGACGTGCCGCAGTACGACATCTTCATCCGCGTGGCGCCGGGCTCCGGTGGGGAGTTCGTCAGCCAGCTGCGGATGCTCGTCGAGGCGACCGACGCCGGGAGCCTGCAGGTGGGCCAGCCGATCCCGGTCCGCTACAGCCTCACCGACCAGGACACCGTCGAGCTGGCGGACATGACCGATCCCGTCGTGCGCGAGGCGATGCTGACGTGGCGTATCGAACGCGGGCTTCTCGACCCGCGTCTCGTGCGGGCGCGGACGACCGGCACGCAGGTCCCGGCATCCGTCCTGGCGATGCGGCCCACAGGCCGACGCCTCGAAGGGCAGAGCGAGCTCGCGCTCACGGTGCTGATGGCGCCGGAGGGCGCGGCGACCTGGGAGGCCGACACCACCGCGTTCGTCTACCCCGAGGCGCTGTCGCACTTCCAGGTCGGCGCGCCCCTGTGGGCGTTCTACCGCCGGGAGGATCCGCAGACCGTGGCGGTCACCGTCGAGAAGGAGGCGGGGCGATGAACGTGCTGGACACCCTGATCTGGCTGGTGAACTTCCCGGCATCCCACGGCTACGCGATGGTGTTCATCGCGGGGTTCTCGATCCTCGGCCTCTTCGCCATGTCGGTGAGCGGTGCGAGCCCGGTGAGCGCGCTGCGCCGGGTCAGGGAGCGCGAAGGGCTGCTGCACGATCAGCGCCCTCCCCGTGGTCGCACCCGGGGTCGCGTCGCGAGGATCACGTTCCGCATCCTCGCATTCCTGATGCTCGCGAACCTCGTGATCGGCATTCTGAGCCTCACCGGAGTGCCGGTGACCCGGGCCTACATCTACGAGCACGGCGAGACCGCGCAGGCGACGAGAGACGGCGACTGGGTGACCTTCACGGCATCCGATGGGGTCGAGTACACGCTGGAGAGCAACTTCTTCACGCCCGCCGTGTACCCCGACCGCGACGTCTACCTCCCCTCCGGGGATCCGGTCACCGTGCGATACCTGCCCGGCCATCCGCAGGCGTTCGTGATCGACAGCGCGAGAGGGCAGCGCTGACGTCGGAACACGAGCGTAGGGTGAGAGCATGCCTCGCGTCATCGTCTTCGGCGGCCACGGCCGTATCGCGCTCCTGCTCGCACCGCTCCTCGTCGCCCGCGGCGACGAGGTGACCTCCGTCATCCGGAATCCCGACCACGTCGCAGAGGTCGAAGCCGGGGGAGCGCACGCCCTCGTCGCCGACGTCGAGAGCCTCGACACGGCGGCCCTGGCAGAGCTCATCCGCGGGCACGACGCCGTCGTCTGGTCGGCCGGCGCCGGCGGGGGCGATCCGCAGCGCACCTACGCCGTCGACCGCGACGCGGCGATCCGCACGATGGATGCCGCGGCCATCGCCGGGGTGCGCCGATACGTGATGGTGTCCTGGCTCGGTTCGACCGCCGATCACGGCGTCCCCGAGGGAGCGGACTTCTTCCCCTACGCCGACGCGAAGTGGGCGGCAGACGAGCACCTCCGCGGCACCGAGCTGGAGGGCACGGTCCTCGCCCCGGGCACGCTGACGTTCGAGGAACCCACCGGGCGGATCCGGATCGATCCTGATGGCCGAGGGGCGGTGTCGCGGGCCGACGTCGCCGCGGTGATCGCCGAGACACTCTCCGACATGTCGACGATCGGCCGCACGATCCGCTTCGGCAACGGCACCCCCGAGGCCTCGGCGCCGATCGTCGAGGCGCTGTCGAGCTGATGCGCGCGCGCCGCGCCCGGTGGCTCTCGGTCGTGGCGGCGATCGTGCTCACGGGGCTGTGCACTCCGGTGCTCGGTGCCGCCGCCTCTTCGCCTCCACCCGCGACGACGCCTCCACCCGCGACGACGGCTCCGCCCACCACTGCGTCTGCGCCGACCCAGGACGGACCCGGTGCGGACGCCGCTCGGACGGTCGCGGGCATGACCACCGCCGAGCAGGCGGCGAGCGTCGTCATGGGGCACATCCCCTCGACGGATGCCGCCGCGCTGACCGCCTATATGTCGCAGGGCCTCGGCGGGTTCATCCTGATGGGGGCGAACATCCCCGCGACCTCCGCCGAGCTGGAGACGCTGACGGCTGCTCTCGTCGTCGATCCGTCGCTGCCGCCGCTCATCGCCGTGGACCAGGAGGGAGGTCTGGTCTCCCGTCTGCCGGCCGACGGCTACGCGTCGTCCCGGACGCTGAAGGGCCTCCCCGTGGAGGCGACCTCCGCCGCGTTCTCCGCCCGAGGCGCTCTCGTCGCCCAGTCGGGCATCGACGTGGACTTCGGCACGATCGCCGACGTGACCGCCGACCCCTCGTCGTTCATCTACGGGCGTGCACTCGGCACGGATCCTCAGGGCGCCGCGGAGAGGGTCGCCGCGGCGACGACCGCCCAGGAGTCGTTCGTCGCGTCGACCCTGAAGCACTTCCCGGGGCATGGGGCGGCCCCCGGGGACTCGCATCACGCCATCCCCACGACCGACGAGAGCCTCGAGCAGTGGCGCGCATCCGACGCCCTGCCCGTCGTCGCCGGCGTCGACGCGGGGGCGTCGCTGCTCATGTTCGGGCACCTGGCCTACACCGCGGTCGACGCCGCGCCGGCCTCCCTCTCGGCGCGCTGGCATGAGATCGCCCGTGACGAGCTGGGTTTCCGCGGGGTGATCGTGACCGACGATCTCGGGATGCTGCAGTCCTCCGGCATCCCCGAGTACCGTGATCCCGTCGCCAACGCCGTGGCGGCCCTCGCGGCGGGCAACGACCTCGTGCTGATGGTCGCGGGCTCCACACCCGAGACCGCGGGTCAGATGGTCGCGGGCATCGTCGCCGCCGTCGAGAGCGGGACGCTCTCCGCAGAGCGCCTCGCCGACGCCGCGACGCGCGTGCTGACCCTGCGCCTGCGACTGTCGGCGACGTCGGCCGACTGGACGCTGTGCCCTACGTGCGAACCGGTGAACTGAGCCAGGCGTCGAGCAGGGCCGAGCGCAGCGCTGCGCCGCGCTCGGCGAATCCGCGCTGGCGTCGCACGTACTCGGCCTTGCCCTCGACGGTCTCGATGGGCACGGGCACGACATCCCACGCCGACAGATCATACGGGGCGGCCTCCATGTCGAGGAGCCGGATGTCGCGGGCGAGCTCGAACGCGTCGAGCAGCAGCTCTCCGGGGACGAGCGGCCCGAGCTTCATGGCCCACTTGTACAGGTCCATGCCGGCGTGCAGGCACCCCGGCTGCTCGAAGAGCGGCTGATCCTCGCGGGTGAGCGATCTGCGGTTCCGCGGTACGGCCTCGGGGGTGAAGAACCGGAACGCGTCGAAGTGCGTGCAGCGCAGATCGTGGTTCTCGACGACGGCATCCGTTCCCGCCTGTCCGAGTCGCAGCGGCACGGGGTGCCTGTGCTCGTCCTGGCGGTACACCATGGCCCACTCGTGCAGCCCGAAGCAGCCGAACTGGCCGGGTCGCGCCGCAGTGCGACGCAGCATCCGCTCGATGAGGGCCGCGAGCTCCGGCTTGGCCGCTGCGAACGCGGACGCGTCCGGCGTCAGGCCCGATCCCGCGGGGGTGTACCACCGCCAGCCGATGCGCTCGGGGGCGTCGTCGATGATGACGCCCGCCCCGGGGTGCCAGCGCCGCAGCTGCGCGGGCTTGTAGGCGTAATACGTGAAGAGGAAGTCCCACACCGGGTGCTTCTCGCGACGGGACGCACGATCGCGGCGCGCCGCGGTGAGGGCGTCCGCTCTCCGCTGGTGCGCCTGTTCGCGCTCCGTCCACTCGGACCGGGTGAGGGACATGTCAGTGCAGGATGCCGGCTTCGCCGAGCAGATCGCGCAGACCGGCGCCGTCCTCAGCGCTCACCCAGGGCGCGACGTGCTCGGAGTGCTCCTCCTTGCCGGTGCGTCCTCCGGCGAGGACCGCCTCGGCGGGGAGGAGTCGACGGATCGCGACGCCGGCGACGGAGTCGGGGTGCTCGTCCATGAACTCGGAGTAGATGGACTCGTCGTGCTGCCCGTCGTCGCCGATGAGCAACCACTGCACGTGGGGGAACTCGGCGGCCAGACGGCGCAGGTTGGTGAGCTTGTGCTCGCGTCCGCTGCGGAACCACCGGTCGTGCGTCGGACCCCAGTCGGTGAGCAGCATCGAGCCCGTCGGGAACAGATGACGCCCGAGGAAGCGCGTGAGCGTCGGAGCGACGTTCCAGGCACCGGTGGAGAGATAGACCATGGGGGCGCCGGGATGCTGGCGGAGCAGCTGGTCGAGCAGCACCGCCATGCCCGGTACGGGGAGGCGGGCGTGCTCGTCGACGACGAAGGAGTTCCACGCGGCGATGAACGGGCGGGGGAGTGCGGTGACCATGACGGTGTCGTCCACGTCGGACACGACGCCGAAGCGGGTCTCCTCTCCGACGATGAACGCGGTGGCGTCGACGGGAGGCTGCCCCTCGACGGTGACGGTGAACGTCTGCCAGCCGGCGGGGAGGTCGGCGTCGATGACGGCGTCGATCACGCCGCCGCGGTCGGCCACCACGTCATGAGTCGCGTCTCCGATCCGCACCGTGACCTTCGCGAAGCTCACGGGGATGCTGACGAAGCTGCGCCAGCCGCGGACGCTCGCCGGTTCGCCGTCTCGTGTGCGGCGCTGCGGCGGGACGATGAGCACCCGCCCGACCACACGAACCCAGCCGGGACCCCCGTAGCCGGGGAACGGGACGATCGTGGCTGTGCGTCCCCGACGGCGCGCTCGACCCTCTCGCCACACGTGGAAGCGGTGCTCGAGACGGGCGAACCAGTGGATCCTGGGGGCCGGGGGTGCAGAGGCCATTGCCTCAGTCTTTCACGTCGGCGCCCGCGTCCGCTTCCGTGGTGTCGAGGTGACGCGCCTCGAGGCGGGTCAGCACCTTCTTGCCCACGACGATGAGTATGAGGAACAGCGCGATGACGCCGACGAAGATGTACCCCGCGAAGTGCACGCGGTCGACCATCTCGCGGAAGCTCCCCGCGGCGAGGGAGGTGACGCTCACATAGGCCGTCGCCCACAGCAGACAAGCCGGCGCGGTCCACGCGAGGAAGCGGCGATAGGAGTAGCCGCTCATCCCCACGGTGAGCGGCACCAGGGAGTGCAGCACGGGAAGGAAGCGGGAGAGGAAGATCGCGATGCCTCCACGACGGGCGAGATAGGTCTCCGCCCTGACCCAGTTGTGCTCGCCGACCTTCCTGCCGATCCAGGACGTGCGGATGTGCGGACCGAGCCAGCGGCCCAGCACGAAGCCGATGCTCTCGCCGATCAGCGCGCCCACCACGACGGCGATCACCATGGCGACCGCCTCGGTCGGGCTGGAGACGCCCATCGACGCGATGATCACCACGGTGTCTCCGGGGAAGATGAGCCCGATGAGGATGCTCGTCTCGAGCATGACCGCCAGTCCCGCGATCAGGGTGCGTGCGACCGGATCGATCGACTGCACGGTGTCGAGAAGCCAGAGCAGGAACCCATCCATGTCATGAGAGTACGGGAGGCACCGGGATCTAGGCTGGAAAGGTGCCCGAACGACTGACCGCCCGAGCGCTGCCCGGCGATGCGGATCCGGCGGCCCTCTTCCTCGCGCTCGAAGCCCTGTGCCCCGATGTCTTCTGGCTCGACGCCGGCGCAGCGGCGCAGGAGGGGTGGAGCTTCGTCGGAACGGGTGGGGTCTCGTCGCTGCCCGGCTCCGTGCGGGTGGACGGTGCTGCGGCCTCCGGCATCCCCTTCCAGGGCGGGTGGGTCGGATGGTGCGACTACGAGTCCGGCTCGCACACGGCGGGGGCCCCGACGGCGGACGCCGAGGGCGACGTGTGGCTGCGGGTGACCAGGGTCGCAGCCTTCGAGCACGCCACGGGGCGGGTCTGGGCGCTCGCCGACGATGAGGACCTCGACGAGTGGTCGGCGTTCGTGTCTGAGCGCAGGACGCCGCCGCCCGTTCCCCCTGTCGCGACGGCGCCGCGCACGGCCGAGGCCCGGCACACCCCTGGCGAGTATGCGGACCTCATCGAGCAGTGCAGAGAGCTCATCAGAGCCGGCATCGCGTATCAGCTGTGCCTCACCACGCGCTTCACCGTCAGGGGACCGCAAGACGAGGTCGGCTCCTACCTGCGGCTGCGTGCCGCGACGCCCGCCCACCACGGCGGGTTCCTGCGGATCGGCGGGCGTGCCCTGCTGAGCGCCAGTCCCGAGCAGTTCCTCCACGCGAGCGGCGGAGTCATCCGCACCAGGCCGATCAAGGGCACCCGCCCGCGCAGCGCCGATCCGGAGACGGATGCCGCGCTCGCCGCGGAGCTGCAGGCAGACCCCAAGGAGCGCGCCGAGAATGTCATGATCGTCGACCTCATGCGCAACGATCTCTCCCGGGTGTGCGAGCCGGGGTCGATCCGCGTCGACGGGCTCTGGGTCGTGGAGAGCTATCCGGCGGTGCACCAGCTCGTCAGCACGGTGAGCGGAACCGCGGCCGCGGGCACCACGGTCGGCGACCTGCTGGCCGCGACGTTCCCCGCCGGCAGCATGACCGGTGCCCCCAAGCTCTCCGCCATGACCCGGCTGCACGACCTCGAAGGCGGACCCCGCGGCGTCTACGCGGGGTGCTTCGGCTACGTCGGCGTGAACGGCGACGTCGACCTGGCGATGGTCATCCGCAGCATCCTGATCGATGACGAGAAGGCGGTGGTCGGCGCGGGCGGCGGGATCACCTGGCGCTCCGTCGCGGCATCCGAGGTGGCGGAGGTGGCGACCAAGGCGCGAGCCCCGCTGGCAGCCCTCGGCGCGGAAACGCCCGCGCTCTGGGGTTCCGATATCCTGAACTGATCCCGCTTTTTTGTTCAGATTGGTTGTGCGTTCGTTTTGACTGAGAACTTCTCCACCGCTCCCGTCGACGACGAGGTCTCCTCGGCGCACGCCATCCAGGCCAAGTGGCAGAAGTACTGGGCCGAGAACGAGACGTTCCTCACCGGCGGCGACGACGACACACGTCCCCGTCGGTATGTGCTGGCGATGTTCCCCTACCCCTCCGGCGACCTGCACATGGGGCACGCGGAGAACTACCTGTACTCCGACATCGTGGCGCGTTTCTGGCGTCACCGCGGACACAACGTCCTGAACCCGATCGGGTGGGACTCCTTCGGCCTGCCCGCCGAGAACGCGGCCATCCGCAGGGGCGCCGACCCGAAGGAGTGGACCTACCAGAACATCGCCCAGCAGAAGACGGGCTTCCAGGCCTACGGCGTCTCGTTCGACTGGAGCCGTGTGCTGCACACCTCCGACCCCGAGTACTACCGCTGGAACCAGTGGCTGTTCCTGAAGCTGTACGAGCGGGGTCTGGCGTACCGCAAGAAGAGCCCGGTGAACTGGTGCCCCAACGACCAGACGGTGCTCGCGAACGAGCAGGTCGTCGACGGACGCTGCGAGCGCTGCGGCGCCGAGGTCGTCAAGAAGAAGCTCACGCAGTGGTACTTCCGCATCACCGACTACGCCGACCGCCTGCTGGACGACCTGAACCAGCTGGAGGGCTTCTGGCCGTCGAAGGTGCTGCAGATGCAGCGCAACTGGATCGGCCGCTCCGTCGGCGCCGACGTCGACTTCCGCATCGAGGGCCGTGACGAGCCGGTCACGGTGTTCTCCACGCGCCCCGACACGTTGCACGGCGCGACGTTCTTCGTCGTCGCCCCCGACGGCGACCTGGCCGCCGAGCTGGCCGCCGAGGCGCCCGACGAGGTGCGCGAGCGCTTCCAGGGCTACCTGACGGAGGTGCAGAAGACCACCGACATCGATCGTCAGGCGACCGACCGCCCGAAGACCGGCGTGTTCCTGGAGCGCTACGCGATCAACCCGGTCAACGGCGAGAAGCTGCCGATCTGGGCCGCCGACTACGTGCTGGCCGACTACGGCCACGGCGCCGTCATGGCCGTGCCTGCGCACGACCAGCGCGACCTCGACTTCGCCCGCGAGTTCGGCCTGCCGATCAAGGTCGTCGTGGACACCACCGCTCCCATCACCGGCGCGATGCCCGTGATCGAGGTCGATGAGGACGGCGTGCCGATCGACACGATGCCCTCGCTCGACGACCAGCACCCGTCCGTCACCGGCACGGCGCTGACCGGCGAAGGCCGCATGATCAACTCCGGCGAGCTGAACGGACTGTCCAAGCGCAACGCGATCGCCCGCGCGATCGAGCAGCTCGAGGCATCGGGAACCGGCCGCGCCGCGAAGAACTACCGCCTGCGCGACTGGCTGATCTCCCGCCAGCGCTTCTGGGGCACGCCGATCCCGATGCTGCACGCCGACGACGGCCGCATCATCCCGGTCCCCGAGGACCAGCTCCCCGTGAAGCTGCCCAGCGTCGAGGGTCTCGACCTGTCGCCGAAGGGCGCGTCGCCGCTGGGCGCCGCCGAGGGCTGGGTGCGCACGGTCGACCCGGAGTCCGGCGACCCCGTGCTGCGCGATCCCGACACGATGGACACCTTCGTCGACAGCTCGTGGTACTTCCTGCGCTTCCTGTCGCCGAACAGCGACACCGTGGCGTTCGACCCCAAGCAGGCATCACGCTGGGCGCCGGTGGACTCCTACATCGGCGGTGTCGAGCACGCCATCCTGCACCTGCTGTACGCGCGGTTCATCACGAAGGTCCTCTTCGACATGGGGCTCATCGACTTCACCGAGCCGTTCTCGAACCTGATCAACCAGGGCATGGTCATCCTCAACGGCACCAAGATGTCGAAGAGCAAGGGCAACCTGGTCCTCTTCCAGGAGGAGCTCGACGCGCACGGCGCCGACGCGCTGCGCGTCGGCCTGGCCTTCGCCGGCCCCGTGGAGGACGACAAGGACTGGGCGGACGTCTCGACGACGGGCGCGCAGAAGTTCCTGGCGCGCGCCATGCGCATCGCCGGCGAGGTGTCGAGCCCCGTGGACGTCGTGTTCGACGGCGGGGACGCTGCGCTGCGCCGTGCCACGCACAAGCTGCTGTCCGAAGCGCCGGCCCTCGTCGAGCAGACGAAGTTCAACGTGCTGGTCGCCCGGCTCATGGAGCTGGTGAACGTCACCCGCAAGACGATCGACGGCGCCGCGGGCGCCGCCGACCCCGCCGTGCGCGAGGCCGCCGAGACCATCGCCGTGATGCTCGACCTCATCGCCCCGCACACCGCGGAGGAGATGTGGGAGATCCTCGGTCATGAGCCCTCCGTCGGTCTGGTGACCTGGCGCTCGGCGGACTCGGCGCTGCTCGTCGAGGACACGGTCACGGCCGTGGTCCAGGTGGGCGGCAAGGTGCGCGCCCAGCTCGAGGTGCCCGCCCGAATCGGCGAGGCCGAGCTCGAGGCACTGGCCCGCGCCGACGAGCGCGTGATCCGATCGATCGGCGACAGGGAGATCGTGAAGGTCGTCGTGCGAGCCCCGAAGATCGTCAGCATCGTCGTCAAGGGCTGAGAGCTCGTCCACAGTCCGCGGGTGTCGGCGGCTTGTCCACCGGCCCCGGTCTCACGGCTCCTGAGCATCCGTCCACGCCCCTAGCGTGGGCGGATGCCGCAGCCGACGTCGTCCTCCGCACCACGCACGCTCCGACTGAGCATCGGCGCCGCCGTCGTGCTCGGTCTCGTCGTGCTGTCGGCCGCGGTGGGCCTCGGGATCATGCGGGGTCAGGCCGCGCCGACGGAGTCCGTTCCGGTCGCCGATGCATCCGCCGCGCCGTCCGGCGACCTCTACGTGCATGTGCTGGGGGCGGTGCAGAGCCCTGGACTGTACGTGCTGGATCTGGATTCGCGGGTGGTCGATGCCGTGGCGGCCGCCGGGGGAACGACCGACCAGGCCGACCTCACCGCCGTCAACCTCGCCAGGGTGCTCGCAGACGGGGAGCAGATCGTGGTGCCCTCGATCGGAGCGGGCGTCGAGGCTGGTGCGCCTGCGGCGCCGACCGATGAGCGCATCGATCTCAACACGGCCGACCAGACCGCGCTGGAGACGCTGCCGCAGATCGGCCCCGCTCTGGCCGAGCGCATCATCTCCTGGAGGGAGGAGAACGGGCGATTCGGCTCGGTCGACGACCTGCTGGCGGTGCCGGGGATCGGAGAGAAGCTGCTCGCCGGCATCCGCGACGGAGTCCGGGTGTGAGGCGCGACCTGCGGCTGCTTCCGGTGGCGGGTGCGACGTGGGGAGCGGCCCTCCTCGGAGTGTTCGCACCGGAGGCCGCACCCTGGGTCGCCGGAGGAGGGGTGCTCGGGGCTGTCATCGCGGTGGTGCTCGGATCGGTGCGCTCGTCGGCGAGCGGATCGGGTCTGTCGGCCGTCGTCCTCTCCGCAGCGGCGGCCGCGTCGCTGGCGGTGTGCGTCGCTCTTCCGGCCAGGGACGTCGCTGGCGCTTGGGACGGCAGGTTCGTCGAGGCGACCTGCGAGATCACGTCCTCCGCGTCGGTGGGTCGCGACGGGCAGCTGTGGGTGGATGCCGAGCTCACGGGCATCGGGTCACCGGGCGACGTGCGACCTGCGTCAGCGCCGGTGCGGCTGGGTCTCGACCCCGGGGAGGGATATGACCTCGGCGCCGCCGTCCGCATACGGGGAGAGGCCGCATCGACCGACCCGGGGGAGCGCGCAGCGCTCGTGGTGTTCTCGAGCTCTGCCGCGATCGAACGGCCGGCCGCGGGGATCTTCGCGGTCGCTGCGGGCGCCAGGCGCGAGTTCATCGCGAGGTCGACGCGGCTGCCGGAGCCCGGAGCCGGGCTGCTGCCCGGACTGGCCGTGGGGGATACGAGGGCGGTCGGCGCCGAGCTGAACGACGACATGCGGATCAGCGGGCTGAGCCACCTCACCGCGGTGTCGGGCGCCAACTGCGCGATCGTGGTCGGTGCGGCGTTCTGGCTGGTGGCGCTGTGCGGGGGAGGGCGGAGGCTGCGTGTGGTCCTCGCGGCGTTCGCGCTGGCCGGTTTCGTCGTGCTCGTCACGCCCGAGCCGAGCGTCGTCAGGGCGGCCGTCATGGCGGGCGCGGCCATGCTGTCGGTGCTGCTGGGGCGGCCGAGCGCGGGGGCGGGGCTCCTCGCCCTCTGCGCGAGTGCGATCCTGATCGTCGATCCCTGGCTCGCGGCGACACCGGGGTTCGCGCTGTCGGTGGCGGCCTCCGGCGCTCTCATCCTGCTCGCTCCCTCGCTCGCGAGAGGAATGGCGCGATGGATGCCGCAGCCTCTCGCTCTGGCCATCGGCGTCCCGCTCTCGGCGCAGCTCGTCTGCGCCCCGATCATCGCCCTGTTCGCGGAGCAGCAGTCGCTCGTCGGCGTCGTGGCGAACATGATCGCCGACCCCGCGGCGCCCGTCGCCACCGTCGTCGGGCTGCTCGCCTGTCTCGCGGCGCCGCTGCCTTTCCTTGCAGACGTGCTCGCGGTATCGGCCTGGCTCCCCGCCGCGTGGATCGCCGCCACCGCCGAAGTGAGCGCCGAACTGCCGCTCGCCCAAGTGTCGCTCGTGCCCGGCATAGGCAGTTCCCTCCTTGTCGCCGTCCTCAGCGCCGCAGCGGCGCTGTTGCTGGTCCGGCCGAAGGAGAGGGTCGCGCTCATACGGCCGGTGCGCTGGGCGCGAGCCGCGGCGGCCGTCGTGATCGTCGTCGCCGTCGCGCTGGGTGGAGCGCAGGTTCTGCTCCGCGGACCGCTCGCGACGGCGACGAGCCCCGACGGGTGGGCGATCGCCGCGTGCGACATCGGACAGGGCGATGCCCTCGTCGTCCGATCGGCGGGCAGAACGGCGCTGATCGACACGGGCCCCGACCCCGGCCTGCTCGGGGAATGCCTGCGCTCTCTCGGCATCGAGCGCGTCGACCTGCTCGTGCTCACGCACTTCGATCTCGACCATGTCGGGGGAGTCGACGCCGTGCAGGGCCGGGTGGACCGGGTGCTGCACGGACCCTCCGATGCGCCTGATGACGTCAGGCTGCTCCAGCGCCTTGCCGCAGGAGGCGCCCATCTCGTCGACGCGGCGGCCGGCCTCGAGGGAATGCTCGGTGACGCATCGTGGCGCGTGCTCTGGCCGCAGCGGGGTTCGTCAGCCTTCCCCGCCGGCAACGACTCCAGCGTCGTCGTCGAGTTCGGAGGCGGTGGCGTGCCGCGATCGCTGTTCCTCGGCGATCTCTCGGCGGAGTCGCAGCGGATGCTTCAGCGCACGGCGCATCTCGGCTCCGACATGACCGTCGTGAAGGTCGCGCATCACGGAAGCGCCGATCAGGACGCCGGGCTGTACGAGGCGCTGAGGCCCGCCGTCGCCGTGATCAGCGTCGGGGAGGGGAACGACTACGGGCACCCGAGAGCGGAGATCCTCGCGATCCTGCAGGCCGTCGGGGCGCACGTCCTGCGCACCGATCAGCGGGGTCGCATCCTGATCGGCCTGAAGGACGGCGCCGTCGAGGTCTGGACCGAGAGGAGCGTCGGCGGCCCCGGGTAGGCTGGAAACATGGCAGCTTCGCGTACTCCGGCCCGTGGGGGCGCCAAGCCCAGCAAGATCCGTCAGGTGCCGTGGCGCGAGCCGCAACCGGCCCCGGTCGTGCTGGTCTTCGGCCCGGAGGAGGTCTGCGCCGAGCGCGCGATCGCCGGTGTGCGCGACTACCTGCGGGCGGAAGATCCCGCGCTCGAGGTCAGCGATGTCCGTGCCGACGACTACGCCCCCGGCACGTTGCTCTCCCTCACCTCGCCCTCGCTGTTCGGCGAGCCTCGGCTGGTGCGGGTGTCAGGGGTGGAGAAGTGCTTGGATGCGTTCCTGCAGGAGGCCGTGTCGTACCTCGACCACCCGCAGGAGGGCGCCACGGTCATCCTCCGCCACACCGGCGCGAGCGTGCGGGGCAAGAAGCTCCTCGACGCCCTCCGTGCCGGCACGGGTGACGGCATCGAGATCGCCTGCCCCGCGATCAAGCGCGACGGCGACAGAGCCGACTTCGCGGCGGGGGAGTTCAAGGCCGCGAAGAAGCGCATCGCCCCGCCGGCGCTGCGTGCGCTGGTCTCCGCCTTCTCCGATGATCTGACCGAGCTCGCGGCGGCATGCCAGCAGTTGATCGGCGACGTCGAGGGCGATGTCACCGAAGACGTCGTCACCAAGTACTACGGCGGGCGCGTGGAGGTCTCGGCCTTCGTGGTCGCCGACACCGCCATCTCCGGACGATACGGAGAGGCGCTGGTGTCGCTGCGTCATGCCCTGGCCTCCGGCGCCGACCCTGTTCCGATGGTCGCCGCCTTCGCGATGAAGCTGCGCACCATGGCTCGTGTGGCGGGCAACCGTGAGCCCAGCCGCCAGCTCGCCCAGCGGCTCGGCATGAAGGACTGGCAGGTCGACAGGGCGCGCCGAGATCTCGCGGGGTGGAACGAGCGGTCGCTCGGCATGGCCATTCAGGCGACCGCGCGAGCGGATGCCGAGGTGAAGGGCGCCGCGCGCGACCCGATCTTCGCGCTGGAGCGCATGGTCACCGTCATCGCTACCCGCCAGCCGTTCGGAGAAGACGCATGAGACTCATCCTCATCCGCCACGGACAGACGCCGAGCAATGTCATCGGCGCTCTCGACACCGGTCGCCCCGGACCCGGTCTCACGTCGCTGGGAGCGCTGCAGGCTGCGGCGATCCCGGCGGCTCTCGCCGACGAGGCGATCGATGCCGTCTACATCTCTCCGCTGACCCGCACCGGGCTCACGGCTGCACCGCTCGCGGCTGCCCGCGGGCTCACCCCAGAGGTGGTCGAGGGGCTCGAGGAGATCAGCGCGGGCCGGTGGGAGATGCGCAGCGATCGGGAGGCCGTGCAGGCCTACGTCGGCGCGGCGCGGCGCTGGCTGACCGGGGACCCGGAGTTCGCGATCGAGGGCGGAGAGAGCGGTACGCAGTTCTTCGACCGCTACGACGCGGCCATCGCGCGAGTGGCACGGGAGAACGTCGACGGTGCAGCGGTCGTGGTCAGTCACGGTGCGGCGATTCACGTCTGGGCGGCTGCGCGGGTGGGCGGTGTCGATCTCGAGGACGCCGTGCACTGGCGCCTCTACAACACGGGCATGTGCATGCTGGACGGCGATCCCGATGCAGGGTGGAGGCTCATCCGGTGGCAGCAGGAGCCGTTGGGCGGACTCGATCTCGAAGATGCCCTCGCACAGGACGTTCCGGCTGCGCCGGTCGGAGAGCCGGGGGAGCCCATCGCCACCGCTCCGTGACATCACCGTCGGGAAGCACCCCCGTCGCACGAAGAAGGCCCGTCTCGAAAGAGACGGGCCTTCTTCAGAAGCGGGGCTCAGAGAGCGGCAACCTGCTTGGCGATGGCCGACTTGCGGTTCGCAGCCTGGTTCTGGTGGATGACACCCTTGCTGACGGCCTTGTCGAGCTTGCGGGAAGCGGTCTTCAGCGCGGCCTCGGCAGCAGCCTTGTCGCCGCTGGCGACGGCGGCGCGGGTGGCGCGGACGTGCGTCTTCAGCTCGCTCTTCACGGCCTTGTTGCGCTCGTGAGCCTTCTCGTTGGTCTTGTTGCGCTTGATCTGCGACTTGATGTTTGCCACGTGTGGACGCTTTCTGTACAGGAGTTGTTTCGGAAATGCCGGCCGGAGAAGAGGGCTCCTGCGCGACGGTCGTGAGGGAAGAACCCACACGCAAGCCAAGAGTCAAGTCTACCAGCATCCGAGACCATCTCCCTAAACGGGCGTCGAGTTGCGGAACTCAGTCGCGCACGGGGCGGTACTGGGTGCAGAATCATCACTATCCCGACACTGACGTCAAGGACCCTTCATGACACTCGCCCTCCCGCCGGGCCTCCGGTTCTCCGCAGCCACCTCCGCGTTCCAGATCGAAGGATCGCGAACAGCCGACGGCAGGGGGAGATCGATCTGGGACGACTTCCTGGAGCGTCCAGGGGCGATCATCGACGGCAGCACCGCTGAACCCGCGTGCGACAGCTACCGTCATCCTGAGCGGGACGTGGCTCTGGCCGCCGGCCTCGGTCTCGACCGCTACCGGTTCTCCATCCAGTGGGCGCGCATCCAGCCGGATGGCTCGGGGCCCGGGAACAGCACGGCGCTCGACCACTACTCGCGATTCGTCGACCTTCTTCTCGAGGCCGGGGTCGCGCCGTTCCCGACGCTCTTCCACTGGGAGATGCCGAGTGCCCTCGAGGCCGACGGAGGCTGGTTGAACCGCGACACCGCATCGCGCTTCGCCGAGTACGCAGCACTCGTCGTCGATCGCCTCGGGGATCGGGTGAGGCACTGGTACACCCTCAACGAACCGGCCATGATGACGCTGCAGGGGTATGCCACCGGTGCTCTCGCGCCGGGGAAGCAGCTGCTGTTCGGGGCGCTCCCCACCGTCCACCACCAGCTTCTCGGGCATGCCGGAGCAGCCGCCGTGCTCCGCGCGAGCGGGGCCGCGAGCGTCGGACTCGTCAACAACCACACCTGGGTCCTGCCGCTGCGCGACTCGGAGGAGGACGCGGCGGCCGCGTTCACGTACGATCTCGTCCACAACCGGGTCTTCAGCGAGCCGCTGCTCGACGGCGTCTACCCCGATCTGGAGGCGCTCGGTCTGCCGAGCATGCCCGTACAGGACGGCGACCTCAAGAGCATCCACGGCTCCATCGACTTCTACGGCATCAACTTCTACAACCCGACCACGGTGACGACAGCGGATGCCGACAGCCCGATCCCGTTCGACATCGTGCCGACACCCGGAGTGCCCGTGACCGGCTTCGGACCGGAGTGGCCGATCATGCCGAGCGCGCTCCGCGATCTCCTGATCGATCTCAAGAGACGGCACCCGCAGCTGCCGCCGGTCATCATCGGCGAGAACGGCGCGTCGTTCCCCGAGCCGGAACGGGCGGGACGCGTCGACGACGATGACCGCATCTCGTACCTGACGGGCCATCTGGGAGCGGTCGCCGAGGCGATCTCCGCCGGAGTCCCGGTCGAGGAGTACACCGTGTGGTCGCTGCTCGACAACTGGGAATGGGCCGACGGCTACACCCAGAGGTTCGGTCTCGTGCACGTCGACTTCGAGACGGGGGAGCGCACCCCCAAGGCGTCGTACGACTGGTATCGCGAGCTGATCGCGGCCGTCCGCCGCGGGACGGAGGAGGGACGGTGAGCTCTTCGACGAAGGTCGGCGCCCGATGGATGTCACTGTTCACGCTCGCCTGGCTGGCGATCTGGACCGTGCAGCTCACCCCCGTCCAGCTGCTGCTCCCGCTGCAGTTGGACACCCCGGAAGACGACTGGATCAGGGGAGTCGTCTCGTCCGGGCTCGTGCTCGGCATCGGAGGCCTCGCGGGTATCGTCGCCGGCCCCGTGGCCGGCGCCCTCTCGGATCGTGCGGGGGCAGGCCGCCGTCGTCGCCGCCCGTGGGCGCTCGGCGGCGTCTGGCTCACGGTCCTCTGCCTGGTCCTCACCGGCTTCACCGAGGGGCCGTGGGCGGTCGGAGCGGCCTGGGTGGGCGTGTCCATCGGCGTCGCCGTGTCGTCCGCGGCGTTCACCGCGCTGATCGCCGACCAGCTGCCGCCCACGCAGCGGGGCGCCGCATCGGCGGCGGTGGGCTCGAGCCAGGCCGTCGGCATCGTGCTCGGCGTCGGACTCGTCGTGCTGCTCGGTCTCGGCATCCTCTCCGGGTATCTGCTGCTCGCCGGCATCATCGCCGTCGTGGGGACCGCCGCGGCGCTGCTGCTTCCCGACCCGCCGGCATCCGTAGCTCTGCTGCCGACGCGTGGCGAAGGGCGGCTGCTCGCGTCGCTGCGAGATCGGGACTTCGCCTGGATGCTGTCGGGGCGCCTGGTCGCCAACGTCGGCAACGCCCTCGGCACGGCCCTGTTCCTCTTCTTCTTGCTGCACGGACTCGGCCAGCCCAACGCCGAGGCGCAGGACAACCTCCTGCTGCTGATCGTCGTCTACACCGTGTTCGTGGTGATCGCCTCCGTGCTCACGGGCGTGATCTCCGACCGCACCGGGAACCGCCGCACTCTCACCGTGGCCTCGACCCTCGTGCAGGCGTCGTCCGGAGTGCTCATCGCTCTCGTCCCGACGTTCGAGGCGACGATGGTCGCCGCGGCGCTCATGGGGCTCGGCTACGGCGCCTTCTCGACGGTCGGTCTGGCGTTCGCCGCCGACCTCCTGCCCGACGAGAAGGACCATGCGCGGGATCTGGGCATCGTGAACGTCACCGCCGCGCTCGGACAGCTCATCGGCCCCGTGCTCGGAGCCGGTCTCGTCGCACTCGTCGGAGGCTTCTGGCTCGTGTTCGTGATGGCAGCCGTGCTGTCCGTGGTCGGGGGGATGCTCACCGCCTTCGCGCGGCAGCGGGTGCGTCAGGCCTGAGCCTCGATCGTCGCGATCGCGAGCTGCAGTGCCGCGTTGAACACCCGTGGGCGCATCGCGGTGACCAGGTGGGTCGTCCGTGGGACCACGATGAGCTCGGCGTGCGGGGCGAGCCGCTGGAACAGCCCCTCGTTGACCCGCAGCTGGTCGTACTGGCCGTTGATGAACCAGAGCGGGACGCGGATCCTCTCGACGGCGGAGGCGATGTCCAGCGTGGTGAGACTGCGCAGGGCGGCGTCCTGAGTGTCGAGAGCGTACCCGCCCGCGGCGAAGTCCGACCGGGTCTCCAGGGGGATCGTCGCGTCGAGGATCTTCTCGGTGAGCCACAGGCCCCGGTCTGGGAGCGAGTTCACCGCTCCGGCGATGAGACGATAGGCCGCCAGACCCGCGCCGTGGGGGAGTGAGGTGCAGGATGCCGCGATGAGACCCGTGACCGGCGGGGTCTGCGCGCCTCCTGTGTAAGCGAGCGACAGCAGGCCGCCCATCGAATGCCCGACGAGCAGTACGGGTCCCTTCTCCGCCGCCGCCCGCACGGCGGCGTCGATCGTGTGCAGCGCCTCGTGCAGGGTGAAGTCCTCGTGCAGACGCGTGCCGTGTCCGGGGAGGTCGACGGCGGTGGCGGTCATGCCGCGCTCGTCGAGATAGGCGAGCTGAGACCGCCACATCGTCGCAGATGTGCGGATGCCGTGCACGAAGACGATCTGGACGCTCACGGACTCAGCTTAGATACGCCCTCCGACAACGCGAAAGCGGGGCCGGTGGATGTCCACCGGCCCCGCTCCCTTCTCTCAGATCAGAGAGTTACTTCTGCCATCCGAAGTCCTCGATCGGCGTGACGCCGAAGAGGTCCAGGCCGACGTACGGCCAAGGCGTGAGGTTCGCCAGGCCGTTCTTGACCACGTAGATCGACGGGCCGTTGTAGAGCGGGATGACGCCCCACGTCTCGTCGATGATCTTCGGCTCGAGCTTCTCCGCCGCGGCGGTCCAGCTCTTCGCGTCCTTCTGCGACTCGACGTCGTCGGCGATCTGCTTGTCGATGTCGGCGTTGCCGGTGCCCGACAGGTTCAGCTCGCTCTCCGAGCAGTAGAGCTGGCACATCCAGGCCGGTCCGAACGGGTCGGAGTCGCTGAAGCGCAGGCCGGCGATGTCCCAGTTCTTGGTCGGGAGGTCCTTGGCGAAGTCGGCGGAGGCACGCACATCGACCTTGACGTCGATGCCGATCTCCTTCTCCTGCGCCTGCAGCGACTTGGCGAGAGCCTCCTGCGTCGGGTCGGAGCCGAACACCGGGTAGACCACGCTCAGCTTGACGCCGTCCTTCTCGCGGATGCCGTCAGAGCCTTCCTTCCAGCCGGCGTCGTCGAGGAGCTTCTTGGCTGCCTTGACGTCGTGCTTCAGGCCGGCCTCGGCGAACGCGTCGACGTAGCCTTCCTGGAACGCGTACATGTTCAGCGAACCGGCGGCGGGCTCTTCGTAGCCGAGGCCGTTCCAGGCGATCTGCTTCTGCTGGTCGATGTTGATGCCCAGGAAGAACGCCTTGCGGACGTTGACGTCCTCGAACTGCGGCTTGTCGCCGTCGAGCATCAGGATCGTCTTCGCGGTCTGCTGGGCGCGGCGCACGACCGTGTCCTTGACCGACTTGACCTGCTCGAGGCGGTCCTTGGAGTTCGCGCCCACCATGTCGATCTCGCCGTTCTTGAAGGCGTTGATCGCGGCGTCGGGCTCGAGCTGCTGGAAGGTCACCTTGTCGAGCAGAGGAGCGTTACCCCACCACTCGGGGTTCGGCTTGAACGAGATGAAGCCCTTGTTGGCGTCGAACTCGTCGACGATGTACGGGCCTGCACCCCACTCGGAGTGCGGGTTGCCGATGTACGCGTTATTGAACGTGTCGACGTCGGCGTGCTTCGGGTTCAGGACACCACCGGTGAGGAACACCATGGACGGCCAGGCGTAGATGCCGTCGAACGTGACCACCGCGGTCTTCGCGGTGTCGCCCTGCTCGACCGACTTGACCTGCTTGTAGCCGTCGGTCGCGTTGGGGCTGTAGCCCTCGTCGGACGAGCGGTTCGCCTTCCAGGTCGCGTCGATGGCGGTCCAGTCCATGTCGGTGCCGTCGTTGAAGTGCGCCTTGTCGGTGAACGTGAAGGTGACGGTCGTGTTGCCGTCCTTCTCGCCGATCTCGTACTTGTCGAGGTAGGCGTCGTTCTTGTAGACCTCGCCCTCCGGCTTCACCAGCAGGATCTGCGGCATGTAGAAGTACCAGAGCGTCGAGGTGTCGGCGACTCCGTCGCCGTGGAAGGCGTTGAGCTGCTCGGGGATGCCGTTGATGCCGAGGTGGACTTCGCCGCCCTCCTTCATGTCGGCCCGAGCCTGGGGGTTGTAGTCGGCGGACTTGGTCTCGACCGGCTTCTCCGAACCGTTCCCGCCACCGGTGTTTCCGGATCCGCTCGCGCAACCCGCGAGGGCGAGTGCGAGGACGCCGCTGATCGCGACAGCCCCCAACAACTTCTTGTGCTTCATGGTGCTCCTTTCGCCTTTCGGCGTTTCATAAAGGGAAGAATAGTTCGCTGTTGATCACCGCACAGCGGCGGACAGTGAATACCGGCTAACCGTTATCGGACGGTGACCAGACCTCGCATCGGCATCCGCTCAGACCGTCGCAGGCTTCGTCGACATGGTCTCCGGGTCGAACACGACGCGCTGACGCGTGCGCTCGATGTCCGGATCCGGCACCGGGATCGCCGACAGGAGAGCCTTGGTGTAAGGATGCTGCGGGTTGTCGAAGACATCGTCGACGTCGCCGTGCTCCACGAACTCGCCGAGGTACATCACGGCGACGCGATCGGCGATGTGCCGCACGACGGACAGGTCGTGTGCGACGAACAGGTACGACAGACCCAGCTTGACCTTGAGCTCGTCCAGCAGGTTGATGACGCCGGCCTGGATCGACACGTCCAGCGCCGACACCGGCTCGTCGAGCACGACGATCTTCGGGTTCGTCGACAGGGCTCTCGCGATGCCGATGCGCTGGCGCTGCCCGCCGGAGAACGCCTGCGGGAACCGGTCGCTGTGCGCCGGGTTGAGGCCGACGATGTCCATCAGCTCGTCCACTCGCCGGTGGACCTCGGCCTTGGGCGTGCCGATCGCGCGCATCGGCTCGGCGATGATGTCGGCGACGGTCATGCGCGGGTCGAGTGCGCCCATCGGGTCCTGGAACACGATCTGGATGTCGCGGCGGAGCTCGCGCTCGATCTTCCTGCTGTGGAGATCGTTCACGCTGGTGCCGGCGATGACGATGTCACCGTCGGTCTGCTTGACCATGTCCATGATCTGCAGCAGCGTGGTGGTCTTGCCCGAGCCGGACTCGCCGACGATCGCCATCGTCTCGCCCTCGCGGACGTCGAAGCTGATGCCCTTGATCGCCTGGACCTCGCCCACCTTGCGCTTGAGGAACGCGCCCTTGAGGAGCGGGAAGGTCTTGGTGAGGTTCTTGACCTCGAGCGTCACGGGGCGCTCCTCGCGCGGCGTCCGGGTCAGGTCACTCTCCGGGATCACCCTGGCGGGGAAGACGGGGAGGCCGCCGAGCAGACCGCCGTCCTCGATCTCCTGCGAGCGGATGCACGCGGCCAGGTGGCGCTCGCCCGTGCCGGTCGACACCGGCAGCAGCTCCGGTTCGCCCGTGCGGCAGGCATCCATCGCGATCGGGCAGCGGTCGGCGAACGGGCACGCGTCTGGGAGGTTGACCAGCAGCGGCGGGTTCCCCTTGATCGGGGTCAGCGGCTCCTTCTCGGCCTTGTCGACGCGGGGGATCGCCCCCAGGAGCCCGATCGAGTACGGCATCCGCGTGCGGTGGAAGAGCTCGCGGGCGGGTGCGTGCTCCACGGGCTTTCCGGCGTACATCACCATGACGTCGTCGGCGGTGCGCGCCACCACGCCCATGTCGTGGGTGATCATCATCACCGCGGCGCCGGTCTCGTCCTGCGCCTTCTCGATCAGATCGAGGATCTGCGCCTGGATCGTCACGTCGAGAGCGGTCGTCGGCTCGTCGCAGATGATGAGCTTGGGGTTGTTGGCCATCGCGATCGCGATCACGACGCGCTGGCGCATGCCGCCGGAGAACTCGTGCGGGAACGACTTCATGCGCCGCTCAGGGAACGTGATGCCCACGAGCGTCAGCAGCTCCACCGCGCGATCCCATGCGTCCTTCTTGGAGAGGCTGCGGTGCACCGTGAGCGCCTCGATCAGCTGGTCGCCGACCGTGAACACGGGGGTGAGGGAGGTCAGCGGGTCCTGGAAGACCATGGACATGCCGTTGCCGCGGATCACGGACAGCTGCTTGTCCGACTTGCCGATCAGCTCCTGGCCGTCGTAGACGATGGAGCCGGTGACCTTCGCGTTCTCGTCGAGGAGGCCCATGATCGCGAGGGACGTGACGGACTTGCCCGAGCCGGACTCGCCGACGATCCCGAGGGTCTTGCCTGCCTCCAGATCGAAGGAGACGCCGCGCACGGCGTCGACGCGGCCCGCTTCCGAGGCGAAGCTGACCCGGAGGTCGCGGACGGAAAGGACGGTGCTCATGCGCGGCCTCCCGCTGCAGACGTGGGATCGAGGGCATCACGCAGGCCGTCGGCGACGAGCGCCATCGACACGGTGAGAAGGGTGAGGGCCGCGGCGGGGAAGTAGAACAGCCAGGGCGCGGTCGTGAGGCTGCTGGAGCCGGTGCCGATGAGCGCGCCCAGCGAGACATCGGGGATCTTGACGCCGAAGCCGAGGAAGGACAGACCCGTCTCGGTGACGACGGCGTTGACAACACCGAGGGTGAAGTTGATCACCAGGAGGGATCCGATGTTCGGCAGCAGGTGGCGGAGGACGATCCTCATGCCGCCGACGCCCATGTAGCGGGCGGCGCTGACGTACTCGCGTTCACGCAGGGAGAGCGCCATGGTCCAGATCACCCTGGCGGGGAAGTACCAGCCGATCACGAAGATCATGATGAGCGCGATGACCCGCCAGTCGCCTCCCGACTTGTTGGAGATCATCGCGAGGATGAGGAAGCTGGGGATGACCATCATGAAGTGGATGACCAGCAGCGCGATGCGCTCGGTCCAGCCGCCGAAGTAGGCGGCTGCTGTGCCGACGAGCGCCGAGACGATCGTGACGCCGACCGAGACGCTGACGGCGATCATGAGCGAGCGCTGCAGACCGAGCGCCACCTGAGCGAACAGGTCGTTGCCGGCGTTGTTGGTTCCGAACCAGTGCTCGGACGACGGTCCGGTGCTGAGGTTGAGGAAGTCGAGCTCGACCGCGTCGTATCGGGCGATGAGCGGTCCGAAGATCGCGAAGAGCACCAGGAGGACGAAGATCACCAGGCCGGCGAGAGCGCCCTTGTTGCGGGCGTAGCGGCGCCAGTAGAGGGTCCACTTGGAGAGCCGCTTGGTCGCGACACGCGTGGTCTCAGGTCCCGCGATGCCGGAGGGCGGCTGGACCGTGGGGTCGATCATGTCGGTGGTCATGTCAGCTCACTCTCACTCGTGGGTCGAGCACCACGACGGCGATGTCGGCGAGGATGGCGCCGATCGCCGTGAGGACGGCGCCGAAGGCCGCGATGGCGACCGTGCCGTGGATGTCGTTCGTTCCGATGGTCTTGATGAAGTACTGGCCCATGCCGTTCCAGGCGAAGATCGTCTCCGTGAGCACCGCGCCGGTGAACACACCGGGGATCGTGAAGGCCACCTGGGTCGCGACGGGGATCAGCGAGGTGCGCAGCGCGTGCTTGCGGATGGCCTGCTGCTTGGTGAGGCCCTTGGCGCGCGCCGTGCGCACGTAATCGGCGTTGATGTTGTCCAGCAGGAGTGAGCGCTGGAGGAAGTGGATACCGGCGTAGCCGGTGAGCACCAGGGCGATCGTCGGCAGCGTCAGATGCTGCAGCACGTCGACGAGGACGGGGAAGAACCCTTCGACGTCCTGGCTCGACGAGCCGGTGACGTAGAAGATGCGCACGCCCGTCGCCTCGTTCAGCGCGATCGCGAGGATGACGACCGCGAAGGCGGCGACGACGATGGGGATGTTCATCGTGATGATGCTCGTGGCCTGGCCGATGCGGTCGGCGAGCTTGTACTGGCGGGATGCCGTGTACACGCCGAGCGCGATGCCGAGGACGGTGAAGAGGATCGTGGCTCCCAGGACCAGCTCGGCGCTGACCCACATGCGGTAGCCGACCTGCTCGTTCACCGAGCCGCCGGTCGGGCTCACGCCCCAGTCCCACCGCAGCAGGATCCCCGTGAGCCAGTTCCACCACCGTTCGATGAGAGGGACGGTGTCGCTGAGGTTGCGCGGCTTGAGGAGGTGGACGATCTGCTCCTCCGTCACCGGAGGGCGGCGACCGACGTAGTTGCTGCGCGGGTCGAGGAAACCCCACGCGAGGAAGTACGTGAGATTGGTCGCGACCACGATCATGAGCAGCCAGCCGAGTGCTCGGCGCACGAGATACTTGATCAAGGGTGTGATTCTTTCTCTTCTACAGACGCGCGCGGGATCTGCCGACGCAACGCTGAGCCGGGTAGTCATTCAACCACCAACTGCTGGACTGCGCGACACGACACCTGCACGCTGTCTGTGACGGAGTCTTGTCGCTCATGGGATCCGGTGTCACCGATTGCTCCCGGGCAACTTCGCGAGACTACCACCAGTTATGAGGGAATCTCGGATCGGCCCGCGCTCACCCTAGACTTGAGGCGACATGTCACCACGCGCTCTCACTCCTCTTCAGCCTGCCGCGACTCCGGCCACGCAGATCCGCAACTTCTGCATCATCGCCCACATCGACCACGGCAAGTCGACCCTCGCCGACCGGATGCTCCAGATCACCGGAGTGGTCTCCGACCGCGACATGCGGGCCCAGTATCTGGACCGCATGGACATCGAGCGCGAGCGCGGCATCACGATCAAGAGCCAGGCGGTGCGGATGCCCTGGCAGATCGGCGAAGAGACCTTCGCGCTGAACATGATCGACACCCCCGGTCACGTGGACTTCACGTACGAGGTGTCCCGTTCCCTCGCCGCGTGCGAAGGGGCGATCCTCCTCGTCGACGCGGCTCAGGGCATCGAGGCCCAGACGCTCGCCAACCTGTACCTCGCGCTGGAGAACGACCTCCACATCATCCCGGTCCTGAACAAGATCGATCTCCCGGCCGCCGATCCGGAGAAGTACGCCAAGGAGCTCGCCTCCCTCATCGGCGGGAAGCCGGAGGACGTGCTGCGCGTGTCGGGCAAGACCGGCGTCGGCGTCGAGGAGCTCCTCGACCGGCTCGTGCAGGAGATCCCCGCGCCGAAGGGCGACCCCGAGGCGCCGGCGCGAGCCATGATCTTCGATTCCGTGTACGACGCCTACCGGGGCGTCGTCACTTATGTGCGAATGGTCGACGGCAGCCTGTCGCCTCGCGAACGCATCCAGATGATGTCGACCGGCGCGAACCACGAGCTCATCGAGATCGGCGTGTCCAGCCCCGAGCCGATTCCGAGCAAGGGCCTCGGCATCGGGGAGGTCGGGTACCTGATCACCGGCGTGAAGGATGTGCGACTCTCCAAGGTCGGCGACACGGTCACGGCATCGCGGAAGCCGGCATCCACGGCCCTCACCGGATACACCGACCCGAAGCCGATGGTCTTCTCGGGCGTGTACCCGATCGATGGCAGCGACTACGCAGAGCTCAGGGAGGCGCTCGACAAGCTCAAGCTCTCGGACGCATCGCTGGCCTACGAGCCGGAGACGTCCGTCGCACTCGGCTTCGGCTTCCGCTGCGGGTTCCTCGGGCTCCTGCATCTCGAGATCATCACCGAGCGCCTGTCGCGCGAGTTCGGACTCGATCTCATCACCACGGCGCCGAGCGTCATCTACGAGGTGCTCACGAGCGACACCGGTGAGACGGTCACGGTGACCAACCCGAGCGAGTATCCGGACGGTCGCATCGGCTCGGTGTCTGAACCGATGGTGAAGGCGGCGATCCTGCTGCCCAAGGACTACGTCGGCACCGTGATGGAGCTGTGCCAGAGCCGCCGGGGCACCCTCCTGGGCATGGAGTACTTCTCCGAGGAGCGCGTCGAGCTGCGCTACAACATGCCGCTCGGCGAGATCGTCTTCGACTTCTTCGACCAGTTGAAGTCCAAGACCCAGGGGTACGCCTCGCTGGACTATGAGCCCTCCGGTCAGCAGGAGGCGGATCTGGTCAAGGTCGACATCCTGCTCCAGGGCGAGAAGGTCGACGCCTTCAGCTCGATCGTGCACCGCGACAAGGCCTACGCCTACGGCACTCTGATGACCGAGCGGCTTCGCAAGCTCATCCCGCGGCAGCAGTTCGAGGTGCCGATCCAGGCGGCGATCGGCGCCAGGATCATCGCTCGCGAGACGATCCGCGCGATCCGCAAGGACGTGCTCGCCAAGTGCTACGGCGGTGACATCACCCGAAAGCGCAAGCTCCTCGAGAAGCAGAAGGAGGGCAAGAAGCGCATGAAGATGGTGGGTCGCGTCGAGGTCCCCCAGGAGGCGTTCATCGCCGCGCTCTCCGGCGACGTCGAGGGCAAGGACAAGAAGTAGTCCGGTTCTGGGTGCCCGCGGCGCGTGGGGGTGATCGCTCAGGCAAGCCGAAGTAGGGTGGAGATCATGCGGCGCGGGACTTTCCGAGACGACACGGTTGACTATGCGGCCGTGGGTGCCACCCACGCCCCGGATCTGATGCAGTACCCGCCGGAGCGCAGCATCCCGGCGGAGCAGTCCTGGCGGATCGGCAGCGGCTCCGAGCGGTTCCAGACGGCAGGGGAGTCCCTGCTGTCGTGGACGGCGCAGCGCGCCGCAGGGCTCGGCATCCAAGACGTGCGCCCGGCCCCCGGTCCCGCGTACGCAGGAGTGAGCTTCGACGCCGAGGGAAACCCCATCGCGCCGAGCAAGCACGACATCGAACAGCGCTTCGACGCGGAGGGCACGCCCTTCGTCGGCCCGGGAATGACCCTGAAGCTGCACGGCCATGTGGCAGGCATGAGCGCCGACGCCGAGCTGCGGGTGATCTCCGTGACGGAGGAGAAGCGCCGCATCGGCTTCGTGCTCGGCACGGTCGGAGGATCGGTCGTGAGCGGCGAGGAGTCGTTCGACATCGACTGGCGCGAGGACAACGATGAGGTGTGGTTCACCGTCCGCGCCTTCGACGCGCCGAACGCGATGCTGTACCGGATGGTCCCCGCGCTCGTGAAGCGGCGCAGGAAAGAGCTGTTCGCCCGGTACCTGCGGGCGATCTCCCCGCTCTACTCGACCCCCGTCTGATGGCGGGTCCCCTTCCCCTCGGCGATCCGGCCCCGGCGGACGGCGGGCTCCCCGCCGATCTCTCCGTCGATCCCTCCGTGCCGTTCTCGGCGTACCTGCACATCCCGTTCTGCCGTGTGCGGTGCGGGTACTGCGACTTCAACACCTACACCTCGGGCGAGCTGCGCGGCGCCAAGCAGGAGGACTACGCCGACACCCTCGCCGCGGAGATCTCCCTCGCCCGTCGTGTGCTGTCGGACGCCGGGGCGCTCCGGCCGATGGACACGGTGTTCTTCGGAGGCGGCACGCCCACGCTGTTGCCCGCGGGCGACCTCGCGCGGATGCTGGATGCGGCGGTGTCGGCCTTCGGGCTCGCCGACGGCGCGGAGGTGACGGTCGAGGCGAACCCCGACACGGTGACCCCCGAGGTCGCCAGGACTCTCGCCGATGCCGGTGTCACCAGGCTCTCCATCGGCATGCAGTCCGCCGTGCCGCACGTGCTCGCTGCGCTGGATCGCACGCACCGGCCGGAGAACGTCCGCACCGCCGTCGAGGCGGCGAAGGGCGCCGGTCTCGCGGTCAGCGTCGACCTCATCTACGGTGCGCCGGGGGAGTCCCTGGCCGATTGGGAAGCCTCTCTCGACGCCGCGCTCGACCTCGAGTCGGACCACATCTCCGCGTACGCGCTGATCATCGAAGACGGCACGAAGCTGGCCAGGCAGATCCGCCGCGGCGAGGTGCCGACACCCGATGACGATCTCCAGGCTGACATGTACGAGCTCGCCGACTCGCGGCTCGCCGCCGCCGGTTTCGAGTGGTACGAGGTCAGCAACTGGGCGCGCTCCGCGGAGCAGCGTTCGCGTCACAATCTCGCGTACTGGCGGGGGAGCGACTGGTGGGGCTTCGGCCCCGGGGCGCACAGTCACGTCGCGGGCCTGCGCTGGTGGAACGTGAAGCACCCGGCCGCATACGCGCAGCGGCTCGCGGCATCCGAGTCCCCGGCTGCTGGAACCGAGCGTCCGGATGAGGCGTCGCGGATGCTGGAGCGGGTGCTGCTGCTGAGTCGTCTCGCCGAGGGCATCGCCGTGGCAGACCTCCCCGCAGGGAACCGAGCCCGCGTCGCCGGCCTGATCGCCGACGGTCTGGTGGATCCTGCCTCCGCCGTTCGCGGCCGCGTTCGGCTGACGCTCCGCGGCCGGCTGCTGGCCGATGCGGTCGTGCGGGAGCTCACCGACTAGGGAGCAGATCCATGCCGGTCGTGCGTCGCTGGGGAACCGTGGTGGTCACGGCATCGAACAGGCGCGTCCTGCGCTCGGAGCCGAAAGCGGGCCATCCGGGGTCGCCCGTGGTGACGAAGGAGACCCACGCGCGGTGCATGTCGGCGGCGAGCTCGCGCGGAGCGTCGGTCCCCGCCATGCGCTGCGTCTCGGGGTCGTCGAGCCGGTCGAACACGAACCCGAGCTCGAGCGCGTGCGCGGCGCGGAGATCGCGCACGGGGCTGGGCCACGCGAACTCGTAGACGTGGGTGTTCGCGGGGCGTGCCCCCGCGACGCGGCTGAGCGGAGCGCGGAGCATGACGTCGGTCGCGAGCTGTCCGAAGATCTCCCCGGTCGACGCCGAAGGGAAGTCGGCGCGGTACGCGGCCACCGCACGGCCGGGGATGCGCAGCGCGAGACGCGCGATCAGCAGCTTCGCCCTGCTGATGCCGGCGAGCGCCTCCGGGGGGAACCACAGCCGGTACTCGTCGGTGTTGCTGCCGATGAGCAGCGGGGTGTCGATCTCGCCGAGCACCTCGTGGGGAGACCGGGGGAGGCTGTCGGGGTCGATCGAGAACTGGAATCCCGGCGCGCCCCCGAGGGGTGAGGAGCCTGCCGCCTGCGCGCGACGGGCCTGCAGGAGTTGATCGGGATCGACGCCGGCGAAGGACTCCCTATCGGGGCGGATGCCGAGCCGCTTCGCCAGCTGCGCGGTGACGCGCCCGGCCTTCTCCGGCGTCTGCGCCTCCAGAAGACCGGACTCGATGATCGCCTGAGCGATCAGCGCACGCGACTCCGGACGGGCCAGGAGACCGGCGACGATCGCGCCGCCCGCCGACTCGCCCATCACCGTGATGCGTGCCGGGTCGCCGCCGAACGCCGCGATCTCGCGGTGGACCCAGTCGAGGGCGGCCGCGGCGTCGCGCAGGCCGAGGTTGCGCGGTGCGTCCTCGAGCACGGAGAAGCCCTCCGAGCCCAGGCGGTAGTTGATCGAGGCGAAGACGATGCCGGCGCGCGCGAAACCCGTGCCGTCGTAGATCGAGAGCGCGGCGGTGCCGCGTTCGAGGGCGCCGCCGTGGATCCACAGCAGCACGGGCGCGTCCGAGGCGTCGACCGGCGACCAGACGTTGACGGTGAGGATGTCCTCGCCGTCGATGCGCACCGAACCCAGCAGCTCGCCGGTCGCGCCGGAGTAGGGGAGCTGAGGAGACGTGGGGCCGAAGGACGTGGCGTCGCGCTCGCCTGTCCACGCGGCAGCGGGCTGCGGCTCGCGGAACCGGTTGTCCCCGAACGGCGGCGCGGCATACGGGATGCCGAGGAAGCGACGGACGCCGTCCTCGACGGTTCCTCGGAGGACCCCGGTGCTGACGGAAGCGGTGGACGGCGTGGTCATGAGCGCCATCCTAGGGTGCACGCGATAGGATTGGCACTCTATCGGTCCGAGTGCCAGGCGGGAGGGTGAGATGGTCACAGAGCGAGGCCTGCAGGTGCTGCGCGCGATCGTGCAGGACTACGTCGAGACGCACGAACCCGTCGGCAGCCGCACGATCGTCGATCGTTACTCCTTCGGCGTCTCCGCGGCCACCATCCGCAACGACATGGCGCTGCTCGAGGACGAGGAGCTGATCGCCGCTCCGCACACCTCGTCGGGGCGCGTGCCGACCGACAAGGGGTATCGCGTCTTCGTGAACCACCTGGCTCAGCTGCGGCCGCTCACCGTGGCGCAGCGCAGCGCGATCGAGTCCTTCCTCGCGGACCCCGCCGATCTCGACGACCTGATGGCGCGCACCGTCCGTGTGCTCACGCAGCTCACGGGGCAGGTCGCCCTGGCGCAGTACCCGTCGTTCGCCCGCGCGCATCTGACCCACCTGGAACTCGTGGCGCTCGCGCCGAGCCGGATGCTCGTCGTGCTCGTCACCGACGCCGGCGGCGTCTCACAGCGCATGACCCCGCTCCCGGTCGAGCTCGACGAGGCCGACGTGGCGGTGCTGCGGGCGCGGCTGTCCGCGCTGATCACGGGCCGTGCGGTGAGCGACGCCGCTGAGCGCCTGCAGACCCTTCTCACCGATGACACGACGACGGATGCCGCGCTGCGCGCGCTCGCGACCGTCATCATCGACGAGCTGGGCGAGTTCCGCCAGGAGCGCCTCGTCATGGCGGGGGCCGCGACTCTGGCCCGGCGCGAACAGGACTTCCGCGGCAGCATCCATCCTCTCCTCGAGGCGATCGAGGAGCAGGTGACGCTGCTGCGGCTGATGAGCGAGATGGAGACCGACGTGCACGGGCTCGCCGCGAGCATCGGCACGGAGAACGCTCCGTTCGGTCTCGGCGAGGCATCGATCGTCGCCAGCAACTACGCCGCACCGAGCGGCACCGCGCGCGTCGGCGTCATGGGCCCGACCCGCATGGACTATCCGAGCAACCTCGCGGCGGCGCGGGCCGTGGCCCTCTACCTGTCGCGGATGCTCGACGAAGACGAGGCGAGCCGCTGAGGCGGCCGCCGAACGAACACACACGGAGAAGGGCCATCGTGGCGGATCACTATGAGGTTCTCGGGGTATCCCGAGAGGCGTCCACCGACGAGATCAAGAAGGCGTACCGACGCCTCGCGCGTCAGCTGCACCCGGATGTCAACCCGGGCGAGGAGGCGGCGGAGCGCTTCAAGCTCGTCACGCACGCGTACGACGTGCTCAGCGACGACGAGTCGCGACGCCGGTACGACATGGGCGGCGGAGACGGCGCCGCAGGCAACTTCGGCGGATTCGGAGGCTTCGGCGACATCTTCGAGACCTTCTTCGGCGCCGCGCAGGGCGGCGGGCGCGGCGCGCGTCCGCGGTCACGGCGCGAGCGCGGCCAGGACGCGCTCGTGCGTGTGACCCTCGAGCTCGGCGACGTGGTGTTCGGCGCGCACCGCGACATCGAGGTCGACACGGCGGTGCTGTGCGAGACGTGTCAGGGATCCTGCTGCCAGGAGGGCACGTCGCCCGTCACCTGCGACATCTGCGGCGGCTCCGGCCACGTGCAGCGTCAGGTCCGCAGCCTTCTCGGCAACGTGATCACCTCGCAGCCGTGCGGCACCTGCGAGGGCTACGGCACGACGATCCCGTACCCCTGCGGAACCTGCGCCGGTCAGGGGCGGGTGCGGTCGCGTCGCACGGTGTCCCTCGACATCCCCGCCGGCGTGGAGACCGGGCTGCGACTGCAGCTGCCGGGCTCCGGCGAGGTGGGCAAGGCCGGTGGCCCCAACGGCGATCTGTACGTCGAGGTCACGGTGAGCCCGCACGCGGCGTTCAGCCGTGACGGCGACGACCTCCTCGCCACGCTCGAGGTCTCCATGACCGACGCGATCCTCGGAACGGACACGAAGATCCAGGGGCTCGACGGCGAGGTCGACCTGGAGATCCGCTCCGGCATCCAGTCGGGTGACGTCCTGACGATCAAGGGCCGCGGCATCACCCCGCTGCGGGGATCCCAGCGTGGTGACCTCAGGGTCGGCGTGCAGGTGGTCACGCCCACCAAGCTCGACTCCGCACAGCGCGCGCTCATCGAGGACTTCGCGAAGAAGGCGAAGTCGCCGGGACCGCAGCTCGCCCAGTTCCAGCAGGGGCTGTTCTCCAAGCTCCGCGACCGCTTCCGCTCGCACTGAGCCATGGCGCTGCACTTCCTGGTCGAGACGTCGAGCGATGCCGCGGTCGGCGACCTCGTGTCGCTCACCGGCACGGAGGCGAAGCACGCGGCGGTCGTCCGGAGACTGCGTGTGGGCGAATCCGTGACGATCGGCGACGGTGCAGGCGTCTGGCTCACCGGTGTCGCCGAGGAGGTCTCTCCGACCCGGGTGGATGTGCGCGTGTCCGACCGTGCGGTCCACGACGCGCCGACGCCCCGCATCGTCCTCGTTCAGGCACTGGCCAAGGGCGATCGCGATGAACTCGCCGTCCAGGCGGCCTGCGAGCTCGGCGTCGACGAGATCGTCCCGTGGCAGGCGAGCCGCAGCGTGACGCGCTGGGACGGACCCAAGGCCGTCAAGGGGCGCGAGCGCTGGGCGACGATCGTGCGCGAGGCCGCGAAGCAGGCGCATCGGCCCTGGATCCCCGAGGTCTCGGAGCCTCTCACGACGGGACAGCTCGCGCAGCGCGCGGGGGACGCGCGGATGCTCCTGCTCGACCCGACGGCGACCATCAGGCTCTCCGAGCGGGAACCGGACGGACGCGACCTGATCCTCGTCGTCGGCCCCGAGGGCGGCATCGCCCCCGAGGAGCTGGACCGCCTCGTCGCGGCGGGAGCCGAGCGCGTGCTGCTCGGCGACACGGTGCTGCGCACCTCCACGGCCGGTCCGGCCGCGATCGCGGTGCTGTCGGTGGCGCTCGGCCGCTGGTGAGCGTCCCCTCAGTAGACTGAGAGCATGAGCGAGCCCTCGATCTTCACCCGCATCCTCACCGGCGACATCCCCGGGGAGATCCTGCTGGAGACCGATCGGGTCTTCGCGATCCGCGACATCAACCCGCAGGCGCCGCTGCACGCCCTCGTCATCCCGAAGACCGAGGAGTACCGCGACGTCACGGAGCTCGCTGCAGGCGACCCCGTGCTCCTCGCAGACATCGTGGCCGCGGCGAAGCGGCTCGCGGAGGAGCATGCGAACGGCGAGTACCGCCTGATCTTCAACAACGGCGCGAGCGCCGGCCAGTCCGTCTTCCACGTGCACGCCCATGTGCTCGGCAACATCGAGGAGAGCAAGCTCGTTGGCTTCTGACGATTTCGATTCCGCTCCCGACCGCGGCAGCGCCGTCGAGAAGATCTACGCAGACGGCGTCGCCATGGTGCAGCTGCTGGGGCCGCAGGACCGGCTGCTGCGGATGCTGGAGAAGGAGCATCCCCAGGTGCAGGTGCTCGTCCGCGGCAACGAGATCACGCTGTCGGGAGACGCCGATGCCGTCGCCGACGCCAAGCGTCTCGTCGACGAGCTGCTCACGATGACCAGGCGCGGCCACGATCTCGCTCCGAGCGACGTCTCGAGCTCCGCCAGGATGCTGCGTCAGGACGGGGGTCCGCGTCCGAGCGAGGTGCTCGGCGAGGCGATCCTCTCCACCCGCGGCAAGGTGATCCGTCCGAAGACGCTCGGCCAGAAGGAGTACGTCGACGCGATCGACGAGAGCACGATCGTGTTCGGCATCGGTCCGGCCGGTACCGGCAAGACCTATCTCGCGATGGCGAAGGCCGTCCAGGCGCTGCAGCGCAAGGAGGTCACCCGCATCATCCTCACGCGTCCTGCCGTCGAGGCGGGGGAGCGACTGGGGTTCCTGCCCGGCACGCTCAACGACAAGATCGATCCTTATCTGCGACCGCTGTACGACGCGCTCAACGAGATGATGGACCCCGAGATCGTCCCGCGTCTGATGGCGACCGGCACGATCGAGGTCGCCCCGCTCGCCTACATGCGCGGTCGCACGCTCAACGACTCGTTCGTGGTGCTCGACGAGGCGCAGAACACCACCCCGGAGCAGATGAAGATGTTCCTCACCCGGCTGGGGTTCGGCACGAAGATGGTCGTCACCGGCGACATCACCCAGATCGACCTCCCGCAGGGAGCATCGGGGCTGCGGACCGTGACGCGCGTGCTGAGCGACATCGACGACATCCACTTCGCCCGCCTCACCAGCGATGACGTGGTGCGCCACTCGCTCGTCGGACGCATCGTCGACGCTTACAGCGAGTACGACGAGAAGCGCACGGCGCAGCGGTTCGAGCGCGAGCAGGCGGCGGAGTTCGCCAATCGCGCCGATCGACGCGGCGCCCAGCGACCAGGACCACGCGACCGGATGCCGAAACGAGGACTCTCATGATCGAGATCAACAACGAGTCGGCGATCGACGTCGACGAGACCGTGCTGCAGCGGCTGACGGACTTCAACCTCGCGCAGCTGCATGTCAGCGCCGACGCCGAGGTGGCCATCGTCCTCGTGGACGAGGGCGCCATGGAGGCGCTGCACGTCCAGTGGATGGACGAGCCCGGCCCGACCGACGTGCTCAGCTTCCCGATGGACGAGCTGCGCCCCGGCACGGAGGACCGCCCGACCGCCCCCGGGCTCCTCGGCGACATCGTGCTGTGCCCGCAGGTCGCGGAGACGCAGGCGCAGGCGGCCGGCCACACGCTGATGGACGAGCTCATCCTGCTGACCACGCACGGGCTCCTGCACCTGCTGGGCTTCGACCACGCCGAGCCCGATGACGAGCGCGAGATGTTCGGTCTTCAGAAGGAGCTCATCCAGGGCTTCGCGGCCTCTGAACGCCGACGATGACCGCGGCCTTCCTCCTCGCGGGGGCGGTGCTGCTCGTCGCGTTCGGTGGTCTCATGGCCGCTATCGATGCGGCCTTCGCGGTGACCTCGCGCGCCGACCTCGAGGAGATGGGCGCCGAGGGGCGCAACGCAGGGCAGCTGTCCCGCATCGCCGCCGACCCCGACGCGCACGTCAACGCGGTGGCGTTCATCCGCGTGCTCGCGGAGACGACGGCCGCCGTCCTCGTGACGGTCGCCTTCTCCAGCCTCTTCGACAACATCTGGTGGGCGATGCTCGCCGCCGCCGTGCTGATGACGGGCATCACCTTCGTGCTGGTCGGCGCGAGTCCGCGTACGTTCGGCAGGCATCACGCCGACGCGATGCTCCGTGCGTGCGCTCCCGTCGTGCGCGGAGTGCGGATCATCCTCGGACCGCTCGCGCAGGGCCTCGTCGTTCTCGGCAACCGCGTCACCCCCGGTGCGGGACGCAGCACATTCAGCTCGGAGGAGCAGCTGCTGAGCATGGTGGACGAGGCGGCGTCGAACGACCTCATCGAGGCGGACGACCGCGATCTCATCCACTCCGTGTTCGACTTCACGGACCAGTTCGTGCGCGCGGTCATGGTGCCGCGCACCGAGATGGTGACGGTGGATGCGACGGCGACCACGAGCGAAGCCATGGCGCTGTTCCTGCACCGCGGCGTCTCGCGCATGCCCGTCGTCGACGACGAGGCGGACGACGTCGTCGGCGTGCTCTATCTCAAGGACCTCGTGCAGTTCGCGTTCCGTGACGAGAGCGCCTGGCGGACGGCTCCCATCAGGCCCATCTCCCGGCCGGCGACCTTCGTCCCCGAGTCCATGCGCGCGGAGACGCTGCTGCAGCAGATGAAGCGCGACGCGGTGCACGTGTGCCTGGTGATCGACGAGCACGGCGGCATCTCGGGGCTGGTGACGCTGGAGGATCTCATCGAGGAGCTCGTCGGCGAGATCTCGGACGAGTACGATCAGGTGTCGGCCGAAGTCGTCGATCTCGGCGAAGGCAGATACCGCGTGAGCGCCCGGCTCTCGTTGGAGGACGTCGGCGATCTCTTCGGACTCGAACTCGAGGATGAAGACGTCGACTCGATCGGCGGACTGCTCGGCAAGGCTCTCGGACAGGTTCCCCAGCCGGGGGCCACGGCGACGGTCGACGGCGTCGTGCTGACCGGCGGGGCCTCTCGCGGGCGAGGGCGCGGCATTGCGACGGTGTTCGTCGAACGGGCGCAGGACGCGGCCCATGAAGGAGACACGGAAGATGACTGAGAAGACCAGAAGCGGCTTCGTGACCTTCGTCGGGCGCCCCAACGTGGGCAAGTCCACGCTGACCAACGCCCTGGTGGGCGAGAAGATCGCGATCATCAGCGACAAGCCCCAGACGACGCGACGCGCGATCCGCGGCATCGTGAACCGTCCTGACGGCCAGCTCGTGATCGTGGACACCCCCGGCATCCACAAGCCGCGCACGCTCCTCGGCGAACGACTGAACGACCTCGTCGAGCAGGTTCTCGGAGATGTCGACGTCATCGGGTTCTGCGTGCCCGCGACGGAGAAGGTCGGACCCGGCGACCGCCGCATCGCCGCGTCCCTCGACGGGTATCCGCGCGCGAAGAAGATCGCGATCGTCACCAAGACGGATGCCGCAGGGCGAGACGAGATCACCGAGCGCCTGATCGAGGTCGACGCGCTGCGCGAGGACTGGGCGGCCGTGATCCCGCTGTCCGCGCTCACCCGGGATCAGCTCGAGGTCCTCTCCGACGAGATCATCCGGCTGCTGCCGAAGGGCCCTGCGCTGTACCCGGAGGGCATCACCACCGACGAGTCCGAGGAGGACCGGATCGCGGAGATCATCCGCGAAGCCGCTCTCGACGGCGTCAGGGACGAGCTCCCGCACTCGATCGCGGTGGTCGTCGACGACATCGCGCCGCGCGAGGACGGCAGCCTGACGGACGTGCACGCGTCGATCGTCGTGGAGCGCGACAGTCAGAAGGCCATCATCATCGGGCACAAGGGGTCGCGTCTTCGGGACGTCGGCGCCCGCGCCCGCGGCGGTATCGAGGAGCTCCTCGGGGCCCGCGTGTTCCTCGGTCTGCACGTCAAGGTCGCGAAGGAATGGCAGCGCGATCCCAAGCAGCTCGGCAGACTCGGCTTCTGAGATGCGCCCGCGTCGACCTCGGGCGGACGACCCGCCTCCCTCGCCGACATGAGCGCCGGCAGCGAAGACCCGAACTCGCTGCGCAATGAGGTCTTCTCCCGCGTCTTCGACGAGAACTGGGCGGCCGTCAGACATCACATCGAGTGCGTGATCGACGACGACGCCGAGGTCACGGAGCTCGTCTCGGTCGTGTTCTTCAACGCCTGGACGAGGCTGAAGCCGAATCGACCACTCGGCCGCGTGTGGCTGCTCCGCGAGGCGGATCGATCACTGCGGCACCGCCTGGGGCGCACCGCCGACCGCCCGGCCGTCACCGAAGCCGTGCACGCGGGGGTGGCGGGAGAATCCGTATCGGAGTGCCCGGCGAGCCACGCCGAGATCCTGAGAGCGCTCTCTGGCCTCAGCGTGCGGGAGAGGCGTATCATCATGTTCACGTACTGGGACGGACTCGCGGTGGGGGATATCGCCGAGTCGATGGGTGTTTCTCGTGCCTGTGCGGAACGGACGAAGCGTCGCGCGCACAGGAAACTGCGTCGCGGCCTGGGCCTGGAGGGGACGGACTGATGCCACAGCTGACCGATGAGGAGCTGGATCGGCTGCTCTACGCAGCCGGTGATCGCGCGCGCACTCCGATCGACGCCAAGCCCGACGCTGAGGCTCTCGCGATGCTCGACCGCATCATGGCGACCGACCCGCACCCGCACCGCACCCGCAACCGCGTCGTCGGCTGGGGGTCCAGTCTCGTCGCTGCGGCTGCTGCCGTCGCGATCGGCGTGAGCGTCGTGGGATCCGGGGGAGCGGCTGTTGCAGGTACGCCCTCTCCGTTGACCTTCGAGGGCTCTGCCACCGTGACGGAGACGATCAAGGACGCGCAGGCGGCGCTGGCGGCAGGCACAGGCCCTGCGGAACCCGCGCGCTACGTGCGAACGGCTGACTGGTCGATGGACATCAACGGCATGACCGGCGAGATCAAGGTGGTTCCCCAGCTGGTGACGCTCGAGTGGGAGCCCGATCAGTCCGGGCGCAGGACCCATGTGGAAGGAGCCGAGTACGACTCCACCGACGCCGGGGCGAACGCGTCCTCCCAGATCACGAGCACGGGAAAGGTGACCAGCGAACTGGTGTTCGAACCCGGGCAGTTCGAGACGCCCATCGTCGATCCGCCGGGAACGAGCAAGGAGGAACTGTTCGCGGCGCTCGTCGCTCTCGGGATGCCCGAAGAACCGTCCGCACAGCAGGCGGTGTCGGCGATCAGGTCTCTCATCCAGCAATGGACCCTCACCAACGCGCAGGAGTCCGTGCTTCTCGGCATCCTCGGTGAGACCGAAGGAGCGGTTGCGCTCGGATCCTCGATTGACCGTCTCGGCCGACCCGTGGCGGGAGTGCGGGTGGTGAGAGCGGATGGCGCGACCAGCGAGGTGCTGTTGATCTCGATCCAGTCCGGACGAATCGTCGGGGTCGAGAAAACGGTCGTGAAGGGCGACGATCTGCTGCCGACCGGTGCGGTGCTCGGGTACCAGGTGTTCGACATCGATGAGGTGATTCCGAAGTGAGACTTGTCAAGAGCATCACCGCCACAGGGGCGGGCATCGTCCTCGCGCTGACCGGTTCGCTTCCGGTTCTCGCGAGCGACATGCCAGAGACGGATCCGCAGGTCGTCCAGATGCTGGAAGCTGTGCCCGGCGGAATCCTGGTCGATGCGCAGACCGCGGTCTGGCCGGGGCTGGGTATGGAGTTGTCGGTACCCTCGTCGGGCGGAATCAGTGCACGGGCCGCGGTAGGCACGTGCCCATCCGGCGCGATCTGCGCCTTTGACGAGGGAAGCCTGAACGGCGCCAGGCTCAGCTTCACCGGCTGCGGGGTCCTGCCGGTCCCGGCGACGTTCACGACGAGGTCGATCGCCGACGCGCGCCCCACCGGGTATGCGCAGGCGCGCAACGTGACCACCGTGCTCGCGACGGCGAACGCGGGCAGCTGGACGAATGTGGGCGGCACCACTACCAACATCCGCTGCGTCTTCTGACCATGGCGCGCCGGTGGGTGGCGACCGAGTGGGGCTCGCCCGACTCATGGTCCTTCGAAGAGTACGAGCCGGCGCTTCCCGGTGAAGGGGAGATCACGGTCCGTGTCCGCGCTGCGGGCGTGAACCCCGCGGATGCCAAGCACGTCGCCGCGCCCCGTTCCGGCGTCGCTTTCCCCGTGCCGATCGGCTATGAGATCTCCGGCGAGATCGTGGCCATCGGACCGGACACGAGGATCGGCTCTGGCGAGGCGCACCCGGGAGATCAGGTGATCGCTTTCCGCGTGCGCGGCGGTTACGCCGACGAGATCACCATCCCCGCCGAGAAGGCGTTCGCGAAGCCGACGACGCTTGATCATGCGGCGGCGTCGAACCTGTTCCTCACGGGGACCACGGCGGCGGAGATGCTGTTCGTGACCGGAGCCTCGCCAGGGGAGACCCTCCTGCTGCACGGCGCCTCGGGCGCGGTCGGCGTCGCCGTGCTCCAGCTGGCCGCGCTGCGCGGCATCCGCGTGATCGGCACGGCGAGCGCTGCCCGTGCCGAGGTCGTCCGTCGTTTCGGCGGAGTTCCCGTCGCGTACGGTCCCGGCCTCGAGACCCGTGTGCGCGAGCTGGCCGGCGGCCCGGTCGACGCTGCGCTGGACGCCGTCGGCACGGACGAGGCGATCGACGTGTCCCTCGCTCTCGTCGCCGATCGGACGCGCATCGTGACGATCGCCGCGGCTCATCGCGCGGAGGCCGACGGCATCCGCTGGATCGCCGGCTCCCAGCCGGACAGCGCGCGTTTCAGGGACGAGATCAGGGGTGAGCTGGTCGCGCTGGCGCAGAACGGCGATCTCGTCGTGCCGGTGGCGATGACCTTCCCGCTCTCCGAGGCGCCGGAGGCGCTGCGCGTCCTCGCCGGAGGCCATCCCGGCGGAGCGATCGCGCTGATCCCCTAGTCGATCTCGCGAAGCGCCGACGTGACGAACACGACGTCGTCGCCGAACTCGGCGTCCGCGGCGTCCTGGATGCTGCCGTCATCCCAGACGACCTGCACCCAGACGTAGCCTCGATCACTGGACGCCGTCAGCGCTGTCGAGCCGAGACGTGCGGCGACGTCATCCTGGATGCGCGTGAGATCGGCCGCAGAGGTCGTGCCGTCCGCTCCACCCGACGGGTCCTCCGGACGGATCGGATCGTAGAGCGCGAGCATGATCGGCGGATCGGTGATGGTGTATCTCTCGCCGTCGTACGTGCCGTACACGGCGTAGGTGCCCCAGGTGACGTCTCCCGATGTCTCGCTGCCGTCCACACCCTCCCAGGTCCACCCGTCGACGGGGAGGCCCTGGCACTGCGGGGGATACGACTCCATGACGGCGCCCAGGCACAACTGCACGTCGCCGCCCTTGTCGATCACCGTGCCCGTCCCGATGACGCGACCCTGCGGCGGCGCGGGGTGCACCGCCTCCAGGCGCTGATCGGAGGGGACCGTGGTGCTTGTGGGCGCCGGGGATCCTGCCGGGCCGGACGCGCATGCCGTCAGCGCGAGGAGGCAGGCGACGGATGCGGCGGCGAGGAGCGGGCGACTCTGCGATGTGCTCATACTCGACAGTGTCGCCGCAGCACCGATCGTCTCAGAGCGAGTCGAAGCGCATCGGCATCCCTGCTAGCATGGCCGCATGCCTTTCGGCGGTCTGCTTCTTCTTAGCTGCCGCGACGAGTCCTAAGAGCTAGGGCCTTCCTCGTCGCGGCGCTTGTGTTGGCCCGTACATTCTGACGAAGAGAAGAAGCCCATCATGAAGAACACCCAGCGCCCGTCCGGGATGCCGATCCACAAGTACCGGCCCTTCCACGAGCAGATCGTCGTCGACCTTCCCGACCGCACCTGGCCGGACGCCCGGATCACCGAGGCCCCCCGCTGGTGCGCCGTCGATCTCCGTGATGGCAACCAGGCTCTCATCGACCCGATGTCGCCCGAGCGCAAGCGCGTCATGTTCGAGCTGCTCGTGAGCATGGGCTACAAGGAGATCGAAGTCGGCTTCCCCTCGGCCAGCCAGACCGACTTCGACTTCGTGCGTCAGCTCATCGAGGAGAACCTGATCCCCGATGACGTGACCATCCAGGTGCTGACCCAGGCGCGAGAGCACCTCATCGAGCGCACCTACGAGTCCATCGCCGGGGCCAAGCAGGCGATCGTGCACCTCTACAACTCCACGAGCGTGCTGCAGCGCGAGGTCGTCTTCCGCACCGACAAGCAGGGCATCATCGACATCGCCCTCGAAGGCGCTCGCCTGTGCCGGAAGTTCGAGAAGACCATCCCCGACACCCAGGTCTACTACGAGTACTCGCCCGAGAGCTACACCGGCACCGAGCTCGAGTTCGCGGTGGACGTGTGCAACCAGGTGATCGAGATCTTCGAGCCGACGCCCGACCGCAAGGTCATCATCAACCTCCCCGCCACCGTCGAGATGGCCACGCCGAACGTGTACGCCGACTCGATCGAGTGGATGAGCCGCCACCTCGCCCACCGCGAGAACGTCATCCTGTCGCTGCACCCGCACAACGACCGCGGCACCGCGATCGCCGCCGCCGAGCTGGGCTACATGGCCGGTGCGGATCGCATCGAGGGATGCCTGTTCGGCAACGGCGAGCGCACGGGCAACGTCGACATCGTCGCGCTGGGGATCAACCTGTTCACGCAGGGCATCGACCCGCAGATCGACTTCAGCGACATCGACCAGGTCAAGCGCACGGTCGAGTACTGCAACCAGCTGCCGGTGCCCGAGCGCAGCCCCTGGGCGGGAGACCTGGTCTTCACCGCGTTCAGCGGATCGCACCAGGACGCGATCAAGAAGGGCTTCGAGGCGATGGCCGCGACCGCGGAGTCCCGTGGCGTCACGGTCGACGACATCGAGTGGGCCGTGCCGTACCTGCCTGTCGACCCGAAGGACCTCGGCCGGTCGTACGAGGCGGTCATCCGCGTCAACTCGCAGTCCGGCAAGGGCGGCGTCGCTTACCTGCTGAAGGCCGATCACGCGATCGATCTGCCGCGCAAGCTGCAGATCGAGTTCTCCGGCGTCGTGCAGGCCAAGACGGATGCCGAGGGCGGCGAGGTCACCAGCGAGCAGATCTGGTCGATCTTCAACGACGAGTACCTTCCCGCGGCCGATGCCGCCGCCAAGTGGGGCCGCTTCGAGCTGCTGGCCACCCAGACCCGCAGCGACATGTCGGGCGAGGTGGTCCTCGACGTCGTGCTCCGAGACGACGAGCAGGAGCTCGCGATCAGCGGCAACGGAAACGGCCCCGTCGCCGCCTTCGTCGAGGTGCTGCGCGCACAGGGCTTCGACATCACCGTCTACGACTACGTCGAGCACGCTCTCAGCGCCGGCGGCGACGCGCAGGCCGCGGCCTACGTCGAGCTGCAGGTCGGCGACCAGCGCCTGTGGGGCGTGGGCATCGACGGAGACATCTCGACGGCATCCCTCAAGGCGATCGTGTCGGGCGTGAACCGATCGATCCGGACCCGCGCCGCGGAGCTCGCCGCGGTCTGAGAGCCACCGGGCGAGCGGCCTCACCATCTGGTCGTTGAGCGAGCGAAGCGAGACGAAACGCGTCACCTGACGTCGAACGTCGGATGACGCGTTTCGTCTCGGTCGCTGCGCTCCCTCGCTCAACGACCCGGGGTGATCGTTCGTCGCCCGGAGGAACAGGGACCGACGGGTCAGCGACCGGTGTCCGAGGGCTTGATGATCGGGATCATGCCGGTCTCTGCGGCGACCTTGCGGCGGTACAGGCGACGCTGCTCCGGCAGGGACACGTCGAAGCTCACCGCGAGGATGCGGATCACTGCGGTCACGATGATGCCGATGATCGCGGCGAGCGTGATCGGCATGTGGAACAGGTTCGCGACGACGATGAACGTGCAGCCGGCGCCGGCCGCGACGGCGTAGAGAGAGCCGACGTGCATGATCGCGGTCGGCAGTCCCATCAGCATGTCGCGGAGCACGCCGCCGCCGACCGCCGCGCACACTCCGATGAAGACGGCGGGCACCGGGGGGATGCCGAAGGCGATGGCCTTGCTCGTGCCGAAGGCGCCGAACATGCCGATGACCACTGCGTCGAGCACGACGATCACGGTGTTGATGCGGTTGAAGACCCCGGCGAGGAGCATCCCGAACAGGGAGGCGCCCGTGGCCGTGACCAGATACCAGTTGTCGTGCAGCGTCGCGGGCGGCTGACCGAGCAGGATGTCGCGGATGAGGCCGCCGCCCATGCCGATCATGATGCCGATGATCGCGACGCCCAGCCAGTCGAGTCGGCGCTGACCCTGGAAACCGGAGGCGAACATCGCCCCCTGCACGCCGCCGAGGCCGACGCCGAGGAGGTCCGCCCACAGCGGAATGGTGAAGAGCGGTTCGGTCACCCGTCCATTGTCGCGCACGGAGGATAATCGAACCGTGCCGACCTACCGAGACGAAGCGGTGATCCTGCGCACCCACAAGCTGGGTGAGGCGGACCGCATCGTCACCATGCTCTCGCGGCGCCACGGCAAGATCCGCGCCGTGGCCAAGGGGGTCAGACGCACGTCGTCGAAGTTCGGCTCCCGCCTGGAGCCGTTCATGGTCGCCGATGTGCAGCTGTACCAGGGACGCTCTCTCGACATCGTGCAGCAGGCCGAGTCGCTCGGGGCGTACGGAGCCGACATCGCCGCGCACTACGACCGGTTCACGTCGGCCAACGCGATGGTCGAGACCGCCGACAGGCTGAGCGACTCGGAGGCGACGCCCGAGCAGTACCTCCTGCTCGTCGGAGGACTCCGCGCCCTCTCACGGGGCGAGCATGCACCGCGCAGCATCCTGGACTCCTACCTGCTGCGGGTGATGGCACTGTCCGGCTGGGCTCCGTCGCTGGGGGACTGCGCCAGATGCGGCGATCCCGGTCCGCACACGCACTTCGTCGGGCAGCTCGGCGGGTCGGTGTGCACGAACGACGCTCCGGCGGGCAGCCCTCGGATCGCCGAGCGCACGCTCTCTCTCCTGCGGTCGCTGATGGCAGGGGAGTGGGAGCTCATCGATGCGGCATCGCCGGTCGAGACCTCCGCGGCCTCCGGACTGATCGCCGCCTACGCCCAATGGCACCTCGAGCGCGGCATCCGCTCGCTCGCGCACGTGATCGACGCCCCCCGAGAAGGAGCACGGTGAGCCCGAAGCCATTCACCCACAAGGATGCCGTGGCGTACCGCCCGCTCGACTGGACCGGGGTGCACCCGCCCGCCTTCCCCGCGGTCCCCGCTCATGTGGCGATCGTCATGGACGGCAACGGCCGCTGGGCCAACCGCCGCGGCCTGAACCGCATCGAAGGGCACAAGGCCGGTGAGGAGGTCCTGCTCGATGTCGTCGCCGGCGCCATCCAGGCAGGGGTGAAGCACCTCTCGGTCTACGCCTTCTCCACCGAGAACTGGGCGCGCTCTCCTGAAGAGGTGCGCTTCCTCATGGGATACAACCGCGATGTGCTGCACCGGCGCCGCGACCAGCTCAACGAGTGGGGCGTGCGGGTGCGCTGGGCCGGTCGCAAGCCGCGGCTGTGGGGCAGCGTCATCAAGGAGCTGCAGTACGCCGAGCAGCTGACCCGTGGCAACGACACCCTGACGCTGACCATGTGCGTGAACTACGGCGGGCGCGTCGAGATCGTCGATGCGATGCGGTCCATCGCAGCGGAGGTCGCCGCGGGGCGGGTCAAGCCGAACGCGATCAGCGAGAAGATGATCCGCAGGCACCTGTACGTCCCCGACATGCCCGATGTCGACCTGTTCCTGCGGAGCTCGGGGGAGCAGCGCACGTCGAACTTCCTGCTCTGGGAGTCCGCGTACGCCGAGATGGTCTTCCTCGACACCCTGTGGCCCGACTTCTCCCGCGAAGAGCTCTGGCGCGCGATCGGCATCTACCTGTCGCGCGACCGGAGGTTCGGCGGAGCGATCGACACTCCCGATCAGGCCTGAGCGCGCATCCAGCGCTCGGCCTCGCGCGGATGCCGCAGCCGCACGATCGTCAGGTGGGGGAACCGCTCCTCGATCCCGGGCATGCGCTCCGCCCAATGTCGGAGGGTCTTCGTCTGCCAGGCGAGGATGTTCTCCTCGGGGTCGCGGTTCAGCATGTTCCACGGCCCCTTCTCGCGATTGCCGTTCCAGAGCTCGCGCCGGAGCACTCCGCGCGCGAGGGTGCGTCTGATCAGCCGCGAGCGCACGACGCGGTACGGGTAGTCCAGCCAGAGCGCGAGGTCGGCGCGCGGCGGCAGGATCTCGTCTGTGCCCTTGCTGGTGTACTGCCATTCGGTGATCCAGCGCTCTTCGGCAGCGAACGTCCGCACGTCGTCGAGGAACGTCGGCCGCGGCGTCCACTCCGGTCCGTGGAACAGCGCATCGATCTCGATGTGGCGCAGATCCCAGGCGGCGCCGATGCGTGCGGCGAGGGTCGTCTTGCCCGACCCTGACACGCCCGCGATGAGAATCCGCTCCGGTCGGAACGGCAGAGGATCATCGGCGGAGAGCATCCGAGAATCCTAATCCGGAATAGCCCATTGGTGCATGCGGTTGGATAGGGATGTGACTGAACCCATCTCGATCGACATCTGGTCCGACATCGCCTGCCCGTGGTGCTACATCGGCAAGCGCAATCTCGAGAAGGGCCTCGAAGCCGTCTCCGGCGACGAGGACGCCCCGCAGGTGAACATCACGTTCCACTCCTTCGAGCTGTCTCCCGACACCCCGGTCGACTTCCACGGCGACGAGATCGACTTCCTCGCCGGCCACAAGGGGATGCCGCGCGCACAGGTCGAGCAGATGCTGTCCCACGTCACCGGTGTGGCGCAGAACGCGGGACTCGAGTACCGCTTCGATCTGCTGCAGCACACGAACACCGTGAAGGCGCACGAACTGCTGCACCATGCGAAGGCGGAGGGACTCCAGCACGAGATGGAGGAGCGACTGATGTCGGCGTACTTCACCGAGGGCAAGCACGTCGGACGGGTCGACGACCTCGTCGAGCTCGCCGTCGAGGTCGGTCTGGACGCCGACGCCACTCGTCAGGTGCTCGAGTCCGCGCAGTACCTCCCCGCGGTTCGGCAGGATCAGGCGCAGGCGCAGGCCTACGGCATCCAGGGCGTGCCGTTCTTCGTGATCGACGGTCAGTACGGCATCTCCGGAGCGCAGCCGCCTGCCGCCTTCGAGAACGTGCTCCGCGACCTGTGGGCGAAGCGCGGCGAAGACGAGTCGGAGCCCGCCGCGGTCTAGCGGGTCAGCGCCGCCTCGATGGCCCCGACGATGGCGGGGTCATCGGGCTTCTGCTTCGGGCGGAAGCGCTGCACGGATCCGTCCGGCAGCACGAGGAACTTCTCGAAGTTCCACTCGACGCGGCCGGCCTTGCCGCCCGCGTCGGGCGTCTCCTTGAGCTCCTTGTAGAGGTCGGCGGCGTTCTTGCCGTTGACTTTGACCTTGTCGACGATGGGGAAGGTGACGCCGTACGTCGTGGAGCAGAACTCGAGGATCTGATCGACCGATCCCGGCTCCTGGCCGAAGAACTGGTTGCACGGGAAGCCGACGACGCTGAATCCGCGGTCGCCGTAGAGGCGCTGGAGCTCTTCGAGCTGCTCGTACTGCGGCGTGAGGCCGCACTTGGACGCCACGTTCACCACGAGGACGACGTCGGCGCCGAGATCGTCGAGCGTCTTCTCCGCTCCCTGAGCGTCGACGAAGGGGATGCTGCGCACTGCGGAATCGGTCATATCCACAGCTTAGGTCGGTGCGCCGCCATGGGCGCCGGGTCTGGGAGAATAGAAAGGTCATGACTGTCGCCACCGCCCCCGCCCGCCCGCTCCGCATCGGACCGATCGACCTCGACGTGCCCGTCGTGCTCGCGCCCATGGCGGGCATCACGAACACCGCCTTCCGCAGGCTCTGCCGCGAGTACGGCGCCGGTCTGTACGTGAGCGAGATGATCACGTCGCGCGCGCTCGTCGAGCGCAACGAGAGCACGATGAGACTCATCCGCCATCACGAGTCGGAGACCCCGCGGTCGATCCAGCTCTACGGCGTCGACCCGAAGACCATCGCCGACGCCGTGCGCATCATCGTCGCCGAAGACCACGCCGATCACATCGACCTGAACTTCGGCTGCCCCGTGCCCAAGGTGACCCGCCGCGGCGGCGGCGCCGCGCTGCCCTGGAAGAACCGTCTGTTCGCCGACATCGTCACCCAGGCCGTGAAGGCGGCGGGCGACATCCCGCTCACCGTGAAGATGCGCAAGGGCATCGACCACGACCACCTCACCTTCATCGAGGCGGGGCGCGCCGCCGAGGACGCGGGAGCGGCAGCCGTCGCCCTGCACGCCAGGACCGCGGGGGAGTACTACTCCGGCAACGCCGACTGGAACGCGATCGGCGAGCTCAAGCAGGCGGTGACCAGCATCCCCGTGCTCGGCAACGGCGACATCTGGTCGGCCGACGATGCGGTGCGGATGATGGCGCAGACCGACTGCGACGGCGTCGTGGTCGGGCGCGGCTGCCTCGGACGCCCTTGGCTCTTCGGCGAGCTCGCTGCGGCCTTCGGCGCCGAGACGCAGCCCGTCGACGCGACTCTCGGCTTCGTCGCCGACGCCTTCCGTCGTCACGCGGAGCTGCTCGTGGAGTTCTTCGACGACGAGGACCACGGATGCCGCGATGTCCGCAAGCACGTCGCCTGGTACTTCAAGGGATACCCGGTCGGCGGAGACATCCGCACCGGCCTCGCTATGGCGTCGAGCCTGCAGAACATCGACGACCTGCTCGGACAGCTCGATCGCGACGCGCCCTACCCTGGAGCGGACGCCGAGGGCCAGCGCGGCCGGGCGGGTCGGCCGAAGCGCACGGCCCTGCCCGACAAGTGGCTCGAGTCGCGCGAGATCGCCGAGTCGACGTCGGAGATGATGCGAGGAGCGGAGATCGAGAACAGTGGCGGCTGACCAGCGGATCTCGGGCTACGACGCACGCGACGCGGAGCGCTTCTTCGCGGAGACCCACCGATCGGAGCGCGACGACTTCGCCCGAGACAGGGCTCGTGTGCTGCACTCCGCCGCGCTGCGCCGTCTTGCGGCGAAGACGCAGGTCCTGAGTCCGGCGAGCACCGCCGACTTCGCCCGGAACCGGCTGACGCACTCCCTCGAGGTGGCCCAGGTCGGACGCGAGCTCGCCACGGCGCTCGGGGTGTCCGCCGACGTCGTCGACACCGCCTGCCTGAGCCACGACCTCGGCCACCCGCCCTTCGGGCACAACGGAGAGCGGGCCCTGAACGACTGGGCGGAGAACATCGGCGGGTTCGAGGGCAACGCGCAGTCGCTCCGCATCCTGACCCGCCTCGAGGCGAAGGTCCTCGATGATCACGATCGCTCCGTCGGGCTCAATCTCACCAGGGCGAGCCTCGACGCGACCTGCAAGTACCCGTGGACGGTCGACAGCCCGGTCCCCGATCCGGGCGGGCGGCTGAAGTTCGGCGTCTACCCCGAGGACGAGGCCGTGTTCCGCTGGATGCGCGAGGGCGCACCGGGGCGCCTTCGCTGCATCGAGGCCGAGATCATGGATCTCTCCGACGACATCGGCTACTCGGTGCACGACTTCGAGGATGCGATCGTCAACGGGTACGTCGACGTCGCGCAGCTGTCGGACCCGCGCGAGCACGAGGCGCTCATCGACCGCATCCAGCAGTGGGTCGGCTACGACTTCACCAGGGACGAGCTCGCAGACGGCCTCTACCGTCTGGCGAGCCAGCCGATGTGGTTGACGTCGTTCGACCGCTCCCGTCAGGATCTGGCGCGCCTCAAGAACCTGACCAGCGATTTCATCGGGCGGTTCGCGCGCGCCTCCGTGTCGGCCACCAGGGAGGCCTACGCCGGTCCCGTCCTGGTGCGCTACAACGCTCATGTCGTGGTGCCGCGAGTGGTCGAGACCGAGATCGCCGTGCTCAAGGGCATCATGGGCCAGGCCATCGTCACGATCGATGCGCGCAAGGGCGTCTACAAGGAGCAGCGTCGGGTGCTGAAGCGGCTCGCTGACGCCCTGTGGTCGACCGACGCGCTGTGGTCGGCGGGGGAGGACGTGCTCGAGCCCGCGTTCGCCGCGGACTTCCTCGATGCGACGACGGATGCCGAGCGCGCTCGCGTCATCGTCGACCAGATCGCCAGCCTCACGGATCAGAGCGCGATCGACTGGCACAACCGCCTCGTCGGCGAGATCGATCCCGCCGAGGTGGGGATCTGGAATCCGCGGAACGCCCGTCCGGGCGCGCGTCGCGCGGCATCGGCCGACCGGCATCCCGCATCCGCCGAGGTGCGCTGATGCCCCGCATCCGCCAGGCCGACGTCGACGAGGTGAAGGCGCGCACGAACATCGCCGACATCGTCGGCGAGCGCGTCGCGCTGAAGTCGGCAGGTGTCGGATCGCTCAAGGGGCTGTGCCCCTTCCACGACGAGAAGAGCCCGAGCTTCCACGTCCGGCCCCAGGTGGGCTACTACCACTGCTTCGGATGCGGGGAGTCGGGAGACGTCTACTCGTTCCTGCGCGAGATGGATCACGTCAGCTTCACGGAGGCCGTCGAGAGACTCGCCGGCCGCATCGGCTACACGCTGCACTATGAAGACGGGGGCGCCGCTCCCGAGACGAGCGGTCGGGCGCGGCTGTACGCGGCGAACACCGCCGCCGCAGAATTCTTCCGCTCGCAGCTGCTGTCTCCCGACGCCGAGGCCGGACGTCGTTTCCTCGGCGAGCGGGGGTTCGACGCGGGAGCTGCCGCGCACTTCGGCGTCGGCTTCGCCCCGCGCGGCTGGGACGGCATGCTGAAGGCGCTCACCGCGCAGGGGTTCACCCGGGAGGAGCTCAGCACCGCTGGACTCGTCTCGACGGGCCAGCGCGGCGTGTACGACCGCTTCCGCGGACGCCTCGTGTGGCCGATCCGCGACGTCTCAGGGCAGACGATCGGCTTCGGAGCGCGCAAGCTGTTCGACGACGACCAGGGGCCGAAGTACCTCAACACCCCGGAGACGCCGATCTACAAGAAGGCGCAGGTGCTGTACGGCCTCGACCTCGCCAAGAAGGACATCGCGCGCGGCGACCCCCGGCGGGTGGTGGTCGTCGAGGGGTACACGGATGTGATGGCCTGCCATCTCGCCGGCCTCACGACCGCGATCGCCACCTGCGGCACGGCGTTCGGCACCGATCACATCAAGGTGCTGCGACGGGTCATGGGAGACGACAACGCCTCCGGCGAGGTGGTCTTCACCTTCGACGGCGACGAGGCGGGGCAGAAGGCGGCGCTTCGGGCCTTCACCGAAGACGATCGCTTCAACGCGCAGACCTTCGTGGCGGTCGCGCCCGACGGGCTCGACCCTTGCGATCTGCGCCTGCAGAGGGGGGATGCCGCCGTCCGCACCCTCATGGACGCCAAGGTGCCGATGTTCGAGTTCGCCCTCGACCGCAAGCTCGCAGGCTTCGACCTCGGTACGGTCGAGGGGAGGGTGGGCGCGCTCAGGGCCGCCGCACCGATCGTCGCGGAGATCAGGGATCGGCTGCTGCGCCCCGGATACGAGCGCGTGCTCGCCCGACGCCTCGGCATGGATCCGACCGAGGTGCACAACGAGGTCGAGCGCGCAGCACGCGGCGGCTCGCACTCCGCGCCGTCGCGACCGGAGCCGGTGCCCATCGATCCCGCGACGGGGGCCCCGGGGATCGTTCCGGTGACGCTCGCGAACCTTCCTCGCACCGCCGACGTCGCCGTGGAGCGCGATGCGATGATGGGTGTGCTCCAGTACGGGCATCAGATCGATCAGGCGCTGCTGTCCCGCGCGCTCATCGCGCCGTTCCGCACCCCGGGACTCGATGCGGTGCGGGAGGCCGTGGCATCCGCGCCCGACCGCACTCGCGCGGGCTGGGTGACCGACGCGGTCAACGCGGTGCGCGAGCCCTACCGGTCTCTCGCGGGAGAGCTGCTCATGACGCCGTTCCCCGCTCGCGACGAGGCCGGGGCCGTGGCGTCGGCGACCGATCTCGCGCGTCGGCTCATCCTCCGCAGTCTCGAGCACGAAAAGCAGGAGCTCCTGGGGGCCGTGCAGCGCGTCCCCGCCGACTCCGATGGAGGGCGTGCCCTGCGTATGAGGCTTCGCGACATCGATGTGGAGCGTCAGCGGTTCACCGAGTCGTAACAGGGGGCGCCCCTCGGCGCAGGGCAGGATGGAAGCATGTCCCGAAGGCCCGACTCCACCACCGCGATCGACTGCTTGGACCTGGTGATCGACCGGGCCGGCCACGGTGCGCCGACCAGGGCCGTCGACGGGGTGACCTTCTCGCTCGCCCCCGGTGAGCTGATCTGCGTCGCGGGCCCCACCGGCTCAGGCAAGTCCTCGCTCGTGCTCGCCCTCGCAGGATCCACCGATCCGTCCGTCCGCGTGGTCGGCGGAAGCGCCCACGTCTGCGGAGTGGATGTGCGCCGCCCAGGACGCAAGCACCGGATCCTCACCTACCGCACGGGTTTCGTGCCGCAGGGAGCCGGTGCCGACCTGCCGCCGCGGCTCACCGTGCAGGAGGTGATCGCCGAGCCGATCCTGATCCGCGAGAAGCGCGTGAACACCAACGCGCTCTCGATCCGCGTGGCCACCCTGCTCGACGAGATGCACCTGCCGCTCGGCACGGCCGCGAAGTTCCCCTACGAGCTGAGCGCCGGCATGCGGCAGCGTGTCGCGATCGCACGCTCCTTCGTGCTCGAGCCGAGGGTGCTGATCGCGGACGAGATCCTCGCCAACCTCGATCTCGAGGTGCGCCCCGTGGTCTTCGACGCCATCACCCGTCGCCGCAAGGAACAGGGGATGGGGGCGCTGCTGGTGACGAACGACGCCGACTTCATCCGCGAGCTGAACGCCGAGACCCTGATGCTGCGCAGCGGCCACGTCGTCGCCAGGGGAGTCGGAAAGGACCTGCTCTGGGCGCCCAACGCCGAGGCGGATTCGCAGTCCTGAACGGTGTCGGATGCGACACGCCCGAGTCGTCGTCCGTGTCACGAGCACGCCGAAGTCTTTGCTAAGCTTGTCGAGTTGCCCGCTCAGCGGAGCACATTCCTCGGTAGCTCAATTGGCAGAGCAGCCGGCTGTTAACCGGCAGGTTCTTGGTTCGAGTCCAAGCCGGGGAGCCAAGACCCCTGGCCTTCGCATGAAGGCCAGGGGTTCTCCTTTTCACCACAGCCGATGAAAGCCGGAGCGGATGACTCGATCCACGCAGTTCGCGCAACTCGGCGCGCTGCTGCTCGAGGCGGGATTCTCCGCCACCGACACCCGCGACGCGCTGGAGGAGATCCGCGCGCGCAGGGCCCCGGAGCAGGAGCTCGCCTTCGCTGTGCTCCCCGAAGCGGTGTTCGTGTCGCCCGCGGAGGGGTCGGAGGGATCGATCCTCCGCATGTCCTTGGCATCGTCCCTGTCGACGAGGCAGTCCGCGATGGTGAGCCGGATGATGCACCGTCTCCGTGACGGTGAGATCTCGCTGGAGCGGGCGCTCGGGGCCGAGCAGGACCGCATCCGCGCGGCCTGGATGCGCAAGCCGCTGCTGCGATGGATCGTCGGCAACGCGCTCCTCGCCGGCGGACTCGCGGTGCTGTTCCGCTGCCCCTGGTGGGCGGTCGTCGTGTCGACGCTCGTCGCGGCGCTCATGGGCGCCGTCGCCGTCCTGCTGCGCCGCATCCGTCCGGCTGCGGCGATCGTGCCGTTCGTCATCGCGTTGCTGTCGACCGTGCTCGTCAGCGAATCGGCGTCGATGCTGGGCTATACGACCGTGCCTCTCTTCGCCGTCTGCGCGCCGATCGCGATCCTCGTACCGGGGGCCATGATCACGAACGCCCTGCTCGAACTCACCTCGGCCGACGTCGTCACGGGCGCGTCGCGTCTCGTCTACGGCGTCGTGCAGCTCGGATTCATGGCGGCGGGAGTCGCGGCGGGCAGCGCCTGGATCGGCCTCGAGATCGATCAGGACTCGGCCTTCCTGCTCGCCGATGTCGCGGGGATCATCAGCGCCGACCCGGCGTGGGCGTCCCTGCCCTCGACCGTCTTCAGCTGGATCGGCGTCGCGGCCGTCGCGATCGGCATCAGTCTCGCGTTCGGGGCCGGGTACCGGCTCACCGCGGTCAGCATCGCCGCGATGGGAGTCGCGTACGCGCTTCTGATCGGGTTGGCGCCGTTCTGGGGGAACACGGTGGCGACCGGTGCCACGGCAGCGGTGCTCTTCGTGATCGCCAGGCTGGTCGAGCGCTCCTCTTTCGCGATCCCCGCGACGATCACCTTCCAGCCCGCGTTCCTCCTGCTCGTGCCGGGAACCGTCGGACTCGTGGCGATCACCTCGTTCGACATCGACCCCGTCGCCGCGGCGCTGGCGATCTTCGCGAGCCTCTGCATCGGGACGAAGCTCGGTTCGATCATCGTCGACACGCACTGGTGGCGGCTCGTGACCGGGCGTCGCATCGTCACCGTCGGGGGCGGGGCGGCTCAGCCGGAGTAGTCGATGCCGTGACGACGGATGATGTCCTCGGCCTCACCGTCGGTGGGCAGCCCCGCCGCCGGTCGGTCCACCGTGAAGTACTCGGTGAAGTCACTGCTGGTCTCTGAGCTGAAGAGCGCGACGTTCGCGTCCCAGCTGGCGCCGGGACCGTCCAGCCTCCACAGGTCGAGAAGGGTCGCGCCGATGTTCCCCTGAGTGGTGTCCCCGCCCTCCCACGGCGTTCCGTCCTGGTCTTCGAAGGGGTTGATCGTCCCGTCCGAGGACACATACTGCCGGTCTCCCAGGACCCAGGCGGCCACGGCGTCGGCGAACCCTTCCGTCCATGCGCAGGTGGTCGAACTGGGAGCGTCGACGTAGTGCGGATCGCATCCGGTGACCTCGGGGAACCAGCCGTCGTAGAGCTCGTTCTGCCACCAGTGCCCGAGCTCGTGGAGCACGAGATGCCTGGACGCCGGGTCGGCCCCGGCGAGGACCACGTTCCCCGAACCGTCGGCGTCCCAATATCCGCCGTCCTCTTCCGGAACCTCGCTGTTCCAGCTGAAGGTCACCGCGTGGCAGTCCTCGATCTTCTCCTGATGCTCCGTCCAGCACGGGGAGTCGACCCCGCGCAGGTCGTAGAGGTCGGCGACCGCATCGACGATCTTGAAAGCTCCGGCGGTCTCGGCGGGCGCGGACACCGCGCCGAGGTCGACGTCTCCGACAGCGCCGTCCACGGGCTCCGTCGAGAAGGCGAAGACGGTGTCGTCGGGGCCGTAGGCGTCCACAACTCGCCACAGGCCGTCGTTCTCTGCCGTGAAGGTGATGGTCGCGTCGTGAAGAGTCTCCGCAGGTGCGCAGCCTGTGAAGGCGCCGTCTGCATCAGTCAGTCCGACCGAGCGCTCCTCCGGATCGCCGCCGTCTGATTCCGCTCCCGCGAGTCGCCACGACACCAAGGGTGCGGGAAGCGTGGGGTGACCGCCTGACTCGGCGTCGGCATACGTGTACGTCAGTTCGCCGGTGAGGCAGGAATCCTGCCCGGACGCCCCGGTCTCTGCGGACGGCACGGTCCCCGACGCGCACCCGCTCAGAGCGAGCGCAGCGATGAGGACGGCGACGAGTGATGTTCGGGAGGGACGACCGGGCATGGCGACCTTTCTGCGGGATCGTCGGGTCTGGACCGTCCTGGGGCAGACGGTCCAGACCCTTCCTGCGCCCTCGCTCGCTGGGGACGGGGAGGGTATGGATCGAGTGTCGCAGATCACGGGACTCGATCCCATCCTGATCGGGTATAGCCGTGGTCTATGACTCGGTTCGTCATACGGCCCGACCCTCCTCGTAGGCTGAGCGGATGACCTTCGAGGTGCGCCATCTTCGTGCCCTGTGTGCCATCGCCTCCGCCGGATCCCTCTCCCGGGCGGCCGCCGATCTGGGGATGACGCAGCCATCGCTCTCCGCGCTGCTGCAGCGATTGGAGCAGCAGCTGGGGGTCTCCCTGTTCCTCCGTGGTCACCGCGGTGTGGTGCCCACCGCGGCGGGTGCGCAGATCGTCAAACGCGCTCAGATCGCCCTCGCAGAGTTCGACAGGCTCGACGCCGATCTGAGCGGCATCCGTCAGCACGGCCGCATGAGGATCGGCATCTCGCAGATGCGCTGCTCCGCTGCGCTCGTGAGTCGCCTCGACGATGCCTTTCCCGAGTTCGAGACCGTGTTCGATGTCGAGGGCTCCACCACCGTGCTCGCTCATGCGCTCGACAGGCGGTTCCATGATCTCTCCGTGATTACGCTCTCGGATGACGGCGAGTACGAGCTCCCCGCAGGGGTGAGCACTCGCATCCTGCACCCCAGTGTCCCCGTGTTCGTCGCGCTCAGCGCCGCGGATCCCCTCGCCTCCCGTGACGAGGTCGCTCTCGCCGACCTCGCGGAACGGGCGTGGATCGCACCTCCGGGCGCTGACGACGGATCGTTGGCGGTTCTGCGCGCTTTGTGCCTCGCCGCGGGATTCGAGCCGAACGTCCGCTTCACCTTCGCACAGGGAGACGGCAGGGCGCTCATCGGCCAGGGGCGCGCCGTGCAGCTGGTGGAGCCGGCCTCTCGAGAGGTCGACGGCATGGTCGTCCGGCCGCTCGTCGGAGACCCTCTGCGACTCCGGATCGCTCTCGCATGGCGTCCGGAGGCCGTGACGGCTGTGGCGGCGGAGAAGGCCTATCGTGTCGCAGCCCAGGCGTATGCGGAGACCGCTCGACGATCAGCAGCATTCAGAGGGTGGTGGCGGCGTCGCCGTGTCGAGGTCGGGTGGGTCAGGCAGCTGGACCCCGTCTTCGACGATCTCGGCGTCGTGGCACTGTCGGAGCCGTGACGCGGGCGGGCGACCCGTGCGCTCCTCCAGAACACAGGAAGGCCCCGCCGAGATGGCGGGGCCTTCCTGTGCTGTGTGAGGCCGGATCAGCGTGCGGCGCCCTTGAGGGAGGCGCTCGACTGGATGATGTTGCCCGACTCGTCCTGATCGAAGATCACGCACTGGATCACGCGGTCGTTGTAGGAGTCCCAGGTGTCCTGGGTCGGGGTGATCGGGTAGACGCCGAGCGCGGACTGGTCCCACGGGATGCCGACGAAGGACGTGAAGCCCTCACCGGTGCACTGCTCCTGCGAGGCGGTGTCGATCGCCGTGGCGTCGTACTCGCCGTCGGGCATCTTGTACTCGAAGAAGACCTCTTCGTCGTGCGGCTCGGTGCAGGGCACGACATCGGCGCTCTCGAGGAGGCCCGAGGGGCTCTCCATCTTGCAGTCGCCGACCTTCAGCGCGAAGATGCCGATGTTGGAGCTCTCGGTGACCTGACCGGTCTTGTCGTCGCGGTCTGCGTCTCCCGAACCGCTCCCCAGGATGCTGTTCAGTGCGCTGCAGCCGGTCAGTGCGAACGAGAGCGCCGCCGCCGATCCGACGAGAGCCAGCGCGTGTCGCGTGCGCAGTTTCATGTTGTTTCCCCTCCAGGACTGTGGTGAGCGGGCACAGAAGAGTCCCGCCTCAGGAAACGCTATCCGTCCCGGAGTCTGTGATGCAACTCGAAAACCCCTTTGATCAGGCTGAGAGTCTCAGCCCTCGAGATCGTCGACGCCCGGCATCCAGCTGGCGCCGGGGCGACCCCATCCGCGTTTGCGGGCGATCTTCTGCGCGGTCTTCCAGTCTCCGTCCGACAGGCGATCCACGTAGAGGATGCCGTCGAGGTGGTCGAACTCGTGCTGCATGATGCGCGCGCGCCAGCCGTCGACGGCGATCGCGACGGGAGCGCCGTCGAGGTCCGTCCCGGTCACCTGCACCCGCTCGGAGCGGCGCAGCGGGAACCGCTCGCCGGGGAAGGAGAGGCAGCCCTCCGACTCCAGATCGGGGTCGGGGTCGCCGGGTTCGAGCGGGGTCATCCACAACTCGGGGTTGATGATGACACCACGCCACGGCTGATCGTCGTCGTCGACGTAGGCGTAGGTGTAGATGCGCAGCGGCACGCCCACCTGAGGGGCGGCGAGTCCCACGCCGGGCGCGGTGTCCATCGTCTCGAACATGTCGGCGACGAGGGTGCGGATCTCGTCGGTGATCGCCTCGACGGCGGAAGCGGGAGAGTGCAGGACGGGATCGCCCATGATGCGAATCGGAAGTACAGCCACGCCATAACCATACTGGGCGCACATCGCCGGGTAGGGTCGTAGGGTGAGCATCTCCGTATGGATGAGTGGGGCGGATGTCGGCGACCAGCTCGTCGGCGTCTTCCAGAATCCGCGACTCCTCCTGGGCATCCCGCTCGCCCTCGCGGGCGCCGTCTTCATGTCCCTCGGCGCGCAGTATCAGCACCGTGGGGTGGAGAAGGTCGAGCAGCTCAGCGGCGCGGACGGCGCGACCGGGCTGAGTCTCGACCAGATCAGAAGACTGCTGACGCGTCCGTCCTGGATCATCGGCACGCTCATGCTCGGACTGGCCATCGTGTGCCAGCTCGCCGCGCTCTCCCAGGCGCCGCTGATCGTGGTGCAGCCGCTCGGCGCGATCGCCCTCGTGATCACGACCCTGCTCAACGCCAGGGTCTCCGGACACACGCCGACGAGGCAGTCCATCACCGCGATCGTCTGCTGCGTCGGCGGCATCTTCCTCTTCGTCTCCTTCGCCGCGATCTTCGCGGCGGAGAAACCCATCAGCGACATCGAGCTCTTCACGATCCTGGCGATCCTGCTCGTCGTGATCATCGTGCTCGGCGCCTGCTGGCTCGTGCTGCGTCACCGCATGCGGGCTCTCTTCTACGTCATCGGCGCCGGCATCCTCTACGGCTTCGTGGCCACCCTCGCCAAAGCGGTCATCAATCGCATCGAGGCCGGCAACTTCGAGTGGATCACCCTCGTGTGCGTGATCGCCCTGATCGCGGCATCCGCCGTCGGCGCGTACTTCGTGCAGACCGCGTACAGCTCCGGTCCGCCCGACCTCGTCATCGCCGGTCTCACGGTGGTCGACCCGCTGATCGCGGTGCTCATCGGAATGCTCGTGCTCGGCGAAGCGGCGGCGGCGCCCGGCTGGGTGCTCGTGATCTTCGGGGTCGCCGGCGCCATCGCGGTGTGGGGCGTGGTCGGTCTCGCCCGGTACCACCCGCAGGTTCTCAGCGAGAGTCAGGAGCTCGGCATCCCGCGGGGGAGCGACGGCGCCACGGGAGCGGACGAGCAGAAGTAGGCGCTCTCCGCGCACTCGGACGCCACGACCGTCACGGCCGTCGAGGTCCGGGTTCGCGTCCGATCAGTACGCGGGGTCGATGAGGTCGGGGGAGACCTCGGAGGCAGCCGCCTCGTCGACGAAGAAGATCGTCCGCTTGCGCCCCTTGGCGCCCGCTGCGGGCACGCTGGTGTAGCTGGCGCCCGCGAGGGCCAGACCGAGCGCGGAGGCCTTGTCGGCGCCCGTGAGCACGAGCCAGACGCGCTTGGAGGAGTTCAACACCGGTCGGGTGAGAGTGACGCGCTCCGGCGGAGGCTTGGGGGAGTCGCGCACGGGCAGGGCCGCGGCATCCGTCACCGTGACCTCCGGGCGGTCCGGGAAGAGCGAGGCGATGTGGCCGTCGGGTCCGACGCCAAGGAAGCACACCGCGAACGACGGCCACGGATTCTCATCGGTTCCGAACCGCGCGAGCTCCGCCGCGTACGCGGCGGCCGCCTCGTCGAGGGTGAGGCCGCTGTCGGATGCCGCGATCTCGTGGACGTTCTCGACGGGGACCGGGATGCTGTCCAGGAGAGCCGCTCGGGACTGCACGGCGTTGCGGTCGGCGTGAGCACGGGGCACGAAGCGTTCGTCGCCCCACCAGAAGTGGACGAGCGACCAGTCGATGTCGGCCGACCGTGGATTCTCCGCCGTCGCGCGCAGCACCGCACCGCCCATCGAACCGCCCGTGAGGGCGATGTGGGCGATCCGGCCGTTGCGCGTGCGTGCTCGCAACCGAGCGATGAACCGGTCGGCCACCCGCGCCGCGACGGCGGCGGGGGTGGGTTCGACGACGACCCGCTTCTCTGCGGACGCTGTCTGCATCGACATCATTCTCCTGTCTCGGGCGGACCCAGCTTCTCCCAGCCCTCGGTGATGACTCGACCGTACAGGACATCGGGGTCGAGGCGACGCAGCTCCTCGGCGAGGCACTCCCTGAGCGTGCGGCGCGGCAGGTGGAGGTCGTGGTCGGGTTGCTCGGGCTGCGTGAGCACGGCGACGCCCGGAGTCGGACGCTCCAGCAGGATGTCCCCGTCTGCACGGGTGAGCCGCACCGACTTGATGCCCTCCTGCCAGTGCTCAGGGTCCTCGTACGACCAACGCACCGGCACCTCGAGCGCCATCTGCAGCCAGGCCGCGAGCAGTGCGGTCGAGGGGGAAGCGACGGCGCCGCGCACCTCGACATCCGTCACCTCGAGGTACGGAGGCTGATCGAGCACGGCGGCGAGCTGCTCGCGCCAGTGCGTGAGCCGGGTCCAGGCCAGATCCGTGTCTCCGGGGGCGTGCGTCTCGCCGAGCAGGGCGAGGCGGTCGCGCACGTCGGGGGAGGTCGCGGCATCCGTGATGCGTCGCTGGGCGATCCTGCCGAGCGGCGAGGTCGCGGGGGAGACGGGCGCCTCCTCCGGCCACCAGGCCACCACCGGGGCGTCGGGGAGGAGGAGGCCGGTGATGAGGCTCTCCTCGTTGCTCGCCGCATCGCCGTAGGCGCGCAGCACGACGACCTCGCTGGCTCCGGCGTCTCCGCCGACGCGGATCTGGGCGTCGAGTCGCGACTCGCCGCCCCCGGTGGTGAGCACGATGACGCGCATCGGGTGCTCGCGTGATGCGTCGTTGGCCGCGTCGATGGCGGCCTCCGCGACGCCGTTCCGCGCCGAGATGACCAGGGTGAGCACGCGGCCGAGAGCGACGACGCCGCCCTCCTCACGGGCCTTGACGAGGTTCTTCGCGACCTGGCTGACGGTCGTGTCGGGAAGGTCGATGATCACGGGCGTCTCCAGACTCGTCCGTCGCGGGCCAACAGGGCATCAGCGGATGCCGGGCCCCACGATCCGGGTGCATACTGCTCGACGGGGCCGCCCTCGGCAGCCCAGTACTCCTCGACCGGGTCGAGGATCTTCCACGAGAGCTCGACCTCCTCGTGCCGCGGGAACAGCGGCGGATCGCCCAGCAGGACGTCGAGGATCAGGCGCTCGTAGGCCTCTGGACTCGCCTCGGTGAAGGCGTGCCCGTAGCCGAAGTCCATCGTCACGTCGCGGACGTTCGTGCCGTTGCCCGGCACCTTCGAGCCGAACCGGATGGTCACGCCCTCATCGGGCTGCACGCGGATCACGAGCGCGTTCTGACCGAGCTCCGACGTGTTGCTGCGCCCGAACAGGTGCTCCGGTGCGCGCTTGAAGACGACCGCGACCTCGGTCACCCGTCGGCCGAGCCGCTTGCCGGTGCGCAGGTAGAACGGCACCCCCGACCAGCGGCGGGTGTCGATCTCCAGCTTGATGGCCGCGTAGGTCTCCGTCGCCGACTCGGGGTTCATCCCCTCCTCGTCGAGGAACCCGGTGACCTTCTCGCCGCCCTGCCACCCGCCGGCGTACTGCCCGCGTGCCGTCGCCAGGGCGAGGTCGTCCGGGACGTGCACCGCCGCGAGGACCTTCTCCTTCTCGGCACGCAGATGCTCCGCGGACAGGCTGATCGGCTCCTCCATCGCGGTGAGCGCGAGGAGCTGCAGCAGGTGGTTCTGGATGACGTCACGGGCCGCGCCGACGCCGTCGTAGTAGCCGGCTCGGCCGCCGACGCCGATGTCCTCGGCCATCGTGATCTGCACGTGGTCGACGTAGTTGCGGTTCCAGATCGGCTCGTACAGCTCGTTGGCGAAGCGCAGCGCCAGGATGTTCTGGACCGTCTCCTTGCCGAGGTAGTGGTCGATGCGGAAGATCGAGTCCGCAGAGAACGCCACCTCGAGGGCCTTGTTCAGCTCGCGCGCCGATTCGAGGTCGTGTCCGAACGGCTTCTCGATCACGACCCGGCGCCAGCGGTCCTCTCCCTCGTCGTCTCCGACGAGGCCCGAGTCCTTGAGCTGCTGCGCGACGACCGCGAACGACTTCGGCGGGATCGACAGGTAGAACGCGTGGTTGCCCATCGTGCCCCGCTCCACGTCGAGCTGATCCACCGTCTCGCGGAGCTTACGGAACGACTCGGGATTGTCGAACTCACCGGACACGAAGCGGATGCCCTGCAGCAGCTGCGTCCAGGTCTCCTCGCGGAAGGGGGTTCGCGCGTGCTGCTTGACCGCGTCGTACACGACCTGCGCGAAGTCCTGATCCTCCCAGTCCCTTCGGGCGAACCCGACGAGCGCGAAGCCCGGCGGGAGCAGGCCCCGGTTGGCGAGGTCGTAGACCGCGGGCATGAGCTTCTTGCGCGACAGATCGCCGGTCACGCCGAAGATCACCAGGGCGCTGGGCCCGGCGATCCTGTTGAGACGGCGATCATCGGGGTCGCGCAGCGGGTTGTGCCCGCGCGAGATGGGAACAGACATCGGTGGGGGATTCTCCTGGCTGCTTACTTCTGTGCTGCTTCGAAAAGGGTGAGCACGTCTGCCGACGAGTCGGTGATCGTCAGCGTGACGACCGGACGGCCGTGCTCCGCGAGCACCGCGGCGTCACCCGCGGCCTGCGCCTCGATGAGCTGACCGAACGTGAACGGCCGACCGGGGATCTCGAGGTCGACGTCGGTGCGCTCCAGGAGCTGGAGGAACACGCCCTGCGCCGGACCGCCCTTGTGGTACTGACCGGTGGAGTGCAGGAAGCGCGGTCCCCAGCCGAAGGTCGTCGGTCGACCGGAGTCGGCGGCGACGAGCTCGCGGAGGCCCTGCAACTGCGGGACGTCGAGTCGGTTCACATAGGCCTGGATCGAGACGTAGCCGTCGTCGCCCAGTCGGGCCCACAGGGCGTCGAGGACGCCCTCGATCGTGCCGGAGGCGGCGAGCTCGGCGTCGGACACGCGGACCTCGACGCTGTTCTCGACGAACGCCGGCGCCGTGGCCTCCGGGCGGGCGTCCAGCAGACCGCGGGCAGCGATCTTGGCGGACTCGACGTCGGGCTGGTCGAACGGGTTGATGCCGAGCAGGTATCCGGCTATTGCCGTCGCATACTCCCAGACGATGAACTGCGCGCCGAGCGTGCCGGAGACGAGGATCTCGCCCTGGTGCTTCTCGCGGAGGTGGAACTCGTTCGCGTCATCGACCAGGCGCACGATCTGCAGGTCGGCGGGGTTCGCGTCGAGCTCCGGGGACACGGGCAGCAGGACGACGGGGAGGATGCCGGTGCCGTCCTTACCAGTGGACTCGGCGATGAGCTGCTCGATCCAGTCGGGCAGGCCGTTGATGTGCGTGCCGTCGGTGATGAGGCCGAGCTTGTCACGGCGCGGGCTGGTGGCCGCGATCGCCGCTGCGAGGCGGAGAGCCGGGTTCTCGGCGGAGTCGACCGCGACCTCCAGCAGCGAGGCCTCGGCCTCGTCGAGCAGCTCGTCGATGTCGACGCCGGCGAGCCCCGACGGGACGAGACCGAACGCGGTGAGCGCGGAGTAGCGTCCGCCCACGTTCGGATCGGCGTTGAAGACGCGATAGCCGGCGTCGCGGGCCGAGGCGTCGAGAGGCGAACCGGGGTCGGTGACCACGATGATGCGCTCGACGGGATCGATGCCGAGGTCGCGGAACGCCGTCTCGAACGTGCGGCGCTGAGAGTCGGTCTCCACGGTGGAGCCGGACTTCGACGACACGACGAGGACGGTGCTCTCGAGCCCGTCGTCGAGGGCGGCGAGCACCTGCGCGGGCGAGGTCGAGTCGAGGATCGTGAGCGGAACGCCCGCGGTCTGCGAGATGACCTCCGGTGCGAGGGAGGATCCGCCCATGCCCGCGAGGACGACACGCGTGGCGCCCTTCGCGGCGAGCTCGTCGCGAAGCGCCACGATCTCACCCACGAGGGGACGCGAGATCGACACGGCCTCGACCCATCCGAGCCGCACGGCGGCCTCAGACTCGGCATCCGGGCCCCAGAGGGTCGCGTCGCCCCCGGTGATGCGCGACGCGACGAGGTCGTGCACCAGTCCGGGGACGCTCTCCTCGATCGCGGCCTTCGCCGCGCCCGAGGCGTGCAGCGCGAAGGTCATCGCTGCGCCTCGAGCCCTTCGCTCACCTGGCTGAGCAGGTCGTGCCAGGAGTCGATGAACTTCGCGACGCCCTCGTCCTCGAGCACCTGGGTGACGTCGGCGAAGTCGATGCCGAGGTCCGCGAGCCCGGCGAAGACCGCACGGGCCTCCTCGTAGCCGCCCGTGATCGTGTCGCCGGTGACGACGCCGTGGTCGAAGGTCGCCTCGAGCGTCTTCTCGGGCATCGTGTTGACGACGCCCGCGGCGACGAGCTCCGTGACGTAGAGGGTGTCGGGCAGGTTCGGGTCCTTGACGCCGGTCGACGCCCACAGCGGGCGCTGCGGGTTCGCGCCCGCGGCGATCAGCGCCTGCGCGCGCTCACCGGCGAAGGTCTTCTCGTAGAGCTCGTAGGCGAGGCGCGCGTTGGCGAGGCCGGCCTTGTTCTTGAGGGCGTCCGCGGCGTCCGAGCCGATGGCGGCGAGGCGCTTGTCGGTCTCGGTGTCGACCCGCGACACGAAGAAGGACGCGACCGACTCGATGGTCGAGAGGTCGATGCCCGCCGCCTTCGCGGTCTCGAGACCGGTCAGGTACGCCTCGATGACCTCGGCGTAGCGCTCGAGGCTGAAGATCAGCGTGACGTTGACGCTGATGCCCGCCCCGATCGCCTGCGCGATCGCGGGAAGGCCGGCCTTGGTCGCGGGGATCTTCACGAGCAGGTTCGGACGGTCGACCGTGGCCCACAGCTGCGTGGCCTGGGCGACCGTGCCGTCGGTGTCGTGCGCGAGGTCGGGGGAGACCTCGATCGACACGCGTCCGTCGACGTGGCCGGTGGCCTCCCACACGGGGCGGAATACGTCGAGCGCAGCGGCCACGTCCTGCGTGGTGGCCGCGAACACGGCCTCCTCCGCGGTCGCGCCGGATGCCGCGAGCTCGGCGACCTGCGCGTCGTACGACGTGTCGTCGGGGTTCGTGATGGCGTTCGCGAAGATCGTCGGGTTGGTGGTGACGCCCGTGACGTTGCGCGAGGCGATCAGCTCGGCGAGGTTGCCGGAGGAGATGCGGGTGCGGGACAGGTCGTCGAGCCAGATGCTGACACCGGCGGCTGCGAGGTCTGAGGTGGGGGTGCTCATGCGTTCTCCTTGATGGTCTCGCGTGCCGCCTGGATGACGGCTTCGGTGGTGATCCCGAACTTCTCGAACAGGGTCTTGTAGTCGGCGGAGGCGCCGAAGTGGTCGATGCCGACCGAGCGGCCGCGGTCGCCGACGATCCCGCGCCAGCTGAGCACGGAACCGGCCTCGACCGAGACCCGGGCGGTGATGCTCTTCGGGAGCACGCTCTCACGGTACGCCTCGTCCTGCTCGGCGAACCACTCCAGAGAGGGCGCGGAGACGACACGGACGTTCACGCCCTCGGCAGCGAGCGCCGCACGCGCGTCGACGGCCAGCTGGACCTCGGAACCGGTGGCGACGATGATCACGTCGGGGGTGCCGTTCGGCGCCTCGGCGAGCACGTACGCGCCCTTCGAGACGTTCGACGCGGAGGCGAAGGTGTCGCCGGATGCCGCGCCCTCGCCGCGCGCGAACACGGGGATGTTCTGACGGGTCAGGGCGATGCCGGTCGGGCCTCCCTGGCGGCGGAGGATCTCCAGCCAGGACGCCGCGGTCTCGTTGGCGTCGGCCGGACGCACGAGCGTGAAGTTGGGGATGGCGCGCAGCGTGGCGATCTGCTCGATCGGCTGGTGCGTCGGGCCGTCCTCTCCGAGGGCGACGGAGTCGTGCGTCCACACGAAGATGCTGGGCACGTCCATGAGTGCGGCCAGACGCACCGGCGGGCGCATGTAGTCGCTGAAGATCAGGAACGTGCCGCCGAACGGACGGGTCGGACCGTGCAGCTTGATGCCGTTGACGATCGCACCCATCGCGTGCTCGCGGATGCCGAAGTGCAGCACGCGGCCGTAGGGGCTGCCCGACCACTCGTGGGTGGACCACTCGGCGGGGATGAAGGACTTGGCGTCCTTGATCGTGGTGAGGTTCGACTCGGCGAGGTCGGCCGAACCGCCCCAGAGCTCGGGGAGTTCGGCGGCGAGGGCGTTGATGACCTGGCCGGATGCGGCACGGGTCGACACGTCCTTGCCCGCCTCGAACACGGGGAGGGCCGCGTCGATGCCGGCCGGAAGCTCGTTGGCCTCCAGGCGGTCGAGCAGGGTCTTGCGCTCGGGGTTCGCCGCCGCCCAGGCGTCGAACGACTCCTGCCAGGCCGCGCGGACCTCTGCGGAGCGTGCCGCGAGGCCGCGGGTGTGGGCGATGACGTCGTCGGCGACCGCGAAGTGCTCCTCGGGGTCGAAGCCGAGGACCTTCTTGGTCGCGGCGAGCTCGTCCGCGCCGAGGGCGGAGCCGTGGATCTTGCCGGAGTTCTGCTTTCCGGGCGACGGCCAGCCGATGATCGTCTTGAGGATGATGAGCGACGGCTTGTCGGTCTCGCCCTTGGCCGCCTCGATCGCGGCGTAGAGCTCGGCGACGTCCTCGACGTACTGGCCGGTCTTCTTCCAGTCGACGACCTGGACCTGCCAGCCGTAGGACTCGTAGCGCTTCGCGACGTCCTCGGTGAAGGCGACGTTGGTGTCGTCCTCGATGGAGATCTGGTTGGAGTCGTAGATCGCGATGAGGTTGCCGAGCTGCTGGTGGCCCGCGAGCGACGAGGCCTCGCTGGTGACGCCCTCCTGCAGGTCGCCGTCTCCGGCGATCACGTAGATGAAGTGGTCGAAGGGGCTGGTGCCCGCAGCGGCCTCGGGGTCGAAGAGGCCGCGCTCGTAGCGCGAGGCGTAGGCGAACCCGACCGCGGAGGCGAGACCCTGGCCGAGCGGGCCGGTGGTGATCTCCACGCCCTTGGTGTGGCCGTACTCGGGGTGGCCGGGGGTCAGCGAGCCCCACGTGCGCAGAGCCTTGAGGTCGTCGAGCTCCAGACCGAAGCCGCCGAGGTAGAGCTCGACGTACTGCGTGAGGGAGGAGTGGCCAGCGGAGAGGATGAAGCGATCGCGGCCGAGCCAGTCGGTGTCGGCGGGATCATGACGCAGCACCCGCTGGTACAGCAGGTAGGCGGCCGGCGCCAGGCTCATCGCGGTGCCGGGGTGGCCGTTGCCGACCTTCTCCACGGCATCCGCCGCCAGCAGCCGAGCGGTGTCCACCGCGCGCCGATCGATCTCTTCCCACTGCAATTCCGACACGGTGAAGCCCTTCTCAACAGTTCGAGAGCGCCCGGTATGCACTGTCGCGGTCCGCAACGATACGGAAGGGGATGCTTGAGCGCCGGGCGCGCGAGTGTTTTCAGCATAGCGGTGCGTGTTACCGCGTTACATCGGACTACAACGCATTCAGGGGAGAGGAATTCCCCTCGTGGTGCGCGGACGGGCGGACGGCGGCTCTCGCCCCGTGCCCTAGACTGAAGGGGCTGCCCACGCGTGCCCGGAGGAGGCGATCGAGATCTCGACGATGTCTGATCAGACCGTTGCGAAGAAGTCCGTCGGTCGTACGGTGAAGGCCTACGTCGCCCTCACGAAGCCGCGCGTGCTCGAACTCCTCCTGGTCTCCACCGTCCCGGTGATGTTCCTCGCTCAGGGCGGCCTGCCGAACCTGTGGCTCGTCCTCGCGACGGTGATCGGCGGCTCCATGAGCGCCGGCTCCGCAGCGGCGTTCAACATGTACCTCGACCGCGACATCGACGCGCACATGCACCGCACCGAGAACCGGCCGCTCGTCACCGGCGAGATCACGCCGCGCGGTGCGCTCGTCTTCTCGTGGACCCTCGCCGTCCTCTCGACGGTGTGGCTGTACGTGACGACGAACTGGCTGGCCGCGGTGCTCTCGGCATCCGCCATCTTCTTCTACGTCGTGATCTACACGATGATCCTCAAGCGCCGCACGGAGCAGAACATCGTGTGGGGCGGCATCGCCGGATGCTTCCCCGTGCTGATCGGCTGGGCGGCCGTGACCGGCTCCCTGGACTGGCCGGCCTTCATCCTCTTCGCCCTGATCTTCCTCTGGACGCCGCCGCACTACTGGCCGCTCTCCATGAAGTACAAGGACGACTACGACGACGTCGACGTCCCCATGCTCGGCGTCACCCGCAACGCGTCGCAGGTCGGACTCCAGGTCATCCTCTACGCCTGGGCGACCGTCGCCTGCTCGCTGCTGCTCGTGCCGATCGCGAACATGGGGCTCGTCTACACCGTCTCCGCGCTCGTCTTCGGCGGCTGGTTCATCTACGAGTCGCACCGCCTGTACAACCGTGCGGTGCGGGGGACCGAGGCGCGTCCGATGAGGGTCTTCCACGCCTCGATCACCTACTTGACGCTGATCTTCGTCGCGGTCGCGATCGACCCGCTGCTCCCGTTCTGATCCTCGGTCGCGGAGTCCTCTGACGCGGTCTCCGCGACAGCCTCGGGATCGACGACCGACTCGGGCTCCACGGCCTCGGGCTCTGCCGACGCGACGTCCTCTGCGGGCGCGCTCTGAGCGCTCCAGTCGATGGCCTCGACCGCGACCGGCTGCGACGCCGGAAGGATCGCCTGCACGGCGACGAGCGCGAGCGCGATCAGGATCCCGAGCACGCCGGCGCCGACGAGCGCTGCGCCGAACACGATGAGCGACTGCCCGACGTAGACCTCGACTCCGGTGGCGGTGCCGTCGAGCAGCGTCGAGGTCATCGTGCTCAGCTGGCCCGAGATGATCCATCCGCCGACCGCCGCGGCGACGAGGGAGACGAGCAGGAGGAGCCAGAAGCCGATGCTGTGCGTGAGTGACTTTTTCATGCCGCCCACCATGACGCAGCTTCTGTTGCTTCTCCGATGTGCCGTCTATGCGTCGGCTGGGCGGATCAGGATCGCGGCGATGCGGGGCGCTTGAGGTGGAGCACCACGACGGTGTAGGTCGCCGCCGACAGGGCGGCGAGCACCATGTGGATGCCGACGAGGATCTCCGGGAGTCCTTCGCGGGCCTGCCACACGCCGACCCCGACCTGCACGAGGATCGCCGCCACGAGGACGAGCAGCCATCTGCGGGGTTCGAGGCGCAGCGCCCAGGCGGAGATCGTCAGCACCGCGACGAGTCCGGCGAGGATGTAGCCCGGCCACGAGTGCACGTGCGCGAGGACGGTGGCGTCGAAGCCGTGGCGGAGCACCTCGGCGTCACCGGAGTGAGGACCGGAACCCGTGGTGAGCACGCCGAAGACGATCGTGACGGCGAGGGCGAGGCCGGTGACGTGCGAGATGATCGCGAACCAGGCGGGCACCGCCTTCTCGCGCGGCCCGGGGACCGCGTACAGACGAACGAGGAACGCCGCGGTGATGCACACCAGCAGCAGCGACGACACGTAGTGGAAGCCGACGATGAACGGGTTCAGGCCCGTCCACACCGTGATGCCGCCCACGACGGCCTGCATGACGATGCCGCCGAGCACCACGAGGGAGAGCACCCAGAGGTCGCGACGCCGGGCGCGGAAGCGGAGGACGAAGAACACCACGGCGAGTGCGAGGAGGCCGACTACTCCGGTCATGGTGCGGTTGCCGAACTCGATGATGCCGTGGATGCCCTGCTCGGGCGTCGGCACGAGCGACTCGGGCGTGCACAGCGGCCACTGCGAGCAGCCGAGCCCCGAACCGGTGAGGCGGACGGCCCCTCCGGTGCCGATGATGATGACCTCGGCGAGGAACGACAGCCAGGCCGTGACGGTCAGTCGGCGGCCGATCTCGGAGGGCAGCCAATCATGGACGCGGGACAGAAAGCCGGTCCTCGTTGCGGGGGAGTCGGCGGTGGCGGTGTCGGGCATGGGTCCTCCGGAACCCCCGTGACGCGGACATGACGGCCCGCACGTCTGGGGGAACCTGTAGAATCGGGGTGTTGGGATGCCCGCGTGACCGCGGAACGCATCCCTGACAGTTTAGGCGCGATGGAAGCGCCGGTGATGAGGGCCCCACCAGCGGCACCCGCTCCCGCAGACTCGACGGGGATCAGGTGTGTCGGGGCGGATGACACCGTTGAGGCCCAATAAGGAGAGTGTGTGATGTCGGATGTGCTGATCGACCGCCCGGAGCTTGACGGTCTGGGGGTGTACGAGTTCGGCTGGCACGATGCCGACGCCGCGGGAGCCGTGGCGAAGCGCGGCATCTCCGAAGAGGTCGTCCGAGGCATCTCTGCCCTCAAGGACGAACCCGAATGGATGCTGAAGACGCGTCTCAAGGGCTATCAGCTCTTCGGACGCAAGCCGATGCCGACCTGGGGTGCCGACCTCAGCGACATCGACTTCGACAACATCAAGTACTTCGTGCGCTCCACCGAGAAGCAGGCGCAGTCGTGGGAGGAGCTCCCCGCGGAGATCCGCGAGACCTACGAGCGCCTCGGCATCCCCGAGGCCGAGCGCCAGCGACTCGTCGCCGGCGTGGCCGCGCAGTACGAGTCCGAGGTCGTCTACCACCAGATCCGCGAGGATCTGGAGGAGCAGGGCGTCATCTTCATGGACACCGACACCGCGCTGCGCGAGCACCCCGAGTTCTTCGAGGAGTACTTCGGCACCGTGATCCCGGCCGGCGACAACAAGTTCGCGGCGCTGAACACGGCGGTCTGGTCCGGCGGCTCGTTCGTGTACGTCCCCAAGGGCGTTCACGTGGAGATCCCGCTGCAGGCCTACTTCCGCATCAACACGGAGAACATGGGCCAGTTCGAGCGGACCCTGATCATCGCCGACGAGGACAGCTACGTCCACTACATCGAGGGCTGCACGGCTCCGATCTACAAGTCGGACTCGCTGCACTCGGCCGTCGTCGAGATCATCGTGAAGAAGAACGCCCGCGTGCGCTACACGACGATCCAGAACTGGTCGAACAACGTCTACAACCTCGTCACCAAGCGCGCCGTCGCCCACGAGGGCGCGACCATGGAGTGGGTCGACGGCAACATCGGCTCCAAGGTGACGATGAAGTACCCGTCGATCTACCTGATGGGCGAGCACGCCAAGGGCGAGACCCTCTCGGTCGCCTTCGCGGGCCCCGGCCAGCACCAGGACGCCGGCGCCAAGATGATCCACATGGCGCCGTACACGCAGTCGTCGATCGTCTCGAAGTCGATCGCCCGTGGCGGCGGTCGCGCCGGCTACCGCGGCGAGGTGCGGGTGGATGCCGCCGCGCACCACTCCGCGAACACCGTGCGCTGCGATGCGCTGCTCGTCGACACGAAGTCCCGCAGCGACACCTACCCTGCGATCGACATCCGCGTCGACGACGTCCAGCTGGGTCACGAGGCCACGGTCTCGAAGGTCAGCGAGGAGCAGCTCTTCTACCTGCAGTCCCGCGGCATGCCCGAGGACGAGGCGATGGCGATGATCGTGCGCGGCTTCATCGAGCCGATCGCGCGTGAGCTGCCCATGGAGTACGCGATGGAACTGAACAAGCTCATCGAGATGGGCATGGAAGGATCGGTCGGCTAGTGACGGCCCCTACGACCGCGCCCGCAGAGGCGCAGCACACGAACGCGCACATCGACCCGGCCGCTCAGGTGGCCGACGCCGGTTTCGTCCCGGTGCAGACCCGCTCAGAGCGTCCGCACTCCTTCGATCCGACCGACTTCGGCGCGCCCTCGGGCCGCGAGGTCAACTGGAAGCACACCCCGGTCGCGCAGCTGAAGCCGCTCTTCGAGGTCGCCGCGCCCAACGACGGCGTCAGCTACGCCTTCCCCGCGGGTGAGGAGTACGTCGCGGCTCCGCTCGCTGCGGGCGACGCTCCGCGCGGCGAGGTCTTCCTCGCGGAGGACATCACGGCCGCCGTCGCCTGGCAGGGTGCCGCCGAGGCTCTGCACATCCGCATCCCGCGCGAGGAGGAGGTCGCCGAGCCCATCCTCGTGCAGGTGACCGGCCTCGGTGCCGGGCTCCGCGCCGATGCGCACATCGTGATCGAGGCGCTCGAGCACAGCTCCGCGACCGTGGTCCTCGCGCACTCCGGCTCGGCGCAGTACTCGCAGAATGTCGAGATCATCGCCCGTGACGGCTCCAGGCTCACCGTCGTGAGCCTGCAGCAGTGGCAGGACGACGCGATCCACACGTCGGCGCACCAGGCCCGCGTGGGCGCGGACGCGACCCTCAAGCACTTCGTGATCAGCTTCGGCGGCGCTCTCGTCCGGGTGAACCCGAACGTCGAGCTCGCGGGCAACGGCTCGGAGGGGTACCTCTACGGCCTCTCCTACGCGGATGCCGGTCAGCACCTGGAGAGCCAGGTCTACCTGCATCACAAGGGCGCCCACACCAAGGGCGACGTCCTCTACAAGGGCGCGCTGCAGGGCGAGGGAGCGCACAGCGTCTGGATCGGCGACGTGCTGATCGGCGCGAACGCGACCGGCACTGACTCCTACGAGGCGAACCGCAACTTGGTCCTCACCGAGGGCGCGCGCGCCGACTCGATCCCGAACCTCGAGATCGAGACGGGCGACATCCTCGGCGCCGGCCACGCCAGCGCGACGGGACGTTTCGACGACGAGCAGCTGTTCTACCTGCAGGCCCGCGGCATCTCCGAGGAGGAGGCGCGGCGCCTTGTGGTGCTCGGCTTCCTCAGCGACATCGTCCAGCGCCTCGGCATCCCGGCGCTCGAGACCGAGCTGCTCGCGACGATCGAGACGGAGCTCGCGGCGGTGACCGCGTGAGCGCCGAGCGCGTCTGCGGCGTCGCCGACCTCGAGACCGACATGCCGCTGCGGGTCGACCCCGCCGGCGTGCCTATCACCGTCATCAAGGACTCCGAGGGCGTGATCCACGCCATCGGAGACACCTGCACGCACGGCGACATCTCCCTCTCCGAGGGCTTCGTCGAAGGCGACACCGTCGAGTGCTGGGCTCATGGCTCGGCGTTCTCGCTGCTCACCGGCAAGCCCCAGAATCTCCCCGCTTTCGAGCCCGTCCCGGTCTACGTCGTCGAGATCGACGGCGACGACGTGCTCATCGATCCGACTGTGACAAAGGAAGTTTGAATGTCTGTTCTCGAAATCCGCGACCTCCACGTGACGGTCGAGACGGAGGCGGGGACCACCCCGATCCTCAACGGAATCACCCTCACGATGAACACGGGTGAGACCCACGCCATCATGGGCCCCAACGGCTCGGGCAAGTCGACCCTCGCGTACACGATCGCCGGTCACCCGAAGTACACGGTGACCTCCGGCTCCATCACCTTCGACGGCCAGGACGTCCTGGAGATGAGCGTGGACGAGCGCGCCCGCGCCGGTCTGTTCCTCGCGATGCAGTACCCGGTCGAGATCCCCGGCGTCACGGTGACCAACTTCCTGCGCACGGCGAAGACCGCGCTCGACGGCGAGGCCCCCGCGATCCGCAGCTGGACCAAGGACGTCAAGCAGGCGATGTCCAACCTGCGCATGGACCCGAAGTTCGCGCAGCGCAACGTCAACGAGGGCTTCTCCGGTGGCGAGAAGAAGCGCCACGAGATCCTCCAGCTCGAGGTGCTCAAGCCGAAGTTCGCCGTCCTCGACGAGACCGACTCCGGTCTCGACGTCGACGCGCTGAAGATCGTCTCCGAGGGCGTCAACCGCGCCAAGGAGGCCACCGGTCTCGGCGTGCTGCTGATCACGCACTACACGCGCATCCTCCGCTACATCCGCCCCGACTTCGTGCACGTGGTCGTCGCGGGCAAGATCGTGGAGGAGGGCGGCCCCGAGCTCGCCGACCGTCTCGAGGAAGAGGGCTACGACCGCTTCCTCGACCCCACGGCTCCCGTCGAGGCGTAGGCTGACAGCCATGACAGCGACCCTCACGGACGAGAAGTACGACGAGGTCACCGAGGCGCTCAAGGACGTCATGGATCCCGAGCTCGGGATCAACGTCGTCGACCTCGGCCTCATCTACGATCTCGCTTGGGATGACGAGAACGACGCTCTCGTCATCCACATGACGCTGACCAGCGCCGGGTGCCCGCTCACCGACGTCCTCGAGGACCAGACGGCCCAGGCGCTGGACAACGTCGTCGATCGCTTCCGCATCAACTGGGTGTGGATGCCGCCGTGGGGTCCCGAGAAGATCACCGACGACGGACGCGACATGATGCGCGCGCTCGGCTTCGCGATCTGACGCGGATCGGAGCACTGCCGCGCGGCGGCCGACGCGCTCGTGCCTCATCGCCGAGCGCGCACCAGCGAGGGGAAGCCCGGAGGAACATGGTCGAGGTCGAAGCGCTGCCGTTGAGCGAGCTCCGTGAGCGCACCAGCGAGAAGTGGCGGGAGTATCCCGCCGACGTCCTGCCGCTGTTCGTGGCGGAGACCGACTTCCCGCTGGCGCCGACGGTGCAGGCGGCACTGCAGCGCGCGATCGAGACGGGCGACACCGGGTACATCGCGTCGCGGGGCCCGCTGGCCGAGACCTACGCCGCGTTCGCGAAGCGCCGCTTCGACTGGGAGGTGGACCCGGCGCGCCTGCGGTCCACGGCCGATGTCAGCATGGGGATCGTCGAGATCCTCCGTCGCGTCGTCCAGCCGGGAGAGCGCGTGATCGTGACGCCGCCCGTCTACCCGCCGTTCTACGACCTCGTGGAGGAAGCGGGAGCCGAGGTGGAACGGGTGCCGCTCCGCGACACCGGCACCGCCTGGGAGCTCGACCTCGACGGCATCCGCTCTGCCTTCGAAGACGGCGCGCGGGCGATCCTGCTGTGCAACCCGCACAACCCGACCGGTACCGTGCACGACCGCGACGCGCTGGCCGCGCTCGCGGACCTCGCGGACGAGTTCGACGCCGCGGTGGTGTCGGATGAGATCCATGCGCTGCTCGCGCAGCCCGGCACCGGGTTCACGCCGTTCCTCTCGGTGAGTCCGGTCGCCCAGCGCGTCGGCTACGCGGTCGTCAGCGCCAGCAAGGCGTTCAACCTGGCGGGCCTCAAATGCGCGCTGATGGTCACCGCCGACGACGCGACGACGGCGGTGCTCCGCTCTCTGCCGATCGAGGTCGTCTGGCGCACAGGGCAGCTGGGGCTCCTCGCCGCCGTCGCCGCGTTCGGCGAGGAGAGCGACGAGTGGCTCGACGGTCTCGTGCGCACCCTCGACCGCAATCGGGTGCTGCTGGAGGATCTCCTCGCACGGCTCCTGCCCGGCGCCCGCTATCGCATCCCCGATGCGGGCTACCTGGCGTGGATCGACGTCTCACGCCTCGGACTCGGCGACAGCCCCGCCCGCCGCATCCTCAAGGACGCGAAGGTGGCGTTGAACGCCGGATCGACCTTCGGTGCGGAGGGGGAGGGGTTCGTGCGGTTGAACTTCGGCACGAATCCCGAGATCCTCACCGAGGCCGTCGAGCGCATCGCCGCGCTCGTGGGCCGATGACGGAGACCGCGACCGCCGCTTCGATCTGGGACCGCGAACGCATCTGGGTCACCGTCGGCGCCATCGCACTGATCTTCCTCGGGGCCATCGAGGCTCTCGCCGTGACGACGGTGATGCCGGTCGTGAGCGACGCGCTCGACGGCCAGTCGCTGTACGCGGTCGCGTTCGCCGGCACGCTGGCGACGAGTGTGATCGGAATGGTCGCCGCGGGCGCCTGGTCTGATGCGCGGGGTCCGCGAGGCGCCCTCTACGTCGCGGTCTCGCTGTTCATCCTGGGGCTGTTGATCTCGGGCTTCGCCGTCACGATGCACCAGTTCCTGATCGGGCGGCTCGTGCAGGGGCTCGGCACGGGTGGCCAGACCGTCGCGCTCTACGTCGTGGTCGCGCGGCTCTATCCGTCGCAGCTGCACGGCAAGGTGTTCGCGGCCTTCGCGGCGGCCTGGGTCGTGCCGTCGATGATCGGTCCGTTCCTGGCCGGCGCCGTCGCGGAGTACGTCGACTGGCGCTGGACGTTCCTCGGAGTGGCCGTGCTCACCGCTGCGGCTTTCCTGACCATTGCGGTCCGTCTACGCGGAGTCGACCTCGGCCACGGTGAGCCGCAGGATCGACGGGCGCTCGTCACTCGGCTCCTGCTCGCCGTCGTCGTCGCCGTGCTCGCCGTGCTCGTCGGATTCGCTGCCGAGATGGAGCCGGGTATCGGCTGGCCGGTCGCAGCGGGCGCGGTGCTGCTGATCGGATTCGCTGTGCTGCCGCTGCTGCCGCGGGGCACGTTGCGGTCACGGCGCGGACTGCCCAGCGTCGTCCTGATGCGCGGGATCGCCTCCGGAGCGTTCTTCGCCTCCGAGGCGTACGTGCCGTACCTGCTCATGGAGCGCTTCGGGTTCACGGCGACCTGGGCCGGCGTCGGCCTCATGCTCTCGGCGTTCGCGTGGGCCGGAGCCTCTGAACTGCAGGGCCGGTTCGGGGAGCGGCTCGGCAATCGCAGGATCGCGGTGATCAGCACCGGGCTCATCGTGCTGGCGCTGCTGTGCGTGCTCTCGGCCGCGCTGCTCGGCCTCTCACCGGTTCTCGTGATCGTCGGATGGGGCTTCGCGGGCGGCGGCATGGGGCTCCTCTATCCGCGCCTCACGGTCTTGACGCTCGCGTACTCCGACGAGACCAACCAGGGTTTCAACTCCTCGGCGCTGTCGATCGCGGACTCGACCGGTTCCGCCGTCGCGATCGCCCTCGCCGGATTGGGCGTTGCGACGCTGGGCGGCGGCGCCGGGGCCTTCGGCGCGGTGTTCGTCTTCGGGATCGCGCTGGCGGTGGTGGCCGTGGTGCCCGGTCTCAGACTCGGTCACGCGGCGGAGACGCCGCTGCGCTGACCTCTCCGGCGAGTGCACGCACGCCGAGGTCGAAGACGAGGTCGAGTCCGGCAGTGACGTCGATCTCGTCGCCCGTGTTCGCCGCGCCGTGACTGTCTGCGTGCATGCGCTGCTGCACGAGCGTGGAGTGGCCGAGGACGAAGTGCAGGATGGCGGTGGCCCGATCCTGCGCATCGGGCACGCCGCCGAGAGCCTCTTCGAGGGCCGCCTGGGCGTACGAGGACCCCAGGCGCAGCGCGTAGGTGCTGAGCACGAGCTCGGCGCCGTCGCGGTACGCGAAGAGCGCGTCGCGGATGCTCCGCGCGATCGTGAGCACATCGGCGTCGTCGCGGGGGATCCCGGCGGTGATGCGGTCGGCGAGGACGGCGAGGAGCTCCTGCTTGCTCTGGAAGTGCCAGTACAGCGCGCTTGGCTGGATGTCCAGGCGCCCGGCGATGCGTCTCATCGACAGATCGGCGAGCCCGACCTCGTCGAGCAGGGCGAGCGCCGCGCTGGCGACCCCGTCGCGGTCGTGACGGACGGAGTTGTGGTCGGGACTCATGACCCCACTATAGTGAACACCGTTCAGGTGAACAGTGTTCAGGAAGCGGATCGGCACCCGACCGAGACCCCTGAACCCCGACGGAAGGAAACCCATGACCGACGCCCCCCGCGATCTCGGCCGTGATCTCGCGCGCATCGCGATCTTCGCCGCGCTCATCATCGTCCTCGGAACGGTCACGATCCCGCTGCCCGGCGGAGTCCCGATCACCGCGCAGACCCTGGGAGTCATGCTGGCCGGCACGGTGCTCGGACCCCGCAGAGGACCGCTCGCCGTGCTCCTGGTCCTGGTGCTCGCAGCGATCGGCCTCCCCGTGCTCGCGGGCGGGCGGGGAGGCCTCGGCGTGTTCGTGGGGCCGACCGCCGGCTACATGCTGGGCTGGATCTTCGGCGTCATCGTGATCGGCCTCATCGTCCGCAGCGGACGGCTGACCTGGTGGCGCACAGCCATCGGCACGGTCGTCGGCGGCATCCTCGTGGTCTACCTGTTCGGCATCCCCGTGCAGTCGCTCGTGCTCGGCGTCGATCTTCTCCCCACGGCGGCATCGACGGTGGTCTTCCTCCCAGGGGATCTGCTGAAGGCGGCCGCGGCCACCGCCTTGACCCTGGCGCTGGCCAGGGCGTACCCGCCGGCCTTCGGCGGCTCCATCCGGCTCGAGCGGACGCGGGCGCGTGCGGCCTGAGACCGATCTGCGGACCGTCGCGCTCGACCGGGTCTCGGTCGAGCGCGACGGCCGACGCATCCTCTCGGAGGTCAGCCTCGCGATCGACGCGCCGCGGATCGCGGTGATCGGGGCGAACGGCTCGGGCAAGTCGACCTTCGCCCGGCTGCTGAACGGACTCGTCGCCCCGTCGACGGGGCGGGTGTCGGTGCACGGCCTCGACTCCTCGCGCGACCGCGCGGCGCTCCGCCGTCGGGTCGGCTTCGTGTTCACCGATCCGCAGGCGCAGATCCTGATGCCGACACCCGCCGAGGATGTGGCCCTGTCGCTCCGCGGCCTTCCTCGAGCCGAGATCGACCGTCGAGTGTCGGAGGCGCTGAGCGAGCACGGGCTCGCCGGTCGCGCCGACGTTCCCGCATCGGCGCTCTCGGGAGGGCAGAAGCAGCTGCTGGCCCTCGCCTCGGTGCTGATCACGGAGCCGGCGCTCGTGGTGGCCGATGAGCCGACGACGCTGCTCGATCTGCGCAACGCGCGCCGCGTCGGCGATCTGCTGCTGTCACTGGAGGCTCAGGTGGTCGTCGTCACCCACGACCTCGAGCTCGCGGGGCGATGCGATGCGGCGGTGCTCTTCGCCGACGGCCGCCTCGTGGACGTGGGTGATCCTGACGAGCTCATCTCGACGTATCGGCGGATGTGCGGATGATCCAGCTCTACCGCCCTGGCACGAGCGCTCTGCACCGGCTCCCCGCAGCGGTGAAGCTCGCCGTACTCGCTGCGACCGCCGTCGCGCTGTCCCTCGCCCCTCCGGACCCGTGGATCATCGGGGTCGCTCTGGCGGCGGTGTTCTCCCTGTACGGACTCGCGCGGATCCCGCCGATCGTGCTTGCCGCCGAGCTCTGGCGCCTCCGGTGGATCGTGCTCGTGCTGGGCGCCGCGCTGTGGATCTTCGTCGGGCCGCTCACCGCCTGGATCAACACCGGACGTGTCGTCGCGCTGGTGCTGCTGGCCGGGCTGCTCACCCTGACGACGAGGATGGGGGAGCTGCTGACGGTGCTCCATGCGGCGCTCCGGCCGCTCCGTCGCTGCGGAGTGGACGTCGAGGCCGTGGCGATGACGGTGTCGCTGGCGATCACCATGGTCCCCGTCGTCGCGGGCTTCGCCGATCAGGTGCGCGAGGCTCAGCGCGCGCGGGGGGCGAGACTCGGCATCCGCTGGATCGTTCCGCTCATGGTGCGGACGCTGCGCCATGCCGACGATGTGGGCGATGCGCTGGCGGCGCGCGGGCTCGGCTGAGCAGCGCGGGCGAGACGCAGCGCGATCAGCAGCGCGCCGACCGCGATGGTCGCGGTCAGGACGGAGGTCCCGGCGACGAGCAGGAGCACGACCCCGCACAGACCGATCAGCGTCGCTGCGGCGACTCCGCGCCCCGAGATCGAGGGCGAGGGCGCCGCTGCGGTCTCGAACCGCGTGAGGGCGAGCGCGACCAGCGCCGTGAGCGCCAGAGCGGTGGCGAGCCAGAGCGGCCGTCCGAGCCACCAGAGGGTGCTGCTCGGTTCGGGGAGCGCCATTCCGGTGCCCAGGGCGACCATCGCCGAGGCCCCGGCCATCACGAGCAGCACGGGCATGTGCCACAGGTAGATCGTCATGGTGCGACCGTTCACGAAGGCGCTGAACGCGGCCGCGCGTGCCCCACGGCTGAACGCCGAGATGCGATCGCGGAACAGGGAGACGAGGCTGAGGTGCACCGCGCCGACGAGCAGGAGGGCGCCCGTGGGCGGGTTGATGTTCGCGATGAGGTCGGGGGAGTACACCCCGGTCGCGAAGGAGAGGACCAGGAGCGCGGCGGCGCCGACGGCGACGCCCTTCCGGACACGGCGGCTCAGGGCATCGATCGAGCCGTCGGCGAAGAAGAATCCGAGCTGCTGCAGAGCCATCCACACGAAGGCGAGGTTCACGAATCCGATGCCGTCGACGCCGGTCGCCGTGCGGATGCCGTCCACGACGAGGGCCGCTGCGACGAGCGCGCCGAGGGCGCGCAGCGGAGCCCGGTCATGGGCCGCCGACAGCGCGGGCAGCAGCGCCTGGCAGAGCAGGAAGACGCCGAGGAACCACAGCGGCTGCCCGTAGCGGAATCCGGCGATCGCGATGAGATCGGCGGGGACGCCCGAGAGAGCGAGCACCGCGAGAGCCGCACCGACCAGGCCGATCGCGAAGGCGGCGGGGCGCAGGAGGCGGTGCACCCTGGCGGCGACGAAGGCCGTGGCGGTTCCTCCGCGCTCGCGCTGCCTGCGGTACGCGAGGACGCCGGCGAATCCGCCGATGATGAAGAAGAGCGGCATCACCTGCAGCATCCAGCTCACCGGGACGATCCACCAGGACCCTTCCGCGGCGTTCGCGAACACGGGGTCCGTTCCGGAGACCGTCACACCCACCATGATCGAGTGGAGCAGCACGACCCCGGTCACGCACAGCGCGCGGAGCAGATCGATCCCCGTGTCGCGGGTGCTCCGCGATACGGCCGACGATGCGACGGCGGGCGGTGTCTGAACGGTGCTCATGGGTCCTCCTCGGGAGCGGTGTCCCAGGAGACTATGGAGCCGGCGAGTGGCGAGGCATCACCCCGCGGTGCCGTTCTCGCCCCCTACCGTGGGGTGAGACGGCGGGGTGACGGACGTCAGGACGCGGGTTCGACGAGGCCCGCGTCGTACGCGAGGATGACGGCGTGCACGCGGTCACGCAGCCCGAGCTTGGCGAGCACCTTGCCGACGTGGGTCTTGACGGTCTGCTCCGCGATGAAGAGGTCGGCCGCGATCTCGCTGTTGGAGCGCCCTCGACCGATCAGCACGAGCACCTCGCGCTCGCGGTCGGTCAGGTCGGAGAGGGCGGTGGCGGCGCGGGGAGCACGCGGCCTGCGGCTGGAGAACTGCTCGATCAGCCGCCGGGTCACGCTCGGTGCCAGCAGGGCGTCGCCCCCTGCCACGACGCGCACGGCGTGCACGAGCTCCTCGGGCAGAGCGTCCTTCAACAGGAAACCGCTCGCCCCGGCCTCGAGGGCGTCGTACACGTAGTCGTCGATGTCGAACGTGGTCAGCATCAGGATGCGCGGAACGTGAGCCGCGGGATAGCCGGGACCGAGGATGCGACGGGTCGCCTCGATGCCGTCGAGCTCCGGCATCCGCACGTCCATCAGGATGACGTCGGGGTCGAGCCGGGCCGACATCGCGACCGCCTCCGCGCCGTTGGCGGCCTGCCCGGCGACACGGATGCCGTCGTGGGCGTCGAGGAGCGCGGCGAACCCCGCCCGGACCATGGCCTGGTCGTCGGCGATGAGGACGTTGATCGTCATGGGGTCTCCTGTGCGAGGTCGAGGGGCAGCTCGGCGATGACGGACCAGCTGCCGTCGTCCTGATGGCCTGCGGTGAGGGATCCGCCGAGGAGCTCCGCGCGCTCGCGCATGCCGCGCAGACCGTGTCCGGCGCCGGCAGGGCCCTCAGTGCGTGCCGCCGGGTTGGAGACGCGGATGCGGAGCGCGCCGTGGTCTGTCTGCAACCGCACCGCGACGGGGGCGCCCGGGCTGTGCCTGACGGCGTTGCTCAGTCCCTCCTGCACGATGCGGTAGGCCGCGATCTGCACCGCCACCGGGGCCGTGGACGTCGCCCCGGTGATCTCCAGTCCCACGGTGACCCCGGCCCGACGGATGCTGTCGACCAGCCCGGGGATGTCCTCGATGTCGTGCTGCGGAGCGAGCTCGGCGCTCTGATCCTCGGTGCGCAGCACACCGAGCATCCTTCTCATCTCCATCAGCGAGGTGCGGGCCGTCGCCGCGATGCTCTCGAACTCCGTGGTCGCCTCCGCGCCGATGCCCGGCAGGCGGTAGCGGGCCGTCGAGGCCTGCACCTGGATCACCGACATGCTGTGCGCGATGACGTCGTGCAGCTCCCTGGCGATGCGCGTGCGCTCCTCCATGAGCGCCCGGCGCGACTGCTCGAGGGCCGAGTGCTCCCTCTCGCGCGACAGCTCCTGAGCGACGTGCAGCCTGCCGGCCGCGAGCATCGCGATCAGGTAGCCGCCGCAGGCGACGGATGCCGTCACGATGAGATTCGCGGTCGCGGCGTTGCCCGCATGGACGTCGGGGCGGAGCAGGGGGACCGCGAGGGATCCGATCATGCCGATCACGAGCGGGTAGGCGCCGATGCGGGCGCCGTGACGGAAGGTCACGACGCCGACGAACAGCACGAAGGCGAGCATGGCGGGCACCGACCACGGCCAGGGCGCCGCGGGGCCGCCGGACGCGGAGACCAGCAGGGGGAGTGCGAACGCGCCGCCGCAGAACATCGCGATCGCGGTCAGGGGGCGGGTCAGCGAGAGAAGAGGGGCGGCGCAGATCGCGGCCCCGAGGATGAACACCAGCGGCAGCAGGGTGCCGTAGATCGTCGCGTGCAGGGAGACCAGGACGGCGAACAGCGCGACCGACGCCGCGGACACGCCGATCAGCGCGCCGGTGCGCGCACTGATGCGGGGGAGACGGAGGCGGCGGGCCATGCTGTCATCCTGCCAGCTGCAGAGCGCTTTCGCGGCGACGCCGTGACGAGGCGATCCTGTCGATCACGATCCCGATCGACAGCGCCACGGCGACCCCGATGACCGCGCTGAGGAGCGGCTGGTCCTTGATCCAGGCCCCCGCCAACAGCCCGATCGCGATGCTCAGGGCGCTCCAGCTGATGCCGGCGACGATGCTGAGCGGCACGAAGCGACGCCACGGGAACCCGAGCGCCCCCGCCGACATGTTGACCGCGACGCGGCCGACCGGGATGTACCGCGCCCCGAGGATGAGCGCGGCGCTGCGTCGATCCAGCGCGCGTTGGGCGTGGGCGAACGCGGCCTGGATGCGCGGTCGTCTCATCCAGGAGAAGCGGGTGGTGCCGACGCGACGCCCGATCGCGAAGGCGATGTTGTCGCCGATCGCCGCTCCGACGGCCGCGATGACGCCGAGGGCACACAGGGTCGCGATCTGGCCGGAGGAGGCGGCGACCGCCGCCGCGGCGACGAGCACGGTCTCGCTGGGCACCGGTGGGAAGAAGCCGTCGATGATCGTCACGGCGAAGAGCACGACGTAGAGCCAGGGAGAGGCGACGGTCTGCATGATGATCTCGTTGATGACGTCCACCCCTCCACGCTAGGAAGCGGGCGCATCCGACGGCATCCACCCGCGGTATCGTCCTCGTCACCCTGTGGGGTGATCTTCCTGGGAATGCTCGATGAGCGTGCCGGTTTATACTGGGAGGCTGGCCCATCGGCCGCCTCCCACCCCGAACGAACGGACATCCCGCTGTGCTTGCCGTGCACGAACTCGAAATCCGCGTTGGCGCACGCCTGCTCATGGAGAATGTCTCGTTCCGCGTCTCCGATGGAGACAAGATCGGTCTGGTCGGGCGCAACGGCGCCGGCAAGACCACTCTGACGAAGGTGCTCGCCGGAGACGTGCTCCCGTCGGGCGGCAGTGTCACGCGCTCGGGCGAGCTCGGCTATCTGCCGCAGGACCCCCGCTCGGGCGACCCGGAGATGCTCGCCCGTACGCGTATCCTCGACGCTCGCGGCCTCGGGACGCTGGCGCTCGGCATGGCCGAGGCCACGGTCGCGATGGGTTCGGACGACCCGGCCGTCGCCGAGAAGGCGATGAAGCGCTACGCCAGGCTCACCGAGGAGTTCGAGGGGCAGGGCGGCTACGCGGCCGAGGCCGAGGCGGCGTCCATCGCGAACAACCTCTCGCTTCCCGATCGGATCCTCGATCAGCCCCTCAAGACCCTGTCCGGCGGTCAGCGCCGCCGTATCGAGCTCGCGCGCATCCTCTTCTCGGATGCCGAGACGATGATCCTCGACGAGCCCACCAACCACCTCGACGCCGACAGTGTCGTGTGGCTCCGCGAGTTCCTGAAGAACTACAAGGGCGGGCTGATCGTGATCAGCCACGACGTCGAGCTCGTCGGCGAGACCGTGAACCGCGTGTTCTACCTCGATGCCAACCGTCAGGTCATCGACGCGTACAACATGAACTGGAAGAACTACCTCCGACAGCGCGCCGCCGACGAGGAGCGTCGCAAGAAGGAGCGCGCGAACGCGGAGAAGAAGGCGACGACGCTGCAGCAGCAGGCCGCGCGCTTCGGCGCCAAGGCCTCCAAGGCCGCCGCCGCTCACCAGATGATCGCGCGCGCCGAGAAGCTGCTCGCCGGGCTGGACGAGGTGCGCCAGGAGGATCGCGTCGCCAAGCTCCGGTTCCCGAAGCCGGCGCCCTGCGGCAAGACGCCCATGATGGCGAGCGGTCTGTCGAAGTCCTACGGCTCGCTGGAGATCTTCACCGACGTCGACCTCGCGATCGACCGCGGATCCAAGGTCGTCGTCCTCGGCCTGAACGGCGCGGGCAAGACCACGCTGCTGCGGATGCTCGCGGGCGTGGACCAGCCCGACACCGGGCAGCTCGAACCAGGCCACGGGCTGAAGGTCGGCTACTACGCCCAGGAGCACGAGAACCTCGATGTGAGCCGTTCGGTGCTCGAGAACATGGTCTCGGCAGCTCCGCACATCACCGAGACCGAGGCGCGCAAGGTCCTCGGCTCGTTCCTCTTCACGGGCGATGACGTGCTGAAGCCGGCCGGCGTGCTCTCCGGTGGTGAGAAGACGCGTCTGTCGCTCGCGACCCTGGTCGTGTCGTCGGCGAACCTGCTGCTGCTCGACGAGCCGACGAACAACCTCGACCCCGCCTCCCGCGAGGAGATCCTCGGTGCGCTCGCGCACTACGAGGGCGCTGTGGTGCTCGTCTCGCACGACCCCGGCGCCGTGCAGTCGCTCAACCCCGAGCGCGTGCTGATCCTGCCCGACGGCGTCGAGGACATCTGGAGCCAGGAGTACCAGGACCTCATCGAGCTCGCGTGACCTGACCCGTCGTCGACCGCGCGGGGTGCTCTGTCGGCGCTCGGTCGTAGTCTGGGGGCGTGCCGAAGGAATCTCCCGCCCCCGTCGCCGACCGTTTGCGTGCGCTGGCCTCGCTGACCGGACGTGCTCCGGTCCTCGCGCTGGATGCTCTCCCGACCGACCCTGTCGCGCTGTTCCTCGAGTGGCTCGAGCGCGCCGTGGCGGCAGGGGTTCCGGAGCCGCACGCGATGACGCTCGCGACCGTGGACGCCGAGGGGATGCCCGATGCGCGCACCCTCATCCTGAAGGACGTGTCCCCGCGCGGCTGGGCCTTCGCGGGGCCGCGCTCCTCGACGAAGGGCGAGCAGCTCGCGGCGCGTCCGGTCGCGGCGCTGAACTTCTGGTGGCAGCCGCAGGTCCGTGCCGTCCGCGTCCGCGGACGCGTCGAGGAGGCGAGTCCCGAAGAGAGCGCCGCTGATCTCGCTGCGCGCTCCGCCGCCGCACGCGACGGGGTGGCCGCAGGCGACTGGGTGCTCTGGCGCCTCGTCCCCGACCGCATCGAGTTCTGGCAGGGCTCGGGCGATCGGCGTCACGCGAGAATCGTGTACACGAGGGATGCCGCGGGCTGGAGCCGCAGCGGCGCAGGAGCGGAGGACGGACGATGACCGGATATCAGGTGACGGAGATCGGCGCGCTCGACGAGTGGCGGGGGCACTTCGGCGGGTTCGACGAGGCGCGGTCCCGTGACGGTCGTCGCGTCGTCGACCATGAGCTCACGATGCAGTTCATCGGGATGACGGCCAATGCGCTCCTGCCGGGCGAGGAGGCCGGGTACTGGCACGTGCACCGGAAGGTCGAGGAGGTCTACGTCTTCCTCAGCGGGCGAGGTCAGATGGGCCTGGACGACGAGGTCGTCGAGGTCGGACCAGGCACCATCATCCGCGTCGGGCAGGGTGTCGCCCGCACCTGGCGTGCACGTCCAGACAGCCCAGGCGAACTGCGCTGGCTCTGTGTGCGCGCCGGAGGTGAGGAGCTGCCGCACCTTCCGGACGACAGCTCCCGTCTTCCCGAGCGTCCGATGCCGTGGACGGACTGACGCGCGTCCGCGCGGTCTGCTGGGACTGGAACGGCACGCTGCTCGACGACGTGGCCCTGTGCCGACAGGTGATGAACCGCGTGCTGTCGGAACACGGACTCGACGAACTGGCGGATGCTTCGGCCTACCGCTCCGCGTTCCGCTTCCCGATCCGCGACTTCTACGCCGACCTGGGCATCCGCGGAGCGCTGTTCGAACCGGCTGCCCGGAGATACCTCGAGCTCCTCGCGCGGCGCACGGGGGAGGCCCCGCTGCACGCCGGTGCGCACCGCACGATCGCGGCCGTCGCCGGACTCGGACACCGGCAGGTTCTCGCCTCGGCGACCCTGACCGATGTGCTGAGCGCGCAGATGGCGCCGCACGGCATCGCCGATGAGTTCGAGGCCGTGCTGTCGATAGACGATCCGTTCCGTGCGTCCAAGCACGATGCGATCCAGGTCTGGCTCGATTCGTCGGGACTCGACGCCGACGAGGTGCTGATGATCGGCGACACCAACCATGACCGGGAGATCGCCGACGCCCTCGGCGCATCCTTCGTGCATTTCGACGGCGGACACCAGGTCGCACCGGGAGAGCGGACGCGCATCGCCGCCCTGGAGGAGCTGATCCCGCTGCTCGCCGGGTGAATGTCTGCGGTCGATGAGACCATGTGCCGTGCGCACAACAGACGTCCGGTTGCCGGATCCGCCATCCTCGCCTCCGGTGTTCGACGACGACTTCGCCACGGGCGTTGATCGCGCCCGCTGGGTCGCGCACTATCTCCCGCACTGGACCGTTCCTGAGCGGTCGGAGGCGAGGTACGCGAACAGCCGCGACGGGCTGGAGCTGCGTATCGACGCGGATCAACTCGACTGGCGTGCTGAGGATGCGCCTCTTCGGGTATCGAATCTCCAGACCGGCGTGTTCTCCGGCCCTCCGGGGTCGGCGCGGGGGACCCACCGTCACCGCCCCGACGGTCTCGTCGTGCGCACCGAGACGCCGACAAGGCTGCTGTTCGCGCCGGATCACGGCCGCATTGACATCACCGTGAGCGCCAGCAGCGATCCCGGCTGCATGCTCGCGGCCTGGCTCGTCGGCACAGAGCATCTGTCCGCCGACGACTCGGGAGAGATCTGCGTCTTCGAGATCGATGCGGACGCGATCGGCGCGTCCACGGTCGCTCGCTCCGGCGTGAAAGCGCATCACGACCCGCGGATGACCACCGACATGGCCGAGGTGACGCTGCCCTTCGACGCGAGTCTTCCGCATACGTGGACCGTCATCTGGGGAGCGGGGGAGACGATCATCGGATGCGAGGGGGTCGTCCTCCGCAGAATCCGCCAGGCGCCGGAGTACCCGCTGTTCCTGCTGATCGATCTGTTCGAGACGGCGTCGCCCTCCGGCGAGTACCCGAAGACGGCGATCGTCCGTCGGGTCCGTGCGTGGGACGGCTGACGGGTCAGCGGGCGTCGAGCAGTTCGTCTTCGATGTCAGCGTCACGGTCGCGGCTGCGCCTGCGCTTCTCCTTCGCCGGGATGCCCTCGACCTCTTCGCGGTGCTTCACGATCTCGGTGCGGATGATGTACCCGATGAAGATGAAGCCCATGATCGCGAACAGGATCCACTGGATCGCGTAGGACAGGTGCGGGCCGGGGTCGTCGGTGGGGGAGTCGAAGGTGCCGAGGGGGGCGGCCGCCGGCTTCTCGCTGACGAGCTGGCCGTAGGCGCTGGTCACGACATCGTCGCCTCCGACGAGCGCGGCCACCGTCGGCAGGTGGATGGTCGCCACCTGGCCTTCGGCGGCTCCACGGCCGGACGCGGGGAGCCTCTCGCCCGGTCGAAGCCGCACGACGACCTCGACCTCTCCCTGCGGCGGTGCGGGAACGGCGTCCGGGGTGTCGCCCTCGCCGGGCGCGACCCACCCGCGATCGACGATGAAGACTCGGCCGTCGTCGGTCTGGAACGGCACCAGGATCTCGAAGGCGACCGTCCCTCCGTGCGGGCGGTTGCGGACGAGCAGCTGCTGGTCGGTGAGATACGAGCCGTTCAGCGTCACCGGATGCCATTCGTCGCCTGCGTGGAAGCGTCCGTCGGATCCGATCAGATCGTCCAGGGGTACGGGATCGGCCTCGTAGTTCTGCTCGACGAGGGCGATCTGCTCGGTGCGGGAGGCATTGCGATCGAACTGCCAGTGCGACAGGAAGACGCACGCGATCGCGAATCCGATCGCGATGAGCACGTACACCGTCCAGCGCAGCATCCGCTGGCTCATGCGGGGACTCCGTCTCTGATCGTCACGGGGAAGTCCCTCGCCGCGAGATAGTCGTGCAGGAACCCCGCGTGGTCATCGCAGGCGAGCCAGATCTTCTCGCGATCGGCCGCGTGGATGCGCGGATTCCGCCACACGACCTGTTTCGTCGCCGCGCTCCGGCAGCCGGCGCGCGAGCACTCCAGTGCCGTCACTCCTCGTCCTGCCGACGTTCGTGGATCGTGATGATGTGGGTCTCGGACGGCGTCTCGACGGTCTCCGACAGGCGAGTCGTCGCCTCGATCTCCTGCACCGGCGACTCGGCGGTCGTCTCCGTGCTGTCGCTGCCCGCGTTCGCGAACACGACCGCGATGTAGGGGAGGACGGCAGCCGCGATCCCGAACACCCAGGTGTACCACCCGTAGGGCTGGACCAGCGCCATCAGTCCGAAGCACACCACGCGGATCGTCATCGTGAGCGCGTAGCGGCGCACGCGATGGTCGGCCTCGTCCCGCGGCGACTGCGGCAGGGAGGTGACGGCGGGCACCAGACGCTTGTTCTTCACGATGCATCAAGCCTACGCCGCCGGGGAGGCTGTGGAGCTCGCCGCAGGGGATCAGCTGTTGACGAGGAACGGCACGGAGAAGGCGCCGAAGAACAAGAACGCGAACAGGACGATCGCGATCTGCGCGACGAGGAGCCCGATGCCGGCGTAACCCGTGATGAGTCCCGCGATGGCCATGCCTCGGCCGCCGAGGGCGGGGTTGCTCTTGATCTGCTTCAGAGCCATGTGGCCGGTGATGACGGCGATGATGGACGCGACGACGGGGGCCCACAGCCAGAACAGCACGAGCCCGCCGATGCCGCAGATCAGCGACGTGAGCGCGAGTCCGCTGTTCGGACGGGGAGCCGTGTAGCCCTGGGCGCCGTACGGATACCCTGGGGCCGGCTGGGTCGGGGGCACCGACGCGTAATACTGCTGCTGGGGCGCGGGTGCGCCGTACGCGGGTGGGGCTGCCGGAGCCGCGTACGGCTGCGGAGCGGCGGGGGCGCCGTACGGGGGCTGAGCCGGAGGATAGGAGGGAGCCGCGCCGGGGTACGCCTGGCCGGGAGCGCCCGCCGGGTAGGCCTGGGGCGGAGAAGCGGGCGGAGCTGCCGGAGGCTGGATCGGCTGCGGCTCGCCTGCAGGACCGGGGATGCTGTTGTCGCTCACGTCGAAGCCTTTCGTCGCCTTCAGCGTTTCAGCCGCGTGTTGTTCTGTCAAACGTCATCCCGGTCGCACACGGCATCATCGATAGGATCGATGTCGACCAGGCCACGGACCCAGCCGGCCGGATCAGGAGTGGAAATGAGTTCTCAGCGCGTCGTCCTCGTCACCGGAGGCAACCGCGGCATCGGACGAGCGATCGCCGAGCGATTCGTCCGCGACGGCTACCGCGTCGCGGTCACGGTCCGCAGCGGCGAGGGGCCTGAGGGCACACTCACCGTCCGAGCCGACGTGACGGATGCCGCTGCGATCGACGCCGCCTTCACCGAGGTCGAGGAGAAGCTCGGTCCTGTCGAGATCGTCGTCGCGAACGCCGGGATCACCAAGGACACGCTGCTGCTCCGCATGAGCGAGGACGACTTCGACAGCGTGGTCGCCACCAATCTCGGCGGCTCCTTCCGCGTCGTCAAGCGGGCTTCGAAGGGAATGCTGCGCGCCCGCTTCGGCCGCGTCATCCTCATCTCCAGCGTCGTCGGTCTCTACGGTTCGGCCGGCCAGATCAACTACTCGGCGTCCAAGAGCGCCCTGGTCGGATTCGCCCGTTCACTCACCCGCGAGCTGGGCGGTCGCGGCATCACAGCGAACGTCGTCGCACCGGGCTTCATCGAGACCGACATGACGGCGGAGCTGCCCGAAGAGACGCAGAAGCAGTACAAGGCGAGCATCCCCGCCGGGCGCTTCGCGACGCCCGACGAGGTCGCCGGCGTCGTCACCTGGCTGGCGAGCGACGAGTCCGGCTACATCTCCGGCGCCGTCATTCCCGTCGACGGCGGTCTCGGGATGGGGCACTGACCCTCATCTCGACGCCGCGGCGCCGATCAGCGCCGCGAGACTTTCGGGCACGGAGAACTGCGGCCAGTGCCCTGACCCGATGCGCACGACCTCGGTGTCTTCGATGGCGCGGTATTCCTCGGCGTACGGACCCCACTGCTCGAGCAGAGACTCCAGGGTCTCCTGGTCGAGCCCTCCCATGAGGAGTGTGGCGGGAACGCGGTAGCGGGCGTCTGTGGAGAGCGCGATCGGATCGGTCGGAACCCGCGCCGGAACGCTCAGCGCCAGGAGAGCCGTGCGCGCCCTCGTCGCCTCGTCGAGATCGTCGACGTCTTCGGGAGGGAAGAAGTCCCACCCGGGGAAGGGGACGACGCCGTCGATCGTCTCGAATTCACTGATCCCCTGGCCGGGCGGCGGCGGCACCGTGTCGACGAAGACGACGCGAGAGACCGCATCGGGCCGCGCATCGACGACGCCCCACGCGACGTTGCCGCCTCCGCTGTGGCCGACCACCACGACGGGGCCGTCCACGGCGTCGACCGCTGCGACGCCCGCCGCCACCCAGTCCGCGATGCCGATGTCAGCGGACTCGGAGGCCGGTGCGCCGACACCGGGCATGGTGAGGGGATGCACGCGGTGCCCCGCCCTTTCCAGGGCGGGGACCACCTCGTTCCAACTGGACGCGTCGAGCCAGAGACCGGGGATGAGGATGATGTCCATGCGCAGACCCTACGCGTCGCCTCCGACATCCGTGGAGCGTCCGGATCGTCCACCGCGTCCGCGACGGATCAGCGCGATCGCTCCGACCGCGATGAGCGCCAGGCCGCCGAGGAGCATCCAGATCGGCACGCTCCCGCCCGTCGTCGCGAGTCCGCCGCCGTGCGGGGACCCGGGGGTTCCCGGGTCGACGGGCGTTCCGCCGCCGGACTTCGGGGTCGTCACCGCGGCGACATCGCTGGGCGACGACTCCTGTCCGAGCGAGTCCACCGCGGTCACGTGATAGCGGTAGGTGGTGCCGCCGACGAGGCCGGAGTCGACGAAGGACGTGCCCTCCGCGACGCTCGCGACCGCCACGCCGTCGCGGAAGACGCGGTAGCCGATCACCTCGGCGCGGCCGGTGGCCGCGGTCTTGAGCATTCCCGCCGTGCTCTGCCACTCGAGTCGCACGGAGGTAGGGGCTGTCGCGGTGGCCGTCAGGCCTGTCGGTGCGACGGGCGCGACGGCCGTCTCCGGCAGACCGACCCCGGTGGGTGACCACCAGTTGCCCGACACGACGATCAGGGACAGCATCCGGATGCTGTCGCCGAAGTACGTCGTGACGGGCTCGGCGGTGTTCGCCTCCCAGAGCGCGTCGAGCCACTCCTGGTTCCCGCCCTCGACCATCGCGCTCACCGTGAACGGCGCCGAGAACGCCAGGTCGGTCCACTCGTCCAGCGGCTGCCCCTCGAGGGAGTACCCCTGAGCGATGGCCGAGGGATCGCCGTGAGTCGCAGTCTGCAGCCACGAGTTCATCGTCGACAGCTGCTCCCGGGTGCGATCGTCGCCGGTGAGGAGATAGTCGGTGCCGAGGCGCCACGGCACGCGGCTGGCGTTCCAGTTGTACGCGCCGTCGTTGTCGTCCTCCAGGAATCCCGGATCCACCGGTCGGTACCCGGCCCCGTCGCGGATCGCGAAGTCGGGCAGCAGACCCGTCGTCGGGCTGAAGCGCGAGAAGAGGTCGTGAGACGCCGACTGCGTCGCGTCCACCACGTCTGTCCAGCGCGGGTTCCCCGTCGCCTTCGCGAAGTCCTTGAAGTGCTGGAGCATGAAGTCGGAGGTGCGCGTCGACCGGCCGAAGACGATCTCGTCCCTGGTCCAGTCGCCGAGGAGGATCACGTCATCCGTCGGATGGACCTCGCTCCTCAGGATCGCCGCCATGAGACGACGCGCCTCGGAGAGGTAGTCGAACGCCCCTCCGCTGCCCCACTGCGCGTCGGCCATGAGCAGCGCGTAGGCCATGTCGAGGTCGCCGTCCGATGCCGCGTCGTCGCCGTACTCCTCGCCCTCCTCGTCGACCTCCGTCGTGTTGACGATCGCCGTGCCGTCATCCCGCTGCTGCCAGGCCATCAGGTCGGGATCGACGCTGCTCGGGTGGGCCTTCGCGAAGCGCAGCAGCGCATCGAACAGGGTCTGCGCCTGCGGATCGTGCCCGGCCATGATCGCGGTGATGAGCATTCCGTAGCCGTTGGACTCCGACGTGGTCACCGCATCGGGGGCGTCTTCCCCTGCCTCGCCGTTGCCGTTGTAGTAGACGTAGTACTGGTCCGACTCGTAGGGGTTCCGCGTCAGATACGCGTCCTTCCACGCGTCGTAGAGGGAGGCGACCGTCGCATCCATCCGCTCCTGGCCCACGCCGGGACGCAGCGTCCCCGGTGCGTAGACCGTGTGCTGACCGAACGGGCGCTGCGGATCCGTCGTCGTGGGGTTCCGCGGGGTCGACACCGTCGCCGGGGTGCTCTTCGCCGACTCGTTGCCCGCGGCATCGTAGGCGCTGATCCGGTACTCGTAGGTCGTGCCCGGCTCGCGCCCCGCGTCCTGGAAGGTCGTCGTCGTGGTCCGCGCGACCAGTTCGCCGTCCCGGAAGACCTTGTACCCGGCCACCGCGACGTCGTCCACCGACGGCAGCCAGCTCACGTTCACCTGGAACGGCGACGCCACCCTGAGGGTCACGCCGACGGGCGCAGACGGAGCCTTCTCGTCATCGGACACCCGAGGCGGAGCGACGGCCACGGGCGCGGAGTTGTCCTTCGCGCCCACGGCGCGCACGACGAACTCGTAGCGCACCGTGGGGTCGTCGGAGATGGGCTGGACGAACGTGTACTGCTCCTTGCCGGTCTCGGCGGGGATGTACGCGCTCCAGTTCACGCCTACGCGGTCGTTCTTCTCGTAGATGCGATACCCCCGCACGGGCTCGACCGAAGCGGTCGGCGCCTTCCACGAGAAGGACGCCGCGCCGTCGGCGATGCGCACGCTCGCGTCGCGCACCGGATCGGGGGTGCCGTCCGTGCGGGTGATCGAGTAATGGTCGAACTCGCGCAGTCCGTCGGAGCCGGCGATCTCGTCCTCCTTGGCCGCCGTGTACGCGGTGAAGGACAGGGTGTCGCGCGACACGGAGAAGTCCACGAACATCTTCTTCTCCGGCTGGGCGTTGATCGCCGCGAACGAGGTGTCGCACCCTTCCGGCGTCTCGTAGAACTTGTTGCCGAGCGCGTTGGGCATCAGGTAGAGCACGCCGTTCGGATCCGTCACGTCGTACTGCACGACGATCTGACCGTTCTCATCCGTGATGGTGTCGACCGGGTGGCCGTCGCGCATCTGGTGGGAGCGCATGTACATGTGGTCGTGCGCCTCGAGCACCACGTCGACCGCCGTCTCCTGGAAGATCGGCACGAGCGTCTTCTCGTAGAACGCGACGCGGTCGGCCTCCCAGTTGCAGACGTTCTCGCCGGCGGAGTAGACGCCCTTGTGCAGGGACACGAACTTCCACCGCTTGTCGGTCTCGGCGACGGTGCGACGAAGCCAGTCGAGCTGCTTGCTGAACTGCGGATCGACCCAGGCGGTGTCGCCGTTCTCGTCGAGTCCTCCGCCGTACTGGGAGTTGAACTGCATGAACAGGGCGTCGCCGTACTCGAACGAGTAGACCGAGCCCTCGTGGGCGCCGGTGCCCGCGGCATCCCGGGGCTCGTTGAAGTGGTTGAAGAAGTTGTTGTTCGGAAGGGTTCCCGAGTCCTCCACCTCGTGCCCGCCGAGGACCGGCACGTAGGGCACGGTGGCGAACTGGTCGGCGGCGCTGTTGAGCATCCACTGCCACTGCTCCTCGAGGTCCCCGTTGTCGACGAGGTCACCCGTGACGAGGAGGAACTTCGGGTCGTCCACCTTCGCCGACGCCTTCTCGAAGGTGTCCTGCCACTCCAGGAAGCTCCCGAGATCGGAGGCCTGGGAATCGGATCCGAAGAGGAAGTGGAACGGCTCCGCGATCGCCGAGTCGGTCGTGAAGCTGCCGATCCCGCCCCAGCCGTTCGGTGTGCCGTCGCCGACGCGGTACACGTAGGAGGTTCCTGGGGAGAGCCCGTCCGCCGTCGCCTTGTGGCTCGCGTACTTCGTGGTGCGGCGCGCCTCACGGTCGCTCTCCGTCACGAACGTGTCGATGATCTCGCTCTTCCCATCGAACTCGATCACGCCGTCGTCGGGGAACTCCTCGCCGTCGTGGGCGCCTGCGGGAGCGATCTGGACATGCGTCGCCGTGACCTCGGGCGGGGTGTACCAGGCGAAGCTCATCGAGGTGCGGGTGTCGCCGTTGAAGTTCATCGAGAACGCGGTGGGTGTCTTCGCCAAGGTGCTGAAGCTCCAGACGATGTCGCGGACGGGGGAGACGCCGTCGGCACCCGCGATGGACGCGGCCGGAACCGTGACCGTGTAGCGGTGTCCGAATCCGAAGTCCCGGTGGGCGATCGACACGAGGTCGTCCTTCGCGGTCGGGACGACTCCGGATGCGGCGGCTCCGGTCTCGTCGACGATCGAGATGGAGGAGGCGTCGACGATCGAGACGTCCTTGTTGACGCGGAGGGTCACGGGTGCGGCGAGGTCGACGGTCGCCGCGGCATCGACCGGGGCCGTCTGCACGTCGACGGTCGGGATCACGAGCGGGGCGCCGTCGATCCGGTCGCCCGAGATGCGGATGTTGCGGAGGAAGCTGTCGCCGTAGCCGCCGACGGTGGTGTTGTCGTCGGTGTTGGAGGGAGTGTCGGTGGCCTGCAGCCAGCGCAGGAACAGCGTCGAGGCCCCGGATGCGGCCGCGGGCAGCGGGACGTCCGTGAGGCGGCACGTGTCGTCAGGGCAGGTGAAGGTGTGCGTCGCGGTCTTGATCGTGGAGTCGGGGACATCGGTCCAGGTGACCCGGTCGGTGCTCATCTGGACGACGAAGTCGCGGGGACCCGAGCCCGAGGCGCTGTGCTCCGACGAGAGGGAGAGGTTCTCGAAACCGACGGAGGACAGCGATGCCAGCCAGTACTTGGTGCCGGCGCCTCCGCCCCAGCCCTGCACGGAGATCACGTTGCCGCGGTCGGCGTGGAAGCCGTACTCGCCGCGGGTGCCGACGCTGGTGAGGGCGGAGTGGTCGGCATAGGCGCCGTCGGTGGCCCAGAAGACGCCGTCGTCGCCGTCGTCGGCGAACGCCCACTCCGCCACGGAGTCGCGCGGGGCCGCGGGGGTGCGGAAGGACCACACGATGTCGGATGCCGGGGCGATGCCGTCCGCCGCTCCGGCCACCGCGGCGCGGGGCAGGGTGACGGTGTATCCGCGTCCGGGCTGGAGCGGAGCGTGCGTCAGCGAGAGCTGGGTGCCGTTCGCGGTCGCGGCGACGTCGGCGACGGGGGAGCCGCCGTCATCGACGACCGATGCCGTCGCGCCCGATGCGAGCGCGATCGGCTTGTTGAACGTCACGGTGAGCACAGCGTCCAGCGGCGCGTCGACGGCGCCGTTCAGCGGGGAGAGCGCGGTCGCGACGGTGGGCCGCTCGACCGGTGTGCCGGTGGATGTGCCGGATACCGAGATGTCGCGGATGCGGCTGGAGCCGGTCGCGCCGACGGTCGATCCGCTCGCGCTGGTGGTGGAGGTCACCACCCAGCGGATCGCGACGTCGGCGCGGTCGGCGGCGGATGCCGGCAGCGGGAGCGACGCGACGGAACCGCCGGTCGCGAAATCGGTGCCCACGGTGACGACGCCACCCGGCACGTCCTGCCAGGTGCTCTGGCCGTCGGTGCTGACCTGCACAGCGAAGTCGCGCGGCCCCGAACCGGACGAGCGCTGCTGTGAGGTGAGAGTGAGGTCGGCATAGCCACGGGTGTCCAGGGTGACCACCCACCCCTTGACGCCCACGCCGTCGTTCCAGCCCTGGTATCGCACCGAGCGCTCGGATTCGTCGTAGGTGTAGGAGAGCAGCGGGTCGGTCGTGACGGGACGCAGGCTCGCCGCGGTGTCCGCGCCGCCCGTCGCGGTGAAGACGTTCGCGGCCGGGCTGGCGTCGACGACGGAGGGCGCCGTCGCGAAACGCCATTCCGCCACCGATTCGGGTCCGGCAGCCTGCGCGGTAGGAGCGATGAGCGCCGAGAGCGTGAGCGCCGCGGTGATCGCGGCCAGGGTGCGCACGACTCCGGAGCGGGAGAGCCGGAGCGGGTGCGTGGTGTCCGAGGAGGTCATCGAGTGTCCTTCGTGGGGCGGTCGACGGCAGCGACCTGTGAGGCGAGGGTGGATTTCGATAGTAAAGATCATTTACGATCTGTTATGGGAATGCTATCCACACACGAAGGCACGGGTCAATGACGAGAGGCCGGACGAGAGGAGAGTTCATCCGCCGGCACGAAAGGCGCATCGGCCGTTCATCGGCCGGTACGGGACTCTACGGAAGCAGAGCGATGACCTCGCCGAGGTCCTGCGGGCCGATGACCAGGCTGGCGGTGGCGCGGACGGCCGGCTTCGCATTGAACGCGAGTCCGAGGCCCGCGGCCGCCATCATCCTCAGGTCGTTGGCGCCGTCGCCGATCGCGATCGTCGCGGACGATGGCACTCCGAGCTCCGCGGCCCATTCCCGCAGCGATGATGCCTTCGCTTCGGCGTCGACGATCTCGCCGTCCACGCGACCCGTCAGCGCTCCGTCGGAGACCTCGAGCCGATTGGCGCGCCAGCGGTCCACACCGAGACCCGGAGCCACGTGGTCCAGGATCTCGTGGAATCCGCCGGACACGACGCCCACGACCCCGCCGCGTTCGTGCACTGCCGCCGTGAGCTCTCGGACTCCGGTCGTGGGCTCGATCCGGGCCAGAACCCGTTCGAACGACGACACCTCGACGCCCTGGAGGGCCGCGACGCGCGAGCGCAGGCTCGTGGCGAAATCGACCTCCCCGCGCATGGCCGCCTCGGTCGCCGCCTGCACCTCCTCGCGCCGTCCTGCTTCGTCGGCGAGCAGCTCGATCACCTCATTGCGGATGAGGGTGGAATCGGCATCGAGGACGACGAGGAAGCGCGCGGAGGTCACGGATTCGAGCCTAGCGACAGCCGCCGGGCTCGAACGCCGCATGACGTCAGCGGTCGACGAAGACGCCCTTGCCGACCACGGTGATCCCCGAGTCCGTGACGGTGAAGCCGCGGGCCAGGTCGCGTTCGCGGTCGACGCCGACCGTCGCGCCGTCGGCCAGAACGACGTTCTTGTCGAGGATCGCCCTGTGCACGCGGGCGCCGGCGCCCACGCGGACGTGATCGAACAGGACAGAGTCGGTGATGGTCGAGCCGCCTCCCGCGAGGGTCCACGGGCCGACCACGCTGCGTTCGACGTGCGTTCCGGAGAGCACGCAGCCGAGGGACACGATCGAGTCGATCGCGTTGCCGATGCGTCCGACCGAGTCGCGCACGAACTTCGCCGGCGGGGAGTTCACCGCCTGCGAGTGGATCGGCCACTCCATGTTGTAGAGGTTGAACACGGGCAGCGTGGAGATCAGGTCCATGTGCGCGTCGAAGAAGGAGTCGATCGTACCCACGTCCCGCCAGTACGAGCGGTCTCGCGGCGAGGAGCCCGGCACGTCGTTCTGCTTCATGTCGTAGTAGCCGGCCTCGCCCCGCTCGACGAAGTAGGGGACGATGTCGCCGCCCATGTCGTGGCCGGAGGTCGGGGACTCGCCGTCTGCCTCGACGGCGGCGATCAGCGCGTCGGCGTCGAAGATGTAGTTGCCCATCGACGCGAGGACCTCGTGCGGCGAGTCGTCGAGCCCCTCGGCATCCGTGGGCTTCTCCAGGAACTGCTTGATGCGTCCGGACTCGATGTCGGCGTCGATGACCCCGAACTGCGACGCGAGGGCCAGGGGCTGTCGGATGCCGGCGACCGTGGCCTTCGCGCCCGACGCGATGTGCGCGTCGAGCATCTGCTGGAAGTCCATGCGGTAGACGTGGTCGGCGCCGATGACGATCACGATGTCGGGCTTCTCGTCGTTGATCAGGTTGAGGCTCTGCAGGATCGCGTCGGCGGAGCCGGAGAACCAGCGCTTGCCGAGCCGCTGCTGGGCGGGCACCGAGGTGACGTACGAGTCGAGGAGGGCGGACATCCGCCAGGTCTGCGAGATGTGACGGTCGAGGCTGTGGGACTTGTACTGGGTGAGGACGACGATCTGTCTCAAGCCTGAATTTATGAGGTTCGAGATGGCGAAATCGATCAATCGGTACTGTCCGCCGAAGGGCACTGCAGGTTTTGCGCGGTCAGCCGTGAGGGGCATGAGACGCTTGCCCTCGCCGCCGGCGAGGATGATGCCGAAGATCTTCTTTGGAGCGGACATGGCTCCACCCTAGAGTGCCAATCCCTGCGTGTACTAGCGTTTCGCACATGCGAGTTGAAATGATCACGAAGGAGTATCCGCCGGAGATCTACGGCGGTGCTGGCGTGCACGTCGCGGAGCTCGTCACGGCTCTGCGAGAGAGCATCGAGGTGCGTGTCCGCGCCTTCGGCGCGCCCCGTGACGAACCGGGGACGTTCGCGTATCGGACCCCCTCGGAGCTCGCCGACGCGAACGCCGCGCTGCAGACGTTGGGCACCGATCTCGAGATCGTCTCGGCGATCGCCGACGCCGACCTCGTGCACAGTCACACCTGGTATGCGAACTTCGCCGGTCACATCGCCTCGCAGCTGCACGGCATCCCGCACGTGCTCACCGCGCACAGCCTCGAACCCCTCCGGCCCTGGAAGGCCGAGCAGCTCGGCGGCGGCTACGCGGTGTCGAGCGGGATCGAGAAGCTCGCGTACGAGAACGCCGCCGCGGTGATCGCGGTGAGCGCCGGCATGCGCAACGACATCCTGCGGAGCTACCCGAACGTCGACCCCGCGAAGGTCCGCGTCATCCACAACGGCATCGACGTCGAGCGCTGGCGTCCGGTCCAGAACCCGGAGTTCCTGGCGTCGATCGGCATGGACCCGTCGAGGCCGTCCGTGGTCTTCGTCGGACGCATCACACGTCAGAAGGGGCTCCCGTACCTGCTGCAGGCCGCAGGGCGGCTGCCCGCCGATGTTCAGCTGATCCTGTGCGCCGGCGCTCCGGACACTCCCGAGATCATGGCGGAGGTGCAGGAGGGCGTGCGCCTGCTGCAGCAGACCAGGGAGGGCGTCATCTGGATCGAGCGGATGCTGCCGCGTGACGAGCTCTCCGCGATCCTCACGGCAGCGACCACGTTCGTCTGCCCCTCGGTCTACGAGCCCCTCGGCATCGTGAACCTCGAGGCGATGGCGTGCGGCGCCGCGGTGGTCGGCACCGCGACCGGCGGCATCCCCGAGGTCGTCGCCGATGGTCGCACCGGACGCCTGGTCCCGATCGAGCAGGTGCAGGACGGCACCGGCACCCCCGTCGATCCGGAGAAGTACGTCGCAGACCTCGCCGCGGTGCTCACCGAGGTGGCGTCGGATCCGGCGAAGGCGAGGGAGTACGGCGAGGCCGGCCGCGCTCGTGCACGCGACGAGTTCAGCTGGGGTGCGATCGCCGACACCACGCGCGCGCTCTACGCGGAGCTGACGGACTGAGCAGATAGGCTGGCAGCATGCCAAGCGCTCTGGAATTCACCGACGTCGTCGTGCGCCGCGAGGGGCGCAACATCATCGATCACGTGACCTGGCAGGTCCAGGACGATCAGCGCTGGGTCGTCCTCGGACCCAACGGGGCGGGCAAGACCACGCTCCTCCAGCTGGCCGACACGCTCATGCACCCGACCTCGGGAACAGTGACGGTGCTGGGGGAGACCCTGGGCCGCACGGACGTCTTCGAGGTGCGCCCGCGCATCGGCTTCGCATCGTCGGCGATGGCCAAGAGGGTGCCGAGGGACGAGACGGTGCTGAACACGGTCCTCACGGCCGCGTACTCGGTTCTCGGTCGCTGGAACGAGCTCTACGAGAGCATCGACGAGCGCCGTGCGCTGCGCGTCCTCGCCGAGTGGAAGCTCGATCACCTCGCCGACCGCACCTTCGGAACGCTGAGCGACGGCGAGCAGAAGCGCGTGCAGATCGCGCGCGCCGTGATGACCGATCCGGAGCTCCTGCTGCTGGACGAGCCGACCGCCTCTCTCGATCTCGGGTCCCGCGAGGAGCTGCTGAGCCTGCTCAGCGGCTACGCCTCGTCGCCCACGACCCCGGCCATGCTCATGGTCACGCATCACGTCGAGGAGATCCCCGTCGGCTTCACCCACGTGATGCTGATCCGCGAGGGCATGGTCGTCGCGGCAGGGCCGATCGCGGAGACCCTCACGGCCGAGTCCCTCACCGAGGCGTTCGGCATGCCGATCGTGCTCACCGAGGACGGCGGACGCTACGCCGCGCGCGCGGCATCCTGACCGCCCATCTGCTAAACTCGATCCTTGGTGCTCACTGCACCGCAGACTTCCCCGACTCTGGCACAATCCAGGGCATCAACTAAGGAATCCCATGAAGACTGACATCCACCCCGACTACAAGGCCGTCGTGTTCCGCGACCTCGGCTCGGGCGAGACCTTCCTCACCCGTTCGACCGTCACGAGCGACAAGACCATCGAGCTGGACGGCGTGGAGTACCCCGTCATCGACGTCGAGATCTCCTCGGCCTCGCACCCGTTCTACACGGGCAAGCAGCGCATCATGGACTCGGCCGGTCGCGTCGAGAAGTTCAACCAGCGCTTCAAGGGCTTCGGCGGCTCCTCCAAGTAAGGATCGCCGCGAAAGGCCCCGCTCTCCTCGGAGGGCGGGGCCTTCGTCATTTGCGCCGGGGATCCGGTCAGATGTCGATGACGATGCGATCGCCGTCGATGGCGTTCGGCGGATCGCCCGGCGATGGTGCGGGTGCCGTCCGTCGGGTCTGGCGGTCGCGCTCCATGCCGGCCTCATAGGCCGAGGGCATCCAGATCGCGTCGAAGGCTCCGCCGAATCCACCGCCGGTGCCTTCGTACTTCTCCTCGACGGTCTTCTTCGACATCGTCCTGACGATCGCGAAGACGATCAGCCCCGGTCCCATGCCGGCGACCATGGCGACGTAGAACCAGCCGACGATGTCCTTCATGCGCCCAGGCTACGCGGGGCGCGCAACGTCGGCATCCGTCGTGCGGGGGATTCTCAGCGGAGGCGGCGGCCCTGCGCGAGGTCGACGAGGTGCGACAGCACGGGGCCCGACCGCAGGCCGTTGTGCTCGTGCTCGCTGGTGACCCAGAGCTGCACGCCCGGCAGCAGCGCGGCCGTCTCGAGCGAGAACTCGAGGGGCACGTAGACGTCGTTCACGTACACCGCGGCCGCCCCGGTGGCGCCGGACGACGCGATCGTGTCGGCGTCGTAGATCGACGGCCACTCGAACTCGGCGAGCTCCAGGACGACCTCACGCCACGGCTGGAACGCGGGGACGGTCTCCGTCCACTCGCGGCGGATGTGCTCGCCGGTGAACAGCGTGACGTCGTCGACGAAGTCGGCGGGTTCGACGCGCTCCGCCGACCACCGTGTCGCCTCACCGCTGGCGTAGCTCGACTCGTGGAACGCGAAGTAGAGCGGGTTGCGGCCGTCGAACGGCATGGCGTGCATCAGGTCGTAGCGGAAGGCGTTCGACGAGGGGTCCCGCTCCAGGAGCGACCAGAGGGTCTGCCAGCCGTCGTTCGTTCCCAGGGCGGAGCCCACGGAGCGCAGACGCGACGCGGAGACGACCTCGCCGTCTGGCAGGGTGATGCCACCCGCGGTCGCGAGATCGACGAGGCGGCGCATCACGTCGCGGTGCTCCGGGAAGCGGCGGTAGTACTTCTCGGATGCGGTCCGCATCTTGTCGTAGCAGAGGGCGTACACCTCGTCGGCGGAGCGCGTGACGGTGCTGAGGCCGCCGGTGATGAAGACGTTCTCGAGGGATGCGGCATCCGTCGTCAGGTATGCGAGGGTCGTGAACCCGCCGAAGGACTGCCCGAGCACGCTCCAGGTCGCAGCGCCCAGGTGCTCGCGCATCGCCTCGCAGTCGCGCACGATGGAGTCCGCACGCAGATGGGTGAGGTGCTCGGCGACGGCCGTCGAGCCGCGCTGCAGATCGGCGTCTCCCACCGGCGTCGACAGGCCCGTTCCGCGTTGGTCGATCATGACGACGCGGTGGTGGGCGAGTGCCTCGTCGAGCCACGCGGGGGCGGTCGACGAGTGGAACGGCCGCGGAGCCTCGTGGCCGGGGCCGCCCTGCAGGAAGACCAGGTAGGGGAGCGCCTCACCGCCCTCGCGCGACACCACACGCGCGAACACGTCGATGGTGCGGGGATCGGACGGATCCGACCACACCAGGGGAACGGTGAGCGTGTGCTCTTCGACGGTCAGATCCAGCAGGCGACGGACAATGGTGCTCACCCGTCGAGCCTATCGTCCGCGATGACGGGAATGCCGTCGAGAGCGACTACATCACGTTGCCGATGTAGGAGTACTTCACGAACACCTCGGAGGCGAGGCCCGATTCGTCGAGCACGCCCTGCACCGCGGTCATCATGTAGTTGCTGTCCCAGCCCATGTAGAGGAAGTGCGATTCGTCGAGCTGGTCCCAATGGCCCTTCCACGCCATCTCCGCGTAGATCGGCCCGCCGTGCGTCGCGCAGTAGGACAGGGCGGCCTCGCGCGTGTCGGTCCAGGCGCGTCGCATGACCCGGTTGAAGAGGTACTTGACGTCGGGCACCTCCCAGCGCTCTCCGCGGTACTCGACGTAGTCGAACTCCCGCTCCCAGCCGGCCGGCCAGCCACGTCGCCGCACGGCGTCGAGGATCGGGGTGAGGCCGTCGTCGTCGATCTCCGGCAGCGCAGGACGCGCCCAGATCCGCAGCAGATCGGAGGTGAGGAGGATCGTGCGCCGAGTGATGGCCGCGGTGCTCCATGCCTCGGTGTGCTCGAGGTCGCGGGTCGCCGGCACGGAGCTGCGAGCGTAGGCCTCGGCCCGCTTCACCGGATAGGCCGCGCCGAAGACGCGCTCGGCGAGACGCGGCTCCAGGAGGGTGAGGTTGCCGAGCGTCGGGGCGAGCGCGCGGAGGCTGTTCTGCTCGTCGTCGCTGTAGTCGTCCCAGCCGCGGACGCCGTCTCCGGACCAGGTGTCGTGGGGGACGGCGGGCACGATCCGTTCGACGTCGTAGTCCTGGGGATTCTCGACGCCCTCCAGCCTGCCCAGCACGTACGCGGCATGGGGGAGCTCGCTGTACTTGAGGACCGCGCTCACGCGCTCGTCCGACGGGGTGATGCGGGCGAACGCCCGGGCCAGCGCGTCGCGACCCTCCGCACGCGCGCGGCAGAGTCGGGCGACCAGACGCTCGTTCGGCAGGTTGACCAGGGTGCGGCGCAGATAGAGGGTCTGGATCCACTCCAGCGTCTCGATGAGCTCGTCGCGGTCGATGAGCCCTCGGGAGTGATCGCTGTAGACGCTCAGGACGAGCGGATACGCGGCGCGCCCGAACGTGTTCACGTATCCGAGCTGCCGGGAGATCTCCGCATCGGGCTCCCGAGAGGGATCGAGCAGGATGCCGTAGATCTCCGCGTAGTGGCGCCAGACCTCGGCATCCGACTGGAGATGCTCGACGTCCACCCGGGGGAAGGACTGGCGGAACGCGCTGTACACGCCGTGCTCGCCGTTGGCCGCCACCTCGCGCCCCGTCGTCATCACGAGGTAGTGGCGCCAGAACGCGCCGATCGTCTCGCCGGTGTGCTGCTCGATCGGCAGCCAGAAGCGCGCCTCGACGTCGAGCTGCTCTGCGTGCGTGAGTCCCATCAGGATGTAGTTGTGGATGAGCTCGTGGTCGCGCAGCGGCTCCCCGGTGGAGTTCAGGCTCTCGAAGATCTGTTGCGCGTTCGCGTCGGCGCCGAGCGTGATCGAGACGTGCTCGAGGCGCTGCAGCCCGCGCCAGATGCGGGGCGCTTCGTCGACGTGCACCTGGCTGCGGAAGAAGGCGTAGTTGTCGTCGAACCGCGACTCCCGGTCGACGTCGTCGCGACGGTCGAGCACCACCGACTCGTACAGGTCGGCCCAGGCCTCGTGCGGGCGGAGCCGCGTGCGGGAGGAGTCGTCGTCGCGGACGAGGACCGCGCTGAGCTCGGCGGCCAGCGCAGGGTCGGTGTCTCCGACCGCGTGGTGCAGTGCGGCGACGAGCAGCATCAGCGTGGTGAGACGCTGCTGACCGTCGATGAGGATGAGATCGCCGTCGGCAGCCGTGTCGTGCGCCGAGAGGATGGACCCGATGAAGTGCCGGTGGCCGTGCTCCTGATCGGCGACCGCGCGGATGTCGCTGAGGAGGCGTTCGCATCCGCCGATGTCCCAGCGGTACTGGCGCTGGTACACCGGAACGACGATCGTGGTGGATCCGGCGGAGAGCCACTCGATCGTGTTGACAGCTGTCGCCTCGACGTTGGTGGCAGAGCTCATGGGAAAAAGTCTATTCGGTTATGCACGGCGACCCTCCGGTGCACGATCAGGACGCCCTGTTAGGCTTGCCTTATCAGGGCCTGTTAAAACGTGCTGGCCCCCGATGAAAGGATCTGGTTCAGATCATGGGATACATCAAGTCCGCAGCACTCGAGGACAAGGGCTTCGTCGTCCTCGACAGCTACAACCAGGAGCTCGACCCCCAGGAGTGGCTCGACATCGAGTACAACGACTGGAAGTCCTCGGGCGACACCCGTTTCGCGCCTCTTGCGAGCGCCAAGGGCGAGATCGAGTGCAACGGCTTCTGGAATCACAAGCCGCCGCGCACCGACAAGGACGGCGTGTGGATCGACTCGCAGACCGCCAAGGCTCCGAACCTCACGCGCCGCGCGCAGGAGCCGGGAGCCAACGTCGGCCGCTGCCGCGTGATCGAGCTGCAGCCGACCCCGTACGGCGAATGCCTCTACAACCTCCACCAGGACGACAACAACCGTCTGAACCCCGACGGCACCGGCTGGGTCGTGCGCGGCTTCTTCAACCTCACCGATGACAAGGACAGCTTCTTCGTCCTCCGTGAGAACCGGACCGACCCGAGCATCGAGTACCGCATCGCCCTTCCGGCCGGCGCGCAGCTGATCGTCGACACCCAGCGCCTGTGGCACGCCGCCACGCACGTGGGCACCGACCCCCGCTACTGCCTGATCACCTCGTGGACCTCCGGTCCTGAGCTCGACGCCTACATCGAGAAGTACAACGGCACGCAGGATGTCCCGAACGTCGAGGTCCCGCAGGACGTGCTCGAGGCGGGCTACGCCGAGCAGGCCCAGCGTGACGCCGCTCGCGCCGCCTACTACGCGGCCAAGGGCCAGCAGGTCAAGATGGCGATGAGCGAGGCCTGAGCCTCCGTCTCATCGAAAGGGCCCCGGTCGACATCGACCGGGGCCCTTTCTCTCTGTGAATCACATGCTTGTGATTTCTTCTGATCTGGGCGACAATAGGCGCACAACCGCATATTCTCGCCAGTTCTCGTGGTTCAGGTCGTTGGGGAAGACGCACCTGATGAAACGGAGAGATCATGGCGACGGCTTACGCACGCGGAGTGGTGTTCATCCACTCTGCGCCTCGCGCGCTCTGCCCGCACCTCGAGTGGGCAGTAGGACGCGCTATCGGGCGTGCGGTGAACTTCGACTGGACCGAGCAGCCGGTGCTCGACGGCGCCCGTCGCGCCGAGTTCTACTGGGATGGTCCGGTCGGAACGGGTGCAGCTCTGGCGACCGCGATCCGCGGGTGGGAGCACCTCCGTTTCGAGGTGAGCGAGGATCCGACTCCTCGCAGTGACGGCGGCCGGTGGATGCACACGCCCGATCTCGGCATCCACTATGCGCAGACGGATGCCGCGGGCAACGTGGTGATCGGCGAGGACCGCATCCGCTACGCGATGGAGATCGCGGCGGGAAACGTGGCCGAGCTGCAGCGCGAACTCGACATCGCGCTCGGCTCGGCCTGGGACGAGGAGCTGGAGCCCTTCCGGCACGCGAGCGATGACGCCCGCGTGGTCTGGCTCCACAAGGTGGGCTAGCCCATGCTCCGGAGACCTGGGATGGGAAGGCGTGAGTATCGGATGCCGGTGATTCGCCCCGGACGCTGAGAAGACGTATCCCCATCCTGAATGACGAGGACCCCGCCCCATCAAGGGACGGGGTCCTCGTCTGTCACACCACGGCCTCGTGCCGCAGCTCGCCGCGCTGAGGCGAGCCGCGTCGCACCTCGTCCCAGGCGAGGCGCAGCCGGTTCATCGCCTCCGCCGTGCGCTCGGGCGGGAGGGTGATGGGGATCCTCAGACGCCTCTCGAGGACGCCCCCGGTCGTGAAGCGAGGGCCGGGCGGCAGGACGAGTCCATGGGAGCGCGCCGCCAGGGACAGCGACGTCGAGATCGGCGCGCCGAGGTCGACCCAGGCGGAGAGGCCGCCGGGAGTGGGCGGCATCGTGATGCCCTCGAGCCCGATCAATCCCTCGGCCACCGCCGCGCGTCCGGCGCGCAGCCGGGTACGGACGTGATCGGTGAGCGAAGGCACATCGGAGAGCAACTCGACCGCGATGCACTGCTCGAGCAGCGCGGTGCCCAGCTCGAACGAAGGACGGGTGGCGAGAAGCCTCGTGATCACCGCCCGATCGGCGCGGATCCACCCGACGCGCATGCCGCCCCAGGCGATCTTCGACATCGAGCCGACCGTGATCACCTCGGGGCTGAACGCCGCCATCGGGAGCGGGGACGAGCCGCGGTCGATGTCGAGCTCGGTCGTGGTCTCATCGACGATGAGACGCGTGCCGGAGCTGCGCGCCGTGGTCGCGATGCGCGACCGCTCCGGTTCCGGCAGCGTCGCACCGGTGGGGTTGTGGAAATCGGGGATCAGGTACGCGACGTGCGGACGGGTGCGCAGCAGCGTGTCCGTGAAGTGCCGGTGGTCCCAGCCGTCGGTATCGACCGGGGTCGGTACCAGCCGGTAGCCGTGCCGGTGCAGCGCCTCCAGGGCGTGCGGGAAGGTGGGCTGCTCGACGAGCGCCCGCTCTCCGCGTCGGCCCATCGCCGCGAGGATGAGGTTCACGGCGTTCAGTGCGCCGGAGGTGATGATGATCTCGTCGGCATCGGTGTCGACGCCGCGTCGGGTGAACCGCTGCGCGACGGCGTCCCTGAGCTCGGGGAGGCCCTGCAGCGAATACCCGCTGGTGCCGCGCATGGCTGCGAGACGGGGGAGCGAGCGGACGGTCGCGTCGTACAGTCCGGGAGTCGAGTCCATCGACGCGATGGAGAGGTCGATGGCCGACTCGTCGTCGCCGCTCCTCGCCGACGGGGCGACGTTCGGAAGAGCCACCCTCGTGCTTCCGCCGTGCAGGCGCGTCACGAAGCCGTCGGTCTCCAGCAGCCCGTACACGCGGGTGGTTGTGGAACGCGAACGCCGCAGCTCGAGGGCGAGGGCGCGTTCGCTGGGCAGGCGTTCGCCGACGGTCAGACGCCCGTCGAGGATGAGGGCGCGGATCCGCTCGGCGAGGGCCGCGGCGGTGGAGCCGGCGACGTGCTGCGCGCCGAGCTGATCGACCAGACGAGATCCCATGCACCCAGCATGCCGCAAAGTGGCCTCGTGTCGTCAGGCCACTTCTCGTCGAGTGGCCTCTCTTTCGGCCCTCACGGGCAGGCCACCATGGAGGGATGCTCCTCCGATCCGTCTTCCTCCCGATCACCGCCACGAGCCGGCGCGACCTTGTCGAGCGCATCGTGCAGCTCGTCCTCGGCCTCTTCCTCTACGGTGTGGCGCTGGGACTGATGGTGCGCGGCGGCATCGGCGTCTCGCCCTGGGATGTGCTCGCGCTCGGAGTCTCTGGCCGCACCGGGATCGGATACGGCGTCGTCACGAACCTCGTCGCGCTCGTCGTGCTGCTCCTGTGGATCCCGCTGCGACAGCGAGTCGGACTGGGGACGCTCCTCAACGCCCTGCTGATCGGCCCCAGCGCCGACCTGACCCTCGCGCTCGTGCCCGCGCCGTCGTCGATCTGGGTGGGAGCGCCGATGTTCGTCGCCGGGCTCCTCCTGCTCGCGTTCGCCACAGGGCTGTACATCTCAGCCGACTTCGGCCCCGGACCGCGCGACGGCCTGATGACCGGTCTGGTGCGCAGGACCGGGTGGCGCGTGTGGATCGTCCGCACGCTCATCGAGGGCACCGTGCTCGTCGTCGGGTTCCTGCTCGGCGGACCGGTCGGAGTCGGCACCGTCCTCTTCGCCTTCGGCGTGGGGCCGCTCATCGGCTGGTTCCTGCCCTGGATGACGAGGGTGCGCACGGCGCGTTCTCGCCGGCTGTCCCCGGCTTCGAGCCGATAGCCGCGGCGCCCACGACGAAAGCCCCCGGGAGATTCCCGAGGGCCTTCGTCGTGCGTCCTGTCGTCAGTCGGCGCTGGCGAACACGGCGACGGCGTTGTGGCCGCCGAAGCCGAACGAGTTGCTGATGGCGATCTGAGGACCGTCGCCCAGCGGCTGCGGCTCGCCGGACAGCCGGAAGGGCACGGCCGGGTCGGGCTCGGTCATGTTGATCGTCGGAGGAGCGATGCGGTCGCGGAGCGCGAGCAGGGAGAAGATCGCCTCCAGCGCGCCGGTGCCGCCGAGCAGGTGCCCGGTCGAGGCCTTGGTCGCGGACACCGGGATCTCGTCGATCCGGTCGCCGAAGACCTTCTTGAGGGCCACGTACTCGTTGGGGTCGCCCACGGGGGTGGACGTGGCGTGCGCGTTGATGTGCGTCACCTGGTCGGCGGTGATGCCCGCCTCGCCGAGGGCGTGGGTGACTGCGCGGGCGGCGCCGTTGCCCTCGGGGTCGTTTCCGGTGATGTGGTACGCATCAGCCGTCACGCCACCTCCGAGGACGTAGCCGTAGATCTTGGCGCCGCGGGCCTTCGCGTGCTCCTCGGTCTCGAGGATGAGCACAGCAGCGCCCTCTCCCATGACGAAGCCGTCACGGTCGATGGCGCCAGGGCGCGATGCGGTCGCGGGGTCGTCGTTGCGACGCGAGAGCGCCTGCGCGGACGCGAACGACGCCATCGTGATCGGGTGGATGGCCGACTCGGCGCCGCCGGCGATCACGACGTCGGCGAGCCCCTCCTGCAGGTGATGGAAGGCGTGGATGATCGACTCGGTGCTGGAGGCGCAGGCGCTGACGACGGTCTGCGCGTAGGCGCGCGCCGAGAACTGCAGAGACAGGTTGCCCGCGGCCGCGTTCGGCATGAGCATCGGGACCGTGAGCGGCATGACGCGACGGGGCCCCTTCTCCCGCAGCGTGTCCCACGCGTCGAGGAGGGTCCAGAGGCCGCCGATGCCGGTGGCGAAGTCGACGCCGAGGCGCTCGGGGGCGACCTCGGGCGATCCGGCATCCTCCCACGCCTCGCGTGCGGCGATCAGGGCGAACTGGGAGGAGGGGTCGAGACGCTTCGCCTCGTGGCGGGGGAGCACTTCCTCCGGGCGGACGATCGCCTCTGCGGCGAAGGTCACGGGCAGCTCGTACTGCGCGACCCAGTCGTGCTCGAGGGTCCGGGTGCCGGAGACGCCTGCGAGGAGGTTGCTCCAGTTCTCCGGGGCGGTCCCGCCGATGGCGGAAGTGGCGCCGATGCCGGTGACGACGATGCGCTTGGTCATGGTGTGGTTCCTTGTCGTACGGGTTGCGTGCGAGGTGAGGGCAGGGGTGAGGATGCCACGCCCCGCGGGTGGCGGGGGTGGCATCCGTGCCCCGGGATTACTCCTGGCCTGCGACGATGAAGCTGACGGCGTCGCCGACGGTCTTCAGGTTCTTGACCTCGTCGTCGGGGATGGTGACGCCGAACTTCTCCTCGGCGTTGACGACGATCGTCATCATCGAGATCGAGTCGATGTCGAGGTCGTCGGTGAACGACTTCTCGAGGGCGACCTCGGAAGCGTTGATGCCGGTCTCGTCGGTGATCAGCTCTGCGAGGCCGGCGAGGACCTCATCGTTGGTGAAAGCCATGTGGTCTTCCTCTTTCTTGCGGGTTGTATTCGGAACCGTGGAACAGTCTAGGGAAGGTCGGGACGTTCTCAGGGGAGGACGACGACCTGCGCGGCGAAGACGAGGCCCGCGCCGAAGCCGATCTGCAGGGCGAGACCGCCGGACAGCTCGGGGTGCTCGGTCATCAGCCGGTGGCTGGCGAGCGGGATGGATGCCGCGGACGTGTTGCCCGTGGTCTCGATGTCGCGGGCGATCACCGTGGTCTCCGGCAGCTTGAGCTGCTTGGCGAACTCGTCGATGATGCGCATGTTCGCCTGGTGAGGGATGAACGCGGCGATGTCGGACGGCTCGACGCCCGCCTTGTCCAGCGCCTCGCGGGCGACCTTGGCCATCTCCCATACGGCCCAGCGGAACACCGTCTGGCCCTCCTGGCGCAGCGTGGGCCAGGGGGACTCTCCGTCGCGGAACTCGGTCAGGGTGAAGTTCATGCCGACGGCATCCGCCTTCGAGCCGTCGGAGCCCCACACGGCCGGGGCGATCCCCGGGGTGTCGCTCGGGCCGATGAGCGCGGCGCCGGCGCCGTCGCCGAGGAGGAAGGAGATGCTCCGGTCGGTCGGGTCGACGATGTCGGAGAGCTTCTCGGTGCCGATCACCAGCGCGTAGCGTGCGGCGCCGGCGCGGATCAGCGCGTCGGCCTGTGCCACGGCGTAGGCGTAACCTGCGCACGCGGCGTTGATGTCGTACGCGGCAGCGGGGTTGGCCCCGACGCGGTCGGCGACGATGGCCGACACCGACGGCGTCTGCTTCGGGTTGCTGATGGTCGCGACGATCACGAGGTCGACCTGATCAGCGGGGACGCCGGCTTTCTCGATCGCCTCGATGCCCGCAGCCGTCGCCAGATCGATCGCATCGGTGCCCTTGTCGGCGCGCACGCGCGTGACGATGCCCGTGCGCTGGCGGATCCACTCGTCGCTGGAGTCGATCGGCCCGACCAGGTCGTCGTTGGGCACGGCGTTCTCGCCGCGCGCCGCTCCGTAGGAGTAAATGCGGGTGTAGGCCGGCCCGGTGAGCTGGTTCAGGGTGACGCTCATGCGGCTTCTCCGTTCAGCAGCGCGACGGCTGCATCGAGGTCTTCGGGGGTCTTCACGGCGACGGTCGGCACGCCGCGCAGTCCGCGCTTGGCGAGGCCGGTGAGCGCTCCGGCGGGCGTGAGCTCGATGAGACCGGTGATCCCCGCGTCGGCGAAGGACGCCATGCACAGGTCCCAGCGCACGGGGGAGGACACCTGGTCGACGAGGTAGTCCAGCGCGGTCGCACCGTCGGTGACGACGGATCCGTCGCGGTTGGTCCACAGCGTGATGTTCGGGTCGACGGCGTCGACGCCCCGGACGGCGTCGCGCAGCGCGGCCACAGCCGAGGCCATGTAGCTCGTGTGGAACGCGCCGGCGACCTGCAGGGCGATGACGCGGGTGCCGCGCAGAGGCTCCGCCGCGAGCGCGGCGAGGCTGTCGAGCGCACCCGCGGCGACGATCTGCCCTCCGCCGTTGTAGTTGGCCGGGGTGAGGTCGAGCTCCGCGAGACGGGCCAGGACGGCATCCTCGTCACCGCCGAGCACGGCGCTCATGCCGGTGGCCTCTTGGGCCGCGGAATCCGCCATCGCCCGGCCGCGGATGCCGACGAGCCGCATCGCATCCGCAGCGGAGATCACGCCGGAGCCGACGAGTGCGGCGAGCTCTCCGACCGAGTGGCCGGCGATGCCGTCTGGCTGACGTCCGGAGCGCTCGAGCAGGGCGCGACCCGCGACGAGGGAGGCCGCGACGATCAGCGGCTGCGCGATGCGCGTGTCGCGGATGGTGTCTGCATCCGATTCCGTGCCGTGGGCGATGAGGTCGACCTGCGCCGCCTCGGAATAGGCGGCGAGCTGCTCGGCGACGCCGTCGAGCTCAAGCCAGGGGGAGAGGAAGCCGGGAGTCTGAGAACCCTGTCCAGGGCAGGCGTAGACGATCACCTCCCCAGTCTGCCAACGATCACGCCGGAACGGTGGATGATCCATCACAAGATTCCGAAGATCCCTTGTGTGTGGCGTACAGCCTGGGCGGTGGGGTCAGCGGGTCGGCCGACGCAGCGGCGCGCGACGGCGCACCTGCTCGGCCGCGCCGATCGAGCCGAGGATCAGCGCCGTCTGCAGGATCAGCGCCTCGCGCGGACCCGTCGCGTCCCAGCCGATGACCTCGCTGACCCGCTTGAGCCGGTAGCGCACGGTGTTCGGGTGCACGAAGAGCTCACGCGCCGTGGCCTCGAGAGAGCGACCGTTGTCGAGGTAGCTCCACAGGGTCGTGACGAGATCGGTCGAGTGCGACTGCAGTGGTCGGTAGATTCGCTCGATCAGCGTCTGCTTCGCGAGCGGGTCGCCGGCGAGGGCGCGCTCCGGCAGCAGGTCGTCCGCCTCGACCGGGCGAGGGGCGTTGCGCCATGCCCGCGCGACGGCGAAGCCGGCGAGAGCGGCGCGAGCGCTCTGGCTGGCGTCGACGAGAGCAGCGACGGCCGGACCGAGCACGACGTATCCGGGGCCGAACGACGGCTCCAGCCTGGTGGCGATCTCCTGGAAACCGAGCTCCTCGTCCTCGCCCTCCTGACCCGCGATGCGGGCACGGCCGAGTACCAGCACGAGGCGGGAGCCCTGCACGCCGATGAGCACGTCGACCGCGAGCTTGCGGGCGGTGCGCCGGACGAGATCGACGTCGAACTGCGGGGGAGTCGTGCCGACCAGGACGGCGACCTCGCCGTGACCGTGCCACCCGAGAGCCGCGATGCGGCTCGGGAGCTCCTCGTCGGCCTCGCCGGTGAGGATCGAGTCGACGACGAGCGCCTCCAGACGCGCGTCCCACAGGCCGCGCGCCTCCGCGGCGCGCGCGTAGACGTCGGCGGCGGCGAACGCGACGTCGCGCGAGTACAGCAGGATCGCCTCGCGCAGCAGGTCGCCCTTGCCCGCGACACGCTCCTCGGTGACCTCGACGGTGACGCGGATCAGCTGCAGGGTCTGCTGCAGGCTGACGCTGCGCAGCAGCTCACGAGGAGCCGCGGCGAAGATGTCGGCCGCGATCCACGGCGTCGAGGTCGGATCGTCGTACCACTGGATGAACGAGGTGATGCCAGCCTGAGCCACCAGCCCGACCGCAGAGCGGCGGGCCGGTGGCATGTCGGCGTACCAGGGGAGGGTGTCCTCCAGGCGCTTGATCGTCACCGAGGCGATGTCGCCGGAGATCCGGCGCAGCCAGGTGAGCGTCGCGGCCTTGTCCATGCCGGTGGGAGACGAGTCTGTCACCGAAGGCTCAGCTTTCGCCGCCCGCGTTGCCGCTGGTTCCGGCGTTCACGTTGTGCAGGTCGTACTTCTGGATCGCCTGCGCTGCGAGCGACCGGTCGACCTTGCCCTCCTCGGCCAGCGACTGCAGCGTGCGGACCACGATCGACGGACCGTCGATCTTGAAGTACCGGCGTGCGGCGGCGCGGGTGTCGGAGAAGCCGAAGTCGTCGGCGCCGAGCGTGGCGTAGCGGTTCGGGACCCACGGACGGATCTGGTCCTGCACGGCGTGCATGAAGTCGCTCACCGCGACGACCGGACCCTCGGCGCCCTGCAGCTTCTGGGTGAGGTAGGCCGTGCGGGGCTCCTCCTCCGGGTGCAGGAAGTTGTGCTCGTCGGCGGCGAGGCCGTCGCGGCGCAGCTCGGTCCAGGAGGTGACCGACCACACGTCGGCGATCACGCCCCAGTCGTTCTTGAGCAGCTCCTGCGCCTCCAGCGCCCACGGCAGGCCGACGCCCGAGGCGAACAGCTGCGCGCGGGGGCCTTCGCCCTCGCCGGCGGACACGCGGTGGATGCCGCGCACGATGCCGTCGACGTCCACGTTCTCCGGCTCGGCCGGCTGCACGTAGGGCTCGTTGTACAGCGTGATGTAGTACATGACGTTCGGGTCGGGGTGCTTCCCGCCGTACATGCGCTCCAGGCCGTCGCGCACGATGTGGGCGATCTCGTATCCGTATGCGGGGTCGTAGGACACCGTCGCCGGGTTGGTCGAGGCGAGCAGGTGCGAGTGGCCGTCCGCGTGCTGCAGGCCCTCGCCGGTCAGCGTGGTGCGGCCGGCCGTTGCGCCCATGATGAACCCGCGGGCCATCTGGTCGCCGGCTGCCCACTGGGCGTCGCCGGTGCGCTGGAAGCCGAACATCGAGTAGAAGATGTAGATCGGGATCAGCGGTTCGCCGTGCGTCGCGTAGGACGTGCCGACGCCGGTGAACGCGGCCAGCGCTCCGGCCTCGTTGATGCCGACGTGCACGATCTGCCCCTGCGGGCTCTCCTTGTAGGCAAGGAGGAGCTCACGGTCGACCGAGGTGTAGTGCTGGCCGTTCGGGTTGTAGATCTTCGCGGTAGGGAAGTACGCGTCCATGCCGAAGGTGCGCGCCTCGTCGGGGATGATCGGCACGATGCGGTTGCCGAAGTCCTTCGAGCGGAGCAGATCCTTCAGCAGGCGGACGAACGCCATGGTGGTGGCGATCTCCTGCGTGCCGGAGCCCTTCTTGGGCAGGGCGTACGCGGTGTCGTCGGGCAGGGACAGACCGACGTGCGTCGAACGGCGCTCCGGGAGGAAGCCGCCGAGGTTGCGACGGCGCTCCAGCATGTACTGGATCGTCTCGTCCTGCGCCCCGGGGTTGTAGTACGGGGGAAGGTACGGGTTCTCCTCGAGCTGCGCGTCCGTGATCGGGATGTGCATCGTGTCGCGGAACGTCTTGAGGTTGTCCAGCGTCATCTTCTTCATCTGGTGGGTCGCGTTGCGGCCCTCGAAGTGGGGGCCGAGGCCGTAGCCCTTGACCGTCTTCGCCAGGATGACCGTGGGCTGGCCCTTGTGCTCGGCCGCCGCCTTGAAGGCCGCGTAGACCTTGCGGTAGTCGTGACCGCCGCGCTTGAGGTGCCAGATCTGGTCGTCGGTGTAGTCCGAGACCAGGGCGGCCGCACGCTCGTCCTTGCCGAAGAAGTGCTCGCGGATGTACGCGCCGGACTCGGCCTTGTACGTCTGGTAGTCGCCGTCGGGCGTGGCGTTCATGATGTTCAGCAGGGCGCCCTCGGTGTCGCGGGCGAGCAGGTCGTCCCACTCGCGGCCCCAGACGACCTTGATGACGTTCCAGCCGGCGCCGCGGAAGTACGACTCCAGCTCCTGGATGATCTTGCCGTTGCCGCGGACGGGTCCGTCGAGGCGCTGCAGGTTGCAGTTGATCACGAAGTTGAGGTTGTCCAGGCCCTCGTTGGCTGCGACCTGGAGCTGACCGCGGCTCTCGATCTCGTCCATCTCGCCGTCGCCGAGGAACGCCCACACCTGCGAGGACGAGGTGTCCTTGATGCCGCGGTTCTCCAGGTAGCGGTTCGACATGGCCTGGTAGATCGCGTTGATCGGGCCCAGACCCATCGACACCGTCGGGAACTGCCAGTAGTCCTGCATCTGACGGGGGTGCGGGTACGAGGGGATGCCGAACGGCGCGCGCGACTGCTCCTGGCGGAACCCGTCGAGGTGCTCCTCGGTGAGGCGGCCTTCGAGGAAGGAACGCGCGTAGATGCCGGGGGAGGCGTGACCCTGGATGAAGATCTGGTCGGCGCCGCCGGGGTTGTCCGCACCGCGGAAGAAGTGGTTGAAGCCGACCTCGTACAGGGCGGCGGACGACGCATAGGTCGAGATGTGACCGCCGACGCCGATGCCGGGGCGCTGCGCGCGGTGCACGGTCACGGCGGCGTTCCAGCGGATCCATGCGCGGTAGCGGCGCTCGATCTCCTCGTCGCCGGGGAACTCGGGCTCATTCTCCGAGGCGATGGTGTTGATGTAGTCCGTCGTCGGGACCATCGGCACGCCCAGGTGCAGCTCCTTGGAGCGCTTGAGCAGGCTGAGCATGATCTCGCGGCCGCGGCCGTGGCCCTTCGCGTCGACGAGCTCGTCGAGCGACTGCTGCCACTCGCCGGTCTCCTCCGGATCGCTGTCGAGGGGGCCCTGGGAGTACGGATCCTGGTCGTGCACGGTCACGGGGGAGCCTTTCGTCAAGCTGGCAGGTCATGCCAATGAAACGGGAAGCGACGCGGGCAGCCTTGTCGGCTGTGCACAACGCGCGCCTTCCTCACCTTATCCCTCTTCCACGACACGGGCGCGCACCCGCCACCGGATAGACTGGCAGCACCAGGGCCTTTAGCTCAGCTGGTAGAGCGCCACGTTTACACCGTGGATGTCGTCGGTTCGATCCCGGCAGGGCCCACCGTTCTCCTCGGCTCTTCGGGTTCGGCATTCCCGCGGAGCCCGCCGTGGGCCGGCATCCTCAGGCGAAGGCGGCATCGACCGCGTCCTGCACGGAGCGGACGATGCGCGCCGGGATGCCGTGGCGGCCGCGCACGACCATGCGCAGTGGCGGCGGTCCGGGGAGGCCTGGGACCGGGCGGAGCCCCTCCAGGCCTCTGTCCACGACGGGGAGCAGGATCGCTCCGAGGCCGGAGCGTGCTGCGGACAGTCCGCCGGCGAGGTCGCCGACCTCGACGGCGGTGCGGAATGCCCTGCCGTTCGCCGCCATGAGGTCGAGGACCGCGGGGCGCATCACGCAGGGGGGATCGAACTGGATGAGCGGCACGGGCTCGTTCGGCGGTGCTGTCCACTCCGGGGCGGCGAACCACCCGAGTCGGAGCCGTCTCTGCGCCGGGCTGGGCTCTCCGATCTCGAGCACCACCGCGACATCGAGGCGACCGGCCTCGAGAGCCTCGCTGACGCGTGCGGTGCGGTCCAGGCGGATCCTCACCTCCGTGTCGGGCGCGTCGCGTTTGAGCGTCGAGATGATCTCGGGGAGCATCTGCTCGGCCCCATGCTCGGTGGAGCCGAGCACGAGCGTGCCGGTCTCATCGGGAACCCGCACGGTTCGGAGCACCTCGTCGTGGAGGTCGACGATCCGGCGCGCCTCGGCGAGCAGGGACTCTCCGCGAGGGGTGAAGGCCATGAGGCGGCCGCTGCGTTCGACGAGCGGCGCTCCGACGACCTGCTCCAGGCGCCGCACATGCTGGCTCACGGCCGACTGGCTGAGGTGAAGGGCTGCCGCCGCTCTGTGGAATCCGCCGCACGATGCGATCGCCAGGAAGGAGCGCAGCGGGATGACGTCGAGGGTCTCCATGGTCACACCCTAGTCCGATTGACAAAGCTTATCGATCGCGATCAGTAATCATTGTTGGACGGGCGGGCCTCGCTGTGGGGAGCATCGGAATCATGAAGCTCCGAGCGACCCACATCATCCTCATCGTCGTGCTGTACGGACTCGGCTACCCCCTCGGCGCGATGGCGCTCGGCGAGCTGTCGGCGCCGTGGGTGCTGTCGATCCGATTCGTGCTGGCCGCCGCTCTCCTCGCTGGGGCGGCCGCATTCGGGCGTCGCCGGTGGCCACGTGGTCGGCAGTGGGGGCATGCGATCGTGGTTGGGCTGCTCACACAGGCCGTGCAGTTCGGATGCGCGTACGAGGGGATGCACGAGGGGGTCTCGCCGACGTTGACGGCGCTCGTCATCGCGATGAACCCGCTGGTGACGGCGGTGCTCGCAGCGTCGTGGCTCGGGGAACGGCCGACCAGGCGGGGCGTCGTCGGGCTCGCTCTCGGACTCGTCGCCATCGGGGTCGCGTTCGCGGGGCGGGTCACGGCCACAGGCGTGGACGCGGCGCTGGTCCTGACGCTTCTGGCGCTCCTCGGCATGTCTGCGGGAGGGGTCTACCAGCAGCGTTTCCTCGCGGCCACCGATCCGCTGCCTGCGAGCGCCGTCGGCCAGTTCGTCTCCGCCCTGCCGATGCTGATCTGGGCGGCGATGACGCCGCCCGATCTGGGCGACGCCGGGCTCGCGTTGGCGAGCATGGGCGCGATGATCGTGCTCAGCGCCGCCGTGGGCACCACGGTCTACATGGCGGCGGTGCGGCGGAGCGGCGCCGCCCGGGTGTCGCTGCTCTTCGCGGTGATTCCGTCGGTCGCTGCGCTCTTCGGCTGGCTCCTCCTCGGTCAGGTACCGGGCCAGGGAGTGATCCTGGGTCTCGCGATCGGCGCGATCGCCTGCGCGGTGGGCGGGTCGGGCGACTCACGACGACGGCGGACCGCGACGGAGCAATCTCTCTCCGCGGAGTCGCGGGCGCAGTGACATCCGGCGTCCCTCGCGATTCTCCCGGTCCGATCCGCTGGAGTCCACGGCCCCGGCACTGCGAGACTGACCGCATGGCAATCATCGAGAACTCGAAGCTCACGGTCGTCGGCGCGGGCAGCGTCGGTTCGAGCGTCGCGTACGCGGCCCTGATCCGCGGTTCCGCGCGCCACGTCGCTCTGTACGACATCGCGACCGAGAAGGTCGAGGCCGAGGTGCTCGATCTCGCGCACGGTACGCAGTTCACCGGGTCGAGCGACATCGTCGGCGGCAGCGACATCTCGGTGGCCGCCGGATCGCACGTCGTGGTGATCACGGCGGGGGCCAAGCAGAAGCCGGGGCAGACGCGGATGGAGCTCGCCGACGTGAACGCCGGCATCATCCGCGACATGCTTCCGAAGCTCATCGAGGTGGCGCCGAACGCCGTCTACGTCATCGTGACGAACCCCTGCGACGTGCTGACCGTGATCGCCCAGGAGGCGACAGGGCTTCCGCCGGAGCGGATCTTCTCGTCCGGCACCGTGCTCGACACCTCGCGTCTGCGGTGGAAGCTCGCCGAGCGCGCCGGCGTCTCCACCGGCAGCGTCCACGCGTACATCGTGGGCGAGCACGGCGACACGGAGTTCCCGCTCTGGTCTCACGCGACGATCGGCACGGTGCCCATCCTCGACTGGGAGACTCCGGAGCACCCGCGGCTCACTCTCGACGAGCTGCGCGGGATCGCGGTCGACGTCAGGGATGCCGCGTACAAGGTGATCCAGGGCAAGGGCGCCACGAACTACGCGATCGGGCTCTCCAGCGCGCGGATCGTCGAGGCGATCCTCCGCGACGAGCACGCCGTGATGCCGGTGAGCACGGTGCTCCACGACTTCCAGGGGATCGACGGTGTCGCTCTCTCCGTGCCGTCCATCGTGAGCGCGGCCGGAGCGGTTCCCGTCCGCAACACGACGTTCTCCCCGGAGGAGCTGGAGCTGCTGAGGCTCTCGGCTGGTGCTCTGGCCTCGGCCGTGGACGACCTCCGCGGTTAGGCGTCGCGAGCAGGGCGGATGCGGCGGGGTACGATCGGCGCGGGGCCGCGTCGTCCGACAAGAGATCGTCGTCCCGCCCGTGGCCCGCAGCGAGCATCGGAGGATCATGGCCCGTCGCATCGTCATCAGCGGAGCATCCGGCCTGATCGGATCGGCGCTGGCAGCGTCGCTGCGCGCGGACGGGATCGAGGTGACGACCCTCGTGCGTCGTCCGCCGCGCGCCTCGCACGAGGTGCAGTGGAGCCCGGGAGAGGCGCCCCTCGACCCCGACGTGCTCTCCGGAGCGGAGGCCGTGGTGGCGCTCGGCGGAGCCAGCGTCGGCAGGTTGCCCTGGACACCGCGATACCGCCGCGAGCTCCTTTCGTCGCGCCAGCGCCCGACGGAGACGATCACCGCAGCGCTCCGTGCGCAGGGACCGGACGCTCCCGCCCTCTTGTCGGCCTCCGCGGTGGGGTACTACGGCTCGGCCCCGGGCGCGGTGCTCGACGAGTCCTCACGAGCGGGGAGCACCTTCCTCGCGGAACTGTGCGTGGCGTGGGAGGACGCCGCCCGTCGCGCAGGGGAGGGCTCGCGAGTGGCGCTGCTCCGCACCGCACCGGTGATCCACCCGCGGGGCGTGCTCAAGCCGCTCATCGCGCTCACGAGACTCGGCGTCTCCGGGCCGCTGGGCACGGGCACGCAGATCTGGCCCTGGATCTCCCTCGACGACGAGGTGCGGGCCATCCGGCACACCATCGACGAGGGGCTCGCGGGGCCGGTGAACCTGACCGGACCGACCCCGGCCTCCGCGAACGACATCGGACGCGCGCTCGCCCGCAGGATGCACCGCCCGTTCTGGCTGCCCGCTCCCGCCTGGGCGCTTCGCCTCGCGCTGGGCCCCGCGGCCGATTCCCTCCTCCTCGGCGATGCGGACGTGCGTCCGCTCGCACTCGAGCGCTCGGGCTTCTCGTTCTCCCACGCGACGGCGGAGGATGCCGTGGAGCACGCGGTCTGAGCGTCAGTTCCCGTGCGGGTCGAGGCTGTTGAGGGTCGCGACCACCTGGTCGTAGTCACCCCGCGCCTCGCCGTAGCGAAGGAACTTCACGTTCTCGACCTGGATCTCGGTCGCGTCCGGCTGCGTCTCGATGAGCCCGACGACCTCGGAGACGAAGTCGTCGAGAGGCATCGCGAAGGCGCTGCTCTCCTGGCCGGGCATCAGCGCCGTGCGCACGGACGGCGGCTCGAGCTCGACGATCCGCACTCCGGTGCCGGCGAGCTGCAGGCGCACCGACTCGCTGAGCATGTGGATCGCCGCCTTCGTCGCGTTGTACGTCGGAGTGACGCGCAGGGGCGCGAACGCGAGTCCCGACGACACCGTCATGATCGTGGCGTCCGGCACCGCCCGCAGCTGTTCGATGAATGCGGCGATGAGGCGGATCGGGCCGAGCAGGTTCGTCGTGACGGTCGCCTCGGCGGTTTCGAGGAAGCCCTCCGGCGACGTCCAGTCCTCGACCCGCATGATGCCGGCCATCGTGACGAGCACGTTGAGGTCGGGGTGTGCGGCGATGACCTCCTGGGCGGCGGAGCGGATGCTGTCGGCATCCGTCGTGTCGATCTCGACCGTGTGCAATTCGGGGGTCTCGGCGGCGATCGTCCGGAGCAGGTCGGCCCTGCGACCGCCGATGATCACGGTGTTGCCGCGCTCGCTGAGCGCCCTGGCGAGGGCGAGGCCGATCCCGCTGGTCGCCCCGGGGATAAAGATGGTGTTTCCGCTGATGTTCATGTCCCCAGCCTGCGGTGGTTCCCGCGGGCGAGGCAGAGAGCACTCATCCATGGATCGGCGCTCCCTGGATGCGCACGGCGCAGACGGGGGATACTTCGGGAATGGATCGTGATGCCCTCGCCGACTTCCTGCTGCGACGCAGACAGGAGCTCAAGCCGTCCGACGTCGGCCTGAGCGAGGGGCCCCGACGCCGCACCAGCGGACTGCGCCGCGAGGAGGTCGCGATGCTCGCCGCGATGTCCGCCGACTACTACGCGCGGCTCGAACAGCGCCGCGGCCCTCAGCCCAGCGTGCAGATGCTGTCCTCCCTCTCGCGGGCGCTCCGGCTCACGCCCGACGAACGCGACTACCTCTACCGGGTCAGCGGGCACAGTGCGCCGGATCGCGCCGTGTTCAGCGACTACGTCGCCCCGAGTCTGTTGCGCGTCATCGACCGCCTGAGCGACACCCCCGCCTTCGTCGTGTCCGTCCTCGACGAGGTGCTCGTGCAGAACGACGCCGCGCGTGCCCTGTTCGGCGACGTAAGTGCGCGGAGGGGCATGGAGCGCAGCGGGATCTACCGCTGGTTCGCCACGCCCGAAGAAGAGCGCCGCATTTATCCGGTGCGGGATCACGAGCGTCACGGCCGCACTCTCGCGGCGTCGCTGCGCGCGGCGCACGGCACCTGGGGGCCGACGTCGCGCGCGGGGGAGATCGAACAGGCTCTGCGTGCCGTGAGCCCGGAGTTCGTCGACTACTGGGAGGACCACGAGGTCCGCCGGAGGTTCGAGGATCGGAAGACCGTCGTGCACCGGGATCTCGGCGAGATCGAGGTCGACTGCCAGGCCCTCCTCACGCCCGACGAGTCTCAGGCGCTCATCGTGCTGACCGCGGCGCCGGGCAGCGAGGCGGCGAGCAGACTCGATCTGCTCAGGGTGCTGGGGACGCAGACGATCCGCTCGTCGTGACGGCTGCGCGGCGGCTCTTCGGCAGACGTGGGATCCAGCAGGACACGGCGCTACGGTACTCGTCGAACTCGGCGCCGAAGCGCGCGGAGAGGTCGGCCTCCTCCTGCGGTCTGACGAGGGTGTTCCAGATCAGTGAGCCGCACAGGGCGTAGGCGACGACCATCCAGGAACCGAGGGCGAGGCCGACGGCGACGCCCTGGGCGATGCCCGCCACCGCCATCGGATTGCGCACGTAGCGGTAAGGGCCGGAGATCACGAGATGCCGGGCCATATGCGCGGGCAGCGGTGTGCCCTCGCCCTTGACGAGCATCGAGACCGCCGACCAGATGCCGAGCGCTCCGGTCGCGACGAACAGCACGCCGCCGCCGATCCGCACGGCGACGGAGACGTCGACGGCGAGCATCCACCGGGACTCCAGAGCGGAGATGCCCAGGGGCAGCACGCCGAGGAAGAGCACCCAGAACAGCAGCATCTGACGGAAGATCCGCACGGCGAGTCTGGTGCGGCCCTCATCGTCGGCCGTGCGGAAGGCGAACGGCCCGCTGACGATCCATTCGACGGGAGCTCGGCCGCAGACGATGATGATGCCCGCCGCGATGGACCCCATCGCGGCGAGGGCCATGAGCAGTGCGCCCCATCCCGCCAGCGTCGTCGCCGTCGAGTAGATAGCCATGCCCGCGGCCACCAACGCGGTCCAGGGGACGACGATCCACACCGCCCAGCGGACGCCGCATGCGACGAGCGCCGAGGCGAGGACGAAGAGGGGGATGTCGGCGACGGCGATCACGGCAGCGGGGAGGTCGCCGAGCGTCGCGTGTCGCAGGGAGTCCGTCGTGAAGACCCCTACCCACCAGAGCGCTCCCAGGACCGCCTGAAGACCGAAGTACGCTCGCGCGCTCCCCGGGGCGACGCCGATGCCGGCGATCGTGATGCTGCTGATCTCAGGACTCCTCGTGCGTCCGAGGGTCGGCGCCGAACAGCCGGCCGTCCTGGCGTCCGAGTGCCGTGATCGCCTCGACCTCCGCCGCATCGAGCACCACGGCGCCCGCTGCGAGGTTCGCCGTCTGATGCTCGAGAGACGTCGCCTTGGGGATGGCCACGGTCTCGCGGGCGACATGCCAGGCGAGCACGGTCTGTGCGGCGCTGATGCCGTGGGCCGCGGCGACCTCGACCACGACCGGCTCCGAGAGCAGGGCCGATCCCTTGCCCAACGGGCTCCAGGCCTCGGTGAGGATGCCGTGTTCACGGTGATAGGCGAGCTGCTCGGTCTGCGGGAAGCACGGGTGCACCTCGATCTGGTTCACCACGGGGCGCACACCGGTCTCGCGCTCGATGCGCTCCAGATGCTCGGGGAGGAAGTTCGACACGCCGATCTGCCGCACCACGCCGCGCTGCTGCGCGTCGACCAGGGCCTGCCACGCCTCGACGTACTCGTCCTGGCTCGGGTTGGGCCAGTGGATCAGATGGAGGTCAGTGGTCTCCAGTCCGAGGCGGGAACGGCTCTCCTCGATGCTCGTCCGCGCCTTCGCCGCGGCATGATGACGACCAGGCAGCTTGGTCGTCACGATCACCTCGGAGCGATCGGCGCCGGACGCCGCCGCTCCGCGCCCGACCGCGCCCTCGTTCTCGTAGTTGAACGCGGAGTCGATGAGGCGGTATCCGGCGCCGATCGCCGCGGCGACGGCATCCGATCCGGCATCTCCTCGCAGACCGTAGGTTCCGAGTCCGATGGCCGGCAGCTGGAATCCGTTGTGAGCGGTGAAGCGGTTCATGCCTTCAGCGTACGCTGGGGCCATGGAGGACCAGAGATGCCCGTGCGGATCGGGGGATGTGCTCGGCGGATGCTGCGGCCCCCTGATCGCCGGCTCTCCCGCTCCGACGGCCGAACGACTGATGCGGTCGCGCTACACGGCGTTCTCGCTCGGCGACACCGCGTATCTCCGCGCGTCCTGGCACGGCTCGACGCGACCCCCCGTCGTGGATCTGGAGCCAGGACTGCGCTGGCGACGGCTCCTGATCATCGACCGTGTCGCCGGCGGCCCCTTCGATCGCGAGGGCGTCGTCGAGTTCGAGGCGTTCTGGCAGCAGGGCGATGAGCGCGGATCGCTCCGCGAACGCAGCCGTTTCGTGAGGGAGGGGCGGCGATGGCTGTACCTCGACGGAGAAGTGCAGTGAGAGACGTCGCACGCACCGACTAGATTTGAAGACGTGAACGCCAGCCCGGAACACCAGCGCATCCTGCTCGACGTCGCCGATCTCGATCGGCGCATCTCCCAGGCGGATCGTGCGCGCACGAAGCCGGTGCAGGGGCCGCGCATCACCGAGCTCGTCGCCATCCGTCAGGAGCAGCTGCGGGAGCTGACCACGCTCACCGGAACCCGCGACGATGTGCGCGTCGAGCTGACTCGTCTCGAGTCCGACGTGAAGCTGGTCGAGCAGAGGCGCGCCCGCGACGCCGAGCGTCTCGCCGCCGCGACGAACTCCAAGGAGGCGCAGGCACTCGAGCACGAGCTCGACAGCCTCGCCAGGCGCCAGAGCAACCTCGAAGACGCCGAGCTCGATGTGATGGGTCGTGTCGAGGAGGCGGATGCCGCGGTCGCCGCCCAGCAGGCGCTGCTGGACGCCACGACGGCGGAGGGCTCGGCGCTCACCGCGCAGGCGAAGGCCGACGTGGCGGCGGCCACCGAACTCGGCGAGCAGTTGGCGCGCGATCGTGCCGCGATCACCGAGCAGATCCCCGCGGCCCTGCTGGCTGACTATGCGCGGCGCGCGGCGAACAGCGCGGGCGCCGCCCTTCTCACCCGCGGCACCTGCGAAGGATGCCGCATCCTGCTGCCCGGCACCGACCTCAACGACATCCGCCGTGCCTCGGAGGACGCCGTCGTGTCCTGCCCGGAGTGCGGATGCATCCTGGTGCGCACCGAGGAATCCGGGCTGTGATCTCCGCGCCACGAGCGCGACGGCGGTGACCTCGCGGCGTCCCGTCGAGCGCAGGATCGCCCTGGTGGCGACGGGCTCCGGCCGATACGTCGCGGTCGAGCTCGGCGACGATGACGTCGAGATCAGCAGGCACGAGCTCTCCGCGAGCGAGTTGCCCGGCTGGGTGGCCGCGCGCGAGGACGAGGCGACGCCGAGATGGATCCTCCGCCATGCCAGGGAGATCTATCCGATGCTCCTCGACGCCGGGGTGTTCCTCACCCGCACGCATGACCTGCTGCTGTGCCACGCGATCCTCCGTGACACGGACACGGTGGCGCGTCCGCTGGCGCCGTCTGCGTCCTGGGTGCGCCGCGAACCCTCGGACGACGCTCCTGCGCTGTTCGACGTGATGGAGCAGCACCCCGCAGAGGACCCGGTCGCCGACGCGCTGGACCAGTACCGGGCGCAGCGTCGGGTCATCGCCGACGGCCGCGACGGGCGCCTCCTGCTGCTCTGCGCGGCGGAGTCGGCCGGCGGGCTCATCGCCGAGGAGATGCGCGCGGCAGGACTCCCGTGGAACGAGGACGTCCATCGGGGGATCCTCGCGGACACGCTGGGGACGCGACCCGTCGGGGGTGGTGTCCCGTCGCGCATGCTCGAGCTGGCCGACCGCGTCCGCGCGATCCTCGGCGACACGACGCTGAACCTCGACAGCCAGCCGAAGCTCCTGCGCGCCCTGCACCGCGTGGGGGTGCAGGTCGAGTCGACGAACCGCTGGGAGCTCGCGCAGCACAGCCACGCCGTCGTCGAGCCTCTCCTCGCGTACAAGAAGCTCGCGCGTCTGCTCAGCGCCAACGGGTGGGCGTGGCTCTCCGAGTGGGTCCACGACGGGCGCTTCCGACCGATCTACATCCCCGGCGGCGTCGTCACGGGAAGGTGGGCGTCGGCCGGAGGGGGAGCGCTGCAGCTGCCGCGCATGCTCCGCACGGCGGTGCGCGCCGACGACGGGTGGATGCTCGTCGTCGCGGACGTCGCTCAGCTGGAGCCGCGGATGCTGGCCGCCATGGCCGGCGATCGGGCGATGGCGCGGGCGGCGCAGGGGAGCGACCTCTACGCGGGTGTCGTCGACTCCGGCGCCGTGGGGACGCGCGAGGAGGCGAAGTACGCCGTGCTCGGTGCGATGTACGGCGCGACGACGGGGGACAGCGGGCGACTGGTGCCGAGGCTCCGCAAGGTGTACCCGCGGGCGATGGCGCACGTCGACAAGGCGGCGAGGAAGGGCGAGGACGGCGGGGTCGTCTCGACCTGGCTCGGTCGCTCGTCGCCGCGCCCGTCGGATGAGTGGTCGCGCATGCAGGCCAGAGCGACCGACGCCGACGTCGATCAGACGGAGGTCGCCCTCGCCCGCCGGCGCGCCCGCGACTGGGGCCGTTTCACCCGCAACTTCGTGGTTCAGGGCACGGCTGCCGAGTGGTCGCTGATCTGGCTCGCGGAGATCAGGCATCGGCTGAGGGACTTTCCGGATTCGGATGCGCAGGCGATCGCCTCGGGTCCCTTCGCGCGGCATCCGCATCTGGCGTTCTTCCTGCACGACGAAGTGATCCTGCACGTGCCCGCCGAGCAGGCGGAGGCCGCAGCCGAGGCCGTGCACGAGGCTGCAGCGGTGGCGACCACGCGACTCTTCGGCGGCTTCCCCATCGACGTGCCGCTCGATCTGCGGATCGCCGAATCCGCGGAGAAGTAGTCCCGGTAGACTGGACGGGCGAATGGGTCGACTGGACGGTCGCGTGGCGGGCAACCGCACCGAGGAACGTCCGGGCTCCTCAGGGCAGGACGGTGGGTAACGCCCACCCGGAGCAATCCGCGAGACAGTGCCACAGAGAGCAGACCGCCCCGCAAGGGGTAAGGGTGAAAGGGTGGTGTAAGAGACCACCGGGGGCCGTGGTGACACGGCCCGCCAGGTAAACCTCGTCCGGAGCAAGGTCAGACAGAGGATGTTGACGCGGCTCGCCGAGTCCTCGGGTAGACCGCTAGAGTGCCACGGCAACGTGTCGCCGAGAGAGATGGCCGTCGAAGGGGCGAAGAACCCCGGAACAGAACCCGGCGTACAGGTCGGCCCATTCGCATTTCACCAGCGCTGTCGATACGGGACGCGAGAGGTCAGAGCGGCTCTCCGCAGCTCCTGCAGACGGTGTCGCCGTCCTCGTACATGATGCCGCAGCAGTAGTCGGGATAGTCTTCGGCGCACTCCTCGCACCGGCGACCCTCGTCGAGATCGGCTTCGTCGTACGTCTCCCCGCACTCGATGCAAGTCGATACGTACGCGTCGCCGCTGTCGCCGCTGTCGCCGCTGTCGCCGCTGTCGCCCGCGAACGCTCCGACGATGGTCATCACCGGTTTGGCCAGCGCCGCCACGGTCGCGACCGTCACCACCGCGGGCAAGATCCATCGCTTCCACCCGGTCCGCTGGACCCCGACATCCGCATCATCTCTCTCCTGCTGTGCGAGCATCTCGATGATCTGATCAAGTGGGGAGCGCTCCGTCATGGGACCGATGATAACGGCGGGCCCAGCCCAGCGCTCGACCCTAGGTGATCGGAGATTGGCTGATCGGGTGAGCAACAGTGTCGACGGAAAGGAACTGCCAACGACGAAGGCCCCACTGGATCCAGCGGGGCCTTCGTGTGTCGTGTGGGTCGCGGACTCAGTCGCCGGCGAGGGATGCCGCGCCGATGATGCCGGAGTTGTTGCGGTGGATCGCCGGGACGATCGGCGTCTTCAGCTCGAGCAGCGGGAGGAAGTCGCCGGCGTTCTTGGAGACGCCGCCGCCGACCACGAACAGGTCGGGGCTGAACAGGAACTCGATGTGCGAGTAGAAGGCCTGCAGCCGCTCCGCCCACTCGGACCAGCTCAGTCCTTCGCGCTCGCGTGCGGAGGTGGCGGCCCACTTCTCGACGGAGTCGTAGGTGCCGAAGTTCAGGTGTCCGAGTTCGGAGTTGGGGACGAGCACGCCGTCGTACAGGAACGCCGACCCGATGCCCGTGCCGAGGGTCGTGAGGAGCGTGAGGCCCTGGACGTCTCTGGCGGCGCCGTGGCGCGCTTCAGCGACGCCCGCGGCATCCGCGTCGTTCACGAACACGATGTTGCGACCGAGTCCGTCGCGGAAGAAGCGCTCGGCGTCGAAGTCGAGCCACTCCTTGGAGACGTTCGCCGCCGAGAGTGTCTTTCCGCGCTTGACGATGGCGGGGAAGGCCACGCCGAGCGGAAGGGTCGACTCGTGCACGTCGAGCGTCTTCAGGACCGTCTGCACGGCGACGAGGACGTCCTGCGGGGATGCGCCCTCGGGCGTGGGCACACGCACCCGGTCGGAAGCCATGGTTCCGTGTGAGAGGTCGACGAGTCCTGCCTTGATACCCGTGCCGCCGATATCGACGCCGATCGCTTTAGCCATGGTCGATAGCTTAGCGACCGGTGCCGTCGCCAGTAGGATCGATGACACCACGTGAAGAAGGGGATCGGCCATGACCAACGGCGATGAGAAGTACTGGTACAACCTGGAGACCGGTCAGGTCGAGTTCGGCATGATCTCGCCGTCCGCCGACCGCGTCGGACCGTTCGACACCGAGGCCGAGGCTGCGAACGCACCGGAGAAGCTCAAGGAGCGCTCGCGCGCCTGGGCCGAAGAGGAAGCCGCCGAGAACGGCTGGGACGCCGGCTCCGGCAAGGTCGCAGAGTAGCGATGGACAAGCAGCGGGATTTCGTCCTCCGGACGATCGAGGAACGCGGCGTCAAGTTCGTCAGGCTGTGGTTCACCGACGTGATCGGCACCCTGAAGTCCGTCGCGATCGCCCCGGCCGAGGTCGAGGGCGCCTTCGCCGAGGGAATCGGCTTCGACGGCTCGGCGATCGAGGGCCTCACCCGCAGCTATGAGTCGGATCTGCTCGCGCAGCCCGACCCGACGACCTTCCAGACCCTGCCGTGGCGCGGAGAGATCGACCCGACCGCGCGCATGTTCTGCGACATCACCACGCCGGACGGACGCCCCGCTGTGTCCGACCCCCGGCACGTGCTCAAGCGCACCCTCGCGAAGGCGGCGGACGCCGGATTCACGTTCTACACGCATCCGGAGATCGAGTTCTACCTTCTGAAGTCCTCGTCCTTCGGCCCGGATGGACCCGTTCCCGTCGACTCCGCCGGATACTTCGACAACGTGCCGGGCGGCACCGCGCACGACTTCCGTCGCCGTTCGGTGCGGATGCTGGAGGACCTCGGCATCTCGGTCGAGTTCAGCCACCACGAGGGCGGCCCCGGCCAGAACGAGATCGATCTGCGATACGCGGATGCGCTGACGATGGCCGACAACGTGATGACCTTCCGCACAGTCATCAAGGAGGTGGCCATCGAGCAGGGCGTCTACGCGACGTTCATGCCGAAGCCCCTCAGCGGCCAGCCCGGCAGCGGCATGCACACGCACATGTCGCTCTTCGAGGGCGAGCGCAACGCGTTCTACGAGGAGGGCGCGAAGTACCAGCTCTCCAAGACGGGACGCCACTTCATCGCCGGACTCCTCAAGCACGCCAACGAGATCGCTGCCGTCACGAACCAGTTCGTCAACTCGTACAAGCGGCTGTGGGGCGGAGACGAGGCTCCGAGCTTCGTGACCTGGGGCCACAACAACCGCTCCGCGCTCGTGCGCGTGCCGATGTACAAGCCGAACAAGGGCGGTTCCACCCGTGTGGAGTACCGCGCCCTCGACTCGGCGGCCAACCCGTACCTGGCGTACGCGCTCATGCTCGCCGCGGGCCTCAAGGGCATCGAGGAGGGCTACGAGCTGCCGCCAGAGGCCGAGGACAACGTGTGGTCCCTCAGCGACGCCGAGCGCCGTGCACTGGGCTACTCGGCCCTTCCCGCGAGCCTCGACCACGCTCTGGAGCACATGGAGAACTCCGAGCTCGTCGCCGAGACCCTGGGGGAGTCCGTCTTCAATTACGTGCTGCTGAACAAGCGCAAGGAGTGGGAGTCCTACCGCGGCCAGGTCACTCCGCTGGAGCTGAAGAACAACCTCGAGCTCCTCTGAGTCGCGCATGGCCCGTTCGGACGATTCCGTCTCGCTCTCCGCGCTGGCCAGGCTGGGCTTCGCCGAGCTCAGTGAGGCCGCGGCATCCCTCGCCGAGCTGTCGACCCTTCTCGGCATCGAGAGGGCGGAGCTGCTCGACGGAGCGGATGCCGCTGATCCCGACGCCGCCGTGCAGGGGATGCTCCATGTGGCCTGGCGCGACACCGTCGAACTGCGGGCGCTGCTGGGCGCACCGGAGACGCGACGCCGTGCGTGGCAGGTGTTCGGGGCGTCTCAGGGCTTCGCCGACTTCTTCCGACGACACCCCGAGCAGCTCGACGTGCTGCGGACGCCGGTGCACGCGCTGCCCTCGGCGTCCGACCTCCGTGGGCTGCTTCTCGACGCCGTCGGCGCCGAGGACGGGTTCGCGGCATCCGGAGACGACGCCGCGCTCGGGACTCTGCGCGTCGCGTACCGCCGCCACCTCGTTGCGATCGCGGCCTACGACCTCGGCCACCCCCGTCCCGTCGAGATCGTCGGAGACGTGGCAGCGGCTCTTGCCGACATCGCGGGGGCCGCTCTCGAGGCGTCACTCGCCATCGCGCGCACCCGGCTCGGAGCGACGTTGCGCACCGAGGACGTGGCGGCGACGCGACTGGCGATCATCGGCATGGGCAAGGCCGGAGCTCGCGAGCTGAACTACGTCAGCGACGTGGATGTGATCTTCGTCGGCGGCACGAAGGACGAGGATCTCGTCCCGGAGGCCAGGGCGATCGACATCGCGACGCGTCTCGCGCGCGAGACCATGCGAGGCCTCAGCGGGATCGAGGTCGAGCCCCCGCTCTGGGAGGTCGACGCGGCGCTCCGTCCCGAGGGCAAGCAGGGCGCGCTCGTGCGCTCCCTCGCCTCGCACCTGGCGTACTACGACCGATGGGCCAAGAGCTGGGAGTTCCAGGCACTGCTGAAGGCGCGTCCCCTTGCCGGCGACGCCGAGTTGGGCGCCGCGTACATCGAGGCCGTGCAGCCCAAGATCTGGTCGAGCGCGGCGCGGGAGAACTTCGTCGACAGTGTTCAGCGCATGCGCGAGCGCGTGATGGAGCACATCGATCCGGAGGATGCGCCGTATCAGCTCAAGCTCGGAGCCGGAGGCCTCCGAGACATCGAGTTCACCGTGCAGCTGCTGCAGCTGGTGCACGGGCTCACCGATCCACGCATCCGCACGCGCGGCACGCTGGAGAGCATCGACGCACTGGTCGAGGGCGGCTACATCGGTCGAGCGGAGGCCGCGACGTTCGCCGATGACTACCGCGTGCTGCGGCTGATGGAGCACCGCCTGCAGCTGAGGGAGCTCAGCCGGACCCATCTGATGCCCCGCACTCCCGCGGGGCTGCGCGTGCTCGCCCGCAGCACCGGCCTCGCGGAGTCCGGAGACGGCGTGTGGGCGCGATGGGAGAGCGTTCGTCGCGAGGTGCGCGAGATCCACATCCGCCTCTTCTACCGCCCTCTGCTCTCCGCCGTCGCCGCCCTGCCGGAGGAGGAGCGCACGCTCTCGACGGCGCAGGCGCACGACCGCCTCGCCGCCATCGGCTTCCGCGACCCCGCCGGCGCGCTCCGCCACATCGGCGCGCTCACGACCGGCCTCAGCCGCAAGGCGACGATCCAGCGGCACCTCATGCCGATCATGGTGCGGTGGTTCGCCGACGGCAGCGACCCCGACTACGCCCTGATCGCCTTCCGCCGGATCAGCGAGCGGCTCGGCGACACCCCCTGGTTCCTGCGGATGCTGCGCGACTCGTCCGGCGCTGCCGAGAGCCTCACGCGTCTGCTCTCCTCGTCGCGGTACGTGGGCGAGCTCATGGAGTGGATCCCCGAGTCCGTCGCCTGGCTGGACAGCACGGAGCTGCTGCGACCGCGCAGCGGGGCCGCGCTCGACGAGGAGGCCAGGGCGATCCAGACCCGTCACGAGAGCGTCGTCGATGCGCTGCGCGCCGTGCGGGCTCTGCGCCGCAGAGAACTGCTCCGAACAGCGATGGGGGCCGTGCTCGACGTCCTCACGATCGAGGAGGTCGCGACCTCCCTCACGGAGATCACCGACGCCGCCATCCAGGCTGCCCTCAGGGCGGTGCAGCGCGAGATCGTCCCCGAGGAGGACGCGGCGCTCGACTTCGCCGTGATCGGCATGGGGCGTTTCGGCGGCGCGGAGCTCGGCTTCGGATCGGATGCCGACATCCTCTACGTGTACGACGCGAACGGCATCGACTCCGAACGCGCGCAGAAACTCTCCACGCAGATCGTCGCCGGTCTCCGTGAGCACCTGACGGATCACCGGGTGCCGCTGGACCTCGACGCGGACCTTCGCCCTGAGGGGCGCAACGGCCCTGTGGTGCGCTCGATCGAGGCCTACGCCGAGTACTACCGGCGATGGTCGCTCTCGTGGGAGGCCCAGGCCCTGCTCCGGGCGCGCGGCGTCGCGGGGAGCGCCAAGCTGATCGCGAAGTTCACGAACCTCGCCGACAGCATCCGGTACCCGGAGGCGATCGACCTGCAGGGCACGCGTGAGATCAAGCGCATCAAGGCGCGGGTGGAGGGGGAGCGGCTGCCGCAGGGCGTCGACCCGCGGCGCCACCTCAAGCTCGGTCCTGGGACGCTCAGCGACGTCGAGTGGCTCGTGCAGCTGCTGCAGCTGCAGCATGCGCACGCCGTGCCCGCTCTGCGCACCACGTCGACCATCGCCGCGCTGGATGCGGCGGTGGATGCGGAGCTCGTGCCCGCGGCGTCAGCCGACCTGCTGCGCGCCGCGTGGCGCCTGTCCAGTCGGCTGCGTTCGGCGATCACCCTGTACACCGGGCAGACGAGCGACGTGCTGCCCGTCGAGCCGCGTCAGCTGGACGCACTGGGGATCCTGCTCGGCTATCCGGAGAGATCGGCCTCCGTGCTCGAAGACGACTATCTCGGCGTCACCCGACGGGCGAGGAAGGCCTTCGAGGCGCTCTTCTACGGGTGAGTCCGGTTTGCTATCCGGGCTCCACTCGCGCAGGCTGGCCCCATGACGATCTCGAAGCTCGGTGTGATCTGGAATCCCTCGAAGATCGATGAGGAGCGGCTGCGCGCCGCGGTCTCGGAGACCATCACTGCGGAGGTTGTGTGGTGGGAGACGAGCGAGGACGACCCGGGGCGCGGTATGGCGTCCTCCGCGATCGACGAGGGCTGCGACGTCGTCGTCGCGGTCGGCGGCGACGGTACGGTCCGAGCGGTCGCAGAGGTGCTCGCAGGCACCGAGGTGGCGCTGGGCATCGTCCCGCAGGGCACGGGGAATCTGCTCGCGCGGAACCTCGGTGTGCCGCTCGACGACATCTCCGCGGCGCTCGAGCGCGTGCAGGACGGCGAGCCCCGCAGCATCGACATCGGCTGGGTCGAGTTCGAGGGGGAGAAGCGCGCCTTCACCGTCATGGTCGGCTTCGGCGTCGATGCGCAGATGCTCGTGGAGACGAACGACGATCTGAAGGACCGTGCGGGCTGGCTCGCCTACGTCGAGGCCATGGGGCGGGCGCTGGCGGGCACGGAGATGACGGACATCACCCTCACGCTGGACGAGGGCGACGCCCAGGAGGTCCGTGGGCACACCATGATCATCGGCAACTGCGGCATGCTGCAGGGCGGCATCCGTCTGCTCCCGGATGCCGTGCTCGACGACGGTCAGCTGGATCTGCTGCTCGTGAGCGCCGACGGGGCGCTGCAGTGGCTCGACACCGTGAGGTCGGTCGTGTGGGACAACGGCATCCGGCGTCTCTTCGGCGGGGGCACAGAGGCGGTCAGCACGGAGTCGACTCGCCACGTGGCTGCGCAGACGATCTCGGTGACCCTGGATTCCCCTCAGCAGTTCGAGGTGGACGGCGAGGAGGTCGGCGAGGTCGCGTCCTTCGTCGCGACCGTGCAGCCGGGCGCTCTCATCGTGCGCTGACGGCTGGCGGCGTGGTCTTCCCGTCCTGAGCGGGGAAGAGCACCTTCTGGACGATGATGATGATGCTCGCCGCGACCGGGATCGCCACGAGGGCGCCGGCGATCCCGCCGAGGGCGCCGCCGGCGACCGCGGCGATCACGACCAGCGAGCCGGGGACGGCGACCGCCTTGCTCATGATGCGCGGGGAGAGGACATATGCCTCGATCTGCATGTAGATGAGGTAGTAGATGAAGGCGATGAGGGCCGTGACCGGGCTCACGACGAGGCAGATCAGCGAGTTGACGATGGACGCCGACAGTGTTCCGACGAGCGGGATCATCGATCCGATGAACGCGATCAGGGCCAGCAGGGCCGGCACCGGGGCGCCGATGATCGAGAGCACGATGAGGCTGAGGACGCCGTTCACCAGGGCGAGGCTCACCTGGCCGATGACGTAGCGGCCGACGGCGCCGGAGACGTCCTCGACGAGGCTGCTGAAGGTGTCGCGCTGGTAGGCGGGCACGAAGCGGGCGGCGACCTTCTTCATGCTGCGCAGGGAGGCCATGAAGTAAAGGGTCAGGATCAGCACGATCGTGACGCCGGTGAAGCCGCCGGCGATGCCGGTGCCCACGGCGAGCACGCCGCCGCCGATGTTGAGGAGGTTGCTGGGGTCCTTCACGAACTTGAGGACGGCGTCGGTCGCGTCCTGGAAGTTCGCTCCGAACTGGGCGGTGAGGTCCTTGTACCAGCCGGCGTGCTGGATGTCGCTCACCATCTTCGGACCGTTCTCGATCAGGTTGCTGATCTGGTCGACGAGGATCGGGACGATCGCCAGGATGATCCCCGCGAAGAGCAGCAACACGATCGCGACGACGATCGCGACGGCGCCTGGGCGCGGAATGGAGAACCGTTTCTCGAGGAAGGTCACGATCGGATCGAGGCCGAGCGCGAGGAACACGGCGAACCCGATGTAGACGAGCACCGTTCCGAGCTGGGTGACGATGCCGCCCAGGGTCAGCGCGACGAGAACGCCGAGGGCCCCGAACAGGCCGAACACGAACGGGTTGATGCGCGAGATCGCGGCGGCGGCCGTCGTCGGCTGCGGCTGAGGGCGGGTGCCCTGGTACGGCTGCGCCGTGTTCGTCGTCTCAGGCGTGGTGATCGGTCGACGGCGTCGCATCGTGCCCCCAGTTGTCGGTTCGGAACTGTCAGTTGAGCAGGCGCGCGCTCCGGAGTCAAGCCGGTTGCGCGGCGTCCGCCGCGAAGTGTCCGAGCCGCGTGGGAGAGTCTGAGCATGACCGCACTGCTGCTTCGTCCCTGGTCCGCGGAAGACCTCCCCCTCCTGACGCAGGCGAACACTCCGACGATGACGGCCCACCTCAACGGACCGGAGAGCGAGCAGGAGCTCATCGACCGGCACGCCCGCTACCTGCGGCTGGGGGAGTCGGGAGAGGCGCGGATGTTCGTCATCGAGGACGACGGAGTGCCGCTCGGGTCGATCGGCTGGTGGAACGTCGACTGGCGGGGCTCAGCGGCCCTGGAGACGGGATGGTTCGTCCTCCCCGAGGCGCAGGGACGCGGGGCGGCATCGGAGGCTCTCGCGCTGCTCGTGGTCGATGCGCGCGAGCACCGCGCCGGGCGTCGGTTCCTCACCGCGTTCCCCGGCGCCGAGAACGCCGCGTCGAACGGCGTCTGCCGGCGCAACGGCTTCGCCCTCGTGGGGACCATCACCGAGACCTTCCGGGGCGGCGAGCTCGTCATGAACGAATGGATGCTGGACCTGGGCGCCGTCGACGACTAGCCGTTGATCATTCGACGAGCTCGAGAGGCCGTCATCACAGCTCGTTCAACCGCTGCCGTGATGCGGACAGTACCTCCGCTGCGCTCACGACGTCGGACGTCGCCGTATCCAGGAGCGCCTGAGCGGCCGAGGCATCCGCCGTCGCCCTGATGAGTCGATCGCGCATCCGTGCGAGCTCCGTCTCGAGCTCCTCGATCTGCGCGGGCAGCCGAGCGGTCAGAGCCTCGGCGTCCCTCACCGACCTCTGCGCTGCGTGCTGCTGCTGTTCGGCGTGAGCAAGAGCCTTCTCCGCGTCGTTGACCGCACGTTCCGCATCCCTCCGCATCCGTCGCGCTCGCACCTCGTCGAGAGGAGGGACGGGTGCGGGCGCGGTATCCGACACTCCGCCCGCGACGACCGACTCCAGATCCACCGGGGCGGAGGGTTCGAGTTCTCGGATCAGCCGACCGGAGGCGACGGCCGCCGCCGCATCCGGATCGAAGAACGCCGCGGTGAGCGTCTGCCGCACCGCTTCGGAGGTGGCCGGCGTGATGCGTTCGCCCCGCGCCGACGCCAGTGAGGTCGCCTCCGCAGCCAGGCGCTGAGTGAGTGCGCGGCGTTCACGGCCGAGAGTCGCCAGCGTCGCCGCGTCGAGGTCGGCCTGGGCGTCGCGGAGCTCCTGCGCCAACTGCAGAGCCTCACCGAGCTGGGAGGGGCGCTCGCGGGCGAACAGGTTCACGACCCACGCCGACACCGACGGCTTCTTGAGCGCGCGGATCCGATCGCCCGCGTCGCGATCGGCGGCCGCTGCCGCGAGCGCGTTCCGCGTCGCGACGAACGCGGCGGGTGGACCGGAGTACAGCGCGGCCGCCATCTCTGCGAAGTCGCGTGACGTCATCGGACGACGGGCGCGACGATCGGCGCGGTGTGGAGGGCATGGGCGGACATCGATCGAGAGTACCGAGGAAACATGGGCGCCGTCAGCCCTGTTCTTCGGGACCCGGGCACAGACGGAAGAGCCCGCCCCGACGCAGGTCGGGACGGGCTCATCGTGAACGTCGGACGATCAGACGCCGTAGTACAGCTCGAACTCGAACGGGTGCGGGCGCTGGGCCATCGGCAGGATCTCGTTCTCGTACTTGTAGGAGATCCAGGTCTCGATGAGCTCCTCGGTGAACACGCCGCCCTCGAGAAGGAAGGCGTGGTCCTCACGCAGGGCCTCCAGCGAGTCCAGCAGCGAGTTCGGCACCTGCGGGATGTTCTTGGCCTCCTCGGGCGGCAGCTCGTAGAGATCCTTGTCCACGGGCTCGTGCGGCTCGATGCGGTTCTTGATGCCGTCGAGGCCGGCCATGAGCTGCGCGGCGAAGGCGAGGTACGGGTTGCCGGAGGCGTCGGGTGCGCGGAACTCGATGCGCTTCGCCTTCGGGTTGGAGCCCGTGATCGGGATGCGGATCGCGGCCGAGCGGTTTCCGGCCGAGTAGACCAGGTTGACCGGAGCCTCGAAGCCCTTGACCAGACGGTGGTAGCTGTTCAGGGTCGGGTTGGTGAAGGCGAGCAGCGCCGGAGCGTGCGCCAGGATGCCGCCGATGTACCAGCGCGCGATGTCGCTGAGCTGGCCGTAGCCGGCCTCGTCGTAGAAGAGCGGCTTGCCGTCGCTCCACAGCGACTGGTGGGTGTGCATGCCCGAGCCGTTGTCGCCGAAGAGCGGCTTCGGCATGAACGTCGCGGTCTTGCCCCACTGGTCGGCGGTGTTCTTGACGATGTACTTGAACTTCAGGATGTCGTCGGCCGCGTGCACCATGGTGTCGAAGCGGTAGTTGATCTCCTGCTGACCGGCGGTGCCCACCTCGTGGTGCGAGCGCTCGAGGATGAACCCGGCCTCGATGAGCTTGAGGGTGATGTCGTCGCGGAGGTCGGCCGTCTTGTCGACGGGGGAGACGGGGAAGTAGCCGCCCTTGTACGGCGTCTTGTTGCCGAGGTTGCCGCCCTCTTCCTCACGACCGGTGTTCCATGCGGCCTCTTCGGAGTCGACCTTGTAGAAGCTCTCGCCCGCTGTGACGGAGTAGCGGACCTCGTCGAAGATGTAGAACTCGGCCTCGGGCGCGAAGAACGCGGTGTCGGCGATGCCGGTCGATGCGAGGTACTTCTCGGCGTTCTTGGCGACCTGACGCGGATCCTTCGAGTAGATCTCGCCGGTGCGGGGGTTGTAGATGTCGAAGACCATGACGAGCGTGCTCGCCTCGCGGAACGGGTCGACATAGGCGGTCGTGACGTCAGGGATGAGCTGCATGTCGGACTCGTGGATGCTCGCGAAGCCGCGGATCGAGGAACCGTCGAACAGCTGGCCGTTGACGAAGAAGTCCTCGTCCACCGTGGATGCCGGGATGTTGAAGTGCTGCTGCACACCGGGGAGATCGGTGAAACGGATGTCAAGGAACTTGACGTCGTTCTCCGTGATGTAGCTCAGTACCTCGGACGAATCTTTGAACATGTACGACTCCTGTAATGCGGATCGATGGCTTCACGGCCATTCTGCACAGTACGGCTGGAGGATTTCTCCGGGGTGTCCGCTTTGTTTCGAGCTTGTTACGGCAGAGGCATCCGCGGACGCTGGGTAGGCTGGACAAGTGACGGATGCTGTGAACTCGTACCCCGGTGAACGACTCGGTCTTCCGGAGCAAGGTCCCGGGAGCATCGCGCGCCCCGGCAGGCGGATCGGCGCGCTGCTGATCGACTACGCGGCGGCGAGCATCATCGCGACGGCGTTCTTCGGATTCAACCAGTTCGCGCTGCCCTCGGAGGCCGGTCTCAGCCAGTTCGCGCCCATGGCCGTGTTCGCGGTGATGCAGATCCTCTTCATCCCCACCGCCGGCGGCAGCCCGGGGCACCGCATTCTCGGCATGCGCGTGGTTCCCTTCGCCGGCCCCGGCTGGGTCGGCCTGTGGCGCCCCGTCGTCCGCACGCTTCTGCTGGTCATCATCATCCCCGCGGTGGTGTGGGACGCCGATCAGCGAGGACTCCACGACAAGGCGTCGGGGCTGATGCTCATCCGCGCCTGACGCGACTCACTCCTTGCCGCGGTTGCGGCGGCGCGCCTCTCGAGGAGCGCGTCCGCCCACGAAGGAGCGGGCGGGATCGACGACGTACCCCTGACGCAGCGCCTCGCGGCCGATGAGCATCCGGAACCCCATCTCGTCGCGGTTGCTCAGCGTGACCTCGGCGAGTACCTCGCGGTCGTGCAGACGGATGAGCAGCTCGACGACGAAACGCTCCTGCGCGTGGCCAGAGGAGCTGCGGACGGCCCGCCGATCGTGCACGGGGCACTCCACTTCGACGGTGTCCTCCTGGCTGTCCTGCCAGGGCTTGACGCGGAATCGCACCCACTCCTCGCCGTCGCGCTCGAACTCGCGGATCTCGAACGCGTGCAGCGATGAGGTGCGCGCGCCCGTGTCGATCTTCGCTTTCAACCAGTCGACGCCGAGATCGGGCAGGCTCACCCATTCTCGCCACCCGATAAGAGTGTTTGAATGGGATGTCTTACTCACCCGATACATCCTGGCAGGAAAACTCCGTGAAGATCGCTGTGCTCTCCCGTGCGCCGCAGGCGTACTCAACCCAACGACTCCGTGCAGCAGCACTGCAGCGCGGGCACAACGTCAAGGTGTTGAACACGCTGCGCTTCGCGATAGACCTCACGGCCGATGAACCGGACCTGCACTATCGGGGGCGCCAGCTCAGCGACTACGACGCGATCCTGCCGCGCATCGGCAATTCGATCACGTACTTCGGCACCGCCGTGGTGCGCCAGTTCGAGCAGATGGACGTCTACACGCCGAACACGGCGAACGGCATCTCCAGTGCGCGCGACAAGCTCCGCGCGAACCAGATCCTGTCGCGCCACAACATCGCGATGCCGCCAACCGCTTTCGTCCGCAACCGCGCCGACGTGCGCCCGGCGATCGAACGCGTGGGAGGCGCCCCCGTCGTGATCAAGCTCCTCGAGGGCACCCAGGGCATCGGGGTCATCCTCGCTCCGCAGGTCAAGGTCGCCGAGGCGATCATCGAGACCCTGCACTCGACGAAGCAGAACGTGCTGATCCAGAAGTTCATCTCGGAGAGCCGGGGCAAGGACATCCGCGCCCTCGTCGTGGGCGACCGCGTCGTGGCGGCCATGCGACGGTCGGCGGCCGGCGATGAGTTCCGGTCGAACGTGCACCGGGGCGGCTCAGTGGAGGCCATCGAGCTCGACCCCGTGTACGAGCGCGCCGCGGTGCGCTCGGCGCAGATCATGGGCCTGCGCGTCGCCGGAGTCGACATGCTGGAGGGCGAGGACGGCCCGCTCGTCATGGAGGTGAACTCCTCTCCGGGGCTCCAGGGCATCGAGACCGCCACGAAGCTCGACGTCGCCGGTGCGATCATCGACTACATCGCCGGCCAGGTCGCCTTCCCCGAGATCGACGTGCGGCAGCGGCTCACCGTCTCGACGGGGTACGGAGTGGCGGAGCTCATGGTCCACGGAGCCGTCGATCTCGTCGGGAAGACGCTCGGCGAAGCGGGGCTGTGGGAGCGCGACATCACCGTGCTCACGCTGCACCGGGGCGTCAGCGTCATCCCCAACCCGCGCAAGCACGTGATCCTCGAGGCCGACGATCGGCTCTTCTGCTTCGGCAAGCTCGACGAGATGCGCTCCATGATCCCCGAGCGACGTCGGCGTCGTGCGAAGGTGCGTCGTCTGCCCCGTCAGCCGCTCTCCGAGTGAACGACGAAGCGCGGCCGCCCTCCTGAGGAGGTGCGGCCGCGCTTCGTCGTGTGCGGGGCGTTCGATCAGCGCGGACGCTGCGAACGGACCTTGGTGGGGTCGATGCCCTTCGGGATCGGCAGCGAGGAGAGCGACTGGGAGACCGAGTCGATGCGGCGGATGACCGCGCCCATCGTCGCCTTGTCGATGGCCTTCGGAAGCTTCTTGATGGTCTTCGCCAGGTCGGCGATCGTGACGTCGTCGTCGCCATGGCCGACGTAGAGCACCGTGACGGGAACACCGTGCGCGACGCGCTCCGCCTTGCTGCGCTCATCGTTGACCAGGCGGGTGAGGCGTCCGCGAGAGCCCTCGCCGACGACCACGACGCCGCCGCGTCCGACCGTGCGGTACACGGCATCCTGCGTCTTCGGGTTGATGCCCACCGGCGTCTCGGATGCCTGCCAGTTGCGGCCGAGGCTCGTGCTCAGCACATGACCCGTCGCGCCGGGCATGCCGTCGATCTTCTGGTACATGGCGGACGTCGACAGGCGCGTCATGAGGAACATCGCACCGAGGATACCGAGCATGAGACCGGAGATGCCCCACAGGACCAGCGTCCAGATCTGGAACGGCGGGATGACGTATCCGGCGATCAGTCCGACGAGGACGCCTGCGACGAGGATGGCGATCTGCGCCCACGGAAGCCAGGGATAGATCTCACGGGTGAACTTGAAGAGGGACCTGATCTGGGAGAAGAACCCAGGACGCTTCTCAGGTGCGGACGCGCGGTTTGCCATGGGTATCAGCCTACCGATTCCCCGGTGCGTCCGATGTCCCGTTCGCGCCGGGCGGATTCCACTCTTCGTCCACAGTGGTCGATTCGCGACGGATCCATCCACATCACCCGCTTTCGCCACCATGGCGCAGGCGGATGCGCTGTCATGGTCGCATGGTGAGGGAGATGAACGCGATGACCGGGCTGGTGCCCGGCGCGCACCGCGCGATCAGGGTGCTCGATGCGGACGAGGGGCCGTTCCGGGGCACGCTGGTCGCAGACGGCGAAGGGGTCGCCGTCTGCGCGGATGCTGCCGCGTTCAGCGGGTGGACGGGGTGGATGCTCGCGGGGAGCGATCATGTGGCCGGTCCGCTCGACCTCGTGCGCCGTGCCGACGGGCACGACGTGCTGCTGCCGTGGTGCACGGAGCGGATCTCGGCGTTTCTGGGGCGCCGAGCCGCTGCGGGATCCACGCTCGCCCCTGGGGAGGTGAGCACCCTCGTGGCGAGTCTGTTGCGGGGTGTGGCGGAGTGCGGGGAGAGGAGTGCCGAGGGGAGCGGCACCTGGTGGATTACGGACGGAGGTCGGCCGATGTTCGTGATCGGGGAGGGCGAGGACGTGCGGATCGCGACCGCGCGGATCGTCGAGCTGGTGCAGCGGGAATGCACCGACCGGGCGCTGGGCCGGCTGCTCTCCTCCGTGCAGGGTGGGCTCACGGAGGGGAGGAGCAGGCCGCGGATGCTGCCTCAGCACCTTACGCGATGGGAGGCGGAGCTGTTCGAGCTCGCGGCGCCGAAGGCGCTCGACCGGGAAGTCCTGGCGCCAGAGAGGGTTCGCGACATCGAGATGCTCCGCGACGAGGACCCCCGCGCGCAGGTGTGGAGTCGGCGGGAACTGCGACGCGCCTCTGACGAGGGCGATGCGTCCAGGGGAGTAGGACGTGCCGTCCGCTCAGCTCTGGTGGGATGGGGGCGGGCTGCTTCCGGGACGATGGCCGACCTGCTTCTCCGTCTGCGACCTGACTCCGGCCGGGGTGCTGCGCGGGTGGCAGGCGCTGGCTCGCGGAGCCGCTTCGGTCGCGGGCGGCGTGACGACGGACCGAGTGACAAACGTCGGGAGGGCGACGGCGGACGGGTGCCGAGGCCCCAGCGGCGCCGAGCGCAGGTGATCGCCGGTGTCGCCGCCGTGGCAGTCCTGGCCGTGGGGTTGTTGTGGCCCGCCGATGGCGCAGAGACGGTCGGTGCCGTGACACCGGAGACGGGGGTGTCCACTCCGCCGGACTCCCCGGCTGCGACACCTGGTGCACGTCCGCACAGCGCGCCGGAGTCGCCGGGTCCTGATGAGGATCCGCTGGTGTCGGGTCCCGTGCTTCTCGACGCGATCTCGCAGTGCCTCGCTGAGGCCGATGCCGCGTGCACGGAGGCGGTGGCCGAAGGCTCAGCCGGTGTCGTCGATGCGCTGAAGGACGTGCTGCGGGGGGATGAGCGACCGGAACTTGCGCTGGTCGACGAGTACGGCGACGTCGCAGTGGTGCGGATGTCAGCGGTCGCAGGGGAGGACGGCGGTTCTCCCTCCGAGGGTGAGCGGATGCTCGTGCTCGTACGCCTTAACGAGCACTGGCTGGTCCGCGACGTCTACGACGTCGCGGACCAGCCTGGGTGATCCGGTGATCAGGCTCCGAGGTCTGCCGCGAAGTTCGCCGCCTCGAGGCGGGCCTTGACCGCACCGAGGAAGCGGGCTGCGTCGGCGCCGTCGATGATCCGGTGGTCGTACGAGAGCGCGAGGTACACGTACGAACGGACGGCGATCGCATCGGCGCCGCCCACCTTCACGAGACCGGGGCGCTTGACGACGGTTCCGGTCCCGAGGATCGCGGACTGCGGCAGGAAGACCACCGGAGTGTCGAACAGCGCGCCGCGCGAACCGGTGTTGGTCAGCGTGAACGTGCCGCCGGCGAGCTCGTCGGGCTTCAGCTTGTTGTCGCGGGTGCGAGCAGCGAGGTCGGCGATCTCATGAGCGATCTGAGCGATGTTCTTCGACGCCGCGTCACGCAGGACGGGAGTCAGCAGGCCGCGCTCGGTGTCGACCGCGATCGACAGGTTCTCGGTCGCCGGGTAGACGATCTGGTCGCCGTCGACCGTGGAGTTCACGATCGGGAAGGCGCGCAGAGCCTCGGCGGCGGCCAGTGCGAAGAACGGCAGGAAGGACAGCTTGTCGCCGGTCTTCTGCAGGAACGATCCCTTGACGCTGTCCCGATAGTCGGCGAGGGCCGTGACATCGACCTCGACAACCGTCGTCAGCTGGGCCGTCTGCTGCATCGAAGCGACAGCGCGCTCCGCGAGCACCTTGCGCAGACGCGACATCGGCTGCGTCGTACCGCGCAGCGGCGACACCTCGAGAGGAGCGGGTGCCGGAGCAGCGGGTGCGGCCGCGGCGGGCGCGGTGGCAGCAGCCTCGGCGGCCTTGAGCACGTCCTCCTTGCGGATGCGTCCGCCGACACCGGTGCCGGCGACGGTCGCGAGGTCGACACCCTGCTGCGAAGCGAGGCGGCGCACGAGCGGCGTCACGTAGACGTTGTCGTTCTCCGCAGCGACCGGGGCCGGTGCGGCGGCGGGTGCCGGTGCGGCTGCAGGCGCCGGGGCAGCTGCGGGAGCGGGAGCGGGAGCCGGAGCAGCAGCGGGTGCCGGAGCGGCTGCGGGTGCCGGAGCGGCTGCGGGTGCCGGAGCAGCAGCCGGAGCCGCTGCAGCAGGCGCCGCGGCGGCGGGTGCTGCACCGGAGCCGACACGCGCGAGCACGGCGCCGACGGCGACGGTCTCGTCTTCGCCGGCGACGATCTCCTGCAGGACGCCGGCGACCGGCGACGGGATCTCGGTGTCGACCTTGTCGGTCGAGATCTCGAGCAGGGCCTCATCGACCGCGACGGTGTCGCCGACCTGCTTCAGCCAGCGGGTGACGGTGCCCTCGGTGACGCTCTCGCCCAGTTCGGGGAGGACGATGTCGGTGGCGTCGCCAGCCGGTGCGGCAGGGGCCGCTGGTGCGGACGCAGCGGGTGCAGCCTCGGCCTGTGCGCCGACGCTGGGGTCGGCCGGCTCGGGGGTCGCCTCTGCAGCAGGGGCCGCGGCTGCCGGAGCATCCGCAGTCGGTGCTGCGCCGCTGCCGTCGCCGATGCGCGCGAGAAGCGCGCCGACCTCGACGGTCTCGTCTTCGGCGACGAGGATCTCCTCGATCACACCGGTGACGGGGGAGGGGATCTCGGTGTCGACCTTGTCGGTCGAGATCTCGAGCAGGCCCTCATCCGCCTGCACCGTGTCACCGACCTGCTTCAGCCAGCGGGTGACCGTACCCTCTGTGACGCTCTCACCGAGAGCGGGGAGGATCACGGATGTGCTCATGACGGAGTCTCCTTCAGGAAGTTGTATGACGCTTGTCTAGCTTAGTGAACTGCGCACCGGTTGGTGCTCAGAGAGCGTGGAGCGGCTTTCCGGCCAGCACCAGGAAGGCTTCGCCCAGTGCCTCGCTCTGTGTGGGGTGGGCGTGGATCAGGGGGGCGATGTCCTCGGGGTGCGCCTCCCACGCGACGGCCAGCTGGCCCTCGGTGATGAGCTCGCCGACCCGGTCGCCGAGGAGGTGGACACCGAGGACAGGGCCGTCCTTGAGACGGACGACCTTGACGAGACCCCCGGTGCCGATGATCTCGCTCTTGCCGTTGCCCGCGAGGTTGTACTCGTAGGCGGCGATGGCATCAGCTCCGTGGGCGGCGATCGCCGCCTCCTCGGTGATGCCCACCGAGGCGACCTCGGGGCTCGAATACGTGACCTTCGGGATCTGGACGTCCGGGACGTTCGCGGGCGACAGGCCCGCGATGCGCTCGGCGACCGCGATGCCCTGCTGGAAACCGCGGTGTGCGAGCTGCAGACCCGGGACGATGTCGCCGACGGCCCACACTCCGGGGACGCCGGTGCGGAGGTCCTGGTCGACCGTGACGAATCCGCGGTCGAGGACGACGCCCGCCTCCTCGAACCCGAGGTCGGCGGTCACAGGACCGCGGCCGACCGCGACGAGGAGGTAGTCGGCGGTGAACTCCTTGCCGTCTTCGAGCGTGACGGTCACAGAGGTGTCGTCCTGCACGGCGGTCTGGAAGCGGATGCCGAGGGAGTACTGGATCCCGCGGCGGCGGAATGCGCGCTCCAGGCCCTTGCTGAGCGCGATGTCCTCGTTGGGGACGAGGTGCGGGAGCGCCTCGATGATCGTGACCTCGGCGCCGAACGAGCGCCACACGCTGGCGAACTCGACGCCGATCACGCCGCCGCCGAGGATCAGCACCTTCTCGGGGATGACGTCGAGGGAGAGCGCCTGCTCGCTCGTCAGGACGCGTCCGCCGATCTCGAGACCGGGGAGGGTCCTGCTGTACGAGCCGGTCGCGAGGATCACGTCCGTGCCGACGTACACGTCGTCGCCGACGCTCACCGAGCGATCGGCGTTGAGGCGCCCGGTGCCGGCCACCGTCGTGATGCCGCGGGCCTTGACGAGGCCCTCGAGGCCCTTGTACTTCTTCGCGACGATGCCTTCGCGGTATGCGCGGACTCCCGCCGGGTCGATGCCGTCGAGCGACGCCGAGATGCCGACGTGCGCGGCCCCCCGTACGTGCTCCGCCACCTCGGCGGCGTGCAGCAGCGCCTTGGTGGGGATGCACCCGCGGTGCAGGCAGGTGCCGCCGACCTTGTCCTTCTCGATCAGGGCGACGGACTTGCCGAGCTCGCTGGCGCGCAGGGCAGCGGCGTACCCGCCGCTGCCGCCACCGAGGACGACGATGTCGAAGGTGTGGGTTGTCATGATCTTGCCTCCGGGTGGGATGCGTCGGCGAAGGCGATGATCGATCGGACCATCGCCCCCGTTGGGCCCTTCTCAGTGAAGCCGTAAGGTGCGCCGTTGTGCTCGCTGGAGCCGGCGATGTCGAGGTGGACCCACGGAATGCGCGGGGCGTCCTCGGCGTCGGACACGCGTCCGATGAAGCGCTGCAGGAAGAGCCCGGCGAAGGAGGCTCCGCCCATGCGATCGCTCATGTTCGCGTTCTGCAGGTCGGCGATGGGGGAGTCGAGCGAGTCCTCCATGTAGGCGGGGAGGGGCATGTGCCACGCCGGCTCGTCCACGGCATCCGCTGCGGCCAGGAACTCCGCGACGGTGTCGTCGTCTCCGAACACGCCGGTGTGTCGATGGCCGAGCGCGGCGATGATGGCGCCGGTGAGGGTCGCGACGTCGATGATGACATCGGGGTGCTCGCGGCTCGCGGCGACCAGACCGTCTGCCAGCACGAGGCGGCCCTCCGCATCGGTGTTGTTCACCTCGACCGTCGTGCCGTCGAGGATCCGCAGGATGTCGCCGGGGCGGATCGCTCGCCCTGAGGGCATGTTGTCGGTGATGCACAGCCAGGCGGTCACACGAACGGGAAGGCCGAGCTTCGCGATGGCCCGCAGCGCGGCGAGGCTGGTCGCGGCTCCCGCCATGTCGAACTTCATCCCGACCATGGAGGCGGCGGGCTTGAGGGAGAGGCCTCCGGTGTCGAAGGTGATGCCCTTGCCGACGAGGGCGATGTGACGCCCCGCGTCGGCGGGGGAGTAGTCGAGGCGCACGAGGCGCGGCGGCCGGTCCGATCCCTGGCCCACGCCGAGGATGCCGCCGAAGCCCTGCTCGGCCAGCGCCTTCTCGTCGAGGATCTCCACGGAGACCTCGAGCCCGTCGACGCTGTCGGCGGCGCTCTGGGCGAGCTGCGCAGGGCTCTGCCACTCGGCGGGCACCAGCACGAGGTCCTTGACGAGCGCGACGGCCTCGCCGACGGCTGCGGCGCGCGCCACGGCGGCATCGTCGAGCTCCGCGTGAAGCAGAACGGTGCTCGCCCGCGGCTTCGGGGGATCGGCCTTGTACCCGTCGAACCGGTGGCCTCCGAGCACGGCGCCCTCTGCCGCGGCATCCGCGAACTCCTCGAGCCCCGGCGCCAGTGCGACCGAGACGGTCGCGAACCCCGTGAGCGTGCGCAGTGCGGCGCCGACGGCGTTGCGCACGGCGAGCGCGTTCGGGGTCTTCCCGGCGCCCACCACCGCGAACGGCACCGTCGTCACCTGGGGCGCGTGCACACGTGTGAAGGCGGAGGCGCCACCCGTGAAGCCGATGCCCTGCAGCGAGTCCGCGAGGCCGGGGAAGCCGGCGAGCGACTCTGCGGAGTCGGAGATGTCGGGCACGACGAGCACTGCGGCATCTGCAGCGCTTCCGGGGAACTGATCTGGGGTGCGCGAGAGCGCGGGAAGCGTCATGTCTCCATCCTAGAGAGCGCGGAGGCCGAGGGCGTGTGGTGGCGCCGCCGCGTGTTCGCTCTGAGCAATACCCGTGCCGCCCCCTCGTCCGACGCGGCTCGTAGCATGGAGATATGCCCTTCTCCGGAGACATCCTCGAACGCGTCGCCAACGCGCCGGCAGTGCCGCGCGGCCTTCCTCTGGTGATGCTCCTGACCGGATTCACCGACGCGGGCAGCGCCGTCTCCGGACTCATCGATCACCTCCGCGAGACGGCCGATCTCCAGCCCGTCGTCGTGTTCGACAACGACGCACTCCTCGACTACCGGGCGCGTCGCCCCGTGATCTCCTTCGATCAGGACCACCTGACCGAGTTCCGGCCCGCTCGGCTCGAGCTCTCTCTCGCCACGGATGCGCTCGGGCAGAAGTTCCTGCTCCTCTCCGGCTACGAGCCCGACTTCGCCTGGAACGAGTTCGCGCGCACCGTCCTCGAGCTCGCGACCGAGTACGAGGTCTCCGGTGTCAGCTGGGTGCACTCGATCGCCATGCCCGTGCCGCACACGCGTCCGATCGGCACGACGGTGAGCGGCAACCGACGCGACCTCACCGTCGCGCACTCGGTGTGGCGCCCCCGCACGCAGGTTCCGGCGACCGCGGGGCATCTGCTCGAGTTCCGGTTCGCCGAGCGCGGCGATCGCGTGGTCGGCTTCGTCCTGCTGGTTCCGCACTACCTCGCAGAGACCGAGAACCCGGATGCCGTGATCACGGCGGCCGAGCGTCTGATGGCCGCGACGGGTCTGGTGCTGATGCTCGACGAGGTGCGCGCGCGCCGGGAGGACTACATCACCCGGGTCGACGAGCAGGTCCTCGGCAACGACGAGCTGCAGCAGATGGTGCACAACCTGGAGCGCCGCTACGACGCCTACATGGCGGGGCGCGACCCGGAGGACGACTCCTACGACGAGGGCGGATTCAGCGAACGCGACCTGCCCAGCGCCGATGAGCTCGCCGCGGAGCTGGAGAGATATCTGGCCTCGCGCCCGTCGGGCGATGACGACAAGCAGGGTCGAGGCTGACGATACGCGGTATGTTCCGCACCGAATGCAGCCGCACACCCGTACGTGTGCGATACTAGGACTCTGACCCGTTGTCAATCAGTCTTTTCGGAGGCTGGACTTGACAAGGGTCTTACTAGTGTCCGAAAGTTCCGGGGCGTTTCAGCGGCCCCGTGAAAGGCGAAACGTGACTCCTGCCACGACAAACAAATCCCGGACGAAGAAGACCGCCGTCGAACCGGAGATCGACGCCCAGGTCGACGAGACGCCCGAGAAGCCCGCGCCCAAGACCGCTGCGCAGCGTGCCGCGGCGAAGCGCGCTCCTGCCAAGAAGAAGAAGTCGGATGACATCGTCGAAGACGACGATGCCCCCGTCGCCGGTGCGGCCGAGGAGGCCGACGAGGACGACGACGACGCGAAGCCGAAGTTCACCGAGCCGCTGCCGACCGGCGCGATCGTCATCTCCTCGAACGACGACGAGGACGTCCCGGTCTACTCCACGCAGATCACCGGCGCGACGGCTGACCCCGTCAAGGACTACCTGAAGCAGATCGGAAAGGTCGCGCTGCTGAACGCGGCCGAAGAGGTCGAGCTCGCGATGCGCATCGAGGCCGGTCTGTTCGCCGAGGAGAAGCTCGCCGCGATGACCGCGGCGGAGAAGACCAGCCAGCTCGGACTCGACCTGCAGTGGGTCGCCCGTGACGGTCAGCGTGCGAAGAGCCACCTGCTCGGCGCCAACCTCCGCCTCGTCGTCTCGCTCGCCAAGCGCTACACCGGTCGCGGCATGCAGTTCCTGGATCTGATCCAGGAGGGCAACCTCGGCCTGATCCGCGCGGTCGAGAAGTTCGACTACACCAAGGGCTTCAAGTTCTCGACGTACGCCACCTGGTGGATCCGTCAGGCGATCACCCGCGCGATGGCCGACCAGGCCCGCACCATCCGCATCCCGGTGCACATGGTCGAGGTCATCAACAAGCTCGCCCGTGTCCAGCGTCAGATGCTGCAGGACCTCGGCAGGGAGCCCACCCCCGAGGAGCTCAGCCGCGAGCTCGACATGACGCCCGAGAAGGTCGTCGAGGTGCAGAAGTACGGCCGAGAGCCGATCTCCCTGCACACGCCGCTCGGTGAGGACGGCGACAGCGAGTTCGGCGACCTGATCGAGGACACCGAGGCCGTGGTCCCCGCTGACGCGGTCGGCTTCACGATGCTGCAGCGTCAGCTCGAGCAGCTGCTCGACTCTCTCTCCGAGCGCGAGGCCGGCGTGATCCGGATGCGCTTCGGCCTCGGCGACGGACAGCCGAAGACCCTCGACCAGATCGGCGACACCTTCGGCGTGACGCGTGAGCGCATCCGCCAGATCGAGTCGAAGACCATGGCCAAGCTGCGGCACCCGAGCCGGTCGCAGTCACTGCGGGACTACCTCGAATGATGACGGGCGCACCTCAGGCGCGCTCGGCAGGCATCCGCTACGTCTTCCCCGTTCTGGCGGGCAAGCTCGCCCGGTTCGCCACGCGTCTGCGCGGCGGCGGATCGGCGTTTCCGGGATACCTGACGAACAGACTCGCGCCGACGCTGCTTCCCACGCTCGCCGGACAGTTCCGGTACGGCGTCGTGTTCGTGCTCGGTTCCAACGGCAAGACCACGACGACGCATATGATCAGCGAGGTGCTGCGTGCACACGGCCTGACCGTGTTCACGAACCCGACGGGCGCGAATCTGCCGCAGGGCGTCACCAGCGCGCTGCTCGCTGATGCGACGCTCACCGGCCGCATCCGTGCCGACGTCGCCGTGCTCGAGATCGACGAGGGCTACGCGGCGGATCTCGCGGATCGGCTCTCGCCGTCGGTGATCCTCTCGCTGAACGTGCAGGTCGACCAGCTGTACCGCTTCTACGAGACCGAGCGCGTGGCCGACATGATGCTCGAGGCGTCGAAGCGTGCCACCGGTCATGTCATCGTGAACCGTGACGACCCGTACCTGAGCAAGATCGACACGAGCGCGATGCGCGGTGAGGTGTCGTTCTTCGGCGTCTCGCCCGAACTCGTCGCGGCCTCAGCGCACGGCCTCGCGAATGCCGCGGACACCCGGAGCGGCAACGCCGGAATCCTCGACCACGACGCCTTCGCCGAGGTCGTCAGCGCCCGTGGTCGTGATGTGGTCGTCCGCGTCGACGGCGTGGACGCCGAGATCACCCTCCCCGCCCGCGGCCTGCACTACGCGGCCGATGCGGCCGCCGCGCTGACCGTGGCGTCGCGGGTCCTCGGATCCGACTTCACGGTGGAGAGCGCCGCGAAGGGCTTCGCGCAGATGGCGCCCGCGTACGGACGCGGCGAGGTCATCCCGCTCCGCCGCGACCCGGCGGGCGAGCAGGTCGAGTTCGTCATGTTCAAGAACGCGCCCAGCCTGCAGATGAACCTGGATGCGCTGGAGGGGGCCCCCGAGCGTGCCCTCATCGCGATCGACGAGGGCACCCCCGACGTCTCCTGGCTGTACGACGTCGACTTCGACGTGGTGAAGCGCATCGACGTCGTCACCGGGGAGAAGGCGTACCAGCTCGCTCTCAGCCTCGAGCACGCCGGCGTCGAGATCGGCGTCGTCGAGCCCGACATGGAGAAGGCCGTGGCTCTCATGCGGGCGCTCGAGCCCGCGGCCTCTGGTCGTCAGACCTGGTTCGTCAACTACGAGCTGATGATGATCGGGCGCAGGCTGCTCGGTCACGGAGATCAGGAGATTGCGCGCCGATGACCGACACCGTGCGAATCGTCCAGCTCTATCCGGTGGAGCTCGGTATCACCGGCGACCGCGGCAACGTGCGTGCCCTGCAGGTGCGCCTGGAGCGCGCCGGAGTGCCTGTCGACGTCGTCCGCGTCGGCATCGGGGAGGCACTCCCCGCGGATGCCGACATCATCGTGCTCGGCAACGGCCCCCTCTCCGCCATGCGCATCGTCGCAGACGACCTCCGGGCGCGCGCCGCGGAGCTCGAGAGGTTCGTCGAAGCCGGCCGCTCGCTCTTCGCGATCGGCGCATCCGCCGAGCTCCTCAGCGAGGGCGTCGATCTGCTCGACGGCGAGACCCTGGAGGGCCTCGGCCTGTTCCCGTTCCGTGTGGCGCGCACGCGCGACCGCAACGTCGGATACATCATCGCCGACGCCCCGTTCGGTCGAGTCATCGGATTCGAGGACCACGCCTCCCGCTGGACCCTCGGCCCGCAGGCCGAGGCCGCCGGCACAGTGGTGGCGGGCAAGGGCAGCTTCTCTCATGACGGCGCGGCCGGCGAGATCGTCCGCAGGGGAGAGTCCTACGCGTCCAACGTGCAGGGGCCGGCGCTTCCGCTGAATCCGCAGTGGTCCGACGCGATCCTCACCGCGGTGACCGCGCGGCGCGGCATCGCATGGTCCGCCGGCGAAGCGCACACGCATCTGAACGAGTACGCAGACGGAGCCCGCGCGGCCATCGAGCACCTCGTTCACAGCAAGGACTTCAGCACGATCGGTCTGTGATGATCAGCAGCGCGCTTCCCCGGGCGGTGATCTCGCGATCGGCGCTCACCGCATCTGCGGCGGCCGCTGTCGCCGCAGGAGGCCGAGTGGCCGATCTGCGCTCCGATGCCTGGGGGCACGGCATCCTCTCCGTCGCCCACGCGGTGACGATGGCGGGAGCAGAAGCGGTGCTCGTCGACTCGGCGAGTCAGGCCGAAGCCCTGTCCCTGGAGGGCATCGGCGCGGTCGTCGGCATCGAGCCCGACATCGACTCCGCGCGGCTCTACGGGCTGCCGGACGATGACGGCGTGCTGCTCACCGATCCCGTGATGCGGCTGGCCGGCCGCGTGATGTCGACCAAGAGGCTCAGACCCGGTGACGCCGTGTCCTACGGGTACACCCACCGCGCGACCGCGCACACCGTGGTCGCGCTGGTGACCGGCGGATACGCACAGGGGATCGTGCGAGCGCTCGGCAACAGCGCCCACGTCGAGGTCGACGGCAGAGAACGGCCCATCGTCGGCCGGGTGGCGATGGATGTCTGCGTCGTCGACCTGCAGGGCGAGGACGTTCCCGTGGGCACAGAGGTGACGTACTTCGGCGGCCGAGGTCCTGCCGGACCCGCCCTCGCCGGGTGGAGATCGGTGACGGGGCTCTCCGTCGCGGAGCTCGTGACGGTCGCAGGGTCCCACGCCGAGAGGGAGTGGGAGTCATGACCCGTCCGCAGCTGCGTCTGAGCAGCGCCCGCTTCATCGCGAACATCGACGCGGTGCGGGAGCGCATCTCGCCGTCCGAGCTGATGCTCGTCATGAAGGACGACGCCTACGGGCACGGGATCACCTGGGCCGTGGAGACCGCGGCGCGCACGAGCGTGGAGTGGTTCGGCAGCTACGACGTCCGCGGAGGTCTCGAGATCCGTCGCATCCTCGAGCGCCCGGCGCGCGTGTTCGCCTGGGCGACGGCGACGGATGACGAGATCGACGATGCTCTCCTGCAACGGATCGACCTCGGGGTGGGCACCGATGAGTACCTCGACCGGATCATCGCGAGGGCCCTCGCTCTCGGGCTCCGCGCGCGCATCCACCTGAAGATCGACACCGGGCTGCACCGCAACGGCGTGCTGCCCGAGGACTGGGCCGCGGTCGTGGAGCGCGCCCGTGGGGCCGAAGCCTCCGGCGCCATCGAGCTGGTCGGCGTCTGGAGCCACCTCGCGGAGGCGAGCGATGCCGAGGACGACGACGCCCAGAATGCCTTCCTCGACGCTGTGCAGGTCGTGAACGCGTCCGGCGCCGCTCCGGACGCCCTCCACCTCACCGCCTCAGCGGCGTCGTGGTGGCGTCCTGAGCTGCGCGGATCCGTCTCCCGGATCGGGGCGTTCTGCTACGGCGTCCGATCGGCCGATGGGCCTGATCTCGACGGGGTCCTGCCGGTGGCGGAACTCACCGCGACGGTTGTCGAGATCGCAGACGGCGCCGCGGTGATCGGCATCGGCAGCTTCGACGGCCTGCTCTCGACCCTCGCGGGCATGCCCGTCGGGACGGAGTCCGGAACTCGGCTGCTCACGAGCATCGGCCACACCACGTCCGTGATGTCCGATGCGGCCGACCTCGCGGTCGGCGACACCGTCTGGATCTTCGGTGCCGGCGCTCACGGAGAGGTGAGCGCGACCTCGCTCGCGGAGCGGGTCGACACCGTGGGCGAGGAGATCCTCACCCGTCTCACCTCACGCGTGCGCCGCGTGGTCATCGACTGACGCACGCGGCGCCGGTCGAGAGCAGAGAGTCAGGCCTCGATGAGGCGAGCGGTCTCGTCGTGCCAGCTCGTCGCGATGCTGCGGAGCTTCTCTTCGTACTTGCGTCCGTGGTGAGCGCAGAAGAGCAGCTCGGAACCGTTGACGACCGCCGCGATGTAGGCCTGAGCGCCACACGAATCACAGCGATCCATGGCGGTCAGGCGGAACTCGACGGCGGAGGTCTCACGTTCGGTCGTTGCATTCATCTCGGTGCCTCCTTGGGTGTCGGGTTCACTGTCGGGGTGTGCTCAATACAACCACGCGCAACCTGTACGCATGCCCGGCTTACGGCGTGTTTCGCTCAGCGCGTACGCCACGGTGGCGGTCTGGCGCAGATCGGGGAGTGTCTGCGGCTCTGGAGGGGGTCGCGAGAATAGAATCGGAGATTGTGACCGCCGAGTATTCCGCCCATCATCTCCAGGTGCTTGAAGGGCTCGAGGCCGTCCGGAAGCGCCCCGGCATGTACATCGGCTCCAACGGCTCGCCGGGCCTCATGCACTGCCTCTGGGAGATCATCGACAACGCCGTCGACGAGGCCGTCGCGGGCAACGGCTCGAAGATCGACATCATCCTGCACACCGACGGCAGCGTCGAGGTGCACGACAAGGGCCGCGGCATCCCCGTCGACGTCGAACCGCGCACGGGTCTGACCGGTGTCGAGGTGGTCTTCACCAAACTGCACGCCGGCGGCAAGTTCGGCGGCGGCTCGTACGCGGCATCCGGCGGCCTGCACGGTGTCGGCGCCTCCGTCGTGAACGCGCTCTCCGAGCGGCTCGACGTCGAGGTCGACCGCGGCGGCAAGACCTATGCGATGTCCTTCCACCGTGGCGAGCCGGGGAACTTCGCCGACACGGGGGAGAAGCGCCCCGACGCGCCGTTCACGCCGTTCCAGGACAAGAGCGAGCTGCGCGTCATCGGGAAGGCCCCCCGCGGTGTCACGGGCACTCGCATCCGGTACTGGGCCGACCGGCAGATCTTCACCAAGGACGCGGCCTTCCAGCTCCCTGATCTGGAGACCCGCGCACGGCAGACAGCGTTCCTCGTCCCCGGCCTCGAACTCGTCGTCCGCGATGAGCGCGCCGAGGAGAAGAACGAGACCTCGTATCACTACGAGGGCGGCATCTCCGAGTTCGTCGAGTACCTCGCCTCCGATGCGCCGGTGACCGACACGTGGCGCATCCAGGGCGAGGGAACCTTCAAGGAGACCGTGCCGGTGCTGCAGGCCGACGGTCACATGGTCGCCACCGAGGTCGAGCGCGTGTGCGCGGTCGACATCGCGATGCGCTGGGGAACCGGCTACGACACGACGACGCGCTCATTCGTGAACATCATCGCGACCCCGAAGGGCGGAACGCATCAGCAGGGCTTCGAGCAGGAGCTCCTCAAGGTGCTGCGCACGCAGGTGGAGCAGAACGCCCGCCGGCTGAAGGTCGGCAACGACAAGCTCGAGAAGGACGACGTGCTGGCCGGGCTCACCGCCGTGCTCACCGTCAACGTGCCCGAGCCGCAGTTCGAGGGCCAGACGAAGGAGGTGCTCGGCACCCCCGCTGTGCGCCAGATCGTCGCCCAGGTGCTCCGGAAGGACCTCGGCGACCGCTTCAGCTCGACGAAGCGCGACGACAAGAGCCAGGCCGTGCAGCTGCTCGACAAGATCGTCGCCGAGATGAAGGCGCGTGTCTCCGCGCGCGCACACAAGGAGACGCAGCGCCGCAAGAACGCGCTGGAGTCGTCCACACTGCCGACCAAGCTCGTCGACTGCCGCACGAACGAGGTGGAGCGCAGCGAGCTCTTCATCGTCGAGGGCGACTCGGCTCTCGGCACGGCGAAGAACGCGCGCAACAGCGAGTTCCAGGCGTTGCTGCCTATCCGCGGCAAGATCCTCAACGTGCAGAAGGCCTCGGTCGGGGACATGCTCTCCAACGCCGAGTGCGCCTCGATCATCCAGGTGATCGGCGCCGGATCTGGGCGCAGCTTCGACATCGACGCCGCGCGCTACGGCAAGGTCATCCTGATGAGCGACGCCGACGTCGACGGCGCCCACATCCGCACCCTGCTGCTCACCCTCTTCTTCCGCTACATGCGGCCGCTGATCGAGCAGGGGCGCGTCTTCGCCGCTGTGCCGCCGCTGCACCGGGTAATCGTGATGAACCCGGGGTCCAAGCCGAACGAGACGATCTACACATACAGCGAGCAGGAGATGCACGCGCTGCTGACGAAGCTGAAGAAGTCGGGCAAGCGCTGGCACGAGCCGATCCAGCGGTACAAGGGTCTCGGCGAGATGGATGCCGAACAGCTCGCGACCACCACGATGGATCGGGGCGGACGCCTGCTCCGGCGGGTGCGCATGGAGGATGCGGAGGCCGCTGGGCGCGTCTTCGAACTGCTCATGGGCAACGAGGTCGCCCCTCGTCGCGAGTTCATCATCGAGTCGTCCGACCGTCTGTCGCGCGAGGCGATCGACGCCTGAGTCGTCGCGGAGGTCGGTCATGGGTCGGTTGGACGGATTCCTCGATCGGCCGGGCTCCCGCATCGCGTTCGCGGACCACGGCGGACGGGGCCGTCCGGTCGTGCTCACCCACGGCGCGGGCATGGACCACCGCATGTACGACGATCAGGTGAGGGCGCTGGCCGCGGCCGGCTTCCGGCCGATCGTCTGGGATCTGCGCGGTCATGGGGAGTCGACCCTGATCGGGCGACGGTTCACCGCTGAGGATGCCGTCGGCGATCTGAGGGCGCTGCTCGCATCGATCGGAACCGAAGGCGCCGTTCTCGTCGGGCACTCCCTGGGCGGCAACCTCTCCCAGGCAGTGATCCGCGAAGCCCCTCTGGCCGCACACGGACTGGTCGTGGTCGACGCGAGCTGGAACACCGGACCGCTGTCCGCGATCGAGCGCTTCGCTCTGCGCATCGCGGCGCCCTCGTTGGCCATGATCCCCGCGCGGGCGCTCCCCGGACTCATGGCGAGAGCGTCGGCGACCACCCCGGCGGCCGTCGCCCGCACGGAGGAGGTCTTCGCGCGGATGCCCAAGCGCGTGTTCCTCGACGTCTGGCGCGCCACCGCCTCCCTGATCGCTCCGGAGCCCGGCTATCGCACGCCGGTTCCCCTCGGTCTGATGCGGGGCGCAGAAGACAGGACGGGCAACATCTCGACCGCGATGCGGGCCTGGGCCGATGCCGAGGGCGTCGTCGAGCACGTCATCGCGGGTGCAGGGCACATCGTTACCTGGGATGCACCGGACGCCGCCTCGACGGCGCTTCTGCGCATCCTGGACGGTGCCGCCTTCAGGGGCCGAACGTCCTGAGACGCGGGGATCGACAGACCCCGCGCGGGCTCTCGGCTCGCGCGGTCTGCGCGACGCAAGGGCGATGGGCGTTCTCGGTCGCGCTCATCCCGGCCCCTCGGAGGCCGCGACTCAGACGATCGTGCGGCCGATCGAGCCGATCACGCCGTCGATCGGCTGGCCGGACGCGTCGCGGCGAGAGCCGCTCTCGGGAAGCTTGCGGACCGCACCGGTCGGATCGACGGCGAGCGCGGGGTCCGGACCCACCCACGCCACCGTGAGCCGGTCCTCGCCCTTCAGGAAGGCGTGCGCACGGACACCGCCCGTGGCACGGCCCTTGGCGGGGTACTCCGCGAAGGAGGAGACCTTGGCGCGTCCCGGCTCGGTGCCGGGCAGAGCACTGTCTGCGCCCGACACGGTGGCGACGACGGCCTCGGCCTCTGGGGACACCGCGCCGAAGAACAGCACCGAGGCGCCGGCTCCGAGCTTGACGCCCGCCATGCCGCCGGCCGGTGCGCCCTGCGGACGCACCGCGGATGCCCCGAACCGCAGCAGCTGCGCATCCGTCGTGATGAACACGAGCTCGGCCTCGTCCGGAGCTTCGGCGGCTCCGACCACGGTGTCGCCGGGCTTCATCCCGATGACCTCGAGATCCGGGCGCACGGGGAGGGTCGAGGGGACGATGCGCTTGACCGTGCCCTGCGCGGTGCCGAGTGCGATCGGCGTCTCGCTGTCGAAGCGCACGAAGCCGATGACACGTTCTCCGCGCGTCGTGACGCCCAGGTAGTCCCGCAGCGGGGTTCCCGCGGCGAGCTGCACCGACGTCGACGGCACCGACGGCAGATCGACGGGGGAGAAGCGCAGGACGCGCCCCTCGCTGGTCAGCGCACCGAGATCCGCACGCACGGTCGTCTGGACCGTGGTGAGGATCGCGTCGTGCTTGCTGCGGCGCGCCGGTGCCGTCAGCTCCTGCCCCTCGGCGAGGTCGACGCGCACGGCACGACCGGTCGTGGAGAGCACGAGCACGGTCGGGGCATCGGCGATCTGCAGATCGGCGGCGCCCTTCGTGGCCCGCGGCTTCGGAGGGGCGGCGTTCATGAGCAGTGTGCGCCGGGGGGTGCCGTAGGCGTCGGCCACGGCATCCAGCTCCCTCGCCACGGCAGCTCGCAGCAGCACCGGGCTCGCGAGGAGCTCCTGCAGTGCGGCGATCTCCGCGCGCAGGGCATCGCGCTCGGCCTCCAGCTCGATCCGGGAGAACTTCGTGAGACGACGCAGCCGCAGCTCGAGGATGTACTCGGCCTGCAGCTCGCTGAGGTCGAACACCGACCGCAGGCGGGTGCGCGCCTGCTCGGAGTCGTCGGACGAGCGGATGACCTGGATGACCTCGTCGATGTCGAGGATCGCGATGAGCAGACCTTCGACGAGGTGCAGGCGCTCCTCACGGCGGGCGAGGCGGTAGCGGCTGCGACGCGTGATGACCTCGAGGCGGTGCGCCACGTAGACGCTGAGCATCTCCTTGAGGCCGAGCGTCCGCGGCTGTCCGTCGACCAGGGCGACGTTGTTGATGCTGAAGGAGTCCTCCAGCGGGGTCAGCCGGTAGAGCTGATCGAGCACGGCGTTCGGATCGAAGCCCGTCTTGATGCCGATCGCGACGCGAAGGCCGTGGTTGCGGTCGGTGAGGTCGGTGACGTCGCTGATGCCCTGCAGCTTCTTCGACTGCACCGCGTCGCGGATCTTCTCGATGAGGCGCTCGGGGCCGACCATGTACGGCAGCTCCGAGACGATGATGCCTGTGCGGCGCGGGCCGAGCGGCTCGACGGAGACCTTGCCGCGCACCTTGAGTGCACCGCGTCCGGTCGTGTAGGCGTCCTTGACGCCGTCGAGGCCCATGAGGATGCCGCCGGAGGGGAAGTCCGGCCCCGGCACGAACTCCATGAGCTCCTCGGTGGAGGCGTCGGGGTTCTCCAGCAGATGCGTCGCCGCGGCGACGACCTCGATGAGGTTGTGCGGCGCCATGTTCGTCGCCATGCCGACCGCGATGCCGCTGGCGCCGTTCACGAGCAGATTGGGGAAGGCCGCGGGGAGGACCGACGGCTGCTGGAACTGCCCGTCGTAGTTCGGGATGAAGTCGACGACGTCCTCGTCGAGGTTCTCCGTGAGGGCCATGGCGGGCGACGCGAGGCGGGCCTCCGTGTATCGCGCGGCCGCGGGGCCGTCGTCGAGCGAGCCGAAGTTGCCGTGCCCGTCGACGAGGGGCACGCGCAGGGCCCACTCCTGAGCCAGGCGGACGAGGGCGTCGTAGATGGCCGAGTCGCCGTGGGGATGCAGCTTTCCCATCACCTCGCCGACGACGCGGGCGCTCTTGACGTGTCCGCGGTCGGGACGAAGACCCATCTCGGCCATCTGGTACAGGATGCGTCGCTGCACGGGCTTGAGACCGTCGCGGGCGTCGGGCAGAGCGCGCGAGTAGATGACCGAGTAGGCGTACTCGAGGAACGAGCCCTGCATCTCGCTTTCGAGGTCGATGTCCTGGATTCGTTCCGGGGCGAGCTCGGGCGGCGGGGTTTTCGGCATGGAGTTCCTGAGGGCGTAGATGGAGCCTGTGTCAGACTGGCTCGGATGTCCCTCATGCTACCGTCCGAGTCCCCGACAGCCCGGAGCGTCGTCGGGGTGGCGGACGACCTGTTCGCGTCCCTGCGCGGTGAGTCCTCGGTGCTGCCGCGGGCGGACTCCGTCGTGCTCGTCCTCATCGACGGCCTCGGGGCCATCAGCCTGCGAGCTCACGCCGGACACGCGCGGAGTCTGACGGCCGGGATGGCGAAGAAGGACGTCGCGCACTCGGTGTTCCCCTCGACGACGGCGGCCGCCCTGACGAGCATCCTCACCGGGGTGTGGCCCGGCGAGCACGGCCTCGTGGGATACCGCGTGCTCGACCGCGAGCGCGATGTGCTGGTCAATCAGCTGTCCGGGTGGGAGTCCGAGGGCATCGACCCCGCCGTGTGGCAGTCGGCGCCCACGGTGTTCGAACGCGGACGCGCCGAGGGCAGGCCGGTCTTCGCCGTGGGGGTCGCCGCCTACGCGGGCAGCGGGTTCACGCGGGCCACGCTGCGCGGTGCGGACTTCGTCGCGGCGCAGTCGCCCGCGGATCGCGTCGAGGCCGCCTACGAGCTCGCGGAGCGCCACCCCGGTGCCCTCGTCTACTGCTACCTTCCCGAGGTCGACAAGGCGGGGCACAAGCACGGCATCGCATCGCGCCAATGGGTGTCGGCGCTCGAGGACGTGGACGCCGCGCTCGCACGCAGGATCCCTCCGGGCGTCGGGGTCATCGTGACCTCCGACCACGGGATGGTGGACGTGCCGAGCCATCGGCAGACGGTGCTGGAGGCCGAGCACCTCGACGGAGTACGGCACGTCGGAGGAGAGCCGCGGATGCTCCATGTGTATCTGCAGCCCGAGAGCGACGTCGATGCAGTCCTCACGCGGTGGCGGTCGGACCTCGACGGCGTCGCCGACATCGGGTCGAAGGCCGAGGCCATCGCCTCGGGGCTCTTCGGGCAGACGGTGACGGATGCCGCGGCATCCCGTATCGGCGACCTGCTCGTCGTCGCGCGGGGGAGCGGGGCCGTGTATGACGGGACCGCCGCCGATCAGCGCAGCCGAGGGATGGTCGGGCAGCACGGCGGGCTCACTCCCGAGGAGCGTCAGGTGCCTCTGCTGAGATTCGGCGCGTTCGCTCGCTGAGCGGTCGCGCGCGGATCACTCGTCGGTGCGCGCTCCGAAGACGATCTCGTCCCACGACGGCATCGCGTTGCGGCGACGGCGGCGGCCGTTGTCCTGCGCGGGCTCGGGGGTGGGCTCCGGCTCGTCGTCCGGCTCGTCCTGCGACGACTCGAGAGCGTCGAACAGGGCGATCGGACTCGGCTCCGGCGAACGGTCCTCGTCGTCAGCGTCGATGTGGGGCGCGCTCTCGCGCTGGCCGCGACGACGGCGCAGAGCCTCGAGCAGGTCGGCCGTCTCCGGGCTGGTCGTTTGGGACTCCGGTGCGCGCTTGATCGCGGCATCCTGAGCGGCGGACGGCGAGCGCTCCGGGAGGCTCGGGTCTTCGACGTCGGCCTCCGGCGCCGGGACGAGACGGGGTCCGAAGGCTCCGGAGTCGAAGCGGCTCTCGTCCTTGTAGGGCGAGGCGGGGCGCTCCGCGTCCACGGCGCGCAACCGCGGGATAAGACCTTCGGGCAGGGATCCCTGGCGGGAGAGCTGGGTGGCATCGGCGTTCAGCGGTGCGAGAGCGCTGCGGCGCGGGTCGAAGCTCCAGCGCGCATCGTGCTCGACCTCGTTCGCCGTGAACTCGAGCTTGACGATCCAGCCGCTCTCGTCCTTCCAGCTCGCCCAGCGCTCGGCGGATGCCTCGAGCTCTGCGAGCTTGGCGCGGATGGCGGTGCCGAACGTCGGCTGGGCATCGGGCTCGACTTCGCTCCCGATCAGGACGGGCACGGCGAGCGCCTGCCCGATGACGTGCTCGCGCTCGGCGAGCACTGGCCCTTCGAACCGTGCGACGTCATCGACGCCGATGCCGAGGAGCTCGGCGACCTCCGGTGCCGTGAGTCCGGCGCGGATCTGCGCCTGGATGTCGCGGGGGCTGGCGGCGAGGCGCTGCACGACGGGCTCGCTCTGTCGCGTCGCGCGGCGGATCTCCCGGTGCAGCACGTCGTCGATGGGCAACGCGAACCGCGCGCCCGATTCGGTCGCGAGTACCAGCACTCCTGCTTCAGTGCCGACGATGGTGACGTTTTCCATGCGAATGCCCCTCTGGTGGGTGTGCTTTCATGGTGTCACGCATGATCCGGCAGGGCCGGGAATACCCTGGGCGTGCCGTGAGTTTGCTCTGTCGCATGCGAGGGCATTTGCGAAATCTCTCGCGGTCATGCAAACTATGGCCGCCGATTACCCGACGGCGCATCCCGACCACTCGCACCATGAAAGTGGAGATTTACCACATGGCAACCGATTACGACGCTCCCCGCAAGAGCGAAGACGACTCCGAGTCGATCGAAGCCCTCAAGGAGCGTGTGCCGGACAAGCTCTCCGGCTCGACCGGGGACGAGGACTCGGACAACCCGTCCAGCTTCGACCTCCCGGGTGCCGATCTGTCCGACCTGGAGCTCGACGTCGTCGTGCTCCCCGCTCAGGAGGACGAGTTCACCTGCATGAGCTGCTTCCTCGTGAAGCACCGCTCGCAGCTCGACCACGAAGACGCTTCCGGTCCGATCTGCAAGGAGTGCGCTGCCTGACGCAGCGACACGCGATCGTCACGCGCTCTGAACCTCACGGTTCAGGGCGCGTCGTCGTATCCGGGCGCTGGTCGCCGCGGTGCCGGAGGGGCCGGCCGGTCGAGACGGATCAACTGGCGAGCGGACGGACGGCGGATCAGTCGGTGACGGGCCGGGCGGCGCGGATCGCCGCGGCGAGGCGGTCGGGGGTCCGTGTGGAGATCGTCCAGGTGTCGACAGGGTCGTCCGGATCGATGTTGGGGACGGTCACGACGCCGTCGATGCCGCCGCGGATGAGGTGCCAGCCCCGTGCGGGGAGCCGCGGGCCGCGAGCCTGCCGCGCCTCGTCGCCGGTGAAGGCCTCGGGATCGCCGAGGAAACGCGCGTCGATGTGCGCCCTGCCGGCGCGCAGCACAGTGCCCTCGACGGACAGCACAGGAGTGAAGCCGATGAACGCCGCCACGAGCGCAGCCGAGACGGCGGCGCCGGCGAGGAGAGCCACGGTCGAGCCGATCGGGACGAAGATCAGAGACACCATGGGGCCCGCGAGGGCGACGGTCACGAGCAGCCAGAGGCTCGGCGACAGCCGCTCGCGGTAGAGCGGACGTGTCTGTGGGGCGCGGTTCTGCATTAGCCTCGTGGGGTGACTGAATCGGTGGACATCCCCATTATCGCCCCTGTGCTGAACGACGCCGCCGTCGTTCCCGGTTACGCGCACCCCGGAGACGCCGGAGCCGACCTCGTCGCGGCGGAGGCCGTGCATCTCGGACCGGGCGAGCGCGCGCTCGTCGCGACCGGCGTCCGCATCGCTCTGCCCGAGGGATACGCCGCGTTCGTGGTGCCTCGCAGCGGCCTCGCCGCCAAGCACGGGATCTCGATCGTGAACTCCCCTGGGACGGTGGATGCCGGCTACCGCGGGGAGATCAAGGTGAGCCTGATCAACACCGACATCCACAGCGCGTACGATGTGGCCGTCGGCGATCGCATCGCCCAGCTGATCATCATGCCGGTGACCCGAGCGACCTTCATCCCCGTCGAGGAGCTGCCAGACAGCGTCCGCGGCGAGGGCGGGTTCGGATCCACCGGATACCAGGCAGCATCCCACCAGAACGAAGCAGGACAAGGCTGATGACTGACAACAACGCCACCCCGTCGAAGTCGGCGCCCGACAACCGGGCCACCGAGGGCCCCCTGGACGACTCCGAGGCGAATCCCGTCCGCCCGTACATCGACCTCGGCGGCATCAAGATCCTCCCGCGGGAGGGCCTCAACCTGCGCCTCGAGGTCGAGGAGCAGACCAAGCGCATCGTCGCCGTCGGACTCGACTACGCGGACTCCTCCCTGCAGGTGCAGCCCTTCGCCGCACCGCGCTCCGGGGGCCTGTGGGACGAGACCCGCGTGCAGCTGCGTGACCAGGTCAAGGCCCAGGGCGGCCGGGTCGAGGAGCGCGACGGCCCCCTCGGCAAGGAGCTGCTCGCCGAGGTGCCCGCACCCGCCAACGAGGGCTCCGAACTGCGCCTCGCGCGCTTCATCGGCATCGACGGCCCCCGCTGGTTCCTGCGCGGCGTGATCGGCGGTGCGGCGGCATCCGACCTGGAGGCCGCGGCCAAGGTCGAGGACCTGTTCCGCTCGATCGTGGTCGTCCGCGGAGGCGCTCCCATGCCCCCGCGCGACCTGATCCCGCTGAAGATGCCAGCGACGCCGGGCTCCGCGTGAGCGCAGCAGAGCCCGACGACCAGCGCGAGCCCTCCGCATCCGAGATCCTCGGGGCGGCGCTCGGCGGCGCTGCGCGGCGTGCAGGGCTCGATCCCGCCGACAGCGCGAGCACGCAGAAGGTCGTCTGGTCCGCCATGGGCGGCTGGCGCGGCATCCTGGAGTCGGTCCTGCCGAGCCTCGCATTCGTGATCCTGTTCACCATCCGCCCCGAGCCGCTCATCCTCGCGCTGGGAGTGTCCGTCGGTCTCGCGGCGGTGTTCACGATCATCCGGCTGCTGCAGAAGTCGCCGCCGTCGGCCGCGATCGGCGGTCTCATCGCCGCTGCGGCCGCCGCCGGTCTCGCGCTCTGGACGGGACGAGGGCAGGACAACTTCGTCCCCGGTCTCATCACGAACGCCGCCTACGGGACGGTGCTGCTGATCTCCGCACTGATCGGATGGTCGCTCATCGGCCTGGCGGTCGGGTTCCTCATGGGCGACGGCACCGCGTGGCGCAGGGATCGCCGGAAGAAGCGCGCGTTCCTGTGGCTCGGGATCGCCTGGTCCGCGCTGTTCTTCGCGCGGCTGGCCGTGCAGTTCCCGCTCTACCTCGCGGGGGAGGTCACCGCGCTCGGCACTCTGAAGCTGATCATGGGGCTTCCGCTGTTCGCTCCGATGATCGCCGTCACGTGGCTCGTGGTCCGAGCGCTCTACCCCCGCGAGTCGGTTGCCGAGTCCTCCTCCGAGGCATGATAGATTTATCTTGACATCAAGATAAATTGCAGGCTTTCGCCCGAGGCCCGCGGGGAGCAGACTGGGTTAGGTCCACCTTGCTAGCCGGACGGCGTCGGAGGCGAGCAAGATGGAGGCGCCTGTCGCTCCCATCCGAATAGAAGGAGACGGATTCGTGTCCACGGTGAACAGCTTCGGTGCCAAGAGCACCCTGACGGTCGGCAGCACCGACTACGAGATCTTCCGCATCGACACGGTGCCCGGTTTCGACAAGCTCCCCTTCAGCCTCAAGGTGCTCCTTGAGAACCTGCTTCGCACCGAGGACGGCGCGAACGTGACGAAGGCGCAGATCGAGGCGCTCGGGTCGTGGGATGCCGCGGCGGAGCCGAACACCGAGATCCAGTTCACGCCGGCGCGCGTGGTCATGCAGGACTTCACGGGTGTTCCCTGCATCGTCGACCTCGCCACGATGCGCGAGGCCGTGACGGCGCTGGGCGGCGACGCGAACAAGATCAACCCGCTCTCGCCGGCCGAGATGGTCATCGACCACTCCGTGATCGCCGACCTCTTCGGCTCGGAGAACGCCCTCGAGCGCAACGTCGAGATCGAGTACGAGCGCAACGGCGAGCGCTACCAGTTCCTGCGCTGGGGCCAGACCGCGTTCCAGGACTTCAAGGTCGTTCCTCCCGGCACCGGCATCGTGCACCAGGTGAACATCGAGCACCTCGCCAAGGTCATCTACGACCGGAACGTGAACGGCGTCCTGCGCGCCTACCCCGACACCTGCGTCGGCACCGACTCGCACACCACGATGGTCAACGGCCTCGGCGTGCTCGGCTGGGGCGTCGGCGGCATCGAGGCAGAGGCGGCCATGCTCGGCCAGCCCGTGTCGATGCTCATCCCGCGCGTCGTCGGCTTCAAGCTGTCCGGTGAGATTCCGGCCGGCGTCACCGCGACCGACGTCGTGCTGACCATCACCGACCTGCTGCGCAAGCACGGCGTGGTCGGCAAGTTCGTCGAGTTCTACGGCGAGGGCGTCGCATCCGTCCCGCTCGCGAACCGCGCCACCATCGGCAACATGTCTCCGGAGTTCGGGTCCACGGCGGCGATCTTCCCGATCGACGACGTCACCCTCGACTACCTGCGCCTCACCGGTCGCAGCGAAGAGGCCGTCGCACTCGTCGAGGCGTACGCCAAGGAGCAGAAGCTCTGGCACGACGCGTCGCACGAGCCCGTGTTCAGCGAGTACCTCGAGCTCGACCTCGGCACCGTCGTGCCGTCGATCGCCGGTCCGAAGCGCCCGCAGGACCGCATCCTCCTCTCGGACGCGAAGTCGCAGTTCGAGCACGACATCCTCAGCTACGCGACCCCGTCGACCTCCGACGACCTCGTCGACCTCGAGGGCAAGCACTCGTTCCCGGCATCCGACCCCGGTCAGGTCCCCGGAGAGGAAGCCCCGACGACCCGTCCGGTGCACATCAACAGCGGTGCACCCGCCAACGCGTCGAAGCCGGTTCCGGTGACCACGCCGTCGGGGGAGAAGTACATCCTCGACAACGGCGCGGTGACCCTCGCGGCCATCACCTCGTGCACCAACACGTCGAACCCGTCGGTCATGATCGCCGCCGGTCTCGTGGCCCGCAAGGCGCTCGAGAAGGGGCTCAAGCAGAAGCCGTGGGTCAAGACCACGCTCGGCCCCGGCTCCAAGGTCGTCACCGACTACTACGAGAAGTCCGGTCTCGACAAGGACCTCGAGGGTCTCGGCTTCTACACCGTCGGCTACGGCTGCACGATCTGCATCGGCAACTCGGGTCCGCTGATCGAGGAGGTCTCCGAGGCGATCAACTCGCACGACCTCGCCGTGACCGCCGTGCTCTCCGGAAACCGCAACTTCGAGGGCCGCATCAGCCCCGACGTGAAGATGAACTACCTGGCGAGCCCGCCGCTGGTCATCGCCTACGCACTCGCCGGTTCGATGCACTTCGACTTCGAGAACGACGCGCTCGGCAAGGGCACGGATGGCGAAGACGTCTTCCTGAAGGACATCTGGCCCACTCCGGCCGAGGTGCAGGAGCTGGTCGACTCGTCGATCTCGCGTGAGCAGTTCATCAAGCAGTACGCGACGGTGTTCGACGGCGACGAGCGCTGGCGCAGCCTCCCCACTCCGGACGACGACATCTTCCAGTGGGACGAGAACTCGACCTACGTGCGCAAGGCGCCGTACTTCGAGGGCATGACGATGGACCTCACCCCGGTGCGGGACATCGAAGGTGCGCGCGTCATAGCGACTCTGGGTGACTCGGTCACCACCGACCACATCTCGCCCGCCGGCAACATCAAGGCCGGCACGCCCGCCGCTCAGTACCTCACCGAGCACGGCGTCGACCGCAAGGACTTCAACTCCTTCGGCTCGCGCCGAGGCAACCACGAGGTCATGATCCGCGGCACGTTCGCGAACATCCGCCTGAAGAACCTCCTGGTCTCCGCCGTCAACGACGGTCAGGTCGTCGAGGGCGGCTTCACGCGCGACTTCACCAAGTCCGACGGCCCGCAGTCGTACATCTACGACGCGAGCATGAACTACCAGGAGCAGGGCACACCGCTCGTCATCTTCGGCGGCAAGGAGTACGGCTCCGGCTCGTCGCGCGACTGGGCGGCCAAGGGCACCAGCCTCCTGGGCGTGAAGGCGGTCATCACCGAGAGCTTCGAGCGCATCCACCGCTCGAACCTCATCGGCATGGGCGTCGTCCCGCTGCAGTTCCCCGCGGGGGAGAGCTGGGAGTCGCTGGGCCTCGACGGCACCGAGATCGTCTCGATCACGGGTCTCGAAGAGCTCAACAACGGCGTGACCCCGAAGACCGTCCGCGTGACCGCCACCCCGAGCGAGCACTCGCCCGAGGGCAAGCAGGTCGTGGAGTTCGACGCGGTCGTCCGCATCGACACCCCCGGTGAGGCGGACTACTACCGCAACGGCGGCATCCTGCAGTACGTGCTGCGTTCGCTGGTCTGATCAGCTGAGCACGGAAGCGGGCGGAGCGTCTACAGACGCTCCGCCCGCTTTTGCATTCCCCAGAGCACGCAGCCATACGGCGCCGAGGATCACAGGGGGGATGAAGGCCGCGACGAGGTCGAGCATCCGCACGGATGGAATCAGCAGGAGCGGGGAGGCCAGAGCGAGCGGAGGAAGGCTGGGGAAGCGCCCTGTCGCGAGCCCGCACATTCTCAGCAACATCAGCAACAGCGCAATCGCCAGTGCGACGAGCACCGGACTCGCCCAGCGGAGAACGTCGTGCAACGTCCCGGTCCCTGAGGCGACCACCAGCTCCGGCGTGATCCTCCCCGCACAGTCGAGCGCCGTCGAGACGACAGCGGCCAGCGAGAGTGCGATCACGATCGGACCGAGTACGTGTCCACGACGAAACCGTCGCAGACGCGACGCGATGATGGCGACAGCGATGGCAATCGCGATCTGAGCTGCAGCGAGGACGATCTGCGCGACCGCGAACCCGGCCATCATGCCTTCGAAGATCCCGGTCATCTCGTCCCAGCCCGACTGCGGGTTCGCCGGCTTCGGGGTGAAGACGCTGACGATGCCGAGCGCGAGAACCGAGAAGACGAAGGATATGACGATCGAGAGCGGAGACAGAGCGAGCATCCGGCCGAGTACGAGATCGGAACGGCGCCACGCATACCGCGGTGCGGCTGAGAGCATGGAGACTCCTTCGGATCTGTGACGATGCTAGGGCAGACATCCTCCGCGACGGGCGGGGCGAACGCCTTCTCACCGAGGATTCCCGGCCTTGCGCGATAGGATCGTAGCGGCCTTCGAACCGGAACTCGGATGCCGCGTACAGAGCCTGTGAGGAGGCGCAGATGCCCATTCTTCCGAGCATCTCAGGACCCCGAGACCTGGACGCCCTGTCCACTGAGCAGCTGATCGAACTCGCTGCGGAGGTCCGCGACTTCCTCGTGGAGAACGTGTCCCGCACGGGCGGTCACCTGGGTCCGAACCTGGGTGTCGTCGAGCTCACGATCGCACTGCACCGGGTCTTCTCCTCGCCCGACGATCCGTTCATCTTCGACACGGGTCACCAGTCGTACGTCCACAAGCTGCTCACAGGGCGGCAGGACTTCTCCGATCTCCGGGTCCGCGGCGGTCTCGCAGGGTACCCGCAGCGCAGCGAGAGCCCGCACGACGTCGTCGAGTCGTCGCACGCGTCGAGCTCGCTGAGCTGGGCCGACGGCGTCTCTCGCGCTCTCACCGCGACCGGTCGCGCCGACCGCCATGTTGTCGCCGTGGTCGGCGACGGTGCCCTCACGGGCGGCATGACGTGGGAGGCGCTGAACAACATCTCCGACGACAACGACCGCAACCTCGTGATCGTCGTGAACGACAACGGGCGCTCCTACGCGCCGACCATCGGCGGAATGTCCCGCTACCTCAACCGCGTGCGCACCGCAGCGGCGTACAAGGACCTGCACCGCAAGTCCGACCGCCTGTTCCGGGCCTTCGGGCCGGTCGGCCGTGCGGTGTTCCGTGGCGTGCGCGGCGGAACGCACGGGTTCCTCTCCCGGTTCACGAACAACGAGGCGCTCTACTCGAACCTCGACATCAAGTACCTCGGCCCCGTGGACGGACACGATCTGCCGGCGCTGCTGGAGACGCTCGAGCTCGCGAAGTCGTACGGGGCCCCGGTCATCGTGCACGCGATCACCGAGAAGGGCAGGGGCTACCAGCCGGCGCGTGATGACGAGGCCGACCAGTTCCATGCCGTCGGCAGGATCGATCCGGCGACGGGGGAGACGCTCTCCTCCGGCGGGCTGGGGTGGACCGATGTGTTCTCGAAGGCTCTCGTCGATGTGGGCGAGCGCCGGAGCGACGTCATCGCCATGACGGCCGCGATGCTGCGCCCCACGGGCCTCGCGCCGTTCGCCGAGCGCTTCCCCGATCGCGTGTACGACGTCGGCATCGCCGAACAGCACGCTGTGGCATCCGCCGCGGGTCTCGCCTACGGCGGCCTGCACCCGGTGGTCGCCGTGTACGCGACCTTCATGGGACGCGCATTCGACCAGGTCCTGATGGACGTCGCTCTCCACCGCGCGGGCGTCACGTTCGTACTGGACCGCGCAGGCGTCACCGGACCCGACGGGCCCAGCCACCACGGCATGTGGGATCTCGCGATGCTGCAGATCGTCCCGCACATCCGCATCGCTGCTCCCCGCGATGCCGCGCGCCTCACAGAGGCGCTGGAGGAGGCGGTCCTCGTCGACGACGCCCCCACGGTCATCCGTTTCCCGAAGGGCGAGGTCGCCCCCGACCTCCCCGCGATCGAGCGTCTCGACGACGGCGTCGACGTGCTCGCGAGGGGCGAATCGGAAGACGTCCTCATCGTCGGCATCGGCCCGTTCGCCGCGCTCGCGATGGACGTCGCCGCACGCCTCAGGGCGCAGGGCATCGGGGCCACCGTCATCGATCCGCGCTGGGCGATCCCCGTGCAGCCCTCGGTCATCGAGCTGGCCGCGCATCACCGTCTCGTGATCACGCTGGAGGACGGTATCCGCGTGGGCGGGATCGGCACCCGCGTGCGTCAGGTGCTGCGCGAGGCCGGGATCGACACGGCCGTGGACGAGCTGGGGCTTCCCGACGAGTTCATCGATCACGCCTCGCGCGAGCAGGTGCTGGCGGATGCCGGCCTCACCGCGCCGAAGATCGCTCAGGACGTCGTCGCGCAGGTGCTCGGCACGCGCATCCCCGTCGCCCGCAACGCCGGTGAGACCGGGGCGATCGACCTTCCGCTGCACGAGCGGCACTGATCCCCGGCTAGGAAGCGCTCCCGGGCGCACCCCCCTCGGTGTGCGGTCGCCCTGTGCGGTGCTCCGTTCGACGTCGATCCGCGAGCAGGAGCCGGTGAGCGGTGCACCACCAGCCGAGCGGAACCGCGAGTGACGTAGAAACGGCGGTTCAGTTCAAGGCGTGCAGAGCGGCGACAGCCTGGGCGCCGCGGTCTCCGTCGCGCATGGCGGTGGAAAGAAGATAGCCGTCGGTGAGCGCGTCGCCCGTGACCATCACGCGGACGAGCTCCACGCCGCAGGCTCGACGGATCTCCTCTGCGCTGGCGGCGATCACCCTCGTGTTGATCTCGTCGTTGTGGGGCAGTTCCGCACCGTCGAGGCCGCGGATCACGTCGCGCAGCGCGGCGCCGACGATGTTGGACGCTCGTTCCTTGACGTTGACGACGTCGAGCTCGAAGACCCGCATATCTCGTCCGGTCGGTATGGGGCGCCACTCGAACGACGCGTGCACGCGGTGCTGGTGTCCGCCGGCGCCGGTCATCTCGCGCGCGGGGAGATCGGTCGCACGGCAGCGCACATCGATGAGCTTGTACCAGTAGAACAGCGGGAAAGCGCCGTGCGAACCGGGATCGAGCACGACCACTTCACCGACGGCCCCACGCCGGTTGGCCGGTCGGCGCTGCGGACGATTGCGGATGATCGGCTTGCCGTTGCGCGTGCGGATGGCGGCCCAGCCCTCGTCGACGGTGACCACGAAGAGCTTGAGGAGAGCCGGAAGGACCAGGAGTGTCGTGAGGATCGCCGTGCCGGTCTTCAGCAGCCCCGACATCCCCTTGCCGCCCAGCATCGTGAAGAGCATGTCCATGACACCACTGTGCCGCGTCGTGTCGCAGCAGATCGCCTCCGGAGCGCGTGCGGCGGGGGAGTTCATGCGCTGTTCGTCGGCCGTTCGCCGGAGTGCCCCGCAGCGGTTACGCCCCGGCCCTGATCGGCCGCCGCATGGCCTCAGTGGAGGTCGGCGAGAGTACGCTCGACCAGCTCCTCGACGGCGGGGCGGCAGCGTTCCCGGTCGGCGTCGACGAGTCCGACCCTGGTCCGCCGATCGAGCACGTCCTCGGCCGTCATCGCGCCCTCGCTGCGCACGGCGAACTCCACATCGGCTCGTGTGAGACCGGTGATCTCGTCGAGGGGTTCCCCACCGGCCACGGTGCGCTCCACCAGACGCAACGATGCGGTGCGACTCGACGGAGCGCTCAGCTGTCGTGACGAGACGGCGAGGTCGACGGCATCCTCGGCCATCCGACGGTAGGTGGTCAGCTTGCCGCCCAGAACCGTCACGAACCCGGCATCCGACGACACGACGAGATGCCGTCGGGAGACGTCGGAGGTGGCGTCCGCACCGCTGTCGACCAGGGGCCTGAGGCCCGCGAATGCTCCGCGCACCTGATCGCGCCTGACCGGCACGGCGAGGACCCGGTTGAGAGTGCTCAGGAGGAAGGCGATCTCGGGCTCGGTGGGCTGGGCGACGGTCGGCACCGGCCCTGGCGCATCCTCATCGGTGAGGCCCACGATCACCCGTCCGTGCTGCTGCGGCAGGGCGAACACGTATCGACTGATCGACCTCTCGTGAGGGATCGTGAGCGCCGCTGTGGGGGAGCCGAGGTCAGAGGCATCGAGGACGATGTGAGTGCCACGGCTGGGGCGAACGCTGATCGCGCCGTCGAGAGACCCCGCCCAGACGCCGGTCGCATTGATGACGGCGCGCGCCTTGATCTCGAGCCGTTCGCCCGACATGGCGTCCTCGGCCGTCGCGCCGTCCCCTCGAAGCTCGATCGCGCGCACGCGGGTCAGGATGCGCGCTCCGAGGCATGCCGCGGTGCGGGCGACCGTGGCGACCAGGCGGGCGTCGTCGACGAGCTGTCCGTCGTACGACAGCATCCCGCCGCGCAGCCCGAGGGGGTCGAGGGCGGGAGCCAGGCGATGCGCCGTACGCCCGGAGACGAGCCTCGGGGCGGGGAGCACGGTGCGCGGTGTGCGGGCGCGCATCCGCAGCAGATCGCCGAGACCCATGCCGACCGCCCCGGCCGCGCGCTGGCGGAGAGCGACCCCCGGACTGAACGGCAGGAGCTGTGCCAGGGGGCGGATCAGATGCGGAGCGATCGTCGTCATCAGCAGATGCCGTTCGAGAGCGCTCTCCCAGGCCGTCGCCACATCTCCGGTCGCGAGATAGCGCAGTCCGCCGTGCACGAGCTTGGAACTGAACCTGCTCGTGCCGAAGGCGAGGTCCTCGGCCTCGATCAGCACGACCCTGAGGCCGCGGGAGGCCGCGTCGAGGGCGGCGCCGACGCCGGTGATGCCGCCGCCGACGACGAGCACGTCCGCGGTGCCGTCGGCCGCCCTGGCGAGATCGGTCCTGCGCCGAGCGACGTTGAGAACCGTGGGGTCCGGAGTCATGGCCGGAGCAGTCCGTCGAGCGCCGAGCGCAGTTCGCGCTCCCAGGCGGCGTCGGAGATGAGCTCGGACACGGTGCCGTGCGAGAGAACCGCCGACTGGGCGATGAGGAGCAGCATCACGGCGATCTCCAGAGGCTCACCGTGCCGTACCGTACCTCCGACCTGTGCGGTGCCGATCGCCGTGGCGAGCCACTGCAGGATCATCCTCTGGCTCGACCCCACGCGCTGCAGCGTGTAGCGCGTGAACGCCTCCGGCTCGTCGGCGAGGAGACGGCCGTAGACGGCATCGGAGCGGAAGAGCGCGGTGAATCGCAGGACGTCGTCCACCAGATCGGCGCGTGTGCGCGCATGCTCGGGAAACGCGTCCAGGATGCCGCCCACGCGGCGCAACAGGGCGGCGCGGACGACATCGTCGGCGTCGCTCCAGCTGCGGTAGATCGTCGGTCGGCTGAGATCGGCGCGGCGTGCGAGCTCGGCGATCGTCACGCCGTGCACGCCTCTGCGTTCGATCAGCGCATCGGCGGCGTCGAGAATACGCACTTGCGTGGCGTCCCAGATCACTTGACGTTCTTCCATGATGTGTCACACTGTAACGCATGAGCCCAGAAGATGGCAGGGTCGAGGACGACCCGTCGATGAGATGGAACGGCTGGGGCGACCCGGCGAAGGCGAAGGACCTCCCGCTCGCGGTGCGCACGCTGCTGCCCCTTCTGCTCGGACGCATCCGCAAGCCCGAGCAGGCCGCCGCCCTCGGCGAGGTCGTGCTCGGCTCCTCCGCACTCGACGACGACGATCTCGCCGCCTTTCAGGCAGCGGTGGGGGCACAGCACGTCGACCGTTCCGACGAGGCACGCATCCGTCACGCGGGAGGACGCTCCACGCCCGATCTGCTGCGGAGGCGGCGGATCGGTCAGGACGCGCCGGATGCGGTCATCCGACCCGCCGATCACGACGAGGTCCGCGCGTGCCTGCGCGTGGCTGCCGATCGCGGCGTCGCGGTGATCCCGTTCGGCGGAGGAACCAGCGTGGTCGGCGCCCTGGACCCCGAGCGCGGACGACACCACGCCGTCGTCAGCCTCGATCTGCGCAGGCTCAGCGGGCTCGTCCGGCTCGACGAGGTCAGCGGCGAAGCGGTCCTCGCGGCGGGCACCACCGGTCCCGAGGCGGAGGCGCTGCTCTCCGCTCACGGCCTCGAGCTCGGCCACTATCCGCAGAGCTTCCGCTATGCCACGATCGGCGGCTTCGCCGCTGCGCGGTCATCCGGTCAGAACTCCGCGGGCAACGGCCGCTTCGACACCATGGTGACCGGCATCCGCGTCGCGACGCCGACCGGAGACATCGCCCTCGGCCGCTCACCTGGTTCTGCCGCCGGGCCCGATCTGATCAGGGTCTTCCTCGGATCGGAGGGCATCTTCGGCGTGATCACCGAGGTGGCCGTGCGCGTGCATCCGATTCCGCGTGATCGCGTCTTCGAGTCGTGGTCCTTCCCCGACTTCGTGAGCGGCGCCGAGGGGCTCCGCCAAGTCGCCCAGCACGGGAACGGGCCGACCGTCATCCGCCTCTCCGACGAGGCGGAGACCGCGGTGAGCCTCGCTCAGGTCGGGAAGATCGGGAAGGCGCTCGCGAAGGGCGCCAGCGTCGTCACCGTCTACGAGGGCGACGACATCGCGGAGCGCCGGTCCAGGGTCAGCGCTCTGCTCGCGGCAGCAGGAGGCGTCTCCGCGGGCGAGGGAGCGGCGGAGGAGTGGTTGAAGGGGAGATTCGACGGACCGTACCTGCGCGATTCGCTCCTGGACGCCGGCGTCTTCTGCGAGACGCTCGAGACGGCGACGACCTGGTCGAACCTCTCGACGCTGCGATCGGCGGTGGAGGCCGCCCTGAAGGACGGCTTCGCGCAGGCAGGGGCCAGGTGCTACGTCATGTGCCATGTCTCGCACGTCTACCCGACGGGGGCATCGCTGTACTTCACGGTGCTGGCCGGCATCCGCTCCGACCCGCTCGCCGTGTGGGAGCCCGTCAAGGCGAGCGTCAACGACGCCATCCTCGCCGCGGGGGGCACCATCAGCCATCATCATGCGGTCGGGCGGGATCACGCCGCATGGCTGGAGCGCGAGATCGGGGAGACCGGCATCCGCATCCTGTCCGCGATCAAGCGGGAGCTGGATCCCTCGGAGATCATGAACCCGGGCGCTGTGATCCCGATCGAGCGGACGCGCTGACGTGGCCGAGCACATCGCCGTGCTCGCGAACCCGTTCTCCGGCAAGGGCCGAGGCAGGCGGGCGGCGGAAGCGGCGGTCGCGCACCTGCGCGATCGGGGCGCCGACGTGCGGGCGTACGCGGGCGGCTCAGCCGCCGACACCCATCGGCTCGCCGCAGCTGCCCTCGCCGACGCCCCGCGGGTGCTCGTCATCGTCGGAGGCGACGGCACCCTGTCGGGAGTGCTCGACGAACTGTGCGCGGCATCCGTTCCCCTCGTGCTCGTCCCGGCCGGGACGGGGAACGACCTCGCACGCGCGCTGGGGCTGCCGCGCGGAGACGCCTCGGCCGCGGCGGAGCTCGCGCTGACCGGGGTACCGCGTCCCATCGACGTGGGCGTCGTCGCCACCAGGGACTCGACGCGTCGGTTCCTGACGATCGCCGCACTCGGGTTCGATGCGAAGGTGAGCGATCGCACGAACCGCCTGAGATGGCCGCACGGCGCCCTGCGCTACTACCTCGCGCTCCTCATCGAACTCGCGCGTCTGCGTCCGATGGACTTCCGCCTGTCCGTCGACGGCGCCGACCCCGAGCACGCTCCGGGAACGCTGATCGCGGTGGGGAGCACGTCGAGCTACGGCGGGGGGATGCCGGTGTGCGCGGGCGCCATCCCCGATGACGGGCTCCTGGACGTGGTGCAGGTCGCGCCGATCGGTCGGATGAGGCTGCTGCGCCTGTTCCCGCTGCTGCTCCAGGGGCGGCATCTGGATCGTCGAGAGGTGAGGCACCGTCGCGCGAAGACCGTATCGGTGTCCGCTCCCGGGCTCGTGGTCTATGCCGACGGTGAGCGGATCGGCGAGGATGATTGCACCATCTCGCTGATTCCGGGCGCGCTCACGATGCTGGTGCCGAGGGAGAACAATGACTGAGTTCGACGAAGACGTCGTCATCGTGGGTTCCGGGTTCGGAGGCTCCGTCGCCGCACTGCGGCTGGCGGAGAAGGGCTACCGGGTTCGCGTGTACGAGGCCGGCCGCAGGTTCGAGGACGAGGACTTCGCGAAGACCAGCTGGAACGTGCGGCGGTACCTGTGGGCGCCGGCGTTCGGATGCTTCGGCGTGCAGCGCATCCATCGACTGCCGCACGTGATGATTCTGGCCGGTGCCGGGGTCGGTGGCGGATCGCTCAACTACGCGAACACGCTGTACCAGCCGGGCGCGAGCTTCTTCCAGGATCCGCAGTGGCGAGGCATAGCCGACTGGGAACGGGAGCTCTCCGCGCACTACGCAACGGCGAAGCGGATGCTCGGCGTCGTCGAGCACTATCCTCACACCGGTCCCGTCGAGCGGATCATGGCCGGGGCCGCGGAAGACCTCGGCGTGGGAGACACATTCCGGCGCGCACCGGTCGGCGTCTGGTTCGGAAAGCCGGGGGAGCGCACCCCCGATCCGTTCTTCGACGGAGAGGGTCCAGAGCGCACCGGATGCACGCTCTGCGGGAACTGCATGGTCGGATGCCGGGTCGGCGCGAAGAACACGCTCATGAAGAACTATCTCGCTCTGGCCGAGCGCCGCGGCGTCGCGATCGAGCCGCTGCGGACGGTCATCGACGTGGCCGAGCTCCCGGGCGGAGGGTTCGCCGTCACGACGCAGCGCAGCGGCACATGGCTCCGGCGAGGACGGCGGACCGTGACCGCCAGGCAGGTGGTGCTCGCCGCGGGCACGTGGGGGACGCAGCAGCTGCTGCACCGCATGAAGGAGTCGGGCTCGCTGCCGCGGATCTCCGATGCCGTCGGGCGCCTCACCCGGACGAACTCGGAGGCTCTCGACGGAGCGATAGCGACGAAGGTCCCCGAATCGCTGGAACTGGCGCGAGGGGTCGCGATCACCACGTCGTTCCACGTGGACGACCGCACCCACGTCGAGAACGTGCGCTACGGCCCCGGCTCGAACCTCATGGGCGCTCTCGCCACGGCTCTGGTCCCCGGCGACCGACGGCTCGGTGCTCGGCTGACGAGCCTCGCGGCACAGGTGCTCCGTTCGCCGGTGCGGCAGTTCCGACTCGGCAACCTTCGGCGCTGGAGCGAGCGCGGCATCATCGCTCTCGTCATGCAGACGGCGGACAACTCGCTCACGCTGTCCCTGCGCCGCCGCTTCGGCCGACTGGTGATGACCAGCGAGCAGGGACACGGCGAACCGAACCCGAGCTACCTCCCGCAGGCCCACGCGGCGGCCGCGGCCATCGCCGCACGTGTCGAGCGCGACGGCGGTGAGCCGGCCGAGGCCCGCGGCTCCTGGCCCGAGGTCTTCGGCATCCCGCTCACCGCGCACTTCCTCGGCGGAGCGGTGATCTCGTCGTCGCCGGAGGAGGGCGTCATCGACGCCTACCACCGTGTCTGGGGTCACCCTGGTCTGCACGTCGTCGACGGCTCCGCGGTCCCCGCGAATCCCGGGGTGAATCCTTCGCTCACCATCACCGCCCTCGCCGAGCGGGCTCTGTCGTACTGGCCGCGTGCGGGCGTCGAAGATGTGAGGCCGGTCCAGTAGGAGCACGCCACCGCACGCGCGCCTGGCGAGGAGTGCAGGGATACGCGAAACGCCTCATCCGACGTATGACGTCGGATGAGGCGTTTCGTCTCGCTTCGCTCGCTCAACGACCGGGGGTCAGCGGGCTTCGACACCCCTGATCTGCGGAGTGTGGAACGACCCGCCGAAGGCGCGCTCCGAGGCCCCTTCGCGGTCGAGGTACGGCGATGCGCCGCCGTCGATGAAGGGCCAGCCCGCACCGAGGATGAGGCACAGATCGATGTCCTCGACCTCGGGCACCACGCCCTCGTCCAGCATGAGCTTGATCTCGGTCGCCAGACCATCCTGAACACGCTGCAGGATCGTCGCTGCGGACGCGGGCGAGCTGCCCACCGCCGGCTTGAGGAGCTTCTCCGCCTGCTTGGTCCAGCCGGTCACGCGACCGCCCTTGTCCTTCTCCACGACCGCATCCAGCGCGGCCAGCTCGTGGAAGTTCTCGTTCGCGTAGAAGCGGTCGGGGAACGCGCGGACCATCGTGTCCTGCACGTGGGCGGCGACCTTCCAACCGACCAGGTCGATCAGCTGGAACGGGCCCATCGGCAGGCCGAGCGGACCGAAGGCCTTCTCGACATCCGCCACGGGGGTGCCCTCGTACACGGCACGAGCTGCCTCGCCCATGACCTTCGCAAGCAGACGGTTCACGACGAATCCGGGGGCGTCGGCGGTGAGCACCGCGTTCTTTCCCAGTCCCTTCGCGACCACGAACGCGGTCGACAGTGCGGCGTCAGACGTCGAGGGCGTCTTCACGATCTCGATCAGCGGCATCACCGCGACCGGGTTGAAGAAGTGGAAGCCCACGAGCCGCTCGGGGTGCGCGAGCTTCGAGCCGATCTCCTCGACGGACAGCGACGAGGTGTTGGTCGCGAGGATCGCGTCCTCGGCGATGATCTTCTCGATCTCGCCGAACACCTGCTGCTTGACGCCGACCTCCTCGAACACGGCTTCGATCACGAAGTCGCAGTCCGCGTAGAGGCTCTTGTCGGTGGTGCCGGTGACGAGGCCGCGCAGCTTGTTCGCCGAGTCGGCGTCCAGACGGCCCTTGGCCTCGAGCTTGCCGATCTCCTCGTGGATGTAGGCCACGCCCTTGTCGACGCGGGCCTGGTCGAGGTCGGTGATGAGCACGGGCACCTGGAGCTTGCGCACGAACAGGAGCGCGAACTGGCTGGCCATGAGGCCGGCGCCGATGATGCCGACCTTGGTGACCTTCTTGGCGAGAGCCTTGTCGGGTGCACCGACGGGGCGCTTGGCGCGCTTCTGCACCAGGTCGAACGCGTACATCGACGCGGCGAACTGGTCGCCGGTCACGAGCTCTGCGAGCGCCTCGTCCTCGCGGGCGAAGCCCTCGGCCTTGGTGCCGCTCTTCGCCTTGTCGAGAAGGTCGAGAGCCGCATAGGGCGACTTCGGCACCGTGCCGATCTTCGACTCGAGCATGCCGCGGGCCATCTTGATCGCGATCGGCCACTTGGTGAGCCGCTCGATCTTGCCCGGCTCGTTCTTGCGCTCGACCTTCCTCCCGCCGAGGACCGCATCGGCCCAGGCCAGCGAGTTCTCGAGGTAGTTCGCCGCCGGGAAGATGGCGTCGACCACTCCCAGATCGAAGGCCTGCTGGGGCTTGAGCATCCGGTTCTGCTTGAGCGGGTTCGAGATGACGACCTCGAGGGCGTTCTCGATGCCGATCAGGTTCGGCAGCAGATAGGCGCCGCCCCAGCCGGGGATGATGCCGAGGAAGACCTCGGGCAGGGCGATCGCCGCCGCGGAGGCGTCGACGGTCCGGTACGTCGAGTTCAGAGCGATCTCGAGGCCGCCGCCGAGCGCGAGGCCGTTGACGAAGGCGAACGACGGGACCCCGAGCTCGGAGAGCTTGCCGAGCACCTTGTGGCCCAGCTGAGCGATCAGGCGCGCGTTGTCGCGCGACCCGACCTTGCTGATGTCCGACAGGTCGGCGCCGGCGGCCAGGATGTACTGCTTGCCGGTGATGCCGACGGCCTGGATCTCGCCGGCTGCGGCGCGTGCCTTGAGTCCGTCGAGGGTGGCGCCGAGCTCGGTGAGCGTCGCCGGACCGAGGGTGTTCGGACGCGTGTGGTCGCGCCCGTTGTCGAGGGTGACGAGAGCGAGCACCTTGCCGGAGGCGAGGCGGATGTCGCGCACGGGGGAGTGCGTGATCACCTCGCCCTCGGTGAGCGCCTGGATGGGGGAGAAGTCGATGTCGTCGTAGTTGGTCATCGTGACTTACTTCCTCTTCTTGCCGTTGTAGTGCGGGTTCTCCCAGATGACGGAGCCGCCCTGACCGAGGCCGACGCACATCGCGGTGAGGCCGTAGCGCACGTCAGGACGCTCTGCGAACTGCGCGGCGAGCTGGATCATCAGGCGCACGCCGGACGCAGCGAGCGGGTGACCGAGCGCGATCGCACCGCCCCACTGGTTGACCCGGGGGTCGTCGTCGGCGATCCCGAAGTGGTCGAGCAGGGAGATCACCTGGATGGCGAAGGCCTCGTTGAGCTCGAACAGACCGATGTCGTCGATGGTGAGACCGGCCTTCTTGAGGGCCTTCTCGGTCGACGGGATCGGGCCGATGCCCATGATCTCCGGCTGCACGCCGGCGAAAGCGAACGACACCATGCGCATCTTGGGCGTGAGGCCGAACTCCTTCACCGCTCCGCCTCCGGCGAGCAGCGACATCGTCGCGCCGTCGGTGAGGGGAGAGGAGGTGCCGGCCGTGACGCGTCCGTGGGGACGGAACGGCGTCTTGAGGGCGGCGAGGTCCTCCATGGTCGTCTGCGGGCGGCGGCCCTCGTCCTCGGTCGCGAGGCCCCAGGCGCCGTCGGCATCCTTCGTCGCGACGGACACGAGGTCGGGCTGGATCTTGCCTGCGTCGTAGGCGGCCTGTACCTTGTGCTGGCTGAGCATGCCGAACCGGTCGGAGCGCTCCTTGGTGAGGTGCGGGAAGCGGTCGAAGATGCGCTCCGCCGTCACTCCCATGTTCAGCGCGCCGGGGTCGACCATGCGCTCCGCGACGAAGCGGGGGTTCGGGTCGGCGTTGCCGCCGATGGGGTGGTGCCCCATGTGCTCGACGCCGCCGGCGAGGGCGAAGTCGTACATGCCGATGCCGATCGATGCCGCCATCGTGGTGACGCTCGTCATGGCGCCGGCGCACATGCGCTCGACGGCGAGGCCGGGGACCGTCTGCGGAAGGCCGGCGAGGATCGCCACCGAGCGGCCGAGAGTGAGGCCCTGGTCTCCGGTCTGCGAGGTCGCGGCGATCGCGACGTCGTCGATGCGGTCGGCCGGGACGGCCGAGTTCCGCTCCATCAGGCCGATGGTCGCCTTCACGGCGAGGTCATCTGCGCGGGTGTTCCAGTACATGCCCTTTTCGCCGGCGCGCCCGAAGGGGGTGCGCACTCCATCGACGAAGAAGACGTCCGAGATCTCGGCCACTCTGCCTCCAAGTTTGTGCGGTGACCTCAGTCTAGGAAGGCCGCGGAGGCGGGAGGAATCGGTTGGATCGAACCTACGAAGCGGGTGTGGGGGTCTCGTCGGGCGATTGACCAGCCTCTACAAAGGCGTCGGCGATCTTCTGTGCAGTCTGTGCAATCTGCCACGGGCGCGCTCCCAGCGCGGCGAGCGCTGTGCCGACCTCTTCGACGGTCGTCCCCGGCAGATCCCACGCGATGCGACGGAGGAACTCCGGGGTGAGCAGATTCTCCGTGGGCATGCCGAGCTCCTCGGCGACGGCCTCCACCACGGGGCGTGCGGCCTTGAGCCGGGCGTCCGCCTCGGGATTGCGGTCGGCCCACGCGCGGGGCGGGGGCAGCGTGTCGCTGGGAACGCGCTCGCGCGGCAGCACCTCGGCGGCGCGCCCGTCGACGATCGCCTGCCACCACCGATCGATCTGGGTGCGGCTGGCCCTGCCCTGGAAGTCCTTGGTGCCGGCGAGCGCCGACTTGCTCTGCGGGTTGGCGAGCACGGCGGCCACCAGCGAACGATCGGGCACCAGCCTGCCGGGGGAGACGTCCTGCTCCTGCGCGAAGGCTTCACGCGCCCGCCACAGCTCGCGGGCAACGGCGAGGTTGCGCGCACCGCGCACCTGGTGGAGACCGCTCAGCCGACGCCACGGGTCCTCGCGGGGAGGCTTCGGCAGGCGGGTGATCGTGGCGGCGAACTCCTCCGCGGCGAACTCGGTCTTGCCCTGCTCCTCGAGCTCGGCGACCAGCACCTCCTGCACGTCGATGAGGTGGAGGACATCGAGCGCGGCGTACTCCAGCCAGGCCGGCGGCAGCGGCCGGGTCGACCAGTCGGATGCCGAGTGCTCCTTCTTCAGGACGATGCCGAGGGTCTCCTCGACGACGGCGGCGAGGCCGACGCGCTCGTGTCCGAGGAGTCGCGACGCCAGCTCGGTGTCGAAGATCGTCGCAGGGACCAGTTCGAGCTCACGCAGCGACGGCAGATCCTGGCTCGCCGCGTGGAACACCCACTCCACGTCGCCGATCGCGGCCTGCAGCGGTGCGAAGTCCCCGATGGCCGGAGGGTCGAAGAGGAAGACCCCCGCGCCCCTGCGGAACACCTGCACGAGGTACGCCCGCTGGGAGTAGCGGAACCCGGATGCCCGCTCCACGTCCACGGCGACGGGACCTGTGCCCTCGGCGAGTGCGGCGCATGCCGCCAGGAACTCCTCGGCATCCGAGATCACGGAGTATTCAGTCACGTGCAGCCTTTCGCGCGCCGATCACGGCGATGCCCTCGGATCCGGGCGGAAGACCCGCCAGCATTCCGACCAGTTCGGCCCATGCCTCGACGTGCGGTCTGAACGGGCCCTCTGGAGTCCAGGACGCCCGCAATTCTATCTGTGCGCCGTCGCCCTCGACGGCGAGCCCGCCGAAACCCTTCGACAGCGTCTTGGTCGAGGTGCCGGATGCAGAGTGGTAGATCGCATCCCTCGAGTCGAGAGCATCCACCAGCCAGGACCAGGCGACGTCCGCGAGCAGCGGGTCCGTGCCGATCTCCGGCTCGAGGGGAGCCTGGGCGAACAGCACGATGCGCCACGGGCCGTCCCACGGCGCCGGAGCATCGGGATCGTGGAGGAGGACGAAGCGCCCGGTGCCGTACACCGAGTCTCCGGTGTCGTCGGGGCGGACGTCCGCGGCGAGCGCGATCGCGAACGGGGCGAGGCCCTGGGGCGTGGTGATCTCCCGAACGGCGATGTCCGCACGGAAGGCGGTCTCACGCAGTTCGGCCACGGCGGCGTCGAAGAGGGTCCCGTCATCGGGCTGTGCGGTCACGGCAACAGGCTAGAGTCAGGAGGCGATGAAGAGTCTCAGGCACGCCGTTGCGCTCCTTGTCCCCGCACTGCTCGCGCTCGGGGCTGCGGTCGCCCTGCTCGTGTTCGGCACCGCGCGTCGCGTCGTCACCCCGGGCAGGAGGCCGCTGGACACGGTCATCCGCGCTGTCGACACGGGCGCGCAGACGATCGAGCTGCAGCGGACCCTCGACACGGAGCTCCCGGGGCGCTACGGCCTGTTCACGACCGGAACCTACGGCTACGTGAAGCTGGGCGCGGTGCTCAGCGCAGATGCCACGACGGTGCGGCGCAAGCTGCTCACGCAGATCGAGCCGGGCGCCAGGGTCGACCGGGGTGCGACGTTCAGCGGCTACTACTACTCGACCCCGAGCGAGCTGCACCTGCGCTGGGAGAACGTCCTGATCGGATCGCCCGCCGGTCCGTGCCCTGCGTGGTACTTCCCCGGGGAGTCGTCGACGTGGGTGATCCAGGTCCACGGGCGCGGAGCGGTGCGGGCGGAGTGCCTCAGGGCCGTGCCGGTGCTGCACGCCGCGGGGCTCCCGAACCTCGTGGTGTCGTATCGCAACGACGGCGAGGCGCCACGGAGCAGAGCCGGCGCGTATGCGCTGGGTGCTGCGGAGTGGCGCGACGTGGACACGGCGATCTCCTATGCGCTGCGCCACGGCGCCGACCGCGTCATCCTGATGGGCTGGTCGATGGGCGGAGCGATCTCGCTGCAGACCGCGGTCAACTCGGCGAATCGCAGCAGGATCGTCGGACTCATCCTCGAGTCGCCGGTGGTCGACTGGCGCAGCGTCCTGCGGTTCCAGGCGAGGGAATCCGGACTCAGGGGGCCGCTGCCGGACATGGCCATGGGCGCCCTCCAGCTCCCGCTCACCGCGCGCCTGAGCGGCGCGGACGACGCCATCTCCTTCGATCGGCTCGACATGGTGGCCAGGGCCGAGGAGCTCGACGTGCCGATCCTCATCCTGCACAGCGACGACGACGGCTTCGTCCCGTCAGACGCCTCCCACTCACTCCAGCAGGCCCGTCCGGACATCGTGACGATGCCGCGTTTCACGGTGGCCCGGCACACCAAGCTGTGGAACTACGACCAGACGGCGTGGACATCTTCCATCACCGATTGGGTGAGCGGGAACGGCTTCAGCTCTTCTGCCTGACCTGGTTCTTGGCGCGCATCAGCATGCCCGTCATGCCGCCGATGCGCAGCGGGGAGACGAGCTTGGTCAGGCCGATCGACTGCGGGTAGTCCTCGGGGATCGAGAGGACCTCGTCGACGGTGAGTCCGGAGATCCCCTGCACCAGAATGCTGGCGAAGCCCCTGGTCGTCGGGGCCTCCGGGGGAGCGGTCGCGTGCATCGTCACGACGCCGTCGTGCACCTCGACGTAGATGTAGACGGGGGACTGGCACTCGGCGACCCGCTCGCACATCTCCGGATGCGCGGCGACCTCGTCCGACACGGCGGGCAGCTCGTCCGCGAACTCGAGCAGGAGCAGGAGCCGATCTGGCTCCGGGGTCTCCAGAAAGGAATCGCGGATCTCGGCGAGGACGTCGGGGACGGTGCTGGTGCTCATCCCTGACATTCTCGCACCGTCAGAGGGCGCCGGGCTCTGCCCCGGTGACGATCGGCACGCGCACCGCGCTGCCCCATTCGGTCCAGGAGCCGTCGTAGTTGCGGACGTTCTCGAACCCGAGCAGGTGCGTCAGCACGAACCAGGTGTGGCTGGAGCGCTCCCCGATGCGGCAGTACGCGACGACCTGGTCGCCGTCGGCGAGGCCCGCGCCGTCGCGGTAGATGGCGTCCAGCTCGGCACGCGGCTTGAAGCCGCCGTCCTCGGCGACCGCCTTGCCCCACGGCACGCTCTGCGCCGTGGGGATGTGGCCGGCGCGAAGGGCGCCTTCCTCGGGATAGGCCGGAGCGGTGGTGCGCTCACCGCTGTACTCCTCGGGGGAGCGCACGTCGATTAGCGGGTTGCCGATGTGGGCGAGCACGTCCTCCTTGTAGGCGCGGATGACGGAGTCGTCGCGCTCGACCACGGGGTACTCGGTCGCGGGGCGGACGGTGGCTTCGCGGGTGATCTCGCGTCCCTCCGCGATCCAGCGGTCGCGGCCGCCGTCGAGGAGGCGCACGTCCTCGTGGCCGAAGAGCGAGAAGACCCACAGCGCGTAGGCCGCCCACCAGTTGTTCTTGTCGCCGTAGATCACGACGGTGTCGTCGCGGGAGATGCCCTTGCTGCTCAGGAGCGTCGCGAAGCCCTCGCCGTCGACGTAGTCGCGGACGACAGGGTCGTTGAGCTCGGTGTGCCAGTCCACCTTCACGGAGCCCGGGATGTGTCCCGTCTCGTAGAGCAGCACGTCTTCATCGGACTCGACCACGACGAGTCCCGGATCGCCGAGGTGCGCGGCGAGCCAGTCGGTGGTGACCAGACGGCCGGGTTCCGCGTACTCGGCGAACTTGGACGAAGACGAATCGAACTCGATGGCCACAGGGATCTCCTCAGACGTTGAGCGGGCGATGACGCAGGTGCGGACGGCGTAGTGTTGAGCCGTCCCTTCGACGATAGATCCCCGCTGCGCCTCCGGCACCGGATTCGTAAGACTTCGACACAGGAAAACGATGACTGACACCACCACCGCCACGGGCGTCGTGCACCTGACCGAGCGCCAGCCGACCGTCACCGGTCCCGAGATGCTCGCGAGCCTGGTGCCCCCGCCCCAGTTCGATGGAGCGACGTTCGACAGCTATCGCGCGGACGCCGCGTACCCCTCTCAGGAGGAGGCGAAGGAGACCCTGATCCGGTTCGCAGGGCGCGGTGCGCCGGTGAAGCGCGGAGGTCTGTTCAGCCGGGCGAAGAAGGAACCCGAGATCAAGCCGGGCGTGTACCTCGACGGAGGCTTCGGCGTCGGCAAGACGCACCTCCTCGCCTCGATCTATCACGCGATGCCCGCGCGCAGGAAGTACTTCGGCTCGTTCATCGAGTACACCGCCCTGGTGGGCGCACTCGGGTACAAGAACACGGTCGACCTGCTGAAGGGCGCCGATCTGCTCTGCATCGACGAGTTCGAACTCGACGATCCCGGCGACACCATGGTGATGACGCGCCTCCTCGGCGAGCTCGTCCCCACCGGGACCAAGCTCGCGGCGACCTCGAACACCCCGCCGAACGCGCTCGGAGAGGGGCGCTTCGCCGCGCAGGACTTCCTGCGGGAGATCCACGCGATGTCCGACAGCTTCGAGACGCTGCGGATCGACGGCGTCGACTTCCGGCAGCGTGCGCTCGACGGCCACGCCGTCGTGTCGTCCGATGCGGAGTACGCCGACGCCATCGCGAAGGGTGCGACCGGGGGCGCGGCATCCGATGACGCGTTCGGCGACGTGATCTCCCACCTCGCCCGCGTGCACCCCTCGCGGTACATCCGTCTGATCACGGGCCTCGGGCTCGTGGGCCTTCGCGATGTGCGCGTGCTGACCGATCAATCGGAGGCGCTGCGTTTCGTCGCCTTCGTCGACCGGGTCTACGACGCGCAGATCCCGATCGTGGCCACCGGTGTCAGCCTGGATCAGGTCTTCGCCGAGGAGATGCTCGGCGGCGGATACCGCAAGAAGTACCTGCGGGCGATCTCGCGTCTGAACGCCCTCACCCACGCCGAACGCTGACCTGCGTAACGCGATGTTCACACGGGCGCTCGGCCTGTAACGTGCGCGCAACAAACTTCACGCATCCCGGAAATCGGGTGTCGCCACACTGAACCTCACAGTTTCCCGAATGTGAGGTTTACACATGGATGCACCCGGCAACATCTCCTGGGCGATCACAGCGACGGCTCTCGTGCTGCTGATGACGCCCGGAGTCGCCTTCTTCTACGGAGGCCTCGTCAAGGCGAAGAGCGTCGTGAGCATGATGATGATGAGCTTCGGCTCGATCGGTCTCGTCGCGGTGCTCTGGATTCTCTTCGGATTCTCGATGAGCGCCGTCGACAGCCCGACCGCCTTCGCAGGCAACCCCTTCGCAGACTTCGGCCTGAGCTCGCTGGCCAGCGGCGAGGGATCCAACGTCGCCCTGCTCGGCGTCGCGTACGGTGCGACCTTCGCGATCATCACGGTCGCACTGATCTCCGGCGCGATCGCCGACCGCGCGAAGTTCGGATCCTGGCTGATCTTCGCCGGCGTGTTCGCGACGGTCGGCTACTTCCCGGTGGCCGCGTGGGTCTGGGGCGGCGGCTGGATCATGAATCTCGGCACCACCCTGTTCGGCGAGGACAGCGGCATCGCCGTCATCGACTACGCCGGTGGAACCGCCGTGCACATCAACGCGGGTGCGGCGGCCCTCGCGCTGGCGATCGTCCTCGGCAAGCGCATCGGCTTCCAGAAGGGCATCCTGAAGCCCCACAACGTCCCGCTGACGCTCCTGGGGGCCGCCCTGCTGTGGTTCGGGTGGTTCGGCTTCAACGCGGGTGCGGAGTGGCTCGCTGAGGACATGGGCGGCGTCGGTCTGATCGGCCTCAACACCCTGGGCGCCACCGCGGCGGCGATCCTCGGCTGGATCCTCGTCGAGCGCATCAAGGACGGCAAGGCGACCTCTGTCGGGGCGGCGTCCGGTGCGGTTGCCGGTCTCGTGGCCATCACTCCGGCCTGCGCGAACCTGACGCCGGGGTGGTCGCTGCTGCTCGGCGCCCTGGCCGGCATCCTGTGCGCGCTGGCGGTCGAGCTGAAGTTCCGCCTGGGCTTCGACGACTCGCTCGACGTGGTGGGCATCCACCTCGTCGGCGGCCTGTTCGGCACGCTCTACCTCGGACTCTTCGCGACCGGCACCGGCCTCTTCGTCGGTGGCGACCTCCGCCAGCTGGCGGTGCAGGCGATCGCCGCCGTGGGCGTGCTGCTCTACTCGTTCATCATCTCCTTCGCGATCGGCTTCGCGATCGAGAAGACGATCGGGTTCCGCATCACGAACGAGGACGAGATCGCAGGAGTCGACCTGGTCGTGCACGGCGAAGAGGGGTACGCGCTCGCGGACGCGTGAGCGCCTACAGCATCGTCGTGCGAACGCGGAAGGGCGTCTCGGTTCCCCTGAACCGAGACGCCCTTCCGGCGTGCGCTGGCGTGGAGCGGCAGCGGATAGGGTGACCCTGTGGGCAATGGCAACGGCATCCTGACCTCGATCCTCGAGATCCTCCTCAAGGCGGTGGGATCCGGGCGACGAACCCCCTCCCAGGGCTCTCCGACACGCCCGAGGGCGCGCCTGAAGACGGATGCCGAGCGCACCGGCTCCGCGGATTCCGGGCATGTCGTCGAGCCGGGGCAGGCCGCGGGCACCGACACCGTGCGCATCGATCCGGAGCGCATCCGCGACCTGCGGATCTCCTATGCGCCGGCACGTGACGGCGCTCCGGACGCCGGCGAGGTCATCTGGACCTGGGTGCCCTATGAGGAGAACGACGGCAGGGGCAAGGACCGGCCGGTGCTCGTGATCGGCCGCCAGTCATCGGACCGCGTGTACGCGGTGCGGATGACCAGCAAGGCGCACGAACGGGACAGGGACTTCCTGTCGATCGGCTCCGGCTCCTGGGACTCGCAGGGCAGGGAATCGTGGGTCGACATCGAGCAGTTGTACAGCGTCCACGAGCGCGGGCTGAGGCGCGAAGCCGCCGTCCTGGACAAGGTCCGTTTCGGCCGGGTCGCCGGCGCGCTCAGCCGGCGTTACGGCTGGCGAGCTGAGGGCTGAGCGCGGGGAAGGCCTGAAGCACCATCTCCACGAGCTCGCTCGCCGGCCTCGTGAGCGGATCGGTGGCGGGGATGCCGAGCTCCCCTTCGATCTCGTCGATCGCAGCGGCGAGCTGGGGAGCGGTGAGATCCTCGTGGTTGACCGTGATGCCGATCACGCGGGTGTCGGCGAACGACTCGATAAGCGCCACCTCGCTCGCGACGGACGGCATCGCGACCATCGGGAAGTCTCCGAGCGTCTTGCGGGCCGGTGCGTGCTGCACGATGACGGCTTCGGGGCGGCTTCCCCGGAGGATGTGCGCCGAGGTCAGGTACGCGGGGTGGCTGAGTGCGCCCTGTCCTTCGACGATGATCACGTCGGGATTTTCGCCCTCGAAGGCCGCGACGACCTGGTTCTCGACCTCGCCCGAGCAGAACTGCGGCACGAGTGCGTCGAGGGCGACACCGTAGCGTCCGCCCTGGATGATCGTGGTCTGGCCGGTGCCGACGAGGACCGCCCGGATGCCGGCGTCGGTGAGGGCGCGGACGAGGAGCGTCGCGGTGGTCCGCTTGCCGATGGCGCCGTCGGTGCCGAGGATCGCGATCCGAGGGCAGGTCACGTCGAAGATCCGACCGGAGAAGAGGTGGAGGTCCTTCTTGTCGCGCGGGCGGCGCACATCGGTGATGGTGGCTCCTGCGGCGATGCTCGCCGAGACGAACTCGGCATCGTCGCCGAGGAACTCGTGCAGGCCGCTGACGATGTGCATGCCTCGCGAGATGCCGTCGAGCAGTGCCCGGCGCACGGCGGGGGAGATGAGCCCGTCGGCGGGGGCGACACCGCAGATGAGGTAGTCGGGCACCCGCCCGGCGTTGACGATCGCCTGGGCGAGATTCGCGAGGATCGGGATGCCGTTGTCCGCGCCGTCGAGGAACGCACCCGTGTCCTGGAACGCGCGTGTGCTGTCGATGACGCTGAGGATCTCGTACTTCTCGGAGTGGCGCACGAGCCCGTTGGCGGTCTTGCCGTCCTGCTCGCCGAACTGTCCCTCGCAGTACACCACGGCCGTCGAACCGGCGGGAAGCGTCGCGGGGAGCGCCCAGTCGAGCGCAGAGGAGTCGATCGGGTCGGAAAGGGAATGGGCGGGCATGGCGCGCTCCTAGGATCACCCAGAGGAGGCGACGGAGAACGAAATGGCCGGTGGGGCCCGTTGGTCGACAAGAAGTCTTCCCTGACGTCGACGAGGTGCCGACCCGGTCACCGTAGCAGTCGAGCCTGGGACTACCCCGCGAACCCGGTCGACGCCGTGGCGACCCCGCGCTGACGACTCATCGTCCAGACCAGTGCGGCCGCGGCGAGGAGGGCGAGCAGCAGGCCTCCGGCGGTGGCCGCGAGCTGCGCGGCGCCCCGTTCGGGAAGGAGGAATCCGTACGGGACCCATCCGTCCGTCGCGCCGCGGACGAGCGTCACGACGAGCCAGGTCAGCGGATAGGGGAGGACGATCCAGAGCCGCCTCCAGGGCAGCGGCGGCCGATCGCCGACGAGGAGCCAGTCCAGCACCAGCAGCACGGGGAAGACGAGGTGCAGCGTGATGCTGACCCATGCGGGAGCGGTTCCTGTGCCCGGGACGATGAGGTTGTAGATCAGCGCGACGATGATCATGCAGGTGACGGCCGCGCCGCGCGCCTGCGGCATCCAGTCCGGCACCGTGCGCGGGACTGCCGCCGCAGCCCCGCTCGCGATCAGGATCAGGCCGGTCAGCAGGCTGGTGAGGTTCGTGAAGTAGCCGAAGTAGTCGAACGGATTCGCGCCCTGTGCCGGGATGCCGATCGCATACGTGTAGATCAGGATGCCGATGACGACGGCCCCGACGAGCATGCGTGCGATGGCGACGGGGCGAGAGGCGGGGCGGATCTCGGGCACGTCCCCAGGCTATGCGGGGAAGGCGGCAATCCGTTTCCCCCTGCGCTCCGAACCAGCTGTGAGTCGCGATCCGCGGCGCAGCTAAGGAGGAATCATGCGTTTCATCCCCACCAAGGTCCACGGTGCCCTCGACTACATCGTCGGCGTGGCGTTGATCGCCGCACCGTGGCTGTTCGGCTTCTCCAGCGTCGGGGGCGCTGCCGTCGTCATCCCGATCGTGCTCGGAATCGGGCTCATCGTCTACAGCCTCTTCACCAAGTACGAGTGGGGTCCGTTCGGGTTCATCCCGATGCCCGTCCACCTCGTGTTCGACATCGTGGCGAGCCTGTTCCTCGCACTGTCGCCGTGGCTGTTCGGCTTCTCGGGACAGGCGCTCAACGTCTGGCTGCCGCACGTCGTGGTCGGCGTCGCGGTGATCGTGGTCGTGCTGTTCTCGCAACCCCAGCCGGCCCGCGCGAAGGTCTCTGCGGCTCACGCGTGAGAGCGACGACGGCGCTGCCGGACCTGTCCGGTGGCGCCGTCATCGGCGTGTGAGGTCACCGAAGGGCATCGCTCAGCCAGCGGGCGTAGAGCGTCCACGGCTCGCCCCGTTCGCGCAGAGCCGCGATATGCGCTCTCACCTCGTCGGTCAGGGTGAACCACTCGCCGCCCTCCCTGGCCGAGGCGAACTCTCGATGTCGCTGCTGTTCGAGGTCCCTGCCTCCCTGTTCGAAGGCGAGGAGCTCGTCGTGCCGGATGCTCGCGAGGCGCTGCCGTGGCCTCCGGCTCGTGCCGATCTTCACCCGGCGGTCGTATCGGAGGTAGTAGACCACTTCGATCACGGGAAGAGGCAGGTCGGGGTCAGGTGCGTCTCCGTAGCGCCAGCCGCAGTCGGCGCAGATCAGGGAACCTTCGCGCCGCGTGCCGCGCAGACCCCCGCAGAGTCCGCAAGGCCCGGGCAGTGGAGGAAGGTCTGACACGGTGTGAACGGTAGTCGTGGGCTCCGACACCCGAGGCCGACCCGGTCGGAGCTTCGGCCGCTGTGAGACGAAGAAACCCCGCGGAGCCGAAGCTCTGCGGGGTTCTGTGGTGGGCGATACCGGACTCGAACCGATGACCTCTTCCGTGTGAAGGAAGCGCGCTACCAACTGCGCCAATCGCCCATACCCGTGGGGTACGTCAACCGATACTACCCGACCGTCGGAGGCCCTGTTGACCAGATCGCGGGACACGCGCGAGATTCGGGTCTGGTTTTGACAACCGCCGATCGTCGGCTAATGTTTATCAAGTGCTCGGGGCAACAACCCGGGAACAACGCGGATGTAGCGCAGTTGGTAGCGCACAACCTTGCCAAGGTTGGGGTCGCGAGTTCGAGTCTCGTCATCCGCTCAAGTGCAGGGGCCTTCTTCGGAGGGCCTTCCGCACGTGGGGTCAATCCACACGGTGGCGTGGCCGAGCGGCTAGGCACCGGCCTGCAAAGCCGTTTACACGGGTTCGAATCCCGTCGCCACCTCTCAGAAACTGAATAGCCCCAACGGGCGCGATTGGCGCAGCGGTAGCGCGCTTCCCTGACACGGAAGAGGTCACTGGTTCGATCCCAGTATCGCGCACAGATGAAAACCCCCGGTTCATCCGGGGGTTTTTGCGTTCCCAGGCCTTCGAGGGTGACCCGGCGGGGAGCTCGGATCGAGGTCGACGCAACGGCCGTGGATCGGAGGGCACGCGATGATCTCGCGCGGCGAGAGGACGGGGAGCTCCGCGCTACGATCATGCCCGTGGTCTACGTCTTCCTCACTGTCTGGAGCATCGGCGCTCTCGCGATCGGGGCGCTCTTCGCCTTCAAACCTGAGGTGCCTGCAGATGTGTACATCGCGCAGATGGCACGCTCCCGTGTCGCGAACCGACTTCGCGAGAGACTTGCCCCGCGGACAGCGATCCTCGTGTGGTACCGGATCGGCGGGGTGACTTTCATGATCCTCGGCGTGGTCATGCCTGTACTCGCGTTCACGGGCGTTCTCCCTATTGAGGACGTGTAAGCCCGGCCATGCGTCTCGCGTACCCGGTGGGAAGACACTGCACCGTGTCCGTGAGCTGTGTCGTGGGCACCTTGGGTGAAGTTCGTACACTCGAATCATGTGCTGGCCCGACCTGGGCTGGAGCGCAAAGACAGGATGTAGTCCCGTGGAGGGCATGAAGTGACTGAGCAGATGCCGAACTGGGAAGGCTTCATGATCCCGACGCTTCGCGTTCTCGACGACGGGATCGTCAGGCATTGGCGGGAGTTCCAGCCGCTGGTCGCAGACTCGGCGGGGCTGACGGAGTCTCAGAAGCAGGAGATGCTGCCGTCGGGCAGTCAGGTCAAGTACGAGAACCGCATCGGCTGGGCGGTCTCGTTCCTCACCAACGTCGGTGCGCTCGCACGGCCGAAGCGGGGCCATTACACGATCACAGACGCCGGCCGCCAGCTCATCGGCTCCTTTCCCGACGGCATCCGCGAGCGCGACATCCGTGCGCTCGGTGCCGACCCGGAATCGCCGATCCGCCTCTACGAGAAGACCGAGCGGGCGAAGCCCAGCGATACCGTCGCGGCGGTCGACGGCGAGTCGATGACCCCGATCGAGCAGGTGCAGAGCGGTATCGCTCGCATCGATGAGGAGGTCGCCGCCGAGCTCCTCCAACGACTCCAGGGCAAGGAACCCGGATTCTTCGAGCAGGCCGTCGTGGAACTGCTGCTCGCCATGGGGTACGGCGGAACGACCGGCGGCGGCAGCGTGACCCAGCGGAGCAACGACGGCGGGATCGACGGGGTCATCGATCAGGATGTGCTCGGGCTCAGCCGCGTCTACATCCAGGCGAAGCGCTATGCCGACCACAACGTCGTCCAGCGTCCCGACGTGCAGGGCTTCGTCGGGGCTCTCAGCGGAAAGGCGGACAGCGGCGTCTTCATCACGACTAGCCGGTTCTCCGAGGGGGCGCGCACCTATGCCGAAGGCGTCCCCATGCGCGTCATCCTCATAGACGGTGCGCGGCTCACGAGCCTGATGATCCGTTACGGCGTCGGGGTCCAGGTGCGCGAGACGTACAAGGTCGTCGAGATTGACGAGGACTTCTTCGCCTGAGCCGACGCGCGACGTACGACGCTTCTGGGTGCGCACACTGCCGAAACCCCAGGCGGGACACTCGGAGTCAACGGAGCGGGCCGAGATCCTCGGCGGTCGCCCAGAGCGCCCAGAGCACGAGCAGCGGCTGCAGGAAGAGACGGCAGAGCCGGCGGGCATCCGTGTCGAGGCCGGGTGCGGAGCGGCGCGTACGCCACTGGTGCACGTTCCCGGGGAACACGGCGACGAAGAACCCCGCCACGGCCCAGCCCATCCTGCGGCGCTCGCGGGGGAGGGCGACGAGACCGGCAGCCAGCGCGAGCTCCGCCGCCCCCGAGGCGACGACGATCGTGTCCTTGTCGAGGCGCGAGACCCGCGTCGCCCAGTCCGGGACGACGATCCGGAAGCCCCGAGTGCGGACGAGATGCGCGGCGCCGGCCGCGGCGAGCACCAGCGCGAGCATCCATCGTGCAGCAGTCCTGACCATGTGCCCACGCTATCCGGTGCCCGCCGGCGAGCTCAGCCGACCTGTGCCGATCGAGCCGCCTCCCATGTACGGAACTCTTCAGCGATCCGCGGCGACTGCGTGTGGTGCAGATAGTGCGAGCCGTCGAGGACGATCACCGTTCCGTCATCGACGCTCGCAGCCTGCTTCTCGTGCAGTTCCCGCCACTCCGGGACCTCCTCGTTGTGCTCCACGACGAAGAGCAGCAGCGGCAGCGCCGGGGCGAATCCGGTGCCGAGCGCGTCAGCGAAGTTCGTGCGGATGTGGGACATCTCATCGAGATACGTCGCACTCAGCGAGTTCCGGTTGGAGAGCATCACCAGCTGCTCGCGCACCTCTTCGGAGTACACGTCCTCCTCGTAGCCCGTGGCGGACGTGGCGACAAGGCGGATGAGCCCGAGGTTCTTGGCGGCGCCGAGCAGGCCGATGGGGAACGCGGTGTCCGTTCGGGGCTGACCGGGCACACTGGAGTCGATACCGACGAACGCCTGGACCTCGTCGGGATAGCGACGTGCGAGTTCGATGCCGTACACCCCGGCGATCGAGTGCCCCATCAGCACATACCGGTCGATGTCGAGCTCGTCCAGAGCCTCGTGCACCTCGGAGACGATGTTCGCCGTGGTCCGTTCGCGGTCCGTGCCGTCGCTCAGGCCGTAGCCGAACGGCTCGACCACGACGACGCGGTGATCCGCCGACAGGTCATCGACGAGAGGCGCGAAATCGAGCGCGGGGGACGCCGTGCCGAACCCGGGGAGGAGCACGATGGTCTCGTCGCCCTTGCCGCTGATGGCCACGTTCATGTGGCGTCCGTCGACCTCGACGAGCTGGCCGTAGGGCTCGATCCGATCCTGTTCGGCGTCGGTGGCGACGACGTTCACGATCGTGGTCGTCGCCAATCCGACGGCGATCACCGCGGCGACGGCGGTCACCGAGACGAGCACTCTCTTCACAGACTTCTTCATTCGGACCTCTCCCGCGGCGCACGGTGCGCCCCGTCCTTCCAGCGTCGTTCGGATGCCGGCTCGAGGCATCGCCCCGGCGCAGGCATCTCCCTACCGCGTTCGCAGTACGGGGAAGTCATCCTCAGGGCGGACTCCCGATCCGGCCGCGCGCGGAATACTGGAAGGATGCCCGCCCGCCCCGCTTCCGGACTCACCGCGCCGTTCGGGGATGTGATCGCCGTCGCCGTCATCGTCCTGTTCGCGGTGCTGCCTTACCCGGAGGCGGTCTTCCAGGTCCCCGGGATGCTGCTCCCGATCGCGCTCCTGCCGGCCGCGGCGATGCCGTTCCGTCGTCGGTGGCCGCTCGCGGCACTGGGCGTCAGCGTCGTCGTCGCGGTCGTCCTCTCGGTGACGGGGGTACTCTCGCCGAGCTCTCTCATCGCGACGGCGATCAGCGCGTTCGCCGTCACCGCGCACACGCGTCGCACCGTGGGGCTGATCGCGCTGACGCTGGTCGTCGGAGTCGTCTTCGTCTCCAACGCGATCCCGCTGCACGGCGAGTTCTTCGATTCGAGGGCCCTGCAGTTCCTGTTCTTCATCGCACTGGCCGGGGCGATCGGCGATGCCACACGATCTCGTCGCGAGTTCGGCGCCGCGATGACCGAGCGTGCGGAACGTGCGGAGCGCGGCCGGGAAGAGGAGGCCAGACGTCGGGTCGCGGAGGAGCGTGTGCGCATCGCGCGCGATCTCCACGACGTCGTCGCGCATCAGATCACGGTGATCAGTCTCAACGCGGGTGTCGCGTCATCGGCACTGGAATCGCGACCGGACCGCGCGAGAGAGGCGCTGACGACGATTCGACGTGCGTCCCGCACGGTCCTCACCGACATCGGGGGCCTGATGGCGCTGCTGCGCTCCGAGGATCCGGAGGACACCCGTGATCTGCGCCCGCAGACAGGGCTCGCGGGCGCCGCCGACCTGATCGCGCGCTTCGTGGACGCGGGGCTGCGCGTCGAGCTCCACGACGAGTCCGCCGGGGTCGCGCTGTCTCCGTCGAACGATCACGTCGCCTACCTCGTGCTCCTGGAGGGTCTCACCAACGCCCATAAGCACGGGGCGGATCGTCCCGTGCGCGTCCGCCTGGACGTCGTCGGCGGCGATCTCGTCATCGACGTCCGCAACGAGGTGCGTCCGGGGCCGGAGGCGTCCGCTGGCGGTCACGGGCTCGTCGGGCTGCGTGAGCGCGTCGCAGCCGTCCGCGGTACGGTCCGGACGGAGAGCGTCGACGGGGTGTTCCGTCTCGACGTACGACTCCCCACAGACGGAGGGAATGACGAATGGTCACCGTGATCATCGCCGATGACCAGCCGCTCATCCGGCAGGCCGTCCGCGACATCCTCGGCGACGCCGGCATCCTCGTGGTCGGCGAGGTCGCCACAGGGCGGGACGCCGTGCGCGCCGTGGAGCGCGCGTCGCCGGACGTGGTGCTGATGGACATCCGGATGCCCGATCTCGACGGCATCGCCGCGACGGCCGAGATCTGCGCAGAGGGCGCAGGGGGTCGCACGCGCGTGCTGATCCTCACGACCTTCGAGGAGGACGAGTACGTGGTGGCGGCCCTGCGCGCGGGCGCCAGCGGATTCATCGGCAAGGGCGCCGAGCCGGAGGAGATCGTGCGCGCCGTGCTCACGATCGACCGGGGAGACTCGCTGCTGTCGTCCACTGCGACACGCGCCCTCATCGAGCGCTCGCTGCGCGCCGCCGACGCATCACCCCGCGTCCCGGATCAGATCCTTCTCGACGCGCTCACCGACCGCGAGCGCGAGGTGATGCTGCTCGTCGCCGGCGGACTGACCAACCAGGAGATCGCTGAGACCCTGACGATCTCTCCGCACACCGCGAAGACCCATGTGAATCGGACGATGATGAAGCTGGGAGCCCGCGACCGCGCACAGCTCGTGATCCTCGCCTATGAATGGGGCCTCGTCGTTCCCGGCGTCTGACGAGACCTCCTCGTACCGCAGAGGGAGGCGGGTTCCATACCCCGGTAGCTGTTCAGCGGCCCGACGCCTCCGTAGCGTGTCTTCCATGCGCTCCCGTCTGCTGTCCTCCACCGTCATCCTGCTCGCCGTCACCGCCGCCCTGACCGGTTGCGCGGTGTTCGACCCGGGGACACGGGTGAGCGAGGACCGACCGATCACCGACATCAGCGAGGTGGTGCTGGACACGAGCGGCGATCTCACGATGCGCGTCGGCAGCACGCCATCCCTGCGCGTCACCGCAGGGGAGAACGTGATCGGCGAGCTCACGTCTGAGATCTCCGATGGGGTGCTGACCCTCGGCATGGAGAAGACGCCCATCGGATGGAACGGCGAGATCCGCTACGAGCTCACGGTGACGACCCTCGAGACTCTCCACGTGCGAGGCTCGGGCGACGCGCAGGTCGACTTCACCGGCGCGACGGCGCCCTCGATCGACGTGCAGGGTTCGGGCGATGTCGAGGCCACAGGCGTCGTCGCGGACTCGGCCTCCGTCGTCGCGGACGGTTCAGGCAGCATCTCCGTCGACGATGTCCAGCTCTCCGAGCTGACCGTCCGCATGACGGGATCCGGGGGCGTCGAGATCGACGGCACGGCCGCCGCCCAGGACGTCGAGGTCGCGGGGTCGGGTGGGTTCAGCGCGGCATCCCTGCGCAGCGACCGCGCCCGCGTGGTCGTCACCGGGTCGGGGGACGCCGATGTCGACGCCCGGCTCTCCCTCGATGTCGTGATCGACGGGAGCGGAGACGTCTCCTACGCGGGGGACCCGAGCGTGACGAAGAGGATCGCCGGCTCGGGGGAGCTGTACCGTCGCTGAACCTCGGAGGTCAGCTCCGGGACCGCGTACGCGAGCTCACCAGGAGCGCAGCCCCTCCCGCGCCCAGCAGGACGGCCAGGACGCCGAGACCGAGCGCGGCGCGCGCATCCGATCCGGTGGTCGCGAGAGTGCTCCCCGACCCCGGCGAGGTCGGCGCTTCCGGAACGACGGGACGTGCGGAGACGGCGACCTCTGCGGTGGGCACCGGCGGCTCAACGGACTCTTCCGCGTTCCGGGGCACGACTCCGCGGGCGTTCCCGCTCCAGGAGACGGTTCCCGGACGAGGACCTGACGCCGTCGCGCGGAACGTGTAGGTCACCACGAGCGTCTCGCCGGGGCCGACGATGCCGGTCCAGCGGACGGCGCTGCCGTCCACCGTCACGGCACCGGAACTCGCGTCCGCATCGCGGATGAGGACGGAGGCGTCGTTCGCGGCGAGGAGGTCGGCGACGTTCACGTCGAGGGGGGTGTTGCCGGTGTTCGCGATGGTGAGGGCGACCCGTCCGGTCGTCTCTCCGGGGGCGGCGGTGTCGGGGGTCACTGCGCGGTCCACGGACAGCGACGGGGAGATCGGGGTACCGGAGGCCGCTCCGCCCGAGCCGGCGAAGAAGGCGAGAGTGGACAGCCCTCCCACTCCGTTCCCCCCGCCCTGGTGCCCGCCGACCGATCCGGTCACGATACGGGTGCCTGCGCCGAACACCTTCCGTCCCTGAAGCGGGAGGGCGGTGTTGGGAGCGTCGAACAGCGAGGGGCCCGCCGAGACGAGGTCGTACGCCTGTTCGACGACGATGTATCCGGTGGGCGAACCGGTGACCGTGACGCCGAACACCGGCTCGCCATCGTGCGTCTCCTGCTCGTCCACCGTGTAGTCGACGCCGTCCTGCCACAGGGATGCCGGATCCGTGAACCCGTCCAGAGCGGCGGGGAGCTCGTCCAGCCCGAACACCCGGGTGGTTCCGCTGACAGGGGCGAGTCTTCCGGTCCAGTCGTTCGCGCCGCCCACTCCGATCCACTGGCCGCCGTCTTCGGCGAACTCGGGGACGGCCTCGACGACGGAGCGCGCGAGGAAGCGCAGGGAGCCGGTCGGGCTCGGGACCCACGTACCCACGGTGCCGCCGGGGTTCCAGGCGAGTCCCGTGTAGGAGGCGCTGAGCGGGAACACGACGCCGTCGGCCGCGGCCTGAGCCGTGAGCGTGTCGTTCCCCGGGCCCACGGAGTCGGCGCTGACGAAGATCGCGAGCTCGGCCTGCAGATCGACGACCGCGGCGGCTGCGGCGGAGTACGTGACGGTGATGCGGTGTCCGTCGGGTGACACGGCGAAGGTCGCGAGCTCCACCCCGTCTTCATCGCGCAGCGTCCCGGGGGCGGCGGCCGCTGTGAGATTCGCGGAGAGGTCGATGTTCGTGGCTTCGCCGGGCACGGGGTCGGCGTCGGAGAGATCGATGCGCAGCGCCCAGGTCGGGTATGCGGTGGACGGCCAGGACGGCTCGCCGGGGAAGTACGGCCCCAGCGACACGCCCACGACCGGAGTCACGTCGTCGGAGGGAGTGACCGCGGCGACCGCGGCCGTCGGCAGCGCGATGATCGCGAGGGCGAGAAGGCCGGTGACGGCGGCGGGGCGGGAGCGGACAGAGCGCATGGCGTGGCCTATCGGGTGCAGTGGGGGAGACGGGGATGCGATCAGCTCCCCGTGATCACCGTATCGATCAGGACGGTGAGCGCGGGAACCCTGGAACACTGAACGCATGACCGTTCTGCGCATCAGCATCCTGTTCCTGCTCGCGGCCGTCGCGGAGATCGGCGGCGCCTGGCTGATCTGGCAGGCCGTGAAGGAGGACCGCGGGTGGCTGTTCGCCGTGTTCGGCGTGATGGCCCTCGGAGCGTACGGGTTCATCGCCGCGCTGCAACCCGATGCGAACTTCGGGCGAGTGCTCGCGTGTTACGGCGGTGTGTTCATCGCCGGCTCCCTGGCGTGGGGCATCATCGTCGACGGATTCCGGCCCACGACATGGGACTGGGTGGGCTCGGCCGTCGCGCTGGTCGGGGCGGCGATCATCGTGTTCGCTCCGACGGCTGGCGGCGCGAGCGAGCCGGCGGCGCTCTGAGTCAGGGGAGATCCGCGGAGGTTCGTTTCATCCGCTCGTAGGCCGCGAGAGCCGCTTTCCTCGTGGTGCCCAGGTCGACGATCGGCGCCGTGAGGAGGGAATCCCCGGCCCATCGTTCGACATAGCGGGACTGCGGATCGAACTTCTTCGCCTGAAGCTCAGGATTGAAGACCCGGAAGTAGGGCGCGGCATCGGCGCCGGACCCGGCCACCCACTGCCAGTTGAAGGGGTTGCTGGCCTCGTCCGCGTCGACGAGCGTGTCCCAGAACCACTCCTCGCCGATCCGCCAATCGATCAGCAGATTCTTCACCAGGAATGAGGCGGCCACCATCCTGACGCGGTTGTGCATGAATCCGGTGCTCCAGAGCTCCCGCATCCCGGCATCCACCAGCGGCACGCCGGTGCGCCCCTGCTGCCACGCGGTGAGCTGTTCGACGTCGACCGGCGGCCAGGGGAAGGCGTCGAACGACGGGTGCAGGTTGCGGGTCGCCAGATCGGGGAAGTGGAAGAGGGTGTGCCAGGCGAACTCCCGCCATCCGAGCTCTGCGAGGAACTTCCCTGTCCCCGGTGCGCCCGCGGCGCTGTGCCACACGGTGAACGGGCTCAGCTCTCCCCAGCGCAGTCGAGGAGAGAGCAGCGAGGTCATTCCTGCTGCGGGCTCATCACGCGTGCGTTCGTAGTCGTCGACGTCTTCCGTCAGGAACTGAGCGAGGCGGTCGATCGCTGCGGGCTCGCCGGGTGTCCACGTCTCTCGCAGACCTCCGGCCCAATCAGGGGACGTCGGGCGCAGAGCCCACCCGGCGATGTCGTCGGAGTCGAGAGCGGGCGGGATTCCGACGAAGTCGTCAGGTTCCGGCAGCGGATGCCGGGGCGCCGGAAGCGCCTGGCAGGCGCGCCAGAACGGAGTGAAGACGGAGAAATGGGTGCCCCCGCCCGTCCTGACCATCCACGGCTCGTGCAGAAGCGACGCCGAGAAGGACTCGACCAGAAGACCGGCCTCGCGCAGGGAGGACTTCAGGGCGCTGTCGATGTCGCGCTCGGCCGCCCCGTAGCGCCTGTTCCAGTACACGGCGCCGGCGGAGCTCTCCCGAACCACATCCTCGACGACCCGTGACGCGGGGCCTCGCCTCAGCACCAGGGGCACGCCCTTCTCGCCGAGCCGCTCCGCCAACGACGCCAGCGAGTGGTGCAGCCACCAGCGAGCGGCCCCTCCCAGAGCGCGGACACCGGGAGACTCCTCATCGAGCACGTACAGCGCGATGGTCGGCTCCCCGCGGCGCGAGGCCGCGAGCAGGGCGGGATTGTCCGCGATTCGGAGATCATCGCGCAGCCAGACGATCGTGGGAGAGGGCATATCTCATTGTCCCCTCTGCGTGCTCTTCACCGCGGAGCTGCCCACGGTTCGCCCGATTCCGAGGGCGAGAGCGGTCTGAAGCACCCGGTCGTGCGGGTAGCCTGGATTCCTGACCCAGATGGAGTGCTCAGTGCCTGAAAACGCCCAGCCGAAAGACGGCTTCGCCCTGTTCTCTGACCGATCCGTCGTCGCGATGCGCGTCGGCGGCGTCCTCAAGGACCTCGCCGCCACCGTGACCGACGTCGACGAGGTCGAGCCCGTCACCATCGACAGCCCCGACGGGCTGAACATCCTGCGTCACTCGGCCGCGCACGTGCTCGCCCAGGCGGTGCAGCGCATCAATCCGCAGGCGAACCTCGGCATCGGCCCGCCCATCACCGACGGGTTCTACTACGACTTCGGCGTGGACACGCCTTTCACCCCCGAAGACATCAAGGCCATCACCAAGGAGATGCAGCGCATCGTCCGCGAGGGCCAGCGCTTCGTGCGCCGCGTCGTCACCGACGATGAGGCGCGCGCCGAACTCGCCGATGAGCCGTTCAAGCTCGAGCTCATCGGTCTCAAGGGCTCGAACGCCGACGCGGCCGAGGGCGCGTCAGTCGAGGTCGGCGAGGGCGAGCTCACGATCTACGACAACACGACCCGAGACGGCGAGGTCGTCTGGAAGGACCTCTGCCGCGGGCCGCACCTGCCCAACACGCGGATGATCGGTAATGGCTGGGACCTCACCCGCATCGCCGCCGCGTACTGGCGCGGCAGCGAGAAGAACCCGCAGCTGCAGCGCATCTACGGCACGGCGTGGCCGTCCAAGGACGAGCTGCGCGCGTATCAGGAGCGCCTCGCCGAGGCCGAGCGTCGGGACCACCGCAAGCTCGGCGCGGAGATGGACCTGTTCTCCTTCCCCGACGAGATCGGCTCCGGTCTCGCGGTGTTCCACCCGAAGGGCGGCATCATCCGCTACGAGATCGAGGAGAACCTGCGCCGTCATCTGCTGCGCAACGGGTACGACCTCGTGAACAGCCCGCACATCACGAAGAAGGATCTCTTCATGACGTCGGGTCACCTGCAGACGTACGCCGACGGCATGTTCCCTCCGATGCACCTCGACGAGATCGTCGACGAGGAGGGGAACATCACGCGGCAGGGGCAGGACTACTACCTGAAGCCGATGAACTGCCCGTTCCACAACCTCGTCTTCCGTTCACGTGGACGCTCGTACCGCGAGCTGCCGCTGCGGCTCGCCGAGTTCGGCACCGTCTACCGATACGAGAAGAGCGGCACCCTGTCCGGCCTGACCCGCGTCCGAGGGCTGACGCAGGATGACGCGCACATCTACGTGGCCCAGGATCAGGTCAAGGAGGAGCTCACCACCAACCTGAACCTCGTCCTGGACCTCCTGCGCGACTACGGGCTCAACGACTTCTACCTCGAGCTGTCCACGAACGAGGAGGGGAACCCGAAGTTCCTCGGAGAGCCCGAGCAGTGGGCCACGGCCATCGAGACCCTGCGCGAGGTCGCCGTCGCATCCGGCCTCGAGCTCGTCGCCGATCCCGGCGGCGCGGCCTTCTACGGTCCCAAGATCTCGGTGCAGGCGCGCGACGCGATCGGCCGCACCTGGCAGATGTCGACGATCCAGCTGGACTTCAACCAGCCCGATCGCTTCGAGCTCGAGTACACCGGATCCGACGGGCAGAAGCACCGTCCGGTGATGATCCACCGCGCCCTGCTGGGTTCGGTCGAGCGCTTCTTCGCGATCCTCCTCGAGCACTACGCGGGAGACTTCCCGCTGTGGCTGGCGCCGAGCCAGGTCGTCGGCATCCCGGTGGCCGAGCAGTACGGCGACTACCTCGACGATGTGATCGGCCAGCTGCGCGCGGCGGGAGTGCGCGCAGACGTCGACCACTCCGACGACCGCATGCAGAAGAAGATCCGCAACCACACGACGGCGAAGGTCCCCGTGATCCTCATCGTCGGCGAGCAGGACAGGGCCGCTGGTACGGTCTCGTTCCGCTTCCGCGACGGCACGCAGGAGAACGGCGTGCCGGTGGCGGATGCCGTGCGCCGGATCACCGCGGCGATCTCCTCGCACGCGCTGGTTCTGAAAGCAGGGGACCTGGCGTGACCTCGGGTCCAGAGTCGTTGGAGGACGCCGGTCATCTGGCCGGCGTCCCCGACGAGTTCCAGAGGCTGTGGACACCGCACCGGATGGCGTACATCCAGGCGGGCCCGGAGCCGCTGCGCGAGGAGTGCCCGTTCTGCGAGGCGCCGAAGCACCCGGACGCGGAGAGGCTGATCGTGGCACGGGGCGAGACCGCCTATGTGCTGCTGAACCTGTTCCCGTACAACTCCGGCCACATGCTCGTGTGCCCGTACCGGCACATCGCGACCTACGATCAGGCGACGCCGGAGGAGGTCGCCGAGATCGGCGCCCTCACCCAGACCGCGATGCGCGTGCTGCGCGAGGTGTCACGCTGCGACGGCTTCAACCTGGGCATGAACCAGGGCGCCGTCGCCGGGGCCGGCGTCGACGCCCATCTGCACCAGCACGTGGTGCCGCGATGGACGTCGGACGCCAACTTCTTCCCGATCATCGCCAAGACGAAGGCGCTGCCGCAGCTGCTCGGCGAGGTGCGCTTGGCCGTCGCGAACGCCTGGCCCTCCGCCTGAGCCGCACACGTTTCGTCTCGTCGCTGCGCTCCTCGCTCAACGACCAGACGCGGGAGTCCGGTCGCTGAGCGAGCGAGCGCAGCGAGACGAAGCGCGGTATCGTCCGCGCCTCAGCGCACCTGGCGTGCGGTGAACTGGAGTCGCGGGTTCGCGTAGAACTCCTGCGCCTCGATGAGCTGCAGCTCGCGTTCGCCCGACTCGAGGGTCAACGACAGCAGGTCGAACACGCTCGACGCCGTGCGCTCCAGCGCCGTCTGCGCGCTGCGGGTCTGCACGTAGTGGGCGGTGAACAGTGCGGCGGTGACGTCGCCGGAGCCGTTGGCCTTCATCGGAAGGCGCGGGGTCTGGACGATCCACGCACCGGTCGCGTCGGCGACGAGCATCTCGATCGTCCCCTCTTCGCGGTCGGGTCGCTCGACGCTGGTGACCAGCACGGTCGAGGGGCCCATGGCCATCGCGAGGTCGACGGAGGCGAGAGTCGACTCCAGCGTGTCGGGCTCGGTCTCGGTGAGGAAGCCCAGCTCGAACTGGTTCGGCGTGATGATGTCGGCCACGGGGACGACCTTCTCGCGGAGCAGAATCGGAATTGCGGGAGCGACGAAGCATCCGGACTTTGCGTTCCCCATCACCGGATCGCACGCGTAGACGGCCTCCGGGTTGGCGGCCTTGACTCGGGCCACGGCGTCGATGATGACGTCGCCGATGCCCTCTCCGCCCTGGTAGCCGCTGAGCACCGCGTCGATCTCGCCGAAGACGCCGCGCTCCTCGATGCCGGTGATGACCTCGGCGACGTCGGCCGGCGCGATGAGCGGGCCGCGCCAGGCGCCGTAGCCGGTGTGGTTGGAGAAGTTCACCGTGTAGACCGGGAGCACCTCGACGCCGATGCGCTGCAGCGGGAAGACCGCCGCCGAGTTGCCGACGTGGCCGTATGCGACGGCGGACTGGATGGAGAGGACCTTCATTCTCCGATCCTTTCGTTCAGAGCGGGCCGGAGACCGCGGGGGTGGATCATCGCACTGCCGCGACGAGGTCGGTGACGAGCGTCGCCGCATCGTCATCGGAGAGATCGTGCACGGTGAGGCGCAGGTGGCGCGACGGCTCTGCCCTGTCGTCGAGAGCGAAGTCGTCACCTGTGCGGGCCAGCCAGCCGCGCCGCATGAGGCGCTCGGCGACCGTGCGCGCGGCGATCGGCAGGGCGACCCACAGGCTGAGTCCGTCTGATGCAGCGGCCTCGATGCCGTACTCTCGCAGGCGCGTCGCGAAGTCGTCGTTCCTGGCCGCGTAGTGCTCGGATGCCGCCGCGATCCGCGCTGCCACGGTCTCGTCGGTCAGCTGCGCGAGGGTCAGGCGCTGCAGTAGGTGGCTCACCCAGGTGGTGCCGGGGCTCAGCCGCATCGCGAGACGCTCTGCGGTCTCGGGATCGGTCGCCGCCACGGCCAGGCACATGTCGGGACCCAGGAACTTCGAGACCGAGCGCACGAGCGCGAACCGTCGATGCGCGGGGCCGATCAGGGTCTCGTAGGGGCGGCGCGACAGCATCGAGAAGTGATCGTCCTCGATGATCAGCACGTACGGGTGCGCGGCGAGCACGGTGCGCAGCTCCGCCGCTCGGCGGGCGCTGAGGCTGGCCCCGGTGGGGTTCTGCGCGCGCGGTGTGCAGATCACCGCGCGGACGCCGGCGTCGAGTGCGGCCCGCAGACCGTCGACCGTCATGCCCTCCTCGTCGACGGGCACGGGGACGGCTCGGTATCCGCCGAGCCGGACGGTGTGGATGCTGGCCAGGAAGCACGGATCCTCGAGCGCGACGGCGTCGTCGCGCATGAGAGCCTGCGCGAGCAGGCGCTCCACGGCATCCACGGCACCGCTGGTGATCGTGATGCGGAAGTCGGCGTCGCCGAGGTCTGCGGCGACCCAGTCGTGCGCCCACTCGTCGAGCCCGCGGTCGATCACGGGCTCTCCGTAGAGCACCGGGCGGCCGGCAAGGGTGGCGAGCGCGGGGGATGGGTCCGGGATCAGCCGAGGATCCGGGTTTCCGGTCCCGACATCGCGGAGCACCGTGTCGGCGGCGTACCCCTCCTGGGCGACGGACTCGTGTCCGGCGACGACGGTCCCCGCGCGGCCACGCGACACCACGAGTCCCGCCTGGGCCAGCTGACGATACGCGGCGACCGCCGTGTTGCGATTGACGCCGAGGGTCGAGGCGAGCTCGCGCACCGGAGGCAGGACGCTGCCCGCACGCAGCAGGCCGCGGTCGCGCAGCCCGCGCACGCTGTCGGCGATCTCCGCCGCTGTGCTCCCTGTGATGTCCGTCATGAGTCCTCGTGACCGATTCTAGGTCGTTCCGGACAGTGCTATCTTTTGACATAGATCAAAACGAGCTTTGGTTCATCCTGACAGGAGCCCCTTATGACCGAACAGACCACCACCGGATCCTCGCGCGTCAAGCGCGGGCTCGCCGAGATGCTCAAGGGCGGCGTCATCATGGACGTCGTCACCGCCGAGCAGGCGAAGATCGCCGAAGACGCCGGCGCCGTCGCCGTGATGGCCCTCGAGCGCGTTCCCGCCGACATCCGCGCCCAGGGCGGCGTGTCGCGCATGAGCGACCCCGACATGATCGACAGCATCATCGACGCGGTCTCGATCCCGGTCATGGCCAAGGCTCGCATCGGCCACTTCGTCGAAGCGCAGGTGCTGCAGGAGCTGGGCGTCGACTACATCGACGAGTCCGAGGTGCTCTCCCCGGCCGACTATGTCAATCACATCGACAAGTACGGCTTCACGGTGCCCTTCGTGTGCGGCGCCACCAACCTCGGCGAGGCGCTGCGCCGCATCAACGAGGGCGCGGCGATGATCCGCTCCAAGGGCGAGGCGGGCACCGGAGACGTCTCCGAGGCGATGAAGCACATCCGCAAGATCCGCGGCGAGATCGCCGCGCTCACCGCGCTCCCGAAGGACGAGCTGTTCGTCGCCGCCAAGGAGCTGCAGGCGCCGTACGAGCTGGTCGCCGAGATCGCCGAGACCGGAAAGCTCCCCGTCGTGCTGTTCGTGGCGGGCGGCGTGGCCACTCCCGCGGATGCCGCCATGATGATGCAGCTCGGTGCCGACGGCGTCTTCGTCGGCTCCGGCATCTTCAAGTCGGGCAACCCCGCAGAGCGCGCGAAGGCCATCGTCAAGGCCACGACGTTCTTCGACGACCCGAAGGTCATCGCCGAGGTGTCCCGCGGACTCGGCGAAGCCATGGTCGGCATCAACGTCTCCGACCTCCCCGCCCCGCACCGCCTCGCCGAGCGTGGCTGGTAGCCCGAAGGTCGGCGTGCTCGCGCTGCAGGGCGACGTGCGCGAGCACGCCGCCCTGCTCGCCGGTCTCGGCGCCGAGGTCGTGCTCGTGCGCCGTCCGGAGGAACTCGCGACGGTGTCGGGGCTTGTGATCCCCGGCGGCGAGTCGAGCGTGATCGACAAGCTCTCTCGGATCTTCGGTCTGCAGCAGCCCATCCGCGAGGCGATCGCCGCAGGGATGCCGGTGCTCGGCACCTGCGCCGGTCTCATCATGCTGGCGGATGCCGTGGTCGACGCGATCGACGGACAGGAGTCGTTCGGCGGGCTCGACGTCGTCGTCCGACGCAACGCCTTCGGCCGCCAGGTCGAGTCCTTCGAGGCGGAGCTCGATGTTCCCGAGCTCGGCACGGGGTCCGTGAAGGCGGCGTTCATCCGCGGACCGGTGGTCGAGAGCGTCGGAGAGGCGGCATCCGTCCTCGCCGCACTGCCGGACGGCCGCGTCGTCGCCGTCGAGCAGGGCGGTCTCCTCGGGCTCAGCTTCCACCCGGAGATCACGGGGGAGAGCCGCTTCCACGCGCGCTTCCTCGATCGGGTCGCGGCGCGCGCGGCGTGATTCGTTAGACTGGACGATGCCCTGGGCCAGGCGCCCGGGCGGATTCGACGAGCGGGAGACTTATGTCCGGGCATTCCAAGTGGGCCACGACCAAGCACAAGAAGGCGATCATCGATTCGCGGCGTGCGAAGTCGTGGGCGAAGCTCATCAAGAACATCGAGGTCGCGGCCAAGCTCGGCGGCGCCGACCTGCAGGGCAACCCGACGCTGTTCGACGCCGTCCTCAAGGCGAAGAAGACCTCCGTCCCGAAGGACAACATCGATCGCGCCATCAAGCGCGGCGCCGGTATCGGCGGCGAGGCCGTCGAGTACACCTCGATCATGTACGAAGGCTACGGACCCAACGGCGTCGCCCTCATGATCGAGTGTCTGACCGACAACAAGAACCGTGCGGCGGCCGAGGTGCGCACCGCGCTCAGCCGCAACGGCGGCACCCTCGCCGACCCCGGCAGCGTGGCGTACAACTTCAGCCGCAAGGGTGTCATCGTGGTGAGCTCTGAGGGCACCACCGAAGACGACGTCATGATGGCGGCGCTCGAGGCGGGCGCCGAGGAGATCGAGCCGCACGCCGAGGGCTTCGAGATCGTGACCGAGCCGACCGACATGGTCTCGGTGCGCTCGGCCCTCGTCGACGCGGGCATCGAGTACGAGTCGGCCGACGTCGAGTTCGTCCCGAACCTCAAGGTCGAGATCGACGCCGACACGGCGCGCAAGATCTTCCGACTGATCGACGCCCTCGAGGACAGCGAAGACGTGCAGAACGTGTTCAGCAACTTCGACCTGTCGGCCGAGGTGCAGGCGGAGCTCGAGAACGACGAGTGACGGGCGCGCCGGGCAGCCGGCGCCGCTGACCGCGCATAGCCTGGAGAGGTGACCTCCTCCATGTTGCGCGTCCTCGGCATCGACCCCGGTCTGACCCGGTGCGGTGTCGGCGTCGTCGACGTCGACCGCGCCCGTCGAGGGACGCTCGTGCACGTCGGCGTGATCCGCTCCGCCGTCGACGCGCCGATCGGCGAACGGCTCGCGACGGTGGCCGCCGGCATCCGCGAGGTGATCGCGGCGCACCGCCCTGACGCGGTCGCCGTCGAGCGCGTGTTCGCTCAGCAGAACAGCCACACGGTGATGGGCACCGCGCAGGCGAGCGGTGTCGCGCTCCTGCTGGCGGCTGAGGCCGGTCTTCCTGCGGCGACCCACACGCCGAGCGAGGTGAAGGCCGCGGTCACGGGCTACGGTTCCGCCGACAAGCGACAGGTGCAGGCGATGATCGCCCGCATCCTCCGTCTCGACGCCCCTCCGCAGCCCGCCGACGCCGCCGACGCGCTCGCGATCGCGCTGTGCCATGCCTGGCGCCGAGGGGCCGCGGGAGCGCCGGGGCAGGACGTGCTGACGCCCGCGCAGAAGGCCTGGGCGGATGCCGAGCGTGTCGCTCGAACGTATGTACGATCCGGTGCCTAGACTGGTGAGATGATCTCCTCGCTGCACGGCATCGTCCTGCACACGACGCCGGACCAGGTCGTCATCGAAGTCGGAGGAGTCGGGTTCTCCGTCGCCGTCCCCGCCGATGTCGCGCACACCGCCGCGATCGGGGAGCGGCTGATGCTGCACACGAGTCTCATCGTCCGTGAGGACGCCCTGTCGCTCTACGGGTTCGCGGATCGCAGCGAACTGGAGGTCTTCGGGCTGCTCATCAGCGTCACCGGGGTCGGACCGAAGTCCGCGCTCGGCGTCCTCTCGCACCTCACGGTCGACCAGATCGCCGAGGCCGTCACCGCGGAGGACGACGCGCCGTTCCGCCGCGTGTCCGGCATCGGTCCGAAGACCGCCAAACTGATCGTCGTGCAGCTCGCGGGCAAGGTGGCTCCCGTCGGGAGCCCGGCCAGGAAGCCCGCCGCCGGGGGAGTCGACGTGATCGATCAGGTCGCGGCGGCGCTCATCGGACTCGGCTGGTCCGAGAAGGTCGCCGTCGAGGCGGCGACCCAGACGGCCGCCGACGCCTCGGAGGCGGAGCGCTCGTCCGTCGCGTCGCTCCTGCGCCGCACCCTCGCGATGCTGGGGCCGGCGCGTGTCTGACGCGCGCGACGCGACCGAGCCGGTCGACGAGACCGAGCTCGCCATCGAGGGCGCGCTGCGACCGACCAGCCTCAGCGACTTCGTCGGTCAGCAGAAGGTCCGCGGCCAGCTGCAGCTGCTGCTGGACGCCGCCGGCATCCAGAGCCGCCCGGCCGACCACATCCTGCTCGCGGGCCCCCCAGGGCTCGGCAAGACCACCCTGGCCATGATCGTCGCCCACGAGAGCGGGCGTCCTCTGCGGCTCTCCAGCGGTCCGGCGATCCAGCACGCCGGTGACCTGGCCGCCCTGCTGTCGAGCCTGACCCCCGGCGAGGTCCTCTTCATCGACGAGATCCACCGCATGGCGCGCTCGGCCGAGGAGATGCTGTACCTCGCGATGGAGGACTTCCGCATCGACATCATGGTCGGCAAGGGCGCCGGGGCCACGAGCATCCCCCTGGAGCTCGCCCCGTTCACCCTCGTCGGCGCGACGACCCGCTCCGGTCTGCTCCCGAACCCGCTCCGGGACCGCTTCGGCTTCACCGGCCACCTCGAGTTCTACGACGAGTCCGAGCTGGAGCGCGTGATCGACCGATCCGCTCGCGTACTCGGAGTCGATCTGCCCTCCGACTCCCTCGCCGAGATCGCACGGCGCTCCCGTGGCACCCCCCGCATCGCGAACCGCCTCCTCCGGCGCGTCCGCGACTATGCACTCGTGCACGGCGGGGGAGAGGCGACCCTCTCCGGCGTCCGCGCGGCCCTCGAGCTCTACGACGTCGACTCGATCGGCCTCGACCGCCTCGACAGAGCAGTGCTGGAAGCGCTGGTCCGCCGGTTCAAAGGCGGCCCCGTCGGTCTCAGCACGCTCGCCGTCGCGGTCGGCGAGGAGGCCGAGACCGTGGAGAGCGTCGTGGAGCCGTACCTCGTGCGGATCGGCTTCCTCGGTCGCACTCCGCGGGGTCGGATCGCCATGCCGGAGGCCTACGCGCACCTCGGCGTCGCCCGTCGCACCGAAGACGGACTGTTCGATCACCTATAATCGCTGAAGACTTCCTTCCGATCCCCCCTGGTGCACGCCGTCGTCGGCGTGTGCGCGACTGAAAGGCATCCGCGATGGATCCCACACTCATCATGCTCCCGATCCTCGCGGTGCTGATCATCTTCATGTTCGTCAACACCCGCAAGCGTCAGAGGCAGATGAAGGCCGACCAGGAGGCCAAGGCGACGAAGACCGTCCCCGGCGCCAAGGTCCTGCTCCAGGGCGGCATCTTCGGGACGATCGTGGCCTACGACCCGATCGACCTGGACGAGCCGGCTCTGGTGGAGATCGCACCCGGCACGATCATCGAGGTGCACAGCCAGGCGATCCTGCGGGTCGTCGAGCCCAAGGACGCCATCGCGGACGACGTGACGGATGCCGTCGACGAGACGCCCGCCGCTGACGCCGCTCCCGGCATCGAGACGGCCGAGGAGACGCGCGCGCGTCTCGAGCGCGACGCGGACGACAAGTAATCCTCCTCAGGACCATGGCGCCGCACCGGCGCTCCGGCATCTCAGAAAGCTGATCACGTGGCTTCTTCCTCTCCGGTCCGTCACGCCTGGAGGGTCCTTCTCGGACTCGTCCTGGTGACAGGCGTCCTCTTCGGCATCAACGCGCTCGGCGTGTATGTGTTCAAGCAGAGCTCGTGGACCCCAGAACTCGCCCTCGACCTCCAGGGCGGCACGCAGATCGTCCTCCAGGCGCAGACCGAAGACGGCGCAGCGCCCTCGCAGGAGCAGATGGACCAGGCGGCCGCGATCATCCGGCAGCGTATCGACGCCTCCGGTGTGAGCGAGGCCGACATCACGACCGAGGGCGGCCAGAACATCGTCGTGCAGATCCCCGGTGTGGCCGACGAGGCCACGCGCGAGCGGATCAAGTCGAGCGCTCAGCTGGAGTTCCGCGCGGTGCTCTACACGACGGCCGCCGCGACGTCGTTCACCGGGGAGGACGGCAACACCACGCCGTATCCGACGCCGGACCCCTCGCTGAACGCCACCCCGACGGTGAAGCCGACGGACTCGAGTGACCTCGCGTGGGTCACCGACAAGCTGCAGGCCGAGTTCCTCGCCTACGACTGCGCGAACCCGCCGGCCGACGCCTCCCGGGCTCCCCAGGACCAGCCGCTGATCGCCTGCGACCCGAGCGGCACGGCCAAGTACCTCCTGGGCCCGGCCGAGCTCACCGGCACCGCGATCACCGATGCGACGGCCGGCCGCGACCCCAAGTCGGGCGCCTGGCTCGTGCAGTTGACCATGACGTCTGAGGGGGCCGACGCCTTCGGCAAGGTCAGCACGCGTCTATACCAGAACAAGCTCGCCAACCTCTCGCCGCGCGACCAGTTCGCGTTCGTGCTCGACGGCAGCGTGATCAGCGCACCGCAGATGAACGGGCAGATCCTCGACGGCCGCCCGAGCATCTCGGGCAGCTTCACCCAGGAGTCCGCGACCACTCTGGCCGACCAGCTCAAGTTCGGCGCCCTGCCACTCAGCTTCGTGGTGCAGAGCTCGGGAACCGTGTCGGCGACCCTCGGCACGCAGCAGCTGCAGATCGGCCTCATCGCCGGTCTCATCGGCCTCGCGCTCGTCGCGATCTACTCGCTGATCGTGTATCGGGCTCTCGGCGCCGTCATCGTCGCCTCGATCGCGGTGATGGGTGTGCTGACCTACATCATCATCTGCATCCTCGCGTGGCGCATGGGCTTCCGTCTCTCGCTCGCCGGCGTCGCCGGTCTGATCGTCTCGATCGGATTCGTCGCGGACTCGTTCATCGTGTACTTCGAACGAATAAGGGACGAGCTGCGCGACGGCAAGTCGATCACGGCAGCCGTGGAAGACGGCTGGGGCCGCGCGAAGCGCACGATCTACATCTCGAAGTCGATCAACATCCTCGCCGCCGTCGTGCTGTACATCCTGGCCGACGCGACGGTCAAGGGCTTCGCTTTCACCCTCGGCCTCACGACCCTGATCGACGTGTTCATCTTCGTGATCTTCACGCACCCGGTCATGCAGCTGCTCGTGCGCACCCGCTTCTTCGGCGGCGGACACAAGCTCTCGGGCCTCGACCCGGAGTCCCTCGGCGCGGTCTACCGCAGCCGCTCGCAGTACCGCGAGGTCTCGACGGCATCCGCCGGTCGCGGGGCGAAGAACGCGCGCTCGCGCGGAGAAGCAGATCGCAGGCAGACGATCGCCGAGCGCAAGCGCGCGGAGGCACTCGCCGGCGACAGAGCCGGCAGCGGCGGAAGTGAGGGGGCGAACTGATGGCTTCCATGAGTGAGTTCGGCAACAACCTGTATTCGGGAAAGACCTCTTTCCCGTTCGTCGCCAAGCGTCGACTGTGGTTCATCATCGCCATCGCGCTGGTGGTCGGGTCGATCCTCGTCCCGTTCATCCGCCCCGTGCAGTTCTCCATCGAGTTCACCGGCGGATCGCAGTTCACGGTCACCGCCCCGAACAGCATCGATCAGAGCACGGCGACCAAGGCCGTGCACTCGGTGGTTCCGGGCGCTGCGACGAAGGTCGTGGTCGTCAGCGGCAAGGACATCCGCGTCCAGACCGATCAGATGAGCGACGAGGAGACCCAGAAGGTCTCCGCGGCACTGGCGGAGCGCTACGGCGTCGACCTGGAGAGCGTCACGTCCTCGTTCATCGGCCCCGCGTGGGGTGAGAACGTCACCAAGCAGTCGCTGTGGGGACTCGCGATCTTCCTCGCGCTGACCTTCCTCATCCTCGCCCTGTACTTCCGCACCTGGAAGATGTCCGCTGCGGCGATCATCGGCCTGCTCGACGTCCTCGTCATCACGATCGGCGTGTACGCTCTCGCAGGCTTCGAGATCTCCCCGGCGGCCGTCATCGGCTTCCTGACGATCCTCGCCTACTCGCTGTACGACACGACCGTCGTCTTCGACAAGGTCCGAGAGAACACCACGGAAGACGGGGAGAAGTCCGGACGCACCTTCGGGGAGTCGGTCAACCTCGCCGTCAACCAGACGCTGGTGCGCTCGATCAACACCTCGGTCGTCGCCGCCCTGCCCGTCGGGGCGATCCTCTTCATCGGCGCCTTCTGGCTCGGTGCGGAGACGCTGACCGACATCTCGCTGTCGATCTTCGTCGGCATCCTGGTCGCGACGTACTCGACGCTGTTCGTCGCCGCTCCGCTCTACTCGCTGTTCCGCGAGAACGAGCCGCAGCTCATGGCGCGTGACGCGAAGATCCGCGAGGCTCGCGCCAAGGCGACCGTCGACGCGTGATCGTGCCCGTCCTGCGGGGCTCGGCCCCGCAGGACCCGCGTAAGATGTACTGATTGGGGAGGTGAGCGGATGGCGGAACCGCAGACGTCGTCGCAGGGTTCGAGCCTGCGACGCCTGGTTCCCCGCATCTTCTCCCGCGCGCCCCGGATCAATGATCTCGACAACCTGATCCGCACGGTCCGAGCGAATCATCCTCGCGGTGACTTCGCCGTGATCGAGCGCGCCTACGCGGTGGCCAAGGAGAAGCACGAGGGCCAGAAGCGTCAGAGCGGTGAGCCGTACATCACCCACCCGCTCGCGGTCGCGCAGATCCTCGCCGAGCTCGGCCTCGGACCCAGGGCGATCGCCGCGGCACTCCTGCATGACACCGTGGAGGACACCGGCTACGCGCTGAGCGAGCTCACCGCCGAGTTCGGCGACGAGGTCGCGATGCTCGTCGACGGCGTCACCAAGCTCGACAAGGTCAAGTACGGTGAGAGCGCCCAGGCAGAGACCGTCCGCAAGATGATCGTGGCGATGTCGAAGGACATCCGCGTGCTGCTGATCAAGCTCGCCGACCGACTGCACAACGCGCGCACCTGGGGCTTCGTGCCGCCCGAGAAGGCGGCCAAGAAGGCCAAGGAGACGCTGGAGATCTACGCGCCCCTGGCCAATCGACTCGGCATCCAGGCGATCAAGTCCGAGCTCGAGGACCTGTCCTTCGCGGTGCTGCACCCGAAGATCTACAACGAGATCCACAGCCTCATCGCGCAGCGCACGCCGCAGCGCGAGAAGTACCTGAACCAGGTCGTCCAGGAGATCGACGAGGATCTGCGTGACCTGCGCATCCGCGGCAAGGTCGTCGGACGCCCCAAGCAGCTGTACTCCGTCTATCAGAAGATGGTCGTGCGTGGTCGCGAGTTCGACGACATCTACGACCTGATCGGCATCCGGGTGATCGTGGCCTCCGTGCGCGACTGCTATGCGGTCCTCGGAGCGATCCATGCCCGCTGGACCCCGCTGCCCGGCCGGTTCAAGGACTACATCGCCACCCCCAAGTTCAACCTGTACCAGTCGCTGCACACCACGGTGATCGGTCCGGCCGGTCGCACGGTCGAGATCCAGATCCGCACGCAGGAGATGCACCAGCAGGCGGAGTACGGCGTCGCCGCCCACTGGATGTACAAGGAGCGGATGAACGGCGGCAAGGCCGAGGTGCGCGCCGCCGACGCCGACATGGCGTGGCTCGCGCACATCTCCGACTGGCAGGCGGAGACGGCCGACCCCGGTGAGTTCCTCGACTCCCTGCGCTTCGAGATCGGAGCCAAGGAGGTCTACGTCTTCACGCCGAAGGGACGTGTGATCGGTCTTCCGGCCGATGCGTCTCCGGTGGACTTCGCCTACGCCGTGCACACCGAGATCGGTCACCGCACGATGGGAGCGAAGGTCAACGGACGCCTCGTGCCCTTGGAGTCCGAGCTCAAGAGCGGAGACGTCGTCGAGGTCTTCACGTCGAAGAATCCCGACGCGGGTCCGAGCCAGGACTGGCTGGGCTTCGTCAAGAGCACACGGGCGCGCAACAAGATCCGTGGATGGTTCACGAAGGAGCGTCGCGAGGAGGCGATCGAGCAGGGCAAGGAGGCCATCGCCCGGGCGATGCGCCGGCAGAACCTCCCGCTGCAGCGCCTGATGAGCCAGGACTCCTTCGCAGAGGTCGCGCACCAGCTCCGCTACGAAGACGTCTCCGCCCTGTACGCCGCGGTCGGCGAGGGGCACGTCTCCACGCAGTCCGTGCTGGAGAAGGTCACCGCGCTGGTGGCGGCCAACGATCCGGCCACTGGTCCCATCGACCTCCCCGGGAGCATCCCGACCAGGGAACCCCGTGCCGGGGACTCCGGTGTGCTCGTGCGCGGAGCCGCCGACATCCTCGTGAAGCTCGCCAAATGCTGCACCCCGGTGCCGGGCGATCAGATCGTCGGCTTCGTGACCCGCGGCAGCGGCGTCTCGGTCCACCGGGCCGACTGCGTGAACGTGAAGGCCCTCAGCAGCGAGGAGGACAAGGACCGCTTCGTCGAGGTGTCCTGGGCGCCCACGACCAAGAGCGTGTTCCGCGTGCAGATCCAGGTCGAGGCGCTCGATCGCTCCGGGCTCCTCTCCGACGTCACCCGCGTGCTCAGCGAGCACCACGTGAACATCCTCTCCGCCACGGTCTCGACCACCGACGAGCGCCTCGCGCTCAGCCGGTTCGTCTTCGAGATGGGTGATGCCGTGCACCTCGATCGCGTCCTGAACGCGGTGCGGCGCATCGATGCGGTGTACGACGTGTACCGCGTCACCTCGTCCTGAGCCTCAGCCTCTCGAGAGTCGCGAGCGCGCCACGTGATCCGGGGACGCGCGTCCTCGCCGACAGGGAGCGCTCGGCCTCCTCGACGAGCGGTGGGCTCTCGGCCGCGAGCAGGCGCATCCAGACGAGCATCCGCGGGTCACGGGTGGTGGTGAGCGCGAGATCGACCATCGTCCTCACCGGAGTGGTCGTGAGGACTCCGCCGAGCACCTGGACATCGGATGCCGGTACGCGCGTGTCGTGGAGGATCAGCCGATGATCGGGGTCCGGTCTGAATCTCCTCTCCACGGCGCGGTGCACGTGGTGGGGTGTCGGGGGCGTGTCGCCGGCGCCGTGGATCCACGCGGCTGTCGGTCCCGAGGCCGCCGTGCCGGCCGGGACCAGTCCGGCGATCATGCGGGCCCTGAGCGCCGGCCCCTCGACGAGATCGGCGGGGATGTACCCCTCGCCGAGCTCGACCACGTGCCCGTCGAGCCGCGCGGAACTGAGCTCGGGCAGCGTCAGACGATCGCCGGGCAGATACACGAACGCGGGATGCATCACGCCAGTGTGGCGTACGGCATCCCGCGTCCGGGCGTCTCTGCGGAGATCTGTGGAGAGGCTCAGCCCCCGAGGGCGTTCAGCCAGGTGCGACGCGCCTCGAGAGCGTCAGCCGCGGTCTTGGCCGCCTTCTTGTCTCCGGCCTTCTCCGCCGCGGCGAGCTCGGCCTCGAGCTTCTCGATGGCCTCGACCAGCTGCGAGCTCATGTCGTTCGCGCGGGCCTTGGTCTCGGGGTTGTTCTTCTTCCAGTCGACCTCTTCGCGGGCCTTGAGCGCCTGCTCGATCACGCGCAGGCGGTCATCGAGAGCGCGCTCCTTCTCGCGGGGGAAGATGCGACCGACCTCGTCCCACTGACGCTGGATGCGGGTCAGCAGTGCGCGGGCGCTCTTGATGTTCGGCTCGTCGGCGACGGCCTTGGCGTCTTCGAGGAGCGCCTGACGGGCTTCGATCTTCGGAGCCGACTCGGCTTCCTCCGCCGCGGCCTCTTCGGCACGGGCCGAGTACAGCGCATCTCCTGCGGCCTTGAAGCGCGCCCAGAGCGCATCGTCGGCCTTGCGACCGGCGCGGCCGGCGGCCTTCCACTCGTCGAGGAGATTGCGGTACGACGGGATGCCGTCGGTCCCGCGGGGAGCGAGGGCCTCGGCGCGCTCGACGAGGCGGGTCTTCGCATCGCGGGCCGCCTTGTGCGCGTCGTCGAGTTCCGAGTAGAACGCGCGGCGCTGCTTGTCGACGACGGCGCGCGCATCGCGGAATCGCTTCCACAGCTGCTGCGAGACGCCCTTCGACAGACGAGGACCGTTCTGCTGGTGGGCCTGCCACTCGTCGAACAGCGCGCCGAGCTCGGCGGTCAGCTGCTTCCACTGCACCTTCGAGAGGTCGCGGGCGGCGATGGCCTCCGCGCGCTCGACGAGGGCGGTGCGCTCGGCGACGGCCTTGTCGACCAGCTCCTTGGCCTGGCGCGCCTCTTCGGCGGTGGCCTCGGACAGGGAATCGGTCAGGGCGTTCAGGCGGTCGCGGAGTCCGGCGAGATCGCCGACGGCCGCGGCATCCGTCGCCTCGGTCAGAACGTGGCCCGCCTGCTTCGCGAGATCGCCGGCCGAAACGCCGCCGGCCTGGTGGCGCTGCTCCAGCGCGTGCACCTTGAAGGCGATGTCGTCGTACTTGCGCACGAAGTAGGCCAGCGCCTCCTCGGGAGTGCCGTCGGGGTACTGACCGACGACGCGCCAGGTCTCGCCCTCGAGCACCTCGACGGTGCCGTCCTCCGACACGCGACCCCACTTCGCCACCTCCTCGGGAGTGGACGTGGGGGGCGTCGCGGCGGCTGCGACGGGCGCGACAGCGGCCGGCGACGGCAGCTTGCGCGGCAGCGGCGCGGCAGGGGGAGCGGGAACGGGGGGAGTCGGCTTCGAGGACTCGGGGGCAGACACGATGATTCTCCTTGCGCGGTACGGCCGCGGGAGGCGGAAAGGACGAACTTCAGCCTAGTACGAGGGGCACTCCCGTTGTGGCCCCGCGTTCTCACGCCGACGTTATCGATCTGTGAGGAGAACGTTCGATGCGCGAAACACGGCGCATCACCTCCGGGAAACACCGCGCTCCTATCGTCGCCAGCACGACAGTCCCCGCGTCGACAGGAGATCCATGGACGACATCGCCCCCGCAACCCCCGAGATCGTCGTCGTCGGGGCCGGCATGGTCGCGCATCGGTTCGTGGAGAGTCTGCTCAGCAGGACGGATGCCGCGATGCGCGTGACCGTGCTCGGCGACGAGGGACGGCATCCCTACGACCGGGTCGGACTGAGCGGCTTCTTCTCGGGCGCGGGCCCAGAGGATCTCGAACTCGACCGATCCGTGTTCGACGACGATCGCGTCGAGCTCGTGAGGGATGACCGCGTGCTGCGGCTCGATCGCGCCGCGCAGACGGTGACGACGCGATCCCGTCGCGTGCTCCGGTACGACACCCTGGTGCTCGCCACCGGCTCGTACGCCGCGAGGGTGGCGGTCGACGGGGCGGACCTGCCCGGATGCTTCGTGTATCGCACGCTCGACGACATGCAGCGGCTGCAGGAGTTCGTGTCGCGACGCGCAGGCATGCTCGGGCGCCCGCTTCGCGGCACCGTGATCGGGGGCGGACTGCTCGGTCTCGAGGCGGCAGGTGCGCTGCAGGGGATGGACGTCGACGTCACGGTGGTGCAGTACTCCGATCGGCTCATGTCCCAGCAGCTCGACGCGGTCGGCGCCTCCATGCTGCGTCGGCTCCTGGAGGCCCGCGGCATCACGGTGCGGACGGAGGCCCGCACGACCCGACTCGACCCCGACGAATCGGGAGCGGTGACCGCTCTGGAGTTCCAGGACGGCTCGTTCCTGCGCGCCGACGTCGTGATCTTCACCGTCGGCGTGCGTCCACGCGACGAGCTCGCCCGCAACGGGGGCCTGCGGGTGGACCCTCGCGGCGGTGTGCTCATCGACGATCGATGCACGACGTCCGACCGGAACATCCTCGCCATCGGCGAGGTCGCCAACTACGAGGGGCGCTGCGTCGGGCTCGTGGCGCCCGGGTACGCGATGGCCGAGGTCGCGGCGACCGGTCTGCTCGGAGGAGAGGCGGCGTTCCCCGGATACGACGACTCGTCCAAACTCAAGCTCTCGGGCGTGGACGTGGCGAGCTTCGGCGACGCCATGGCGACGACGCCCGATGCGCTCGACGTCGTCTACGCAGACCCGGTGGCGGGCGTGTACAAGAAGCTCGTCCTCTCGGACGACGCCCAGACCCTGCTCGGCGGCATCCTCGTCGGCGACGCGTCCGCATACGGAGCGCTGCGTCCGCTGGTCGGCGCGCGTCTGGGTGCTGACCCTGCCGCCTACCTGCTGCCGGAGAACGGCGACGAGCCCGCGCGAGCAGCCCTCCCCGACGAGGCGGTCGTGTGCTCGTGCGCGAACGTGACCGCCGGGCGCATCCGGAGCGCCGTGCACGAGGAGGGGTGTCGGGATGCCGCCGCCGTCAAGGTCTGCACCAAGGCGGGCGCCACGTGCGGCTCGTGCGCCCTGATGGTGAAGAAGCTGGTCGGACAGGAGCTCGTCGCGCTGGGTCAGACGGTCTCCCACGCGCTGTGCGAGCACTTCGAGCTGTCGCGGGCGCAGCTCTTCGACGCGGTGAGGGTCTCCGGGCTGAGCACGTTCAGCTCGATCGTCGAGCGCTTCGGACGAGGGCGCGGGTGCGACATCTGCAAGCCGGCGATCGCGAGCATCCTCTCGGTCCTCGTCGGATCGCACGTCCTCGACGGCGAGAACGCCACACTGCAGGACACCAACGACCACGTCATGGCGAACATGCAGAAGGACGGCACCTACTCGGTGGTGCCGCGTATGCCGGGCGGCGAGGTGACGCCGGACGGTCTGCTGGCGATCGGCGGCATCGCGAAGGACTTCGCCCTCTACACGAAGATCACGGGCGGCCAGCGCATCGACATGTTCGGCGCCCGTCTCGAACAGCTCCCGCTCATCTGGGAGCGGCTGGTGGATGCGGGATTCGAGTCGGGGCACGCGTACGGCAAGTCCCTGCGCACGGTGAAGTCCTGCGTCGGATCGACCTGGTGCCGCTACGGAGTGCTCGATTCCGTGGGGATGGCCGTGCGGCTCGAGCTGCGCTACAGGGGCCTCCGAGCGCCGCACAAGCTCAAGCTGGGGGTCTCCGGATGCGCCCGCGAGTGCGCGGAGGCGCGAGGGAAGGACGTCGGCGTCATCGCGACCGAGACCGGCTGGAACATGTACGTGGGCGGTAACGGCGGATTCGCTCCGAAGCACGCGCAGCTGCTCGCCTCCGATCTGGACGACGACGGGCTGATCCGCGCGATCGACAGGTTCTTCATGTACTACATCCGCACGGCCGATCGACTGCAGCGCACGGCGCCCTGGCTCGACGAGCTCGAGGGCGGGCTCGACACGCTGCGCTCCGTCATCTTCGACGATGCGCTCGGCATCTGCCGCGACCTCGACGAAGCGATGGCCCAGCACGTCGACCGGTACGAGGACGAATGGGCGGCGACACTGCACGACCCCGAGAAGCTCGCCAGGTTCCGATCGTTCGTGAACGCGGCTGACACTCCGGACCCCTCGCTCGCCTATGTCGCGGAGCGAGGGCAGATCCGCCCGGCGACGGCGGCGGAGAAGCGCGGCGGAGTCCTCATCGCCGGCACCGCTCTGGAGGTGCGCCGATGACCTCGCCTGCGGTGCGGGAGAGCATCCGGGTGTGCGGGCTCGACGACCTCGAGGTGGAGCGCGGACGCGCCGCCCTGGTCGACGACCTCCAGGTCGCGCTCTTCCGGCTGCGGGATGGATCGGTGCGCGCCGTCGACAACCTCGACCCGTTCACCGGCGCCCAGGTGATCGCGAGAGGGATCGTGGGCACTCGGGGGGACGCGGACACCGTCGCCTCCCCGCTGCACAAGCAGGTGTTCGATCTCGCCACGGGTGAGTGCCTCGACGCCCAGGGGAGAGAGATCGTCCAGGACGCGGCGCAGTCCGGTCTGCGGGTCTGGCCGGTCCGGGTCGTCGAGGGAGACGTCTTCGTCGAGGTGCCCCGGTGAAGCGGCGGCGCGTGGGACGGGTCGATCTGGTCGGAGGCGGCCCCGGCCCCGCGTATCTGATGACGCTCCGCGGATACCGGCTGCTCCAGGAGGCCGACGTGATCATCGCCGACCGCCTGGGACCGTTCGACGAGCTGCGCGCCGAGATCGACCCTGATGTCACGGTGATCGACGTCGGCAAGCGGCCGGGGCACCATCCGGTGCCGCAGGAGGAGATCAACGCGCTGCTCGTGGCGCATGCGAAGGCGGGGAGCAGGGTCGTGCGCCTCAAGGGCGGTGACCCCTTCGTGTTCGGACGCGGCGGCGAGGAGGTCATCGCGTGTCAGGTGGCAGGCGTCCCCGTGAGCGTCACTCCCGGAGTGAGCAGCGTGATCTCCGTCCCACAGGCCGCGGGCATCCCGGTCACCCATCGCGGTGTCGCCTCGGCGCTCCACGTGGTGAACGGTCAGGGCGAGATCACGCACAGCACGCTCGCGTCGATGGCCGATCCCGCAGTCACGACCGTGGTGCTCATGGGCGTGTCGGCCCTTCCGCGCATCGTGTCGACCGCCCTCGACTTCGGGGTCGATGCGGCGACGCCCGTCGCCATCGTCGAGAACGGGCTCACGGATCGTCAGCGGACGATCCGGGGCACACTGGGAGACGTGGTGAGACAGGCCGAGGACGCACGTGTGACCAACCCCGCGGTGATCGTGTTCGGTCAGGTCGCGCGGGCGGACCTCCTGCTCCCCGCCGCTCTGATCTCCACAGGCACAGCGTGAGTCCGACGCGTCCGCTCGAACACGCACTCGCCGGCTGCACGATCGTCGTCGCCGCCGATCGACGCTCCGCGGACCTGGCGTCCGCCCTCGAACGCCGCGGCGCCGCCGTGCACCGGGCGCCCGCGCTCAGCATCGTGCCCAACGCCGACGACGAGGAGCTGCTGCTCCGCACGGAGCGGCTCGTCGCCGCTCCTCCGGACATCGTGGTCGTGACGACCGGTGTCGGCTTCCGAGGCTGGATGGACGCCGCCCACGAGCACGGCGTCGATGAGCGACTGGACGCCGCGCTCGACGGCGCGCACTTCGTCGCGCGGGGGCCCAAGGCGCACGGCGCGATCCAGCAGGCGGGATTCTCCGCGGACTGGGTCGCGGAGTCCGAGACGTCAGCGGAGGTGGGGGAGTACCTGCTCGCGTCGGGCGTGTCGGGCAAGCGCATCGTCGTGCAGCACCACGGTGCGGGTGCGGACGGTCTCGACGAGCTCCTGGAGCGCGCGGGCGCCGACGTCGTCAGCATCACGGTGTACCGCTGGGGCCCGCCGCCGAACCCCGAGGTCGTGCGCCGTTCCACGCTGCAGGCAGCCTCCGGTGAGGCGGATGCCGTGCTCTTCACATCCGCCCCCGGAACGGCCTCATGGCTCGCCGTCGCTGCCGAGGCAGGGGCGATCGACCGGATCCGTCGACGCGCGGAGGCCGGACGGCTGCTGCTGGCGGCGGTGGGGCCGGTGACCGCGATCCCCTTGAAGGAAGCGGGCCTTCCGCTCACGATCGCCGAACGGGGTCGACTCGGCTCCCTCGCGCGGACCGTGATCTCTCACTTCGGCGGCGGTCGGGCGCCGTCGCTCGTCACGGACGTCGGCCGCGTGGAGGTGCGCAGCAGCGGTGCGCTCATCGACGGGCGCTTCATCGCGCTGTCGCGCACGGGCTCGGCGCTCCTGGAGGCACTGGCCGATGCCGGTGGCGGGGTGCTCACCAGAGCGGACCTCGGGAACGCACTGCCCGGAGGCGAGCGAAATCCCCACGCCGTGGAAGTCGCGATCGCACGACTCCGCGAAGCAGTGGGCGGGACGGATCTCATCCAGACGGTCGTCAAGCGCGGCTATCGTCTCGCCGTCAGCGACCGCTGAACACGACGACGATGGCCCGGAGCTGCATGCTCCGGGCCATCGTCGGTGAGGCGCTCAGATCGCTCCGACGACCTCGGGTGCGCGCTCCGGTGCGGTGCGCGGCGCGCGGCGCTCGCGTTCGGCGCGCTGGGCGCGGATCGGTCGGGCCGCGGCCGTCCTCCCGTAGGTGAGGTAGAGCGGGAGGCCCGCGAGGAGGAGCCCTCCGACGAGGTTGCCCACGACGGTCGGGATCTCGTTCCACACGAGGTAGTCCATGATCGTGAAGTCGGCGCCGAGGAGCAACCCGGAGGGGAACAGGAACATGTTCACGATGGAGTGCTCGAATCCCATGTAGAAGAACAGGGTGATCGGAAGCCACATGGCGACGATCTTGCCGAGCACGGTCGTGGAGACCATCGACATGATCACCGCCGTCGACACCATCCAGTTGCACAGGACTCCTCGGATGAAGAGGGTCAGCATGCCGGCGGCGCCGTGCTCCGCGTAGCCGACCGTGCGACCGTGTCCGATCTCGCCGATCGCGAGGCCGACAGGGCTCGGATCGGCCGAGAAGCCGTAGGTGAAGTAGATCGCCATGAGCAGCGCGACCAGGAGCGCCCCGGCGAAGTTGCCGAGGAAGACCAGTCCCCAGTTGCGCAGGACGGCGGTGACCGTCGCTCCGGGGCGACGGTCGAGGACGGCGAGCGGGGCCAGAGTGAACACCCCCGTGAGCAGGTCGTAGCCGAGGAGGTAGAGAAGCACGAAGCCGATGGGGAACAGGAGAGCGCCGAGGAGCGGCTGCCCGGTCTGCGTCGAGACGGTGACGGCGAAGGCGGCGCCGAGGGTGAGCACGGCCGCACCCATGAAGGCGCGGATGAGGGTGTCGCGGGTGGAAAGACGGAGCTTGTGGGCGCCGGCATCCACCATCAGGGTGACGAGCTCTGCGGGCGTGGCGTATGACATGGGCGGACCTCCACGAGGATCGAGGCGAGCGGATCGCTCGCTGTGCCCACACTCGTGCATACGCGTTTCGGACAGACGCCCGAGGCGTTACATCCGTGGTGCGATCCGCTCACACCGCGCGGCGGCGGGTGTGAGGTCGTCGGTCACTCCGCCGGGGTCTCCGCGGGCGTGGGCTCCTGCGAGGGCTGCACGGTCGGCGCATCCGTGGGGGAGACTGTCGACGTCGGGGTGGGGGTCGGCTCGGGGGCGGTCACCTGCGCGTGCACGAACTGGCTGGCGATGGCCGCGGCGACGACGAGTCCTCCGACGACGCCGGCGATCGTGTTGTCGCGCACCCGACGGCGGATCTGGCCGTCGTGCCAGGCGCCGCGCGCCGCATGCAACCGGGCGCGCTCCGCCTGGGCGCGTGTCTGTGCGCTCTTCGAACCGCGTGCCACCATGCCGTGCTCCCTTACTGGACGTGAATCGACGACGTCGCCTGAGAGCCTATCGCCGCGAGTGTCCCTCTCCCGCATTAGCCTGGAGAGCATGACATCCGCTGCCGCACTGCTCTCAGGGCAGACGCCCCTCGCCGTGCGCATGCGACCCGTCTCGCTCGCCGAGGTCGCCGGTCAGAAGCACCTGCTCAGAGCGGGGTCGCCGATCGTCGCCCTCGCCGATCCCGCGGCGACCTCGCCCGGAGCCGTGTCGATCATCCTGTGGGGGCCGCCCGGCACCGGCAAGACGACCCTGGCGCAGGCGATCGCGCGCTCGTCCGGTCGCCGGTTCGTCGAGCTCTCGGCGATCACGGCCGGCGTGAAGGACGTGCGGGAGGTCATGCAGGAGGCGATCACCCAGCGCGACCTCTACGGCCAGACGACGATCCTCTTCCTCGACGAGATCCACCGGTTCACCAAGGCCCAGCAGGACGCCCTCCTGCCTGGAGTCGAGAACGGGTGGGTCATCCTCATCGCCGCGACGACCGAGAACCCGTCGTTCTCGGTCATCTCGCCACTGCTCTCCCGTTCCCTGCTGCTGACGCTGCAGCCGCTCACCGACGACGACATCGGGGTGCTCGTCGACAGGGCGGTCGCCGACGCGCGCGGACTGAACGGCGGCGTGTCCCTCTCCGACGAGGCGCGGTCGGCGCTGGTGCGGCTCGCATCCGGCGACGCCAGGCGTGCTCTCACCGGGCTGGAGGCCGCGGCTGCGGTGGCGCTGTCCCACGGCGAGAGCGACGGCGACGCCGACGGCGTTCCCGTGGTCACCGCCGACGACGTGGCGCAGGCCGTCGACAAGGCGCTGCTCCGCTACGACCGGCAGGGCGATGAGCACTACGACGTGATCAGCGCGTTCATCAAGTCGATCAGAGGATCGGATCCGGATGCCGCGCTCCACTACCTCGCACGGATGATCGAGGCGGGGGAGGACCCGCGCTTCATCGCCAGGCGGCTCGTGATCTCGGCGTCGGAAGACGTCGGCCTCGCCGACCCGCAGGCCCTGGTGATCGCCGTCGCGGCCGCAGACGCCGTCGCCTTCATCGGCATGCCGGAGGGGCGCATCCCGCTCGCGGAGGCGACCGTCTACCTCGCGACGACGGCGAAGTCCAACGCCGCGTACGTCGGCATCGACGCGGCGATCGCCGACATCCGCTCCGGCGGCTTCGGCCGGGTGCCGCTGCATCTCAGAGACGCGCACTACCCGGGGGCGAAGCGTCTCGGGCACGGCAAGGGCTACGTGTATCCGCACGACAGCGAGTACGGCATCCTTCCGCAGCAGTACCTGCCGGACGAGCTCGACGGGCGACGGTACTACGAGCCCAAGAACCTCGGAGCCGAGCGCGACATCTCCGCGCGTCTGGAGCGGATCCGCAAGATCCTCGGGGATCGCTGAGCGGAGCAGCATCCGCCGTCCTGCGCCGCCTTCCCTCTACAGTGGGCTCGTGCCAGGCAGACTCACCCGCATCCCTCCCGATCGCGATCTCTCGATCGACTTCGTCCGCGCGATCTGCCTGCCCGTCGTCGTGCTGCTGCATGCGCTGCAGATGGGCATCGACGGGGATCCTCTCCGCGCCTTCAACGCGCTGGCGGAGTGGACCCCGCTGGCCGGGCTGACCTGGGTGGGCATGATCATGCCCACCTTCTTCATCGCCGGCGGGTTCGCCGGCATCACCACGTGGCGTCGGCTGCGTCATCGCGGGGAGACAGCGGGGGAGTACATCCGCGTGCGCGCGCTGCGTCTCGCCCGGCCCGTGCTGTTGGCGATGCTCGGGGTATTGGTCGTGATCGGCGTGATGGCGGCGAGCGGGGCGGATCCGGAGTTCCTGCGCACGTTCGCGTTCCGCCTGGCCGAGCCGCTGTGGTTCATCGCGGTCTATGCGATCTGCACCTCTTTCGTGCCGCTGATGGCGTGGTTTCATCGCCATGCCGCCTGGGCGACCTATCTCTCGCTCGCGGCTCTCGTCGTGGCGGTGGACCTCGCAGGACGGTATCTGGGGCTGCCGCTCGGCGCGCTGAACTGGCTCTTCCTGTGGCTGTTCGTGCAGCAGCTGGGCTTCGGGGTGCGGGACCAGTGGTACTCCCGCCGTCCGCGGTGGCTGCTCCTCCTGCTGGCGGCAGTCGCGTACGGGCTCATGTGCGTCGCGGTCTTCGGCATGGGGTACGACCCGGACATGATCGCCAACCTGAATCCGCCGACCGTGCTCCTCCTTCTGCTCGGGCTCGCCCAGGTCTATCTGTTCACCCTGCTGCAGCCGGCGATCCGCGCCCTCATGCGCAGACGGGCCGTCCTCGTCGTCATCGGCGCGCTGGGGCTGTACGGCATGGTGATCTATCTCTGGCACACCGTCGCGATGGCCGTGGTCGTGGGCGGGCAGCTCGCGCTCGGCCTGCCGTTCCCGACCGTGCTGACGCCGGAGTGGTGGCTCACCCGCATCCCCTGGCTCACCGCGATCATCGTCGTGATCGGGGTGTTCTGCGTCGTCGTCCCGCCCATCGAGAAGCGGTGGCCGAAGGAGAGGGCGCGCGTCATGCCGCTGTGGGCGGCGGCCGTGTGCACCCTGCTGCTCGTCGTCGCCGTCGGCTGGGTGCTCACGCAGGGGTATCTGGCTCCCGGCACCGCGGGCGCGCTGCTCGCCCTCGTGGCTGCGATCGTCTGGCTCACCGTGGGCGGTCCGGGGCCGCGGCGGAGCGTCGAGCCGATGGAGGATGCGGGGAACCCCGGTGTTCCGCGGGAGTGATCGGCGATCTGTTAGACTTGATCGGCTCGAAACCGAGTTTTCGGGCATCTCCTCGTTCACACCCCACCTTGCTGGCGCCCCGGCGTGCGCTCCAAGGCAGAACGCGGGCGATACGTCCGCGAGTCGCGAAAGCCGCGACCGCGTCATCGGAAGGACAGCTTCGTGACCACGAAGTCCCAGGACCGCCGCAAGGTCCGTCTCAGCCGCGCCCTCGGCGTGGCCCTCACCCCGAAGGCCGCCCGCTACCTCGAGAAGCGTCCCTACGCTCCGGGTGAGCACGGCCGCACGAAGCGCAAGGCCGACAGCGACTACGCCGTCCGTCTGCGTGAGAAGCAGCGTCTGCGCGAGCAGTACGGCATCCGCGAGAAGCAGATGCGCAACACCTTCAACGAGGCTCGCCGCCAGGAGGGTCTGACCGGTGAGAACCTGGTCGAGCTCCTCGAGATGCGTCTCGACGCCCTCGTGCTGCGTTCGGGCTTCGCCCGCACCACCGCGCAGGCCCGTCAGCTCGTCGTGCACCGTCACATCCTCGTCGACGGCCAGCTCGTCGACCGCCCGTCGTTCCGCGTGAAGCCGGGTCAGCTCATCCACGTCAAGGCCAAGAGCGAGGGCACCGAGCCCTTCCAGGTCGCAGCAGCCGGCGGTCACGCCGAGGTCCTGCCTCCCGTACCCGGCTACCTCGAGGTCGAGCTCGACAAGCTCCAGTCGCGCCTGGTCCGTCGCCCGAAGCGCGCCGAGGTCCCCGTGACCTGTGAAGTGCAGCTCGTCGTCGAGTACTACGCGGCTCGCTGATACAGCGTTTCTCACACAGGAGGCGTCGGGGTCACCCGACGCCTCCTGTCGTTTGCGCATACGATGGGATGACCGCGCCTTCGCGGGTCTAATGGCAAGGATGACGACATGAAGAACGTGCTGTGGTTCCTGATCGGCGTGATCGGCGGCTTCGTCGCGGCCCACTTCATGAACAAGGACCCGCGCGGCCACGACATCCTCGCCGAGGTCGACGCCCGGATCAACGAGTTCACGGCGATCATCGGTGACGCGTACCGCGAGCAGGAGGCACGGCTCACCGAGCCGGCCGACGACTGAGACCCGCGCTCCACCACGCGGCACCCTTCCCCTCCCTTCACACGCAAGGACACCCGGCACAGCTATGAAAACTGCGGAGATCGCGCAGCGCTATCTCGATTTCTTCGAGAAGAACGACCACCTCATCGTCCCGTCGGCTTCGCTGGTCAGCGACGACCCGTCCCTGCTCTTCACCGTCGCCGGCATGGTGCCGATGATCCCGTACCTCACGGGTGTCGTCCCCGCGCCGCATCCCCGCATCGCGGATCTGCAGAAGTGCATCCGCACCAACGACATCGAAGAGGTCGGCCGCACGGCACGCCACGGCACGTTCTTCCAGATGCTCGGCAACTGGTCGTTCGGCGACTACTTCAAAGAGGGTGCGATCCGCTACGCGTGGGAGCTGCTGACCTCGTCTGAGGCCGACGGCGGCCTCGGTTTCGACGAGAAGGACCTCTGGGTCACCGTCTACGAGACTGATGACGAGGCGGAGGCGATCTGGCGCGACATCATCGGCCTGAAGCCCGAGCGCATCCAGCGTCTGGGCCGCGCCGACAACTACTGGAACACCGGTCAGCCCGGCCCCGGCGGACCCGACAGCGAGATCTTCTTCGACCGCGGCCCCGCCTACGGCAAGGACGGCGGACCGGCGGCCGACGACTCGCGGTTCCTGGAGATCTGGAACCTCGTGTTCATGCAGGACTTCATCGAGAACATCCGCGGCAAGACCGAGTTCGACATCGTGGGCGAGCTGCCGATGAAGAACATCGACACCGGCATGGGGCTCGAGCGTGTCGCGTTCCTCAAGCAGGGCGTCGAGAACATGTACGAGACCGATCAGGTGCGCCCGGTGCTCGACCGCGCCGTCGAGCTCTCCGGTCGCACGTACGGCTCCGTGCACGAAGACGACGTCCGCTTCCGTGTCGTCGCGGATCACGTGCGCTCCTCGCTCATGCTGCTCTCCGACGGCGTGCGTCCGTCGAACGAGGGCCGCGGGTACATCCTGCGTCGACTGATGCGCCGCACGGTGCGCTCGATGCGGCTGCTCGGCGTCGATGAGCCGGTCTTCCCTGAGCTCTTCGCGACCTCTCGCGACGCCATGAAGTCCGCATATCCCGTGCTGGAGCAGGACTGGTCGACGCTGTCGGCATCCGCGTTCGCGGAGGAGGAGACGTTCCGCCGCACGCTCGCCCAGGGCTCGACGATCCTGGACCTGGCGCTCGACGAGACGAAGAAGGGCGGCGGCACGACCCTCAGCGGCCCCGAGGCCTTCCTGCTGCACGACACCTACGGCTTCCCGATCGACCTCACCCTCGAGGTCGCCGAGGAGGCGGGGCTCGATGTGGACCGCACCGCGTTCGACGGGCTCATGCAGGAGCAGCGCCAGCGTGCGAAGGCCGATGCCCGCAACCGCAAGCGCCAGCTGGCGGACATCTCGGTGTACCGTGAGCTCCGCTCGCTCGGCGAGACCGGTTTCGACGGCTACACCGCGCTCGAGGTGGAGTCCCGCATCCTGGGCATCCTCGTCGACGGGCAGCCGGTGAAGAGCGCAGCGGAGGGCCAGATCGCCGAGGTCGTGCTGTCGGAGACCACGCTGTACGCCGAGTCGGGCGGCCAGGTCGCCGACAGGGGGACGATCGTCGGACCGGGGTACGAGCTCGAGGTCCTCGACGTCCAGCGCCCGGTTCCTGGGCTCATCAGCCACACGGTCGAGGTGAGCCGCGGTTCCGTGGCGGTGGACGATGCGGCGACGACCGTGGTGGATGCCGCGAACCGTCGTGCGGCACGCCAGGCGCACTCCGCCACCCACCTCGTGCACGCCGCTCTGCGTGACACCCTCGGCAAGACCGCGACCCAGGCGGGCTCCCTGAACCGCGCCGGCTACATGCGCTTCGACTTCGCGTGGTCGCAGGCGCTCTCCGCCGAGACCCGCACCGAGATCGAGGAGATCACGAACCGCGCGGTGCAGGACGCGCTCGAGGTCACCACCCGCATCGTCTCGCTGGACGAGGCCAAGGAGGCCGGCGCCATGGCGCTGTTCGGCGAGAAGTACGGCGACGTCGTGCGCATGGTCGACATCGGCGGCCCGTGGTCGCGTGAGTTGTGCGCCGGCACGCACGTGAGCTCCAGCGCCGAGATCGGGCTGGTCAGCATCGTCGGGGAGTCGTCGGTCGGCGCCTCCAACCGCCGCATCGAGGCTCTCGTCGGTCAGGACGCGTTCCGCGAGCTCGCAGCAGAACGCGCTCTCGTGTCGCAGCTGAGCGCCTCGCTGAAGACGCCGCGTGAGCAGCTGCCGGAGCGCATCGCCGACCTGTCGGCGAGCCTGAAGGCCGCGGAGAAGCGCATCGCCCAGTTCGAGGCGAAGGAGCGCGCCGGTCAGGTTCCGGCGATCGCCGATGCCGCCGCCCGCGTGGGCGATTTCCTGCTCGCATCGCAGTCGCTCGGGGAGCTGGCCTCTGCCGACGATCTGCGCGATCTCGTGATCGGAGTCCGCGATCGCCTGGGGTCGGCTGCTGCCGTCGTCGCGCTCGGCGCGGTCGTGAACGGCCGCCCCGTCGTGGTCGTCGCCACCAACGACGCGGCTCGCGTGTCCGGCGCCAAGGCCGGGGCGCTCGCGAAGCGCGCCGCCGGGGTGCTCGGAGGCGGAGGCGGCGGTCGCGATGACGTCGCCCAGGGCGGTGGAACGGATGCCGCGGCTCTGCCCGCGGCTCTCGACGCCGTCTCCCAGGAGCTGCACGCAGCGTGAGCGGGTTCCGCCGCGGAGTGCGGATCGGCATCGACGTCGGCAAGGCGCGCGTCGGGGTCGCCAGGTGCGATCCCGACGGCATGCTCGCCGTCCCCGTCGAGACCGTGCCGCGCTCGGAGACGTCGATCGACAGGATCGCTGAGATCGCCGCCGAGTACGAGCCGCTCGAGTTCGTGGTCGGCCTGCCCGTGAACATGCAGGGCGCAGACACCGCATCGACGACGGATGCGAGGGAGTTCGCCGAGGCGCTGCAGAGGCGGACGGGCACCCCGGTGCGTCTCGTGGACGAGCGTCTGAGCACCGTGTCCGCACACGCCGCGCTCCGTTCTTCGGGGAGAAATCAGAAGAACTCTCGTAGCATTGTGGATCAGGTCGCCGCCGTGGTGCTTCTGCAGCAGGCGATCGACACGGAGAAGAGCACGGGGAAAGCGCCCGGTGCCGCGATTCCGTTCGACGAGGAGTCCCACTGATCATGCCCGAACGTGAGAGTGCCGCCCCCCAGCACGATCCGGAAGCGCGCCTCGGCGAGCTGTTCGAGAATCTCCCCGCGCCGACGCACCAGATCCCGACGGTGGACAACACCCCTCCCGCCCCCGGATCCCGTCGTGCCGCCCGCGAAGCCGCATCCTCCGGTGCACCCATTGCGTCGAACGGCCCGGCAGGGGAGCAGCCTGCGGCCCCCGGCCCCACGCCTGCGGCCGAACCGCCCCTCGCATCGACCGGGTCCGCCCCGAGCAGCCCGCCCGTGGCGTCGTCTGATTCCGCGCCAGCGGCGGCCCAGGAGCCCGCTACGGTGCGATCCGCGGCGCAGGAACCGATCGCCTCGACCCCGGTGCCTCCCGTCGTTCCCGCACCGGCCCCCGACAAGCCCGCGGGCGGCGGACTCGAAGACCTCTTCCACCACGTCGACGAGGACGATCACCGGGCAGCGCCCAAGAAGAAGCGCCGCACCGGATGCCTGGTCGCGCTCATCATCGTCCTGGCGCTCATCGGAGGCGTCGTCGCCGGGGGAGTCTGGGCGATGAACACCTACGGCGACAAGATCAACGAGATCATGGGCTGGGGCGACCCCAAGGACTGGGAGCCCGGGCTGGCCTCCGGCGAGGCCATGGTCACCATCCATGACGGAGACACCGGCAAGCCGGTCTCGGCCGCGCTCTTCGAAGCCGGGGTCACCCGCACGAAGGACGTGTTCTACGACTACCTCGTCGACGAGAACATCGCCGTCACCTTCTATCCGGGCATCTACCGTCTGCAGGAGAAGATGACGGCCGCCGACGCCCTGGAGGCGCTGAAGAACCCGGAGAACAAGCTCGAGAACACCGTCGGGGTGAACGAGGGCGGGACGATCGCCTCGATCCTGCCGGGGATCTCGGAGTCGCTGGGCTTCCCTCTGGCCGATCTGCAGGCCGCGGTCGCCGATCCGTCGGCGTACGGCGTCAGCGCCCAGAGCCTCGAAGGCTGGCTCTTCCCCGCCGTGTACACCTTCGATCCGGGTGTGACGCCGGTCCAGGTCATCCAGCGCATGGTCGACCGCACCCGCGAGTCCCTCACGAAGGCGGGCGTGCCTGATGCGGATGCCGAGCGCATCCTCACCATCGCCTCGATCATCCAGCGCGAGGGGCGCACGGACGACTTCGCGAAGGTGTCGCGGGTCATCCAGAACCGCCTCGACATCGACATGAAGCTGCAGATGGACTCGACGGCGCAGTACGGATACGGCTCCCTGCACGAGGGAGTGGTGTCGAGCTCGGCCGAGGCGCTCAAAGACCCAAACCCGTGGAACACGTACGTCAACACGGGGCTTCCCGTGACGCCGATCGCGAGTTCGAGCGACGCCGCGATCGACGCCGCCATGCACCCCGCTGACGGGCCGTGGCTCTACTTCGTGACGATCAACCTCGCGACGGGGGAGACGGTGTTCTCCACGACATACGAGGAGCACCAGGCGGCGATCGAGAAGTGGGACGCCTGGTGCAAGGCGAACCCCGACGGCGGCTGCAGCTAGTGAGCCGAACCCGTCTGGCGGTGTGGGGTGACCCCATCGCCCATTCGAAGTCCCCTCAGCTGCACGCTGCGGCGTACGGCGTCCTCGGGCTCGACTGGTCGTACGACCGTCGCCGGGTGACGGAGGGCGAGTTCGCGGGTGCGATCCGCTCCCTCGACGACTCCTGGCGGGGCCTGTCGCTGACGATGCCGTTGAAGGACGAGGCGTATCGGATCGCCGACGTCCGCGACGCGCACGCCGAGGTCACGGGAGTCGCGAACACGCTGACGCTGGGCGCCACTGTCCACGCGTTCAACACCGACGTCGGTGGCATCATCGACGCGCTCGGCGAGAGCGGGATCACGACCGTCGAGCGCGTTCGGCTGCTCGGCGCCGGGGCGACGGCGGCATCCGCCCTCGTCGCCGTCGCGGACATGGGCGCGCGATCGGCGGACGTGCGGGCCCGTCGGCCCGAGAGCGCGTCGAGCCTTCGCGAGCTGGGTGCGCGGCTGGGCGTGGAGGTGACGGTGCTCCCGTTCACGGAGACGGCGGATGCCGTCGAGCTGACGGTGTCGTCGTTGCCGGGCGGCACCGCGCTGCCCGAGGACGTCGTCGCGCCGCTCGCCGTGGCAGGCGGTGCGCTGTTCGATGTGGCGTACGCGCCGTGGCCGTCGGCTCTCGCGACGAACTGGGGCGAGGCGCCGGCCATTCCCGGTCTGGGAATGCTGCTGCATCAGGCCGTGCGGCAGATCCGCGTCTTCGTGTACGGCGATCCCGGTGTCCCGCTGCCGGATGAGCAGGACGTCGTCGCCGCGATGCGCGCCGCGCTCTAGCCTCTCCGCGACATGCGGCGCGGATCGGGTCGAAACGCGTGGGAGACTAGAGCAATGCTCCGCGTGCTCACGGCCGGCGAATCGCACGGCCCAGAACTCATTGCCGTCATGGAGGGTCTGCCCTCCGGCGTCCCGGTGTCGTCCGAGGCCATCCAGGCCGACCTCGCCCGTCGCAAGCTCGGCTACGGCCGCGGTTCGCGCATGAAGTTCGAGCAGGACGAGCTGACGATCTCCGGCGGCGTGCGGCACGGCAAGACTCTCGGCAGCCCGATCGCGCTGCGCATCGGCAACACCGAGTGGCCGAAGTGGATCGAGGTCATGAACCCCGAGCCCGTCGAGCTCACCGACAAGTCCCGCGGCCGCAGCGCCCCGCTCACGCGTCCGCGCCCGGGGCACGCCGACCTCGTCGGCATGCAGAAGTACGACTTCGACGAGGCGCGTCCGATCCTCGAGCGCGCCAGCGCCAGGGAGACCGCCGCCCGCGTCGCGCTGGGCGCCATCGCCCGCTCCTTCCTCGGCGAGCTCGGCATCCGCCTGGTCAGCCACACGCTCTCGATCGGCCCCGTGCAGGTGCCCTCGGGCTCGCCGCTGCCGACGCCCGACGACGTCCAGGCGCTCGACGCCGATCCGCTGCGCTGCTTCGACCCCGCGACCTCTGCGCTGATGGTCGCCGAGGTCGACGACGCCAAGAAGGACGGCGACACCCTCGGCGGCATCGTCGAGGTGCTCGCCTACGGCCTCCCGCCGGGGCTCGGCTCGCACGTGCACTGGGACCGTCGCCTCGACGCGCGACTCGCCCAGGCGCTGATGAGCATCCAGGCGATCAAGGGCGTGGAGGTCGGCGACGGCTTCGAGACCACCCGCCGCCGCGGCTCCGCGGCCCACGACGAGCTGTTCGCGACCGCGGACGGCATCTCCCGAGGCTCCGACCGGGCCGGCGGCACCGAGGGCGGGATGTCGACCGGCACCGTCCTCCGCGTCCGTGCGGGCATGAAGCCGATCGCGACCGTCCCGCACGCCCTGCGCACGATCGACGTCGCCACGGGCGAGGACGCCACCGCCCACCACCAGCGTTCCGACGTCTGCGCGGTCCCCGCGGCCGGCGTGGTCGCGGAGGCGATGGTGGCGGTCGAGCTCGCGAACGCCGTGCTCGAGAAGTTCGGCGGCGACAGCATCCGCGAGACCCGGCGCAACCTCGACTCGTACCTGGAGAGCATCCCGGCCGAGCTGCGGACGACTCCCGCATCCGAGGCGGCGCTCATCGCGCATGACGAGCGCGGCTGATCCTCTGACGCTGGTACTGGTCGGCCCGATGGGGGCCGGCAAGACCAGCGTCGGTCGACGGGTCGCGCGCACGCTGGGGGTCGCGTTCATCGACACCGACAAGCGCATCGCAGCCGTGCACGGACCGATCCCGGTGATCTTCTCCGAGCACGGGGAGGCGCACTTCCGGGCGCTCGAACGTGAGGCGGTCGCGACGGCGCTCGACGAGGGCGGCGTCGTCTCCCTCGGCGGCGGTGCGGTGACGGATGCGGCCACGCGGGAGCTCCTGCGCACGCATCAGGTGGTCTACCTGACCGTGAGTGCGGAGGCGGTCGCGGACCGGATCACCGGCGGGGGGCGGCCCCTGCTGGCCGGAGACGACCCCGTGCAGCGGTGGAGACAGATCTTCGAGCAGCGCCGGGGTCTGTATGAAGAAGTGGCATCGGCGACCTTCGACACGTCGCGTCGTCCGATGCAGAGGATCGCGGACGATATCGCCGCATGGAGGAGAGAACAGCGATGAGCACGACGACCATCAGCGTCACGGGCGACGACCCCTACGACATCCTCATCGGGCGGGGCATCCTCGACAGCGTCTCGGCGGCGCTCGACCCGGCCGTGCGGAAGGTCCTCGTGGTGCATCCGCCCACGCTCGCCGCGCGGGCCGCGGAGCTGCGCGATCGCCTGCTCGCCGACACGGCGAACGGGCCGCGCGAGGTGCTGCTCGCCGAGGTCCCCGACGCCGAGCAGGGCAAGCGCATCGAGGTGGCGGCGTTCTGCTGGCAGGTCATGGGGCAGGCCGACTTCACCCGCACGGACGCGGTGATCGGCTACGGCGGGGGAGCGGTCACCGACCTCGCGGGCTTCGTGGCCGCGACCTGGCTGCGCGGGGTGCAGGTCGTGCAGGTGCCGACGACCGTTCTGGGTCTGGTCGATGCCTCGGTCGGCGGGAAGACCGGGATCAACACCGCCGAGGGCAAGAACCTCGTCGGCGCGTTCTGGGCGCCGAGCACGGTGATCGGCGACCTCGACGAGCTCGGCAGTCTGAGTGCGAACGAGGCGACCGCCGGCTACGCCGAGGTCGTGAAGGCCGGGTTCATCTGGGCGCCGGAGATCCTCGACATCATCGAGGCCGATCCGTCGCGCGCCGTCGACACCACGACCCCGGAGTTCCGCAAGGCGGTCGAGCTCGCGATCGACATGAAGGCCAGGGTCGTCTCGGACGACTTCCGCGAGGCGGGTCAGCGCGAGATCCTCAACTACGGGCACACCCTCGGGCACGCCATCGAGCACGCGGAGCGCTACAAGTGGCGTCACGGCGCCGCGATCTCCGTCGGCATGATGTACGCGGCCGAGCTGTCGCGGCTCGCCGGGCGGCTGTCCGACGACTCCGCCGAGCGCCATCGCACGGTGCTGGAGTCGCTGGGGCTCCCGACGACCTACCGTGCGGGGGCATGGAAGCAGCTGCTCGCCACCATGCAGCGCGATAAGAAGACCCGAGGGGGGATGCTGCGCTTCATCGTCCTCGACGAGATCGGCAAGCCGACCGTGCTGCAGGCGCCCGACGAGTCGCTGCTGTTCGCCGCGTACCAGGAGGTCGGGGCGTGAGCGCACCGCGCCGTCTGCTCCTGGTCAACGGGCCGAACCTCAACCTCCTCGGCACCCGTGAGCCGGGCATCTACGGCTCGGCCACCCTCGCCGACGTCGAGCGGCTCTCTGCAGAGGCCGCTGCCGAGGTCGGCTTCGACCTGCGCGCGCTCCAGAGCAATCACGAGGGCGTGCTCATCGACGCCATCCACGCCGCGCGCGAGGACTGCGCCGGCATCGTGATCAATCCCGGCGGCCTCACGCACACCTCCGTCTCGCTCCGCGACGCCCTCACCGGCGTCGGTCTGCCGTTCGCCGAGGTGCACATCTCCGACGTGTACGCCCGGGAGGAGTTCCGGCACCACTCCTACCTCGACGACGTCGCCGCGGTGCGGGTGGTCGGCCGAGGCGTGGACGGCTACGCCGACGCCGTGCGGGAGCTCGCAGCGCTCATCCCGTAGAATCGACTGTCGGCTCGCGCTTCGACCAAGCCCGGCCACCCGCGAACTTCACACCACGAACGGAACTCTCAGCGCATGGCATCTACCGCAGACATCAAGAACGGCGTCGTCCTCTCCATCGATGGGCAGCTCTGGAGCGTCATCGAGTTCCAGCACGTCAAGCCCGGCAAGGGCGGCGCGTTCGTCCGCACCAAGCTGAAGAACGTCGTCTCCGGCAAGGTCGTCGACCGCACGTACAACGCGGGCGCGAAGATCGAGATCGAGAACGTCGACCGCCGCGACTACACCTACCTGTACACCGACGGCGACGGCTACGTGTTCATGGACCAGACCGACTTCGACCAGATCACGGTCGGCGCGGCCACGGTCGGCGACGCGAAGAACTTCCTGCTCGAGAACCAGCAGGTCACGATCGCGCTCAACAACGGCAACCCCCTCTACATCGACCTTCCGGCGTCCGTGGTCCTGGAGATCACGTACACCGAGCCGGGTCTGCAGGGCGACCGCTCCTCGGCTGGCACCAAGCCGGCCACGCTCGAGACCGGCTACGAGATCCAGGTGCCGCTGTTCGTCGAGGCCGGCACCAAGGTCAAGGTCGACACCCGCACGGGTGACTACCTCGGTCGCGAGAAGTAAGGCGTGAGCGCCCGGACGAAGGCGCGCAAGCGCGCACTCGACATCATGTTCTCCGCGGACGTGCGCGGAGACGAGGTCTCCGTGGCCCTGGCCGCCGAAGCCAAGCGCGCGGCGAGCGAGCCGGCCCGTGAGGCGTCGTGGCTGTACGCCCGCGAGATCGTCGACGGGATCATCGATCACCGCGACGAGATCGACGAGCACATCACCACGCACAGCCGGGACTGGAAGCTCGAGCGGATGCCGGCCGTCGATCGCGCTCTGCTGCGCATCGGCGTGTGGGAGATCCTCTACAACGACCAGGTGCCCACGGCCGTCGCGATCGACGAGGCCGTCGAGCTCGCCAAGGAGTTCTCGACCGACGACTCCGGCGCGTTCGTGCACGGAGTCCTCGCCAGGGTGGCTCGCGCCGCCTGAGTCGCCACCCGAGTCGCTGCGTCCGCATTGTCCGACGCAGCGGGAAGGATGCTGGCATGCCCGCACCTCACGTCGATCTCCGCGATCTCATGCAGATCACGGATGCGGGAGGCTATACGCGCGGACTGGCGTACTTCCGTGAGGGCAACGTCCTCGATCTGATCTGGCACGAGGATCGCCAGGAGCTCGAGGCGTATGTGAAGGGCAGTGCAGGAGCGCAGTACCTGTGCGAGGTCACCTTCATCTCGTCCGGTGGCAAGAGACGAGTCCGCTCCACGCGTTGCTCGTGCCCGGTCCGCACGGCGTGCAAGCACGTCGTGGCCGCGCTGCTCGCGTCGAACGTGCACGAGTACGCCCAGCAGGCGGGGGCGAGGGCCGTCGATCCGGTGGCGGAGCCCGCTGCGGAGGCTCCCGCGGCTCCCGCAGCCTCGTGGCGATCGCTCATCGGTCCCGCGGTCGCCGCGCACACCCAGTCGCTCGCGCTCGGCGTCGAGCTGCGCCATCGCGAGTCGCGCGGCGACAACCACTGGGCGCCGAGGGCGGTGCGCCCCGCGACGCCTCGAGATCTCGCCAAGCCGTCGGGAGAGCTTCTGCTCGCGATCCGTCCGCTGATGCGCAGCCACCAGACCGGCTCGTGGATCCAAGGGCACGCGGGCTGGGATGTGGTGCGTCGGGACGTGTCGCAGTTCGGCAGGGTCCAGAACCGCTGGTTCGGCGACCTGCTCAGCATCTCCCGCGACTCGCTGCTCTCGGGGAACGCCGGCGAGTGGCTGGTCGTCGACCAGATCGAGTCGACGCTGCTGTGGGGCCATCTGCGTGCTGGGGCGGCGCTGGGCATCCCGTTGGTGCCGAGTCAGAAGAGCGCGACGGTGCGCCTCGCCGAGCGGGCCGAGGTGGCCGCATCCATCACCCGCCCCGACGGCGGCGATCTGCGCGTCGCCGCGGAGGTGGCGATCGACGGCCGAGCCGTCCCCTCAGCCGAGGTGCATCCGATCGGACGCACGGGCGTGTACTCCGCCACCCTCATCGGCAGTCGGATGGAGATCGTCCTCGCCGAGGCGCCGCTCAGCGAGCAGATGCACGCACTGCTGAGCGCGCGGCTGCCCATCGAGGTTCCCGCCGAAGAGGAGTCCGCGTTCGTCGAGAACGCGTACCCGCTGCTGGCCAGGCGAGTGCCCGTCCGCACGGCCGGCGCGGTGTCGCTGCCGGAGATCCCGGCGCCGGAGGCGGTGCTGAATCTCGCCTTCGAGCGGGGCGATGTCGTGAGCTACTCCTTCGAGTGGTCGTACGGCGGGTTCGGCAGGGTCCCCTTCGAGGCGGGGAGTGCTGCGGTGCGCGATCCTGCGGCGGAGTCGGAGAAGCGCGCCCTGCTCGAATCCGTCTGGCAGGAGCACTCGACCACGCGCTTCGCGCCGACCGGTTCCTTCCACGACATCGATGCCGCGGCCTTCGTCGCGCAGGTGGTTCCCGCGTTCGAGGCCGTCGGCGTCATCGTCGCGACCACGGGCACGCGCAAGGAGTACCGGGAGCTGACGGGAGACCCCGAGGTCAAGGTGACGACGCTCGAGACCACCGACTCCGACTGGTTCGACCTCGGGATCCTCGTCACGATCGACGGCAGGAGCATTCCCTTCGGGCCGCTCTTCACCGCGCTCAGCAAAGGCAGGAAGAAGCTGCTGCTCTCCGACGGCGGGTACTTCTCGCTCGCGCATCCGGCGCTCGACCGGCTCAGGGAGCTGATCGACGAGGCCGGAGAGCTCGACGAGTGGGAGACCGGTCCGCGGATCAGCCGCTATCAGACCGACCTCTGGGAGGAGTTCGAGGACCTGGCCGACGAGGCCCAGCCGGCGGTGAGCTGGCGCTCGACGGCGGAGGGACTCCGCCAGGCGACCGGAGTGCCACCGACGCCGGTGCCGTCCGGCCTGCACGCCGAGCTCAGGCCGTACCAGAAGACGGGCTTCGACTGGCTGGCGTTCCTCTGGAGGCACCGGCTCGGCGGCATCCTCGCCGATGACATGGGACTCGGGAAGACGCTGCAGCTGCTGACCTTCGTGCAGCACACCAAGGAGAAGGGGGAGAAGCGGGCGTTCCTCGTGCTCGCCCCCACCTCGGTCCTCAGCACCTGGAAGTCCGAGGCTGCGCGCTTCACCCCGGGGCTGCGGGTCGAGATCGTCGACAGCACGAGCGGGCGTCGCACAGGCCGGCTGGCGGATGCCGCGGCATCCGCCGACATCGTCGTGAGCTCGTACACGGTCGCTCGACTCGATGAGAGGGAGTTCGGCTCGGTCGACTGGGCGGGGCTGATCCTCGACGAGGCGCAGTTCGTGAAGAACCCGAAGACCAAGCTGCACAGAGCCATCTCGGCCTTCCGTGCCGATGTCACCTACGCGGTCACCGGCACCCCGATGGAGAACAGCCTCTCCGAGCTCTGGTCGCTCCTGAAGCTCGCCGCGCCCGGGCTCTTCCCGTCGGCGCGGAAGTTCCGCGATCGCTACATCCAGCCGATCGAGAAGGGCAAGGTGCCCGAGAACGAGGAAGGCGGCGAGTACCGCCAGCGCCGGCTCGCCCAGCTGCGCCGTCGCATCCGCCCGCTCATGCTCCGCCGCACGAAGGAGCTCGTCGCATCGGATCTGCCCCCGAAGCAGGAGCAGGTGCTCGAGGTCGAGATGAGCCCTGCGCATCGCGCGCTCTACGACGTCGTGCTGCAGCGGGAACGTCAGAAGGTCCTCGGCCTGCTGGACGACCTCGATCGCAACCGGTTCATCGTGTTCCGCTCGCTGACGCTCATGCGGATGCTGAGCCTCGCGCCGGAGCTCATCGATGAGAACGATGCGCACATCGGATCGAGCAAGCTCGACACCCTGCTCGAACGCGTCGTCGAGCTGCAGGCCGAGGGGCACCGCGCCCTGGTGTTCAGCCAGTTCACGTCGTTCCTCGACCTCGCCGCGGCGCGTCTCGATGCGGCCGGTATCCCGTACGCGCACCTCGACGGCTCCACGCGCCGCCGCCAGGATGTCATCGACGGATTCAAGTCGGGACAGCAGCCCGTGTTCCTGATCAGCCTGAAGGCCGGCGGATTCGGACTGACGCTCACCGAGGCCGACTACGTGTTCCTGCTGGACCCGTGGTGGAATCCCGCCGCCGAGGAACAGGCGATCGACCGCACGCACCGCATCGGCCAGACCAGCCAGGTGTTCGTCTATCGGATGATCTCGTCGGGGACGATCGAGGAGAAGGTGCTGGAGCTCCAGCAGCGCAAGGCGCGTCTCTTCACCGCGGTGATGGACGACGACGAGCTCTTCGCGCAGTCGCTCACCGCCGACGATATCCGCGGTCTTTTCGACGAGTAGAAGACGCCGATCGCGGTGGTCGTCCAGGTCCGCCGTCGGCAGGCTCAGTGCGGAGCGGGCACGTCATCCATCACCGCGAACAGCTCCGCGTCCGGCGCCGGGCGCGGCGGTTGCGGCCGGGCGGCCTGACGGCGTCGGCTGCGGATGACCAGCCAGATCACGACGGCGGCGATCGCAGCGAGCAGGACGAGCCAGGGGAGTGCCACGCCGATGCCGATCAGCATCGCGCCCCAGAAGGCGACGAATCCGTCCCAGCCGATCGTGAGCGCGTCGCCGAAGTCCTTCGGGGCGGTCTCGACCGGCACGTAGTCAGACATGAGGCTCAGCGTGATGGACGACATGGCCACCTGGTCCTCCAGGGAGCGGGACTGGGCCTCCAGCCCCTCCAGCTCGCTCTGGCGCTCGGCGATCGCGGACTCCAGCTCGATCAGGTCCGAGGTCTCGGATGCCGTGCCGAGCCAGTCCGTGTAGCGCGCGATGGAGGCGCGAAGAGTGGTTATCCTGGCGTCGAGGTCGCGCTGCGTCGCGCCCACCTCTGTCGACTCGAGCGCGGTCTCCTTCACGGCGCCCAGCGCGGCGAGGTCGGTGCGGACCTCTTCGATGGCGTCTGCCGGGATCCGCAGCGTGAGCTCGGCAGTGGCCTGTCCGCCGTCCTCGGCGGCGCGTTCGGTCCTTCCGCTCACGCGGCCCCCCGCGTCCGACACGATCGACGTGGCGTCCGCCGCCGCGGCGATGGGATCGTCGGCGACGATAGAGATCCGCCCGGTGATCACGACCGCGGTGTCCGGCTCGTCGGCCTCGTTCGATGACGCCGCCTCCTGCACCGGGGCCCGACCTCCGCTGGCCGATTCCGCGCCTCCCGACCCGCCGGCGGCGCAGCCGGCGAGGCCCAACCCCGCCAGCGAAGCGAGGACGAGCGCTGTCAGCAGTCTCCGTGTCGTGTTCATAGGGGCAGGGTAGTGAGCGGAGACCGGCGTGCAGCAGGGAGTTCGATCACGATCCGGTCAGGGTTGCGTAACGAGTCCGCAACGTGCGCGCCGTGGCTGCTGGGGGTGCGTATTCACGGCCGGTCTCCGAGGTCGTCCAGGCGGTCGCCGGTAGACTCTACGGGTCCACTTCGAGAGGAATGCAATGCGGATCACGGGACTCGGCCACGCGGGAATGTTCATCGAGACGGTCGGCGGCAACATCATCTGCGACCCCGTGCTGGGCCCCTCGTTCTTCGGATCCTGGTTCCCGTTCCCCGACAACCGCGCCCTGGACTGGGAGCGCTTCGGAAGGGAGGCGGACTTCCTCTACATCTCGCACAGGCACCGCGACCACTTCGATCCGAAGCTGCTGGAGCGGTACATCCGCAAGGACATCGAGGTGCTCCTGCCCGAGTACCCGATCGACGATCTCGAACAGGACATCCGCGCTCTCGGCTACACGAACATCACCTACGCGCCCGCGGGGGAGATCATCGAGCGCGGGGAGCTCAAGATCATGATCACTCCGCTCCGCGCCCCCAGCGACGGTCCGATCGGCGACTCCTCCCTCAGCGTCGACGACGGCACGGGGTCGATGCTGAACCAGAACGACTCGCACCCCCTCGACCTCGAGAAGCTGCTCCACTTCGGAACCCCTGACGCGTACTTCACCCAGGTCTCCGGCGCCATCTGGTGGCCGATGGTCTACGACCTTCCGCTCGACGCCAAGCAGAACTTCGCGAAGCTCAAGCGCGACGCGCAGAACAAGCGCGCCATGTACTACATCGAGAAGGTCGATGCCCCGCACGTCTTCCCCATGGCGGGTCCCCCCATGTTCCTGCGCGACGACCTGTTCGACTTCAACGGGCTCGGCAAGAACGGCGAGTCGATCTTCACCGATCAGAAGCAGTTCCTCGCCCACATGAAAGAGCTCGCGCCGCAGTACGACGGCCAGCTGTTCATCCCCGGGACGGTCGTCACCGTCGAGGGCGGCGAGGTCGCGACCGCGCAGACGCTGTACTCGGATGCCGAGATCGCCCACATCTTCGATGAGAAGTGGGACTACCTCGAGGAGCAGCGGGCGAGCAGGCAGCAGGAGATCCGTGACGAGGAGGCGTCCCGCGCGGAGATCATCCCGCCCGCGGAGATGCTCGAGGCGATCAAGACCTGGTGGGAGCCGCTGCTCAAGAAGTCGCGCACCATCCGGCTCGGCGTCGGCGGCTGCGTGCGGTTCCGCATCGGCGATCTCGACATGGTGGTCGACTTCCCTCGGGCGAAGGTCCGCGAGTACGCGGGGGAGGAGTGCATCTACTGGTACACGATCCCCGCAGACCTCGTCTCCACGAACATCGTCGACCACGAGATCGACTGGTCGAACTCGATCTTCCTGTCGATGCAGTTCTCCGTCGGCCGCAGCGGGAAGTTCAACGAGTTCCTGACGACCTTCCTCAAGTGCCTCTCGGTCGATCGGATCGAGTACGTCGAGAACTGGTACCAGGAGCAGACCGACCAGACCGAGGACGCCGAGGTCAGCGGGTGGGTCGTGCAGCGGCGCTGCCCGCACCTGCGCGCTGATCTCACCCGCACGGGCACGGTCGATGAGGACGGCATCCTCACCTGCAGCATGCACGACTGGAAGTGGGACCTGAAGTCCGGGCGCTGCCTGTCGACCAGCGGCCACCCGATCCGCGCGAAGCGCATCGACGAGTCCGCCGACGAGGAGCTGCTCCCCACGAGCTGACGTCCAGGGGCCCCGGCTCCGATAGACTGGATCTGCAAACAACCTTTAAGACCGTCCTGTGAGGCGGAGAAGGGAGTGGCTGATGAGTGCACGCACTGTGCTGCACCACGCCGACATCTCGCGGGCTCTGACCCGCATCGCCCACGAGATCCTCGAGTCCAATCGAGGCGCCGAGGACCTCGTCCTCCTGGGCATCCCGACTCGCGGGGTCACCCTCGCCCGTCGCCTGGCGCTGGTGATCAGCGAGATCGCCCAGACGCCGGTGCCCTCCGGTGCGCTCGACGTCACGCTGTTCCGCGACGACCTCTCGAAGCATCCGACGCGGTCTCCGCATCCCACCGAGATCCCGGCCGGCGGCATCGACGGCAAGACCGTGGTGCTCGTGGACGACGTGCTCTTCTCCGGACGCAGCATCCGTGCGGCCCTCGACGCCCTGCAGTCGATAGGCCGGCCGTCGATCGTCCGTCTCGCGATCCTCATCGATCGCGGGCACCGTGAGCTGCCCATCCGCCCCGACTTCATCGGCAAGAACATCCCGTCCTCCCGCCAGGAGCGCGTCAACGTGCGTCTGATCGAGAACGACGGCGCCGAGGAGGTGACGATCGAGGCATGAGGCACCTGCTCGACACCAAGAACCTCGACAGGGTGACCGCCCTGCGCGTCCTCGACGTCGCCGAGGACATGGCCGACACCCAGTCGCGCGAGGTCAAGAAGCTGCCGACCCTGCGTGGCAAGACCGTCGTGAACCTCTTCTTCGAGGACTCCACGCGCACCCGCATCTCGTTCGAGGCCGCAGCCAAGCGCCTCTCCGCCGACGTCATCAACTTCGCCGCGAAAGGGTCGAGCGTGTCCAAGGGCGAGAGCCTGAAGGACACCGCGCAGACCCTCGAGGCCATCGGAGCGGATGCCGTCGTCGTGCGGCATCCCTCGTCGGGCGCGCCGCAGACGCTCGCCACCAGCGGGTGGATCTCCGCCGGGGTCGTGAACGCCGGCGACGGCACGCACGAGCACCCCACGCAGGCTCTCCTGGACGCGTACACGATCCGCAAGCGCCGGTTCGGCGCCGACAGCCGCGGGCGCGATCTCAGCGGCATCCGCGTGGTCATCGTCGGCGACGTGCTGCACTCGCGCGTCGCTCGCTCCAACGTCTGGCTGCTCAGCACCCTGGGCGCGGAGGTCACTCTGGTCTCGCCGCCGACCCTCGTTCCGCAGAACGTCTCCCTCTGGCCGGCGAAGGTCGTCTACGACCTCGATCAGGTGCTGGCCGATGGGCCGGACGCCGTGATGATGCTGCGCATCCAGCTGGAACGCATGAACGCCGCGTATTTCCCTACTGAGCGGGAGTATTCCAGGCGCTGGGGCCTCGACGCACTGCGCGTGGCCGGTCTCCCGGACGGTAGCATTGTGATGCACCCCGGGCCCATGAACCGCGGGTTGGAGATCTCCTCTGAAGCCGCCGACTCCGCACGTTCCACCGTGCTGGAGCAGGTGACGAACGGAGTGTCCATCCGGATGGCTGTGCTGTACCTGCTGCTGGCAGGAGAACGAGACGACGAACGAGGGGGAGACCTGTGAGCGAGACCCTCGTCATCACCGGCGCGCAGCTTCTCGGTGCCGAGAGCGCCGACATCATCGTGGAGAACGGGGTGATCTCCGAGATCGGCTCCGGCCTCACCCGCGCGGGTGCTCGCGTGATCGACGCCGCAGGGCTGGTGGCCCTGCCAGGTCTCGTCGATCTGCACACCCACCTCCGCGAACCCGGCTACGAGGCCTCCGAGACGATCCTCACCGGTACCCGCGCTGCGGCGGCCGGCGGATTCACGGCGGTCTTCGCCATGCCGAACACCTCGCCCGTCGCCGACACCGCCGGCGTGGTCGAGCAGGAGCTCGCTCTCGGCGAGGCCGCCGGCTTCGCGACCGTGCAGCCGATCGGCGCGGTCACCGTCGGCCAGAAGGGCGAACGCCTCGCCGAACTCGGCGCCATGGCGACGTCCAGGGCGCAGGTGCGCGTCTTCAGCGACGACGGCTTCTGCGTCTTCGATCCGCTGATCATGCGCAGGGCGCTGGAGTACGTGAAGTCGTTCGACGGCGTCATCGCCCAGCACGCACAGGATCCTCGCCTCACCGAGGGCGCGCAGATGAACGAGGGCACGGTCTCCGCCGAGCTCGGACTCGCCGGCTGGCCCGCGGTCGCCGAGGAGTCGATCATCGCGCGCGACGTGCTGCTCGCCGAGCACGTCGGCTCCCGGCTGCACGTCTGCCATCTCTCGACCGCCGGGTCAGTGGACATCATCCGCTGGGCGAAGAAGCGGGGCATCAACGTCACCGCCGAGGTCACCCCGCATCACCTGCTCCTCACGGACGAACTGGTGCGCGGCTACGACGCGCGATACAAGGTCAACCCGCCGCTGCGTCGTCAGGAGGACGTGCTGGCCGTGCGCGAGGGCCTCGCCGACGGCACGATCGACATCGTCGCCACAGACCACGCCCCGCATCCCAGCGAGCACAAGGCGTGCGAGTGGCAGGCCGCGGCCAACGGCATGGTGGGTCTGGAGAGCGCACTGCGGGTCGTGCACCAGTCGATGGTGCAGACCGGCCTCGTCGGCTGGGCGGATGTCGCCAGGGTCATGAGCGCCGCGCCGGCGAGGATCGGTCGTCTGTCGGGCCACGGCACGCCGCTGGAGGTCGGGCAGCCCGCGCAGCTCGCGCTCTACGACGCCTCGATCGCCGGGGTGTTCACGGAATCCGACCTGCACGGCCGCAGCGTGAACTCGCCCTACCTGGGCCGCGACCTGCCGGGGCGCGTGAAGTTCACCGTGCACGGCGGCGTCGTGACGGTCGCCGACGGCGCAGTGGTCGCGGAGCTCGGCGCGTGACCCGCGAGGTGGCGATCGCCGTCACGATCGTCCTGGCGCTGCTGGTGCTGGGCGCGATGACCTTCGCCTGGCGTCGACGTCTTCGTCGGGACTCGGGGCTCTCCGCTCCGCTCGGGGTCCCCGAGCACGCAGAGGTCACCCATCGCCGCGAGGTGCTCTACGTCTCGACCACGAAGCACGATCAGCCTCTCGAACGGCTGACCATCTCCCCGCTGGCGTACCGCGCCCGAGGAGAGGCCGCCGTCACCGACCGCGGACTCGCACTCTGCCTCGACGGGGCTCCGACGGTGTTCGTCGCGGCATCCCGACTCGTCTCGGTCGACCGCGCGACGGTCACGATCGACCGCGTCGTCGAGCCGGGCGGTCTGGTCCGAGTCGCCTGGAACGCCGACGACGACACGATCGTCGACTCCTATCTGCGCGTCGCCGACGGCGACCCTACCACCTTCATCACCGAACTGCAGCGGCTCGTCCCCGCCGCCCCCGATTCAGGAGCCACATCATGACCTCCCTGCCAGAACCCGCCGTCCTCGTCCTCGAAGACGGCACCCGCCACACCGGCCGCGCGTACGGAGCCATCGGCACGACGCTCGGAGAGGTCGTGTTCGCGACCGGCATGTCCGGATACCAGGAGACGCTCACCGACCCGTCCTATGCGGGCCAGATCGTGCTGCAGACGGCACCGCACATCGGCAACACCGGCATGAACGACGAGGACCCCGAGTCCCGACGCATCTGGGTGGCCGGGTACATCGTGCGCGACCCCTCGCGCGTCGTGTCGAACTGGCGTGCGAACGCCTCGCTCGACGAGACGCTCGTCGAGGACGGCGTGGTCGGCATCAGCGGCATCGACACCCGTTCCATCACCCGTCACATCCGGTCGGCCGGCTCCATGCGCGGCGGCATCTTCTCCGGAGAGGCCGCCGGCCTCGACGCGGAGGAGCAGGTGCGCATCGTCCGCGAGGTACCGCAGATGGCTGGGCAGAACCTGTCCGCTCAGGTGTCGGTCGACGTCGCCACGGTGACCTCGGCGATGGGACAGCGCATCGGCAATCTCGCCGTGCTCGACCTCGGCGTCAAGCAGGCCACGATCGACAACCTCGCGGCCCGCGGCTTCGAGGTGCACGTGCTGCCGCAGAACTCGACGATCGACGACATCCGCGCGGTCGACCCCGTCGCGGTCTTCTACTCGAACGGACCCGGTGACCCTGCCGCCTCCGACGCGCACGTCGGGCTGCTCCGCAGCGTGCTCGACGACGGACTGCCGTTCTTCGGCATCTGCTTCGGCAACCAGCTGCTGGGGCGCGCCCTCGGTCTGGGCACGTACAAGCTCCCGTTCGGGCACCGCGGCATCAACCAGCCCGTCCGCGACAAGTCCACGGGGCGCGTCGAGATCACCGCTCACAACCACGGCTTCGCCGTCGAGGCGCCCCTGGACGGCGCGTTCGACAGCCCGAACGGCTACGGCAAGGTCGAGGTCAGCCACATCGGCCTCAACGACAACGTCGTGGAGGGCCTGCGTGCCCTCGACATCCCCGCGTTCTCCGTGCAGTACCACCCGGAAGCCGCGGCCGGACCGCACGACGCCAACTACCTCTTCGACCGATTCGCGGCGATGGTCCGCGAGAACAAGGACGCCAAGTAATGCCCAAGCGCGACGACATCACCTCCGTCCTCGTCATCGGATCCGGCCCGATCGTCATCGGTCAGGCCTGCGAGTTCGACTACTCCGGCACCCAGGCGTGCCGCGTGCTCCGCGAGGAGGGCGTCCGCGTCATCCTCGTCAACTCGAACCCGGCGACGATCATGACCGATCCCGACTTCGCGGACGCGACGTACATCGAGCCGATCACCCCCGAGGTCATCGAGACGATCATCGCGAAGGAGCGGCCCGACGCCATCCTCCCGACGCTCGGCGGACAGACCGCCCTCAACGCCGCGATGGAGCTGGACGCCCGCGGCATCCTCGCCAAGTACGACGTCGAGCTGATCGGCGCCAAGGTCGATGCCATCAAGAAGGGCGAGGATCGCCAGATCTTCAAGCAGCTCGTCCTCGACGCCGGTGCCGACGTCGCACGCAGCGTCATCGCGCACACGATGGACGACCTGCTCGCGGGCGCCGCCGAGCTCGGGTACCCGCTGGTGGTCCGTCCTTCGTTCACGATGGGCGGCCTCGGCTCCGGCTTCGCATACGACGAGGAGGACCTCCGTCGCATCGGCGGCGCGGGTCTGCGGGACTCGCCGACCACCGAGGTGCTCCTGGAGGAGTCCATCCTCGGCTGGAAGGAGTACGAGCTCGAGCTCATGCGCGACACGGCCGACAACACCGTCGTGGTCTGCTCCATCGAGAACGTCGACCCGGTCGGCGTGCACACGGGCGACTCCATCACGGTGGCCCCCGCCCTCACGCTCACCGACCGCGAGTACCAGAAGCTCCGCGACATCGGCATCGACATCATCCGCGCCGTGGGCGTCGACACGGGCGGCTGCAACATCCAGTTCGCCGTCGACCCCTCCAACGGACGCATCATCGTCATCGAGATGAACCCGCGCGTCTCCCGCTCGAGTGCGCTCGCCTCGAAGGCGACGGGCTTCCCCATCGCGAAGCTCGCGGCCAAGCTCGCGCTGGGATACCGCCTCGACGAGATCCCGAACGACATCACCGGGGTCACCCCGGCGAGCTTCGAGCCCACGCTCGACTACGTCGTGGTGAAGGTCCCGCGCTTCGCCTTCGAGAAGTTCCCCGCGGCCGACGCCACGCTCACCACGACCATGAAGTCGGTCGGCGAGGCGATGGCCATCGGCCGCAACTACGCGACGGCTCTGCAGAAGGCGCTGCGCTCGCTCGAGAAGCGCGGATCGAGCTTCCACTGGGGCGCGGAGGACCGCACGGTCGACGAGCTCCTGGAGATCTCGAAGATCCCGACGGACGGTCGCATCGTCACGCTGCAGCAGGCGCTGCGCAAGGGAGCGACCGTCGAGCAGGCCTTCGAGGCGACGGCCATTGATCCGTGGTTCCTCGACCAGATCGTCCTGATCAACGAGGTCGCCGAACTCGTCCGCACCGCGGAGGAGCTGGATGCCGCCACCCTCCGCTACGCGAAGGAGCACGGCTTCTCCGACGCCCAGCTGGCGCAGCTCCGCGGCACGACGGAGGCCGAGGTCCGCGGCGTGCGCCACGGACTGGGCATCCGCCCCGTGTACAAGACGGTCGACACCTGCGCGGGCGAGTTCCCCGCGCTCACGCCGTACCACTACTCGAGCTACGACTTCGAGTCGGAGGTGGCGCCGTCCGAGCGGACCAAGGTCGTCATCATCGGGTCCGGTCCGAACCGCATCGGTCAGGGCGTCGAGTTCGACTACTCCTGCGTCCACGCGTCCTTCGCCCTGTCGGATGCCGGGTTCGAGACCGTCATGGTCAACTGCAACCCGGAGACCGTGTCCACCGACTACGACACCTCCGACCGCCTCTACTTCGAGCCGCTGACGCTCGAGGACGTCCTCGAGGTGCTCGACGCCGAGGCTGCGAGCGGCACGATCCTCGGTGTCGTCTGCCAGCTCGGCGGCCAGACGCCCCTCGGCCTCGCCAAGGGCATCGAGGCGGCCGGGTACACCGTGCTCGGGACCAGCCCCGCCGCGATCGACATCGCCGAGGAGCGCGAGCTGTTCTCGCAGCTCCTCGACAAGGCGGGCCTCCTGGCGCCGCGCCACGGCACCGCGATCGACGCGGACGGAGCCGTGGCCGTGGCCGAGGAGATCGGCTACCCCGTGCTCGTGCGCCCGAGCTTCGTGCTCGGCGGACGCGGCATGGAGATCGTCTACGGCACCGATGCGCTGCGCGACTACTTCGTCCGCACCGCGGGGGAGGTCGTGATCGAGGAGGGCAAGCCGCTCCTGGTCGACCGCTTCCTCGACGACGCGATCGAACTGGACGTCGACGCGCTGTACGACGGCGTCGAGCTGTACATCGGCGGCGTGATGGAGCACCTGGAGGAGGCCGGCATCCACTCCGGCGACTCCAGCTGCACCCTGCCCCCCGTGTCGCTCGGCCGCGCCGACGTCGACCGTGTCCGTGAGGCGACGCTGGCCATCGCCGAGGGCGTGGGGGTGCGTGGTCTGCTCAACGTGCAGTTCGCGATCAGCGCCGGCGTGCTCTACGTGATCGAGGCGAACCCGCGCGCGAGCCGCACGGTGCCGTTCGTCTCGAAGGCGCTCGGGATCCCGCTCGCGAAGGCCGCCAGCCGCATCATGGCGGGCTCCACGATCGCCGAGCTGAAGGGCGAGGGGATGCTCCCCGCGCAGGACGGATCGCGCGTGCCGCTCGGCTCCCCGGTCGCCGTCAAGGAGGCCGTTCTGCCGTTCAAGCGGTTCCGCACGGCCGACGGCAAGACCGTCGACTCGATCCTCGGCCCGGAGATGCGCTCGACCGGCGAGGTCATGGGCATCGACCGCGACTTCCCGACGGCGTTCGCGAAGAGCCAGGCGGCCGCATACGGCGGTATGCCGACCTCGGGCACGGTGTTCATCTCGGTGGCCGACTCCGACAAGCGCGCGGTGATCCTTCCGGCGCACCGTCTGCAGCAGCTCGGGTTCACGATCGTTGCGACCGAGGGCACCGCAGAGATCCTGTCCCGCAACGGCATCGCGGTGACCGTGGTGGAGAAGTACAGCGAGACCCAGGAGTCCGGAGCGCGGAACATCGTCGACCTCATCAACGAGGGCGAGATCGACATCGTCGTGAACACGCCCTCCGGTGGGGCGGCGCGCGCCGACGGCTACGAGATCCGCGCGGCGGCCGTCGCCGCGGACAAGGCGCTCTTCACGACCATGGCGGTGCTGGGCGCGGCCGTGAGCGGAATGGACGCCGCACACGAGGGGTTCGAGGTCCGCAGCCTGCAGGAGTACGCCGTCGACCGGAAGGCGACGGTGTGAGCGTACGCTTCGGCGAGCGGGTCCGTGCGGCGCTGACCGCACGGGGCCCGCTCTGCGTCGGCATCGATCCGCATGCGGCACTGCTGGACGCGTGGGGTCTGCCCCAGGATGCGGACGGCGTGCGAGAGTTCGGTCTGCGGACGGTGGATGCCGCAGCCGATCGTGTGGGCATCGTGAAGCCGCAGGTGTCGTTCTTCGAGCGCTTCGCCTCGCGGGGGATCGCCGCTCTGGAAGACGTGCTCGCCGCGGCGAGAGCGGCGGACCTGATCGTGATCGCGGACGCCAAGCGCGGCGACATCGGCACGACGATGGATGCCTATGCGGCCGCCTGGCTCACTCCGGGCTCCCCGCTGGAAGCAGATGCGCTCACCGTGAACCCGTTCCTCGGAGTCGGGGCCCTGGGCGGAGCGTTCGACCTCGCGGCGGCGGGCGGCAAGGGGATCTTCGTCCTCGCTTCCACGAGCAACACGGAGGCCGAGCTGCTGCAGCGATCGGTGTCGGCGACAGGCAGAACCGTATCCGCCGACATCATCGCCGACGTGTCGGCCCGCAACCGGGAGACCGTGCAGGCAGGGGAGTGGGGCGACGTCGGATTCGTCGTCGGCGCCACCGTCGACTGGGCGGATGCCGGGATCTCCGCGTTCTCCCCGGTCGCACCCCTCCTCGCACCCGGCTTCGGCGCACAGGGGGCGACGCCTGCCGATCTCGTCGCCCGGTTCGGACCGATGAGCGACGCCGTCATCGCGAGCGAGAGCCGCAGCATCCTCTCGGCGGGCCCCGACGGCCTGTCCGCCGCCATCGACGCTCGCGTCGCAGAGTACTCGGAGTCGACACGTGGCTGAGAACCGTTCCGTACCCGAGGTCGATCGGGCAGCCGCAGCGCGCCGGGCCGTCGAGCGCCGTCGCGCGCGCGCATCGCTCAAGCGCGACCTCACCATGCGCGTGATCACGCCGCAGAAGGTCCTGGAGCGTGCGATCGCCGACGCCGACTCGGTCGAGGGATCCATGCGGATCACCGACTTCCTCCTGGCGCTGCCCGCGATCGGCGCGGGCAAGCGCGACCGCATCCTGGACGAGCTGCAGATCTCACCTGTCAAGCGCCTGGGGGGTCTCGGCGTGCGACAGCGCGTCGTGCTGGCCGAGTGGCTCGACGGGCGCTTCCCCGTGCTGGAGCCGCGAGGGGGACGCAGCCGTCTGCTCGTGCTGGCCGGACCCACCGCGGTCGGCAAGGGCACGGTCGCGGCGCACATCCGTGAGAACAACCCCGAGATCCACCTGTCGGTGTCCGCGACGACCCGCGCCCCGCGCCCCGGCGAGATCGACGGAGTGCACTACTACTTCGTCGACGATGCGGAGTTCGACCGTCTCATCGCCGAGGGCGAGCTCCTCGAGTACGCGGTCGTGCACAACCGGTCCCGCTACGGCACCCCGCGGGCACCGATCGACGCCGCGCTGGCCGATGGCCGGACCGTCCTCCTCGAGATCGATCTGCAGGGAGCGCGCCAGGTGCGCAAGGCCGAGCCGGCCGCGACGCTGATCTTCCTGCTGCCGCCGACCTGGGACGAACTCGTCCACCGCCTCGTCGGCCGCGGCACCGAGAACGCCGAGGAGAGGGCCCGCCGCCTGCGCACTGCGAAGGTGGAACTCGCCGCCCAGAACGAGTTCGATCACCTCATCGTGAACGAGGACGTCGCCACCGCGGCCGCGGAGGTCGTAGAATTGTCCTCAGGCTCTGCGCGCTGAGTGCTTTCGCGCGCCCATTGCACCGTCTTCGCGACGAACCCGTCGCCTTATCAGGAGGTCCCATCATGGCCGGACACCACAACAAGGGCATCATCGATCCCCCCATCGACAACCTGCTCGACCGTGTCGACTCCAAGTACGAGCTCGTCATCTACGCGGCGAAGCGCGCGCGTCAGATCAACGACTACTACTCCGACCTGCACGAGGGCAACCTCTTCGACAACGTGGGGCCGCTCGTCGACTCGTCCGTCGAGGACAAGCCGCTGACCATCGCGCTGCACGAGATCAACGAGGACAAGCTCCGCCTGCGTCACGCAGAGTGATATTCGGAGCCGCGCCGCCGCATTGTCGGCGGCGCGGTTCAGAATGGGTTCACACCCTCACATCCTTCGATCCCGTTCTGGAGTCCTGATGAGCGCGCTGCGTCTGTTCACGTCCGAGTCCGTCACCGAAGGGCACCCGGACAAGATCTGCGACCAGATCTCCGACAGCATCCTCGACGCGCTCCTCGCCAAGGACCCGGGCTCCCGCGTGGCCGTGGAGACGCTGGTCACGACCGGCCTCGTCCACGTCGCCGGCGAGATCCGCACCGAGGCGTACGTCGACATCCCCACGATCGTCCGCGATGTCGTGAACGGCATCGGCTACACCTCGAGCGACACGGGCTTCGACGGCTCCTCGTGCGGCGTGAGCGTCTCGGTGGGCGAGCAGTCGGGCGACATCGCGAGCGGCGTCGACAACGCACAGGAGCACCGCGACGGCACGTCGACCGACCCGCTGGACGGTCTCGGCGCAGGGGACCAGGGCATCATGTTCGGCTTCGCGACGAACGAGACCCCGCAGCTCATGCCGATGGCCGCGTGGACGGCGCACCGCCTCGCGGAGCGCCTGACCGAGGTCCGCCGATCCGGGCTGCTGCCCTTCCTGCGCCCCGACGGCAAGACCCAGGTCACGCTGGGCTACGACGGCTTCACGCCGAAGACCGTCGACGCCGTCGTGCTGTCCACGCAGCACAATCCCGACATCTCCCAGGACGACCTCAAGGCGCAGGTCCGTGAGCACGTCATCGATCCTGTGCTGGCGACGACGGGTCTCGATCTCGACGACGTCACCTTCTACATCAACCCCGCCGGTCCGTTCGTGACCGGAGGACCGAAGGGCGACGCCGGTCTGACCGGGCGCAAGATCATCATCGACACCTACGGCGGCGCCGCGAGGCACGGCGGCGGCGCCTTCAGCGGCAAGGACCCGTCCAAGGTCGACCGCTCCGGCGCGTACGCGACCCGCTGGGTCGCGAAGAACGCCGTGGCGGCGGGTCTCGCGGAGCGGCTCGAAGTGCAGGTCGCCTACGCGATCGGCGTCGCGAGCCCCGTCGGCCTGTACGTCGAGACCTTCGGCACCGGTGCGGTGTCGGACGACGCCATCATCGCCGCGATCACGAAGGTCTTCGATCTGCGCCCGCAGGCGATCATCGAGGAGCTCGACCTCCTGCGTCCGATCTACGCGCAGACCGCCGCCTACGGGCATTTCGGCCGGGAGCTGCCCGATTTCACGTGGGAGCGCACCGACCGCGCCGAAGAGCTTCGTCGCGCCGCCGGGCTCTGACGGCGAGTCGCCTCTGATGACGACGCAGAGCCGACGCATCGCGCGCGTGCTCCTGGACTCGCCGCTGCCGCAGCTCGATCGGCTCTTCGACTACTCGCTGCCCGACGCGCTCGGCGACGTGCCGCTCGGGGTGCGCGTCCGGGTGCCGCTGCGCACCGCAGGACGCGTGATCGACGGGTACGTCGTCGAGATCGACACGGAGGACGATGCGGATCGCCCCCTGTCCGAGGTGGACAGCATCGTGTCGACGGTCGCCGTCCTCCCCGAGCGTCTGCACAGCCTCGCCCGCCGGGTCGCCGACCGTGCGGCGGGCTCGGCATCCGATGTCCTCCGGCTCGTGATCCCGAAGCGTCAGGTCCGCGTCGAGAAGGCCTGGACGGCGGATGCGCCCGCCGTCATCCCCTCCGCCGACGCGCAGGCCAGCGCCGACGACGTGGTCTCCGCCTACGACGGCCTCGCCGACGTGCTCGATGACGGCGGTCGCGCAGCCGTCGAGGCCATTCCCCAGCTGCAGGCGGACACGCCGGGGTGGGCTCTGCTGCTGGCTTCGGCGGCGACGAGGATGCTGGCGTCCGGCCGTTCGAGCATTCTCGTGGTCCCCGACCACCGGGACCTCGATCGGCTTCTCGCTGCTCTCGAGCGGCTCGTGCCGGCGGAGGCGGTCGCGCGCTACGACTCACGGCAGACGAACCCCGACCGGTACCGCTCGTTCCTCCGCTCTCTCGAGGACGCGCCGTGCATCGTCGTCGGCAACCGCTCCGCGGTCTACGCGCCGACGAGGGCCGGTCTCGTCGCCATCTGGGATGACGGCGACCCGCTGCTCGGCGAGCCGCTCGCCCCCTATGCGAACGCTCGCGATGTGGCTCTCCTCCGCCAGGGTGAAGAGGGATCCGCGCTGATCTTCGCCGGCCACACCCGGACGACCGACGTCGAGCGACTCGTCGCGCACGGGTGGCTGCAGGACGTGAGGGCCGCCCGCCGCGTGATGCCGCGCGTGATCCTCGCCACCCCGCAGGAGATGGAGCAGCAGTCGCCGCAGCGGATGCCGTCGTCGGCCTTCCTCTCGGCGCGTACCGCGGCATCCGAGGGGCCTGTCCTCGTGCAGGTGTCCCGACCAGGATTCGCCCCCTCGCTCGTGTGCGCCGAGTGCCGGGCCCCTGCGCGATGCGCCCACTGCGGCGGACCCCTCGGAGCGGCGCACCGGGGAGCGGTGCCGGTGTGCGGCTGGTGCGGCCGGGGAGCGCGGGCGTGGGCCTGCCCCTCCTGCTCGTCGACGCAGCTGCGTCTCGCCTCCTCAGGCAGCGAACGGACCGCCGACGAGCTCGGCCGTGCGTTCCCCGGCATCCGCGTGATCGTCGCCGACAGCGCGCACCCGGTCGAGCGCGTGGCCGACAAGCCCGCGCTGGTCGTCGCCACCAGGGGAGCGGAGCCCCTCGCAGACGGCGGCTACCGCGCCGTCGTGCTGCTGGACGGTCCGCGTATGCTGCAGGCCCCCGATCTCCGCATCGGAGAGGCCTGCCTTCGCTGGTGGTCCAATGCCGCGGCCCTCGCCGCGCCAGGGGCGCCCGTGCATCTCGTAGGCGTCGACGGTGGGGTCGCCCGCGCTCTCGCGACCTGGAATCAGGCTGGCTATGCGCGCGCCGAACTCGCCGAGCGCGCCCCCCTGCACATGCCGCCGTCTGCCAGAGTCGCGCTGGTCGAGGGCACCCAGGCGGCGGTCGGACGGGCGCTCGAATCGCTGGCCGAACTCGCTCTGCCCCGGGATGCCGTGCTGGGACCCGTGCCCATCGAGTCCGACGACGTCCCGCAGCGGGTGCGTGCTCTCGTGCGGTTCGACTACGGCGCTGGCAGCCGTGTCGCGGCGACCCTGCGGGCGTCGGTGGTCGCCGAAGCCGTCAGCACCCGTCGCCGCAAGGGGCGCACGAACCGCAGCACACTCTCGGTCCGCCTCGATATCCTCGATCCAGAGCTCTAACCCTTCCGGAGAACCTTTCATGCGCCTCGTCTTCGCCGGCACGCCGTCGGCTGCCGTACCCACCCTGCGCCGCCTCGCGGCGGATCACGACATCGCCGCGGTCGTCACCCGGCCCGATGCGCCGCTCGGACGCAAGCGCGTCCTGACGCCGTCGCCGGTGGCCCAGGCCGCCGACGAGCTCGATCTCCCGATCATCAAGACGGCGCGCCTCGACGACGACGCCACCACAGCCATCACCGCCCTCGGTGCGGAGCTCGGTGTGATCGTGGCGTACGGAGGCCTCGTCCGCGAGCCGTTGCTGTCCGCGCCGGTGCACGGATGGATCAACCTGCACTTCTCCCTCCTGCCCGCCTGGCGCGGCGCCGCGCCGGTGCAGCGGGCGCTGATCGCCGGAGACGCCGAGCTCGGGGCGAGCGTGTTCCAGCTGGTTCCCGCCCTCGACGCGGGCGACGTCTTCGCGATGCGCACGGTGGACGTCCCCGCTGATGCGACGGCGGATGCCGCGCTCGACGCACTGGCGATCGACGGTGCGGCGCTCACTGCAGACGTCGTGGCGGGCATCGCCGACGGCACCGCTCGGGCGGTTCCGCAGACCGGGCAGGAATCCCTCGCTCCCAAGCTCTCCCTGGAGGACGGCCTTCTCGACTGGACCCAGCCACTGGAGAAGGTGTTCTCCCGGTTCCGCGGCGTGACTCCCGAACCGGGGGCCCACACGACCGTGGAGGGCGTCAGGGTGAAGATCCTCGACGCGGCGCCGACCGCGGAGAACCCGCTGGAGCCGGGGGAGATCGTCTCGACCAAGAGCACCCTGCTCATCGGCACAGGCTCGGCGCCTCTCGCGGTCACCCGTGTGCAACCGGCGGGCAAGGGCGCCATGAACGCCGTCGACTGGTGGCGCGGCCAGCGCTCCGAGGGTCTGCGAGCAGGGCTGTGAGCGGCGAGCGCCAGCGTGACGGATGGTCGTCCCCGCGACGCCCTTCTCCGCAGAACAGATCGCAGTCAGCGCGTGGACCAGTGCGGACCGTGCAGCCCGCTCGACGCGTCGCCTACGACGTGCTGCGCGCCGTGTCGGATGCCGATGCGTACGCCAACCTGATGCTGCCGTCCGTGATCGCCGACGCGCAGCTGAACCCGCAGGACGCCGCACTCGCAACCGAGCTCACCTACGGAACGCTCCGCCGCCGCGGCACCTACGACGCCATCATCGCGGCTGCCGCTGATCGACCGGCGTCCGACATCGATCCGGCCGTCCTCGACGCGCTGCGGCTCGCGACGCATCAGCTGCTCGCGACGAGGGTCGCCTCGCACGCTGCGGTGAACGAGTCGGTCAACCTGGTCGCCTCCGTGCAGGGGCGCGGAGCGGCGAGCTTCGCCAACGCGGTGCTGCGCCGCATCTCCCGGGAGACGCCGGGGGAGTGGCAGGACCGCATCGAGGCCGATGCCCGCTCCGACGACGAGCGACTCGCACTGCGCAGCGCGCACCCGGTCTGGATCATCCGAGCCTTGCGTCGCGCACTCGCGGCGGAGGGGCGCGCTGAGGAGCTCGAGACCCTTCTCGAGGCCGACAACGTGTCGCCCGAGGTCACTCTGGTCGCTCTGCCGGGGCTCGCTCCCACGGGGGAGCCGCGGCGTCCCTACGCTCCGACGGCGTTCGGATCGCCGGGTGGAGACCCGCACCGCATCGTCTCGGCATCCGGTGGCACCGTTCGTGTGCAGGACGAGGGCTCGCAGCTGGTCGCCCTCGCCCTCGCCGACGCCGCCCCGATCAGAGACGGCGAGCGCTGGCTCGACCTCTGCGCGGGCCCCGGTGGCAAGACGGCGCTTCTGGCGGCGATCGCCCATGAGCACGGCGCCGTTCTCGAGGCCAACGAAGTGGTCCCGGCGCGCGCAGGTCTCGTCCGCAATGCCCTCAAGCCCGTCCCCGGCGAGGTGATCGTGCACGAGGAGGACGGTCGTGCCTTCACGGCCGCGCACCCCGGCCGATTCGACCGCATCCTCGTGGACGCGCCCTGCACCGGTCTCGGGGCGCTGCGGCGCCGACCGGAGGCGCGATGGCGAAAGTCGCCCGCCGACGTGGCCGAGCTCGTGCCCCTGCAGACCGAGTTGCTCTCCGGAGCGATCGACGCGCTCGCCCCCGGTGGGATCGTCGCGTACGTCACCTGCTCACCGCACCTCGCCGAGACGACGGGTGTCGTGCAGGACGTGCTGCGCACGCGTACGGATGTCGAGGAGATCGACGCCCGCGCGATCGTCGCCGGTGTGTCGGACTCACCCATCGATCTCGGCGACGACGGGTCAGGGCGCGTGCAGCTCTGGCCCCACCGTCACGGAACCGACGCGATGTTCCTCGCGCTCATCCGGAAGCGGTCCTGAGCGCGGTTCTGCTTCGAGACGTGATCGCCACGGTGAGGATCATCACGAGGGCAGTTCCGATCGCGACCCACCCTGACCCCATTCCCATCCCTCCTTCAGCGTTGGGCTTGCCGAGCCAGTCGGCCACCGAGGCTCCGAGCGGCCGGGTGAGCACGTACGCGGCCCAGAACGAGAAGACCGGACTCCACCGGAGCAGACGGAACCCGAGTGCCGGGATCAGGATCAGGATCCCGAAGAGCAGTATCGACGGCAGATACCCGAGCTGCAGGCCGATCGCTGCAAGGTCTCCTGCTGCGGTGCCGAGCGCGAAGGTCGCGACGACGGCGGACCAGTAGAAGAGCTCGCGGCGCCGTGTCGTCACCTCGTGGACAGAGAGGGTGCCTTCGACGCGCCACCACAGGAGGAACACGAGGGTGAGGGCGACGGCGTACACGATGGTGGTCAGGACATAGGGAAGCCCGAGGACGACGTGCACCGCGTCGGCGGCCATCGTCCCGAACACTCCCACCATCGCCACTGTGGTCCAGTAGACCGCCGGCACGTATCGCCCTCTGCTCAGCTGCCACAGGAGCGCGGCGACGAACAGCACGAATCCGAGAAGCACAGCGAGTACAGGGGGCATCGCCCTGATGGAGAAGTCAGATGCCGCCTCGCCGAGTGCGGTGGATGCGGCTTTCGCGATCCAGAAGCCGATGGTGATCTCCGGGACTCGGCGGGGGCGCATGTCGACCGTCCGTTCGTTCATCGTGTCTCCTGCTCTTGCTCCTGCGCGGCCACACGGCCGGATCGGCGACGACGGTATCCGCCTCGTCTAGGTGTGTGCTGACACCAGGGATAATGGGCGCATGGCCGACCTTCCCGCTGCCCCCCGCATCAACCCCAGCATCCTCGCCGCGGACTTCGTGAACATGCAGCGCGATCTCGCGAAGATCGCGTCAGCCGACTTCGCGCACGTCGACGTCATGGACAACCACTTCGTGCCCAACCTCACGTTCGGGCCGCAGATGGTCGAGCGCATCCAGGCGACGAGCCCGATCCCGCTCGACGTCCACCTGATGATCACGGATCCCGACCGCTGGGCGCCGGGGTACGCCGAGCTGGGGGCGGCCAGCGTCACCTTCCACCTCGAGGCGGCGTCGGATCCGGTCGCACTCGCCCGGAGGCTCCGCAGCATCGGCGCACGCGCGGGGGTGGCGGTCAAGCCAGGGACCCCCGCTGACGGGCTCTACGACATCCTCGACGAGTTCGACCAGATCCTCGTGATGACGGTCGAGCCTGGATTCGGGGGACAGGGGTTCATGGGCGAGACCATGCCCAAGCTGCGCGGGCTCGCCGATGAGGCGAAGCGCCGTGGATCCTCCGTCTGGCTCCAGGTCGACGGCGGCATCGCCGACAGCACGATCGAGATCGCCGCGGCCGCCGGCGCGGACACGTTCGTCGCCGGTTCGGCGGTCTACGGCGCCGATGACGTCGAAGCGGCCGTCACCCGGCTGAGAGAGCTCGCCAGAGCCGCTAGCCTGGAATCGTGAAGACTTTCGACGAACTGTTCGCGGAGCTCAGCCTGAAGGCGGAGACTCGCCCCGAGGGATCGGGTACGGTCGCCGAGCTCGACGGCGGGGTCCACACGATCGGCAAGAAGATCGTGGAGGAGGCCGCCGAGGTGTGGATGGCGTCCGAGTACGAATCCGACGAGGCCGCTGCCGAGGAGATCTCGCAGTTGCTGTACCACCTCCAGGTGATGATGATCGCGAAGGGACTCTCCCTCGCGGACGTCTACCGACATCTGTGATGCGCTCCGACACTTCCGATCCGATCTGAAAGCCGATCATGCTGCGCATTGCTGTTCCCAACAAGGGCTCTCTCTCCGAGACCGCCGCCGAGATGCTCGCGGAGGCCGGCTATGCCGGTCGTCGCGACCCGAAGACCCTGCACGTCATCGACGCCGAGAACGACGTCGAGTTCTTCTTCCTCCGTCCCCGTGACATCGCGACCTACGTCTCCTCCGGCGCCCTCGACGTGGGCATCACCGGCCGCGACCTGTTGCTCGACGTGCAGCGGTCTGCTCGTGAGATCGAGCAGCTCGGCTTCGGCGGGTCGACGTTCCGCTTCGCGGGCCCTCCCGGTCGCTTCACCTCCGTGGAGGACCTCAACGGCGTGCGCGTCGCCTCCGCATACCCGGGTCTTGTCGGCGCGTTCCTCCGTGAGCGCGGTGTCGACGCCGAGCTCGTCCAGCTCGACGGCGCGGTCGAGTCGGCTGTGCGGCTCGGTGTGGCGGATGCCGTCGCCGACGTCGTCTCCACCGGCACGACGCTGCGCCAGGCCGGCCTCGAGATCTTCGGTCCGGTCATCCTCGAGTCCGAGGCTGTCCTGATCAGCCGCCCCGGCGAGGCCGAGGGCACCGACACGCTGCTGCGCCGTCTGCGCGGCGTCATGGTCGCGCGGCGGTTCGTGCTGCTCGACTACGACCTCCCCGCAGACCTCGTCGACCAGGCCGTGGCCATCGCCTCCGGCCGCGAGTCCCCGACCATCTCGCCGCTGCGTGACCCCTCCTGGGTCGCCGTGCGCGTGATGGTGCCTAGTCGTGGCGTCAATCAGGTGATGGACGACCTCTACGCGCTCGGGGCACGCGCGATCCTCGTCACCGCCATCCACGCCGCGAGGCTCTGATGACGCTCGCCAGTCGCGTCATCCCGTGCCTCGACGTGGCCGATGGCCGCGTCGTCAAGGGCGTCAACTTCGAGAATCTCCGTGACATGGGCGATCCGGTGGAGCTCGCGCGGCACTATGCGGCGCAGGGTGCTGACGAGATCACCTTCCTCGACGTCACCGCGACCGTCGACGCCAGGGCCACGACGTACGACGTGGTGCAGCGCACCGCGGAGCAGGTGTTCGTCCCTCTCACCGTCGGCGGGGGAGTCCGCAGCGTCGATGATGTGGCGCGGCTCCTGGCCGTCGGCGCCGACAAGGTCGGCGTGAACTCGGCGGCGATCGCCCGCCCCTCGCTCATCGGCGAGATCGCCGACCGCTTCGGGGCGCAGGTGCTCGTGCTGTCCCTCGACGTCAAGCGCGCCGATACGACGCCGTCCGGATTCGTCGTGACGACCCACGGCGGCCGCCAGCAGACCACGCTGGATGCGCTGGAGTGGGCCCGTGAGGCCGCGGAGCGGGGAGCGGGGGAGCTGCTCGTGAACTCGATCGACGCCGACGGCACCAGAGACGGGTTCGATCTCGAACTCGTCCGCCTCATGCGCGAGACCGCATCGGTGCCGGTGATCGCCTCGGGCGGAGCGGGAGCCGCATCGCACTTCGCTCCCGCGATCAAGGCGGGTGCGGATGCCGTTCTCGCCGCGAGCGTGTTCCACACCGGAGCGCTCACGGTCGGCGACGTCAAGGACGCGCTGCGCGCGGAAGGGGTTCTCGTCCGATGAGCGACATCGAGGAGCGCATCGCGCAGGTCGCGTTCAGCGCCGACGGCCTCGCCCCCGTCATCGTGCAACAGTGGGACACGCGTGAGGTCCTCATGCTCGCCTGGGTGGATGCCGAGGCGCTGCGTCGCACGCTCACATCAGGCCGCGCCGTCTACTGGTCGCGCTCGCGTCAGGAGTACTGGCGCAAGGGCGACACCTCCGGCCACATCCAGGTCGTGCGGGAGGCGCGCCTCGACTGCGACGGCGACGCGATCCTGCTCCTCGTCGAGCAGACCGGCCCCGCGTGCCACACCGGGACCCGCACCTGCTTCGACACGACCGACCTGGACGCGGTCGTCGGGACGGACTCCTGATGGACCTTGTGCGCAGAGGGCGCTCGCTCTCCGTCTCCGGGTTCCTCCTCGGCGGGGCGATCGGCATCATCTCGTCGACGCAGACCTGGCTGACGGTGCAGCGGGCGGATGCCGGGGCGGACATCCTCGTCCCCGGCGCATCCGCGGTCCCGCTTCTCGCGCCCCTGAGCCTCGCCGTGCTCGCGCTTGGCGCGGCCCTGTCGATCACCGGGCGCGCGCTGCGCCTCGTGTTCGGGGTTCTGGCCGGAGCGACCGCGCCGCTGCTCGGATGGACCACGCTCCAGCTCCTGCTGACCGCTCCGGTGAGCGCCGTCCGCTCGACCGTGACCGAGACGACGGGACTCGCCGGCGGTGACGCCCTGTCCGACGTGGTGAAGGCCATCGTGCCCACCGCGTGGCCGGTGATCGCGCTGGTCGGATGGGTCGTCCTGCTCGCGGCATCCGTGGTGGTCCTGCTCACAGGACGGGCCTGGAAGAAGGGCGGACGCCGCTATGCGACCGATGCCGCCCCCTCGACGCCGACGGCCGGTCCGGTCGACGCCGTCGATTCCTGGGACGAGCTGTCGCGCGGAACCGATCCCACTCGTTGACACCGATAGACTGAAACCGATCCTGCACGTCGTCCCCCGGAGGAGAACATGACCAACCCGATCGCTGACCCCGGCCACGGACACTCGCCTGCGGCCTGGACGGCCGTGATCATCATGCTCCTGGGCTTCACGCTGGCCACCGTCGCGTTCTGCTTCGAGCAGCCGGCGCTCGTGTGGGCCTCCGTCGTGATCATCCCGATCGGCGCCCTCGTGGGCTGGATCATGGCCAAGGCCGGCTACGGCGTGAAGGGCCCCAAGTACCAGCCGAAGGGCCACTAGTGGTCCTCGCCGACCTGACGGCCGGCGCAGTCGCAGACGCAGAGCGTCGTGCCCTCACGAGGCCTCTCGCCGAGGTCGAGCGCGCTGCTCTCGCACGCCCGACTGCCAAGGACGCACTGGCCTTCCTCGCTCCCGCCGAGCGCGTCAAGATCATCGCCGAGGTCAAGCGCGCGAGCCCGTCGCGCGGCGCCCTCGCGGAGATCCCCGATCCCGCTCATCAGGCGTCGCTGTACGAGACGGGCGGCGCATCCGCGATCAGCGTCCTCACCGAGGAGCGCCGCTTCGGCGGCAGTCTGGCCGACCTTGAGGCCGTGACGGCCCGGGTGTCCCTGCCCGTGCTGCGCAAGGACTTCATCGCGACGCGCTACCAGGTGCTCGAGGCGCGCGCCGCCGGTGCCGATCTCGTCCTGCTCATCGTCGCGGGCCTCGAGCCCGCGGTGCTGCGCGACCTGTTCGGCTTCATCACCGAACTGGGCATGACCCCGCTCGTCGAGACCCATTCGGCCGACGAGGTCGAGGCGGCGATCGATCTCGGCTCGCCGCTCATCGGGGTCAATGCACGCGATCTGAAGACGCTCGAGCTCGACCGCGACCTCTTCGGTCGCCTGGTCGATCGCATCCCGGACTCCGCGGTCAAGATCGCCGAGTCCGCGGTGCTCACCCCCGCAGACGTCACGCACTACCGTTCGGCCGGTGCAGACGTCGTCCTGATCGGAGAGGCGCTCGTCACGGGCGATCCGGTCGCCACGCTCAAGACCTTCCTGGAGGTGTGATGAGTCTCCGTAACCAGCACGGACCGCTCTTCGGCGACTACGGCGGGCGCTACATGCCCGAGTCGCTGATCGCCGCGATCGACGAGCTCACCGAGGCCTACGCCGACGCGATCGCCGACCCGGCGTTCCGCGCCGAGCTCGCCGGTCTCCTGAGCTCCTACGCGGGCCGTCCGTCTCCACTCACCGAGGTGGAGCGTTTCGCCGAGCACGCCGGCGGCGCGCGGATCTTCCTCAAGCGCGAGGACCTCAACCACACCGGGTCGCACAAGATCAACAACGTCCTCGGGCAGGCCCTGCTGACCAAGCGGCTGGGCAAGACCCGCGTGATCGCCGAGACCGGCGCAGGACAGCACGGTGTCGCCACGGCCACCGCTGCGGCGCTGTTCGGTCTGGACTGCACGATCTACATGGGCGAGGTCGACACGGAGCGCCAGGCCCTGAACGTCGCCCGTATGCGTCTCCTCGGTGCAGAGGTCGTCGCGGTCACCTCGGGATCCCGCACGCTCAAGGACGCGATCAACGACGCCTACCGCGACTGGGTCGCCTCGGTCGAGACGACCAACTACATCTTCGGCACGGCGGCGGGCCCGCATCCGTTCCCGGCGATGGTGCGCGACTTCCAGAAGATCATCGGCGAAGAGGCGCGCCAGCAGCTCCTCGACGAGGCGGGCAGGCTCCCGGATGCCGTCATCGCATGCGTCGGCGGCGGCTCGAACGCGATCGGCATGTTCGACGCGTTCCTCGACGACGAGGACGTCAAGCTCTACGGGGTCGAGGCGGCCGGCGACGGCGTCGACACCGACAGGCACGCCGCCTCCATCGAGCGCGGACGCCCCGGCATCCTGCACGGCTCGAAGACCTACGTCCTGCAGGACGAGGACGGGCAGACGATCGAGTCGCACTCGATCTCCGCTGGTCTCGACTATCCCGGAGTCGGACCGGAGCACTCCTGGCTCGCCGACATCGGGCGCGCCGAGTACATCCCGGCCACCGACGACGAGGCGATGCAGGCGCTGCGCCTTCTCAGCCGTACGGAGGGCATCATCCCCGCCATCGAGTCGGCGCACGCCCTCGCCGGCGCGCTGCGGCTCGGCCGCGAGCTCGGGCCCGAGGCGATCCTCGCGGTGTGCCTCTCCGGGCGCGGAGACAAGGACATGGACACAGCGGCCAAGTACTTCCACCTGTACGACGAGGGAGCAGTCGGATGAGCCGCGTCGAAGAGGCGATCCAGAAGGCCGAGGCCGCCGGTCGCAGCGTGTTCGTCGGCTACCTCCCGGTCGGCTTCCCCGACCTCGAGACCAGCATCCAGGCGGCCATCACCCTCGCCGAGAACGGCGTCGACATCATCGAACTGGGCCCGCCGTACAGCGACCCGGTGATGGACGGCGCCGTGATCCAGGAGGCGACCACGGCGGCACTCGCCAACGGCTTCACCATGAAGGATCTGTTCACGGCGGTCCGCGCGATCACGGCGGCCACGGACGTGCCCGTCCTCGTCATGACGTACTGGAACCCCGTGTTCCAGTACGGGGTCGACCGCTATGCGGACGACCTCCTCGCCGCCGGCGGCGCCGGGCTCATCACCCCGGACATCACGCCGGATGTGGCAGGGGAGTGGATCGCGGCCAGCGAGCGCACCGGCCTGGACCGCGTGTTCCTTGCCGCGCCGACGTCGACGGACGCACGCCTCGACCTCATCGTCTCGGCGTCCACCGGCTTCATCTACACCGTCTCCACCATGGGCATCACGGGGGAGCGCGCCGAACTCGACCGCGCGGCCCGCACCCTGGTCGGACGCCTGCGCGCCCACGGCGCGACCCGCACCTGCGTCGGCATCGGCATCTCCACCGCCGAGCAGATCGCCGGCGTCTCGGAGTACGCGGACGGCGCGATCGTCGGCACCGCACTCGTCCGAGCCCTGCGCGACGGCGGCCTCCCCGCCCTCGCCGAAGTCACCCGAAACCTGGCCGTCGGCACGTCGTCGGCACGCCCCGTACACGAGAACTAGAATCGCACTCATGTCCCTCGCGCTCCACAGCACCGTCACCGGCGTGCTCGCCAGCATCCCGAGTCCTCCGGTCGCCTACTTCGACCTCGGACCCATCCGGATCCACTTCTACGCGCTCTGCATCATCGCCGGCATCATCGCCGCGGTGTTCCTGACGAACCACCGCCTCACCCGGCGCGGCGCGGAGCCGTGGGTCGTGATCGACATCTCGATCCTCGCCGTGCCGCTCGCGATCATCGGCGCGCGCATCTTCCACGTGCTCACGCACCCGAACTTCTACTTCGGCGAGGGCAAGAACACCTGGAACCCCTTCGAGCCCGGCTCGGTGTGGGCGATCTGGGAGGGCGGCATCGCGATCTTCGGCGCCCTCATCGGCGGCGCGGTGGGCGCATACCTCGGCTGCCGGTGGACCGGCATCCGCTTCTGGACCTTCGCCGACGCGCTCGCGCCCGGACTCCTGCTCGCGCAGGCGATGGGACGCTTCGGCAACTGGTTCAACCACGAGCTGTTCGGTCTGCCCACCGACCTCCCCTGGGGACTCGAGATCGAGTCCACGAACTCGGCATTCCCTCCCGGCCTCGCCGAGGGCACCCTGTTCCACCCGACGTTCCTGTACGAGGTCATCTGGAACGGCCTCGGCGTCATCGTTCTGCTCTGGCTGAGCCGCAAGGCCACGTCCCTCCAGTGGGGCCGCCTGTTCGCGATCTACCTGATCTGGTACAGCACCGGCCGCGTGGTCTGGGAGTCGATCCGCATCGACCCGAGCGAGATCATCCTCGGCCTGCGCAGCAACGTGTGGGCCGCCATCATCGGCATCGTCGTCGGTCTCGCCATCCTCGTCGTCCAGCGTCGTCACCTCGGCCTGGAGCCCTCGCCCTACCAGCCTGGTCGAGGTCGGAAGGATCTCGACGCTGTTGTAGACTCGCAGGACAATCCCTCCGATTTCGTAGACCTGAGTGAGCCTCCGGTCGAAGAAGTCCCCGCAGGAGCCAGGGCCACAAGCACCGCTCCCACGGACGCGGAAGGCTCTCGATAGCCGCCGGTCCGTGAGGACCACACTGCATTCGCCCGGCCAATGACGTCCCCGGGTCACTCGAAGATCTGAGGACGGTACAGGTGTATTTTCAGCCTCCGTACGGCGCTTCCGGCGCTTACCCCCCGAAGCAGGGCATGTACAACCCGGCGTTCGAGAAGGACGCCTGCGGCCTTGCCATGGTCGCGACACTGCGCGGCGAGGCGGGCCACGACATCATCGCGCTGGCGCTCGAAGCGCTGCGCAACCTCGAGCACCGCGGTGCGATCGGCTCGGATGCCGGCACCGGAGACGGTGCGGGCATCCTGACGCAGATGCCCGACGCGTTCCTGCGCGCGGTCACGGATTTCGAACTGCCACCGGTCGGCGAGTACGCCGCGGGTCTGGCGTTCCTCCCGCGTGACTCCAGCGAACGCCGCCAGCAGAAGGCCGGCATCGAGAAGATCGCTCGCGCCGAGGGCCTGCGCGTCCTCGGATGGCGCGAGGTGCCCACGGTGAACGAGAACCTGGGCAAGCTCGCCGATGAGGCTCGCCCCGCGTTCGAGCAGCTCTTCGTGAGCGCCGGGGGAGCGACCCACTCGCAGGCGCCGCTCACAGGCATCGCCCTCGACCGCATCGCCTATCGTCTCCGCAAGCGCGCAGGTCATGAGCTCGGCGCCTACTTCGTCTCGCTGTCCGCTCGCACGCTCGGCTACAAGGGAATGGTCACGACGCTGCAGCTCGAGCCGTTCTACCCCGACCTGCAGGACGAGCGGTTCATGTCCGAGCTCGCCGTCGTGCACTCGCGCTACTCGACCAACACCTTCCCGTCGTGGCCGCTCGCGCAGCCGCTGCGGATGCTCGCCCACAACGGCGAGATCAACACGGTCGGCGGCAACCGCAACTGGATGCGCGCCCGGCAGTCTCAGCTGGAGTCGGAGCTGCTCGGCGACGTCGAGCCTCTCCTGCCGATCTGCACCGACGGGGCCAGCGATTCGGCCTCCTTCGACGAGGTGCTCGAGCTGCTGACCCTCACCGGCCGCAGCCTGCCTCACGCCATCATGATGATGGTCCCGGAGGCGTACGAGAAGCAGTCCGACATCTCCCCGGAACTGCGTTCTTTCTACGAGTACCACTCGAACCAGATGGAGCCGTGGGACGGCCCCGCCGCGCTCATCTTCACCGACGGCACCCTCGTCGGCGCCACGCTCGACCGCAACGGTCTGCGTCCTGGTCGCTGGACGGAGACCACCGATGGACTCATCGTCATCGGCTCCGAGACCGGCGTGCTCACGTTCGAGCCCGAGCGCATCAAGCGCCGCGGCCGTCTGCAGCCGGGAAAGATGTTCCTGGTCGACACGGCGCAGCGCCGGATCATCGAAGACGAGGAGATCAAGCGCGATCTCGCGACGCTGCACCCGTGGCAGGAATGGCTGGATGCCGGCGCGGTCCGGCTCGCTGACCTCCCCGAGCGCGAGCACATCGTGCATCCGCCCGCTTCGATCACCCGCCGTCAGCGGACCTTCGGGTACACCGAGGAGGAAGTGCGCATCCTGCTGACCCCGATGGGGCAGACCGGTGTGGAACCGCTCGGCGCCATGGGTTCGGACACGCCGATCGCGGTGCTCAGCAAGCGCCCGCGCCTGCTCTTCGACTACTTCACGCAGCAGTTCGCCCAGGTGACGAACCCGCCGCTGGACTCGATCCGCGAAGAGGTCGTCACCAGCCTCAAGCTCGGACTCGGCCCTGAGGCGAACCTCCTGACCTGGGGGCCGGAGCACACCCGCACGGTGTCGCTCGACTTCCCGGTGATCGACAACGACGAGCTCGCGAAGATCCGCCACATCGACAAGGCCCTCCCCGGCCGCTCCAGCGTGACCATCAAGGGGCTCTACCACTTCGACGCCGGACCCCAGTCGCTCGAGGAGCGGCTGACGGAGATGTGCGCCGAAGCCGACGAGGCGATCGAGCAGGGGGCGGAGTTCCTCATCCTCTCCGACCGCGACTCCAACAAGGACCTCACGCCGATCCCGTCGCTGCTCATGCTCTCCGCGGTGCATCACCACCTGATCCGCCGTGAGAACCGCATGAAGGTCGGCCTGATCGTCGAGGCCGGAGACGTCCGCGAGGTGCACCACGTCGCGACGCTCATCGGCTACGGAGCCTCCGCGATCAACCCGTATCTCGCGATGGAGACCGTCGAGCACCTCGTGCGCACCGGCTACATCACGGGCATCTCGCCGGAGAAGGCCGTCCGCAACCTGATCTACGCCCTGGGCAAGGGCGTGCTGAAGATCATGTCCAAGATGGGCATCTCGACGGTGTCGTCCTACGCGGGAGCGCAGGTGTTCGAGGCCGTGGGCCTCAGCCAGGAGCTCATCGACGCGTACTTCACGCGCACCGAGTCCAAGCTCGGAGGCATCGGCATCGAGGACATCTTCGCTGAGAACCAGGCGAGGCACGACTACGCCTACCCCGAGGATGCAGCGGCCAGGGCGCACGAGCGCCTGTGGACCGGTGGCGAGTACCAGTGGCGCCGCGACGGCTCACCGCACCTGTTCAGCCCGGAGACGGTCTTCAAGCTGCAGCACTCGACCCGCGAGCGCCGCTACGACGTCTTCCGCGAGTACACGCGGCTCGTCGACGACCAGGCTGCGGAGCTCAAGACTCTGCGCGGCCTGTTCCGTCTGCGCACCGGCACCCGCAAGCCCGTCCCGCTGGACGAGGTGGAGCCGGTCTCCGAGATCGTCAAGCGCTTCTCGACGGGTGCGATGAGCTACGGCTCGATCTCCAAGGAGGCGCACGAGACCCTCGCGATCGCCATGAACCGGATCGGCGGCAAGTCGAACACCGGTGAGGGCGGAGAGGACTCCGACCGGCTTCTCGACCCCGAGCGCCGCAGCGCGATCAAGCAGGTCGCGTCCGGTCGCTTCGGCGTCACGAGCCTGTACCTCACCGAGGCCGACGACATCCAGATCAAGCTCGCCCAGGGCGCCAAGCCGGGTGAGGGTGGTCAGCTGCCCCCGCAGAAGGTGTACCCGTGGGTCGCCCGCACACGCGGCGGCACACCGGGTGTCGGCCTCATCTCGCCGCCGCCGCACCACGACATCTACTCGATCGAAGACCTCAAGCAGCTCATCTTCGATCTGAAGCGCGCGAACCCCGAGGCTCGGATCCACACCAAGCTGGTGAGCCAGTCGGGCATCGGCGCCGTCGCGGCGGGTGTCGCCAAGGCGCTCAGCGACGTGGTCCTCGTGTCGGGTCACGACGGCGGCACGGGGGCGAGCCCGCTGAACTCCCTCAAGCACGCCGGGACGCCGTGGGAGCTCGGCCTCGCCGAGACCCAGCAGACGCTCATGCTCAACGGCATGCGCGACCGCGTGGTCGTGCAGGTCGACGGCCAGCTCAAGACCGGTCGTGACGTGATCATCGGCGCCCTCCTCGGCGCCGAGGAGTTCGGCTTCGCCACGGCGCCGCTGGTCGTCAGCGGCTGCATCATGATGCGCGTGTGCCACCTCGACACCTGCCCGGTGGGCGTCGCGACGCAGAATCCGCTGCTGCGCGAGCGCTTCAGCGGCAAGCCCGAGTTCGTGGTGAACTTCATGGAGTTCATCGCTGAAGAGGTCCGCGAGCTGCTCGCCGAGCTGGGCTTCCGCTCGCTCGACGAGATCGTCGGCCGTGCAGAGCTCATCGAGGTGAACGCGGCCGTCGACCACTGGAAGGCGGAGGGCCTCGACCTCAGCCCGATCCTCGACGGCCCCGCCTTCCCGGCGGGGGAGCCCCGTCGCAGTGGGCGCGAACAGGATCACGAGCTCGAGAAGCACTTCGACGTGCAGCTGATCGACATCGCGAAGGGCGCGCTCCTGAACGGAGAGCACGTCGTCATCGAGCTCCCGATCGCGAACACCGAACGAGCGGTCGGCACGATGCTGGGCCATCAGGTCACCGCCCGCTACGGAGCCGCCGGTCTCCCGCGCGAGACGATCGACGTGACGCTGCATGGCACGGCCGGGCAGTCTCTCGGCGCGTTCATGCCGTCGGGCATCGTGCTGCGGCTCGAAGGCGACGCCAACGACTACGTCGGCAAGGGCCTGTCCGGTGGCGACATCACGATCAGGCCGCCTCGTGGCTCTGCGATCGAACCGCATCGCAACGTGATCGCGGGCAACGTGATCGGCTACGGCGCGACCTCCGGCTCGATGTTCCTCTCCGGCGTGGTCGGAGAGCGGTTCCTGGTGCGCAATTCTGGCGCCACGGCCGTCGTCGAGGGCGTGGGCGATCACGCGCTCGAGTACATGACCGGTGGCGTCGCGGTGATCCTCGGCTCGACCGGACGTAACTTCGGCGCCGGAATGTCCGGGGGAGTGGCGTACGTCCGCTCCCTCGACACCGCGAAGGTCAACGCGCAGTCCCTCGGCAGCGGCGAACTCCTGCTGACGCCTTTGGACCGCGCGGATCTCGAAGTGCTGAGAGGCCTGATCTCCGAGCACGTGGAGCGCACCGCGTCCCCGCTCGGATCGGAGATCCTGTCGCGGTTCGAAGAGACCGCCGCAGAGTTCGTGAAGGTCCTCCCGCGTGACTTCGCCGCCGTGCGGAGCATGAGAGAGGAAGCAGTGGCCGAGGGGATCGACCCCGACGGCGACGTCGTCTGGAACCGCATCCTGGAGGTGACCGGTGGCTGATCCCAAAGGTTTTCTGAAGGTCACGGAGCGCGAGCTCCCCGCCCGGCGCCCCGTGCCGGTTCGGATCATGGACTGGAAAGAGGTGTACGAGCCCGGCGATCAGGCCGTGCTCCGCCGCCAGGCGAGCCGCTGCATGGACTGCGGCGTGCCGTTCTGCCACCAGGGATGCCCCCTGGGCAACCTGATCCCGGAGTGGAACGATCTCACGTGGCGCGGCGAGGGCCGCGCGGCGATCGACCGGCTGCACGCGACGAACAACTTCCCCGAGTTCACGGGACGTCTGTGCCCCGCTCCCTGTGAGAGCGCCTGCGTGCTGGGGATCAACCAGCCCGCCGTCACGATCAAGCAGATCGAGGTCTCGATCATCGACGAGGCCTTCAGCAAGGGCTGGGTCGAGGCGCAGCCGCCGGCTCGCCTCACGGGCAAGACGGTCGCCGTCGTCGGATCGGGCCCCGCCGGGCTCGCGGCCGCGCAGCAGCTCACCCGCGCCGGCCACACCGTGGCCGTGTTCGAACGCGACGATCGCATCGGCGGTCTGCTGCGTTACGGGATCCCGGACTTCAAGATGGAGAAGTCGCAGCTCGAGTCCCGCCTCCGCCAGATGCAGGAGGAGGGCACCCGGTTCCGCGCCGGCGTCGAGATCGGCAAGGACATCACCTGGGCGGACCTCCGCGCGCGCTACGACGCGGTCGTCATCGCGACCGGTTCCACCGTGCCTCGCGATCTTGCGATCCCCGGTCGAGACCTCGACGGCGTCCACTTCGCGATGGAGTATCTCGTGGAGTCGAACCATGCGGTCGCGGGCGACAAGGTCACGGAGCAGATCACCGCCGAAGGCAAACACGTCATCGTCATCGGCGGCGGTGACACCGGTGCCGACTGCATCGGAACCGCCCACCGCCAGGGCGCGCTCAGCGTCACGAACCTGGCGATCGGCCAGCAGCCGGGTGCGGAGCGTCCGGGCCACCAGCCCTGGCCGATGATGCCGACCGTCTTCGAGGTGTCCTCCGCGCACGAGGAGGGCGGTGAGCGGGTGTTCCTCGCCTCCACCGTCGAGTTCCTCGCCAACGAGGTCGGTGAGGTCCGTGCGCTGCGCGTTGCCGAGACCGAGTACGTCGACGGGCGTCGCGTGCCCAAGAGCGGCACGGAGCGGGAGATCCCGGCCGACCTCGTCCTGATCGCCATGGGATTCACCGGTCCCGAGCAGGACGGGTTCACCGAGGACACGCGTCCGCAGGTGACCGACCGCGGCAACTTCCAGCGTGACGCATCCTACGAGTCCACCGTGTCCGGCGTGTTCGTCGCCGGGGACGCAGGCCGCGGACAGTCGCTTATCGTGTGGGCGATCGCCGAGGGCCGCGCGGCGGCCGCCAACGTCGATCGCTTCCTCATGGGCGAGACCGTCCTCCCCGAGCCGGTGCGGCCCACGGATGTCGCGATCGGACTCCAGCCCGCGTAGGCTGAGCGCGGCACCGTCGCCTGATTTCTAATCCCCCCTCTACCCTGGAGAATCTGTTGAGACGCGCGAAAATCGTCGCCACCCTGGGCCCAGCCACCTCTACGTATGACACCGTGCGCGCGATCATCGAGGCTGGTGTGGACGTCGCCCGACTGAACCTCAGCCACGGTGACTACTCCGTGCACGAGGCGAACTACGCCAACGTCCGCCGCGCCGCGGATGACGCAGGCAAGGCGGTCGCGGTCCTCGTCGACCTGCAGGGCCCGAAGATCCGCCTCGGCAAGTTCGAGGCCGGACCCTACGAGCTCGCGGTCGGAGACATCTTCAAGATCACGACCGAGGACATCATCGGCAACAGGGAGATCTGCGGGACGACCTTCAAGGGTCTGCCCCAGGACGTCAAGGCGGGGGACTTCCTGCTGATCGACGACGGCAAGGTGCGCGTCGAGGTCGTCGACACCGACGGCGTCACGGTCACCACTCGCGTGATCGTCGCGGGAGCGGTGTCGAATAACAAGGGCATCAACCTGCCCGGTGTCGCCGTGAACGTCCCCGCGCTGAGCGAGAAGGACGAGGACGACCTGCGCTGGGGTCTGCGCACCGGCGCCGACCTCATCGCGCTGTCGTTCGTGCGCAACGCCGCCGACGTCGACCGGGTCCACGAGATCATGGCCGAAGAGGGCGTGAAGGTCCCCGTCATCGCCAAGATCGAGAAGCCGCAGGCGGTGGATGCTCTCGAGGAGATCGTCGACGCGTTCGACGGCATCATGGTCGCCCGAGGCGACCTCGGCGTCGAGCTCCCGCTCGAGGCCGTGCCGATCGTGCAGAAGCGCGCCGTCGAACTGGCGCGCCGCATGGCGAAGCCCGTCATCGTCGCGACGCAGATGCTCGAGTCGATGATCAGCAGCCCGGTTCCGACGCGCGCAGAGACCTCCGACGTCGCGAACGCCGTGCTGGACGGTGCGGACGCAGTCATGCTCTCCGGCGAGACCAGCGTCGGCGAGTACCCGGTCGTGGTCGTGGAGACCATGGCCCGTATCGTCGAGTCGACCGAGGAGCACGGCCTGGAGCGCGTGGCCCCGCTCACGACCAAGCCGCGCACGCAGGGTGGCGCGATCACCCTCGCGGCTCTGGAGGTCGCGGAGTTCGTCGAGGCGAAGTTCCTCTGCGTCTTCACCCAGTCGGGCGACTCCGCTCGCCGACTGTCGCGGCTGCGCTCGCGCATCCCGATGCTCGCGTTCACGCCAGAGCCGGGCATCCGCCGCCGCATGGCGCTGACCTGGGGAATCCACTCGACGCTCGTCGAGATGGTGCAGCACACCGACCTCATGTACCACCAGGTCGACGAGTACCTCCTCGGCAACAAGCTCGCAGAGGAAGGGGACAGGGTCGTCGTGATCTCCGGTTCCCCTCCCGGGATCATCGGGTCGACGAACGACCTCCGCGTCCACAAGGTCGGCGACGCGATCCGCGGCGCCGCGCCGATCTACAAGGCCGGCGTCTGACGTCTCTCCTACTGCGCGCCGCACTCCCTCGTCGGGGTGCGGCGCGCAGTCGTATCCCGGGTGTGCGATAGGGTCTACGGTGGGCCGGCGTGGCGGAATGGCAGACGCGGAGCACTCAAAATGCTTTGTCCGAAAGGGCGTGTGGGTTCGAGTCCCACCGCCGGCACCCAGAGTCGCGAGCGGCCCGAACGTCGCTCGCACAGTGCGCTCGACACGGCGGATCGCGGCACGGCATCGCCCCGCGGCCAGCGCCGGAGCCTGGTTCGATAGGATAGACCTGTGACTGAGCAAGAGCAGGCTGAGCAGCCCACGGCATCCGCACCCCGACGCGTCGTCGTCGCCGAGGACGAATCGCTGATCCGCCTCGACATCGTCGAGATCCTCCGCGACAACGGCTTCGACGTCGTCGGAGAGGCGGGCGACGGCGAGACGGCCGTCGCACTCGCCACGGAGCTTCGCCCCGACCTCGTCATCATGGACGTCAAGATGCCGCAGCTCGACGGCATCAGCGCCGCCGAGAAGCTGCACAAGGGCAACATCGCCCCCGTCGTGCTGCTGACCGCATTCAGCCAGAAGGAGCTCGTCGAGCGCGCGAGCGAGGCCGGCGCCTTGGCCTACGTCGTGAAGCCGTTCACGCCGAACGACCTGCTTCCCGCGATCGAGATCGCTCTGGCCCGCCACGAGCAGATCATCACGCTCGAGGCCGAGGTCGCCGACATGGTCGAGCGCTTCGAGACCCGCAAGCTCGTCGACCGCGCCAAGGGACTCCTCAACGAGAAGATGGGGCTGTCCGAGCCGGAGGCGTTCCGCTGGATCCAGAAGGCGTCCATGGACCGTCGGCTGACCATGCAGGATGTCGCCAAGGCCATCATCGAGCAGCTCGCGCCGAAGAAGTAGCAGTGCGTCCGCTGGACGCGGAGCACACTCTGCGGGCGGTGCGGATCGGTGACGGCGCCGCGCTTGCGCGGGCGTATACCTCCAATCGGAGCCATTTGGCTCCGTGGGACCCGTCGCGACCTGTGGAGTTCTTCACGGAGGCCTGGCAGGAGAACCACTCCCGGCTGAGCGTCGAGGAGGCTGCTGCCGGACGGAGCGCGCGCTTCGTGATCGTGTCCGACGACGGCGAGATCCGCGGACGCATGAACCTCAACAACATCGTCCGGGGAGCATTCTGGAGCGCCGATCTCGGCTATTGGATCGACGCGACCCGGCTGCGGCGAGGACTCGCTTCCAGAGCGGTCGAGCAAGTTATGGCCTACGCGGCCGACGAGCTCCGTCTGCACCGCGTTCAGGCGGCCACACTGGTGCACAACACCGGCTCGCAGCGCGTCCTGCTCGGGAACGGGTTCGCTCAGATCGGGATGGCCCCTCGATACCTCCGCATCGCGGGGGAGTGGCAGGACCATCTGCTGTTCCAGCGAGTCCTCGGCGAGGCCTGACTGCTCCTCCCCATCACGTCATTGTGAGGGATTTCTCCACGGGTGCCGGTGACCGCGCGCGATGGCCTGCGCGCGCGGCGTAGCTTCGACGCATGGCGATGACACCCACGCAGGCAGACCTCCGGATGGAGCAGAACACCAACGACATCTCCGCGATCTACGAACTGCTCGAAGAGATGAATGCACGGCTCGCCGGGCATGATCTGCAGCTGGGCAGCATCGGCGTCCGCTTGGACGGGCTCGATGGTCGTCTGGACGGCATCGACGGTCGTCTGGAGGGGATCGATGGTCGTCTGGAGGGGATCGATGGTCGTCTGGACGGGCTCGATGGTCGTCTGGACGGGCTCGACGGTCGCCTGGACGGGCTCGATGGTCGTCTGGACGGGCTCGACGGTCGCCTGGACGGGCTCGACGGTCGCCTGGACGGGCTCGACGGTCGCCTGGACGGGCTCGACGGTCGCCTGGGCAGCATCGGTGTCCGCTTGGACGGGCTCGACGGTCGTCTGGACGGGCTCGACGGTCGCCTGGGCAGCATCGGCGTCCGCATGGACGGGCTCGATGGTCGCTTGGACGGGCTGTCGTCTCAGATGACCGAGGTGCTCAGCCTCTTGAAGAGCCGTCCCTGATCAGGCGGGGAGTTCCTTGATCATGTTCGTGATGCGGATCGTGGAGCACCGACGTCCCTGATCATCGGAGATGACGATCTCGTGCACGGTGATGCTGCGGCCGAGGTGGATCGGCGTGCATACGCCGGTCACCGTGCCCGAGGTCGCGGAGCGGGTGTGCGTCGCGTTGATGTCGACGCCGACGGCGAGTCGTCCCGGTCCGGCATGGAGGTTCGCCGCCATCGATCCGAGCGACTCGCCGAGAACCACGTACGCACCTCCGTGCACGAGCCCAACCGGCTGGGTGTTGCCCTCGACAGGCATCGTGCCGACGGAGCGCTCGACGGAGAACTCGGTGAACTCGATGCCCATCTTCTCGGCCAATGCGCCCATGCCGCGGGCGGTCGCCCACTCGAGTCCTTCGCTCGTGGTGACGTCGCTCATGAATCCTCCTCAGCGGGTGTCTGTCGTCCTCGTTAGGCTGACAGGGTGACGGACTCCGCAAAGCCTACCCTCATGGTCGTCGACGGCCATTCGCTCGCCTATCGTGCCTTCTTCGCCCTTCCGGTCGAGAACTTCACGACCAAGGACAACCAGCACACGAACGCCATCTACGGCTTCCTGTCCATGCTGGTCAACCTCATCAAGGCCGAGCAGCCCACCCACATGGCCATCGCGTTCGACACGTCGCGGCACTCGTTCCGCACCGACGAGTACCCCGAGTACAAGGCCACGCGGTCCGAGACGCCTCAGGAGTTCCGAGGCCAGATCCCGCTGCTGCAGGACTGCCTCGCCGCGATGTCGATCCCAGTGCTGACCAAAGAGGGCATCGAGGCCGACGACATCCTGGCAACCCTCGCATCGCAGGGCGCCGCCCAGGGCTATGACGTTCTGGTCGTCTCCGGAGATCGCGACACGATCCAGCTCGTCACCGATGACGTCACCCTCCTGTATCCGTCGGTGCAGGGCGTCTCCCAGCTCAAGCGCTACGACCCGACGACGGTGCAGGAGCGCTACGGAGTCCGCCCCGAGCAGTACCCCGACATCGCGGCGCTGGTCGGCGAGACGAGCGACAACCTGCCGGGAGTGCCGAAGGTGGGCGAGAAGACCGCCGTGAAATGGCTCACCCAGTTCGGATCTCTGGACGACCTCCTCGAGCGCTCCGGGGAGATCAAGGGCGTCGTCGGCGGCAACCTGCGCGATCACATCGAGGATGTTCGACGCAACCGCAAGCTGAACAGACTGCTCACCGACGTCGAGCTGCCCGTGGCGCCTGATGACCTGGCGGTCACGCCGATCGATGCGCAGGCCGTGCGCGACATCTTCGCCCGACTCGAGTTCCGCACGCTCCTTCCGCGCGTGTTCGAGGCCGTCGGCGCAGGAGAGGTGGCAGACGACCCGGCATCCGTCGTCGTGCTCCCCGAGCCGGTCGAGGTCGATCCGGCGGCCTTCGTCGCGTGGGCGACGGGTGTGCAGGGCGACATCGCGCTCACCCTCACCACGCAGTCGGGCGCCCCGTCACGCCTGGGGGCCGCGACGGACACCGAGCTCCGCGAGCTCGACTGGAGCGCCGAAGCCGAGGAGGTTCTTCGCGGCTGGCTGGAGTCCGACGCTCCGAAGATCATCCACGACGCGAAGCCGCAGGTGAAGGCGCTGCTCCGTCGCGACGTCCGCCTCGGCGGGCTCGTGTACGACACGAGCCTCGCAGGATGGCTCCTGCGTCCGAGCTTCCCCGACAAGTCGCTCAGCGACCTCGTGGAGCGGTACCTGGGAGAGAAGCTGCCCGAGGCGGATCCCTCGCAGCTCGTCCCCGAGACCGAGGGCGCGACGCCTTCGCAGGAGGCATGGTTCGCCCTCCGCGTCGCGGCGGCACTGCGCGAGGACATCCCGGACTCGGTCGCGGCCGTCCTCACGGACATCGAGCTGCCGACCCTGCTCACGCTCGCCGACATGGAGGTCGCCGGCGTCGCCGTCTCTCACGACGTCCTGTCCACGTTCTCGGGCGAACTGGGAATCCGGGCCGAAGGCATCGCTCAGGAGGCGTTCGCTCTCGTCGGACGCGAGTTCAATCTCGGTTCGCCGAAGCAGCTCCAGGAGGTGCTGTTCGACGATCTGCAGCTGCCCAAGACGCGCAAGACCAAGACCGGATACTCGACGGATGCCGCGGTGCTCGCCGATCTCCAGGAGTCGAACCCGCATCCGTTCCTGGGGCTGCTGCTGCAGCACCGTGAGGCCACCAAGCTCCGCCAGATCATCGAGTCCCTCGACACGGCGATCGGCGACGATCACCGGATCCACACCACCTACGTGCAGACGGGGAGCCAGACGGGCCGCCTGTCGAGCACGGACCCGAATCTGCAGAACATTCCCGTGCGCACCGAGGAGTCTCGGCGCATCCGCAGCGCCTTCCAGGTCGGAGAGGGCTACGAGTCGCTGCTCACCGCCGACTACTCGCAGATCGAGATGCGCATCATGGCGCACCTGTCGGGAGACGAGGGGCTCATCGAGGCCTTCAACAGCGGCGAGGACCTGCACCGCTTCGTCGGCGCCCGGGTCTTCGGTGTCGAGCCGAGCGATGTCACCTCTGCCATGCGCACGAAGGTGAAGGCCATGTCCTACGGCCTTGTCTACGGCCTCTCGGCGTTCGGTCTCTCGAAGCAGCTGCGCATCGAGCAGTCCGAGGCGAAGCAGCTGATGGTGGAGTACTTCGCCCGTTTCGGCGCCGTCCGCGACTACCTGCGGGCTTCCGTGCTCAAGGCCAAGGAGGTCGGCTACACCGAGACGATCTTCGGACGCCGTCGGCCGTTCCCCGACCTCGCGAGCCCGAACCGCGTGCTCCGCGAGAACGCCGAACGTGCTGCCCTCAACGCGCCGATCCAGGGGAGCGCAGCCGACATCATGAAGATCGCGCTGTTCCACATCCACGACGATCTCCGCACAGAGGGTCTCGGGTCGCGGGTACTGCTGCAGATCCACGACGAACTCGTGCTTGAGGTCGCCCCGGGGGAGTGGGATGCCGCGGAGCGCATCGTCCGCTCCCGTATGGGTGACGCTGCAGCGCTGACTGTTCCTCTCGATGTGCAGGTCGGTCGGGGCCAGGACTGGAACGAGGCCGCCCACTGATCTCGGCGGCGACCCGGTTCCCGATATGTTGCGACGGGGTGCCGCGGGCTACGCTGGAGGGATGACTTCCGCACCCCGCACCCCGTCAGCCATCGACAAGGTCGCCGACGAGTGGGTCGACACGATCGCCGTCCTCGCTCCCACCCTCGGCACCTACATCGGTCGATCCGAGGTGAACGATCGCTTCGGCGATCTGAGCCCGCAGGGTCACGAAGAGGTCGCCGCGGCGACGAGGGCGACGCTCGCGAAGCTGGCCGGCCTCGAGCCGGCCGATGCCATCGATGAGGTGACCAAGACCGATCTCAGCGCCGAGCTGAGCCTCGATCTCGAGCTCCACGAGGCGAACTGGCACCTCCGCGATCTCAACGTGATCGCGTCTGCCGCGCAGGACGTCCGTGCCGCGTTCGACCTGATGCCGACCGCGACGAGCGACGACTGGTCGGTGATCGCCGCGCGGCTCGCTGCCGTCCCCGATGCGCTCCGCGGCTACACCGAGACGCTCCGCGCCGGTATCGCGGCGGGCGTCACACCCGCGCGCCGTCAGGTCACCGAGGTCGCCACGCAGATCGATCGCTACACGGCCGATGACGGCTTCTTCGCCGAGTTCGTCGCGAACGGCGGACCCGAGGAGGGCAACCTCCCGGCATCCCTCGCCCGCACCCTCGCCGACAACTCCGCAGCGGCCCGCGTCGCCTACCACGAGCTGCGTCGTTTCCTCGCTGAGGAACTCGCACCGGTGGCGAGCGAGGTCGATGCCGTGGGCCGGGAGCTCTACGCGCTGAACTCGCGTCGCTTCCTCGGCGCCACGATCGATCTCGATGAGACGTACGAGTGGGGGCTCGAGGAACTCGCGCGCATGGTCGCGGAGCAGACCACGATCGCGAATGAGATCCTCCCCGGAGCCTCGGTCGAAGAAGCCGTCGCGCACCTGGAGTCCGACCCGTCGCGAAAGCTCGTGGGCACCGACGCGCTCCAGCGCTGGATGCAGGAGACGAGCGATCGTGCCGTCGCCGAACTCGGTGCGACCCATTTCGACATCCCCGAAGCGATCCGCACCCTCGAGTGCATGATTGCGCCGACGCAGGAGGGCGGGATCTACTACACCGGCCCGACCGATGACTTCTCGCGCCCCGGTCGCATGTGGTGGTCCGTCCCCGAGGGCGTCACCGAGTTCGACACCTGGCGTGAGCTGACCACCGTGTACCACGAGGGCGTCCCTGGTCATCACCTGCAGATCGCGCAGGCGGTATACAACCGCGCGGAGCTGAACTCCTGGCGGCGCCTGCTCGCGGGCACCTCCGGCCACGCCGAGGGATGGGCTCTGTACGCCGAGCGCCTGATGCAGCAGCTCGGCTATCTCGACGATCCCGCCGACCGTCTCGGCATGCTCGACGGCCAGCGCATGCGTGCGGCGCGTGTGGTCCTCGACATCGGCGTGCACCTGGGCAAGCCGCGGCTCGAGGGCGATGGGGTCTGGGATGCGGACTACGCTCTCGCCTTCATGCGCAAGAACGTGAACATGTCGGATCAGTTCGTCCAGTTCGAGGTCAACCGCTATCTCGGCTGGCCGGGGCAGGCGCCGTCCTACAAGGTCGGGCAGCGCATCTGGGAGCAGGTTCGTGAGGCGTACCAGGCCGAGCGCGGTGCAGATTTCGACGTCAAGGAATTCCACAAGAGGGCGCTCGACATGGGCGGAGTCGGTCTCGACACGCTGCGCACCGCATTGCTCGAGAAGTAGCGGGAATGGTCCGGCCCGCACCGGTGTTCATGCATCTGAATGGAAAGGGATGACATGAGCATCGAGTTCGGGCTGGACACCTTCGGCGACATCACCAGAGACGCGGGCGGCGACCTCCTCAGCGGCGCGCAGACGATCAGGAACGTCGTAGCGCAGGCAGAGCTGGCCGACGCCGTCGGCGTCGATTTCTTCGGCGTGGGGGAGCACCACCGTCCGGAGTTCGCCGTGTCCGCACCCGAGATGGTTCTCGCGGCGATCGCCGGGAAGACCGAGAACATCCGCCTGGGCACCGCTGTCACCGTGCTGTCATCGGACGATCCTGTCCGAGTCTTCGAGCGCTTCGCCACGCTGGATGCCGTCTCGAACGGCCGCGCGGAGGTCGTTCTCGGTCGTGGCTCGTTCATCGAGTCCTTCCCCCTCTTCGGATACGACCTGCGCGACTACGAGGCTCTCTTCGAGGAGAAGCTCGACCTGTTCGTCCAGCTCCTGAAGGAGGAGCCCGTCACCTGGTCGGGCACGATGCGCGCGTCGCTGGAGAACGCGGATGTCTTCCCGAAGACGGAGAAGGGCCTGCGCACGTGGGTCGGCGTCGGCGGCAGCCCGGAGTCGGTCGTGCGCGTCGCTCGGCACGGACTCGGGCTCATGCTGGCGATCATCGGCGGGCCCGCTGTGCGGTTCAAGCCGTTCGTCGATCTGTACCACCGCTCCGTCGCATCCTTCGGAACGACGTCGCACCCCGTTTCCGTGCACTCGCCCGGCCACATCGCGGACACCGACGACGAGGCATGGGATGCCGCCTACACCGGCTTCGAGGCGATGAACAACACGATCGGACGCGAGCGCGGGTGGCCTCCGTACAGCCGGGCGCGCTTCCAGAACGACGTCGGCCCCGAGGGTGCGCTGTACGTCGGCTCGCCCGACCGCGTGGCGACGAAGATCGCCGACACCGTCAAGACGCTCGGCCTGGGGCGCTTCGACCTGAAGTACGCCACGGGGACCCTCTCGCATGAGGCGATGATGCGCAGCATCGAGCTCTACGGAACCGAGGTCATGCCGCGCGTGCGCAGACTCCTCGCCGACTGACGGGGGAGGAGCGGTGCCGGCCCTACGATGAAGGACATGGCCAACACCTCTCTGCCGAGTCGTGCGTCTCTCGCCCAGCGCCTGGATGAGGTGCCGTTCACCAGGAGACATCTACGGCTCCTCACCGGTTCGGGTCTGGGCTGGGCGCTCGACGCGATGGATGTCGGGCTCATCTCGTTCATCATCGCGGCGCTCACGCAGCAGTGGGGGCTGACGAAGCCCGAAGCCGGGTGGGTCGCCTCGGTGGGCTTCATCGGAATGGCCGTCGGCGCGACGCTCGGAGGGCTGCTGGCGGACCGCCTGGGGCGCCGCCAGGTGTTCGCCATGACCCTGCTGATCTACGGGCTCGCGACAGGGGCGAGCGCGCTCGTCGGCGGACTGGCGATGCTCCTGGTGCTGCGCTTCTTCGTGGGACTCGGGCTGGGCGCTGAGCTGCCCGTGGCGTCGACCTACGTGAGCGAGTTCGCTCCGGTGAAGATCCGCGGGCGCCTGATCGTGATCCTCGAGGCGTTCTGGGCGGTCGGGTGGACGGCCGCGGCGTTGATCGGCTTCTTCGTGATCCCGGCATCCGACGACGGCTGGCGCTGGGCTTTCGCACTGGGGGCGATCCCCGCGGCGTACGCGCTGTTCGTACGGTGGGGCATGCCGGAGTCGCCGCGCTGGCTCGCTATGCGCGGCCGCATCGCGGAGGCCGAGCGGATCGTCGTGTCCTTCGAACTCGATGCGGGAATCGTGGCGGGTCCGGCGATCAGGAGGGAACCGCCGTCCAGGGCGATCACCGCGACCACGAGGTCACGCGTCACGACGCTGTGGCATCCGGAGTTCAGGCTCCGCACGGTCTGCCTGTGGGTGGTGTGGCTGGGGGTCAATTTCGCCTACTACGGCGCTTTCATCTGGATACCGAGCATCCTCGTCGACGCGGGTTTCGATCTGGTCCGGTCGTTCGGGTTCACGCTGATCATCACGCTCGCCCAGCTTCCGGGGTACGCCGTGGCCGCCTGGCTGATCGAGGTCTGGGGGCGGCGCAGCACGCTCTCGGTGTTCCTCGTCGGGGCTGCGATCTCCGCGGTGTTCTTCGGCACGGCGAGCAGCGCCGGCACGATCATCGCCGCGGGGATGGCGCTGTCCTTCTTCACTCTCGGTGCATGGGGTGCGCTCTACGCCGTGACTCCGGAGGTCTACCCCACGTCTCTGAGGGCGACAGGCGCAGGATGGGCGGCCGGCAGCGGGCGGGTGGCGTCGATCATCGCGCCGCTCGCGGTTCCGGCACTGCTGCTCATGGGAGGCCCGCCCATCGTCTTCGTGATCTTCGGCATCTGCTTCCTCGTCGCCGCGCTGGCGGCCTGGGGTCTCAGCGACCGGAAGGGGCAGTCGCTGGACGACCGGTGAGCGCCGATGTCGCCACCCGGCCATAGGCTGAGGGGGTGGCAGATGTACGTTTCGTGGCGATCGGCGATTCCTTCACGGAGGGTGTCGGCGATGTCCTCCCCGACGGGCGGGAGCGCGGCTGGGCAGACCTGACCGCGCAGGGCTGGGCGGATGCCGCGGGGCACCCTATCCAGTACGCGAATCTCGCGATCCGGGGCAAGCTCGCCTGGCCGATCGTCCAGCAGCAGCTCGAGGCTGCGCTGGCCCTGCGTCCGACGCACCTCTCGTTCAACGGCGGAGGCAACGACGTGCTCCGGCCCCGAGCCGATGTCGAGCACATCGCCGACGCCTTCAGCCGCGTGCTGCGACGTTGCGACGAAGAGGGCGTGACGCTCATCCTTCTCTCCGGAGCGAACCCGAGCGGGCAGCTGCCGATGGGCAAGGTGTTCCAGAAGCGCGGAGATCTCCTGTCGGATGCCGTGCTGCGGCGGGTCGCCGAGCGTCCGGACGTCGTCACGGCGCTGAACTGGGGCGATCACGAGCTCTACCGACCGCAGTATTGGTCGGAGGATCGTCTTCACATGAACGCCGCCGGGCATCATCGCGTGGCCGCTCGCGTTCTGCACGCGCTCGGATTCGAGCCGCCGGAGAGCTGGTGGGCGCCGCGGGAGGAGCGGGGGATGGGCCCGGGTGGACTCGCGTACTATCGCGAATTCGTCGGGCCGTGGGTCAAACGGCGCGTGACAGGGACATCGTCGGGGGATGGGCGCACCGCGAAGTATCCCGACTGGGTCGAGCGGACGCCACGGACGCCGTGACCGACATCGAGATGCGGCGGATCGCCGGCGGCGCCGTCACCCTGCACGACGCGCGACGCAAGGTCGAGCGTCTCGTCGTGGTGGAACCCTTCGAGATCGGCGTCTTCCCGATCACCGAGGAGCAGTTCGCGGAGGTGCTGCCGGTGCCGTCACGGCATCCGCGTCGTCCGGCGGCCGACCTGAGCTGGCTGAGAGCGGTGCACTTCTGCAACGCCGCATCGGAGTGGGAAGGACTCGACCCCGTCTACCGGTTCGACGGAGAGGACGTCAGCTGGGATGTGACCGCAGAGGGATACCGGCTGCCCACCGAGGCGGAGTGGGAGTTCGCCTGCCGCGCGGGCTCGACGGGCCCCCACTACGCACCTCTCGCCGATGCGGCGTGGACCGGTGCGGACGGGGTCGCCTCTCCTCAGGATGTCGGCGGGAAGCTCCCGAACCTCAATGGCCTGTTCGACACCCTCGGCAACGTCTGGGAGTGGTGCTGGGATCTGCTGGACCCTGCGCGCTACGACGACTACCGCGTGTTCCGTGGGGGCGGCTTCGCGGATGATGCATGGAGCGTGCGCGCATCGGTCCGACGCGGGGGAGCGCCCCGCATGCATCATGAGGACGTCGGTCTCCGGGTCGCGAGAGGTGCCTTCGACACCCCTGGCGAAGCGCAGGGGTGGTCAGCGAGCGCGGACGAGGAGAGAGCGGTCTTCGACGGCCCTGTGCCGTTCGGGTGGACGCCGCTCAGACGCCCCACCCGGTGACCTTCGTCCGGCGTCAGAGTCGCCGTTCGAGGCCGTCAACGACGCCGTTCGGGATCCAGACCGACGCGGATGCGGGTGCGCTTGCGCTCGATGAGGATGAACACGGTGCCGAGGATCCACAACGGGATCGGCATGAGGAATGCGACGCGGAACGCATCGAGCGTGTAGGTGGCGGGTGTTCCCGCGCCCTGCAGATCGAGGGCGAGTCCGATCAGGAAGATCGCGATGAGTGCCGCGATGAAGCCACCCGCGTTCGTCACGCCCGTCGCGGTGCTCAGCCGGTGGGACGGGTTGTGCGTGCGGGCGTGGTCGAAGGCGATCATGGAGGCGGGGCCTCCGGTCGCGAGCGCGACGGCGAGCACGTACAGCATCCACTCGGGCGCCCGCGTGGGGAGCGCGATCACCGCGACCCAGGCGACCAACTGGATGCCGACAGCGGGCAGGACGAGCCCGAAGGAGCGCTGGTTCGGGATCCGCCGAGACAGGTCGCCGATCACCGGGCCGAGTGCCATGCCCGCGACGACATACACCGAGATGATCGCCGCGGCATGCGCCGTGTCGAGCCCTTGCGCTGCGGTGAGGAACGGCATTCCCCAGAGCAGGACGAACGCGGTGCCGGCGAACGGCGTGGTGAAGTGGGACCAGAACGCGAGGCGGGTGCCCGGGTGCGCCCATGCGGCTCGGATGCCGACACCGGTGTCGATGGCGGAGGTGACGACGCGGATGACCCCGGTGTCCGTGTCGACGGTGACGTCTGCACCGCGCTCGGGCGGATGGTTGCGGATGACGAGGAAGACGAGGATCGCGAACAGCACTCCGAGTCCCGCGATGCTTCCGAAGGTGATCGTCCAGCTGGTGGCGTGCAGGAACGCGGCGAGCGGAACGAGCGCCACCAACTGGCCCGCCTGCCCGAGGATGCCGGTGAACTGCACCATCAGCGGCCCCCGCTGCGCCGGGAACCAGGTCGCCACGAGACGGAGCACCGCAGGGAAGATCGCGGCATCGCCTGCCCCGAGCAGGATGCGGGCGAGAATCGCGATGCCGATGCTGGGAGAGACCGCCATGGTCAGCTGCCCTGCCGCCATCAGGATCATGCCGATGGTCATGATCGGGCGCGATCCGTACTTGTCGAGAAGGACGCCGACCGGGATCTGCATCCCGCCGTACACCGCCAGCTGTACGACGGCGAAGAGCGCGAGCGTCGAGGCATCGGCTTGGAACCGGTCTGCAGCATCGACGCCGACGGCGCCCAGAGAGGTGCGATTCGTGATGGCCAGGACATAGGCGGCGACGCCGACTGACCAGATGAGCCAGGCCCGCCATCCCGGTGTCGCTGCGGGGGAGACGTGTACCTGCTTCACGGTTCAACGCTACTCCTGCTCGGCGGCTCGGATCGCGCCACCCGACATCGTGGAGCGACGAGTCGGCGCCCGCGGAGGAGGTCAGACGGAGCCGCTCAACTCCGACGACCGGTCAGATGGACGGTGACGTCGTCTCCATCGGTCTTGCCGATCCTCTTCCTGATCGCCGCCGCGACGGGCAGCTTGTGGGTTCCGTCACCGAGAGCCATGAAAGCGCCCAGGAACGGCACGTCATCGATGGTCCCCTCGACCTTGACCAGGCCGCGAGTGGCGAAGATCGATGCCGAGTCCGGCAGCTGCACACAGGTCCACGTGTCTCCGGCGCGAACCTTTCCCAGTGTCGCGGTGAAGGTGATGTCCAAGGGGGTCGTGCTGGTCATGAGGTTCTCCGATCGGGTTTCGTGTCAGAAGAAGATGCCGATGATGACCCCGATGAGCGTGAGCTTGATGATCCAGTCGAGCAGATGCACGCCGGCTGCCGACAGGGCGGTGTTCTCATGCACCACGCCGCCCATGAGGAGGATGAGGGGGAGTGCGGAAAGGGCGATACCGAGCGCTGCGCCCGTCGCAGGGCCGTGCCAGTCGGCAGCCAGCATCAGCCCGGCGATCAAGACGGAGGCGAGGATGCTCCGCAGGAGCACGCTGAGCATCTGGACGGCGACGGGGAGTCCGGGTCTCGGCGTCGCCGTTCGCGCGATGAGCGCAGACACGGCGGGTATCGCATAGAGGGCGGCGCTGGCGAGGAATGAGGCTACCGACGCGACAAGGATTCCGATGACGATCATGACGCTCCTTTAGTACCGATTAGTGCTGAATGCTATTCCGCCTACTTTAGAACTGTCAAGTACTAAAGTAGTGACCATGACAGACAGCGTTCGCGGCCCCGGCCGACCTGCGGGGAGTTCCGGCGCCGACTTGGTCGCGGTCGCTCGAGGGGTGTTTCTGGAGCGTGGATACGCCGGGACCTCGATGGACGAAGTCGCCAAGCGCGCGAAGATCTCGAAGGCATCCCTGTACCGGGAGCACTCGTCGAAGCCGGCCCTCTTCGCCGCGGTCGTGCGCGATTGGGCGCACGCGGGGCGGGATGCGATGCGGCCGGCATTGGCACGCCTGGGGGAGAGTGGTGACGTGAGGGCCGGGCTCGTGGAACTGGGGGAGACGATGCGAGCGGGCATCCTCAGCACCCCCGTGCTGGAGATGCGTCGGCTGGTGACCGCTGAGGCCACGGCGCACCCGGATGTGGCGGAGCGGTACCTCGAGGAGAGCTGGAACGCGAACATCGAGAACCTCGCCGCAGCGCTGCAGGGGATCAGCGAGCAGGGGCGGCTTCAGATCGAGGATTCTCATGCGGCTGCGGAGCAGTTCACCTGGCTCGTCATCGGAGCCCCGCTGAACGCGCAGTTGCTCGGAGGCGCTCCCGCTGGTGTCGACGTCTCACGCGCGGTCGAGCTGTTCCTCGCAGGCTACGGGGTCGACGGCTCTCGCTGAGAGTCCATGCGCCGACGCGTCCGCTCAGGGGAGTGAGGACAGGACGATCTCGTGGTCCCACTCATCCGTGAGCACCGATCGCAGCTGGCCGTCGACACTCCCGACACAGTGCCACCGAGCAGCCGACGGATACCCTTCAGGGGTGGACAACGAGGATCCGTGGAAGCTCTCCATCAGCGAGCTGCCCGAGCCGACACTGGATGAGGGAACGCTCGAGAACCACCTGCTGCCGGACGGCGCAGGGTTCCCGCCGTCGTACGTCTCTTTCGTCCGATCGTTCGGCTGGGGGAGACTGTTCGGTCTCTGGCTCATCTACACACCGACCCCTTCGGGATTCGGTGACGGCGTGGTGGGTCGAGGCCAACACCTGACTGATCGATTGCATGAGGACTTCGTTGAGGGCCGGACGGAGGGCTACGACTGGAAGGTCGAACCCCACGGCTCGTGGGAGATCGCGCAGCGACTTGTGGTCTTCGCCATGAGCGAGAACGGCGACTATCTCGCCTGGGACACCGGCGCCCGCGATGATACCGGCGAGCTGGCGATCTATCACACGACGCGATTCGACTCGCTGACGAACATCGGCCGAGACCTGCACGAGGCGATCGAATGGCTTCGAGCACGCCACCGTGGTTCGAGTGTCGACTTCACGCCGTTGACTCTCAGCGGGTTGTGAGCGTCCCCTCGGCTGGCGCAGGCGCCGGTGTCGTCAGGGGAGGACGCGTCGGTCCAGGATGCTGGTCGCGGTGGAGGCACCAGATCGCACGGCGCCCTCCATATAGCCGTTCCACTCCTCGGCGTACTCGGCGCCGGCCCAGTGGATCACTCCGATGGGCTCCCGCAGGACGTTGCCGTAGCTCGTCCAGACACCGGGAGCGAAGTGCGCGCCGTAGCATCCGCGGGTGAACTCCTGTGCACTCCAGTCCTGCTCGACGTAGACCGTCGGTGAAGCAGCCTCCGGACCGAAATAGCGCACGAAGCTGTCGATCACCCTCTGACGGCGATCCCCGGCAGAGAGGCGCTGCCAGCGTCGTGCCTCCCCACCCTCGACGAATCCCAGCAGGACGCCGACCTCTCCGCTGGGCGGGGAGACGTCGAAGGTCACCTTGACCGGGCCCTGATCGGAGGCGGCCTGGCCGTTGAGACCCCGATCTCGCCAGAACGGGGTCGGGTAGGCCGCGAAGGTCTTCGCGACGGTCCCGGCCGGAAGCTTCTGGGTGAGCTGGTCCCGCCAGGCCGGCAGGGGCGGGGCGTACTGCAGCCGCCCGGCCAGGGTCGGAGGCAAGGCGACCACGACACGGTCGGCCTTGAAGACCGTGCCGTTCCTGGTGGCGACGGTGACGCCGTTCCCATCGTGTCGGATGGAAGCGACGGGAGTGTCGAGGCGGACGTCGAGGCTCTCCGCAAGGCGCTGCGCCACGAGCACCGAACCCCCGACCACCCGGTCCTGCTGCGCACCGCGGTCGACGGCGAGCAGCGTTTCGAGATCGGCGTTGCTGACTGCGTAGAAGAGCGCGTGCAGCAAGGAGACGTCGCTGGCGTCGGCGGCGAACACGGCTTCGGCCGCGACCCGAAAGTACGCGCGGCCGCTAGGAGTGCGCAGGTTGCGGCGGATCCAGGACTCGAACGTCTGCCCATCGAGTATGGCCGCTCTCGGGTGCGCCCACGGTTGTGCGGTGTCGACGTTGCGTGCCAGCCGGCCGAAGCGCACCATCCCTTGGGCGAGGTCGGCGAGTGCGACGGGGTTCAGCCGGGGGACAGCCCCCTTGGTCGGCGCGACCAGGGTCCGCTTTCCTCCCAGCTCGATGACCAGCTTGCCCTGGTCGTTCCAGGTTCTGAACGTTTCCAGACCCAGCTCCTCGACGAGCCCATACATTCGCGAGTGTCCCTCACCGATCCAGGTGCCGCCCAACTCGATCGGCACCCCCGCGATCTCGCCGCCTTCGGTGCGGCCACCGACCCGGTCGCGTGCTTCGAGCACAGTCACCGAGACACCACTCTGCTGCAGGGTACGGGCCGCCGTCAGTCCCGCCAGCCCCGCACCGATCACCATGACCTTCATCTGGTCTCACCGTTCGTCGGAATTCGGTCACTTGACCGATTTCATTGATACTAGAGTGGCCAGCGAGCCGTCGGCAAGGGTCGCTTGCGAGGATGTGGGTCAATCAACCGAGAGCGAGGGGGAGATGCCCTACTTGGAACAGTCGGTGCGCCGGGAGCAGTTCATCGGAGCGGCCCGGTCCGCACTGGCGAAACACGGCGTCGCTAGAGCTTCTGTCCGCGTGGTCGCCGCCGAGGCCGGAGTTCCGCTCGCCACGATGCAGTATGTCTTCCCATCCAAGGAGGCGCTGCTCAGGGCAGTCATCGAGGACGTGGGCGACGAGATTGCGTCGGTCCTGGAGGCCTCGGCGGACACCCATCACGGCCTAGAACGCGCCATCCGTACCGGGCTCGACGGCTTCTGGAGCCGGCTCGTCGAGGGCGGGCGTGACCTCCAGCTGGTCCAGTACGAGCTGACCCTCTACGCCCTGCGAACCGCTGAGCATCAGGATTTGGCAAGGCAGCAATATCATCGTTACACCGCGATCGTCGCCGGCTGGTGCCAGCGGGCAGCCGAGGCCTCGAACGAGACGATCGCGATTCCCGTCGAGGACTTGGCCCGGGCCATCGTGGCCGGCGTGGACGGCCTCATTCTTCAACACCTGTGCGATCCGGTAGGGGCCCGCGCGCGGGACCAGCTCGTAACGCTTGCCGATATGACAGTTCGGCTGGCGCTCAGCCGACACAAGCCCTTGGGTGCGATCTAAGCGCGAAGCGTCACAGCTGCGTCCACCGGCGTAGTGGTGGGGCGATGTGCGTTCGAGAGCGGTGAGCGTGAAGCTCGCGCCAACAGAGTAGGCGGTCCGTCGCTCGTATTGCTCATGGCATCCAGAGGGGTGGGTCACCTACTGATCTGACATAATGTGCATTATCGGCATTACCTCACGAGGTCGCCGCGCAGGCCACGTATCCACTCGTTCGCAACCGCGGGGTACAGCGGCACCGTGAGCTGAGCGTCATCGAACGGACGCCACAGGACAGGGACCGTCGAGCCGTCGGATTCCGTGAGCGCGCCGCCTTCGCTGGGTGGCATGGGCGCCAGACGTCCGGTGTACAGCGCGACGATCTCATGACCGAGCTCACCGTTGAACCGGAAGATGTTCTCGACGACGCCCACATGCACCAGATCCAGGATCTCGGAGTCGAGTTCCTCCCGAACCTCGCGGATGATCGCCTCACGATGAGTTTCTCCGAGCTCGACGCTGCCGCCGACGAGACGGTCGTATCCGTCCGGGTTCTCCGTCGTCGGAGCATTCCTGCTGACGAGGTGCCGGGATCCATCGGGATGCGGTGCGATGAGCATCGCCTTGACGCGGATGTACGAGCGATCAATGGACATCCGTCCATTGTCCCGCTGCATCGACGGCCCGGCGTGCACCACGGCGGATAGGCTCGCATCGTGAACGAGAGCAACGTGGAGATCGGGTGGGAGGATGCGCGGGCGACGAACCGGGAGAACTGGGAGGATCGCGTGCCGCTGCACGAAGAGGAATACGGGCTGGATGCGTACGACGATCCCGCGCACCTGAGCGATGTGGTCCGTGCAGATCTCGCCGCCCTTGCGCCGTTCCTTCCCGCGGAGAGCCTCGCCGGGCTCGACCTGTGCCACCTGCAGTGTCATATCGGCACCGACACCGTCTCGTTGGCGCGCGCAGGCGCGATCGTCACGGGTGTGGACTTCTCCCCCTCTGCGCTCCACGCGGCGTCGAAGCTGGCGGAGCGCGCAGGTGTCGACGCGACCTGGGTCGAGACCGATGTCCTCGACGCCCGACGTGCCGTGACCGGAGATTTCGACGTGGTCTACACGAGCATCGGGACCATCACCTGGCTCGACGACCTGGACCGATGGGCGGCGCAGATCGTCGCGCTCCTTCGCCCCGGCGGGACGTTCTTCATCCGAGACGGTCATCCTCTGCTCTATGCGCTCGATGAGGACTCACCCACGCTGACCCTCCGTTACCCGTACTTCGGCGACGGCACCGCGCAGCAGTGGGACGACGAGTCCACGTACGTCGGCGACGGCACGCTCGCGCATCCGCGAACCTACGAGTGGCCGCATCCGCTCTCCGAGATCCTCGGCGCCCTGCTCAGGGCAGGACTGAGGCTGCTCCACTTCGACGAGGGGAAGACACTCCCCTGGCGGTTCAGTCAGCGGATGATCGAGGTGCCGGACGGATTCGCCTGGCCGGAGGCGGAGCAGAACCTCGTCCCGTGCACCTACACGATCATCGCGCGCCGCGACTGACCCTTCACGCCCCGACGTACTCGGCGAGGTGCTCCCCCGTCACCGTCGCCCTGTCCGCGACGAGATCGGCCGGAGTGCCCTCGAACACGACCCGGCCGCCGTCGTGACCTGCGCCGGGACCGATGTCGATGATCCAGTCGGCGTGGGCCATGACAGCCTGGTGGTGCTCGATGACGATGACCGTCTTGCCCGATTCCACCAGTCGATCCAGGAGTCCGAGGATGTTCTGCACATCGGCGAGGTGGAGTCCGGTGGTGGGTTCGTCGAGGACGTAGATGTCGCCCTTCTCCCCCATCTGGATCGCGAGCTTGATCCGCTGACGCTCGCCACCTGACAGCGTCGACAGCGGCTGTCCGAGCGAGAGGTAGCCGAGTCCGACGTCCTGGAGCCGTCCGAGGATCGCCGCGGCCGCCGGCAGCTTGGCCTCACCCTCGGAGAAGAACACGCGCGCCTCGGCGACCGGAAGGTCGAGCACCTCGGTGATGTCCTTGCCCGCGAGCTTGTATTCCAGCACGCTGGCCTGGAAGCGCTTCCCGCCGCAGTCCTCGCACGGCGTCTCGATGGTGTCCATGAAGCCGAGCTCGGTGATGATCACGCCCGCCCCCTTGCAGGTGGGGCACGCTCCCTCGGAGTTGGCGCTGAACAGCGCAGGCTTCACGCCGTTCGCCTTCGCGAAGGCCTTGCGGATCGGCTCGAGCAGGCCGGTGTAGGTGGCGGGGTTGCTGCGACGGGAGCCCTTGATGGCCCCCTGGTCGATGGCGACGACGCCATCGCGCTTCGAGACGGAGCCGTGGATGAGGGAGCTCTTGCCGGAGCCGGCGACGCCGGTCACGACCGTGAGCACGCCCTTGGGGATGTCGACGTCCACGTCCTGCAGGTTGTTCGCCCTCGCTCCCCTCACCTCGATGGCGCCGTCGCCCGTGCGCACGGAGTCCTTGAGAGCCGCCCGATCGTCGAGATGCGCCCCTGTCTTGGTCCCGCTCGCCTTGAGGCCTTCGACGGTGCCCTCGAAGCAGATCTCGCCGCCGGCGCTGCCTGCGCCGGGTCCGAGGTCGACGACGTGGTCGCCGATGGCGATCGTCTCGGGCTTGTGCTCGACGACCAGCACGGTGTTGCCCTTGTCGCGCAGGCGCAGCAGCAGGGAGTTCATGCGCTGGATGTCGTGCGGGTGCAGGCCGATGGTCGGCTCGTCGAACACATAGGTCACGTCCGTGAGGGATGAGCCGAGGTGACGGAGCATCTTGATGCGCTGCGCCTCTCCCCCTGACAGCGTGCCCGACGGGCGCTCCAGCGACAGGTAGCCGAGACCCAGAGTGACGAAGGCGTCGAGATTCGCGCTCAAGGCCTCGAGCAGCGGGCCCGCACCGGGCAGATCCAGCCCGCGCACCCAGGCGGCGAGGTCGGTCACCTGCATCCGGCATGCGTCGGCGATGCTGACGCCGTCGATCTTCGACGAGCGGGCGCCCTCCGTCAGACGGGTGCCGTCGCATTCGGGGCAGACCGCGAACGTGGCGACGCGCTCGACGAACGTGCGGATGTGCGGCTGCAGCGCGTCGAGGTCCTTGGAGAGCATCGACTTCGTGATCTTGGGGATGAGACCCTCGTAGGTCATGTTGATCCCGGAGATCTTGACCTTCGTGACCTCGCCGTAGAGGAAGAGGTGCCGCTGCTTCTCGCTGAACGCGGCGATCGGCTTGTCAGCCGGGTAGAACCCCGACTGCGAGAAGCCCTTCACCATCCATCCGTCCGCGGTGTAGCCGGGCACCATGATCGCGCCCTCGTCGAGGGACTTCGACTCGTCGACGATCTGGGCGAGGTCGAGATCGGAGACCGCTCCCCTCCCCTCGCACCGCGGGCACATGCCGCCGAGGTAGATCGCGTCCTTGACGATCTTCATCTCCCCACCGGGGCCGGTCATCACACCGCTGGCCTTCTGGGTGGGGATGTTGAAGGAGAACGCGGTCGGGCCGCCGATGTACGGCTGCCCCAGCTTGGAGAAGAGGATGCGCAGCATCGCGTTCGCGTCGGTGACCGTGCCGACCGTCGAGCGCGGGTTCGCTCCGAGGCGCTCCTGGTCGACGATGATGGCGGTGGTGAGCCCCTCGAGCACGTCGACGTCGGGACGAGGCACGGACGGCATGAATCCCTGCACGAAGGCGCTGTAGGTCTCATCGATCATCCGGCGCGACTCCGCGGCGATGGTGTCGAACACCAGGGAGCTCTTCCCCGATCCGGACACCCCGGTGAAGACGGTGAGGCGTCGCTTCGGGATCTCCACGCTCACGTCTTTGAGGTTGTTCTCGCGCGCGCCCTGCACGCGGATCAGGTCATGGGTGTCGGCGGCGTGCTGCTGCATCCTCTTGCTCTTCTCTCGATCAGGCGGTCTGCTGCAGACGCACCATGTTTCCGGCCGGATCGCGGAATGCGCAATCGCGGATGCCGTAGGGCTGGTCGATCGGCTCCTGGACGACGTCGGCGCCCCTCGCTTCGATCTCAGCGTACGCGGCGTCGACATCCGACGTCGCCAGGACGATCCCGCCGTAGCTGCCCTTCGCCATGAGCTCGAGGATCGTGGCGCGCTCCCCTTCGCTGATGCCGGGGTCGACCGCGGGCGGCGTGAGGACGATGGCGGTGTCTGGCTGGCCGACCGGACCGACGGTGACCCACCGCATCTGCTCGTACCCGACGTCCTTGCGGACCTCGAATCCGAGCACGTCACGGTAGAAGGCGACGGATGCCTCGGCGTCCGTGTGCGGGAGGAAGCTGGCGTTGATGGTGATGTTCATGCCCACGACGCTACCGATCCCCTCGCTCCGACACTTCTCGATTCCTGATCGGTCTCGTCGCCTGCTTCTCCACCCACGAGGGGATGCCGGGTCCGGGCTCGGGATGACGGCGGTACTCGCGCGGCGACCGGCCGACGAGCTCCGAGAAGCGCGTGCTGAAGGTGCCCAGGGATTGGAACCCCACCTCGAAGCACACCTCGGTCACGCTGAGGTCGCCCCGTCGGAGCAGAGCCATCGCGCGCTCGATCCGACGCGTCATCAGGTAGGCGTACGGAGACTCCCCATAGGTCTCACGGAACTTGCGGCTGAGGTGCCCCGCCGACATGTGCACGCCGGCGGCGAGGGCCGGGACGTCGAGCGGCCTGGCGTACTCGCGATCGATCCGGTCGCGCACGCGCCGCATGGCCGAGAGCTCGCGCAGCCGGGCATCATCGACAGGGGTCACGTTCCGATACTGCCATGTCGTCGGATCACGGCCTATGACCGTGTGCAACGCCCCGCCGTCGCGCGTCCCCGCGCGCGGAACGGTCAGCGCTACAGTGTTGGGCATCCCTCACAGGATCTTCCCAGAAAGGATCCACATCATGTCCGAATCTCTCGTCGCAGACGCCAAATCCGCCTTCAAGGCCATCCGCGTCTCCCTGGCCGTCTCCGGTGTGCTGTCGCTCATCGCCGGCATCGTGCTCCTGGTCTGGCCCGTCAAGTCGGCCGTCATCGTCACCGGCATCTTCGCCACCTACCTGATCATCGCGGGTGTCGTCTACGTCGGCCTCGGAATCTTCTCGAAGGCGAAGGGCGGCTGGGCCCGCGTGGGCCACATCCTGCTCGGTCTCCTCTACGTCGTCGCCGGCGTCATCGCGTTCGCGAACCTCAAGGAGGCGGCGCTCACGCTCGCCCTCATCACCGTCATCTTCATCGGCGTCAGCTGGCTCTTCGACGGCATCGTGTCCCTGACGCTGCTCGGCAGCGACGGATCACGTGTCTGGACCCTGCTGTACGCGATCCTCAGCATCGTCGCCGGCATCTACGTGCTCTTCAACGTGCTCGCCGCCGGTCTCGTTCTGTGGGTATTCCTCGGCGTCTCGCTCGTCGTGCTCGGCCTGGTGCAGATCATCCGCGCCTTCACCCTCGGTCGCGATGCGAAGATCGTCACGCAGGCGGTCGCGGGCGAGTAGTCACGCCCCTCACGCAGAAGCGACCCCGTCCTTCGAGGACGGGGCCGCTTCTTGCGTAAGCAGACGGTTACTCGGCGGCGAATCCGCTGATGTCACCGACCAGGCGGGTGTTGTCCGCGGGGACGTGATCGATCGCGGCCTGTGCCACCTCCGCGGCGAACTCCGAGACGTTGTAGAGCTTGCCCGCCGACTCGCGGCGCTCGGAGATGGCACCGGGGTTCGCACGCTCGAGGAGCGTCGCGGTGATGGTGCCCTCGATCATGTCGCCCGAGACGACGGTGAAGCCGATGCCCTTCTCGGCGAGCCCGGGGATGAGCTCACGGAGCGCGTCCTCTCCTGCGCGCTTCGAGAGCGCGACCGGGAGGTACTCCGGCATCGTGGGAGTGGTGCGGATGAAGTGCGCCTGGTGGCTGGTCACGAACACGACGCGCGCGCCGTCGCCCAGGAGGGGCGTCGCGGCGTTCAGGACGTTGAGCTGCGCATCGCGGTTGAGGGTGAGCGCGTAGTCCTCGGCCATGCCGGACTCCATGCCTCCGGAGGCGTTGAGCACGAGGACGTCGAGGCGTCCGAACTCGGACTGCACCTGGTCGAACATCGCGGAGACGGATGCCGGGTCGGTCAGGTCGGCGCCGACCACGAGCACCCGACGACCGAGCGCGCGCAGCTCGTTCGCGAGCTTCTCGGCACGCGGCGCCTTGTTGCGGAAGTTGATGACGACGTCGGCTCCGGCCTCGGCGAAGTAGCGCACGGTGTCGGCGCCGATGCCCCGCGATGAGCCGGTGACAAGGGCGACCCTGCCATCGAGGGAACCTGCGGGAAGAACGTCGGTCACGGTGACTCCTCATGATGCGTGAACGCCGCGATGACGCGGCTCTCTCACATTACCAACTGCCCTCCGTCGCGCCGTGCCGCGGCGTCGGCCGCGTGATAGGTTGACCGAAAAGGAGGCCGCATGAACGAATTCTCCGTCTTCATCGACCTGATCGAGAACTGGGCGTGGGTCGGCTGGATCATCCTGATCGCCGTGTTCCTCGTCATCGAGATGCTCTCGCTCGACTTCACCTTCCTCATGCTCAGCCTGGGCAGCGCCGTCGGGCTGGTGAGCGATCTCTTCGGCATCCCCGCCTGGGCGCAGGTGATCATCGCGATCGCTGCGACAGCGATCTTCATCCTCTTCCTCCGGCCGCCGCTCTTGAAGCGCCTTCATCGAGGGGAAGACCCCACGAAGTCGAACGTCGATGCTCTCATCGATCTGCGGGGTCTCGCCCTGCAGGAGGTGACGCAGATCTCGGGCCAGGTCAAGCTCAGCAATGGTGACACCTGGACCGCCCGCACGTTCGCGCCGATCGCCATCCCGGAGGGCGCGAGGATCGCGGTCACCGAGATCAACGGCGCCACCGCCATCGTCCGTCCCGTCAACGACTAGGAGCCTCCGTGGACGACACATCGTTCATTCCGACCGCGATCCTCTGGATCGTGATCATCGCACTGATCATCTTCCTGATCGTCACCCTCGCTCGATCCATCCGCATCATCCCGCAAGCCACGGCTGGCGTCGTGGAACGGCTGGGCAAGTACCACAAGACCCTCATGCCCGGGCTGAACCTGCTGGTCCCGTTCATCGACCGGCTCCGTCCGCTCATCGACATGCGCGAGCAGGTCGTCTCGTTCCCTCCGCAGCCCGTGATCACCGAAGACAACCTGGTCGTCTCGATCGACACGGTCGTGTACTTCCAGGTGACGGATGCCCGGGCCGCGACCTATGAGATCGCGAACTACCTCGGCGCGGTCGAGCAGCTCACGACCACGACGCTCCGCAACGTGGTCGGTGGCCTGAACCTCGAGGAGGCGCTGACCAGCCGTGACAACATCAACGGCCAGCTCCGCGTCGTCCTCGACGAAGCCACCGGCAAGTGGGGCATCCGCGTCGGTCGCGTCGAGCTGAAGGCGATCGACCCGCCCCTCTCCATCCAGGACTCGATGGAGAAGCAGATGCGCGCGGAGCGTGACCGTCGCGCCGCGATCCTGACCGCCGAGGGATCCAAGCAGTCGCAGATCCTCGAGGCGGAGGGTCAGCGGCAGGCCGCGATCCTCCAGGCCGAGGGTGACAAGCAGGCCGCCGTGCTCCGTGCACAGGGTGAGGCCGAGGCGATCCAGAACGTGTTCACGGCCATCCACCAGGGGCAGCCGGACGACAAGCTCCTCGCCTACCAGTACCTGCAGATGCTCCCGAAGATCAGCGAAGGCCAGTCGAACAAGCTCTGGATCATCCCGAGCGAACTCACCGAAGCCCTGAAGGGCATCGGCAGCGCGTTCACGCCCAAGCCCGGCCAGCCGCCGACGAACTTCCCGGACGCGTGACCCACCCGTACTTCGAGAAGGCACGGCATCCCCGAGTCCTCGCCCACCGCGGCCTCATCACCGCGGCGGGCGAGGACTCCGGTGTCTGGGAGAACACCGCCGCCGCCTTCGCCGCCGCCCACGCCGCCGGGTCGGAGTACATCGAGACGGACTGCCACGTCACCGCGTCCGGTGACGTGGTGCTGTTCCACGACCCGACCCTGACGCGCCTGACCGGTGACGATCGTGCGATCTCCGCCGTGACCACCCGCGAGTTGCGCCGGCTCTTCGCCGACCACGGCGGTCTCCTGACCGTGCAGGAGGCGCTGAGCACGTTCCCGGGCATCCGCTTCAACATCGACGTGAAGACGGATGCCGCCGCCGACCCGCTCGGACCGATCCTCGCGCCGCACGCCGATCGCGTGCTCGTCACGAGCTTCTCGGATGCCCGTCGGCGGAGGGCCGTCGCGGCCGTCCTCAGGTCCGGCTCGAGCATCCGACCGGCGACGTCGGCCGGCAGCGGAACGATCGCGTCGCTCCTCGCCCTGTCGACTCTCCGCCTCTCCCCCGCGAAGGTCCTCCAGGAGATCGATGCCGTGCAGATCCCGGAGAAGCAGGCCGGTCTGAGGGTGTTGAGCCCGGCGCTGATCAGCGCGGCGCATCGCCACGGCGTGGAGGTGCACGTCTGGACGATCAACGAACCCGACGACATGACCCGCATCGTCGCCCTCGGCGCGGACGGCGTCGTCTCGGACCGCGCCGACGTGGCGCTTCGGGTTCTCGCGCCCGAATAGCCTTCTGCGCTGGGATTCGGCTGTGAATCCTGAGCAGAAGGCGTCCGCTCGGATGAAGCGCACAGGCTGGAGCGTTATACCTGACAGCGACGAGAGGACCACACAATGGCAGATCGCAGCCTACGCGGCATCCGACTCGGCGCCCAGAGCCTACAGAGCGAAGAGGGCGTCGTTTTCATGGAGCGCCGTGAGACCACCTACACCTGTGACACCTGCGGCCACGTGACGAACCTGATGTTCGCGGCCGATGCAGAGCCGCCGCAGACCTGGGAATGCCGCTCCTGCGGCGCGGAGGCCCGCCTGAACGTCGACGGCCAGGCCGTCACGCTCGAGGCCACCGATGAGAAGGCCGCGCGCACGCACTGGGACATGCTCCTGGAGCGACGGACGCGGGCAGAGCTCGAGGAGCTCCTCGAGGAGCGTCTCGCGTACATCCGCGGCCGCCGCGGCGCCGGCGAAGACCCGACGCGTCAGAAGATCGGCGCCTGAGAGCGCCGGGCGCGCCACCACCCGACCACGAGCGCGCCCAGTCCGCCCCCGAGCAGCAGCCGCTGCAGCCAGGGGCCCACGACCACTCCCCCGGTGAGGCCGGTGCGGAGCTCGACATCCTCGAGCATCGCGCCGGCCTCATCCGCGTCCAGGCTCGTGACCGTCGACCCGTCGGCCCTGATGATCTGGCTCGTTCCGACGGTCGAGACGTTGACCACGCTGCGGCCCGTCTCGATCGCCCTCATGCGTGCGAAGGCGAGCTGCTGCAGGTTCTCGTCGGTGCCCCGGAAGTCGGCGTTGTTCGTCTGGAACACGAGCATCTGCGCGCCGTCCTGCACGCCCTCGTGGATCAGGTCGTCGTAGATGACGTCGAAGCAGATCGCCAGTCCCACCTTGACGCCGTCGATGTCGACGATCGGCGGATTCGTGCCCGGCGTGTATTCGCGACCGATCAGTCCGATCAGGTCGGGGACGATCGCGTTGTAGAACGCGCGGTCGGGGACGTACTCCCCGAACGGCACGGGATGGCGCTTGTCGTGGATCTGATCCGCGCTCCCCTCCGACGTCCAGAGCATGGAGGTGTTGTAGAACAGATCGCCGCGCCCCGTGGCGGCGTTCGCGAGAAGAGGTGCGCCGATGCGAGCGCTCACGTACGACATCCTCCGCGCGAGCGCGTCGTACTCGAACGGATCGGCGTCGAGAGACCCCTCAGGCCAGACGAGCAGATCGACGTCCTCGCCGTACAGCGGCTCGGTGGCGGTTGTCTGCGCGTCGATCACCGCAAAGGGCTCCCGGTCGTCGAAGTACCCGGTGGGCCCGTTTCCCTGCACCGCGGCGATCCGCATCGAACCGCTAGAGGCCGTCGGGAAGAGCGGAGTGAACAGGAGCACGAGCACGAGGGCCGCGGGGACGACGAAACGGAGCGGCCTGTTCCAGAGCCGGAGCCTCACCGTCTCGATGAGCATCGCGACGAGCAACACCATCAGGAAGCTGAGGCCGCTGACTCCTACCCACGAGCTCACGGGGGCCAGCGGGCTCTCGGCCTGACTCATGCCGAGACGCGCCCAGGGGAAACCCCCGTACGGCCAGTTCCCGAGGAAGAGCTCTCGCCCCACCCAGAGCGCCGCGACGACGGAGGGCAGCAGGACCAGGCGCGCGGTGGGCCCGGAGAACGCCTGGGGAAGCCACCGGTAGGCCAGGGCGAGCGGAACGATCGCGAGGGCCGTGAGACCGCCCTCGACGACGCTGAGAGCGCCCCAGGGGATCGGTCCGAGGTAGCGCGAGGTCCAGGACACGAGAAGAGCGAAGAACAGGATGCCGTACACGAGACCGACAAGGAGGGCTCCCCCCGCGCGCCGACCGATCACGCTGAGCAGCAGCAGTGCCGTGGCGGGAAAGGCGAGTATCCACACCGCTGCCCCGGGATACGAGAGGTGCATGAGCACCGCGGCACCGGCCGCCGAGAGGACGGCAGCCCAGAGCGGGAGCAGAGGGCGCGGCCGCGCCGGAGAATCGGACATCACGTCCTATTCTCACATCGACGAATATGCGACGATGCCGCGGCGCACGCCGTCGAGGGCTGCGCGAGCGTTGCGGGCGAGCGCGGCATCCTCTGCGACGATCGACAGCTGATCGAGCAGGTCGATCGTCTGCTTCGCCCAGCGCACGAAGTCACCGGCGGCCATGTCGGCGTCGATCAGCACGCGATCGAGCATCCCTCCGCGCGCCCAGGAGTGCATCGCTCCGGCGAGTCCCGGCGCCAGCGGCTCGGAGCCGGGAAGGTGGTGGTCCTTCTCCAGGTCGTCGAGCTCGGCCCACAGCGTGGTCGTCTTCTCGTAGGCGACCCGGAAGGCGCCCCGAGGGAGGTCGCGCTCCCCCGAGTTCGCCTCGTCGCGACGGGGTTCGTAGACGAGGCAGCATGCCATGGCGGCGAGTGAGGGGGCGTCGAGTCCCGACCACAGGCCCTGGCGGAGCGACTCGGCGACGAGGAGATCGCGCTCTCCGTAGATGCGGCGCATCGTCCGACCGGCATCCGTCAGCGTCGTCTCCCCCGCGGCGTCGACCGTCAGGTAGTCGAGCGTCTCGAGGACCTCGACGACCCTGTCGAACGCGCGCGCGACGGTGCCCGTGCGGGTCTCGATCTGACGGCGGATGCGGTCGTTCTGGCGCTTGAGCTTCCAGTATCGCTCCGCCCAGCGCGCGTGCGCCTCCCGATCAGGGCACCTGTGGCATCCGTGCCGCTGCATCTGTCCGCGGAGGGACTGGATGCGCTTCATCCGCTTCTCCCGTGCGCCTCGCGGGGCGTGGGAGTCCTGACGGTTCTTCTTCTCGAGGTCGCTGAGTTCACGGCGAATCGCGGCGTACTCGGTGAAGTCCCCGTGTTCGCATGCCATCGACTTCTGGTACCCGGCCAGTGACTCCTCGGCCTCGCGCACCTGTCTCGCCAGCCCGACCACCGAGCGATCCGCCTGGAACTGCGCGAACGACGACTCCAGGATCTGACGTGCGCGGGTCTTCCCGAACAGATCGATCAGGTTGACGGCCATGTTGTACGTCGGGCGGAAGCTGGAGTTGAGCGGATAGGTCCGTCGTGAAGCGAGAGCGGCGACCGCCTGCGGATCCATGCCCTCTGTCCACTGCACGACCGCATGGCCCTCGACGTCGATCCCCCGTCGGCCGGCGCGACCGGTGAGCTGGGTGTACTCGCCCGACGTGATGGCGACACGGGCCTCGCCGTTGAACTTCTCCATCTTCTCGAGCACGACCGTGCGCGCCGGCATGTTGATGCCGAGCGCCAGCGTCTCCGTCGCGAACACGACCCTGACGAGCTTGCGCTGGAAGAGCTCCTCGACGACCTCCTTGAACGCGGGCAGCAGGCCGGCGTGGTGAGCGGCGACACCGCGTTCGAGGTTGTCCAGCCACTCCCAGTAGCCGAGTACGCCGAGATCCTCGTCCTGCAGGGTCCGCGTACGCTCCTCGACGATCGCACGGATCTCGGCCCGCTCCTCCGTGGTCGTCAATCGCACGCCGGAGCGGCGGACCTGCTGCACAGCGGCATCGCATCCGACGCGACTGAAGATGAAGAAGATCGCAGGCAGCAGGTTCGCGCGATCCAAGAGATGCACGACCTCGGGCCGGTCCATGCGCTCGATGCGCCGCGCGTTGGGTCGGCTCCCGCCGCGTTGCGGGCGCTGGGCGTTCCGCCCGGCGTGCCGGTTGCTGTTGTACGCCTGCGCGCGGCGGTTGTTCTCGTAGTTCGAGCCGGTGAAGGAGCGGATGCGCATGAGCTCCTGGTTCACCGTGGTCGTGGCGAGGCCGGCCCGCTCATCGAACAGCGGCAGCAGGTCGTCGCGCACGAGGACGTGCTGCTCGAGAGGGACCGGACGGATCTCCGACACGATGACCTCGGTGTCGCCGCGCACGGTGTCGAGCCAGTCGCCGAACTCCTCGGCGTTCGACACGGTCGCGCTGAGGGAGACGAGGCGGACGTGCTGAGGGAGATGGATGATCACCTCTTCCCACACTGCACCGCGGAATCGGTCGGCGAGGTAGTGCACCTCGTCCATGATCACGTAGCGCAGGTCGCGCAGCGCGGGTGAGTCGGCGTAGATCATGTTGCGCAGCACCTCGGTCGTCATGACGACGATGCGCGCGTTGCCGTTGATGTTCGTGTCGCCGGTGAGGAGGCCGACCTGATCCGCGCCGTACACATCGACGAGCTCACGGAACTTCTGGTTCGACAGCGCCTTCATCGGCGTCGTGTAGAACGCCTTGTCTCCGGGGGTCTGCATCGCCAGGTGGATGGCGAACTCCCCCACGATGGTCTTCCCCGCCCCGGTCGGCGCGGCGACGAGCACGCTGCGGCCCTGCTCCAGGGCATGGCATCCCGCGACCTGGAACGGATCGAGATCGAAGCGCTGCTTCGCCGCGAACGCACGGGTCTCCTGATGCTCCGATGCGTCGCGCGCTGCGGCGTAGCGGTCGGAAGGAGACGTCATGCGGCGTCGGGCAGCAGACCGGCCGCCTTGTCGCGCTTGCGCTTGCGGCGGTCGAACAGGACGGAGACGAATGCAGCCGCGAAGTACAGGAGCACCAGGATCCCCGCCAGCATGAGCATGCTCACGATGTCGGCCGCCGGCGTCGCGAGGGCGCCGAAGACCGCGGCCACCAGGACCGCGATGCGCCAGCCCTTGAGGATGTCCCGACCGGTCATCACGCCGGCAAGGTTCAACGCGACGAGGAACACCGGCAGGACGAACGAGACGCCGACGACGATCATCAGCTTGAACACGAAGTCGTAGAACGTCGACGCTTCGTAGAGGTTGTTTCCGCCCTCAGGGGTGAACCCGGCCATCAGCTCGATCACGTGCGGGACGACGAGCGTGCCGACGTAGCAGCCGGCGAAGAAGAGCGGAATCGCGGCGCCGACGAATCCGATCGTGTAGCGGATCTCCTTCTTCGTGAGCCCAGGCATGATGAACGCCCAGATCTGCCAGAGCCAGACGGGAGCAGAGAGGAAGAGCCCGATCGAGAACGCGATCCGCATGCGGAGATCGAACGGGCTGGTCACCGAGGAGAACGTCAGCGCCACGATCTGGTCACCGCGCTCTTCGGCGATCTTGCGTACAGGCTCCGTGATGAAATGGATGATGGGGTCGGTCACGAGGAACGCGACCACCATGCCGAGGACCAGCGCGATGGCAGCGATGATCAACCGCTTGCGCAACTCCACGAGATGCGCGCCGAGCGACATGCGGCGTTCGGCGCGCCCGTCGCTCTCAGCCTGCGCGGCCGATTCGATGGCGGCCACGAAGGTCAGCTGACGCGATCGGGCCCGGCTACAGTGCCGCTGTCGGATGCCGTCGAGCCGCTGTTCTTCGGCGCTTCAGCGGAATCCGCCTGCCCCGCGGGCGCGTCTTCCTCGCGCATGGCCTTCATCTCGCCCTTGAAGACGCGGGCAGACTGCCCCATGCTCTTCGCGAGTGCCGGGAGCTTTGCAGCCCCGAACAACAGCAGCACGATGACGACAAGTGCCAACAGGTGCCAACCGGTCAAGCCAGCCATGGGGAACTCCTTAAGTCGGGGTTAACTGAGTCTAACGGGCAAAGCCGTCAGCAGGTTGGTGATAGAGCGCGAGTCCTGCCGCGGCCCATTCTCGGGTAGCGCAGCGCGCGACCCCCGGATCGATCACTTCGAGCGCTCCCCCGAACCGCGCCGCGAGTCTCTTGATGCTGCGCGGGTCTGCGAGATGCAGCTGCGCGGTGACGAGTCCGGCGTCCGCGGCGACGTTGTCGGCCGACAGGAACGCGCCGAGCAGCGGGGCGACACGCTCGGGCACGCGTACGGTGACCTCTCCCTCGTCCGCCACCGTGGAGAAGGCCTCGGGAAGGTGATCTCCCCCGTGCGTGATCGGGATGTCCGTCAGGTGCGGGTCGCTCACCCTGTCGAGGTGGAACGTGCGCATCGCCTGACGCAGGTGGCACCAGCCCTGCAGGTACCACTGCGCGTTGGTGATCAGGATCTGCACGGGGTCGACCGTGCGCGTCGTGGGGGTGGCATCCGGCGCCTGGTAGGTGAAAGAGACGGCCACGCCGTCCTGCACACCGCGGGCGACGACTTCGCGCACCTCGTCGACCGCGCTCGGCGCCACGACGACCTCGGCCGGAGCATCCGCCGCACCGCGGGAGAGCTTGGAGATGAGCCCCTTCACCAGGCCGGTGTCGGACACCGCGGGCACGGCGGCGACCATCTGCAGACCCGCCAGCAATGCTGCGGCCTCGCGGGCGGTGAACCGCGGCACGCGACGGAGTGCGACGTCGTTGGTGATCTCGATGATGTCCTCGTCGTCGAGGAGATCCCAGTTGATGTCGAACATCTCCTGCGGCTGCTGCCAGTACCCGGAGTCCCCGGGCAGGCCGATCACGGTGAGCTTCTCGACCATCGCGCGCATCTCGTCGCGGCCGACGCCGAACTCGGCTGCCGCCTCGTCGAGCGACACCTGACCGTGCTCCAGCAGGTAGGGGACGAGTGTGAGGTAGAGACGCACGCGCTCCGCAGCGAGGAGAGGCTTCGGCTGGGCGTTCATGCGCTCTTCTCCGAGTTGGCGTCGACGACCGCCTGCAGTCGTGCGATGACGGCGTCGCGGAGCGCGGCCGGCTCGACCACGCGCACCTCGGGGCCGTAGGACGCGAGCTCATCGGCGAGGATATGCAGATCGACGAACGGCACGCGGATGCCCTGGGTCGCCGGACGAGCGCGGCGTCCCAATCTCAGGGAGGCCTCCGTACCGGGGGTCACCTCGAGCAGAGCAGAGTTCCTCGCGGCGACCTCTTCGAGACCGGCCAGAGCCCGCTCCCCCGCACCCTCGCGCAGCTCGGGGGCGAAGGATGTGTTCGTGAGCTTGACGGCGCCGACGATCCGGCTGAGCAGGAACATCCGATCGGCGTCCGCGTCGATGTCGATGCCGAAGACGTGCCACCTGGCCTCGTAGTCGACGAGCGCGAGGGGACGGATGCTGCGGCGTCGAGGCGCGTCCTCGCCGGGCTTGAGGTAGTCGAACGAGACGACCCTGCTCTTCTCGATGGCGTCCTGCAGCGGCGTGAACGCGGCGTCACGGGCCGTGATCCGCGGGGCGAATCCGATGATCGGCTCGTCGCCGTCGATGCCGAGCGCCCTGATCTTGCGCACGCCGGCCTGGGCGTCGCCCGACACGGACTCCGCGCTCCACACGCTCCCGGCGAGCTGCAGGACGGCCAGCTCGGCGGGAGTGAACTCGATGTCGCTCGGGAGGTCGTACTCCGCCTGCGGGATGCGATAGCGGGCCTCGCGCAGATCGTTCGGGTCAGCGGCTTCGCCGATGGTCTCCACCGGTACGCCGAGCGTGCGCAGCTCGTCCTTGTCGCGCTCGAACATCTTCTCGAGGGCATCGGACCGCGCACCGGCATCCGCTCGCTGACGGTATCCGGAGACGTTGTCGAGGATCTGCTGCTTGGTGAGCCCGATGTCCGTCGCCATCAGGGCGACGACGAGGTTCGTCAGTCGCTCCTCTGCCGGGATGCGGGCGGCCATCACTTCCCCGCGGTCGTCACAGCGCCCAGGATGTCGACGACGTACGCCACGGCGCCTCCGCCGTTCGCAGCGGGGGTGACGACGAGGATCTGGGATCCGACCGGCTTGCCCACCAGGGCCTCCGCAACGGCCGGCGCCGAGGACGCCAGGTCGAGCATCGGGTTGGCACCCCACGTGGTGTTGAGGACGGACTTGTCGTCCCAGTTGACCGCCGTGACGTTGACGACGGGCGTCTGCGTCTTCTCGAGCGGGTCGCCGTCGCCCTCGATGAGGGTCTGCACGACCTGCGAGGTGGGAGCCGCGGCGTCCGGGATGATCACGCCGGGGCGGCCGTCGGGGGCGCGCACGACGGTCGGGACGCCCCGGGCGTCGTTGAACTGGAGGGCGCCCTCTGCCCTGGAGCGGAACGTGTCGACGACGTCGATCACGAAGACGGGGTGGTCGTCGGCCTTGAGACCGAAGTTCGACAGCTGCTCGGCGCCGAAGTCCTTCGGAGTGAGCGAGGCGATCACGCGGGAGCCGCCGGTGACGCACTCCAGCACCTTGGCGAGCCCGGGCACCTGACCGGACCACGTGTCGATGTTGGAGAGGTTGCCCGTGCTCTTGTCGTACGACGTCGCATAGACGAGGTCGCCGGTGTTGCCGCTGAAGATCGACAGCTCGGCCGTCATCACCTGCTGGCCGTTGACGAGCGGCAGGCCCTTGCCGGTGATCGTGTCGGCGTACGTCGTCTTCGTGCCCTTGACCGGCGTGTAGACGGTGACCTTGGGCTCGGTTCCGAGGTCGCCCTTCACGGTGACGGCGTCCTCGATGCCGGAGGAGTGCGTCGTCCGGTCGCACGAGGCGCCGTTGAACGTCGGCGCCGACGAGCAACCGGTCAGGGCGAGGACGGCAAGGCTGAGAGTGGCCACAACGGCGGACGTTTTACGCACGCGCTCAAGTCTATTCCGTCGGCGCGTCCGATTCGCGCGATGTCGCGGCGAGGCGCGCGCCGTCCGCGGCTTTCGCGGCCTCGCGTGCGCGCTTGCGGAGGTTCTTGTCGTTGATCTCCCTGTCGCCGACCGCGCCGGGGGTCCAGAGCTCGACGTCCTCGTCCCCATAGCTGCTCTTCGACGCTCTGCGCTTCACAGACGGCGCCACAGCACCGGGTGCGAGGCGGCGGGCGGTCAGCAGGAAGCCGGTATGGGCGACCATGCGGTGATCGGGGCGCACGGCGAGGCCCTCGACGTGCCAGCCGCGCACCATCGTCTCCGAGGCGTCGGGATCGGTGAACAGCCCGGTCCCGCGGATGTACTCGGCGACGCGGGACAGCTGCGTTGCGGTGGCCACGTAGCAGAGCACCACGCCGCCGGGGGTCAGCGCGTCGGCCACGACATCCATGCACTCCCACGGGGCGAGCATGTCGAGCACGACGCGGTCGACGCTCCCCGCGGGGAACTGGGAGGGGAGCTCCTCGGCCAGGTCGCCCACCACGACGTCCCAGGTCTGCGGGGTCTCGCCGAAGAAGGTCGTGACGTTGCCGCGTGCGACGTCGGCGAAGTCGTCGCGACGCTCGAAGGACACGAGTCGTCCGGCCGGGCCGATCGCACGCAGAAGGGAGAGCGACAGGGCGCCGGAGCCGACCCCGGCCTCGACCACGACGGCGCCGGGGAAGATGTCGGCCTGCATGACGATCTGCGCCGCGTCCTTCGGATACACGATCGCCGCGCCGCGCGGCATCGACATCGCGAAGTCGCGCAGAAGGGGGCGGAGTGCGAGGTAGTCGTGCCCGGAGCTGTTCGCCACGACCGAGCCGTCTGGCAGGCCGATCAGATCCCGGTGACGGAGGACGCCCTGGTGCGTGTGCAGCTCGCCGTCCTCTTTGAGGGTCACCGTGTGCAGGCGCCCCTTCGGCCCCGTCAGCTGCACGCGGTCGCCTTCGCGGAAGGGGCCGCTGGGGCGCTGTGCGCTGGAGAGGGTCATCGGGTGGCTCCTGTCAGGGACGTGATGCGGGTGAAGAGCTCGGAGAGGTCGGTCGCGCCGCGGTCGGCCAGTGTGGGCCAGAGCTCGTGTGCGCCGACCCCGTCGAGCGGGACGATGTGCGGCACCCCGAGGGCGACCGCTCCGGAGGCGATTCCGGCGCGCAGACCGGTCGGGGAATCCTCGATCACGACCGCATCGGCGATGTCGACGCCCAGGAGCGCCGCCGCCTGCAGATAGGGCTCGGGGTGCGGTTTGGCGTTGTCCACGTCGTCACCGGCGACGACGATGTCGAAGGCCTCGAAGTCGATGAGCTCGACGACGCTCAGAGCCATCCGCCGGAGCGACATGGTGACGAGGGCCGTCGGGATGCCGGCGTCGCGGAGGTCCTGGAGCAGCTCACGCGCTCCCGGGCGGAAGGGCACTCCCTGCGTGCGCAGAGACTCCTGCACGGCATCCGTGAGATGCGAGACGATCGCCTCCGCATCCATCTCGACCCCCGCATTCTGAATGATGATCGCGCTGTCGATGAGTCCGCTGCCGACGAGCTGCAGAGCGTCCTCATGGGTCCAGGTTCCGCCGAAAGACTCGATCAACGCCGTCTCCGCCGCCATCCAATACGGCTCGGTGTCGACGAGTGTTCCATCCATGTCCCAGAGGACTGCGCCCGGCTGTCTGCTCACCGGTCCATGTTAGCCGTGGCTCCGCCCGGGACCCGCCGCCTCGGACTAGCCTTGAGGGATACCCATCCACCGTCACGAAGGGAGCTCACGATGGATGTTCTCGGCTCGCGCATCATCATCGCCGCCTTCGACGGCTGGAACGACGCCGGCGAAGCAGCGAGCGGCGCCATCGCCGCACTCCGCGACATGACCGAGTACGACCTCGTGCACTCGATCGATCCCGAGCTCTACTTCGACTATCAGTACACGCGCCCTGCGACGAAGATGGATGCCGAGGGCCGACGACAGCTCACGTGGCCCGAGGCAGGGCTCTGGCGCCCGCGTGATCCGGGTCCCGGACCGGAGTTCTGGCTCCTCACGGGTGTCGAGCCCGCTCGCACCTGGCAGGCCTTCGCCTCCGAGTTCATCGACGTCGCCCTGCGCGACGACGTCTCGGGTCTCGTCACGCTCGGGGCCATGCTCTCCGACGTCCCGCACACGCGGCCGATCTCGATCTTCGCGTCGAGTCAGAACGACGAGGTCCGCGAGGCGCACGGGCTCGAGCGCTCGCTGTACGAGGGGCCGGTCGGCATCCTCAGCGTGTTCGAGCACTTCGCCGAGAACGCCGGGATCCCCACCGCGAGCCTCTGGGCGAGCGTTCCGCACTACGTGGCGACGGCGACGCCCTCCCCCAAGGTCACGCTCGCGCTCCTGGATCGACTCGAAGAGCTCACCGGAGTCGACGTTCCCCGCGACCATCTGCGCACCGAGGCCGCCGCGTGGGAGGCGTCGATTGACGCGGCCGCGGCCGACGACGAGGACATGACGGAGTACATCCGCCAGCTGGAGCGCACCCGCGACACCTGGGACTCCCCCGACGCCTCCGGCGACGCGATCGCGCAGGCCTTCGAGCGCTACCTGCGCCGCCGTGGCGACGGGCCGGGAGACCTCAAGCGCTGATCACGCCCGTTCCGAGCAGGATCAGCAGCGCGGTGCCGAGAAGGATGCGGTAGACCACGAACGGCATGAAGCTGCGCTTGGAGATCCAGTTCATGAAGAACGCGATCACGCCGAGGGCGACGACGAAGGCGATGCCGGTGGCCGCGAGCGTCTCCCCGAACGAGAAGTGCTGGTTCGGCTCGTCCCACTTGTCGACGAGCTGGTAGAAGCCACTGCCGAAGACCGCAGGGATCGCGAGCAGGAACGCGTACCGGGCTGCCGCGGCGCGCTCGTACCCCAGGAACAGCCCCATCGTGATGGTGCCGCCCGAGCGCGAAACTCCGGGGACGAGAGCGAGCGCCTGAGCGAAGCCGTAAGCAATGCCGTGGGGGTAGGTCAGGTTGTTCAGAGTGCGCCGCTTGGCTCCGACGTAGTCGGCGATGCCGAGCAGGATGCCGAACACGATGAGCATCACGGCCACGATCCACAGGGACCGGAACACCGTCTCGATCTGATCCTTGAACACAATGCCGAGGACGACGATCGGGATGCTGCCGATGATGATCAGCCAGCCCATGCGCGCATCCGGATCGTTCCGCGGCACCTTGCCCGCGAGGGACTGGAACCATCGCGAGATGATCCGGACGATGTCCCGCCAGAAGAACACGACCACGGCCGCTTCCGTGCCGATCTGCGTGATGGCGGTGAACGCGGCGCCCGGGTCCTCGCCTGAGGGCAGGAAGCTGCCGACGATGCGCAGGTGCGCGCTGGACGAGATCGGCAGGAACTCGGTGAGTCCCTGCACGATGCCGAGGATGAGTGCTTCGAGCAGGTGCATGAAGGGCCTTCAGATCATGGATGCGCCGTACGGCGTCGGCTCAGTACGAGCGCAGCAGATCGGCCAGCACGCGCTGACCGAAGACAAGCGATTCTACGGGCACGCGCTCATCGACTCCGTGGAACATGCCTGTGAAGTCGAGATCGGCCGGGAGCCTGAGCGGGGCGAACCCGTACCCGGTGATGCCCAGATAAGCGAGCGCCTTGTTGTCGGTCCCTGCACCCAGAAGGTACGGGATGACGGGGACACCAGGGTCGTGCGCGCCGATGCTCGCCACCATCGCGTCGACGAGGTCGCCCTCGAAGCCCGTCTCCATGCCGATGTCCTGCACCACGATCTCGATGGCGATCTCGTCGCCGACGATCTGCTGGAGCTGGGCGAGCACGTCGTCTTCGGTGCCGGGGATGACACGGACGTCGATCAGCGCCTCGGCTCGCTCCGGGATGACGTTGTGCTTGTACCCCGCCGTCAGCACGGTGGGATTGGTCGTTGTGCGGAAGGTCGAGCGGAGGAACGCCTCAGCGGGACCCGCGGCGGCGGCGAGGGCGTCCGGATCCTCCACGGAGCGTCCGGTGAGCTCGCTGAGCCCCTCCAGGAGCGCCTCCGTCGTCGGGGTGAGCCTGATCGGCCAGCGGGTCCGCCCGATCGCCGACACCGCCTCCGCGAGCTTGGTGATCGCGTTGTCCTCATGCAGGCGGCTGCCGTGCCCCGCACGCCCCTTGGCGACGAGGCGGATCCAGATCAGCGCCTTCTCGCCGACCTGCAGCAGGTACGCCCGGTGGTCGTCGACCGTGATCGAGTAGCCGCCGACCTCGCTGATGGCCTCGGTCGCCCCAGCGAACCACTCCGGTCTGTTCTGCACGACGAGGGCCGACCCCTCGACGCCGCCGTTCTCCTCGTCGGCGAAGAACGCGAGCACGAGGTCGCGCTCCGGCTGCTCTCCCGCGCGGAGGATGTCGGCGACGGCGGTGAGGATCATGGCGTTCATGTTCTTCATGTCCACGGCGCCGCGGCCCCACAGCATGCCGTCCTTCACCACGCCGGCGAAGGGGTCGACGCTCCAGTCCTCGGCCATCGCGGGGACCACGTCGAGATGCCCGTGCACGACGAGCGCGGGCTTGCTGGAGTCACGGCCGGGAACGCGGGCCATGACGTTCGTGCGCCTGTCGATCGGCTCGTAGTACTCGACGTCGAGTCCGAGACCCTCCAGGTAGCGCCCGACGTACTCGGCCGCCTCACGCTCCCCCTTGGCGTTGCCGCCGCCGAAGTTCGAGGTGTCGAAGCGGATCAGATCGCTGGCGATGCGGACGACCTCGGGGAGCGACGGATCTGTCATGCGTTCAAGGCTATCGAACGGCCGAGGCGCGCCCGGGCGTCGCCGCCGGTTTCGGAGTCCCCCTCCGCTCGTGCTAATGTAAATCTTCGTTCGGCAACGAACATCCAACACCTGCGCGGGTGGCGGAATGGTAGACGCGCTACGTTGAGGTCGTAGTGCCCGTAAGGGCGTGGGGGTTCAAGTCCCCCTCCGCGCACAGAACGAAGAAGAGCCCCGATCCGGTTGGATCGGGGCTCTTCTTCGTTTCGTCGCGCGTGCGGATTCGTCGCGCGTGCAGTGCACGAGAACGGCGCGGCCGGGGCCGGCGCGGTCTCAGACCGCGCCGACTCCGAACACCAGTCCGAGCACGTAGGTGATGGCGGCGGCGCCGAAGCCGATCGCCAACTGGCGCAGGGCGCGCCGCAGCGGTGGACCGCCCGACAGGATGCCGACCATCGCGCCCGTGGAGAGCAGCGCCACGCCTACCAGGACCAGGGCGACCACGACGGCCGTCGTCCCCTGCAGGCCGAAGATCCACGGCAGCACGGGAATGATCGCTCCTGATGCGAACAGCAGGAAACTCGAGATGGCGGCCGTCCAGTCGCTTCCCACGATCTCGTGGTCGTCTCCCTGGGTGCGCACGGGTCCGGTCGTCGTCCGCTGAACGCCCGCGCGGGCGGCGGCCACGATCCGATGTGCGCGTCGCAGGGCCTCCTCCTGCTCCATTCCCCGGGCGCGATACACGAGGGCAAGCTCGTTCTCGTCGATGTCGAGATCGCCGGCGGAGGCCGCGGCATCCTCGTTCGCCTCCGTGGCGGCCAGCAGCTCACGCTGGGAGCGGACGGACACGAACTCCCCCGCGCCCATCGACAGGGCGCCGGCGAGCAGTCCCGCGATGCCGCTGAACAGCACGAAACCGGAGCTGACTCCGGTCGCCCCGATGCCGAGCACGAGGGCGAGGTTGCTGACGAGACCGTCGTTCGCGCCGAACACCGCAGCGCGGAAGGAACCGGAGAGCCGTCTGCGTCCGCGTGCGGCGAGCCCTCTGACGACCTCGAAGTGCACCTTCTCGTCGGCGCGCATCGCCGGCGTCGCCCACTTCTCGGTGTCGTACGGTGATCGGGCCTCTGCGCTCTGCGCGAGGGCGAGCACGAAGATCGAGCCGAACCGCCCGGCCATCCAGCCGAGGGTGCGGGAGCGCAGACCGGCCTTGGGCAGACGTGCGGGTTCCTCACCGAGAAGGTCGAGCCAGTGCTGCTCGTGGCGACGCTCGGCATCCGCGAGGCTGAGCAGGATCTCGCGCTCCTCGCCCGTGCGTCTGGCGGCGAGCTTCTGGTACACGAGGCCCTCGGCGCGCTCCTCCACGAGGTAGCGCGCCCAGCGGCGGCGGTCGGCGGTGGTGGGCTCTGCGGCAGCGGGGGCTGTCATGCTTTCCTCCTGGTCGGGGACAACCGTTCAACGCTATCCGGGAGGGCGGCGGCGGCTCCCACTCAGGCGAGGATTGCCAGGATTTCGGGTTTCCGAAGGTCAGGAGCGCACGCGCTTGCGCAGCACCTCGATGCGCGACTGGAGCTGCGTCACCGTGGCCTGAGCGACCGCGGGGCCGCCGCAGATGCGACGGAGCTCGGCGTGCACCGATCCGTGGGGCTCGCCGGTCTGGCGCGCATAGAGGCCGACGAGGCTGTTCAGCAGCTGCCGCTGCTCTTTGAGAGTGCGATGCAGGGGCGCGGGGAGCGTCGTGGTCTCGAGCGGATCCGCCGTCGCCTCGCGCGTCTCCCGCAGACGGGACTGGCGCGCCTGGCGCTGCATCAGGAGCTCGTGCACGTGCTCCGGTTCGAGGAGCCCGGGGAATCCGATGAACTCCTCCTCCTCCGGAGTGCCGGGCTCGGCGAGCTGGCCGAACTCCTTGCCGTCGAAGACCACCCTGTCGAAGTGGGCGACCGAGGAGATCGCCTGGTAGCTGAACTCCTGCGTCAGCGCATCGGAGGCGTCGTCCTCGCGGTTCGCGCTCTCCAGCAGGGAGTCGTCGAGGCCGTCGGCATCCTTATCCTGGCGATCGAGCGCGTGGTCGCGCTGCTTCTCCAGCTCATTGGCGAGCCCCATGAGCACAGGGACGTTCGGCAGGAAGACGCTCGCGGCCTCACCCCTCCTGCGGGCGCGCACGAAGCGGCCGATCGCCTGCGCGAAGAACAGCGGCGTGGAGGATGACGTGGCGTACACGCCGACCGCGAGGCGAGGCACATCCACGCCCTCCGACACCATGCGGACGGCGACCATCCAGCGCTCGTCGGTGGCGGAGAACTTCTCGATCCGCTCGGACGCGGAGGCGTCGTCCGACAGCACGATCGTCGGCTGCCGGCCCGTGATGCCGTGCAGGATCTTCGCATAGGCGCGCGCGACCGTCTGATCCGTCGCGAGCACGAGACCGCCCGCGTCAGGGATGTGGTGCCTGATCTCGGTGAGACGACGATCCGCGGCCGACAGCACCGCGGGCATCCACGAGCCCTCCGGATCGAGAGCGGTGCGCCAGGCCTGGGAGTTGACGTCCTTGGTGTTGTCCTGCCCGAGGTGCGCCTCGAGCTCATCCCCCGCGCTCGTTCGCCAGCGCATCTTGCCCGCGTACATGTGGAACAGCACGGGACGCACGACGCCATCGGCCAGCGCGCGTCCGTAGCCGTAGCTGAAGTCGGTGCTCGAGATGCGGGCTCCGGACTCGTCGGGCAGGTACTCGACGAACGGGATCGGAGCGGTGTCGCTGCGGAACGGAGTACCCGACAGCAGCAAACGGCGCTTCGCTGGTCCGTAGGCGTCGCGGATCGCGTCGCCCCAGCTCAGCGCGTCGCCGCCGTGGTGCACCTCGTCGAGGATCACCAGGGTCTTCGCGTCTTCGGTCAGATGCCGGTGCACGGAGGACTTCGCGGCCACCTGCGCGTAGGTCACCACCACGCCCTGATAGTGCCGCGCCGGCGCCCAGTGGCTGTTCTTGAAGTGCGGATCGAGCCGGATGTGCACGCGCGCCGCGGCGTCGGCCCACTGGGTCTTGAGATGCTCCGTCGGCGCCACGACGATGATGCGGTTGACCTCGCCGATGCGCATGAGTTCGACCGCGAGGGTGAGGGCGAAAGTCGTCTTGCCTGCGCCCGGCGTCGCGGCGACGAGGAAGTCCCGCTGATCCGCCTGGAAGTACTGCTCCAGCGCCTCCTGCTGCCAGGCCCGCAGCTTGTTCGCGGTACCCCACGGGGCGCGCTGAGGAAAGGAGGGGGAAAGCATCCCTTCAACGATAACGCCGCCTCCGACACTCGACGCGCGCCCGCCGTGGCGAGCGATTGCCGGGTAGGCTCGGACACTGCGCCGCCGCGATCAATGGACGGCGCTCGTTCGCGAAGGAGAGCTGGATGACAGACCAGGATTCGACTCGGACCCCCTACGTGGCCAACGAGACCTCGCATCCGTGGCGGCGCTTCGTCGCCGTGGGCGACTCGTTCACCGAAGGCATCGGCGATCCCGATCCCTCGGTGCCCGGGGGTCACCGGGGCTGGGCGGATCGCGTGGCCGCCGTGCTCTCCGAGCAGGTCGACGACTTCGCCTACGCGAACCTCGCCGTGCGCGGGAAGCTCATCGCGCAGATCGTCGAGGATCAGATCGAGCCCGCTGTCGCGCTGCGACCCGACCTCATCTCGATCTGCGCCGGCGGCAACGATGTGATCCGCCCCGGCACCGATCCCGACGCGATCGCGGTGCAGCTGGAGGACGCCATCACGCGTCTGGCGTCGACGGGCGCGGCGATCGTCCTGTTCACGGGCATCGACACCGGCTTCACCCCCGTGTTCCGCCCGTTCCGCGGCAAGGTCGCCATCTACAACGAGAACGTCCGCGCGATCGCCGACCGCCACGACTGCATCGTCGCCGATCAGTGGGCGCTCAAGGTCGTCCAGGACATGCGCTTCTTCGACGACGACCGACTGCACTACAACGCACTGGGTCATCACGAGGTGGCCCGGATGGTGCTCAGGGCGCTGAACGTGCCCAACGACCTCGAGGCCATGCAGCCGGAGCCGATTCCGGTGCGCACCTGGCGCGAGGCCAGGGCCGAAGATCTCGGCTGGGCGCGCGAGCACCTGGTGCCCTGGGTGCTCCGTCGCCTGCGCCACCAGTCGTCCGGCGACCACGTCGAGGCGAAGCGGCCGGAGCCTGCGCCTTTCCTCCGCCGCGAGGACTAGGGCTTCATCGCCCACAGTGCGACGGCTGTCGCAGCGGCGACGTTGAGCGAATCAACGCCGCCCGTCATCGGGATGGTCACGATCGCGTCGGCGTTCGCGAGCGCGTCGGCGGAGAGCCCTTCCCCCTCCGAGCCCATCATGAGCGCCACCCTCTCCGGTCGATTCTTGGCGTAGGCGTCGAGAGACACGGCGTCGTCTCGCAGCGCGAGCGCGGCCAGGCGGATGTCCGCTGCCCGCAGGTCGGCGACCGCTGCGTCCCAGTCCGTGATGCGGGTCCACGGCACCTGGAAGACCGTCCCCATGCTGACACGCACGCTCCGTCGGTAGAGCGGGTCCGCGCAGCGCGGCGACACGAGCACAGCATCCGCTCCGAGCCCCGCCGCCGCGCGGAACGCCGCTCCGATGTTGGTGTGGTCGCCGATTGCCTCGAGGATCAGAACCAGCGAGGCGCCGGCCACGACGTCGGCGACAGAGCGCAGCGGCGGCCTGTGCATGGAGGCCAGAGCTCCACGGTGCACCGCGAACCCCGTCACCGCCTCGGCGACCTCATCGGGGACGACGTAGACCGGGACGTCGTGCTCCGCGAGAAGCGAGCAGATGCCGTCGACCCATCGCCTCTGCACCATCACGGAGCGCGGGCGGTGGCCGGCACCCACCGCGCGCTCGATGACCTTCGCGGACTCGGCGATGTACAGGCCGCCCGCCGGCTCGGACACCGCCCGCAGCGCCGTGTCCGTGAGGGCGCGGAAGTCGTCCAGCCGGGGGTCCGCTGCCGAGGTGACGTCGATGAGTTCCATAGACCTCCACTGTGGCACGTGCGACGCCGTCGCCTCCGCTGAGCGTCGTAGACTCGCTCAGGGAGGTTCCGTGACCGCGATGACCGATACCGAGCTGCATGCCCGGATCACTCAGGCAGCCGATCTCCTCCGGGGTCGGAAGGTCGCGCTCCTCACCGGAGCGGGCATCTCCACGGACTCGGGCATCCCCGCGTACCGTGGCGAGGGCGCCCGCACCCGCGCCGATCCCATGACCATCCAGCGCTATCTCGGCGACGAAGCCGCACGCAGACGCTACTGGGTGGGCGGTCATCTCGGCTGGCGGGCCTTCGCGCAGGCCGAACCGAACGCCGGCCACATCGCCCTCGCCGAACTGGAATCCGGCGGCGTCGTGAGCGGCATCATCACGCAGAACGTCGACGGCCTGCATCTGCGCGCCGGCAGCTCGCACGTGATCGAGGTGCACGGGACGATGCGCCGCGTGACGTGCCTGCACTGCGGCCAGGTCTTCGACCGCCGCGACATCGCCGTGCAGATCGAGGAGAGCAATCCCTGGATCGCCGTGCCGGAGAACGTCCTGCTCGCCCCCGACGGCGACGTCCTCCCGGAGACCACGGAGGGCTTCGTGGTGCCGGTGTGCACCGTGTGCGGCGGGATGCTCAAGCCCGACGTCGTCTTCTTCGGAGAGTTCGTCCCGCAGGACAGGTTCAAGGCGGCCGAATCGCTGCTGCGCGCCAGCTCCGCGATGATCGTCGCCGGCTCCTCCCTCGTCGTGAACTCCGGCGTCCGCCTGGTGGAGCGCGCACGTCGCCGCGGCATCCCTCTCGTCATCGTCAACCACGAGCCCACCCGTGCCGATTCGTGGGCGGACATCACGCTCGCGGCGGGCACGAGCGTCGTGCTCCCCGCCATCCAGGAGCTTCTGCTGTGACCCTCATCACCCTCGTCCGCCACGGTCAGACCGACTGGAACCTGGAGAAGCGCATCCAGGGATCCACCGACATCCCGCTCAACGAGAGCGGACGCGGAGACGCCCGGTGGGCGGCGTCGCAGCTCGGCGCGACCACGCATCACGCGATCTACGCCAGCCCCCTGCTGCGCGCCCGCGAGACCGCGGAGATCATCGCCGCCGAGCTCGCCCTCCCCGCTCCCGACCTCGTGCCCGACCTCCGCGAGAGGGAGTTCGGCGAGGGCGAGGGGATGCTGGTGCCCGACTACATCGCCTCCTACGGAGACTGGCACGCCGAGGTTCCCGGGGCCGAGACCCTCGACGAGGTCGGGGTCCGCGCTCTGGCGGCCCTGCATCGGATCGCGCGCGAAGCCCGCCGCCGTTCCGCCCCGGTGGCGGAGTCCCTCATCGTGGTCTCGCACGGCGGCGTGATCCGCTCGCTGATCGACCACGTCTCCGGCGGCACCCTGCCCCGGGAAGGAGAGGTGCTCGCGAACGGCTCGATCCACCGCTTCGAGGCGTCACCCGGTTCGCTGCGCCTGCTCGAGCAGGCCTACGTCCTCTGAGCCATGGACGTCGACGAGACGACGGAATGGCTCAGCCGCAGCCGCGTCGCCTTCGACGCGGTCGATCCGGACGACGTCCCCGACGAGCGGCTGGAACCGCTTCTGTCCTTCGTCGGCGACGCACGCGTCGTCGCTCTCGGCGAATCGATGCACCGCACGCACGAATTCCTCGCCTGGCGGAACAGGCTGCTGCGATTCCTCGTCGAGCGGGCGGGTTTCACGGCGATCGTTCTGGAGAGCGGCGTCGTCGAAGGGCTCACGGTCGACGACTGGGTGCGCTCCGGCGAAGGGCGCCTGCGCGACGTCCTGAACGACGGCGTCACCTATCACTTCGGCAAGTGCCAGGAGACGCTGGACCTCGTCGTGTGGCTGCGCGAGAAGACGGTCGCCGGTGCGCCGCTGCGCTTCTACGGGATGGACGTGCCCGACTCGGCATCCTCATCGCTCCCGGCTGTGCAGCACGTGGTCACGTTCCTGGACTCCGCGGATCCGCACTACGCCCGGCACGTGCGCGACAGCCTGCTGCCCGAGTTCGAGTACCTGCCCGCCGACCGCTCCGGCCTCGCGAGAGCGGCCACCGCCCTGCACGCCTACCTGGGTCTCGCCGAGGAACGGCGCCGCGCGATGACCTCGGCGATCTCGGGCATGACGGAGCGGGTCAGAGCTCGGAGAACCGACTACGTGCAGGCGGGAGCCGATGCCGACGTGGTCGACGTCGCCGTGCGGGCCGCGGAACTCGCACGGAGCACCGATGCCTTCCTCGCGGCGATGGCGGAGGGAGCGTCACGCACCTGGGCGCCGGCGAACATCCGCGATTCGGCGATGGCCGACGCGGTCGAGTGGGTCCTGCAGCGGGAGGAGCGCGTGGTCCTGTTCGCGGCGAACGGGCACATCCGCACGACGCCCTACCTCGCTCCGCCGTTCGTGACCGAGCCTCTCGCGACCGTGGGCACGCATCTCCGCGCACGCCTGGGCGACGACCTGCGCGTCATCGGCACGACGTTCGGCGGCGGTGCGGCATGGCTGCACCGCCCCGCTCCGACAGACGCCCCCGGGCATTCGACGCCCTTCGTGCAGCAGCTGGATCCGCCGCGCGCGGAGACGCTCGACGCGCTGCTGAGCACGCGCGCGGATGGGTCGTTCTTCGTCGACCTCGCCGGGGCTCCCGCCTCCGTCGACCTTGTGACGGGCACGCACAACGGACCCGAGGTCGAGCTCGCAGACATCCGCACGTCCTACGACGGGATCCTGCACGTCGACCGCGTCAGCCCGTGGCACACCTGGATCGACGAGCGCGGACTCTGGCGGTGATCAACCGGCCCGGTCGATCACCGAGCGGGCGTGCCGGAGCACCGGCTCATCGATCATGCGGCCCTGGAAGCGGAACACGCCCCGCTCGCTCTCGGCCGCGGCGATCACCGCATGCGCCCAGTCGACCGTCGCGGCATCGGGGCGGTACGCGTCCCTGATGGTGGCGACCTGCGAGGGGTGGATGCACGCGGTGGCGCGGAACCCGGATGCTGCGGCATCCGCCGCCTCTCGAGCGAGGGCCGGCAGGTCGTCGATCGCGATGTGCACGGCGTCGACGGCGGCCTTGCCCTGCGCTCCCGCCTCCAGCAGCACACGGGAGCGGGCATATCGGGCGATGTCGCGGTAGCCGCCATCCGGCGTCCTGCTGGACGTGCCGCCGAGGGAGGCGACGAGGTCCTCCGCGCCCCACATCATCGCGACCACTCGCGGATGCGCGGCGATGCGATCCGCCGCATGAATCCCTCGGGCGGTCTCGCACAGGGCGATGAGAGAGTAGCGCTCGTCGAAGGCGTGGAGGCGCTCGGGGTCCTCCGTCTTGGCGACCATCACGGTGCGGAAGTCCGTCTGAGCGAGGGTGGCGAGGTCGGAGACGAACGCCTCGGTGTCCGGAGCGTTCACCCTGACGATGACGCGGTCGGGGTCGAGGTCGGCGTCGATCAGGTTGCCCCGTGCTGTCGCTTTCGCCTCGGGGAGGACCGCGTCCTCCAGATCGAGGATGACGGCGTCCGCCTTCTCCAGTGCACCGCGGAACCGCTCAGGGCGATCGGCGGGGCAGAACAGCAGCGCGGGTCCGAGCTCGAAGGTCATCGGTTCTCCTCCTCGGGGCGGCAGCGGACGAGGACCGTCCTGCTCGCGGTCGCGACGACGGTGCCGTCCTCGTTGCGCCCGGTGTGGGAGATCGTGACGATCCCCTGACCGGGGCGGGACGACGACGGTCGCTTCGCGACGATCGTGCTCTCGGTGTACAGCGTGTCCCCCGCGAACAGCGGATGCGGGAACGCGATGTCGCCGAGACCGAGCTGGGCCACCAGGGTCCCCTGGGTGAGCTGGGCGACGGATGCTCCCACCATGGTCGACAGGGTCCACATGGAGTTCATCAGCCGCTGGCCGAACTCCTGGGTCTGCGCGAACGCGGCATCCAGATGCAGCGCCTGCGTGTTCATGGTGAGGGTCGTGAAGAGCACGTTGTCGGCTTCGGTCGCCGTGCGCCCAGGCCGATGCAGATAGCGGGCGTCGACCTCGAACTCCTCGAAGTAGAGACCTCGCTGGATGATGTCCCGTGCGGTCACGTCGCCGCCCTCCCGTCGATCAGTGCGTCTGGCATGCTGTCACGCTACCCGGCGAGACCCAGCGCCCTGGCGATGACGAGCAGTTGCACCTCGGTCGTCCCTTCGCCGATCTCGAGGATCTTGGAGTCGCGGTAGTGCCGTGCCACGGGGAACTCGTTCATGAAGCCGTTGCCGCCGAAGATCTGCGTCGCGTCGCGCGCGTTGTCCATCGCGGCTTCTCCCGCGACGAGCTTGGCGATCGCCGCCTGTTCGGCGAAGGGCTTCCCCGCATCGCGCAGTCGGGCCGCGTGGTGCCACGCGAGACGAGCGGTGTGCACACGTGCGCGCATGCGTGCGAGCGTGAACTGCGCGTTCTGGCGGGTGCTCAGGGCGCTGCCGAAGATCGTCCGGCTCTTGGCGTAGTCGACGGCGGCTTCGAGGCAGCCCTCCGCGGCGCCGGTCGAGAGGGCCGCGATGGCGATGCGTCCCTCATCGAGGATGCTGAGGAAGTTGCGGAAGCCGCTCCCCCGTTCGCCGAGCAGGTTGCCCGCGGGCACGCGCACCCCGGAGAAGGTGAGCGGATGGGTGTCTGAGGCGTTCCAGCCGACCTTGTCGTAGGGCGCTTCGACGGTGAACCCCGGCGTGCCGTTGAGCACGATGATCGTGGAGATCTCCTTGCGCCCGCCCTCGTTCCCGGTGACGGCGGTGACGGTGACGAATCGCGTGATGGGCGTGCCGGAGTTCGTGATGAACTGCTTGGTGCCGTCGATCACCCACTCATCGCCGTCGAGGCGGGCGGTGGTGCGCGTGGCGCCCGCGTCGCTCCCCGCCTCCGGCTCGGTCAGACCGAACCCGGCGAGGGCGCGGCCGGCCAGCAGATCGGGCAGCAGCTCGCGCTTCTGCTCCTCGGTGCCGAATCGGAACACCGGCATCGCGCCGAGGCTGACGCCGGCTTCCAGGGTGATGGCGATGGACTGATCCACCCGCCCGAGCGCCTCGATCGCGATGCCCAGAGCGAAGTAGTCTCCGCCCTGACCGCCGTGCTCCTCAGGGAACGGCAGGCCGAACAGCCCCAGCTCGCCCATCTGCGCCACGACGTCCATCGGAAGCGTGTGCGTGCGGTCGGCCTCGTAGGACTGCGGCGCGACGACGGTCTCGGCGAACTCCCGGACCATGGCGGCGAGCTCGCGCTCGTCCTCGTTCAGATCTTCACTCATCGGATCTCCTCTGCGGCCCCGTCGTGGGGGCTCGTCGTCACGCGGGCGACCGGTTGGTCGCGCCGCACCTGATCGCCCACGGCGACCAGAAGATGCACCGTGCCGTCGTGCGGCGCGAGCACCGGATGCTCCATCTTCATCGCCTCGATCGACAGCAGCGGCGTGCCGGCGGCGACGTGCTCCCCGTCGGCGACGTGCACCGCCACGACGCTGCCCGGCATGGGGGCGCGGCCTTCCGGCTCTGTGGCGACGGCGGCCCGCTGCGCTGTCGCGAGGCGTCGCCGCATCCGTGCTCGACGGTCGAGGGGACGAAGACGCATCGTGCGGCCGCCCTCGGCGACCCAGACCGCGCCGTCGGCATCGAGCGCCGTCGGCAACTGCGACGGCGTCCCCGCTTCGGACTCGACCAGCGCGTCGTCATCCGTGAGGAACGCCACGTCTGCGGCATCCCTCTCCGTGAGGGCGGTCCAGACGGCGCTCGCGTCGGAGACGGGCCGCGCGTTTTCCTGCACGCAGGCCCTCGCGCTGGTGAGCATGCGCACAGAGGGCGAGGGCACAGGCAGCGGCAGGAGGGTCTCGATGAGCCCGGTGTCGAGATCGCCGGCGATGACCCTCTCGTTTCGGCACAGCGTCCGGAGGAAGTCGATGTTGGTGTCGACGCCGAGCACGACCGTCCGGCTCAGCGCCTCATCCAGCCGGCGCAGCGCCGTGACCCTGTCGGCGGCGAGGGCGATGACCTTCGCGATCATCGGATCGTAGAACCCGGTGACCTCGCTTCCGGTCTCGATCGCAGCGTCGACCCGCACACCCTGCGGCGGATCGAAGAGCAGCACCCGTCCGGTGGACGGCAGGAATCCCCGCTCCGGAGACTCGGCATAGATCCGGGCCTCGACCGCGTGTCCGTGGACACGGGGCGCCGGGTCGAGTCGTCCCCCGGCCGCGACACGGAGCTGCAGCGCGACGAGATCGAGTCCGGTGACCTCCTCGGTCACGGGATGCTCGACCTGGAGACGCGTGTTCATCTCGATGAAGAAGACCTCATCGGGCTCATCCGCGTCGATGAGGAACTCGACCGTTCCGGCGCCGACGTAGGAGACGCTCTCGGCGGCCCGCACTGCCGCGGCGAGCAGCCTCTCGCGGGTCTCGGCGGGCATGCCTGCGGACGGCGCCTCCTCGATCACCTTCTGATGACGGCGCTGCAGCGTGCACTCCCGCTCGCCGAGCGCCAACACGGTGCCGTGCTGGTCGCCGAACACCTGCACCTCGATGTGCCGAGGGCGGCGGATCAAGCGTTCGAGGACGAGCGAGTCGTCTCCGAACGCGGACGCGGCGACCCTGCGCGCGGACGCGAGGGCCGCGGTGAGCGCGGAGGCGTCGGCGACGACCTCCATGCCCTTCCCTCCCCCGCCCGCGCTGGGCTTGACGAGGAGCGGGAACCCGATCCGCTCCGCCTCCTCGGCGATCTCGATGTCGGAGAGACCCGTGGCGTCGAAGCCGGGGACGACGGGCACGCCGTATCGCGTCACGTGCTCACGCGCCCTGGCCTTGTCTCCCATGATCTGCAGTGCCTCGACCGAGGGGCCGATGAAGGTGATGCCGCTCTCTGCGCAGGCCTCGGCGAGACCGACGCTCTCGGAGAGGAATCCGTAACCAGGGTGTATCGCCTGGGCTCTCGCCGTCCGGGCGGCCGCGATGACGGCGTCGATATCGAGGTACGACTCCGCTGCGGGCGCAGGGCCCACCCGCACGGCCCCGTCGGCCTCGCGGACGTGCGGCGACTGCTCGTCCGCATCGCTGTAGACCGCGACACTGCGGATGCCGAGCTCGCGCAGGGTACGGATGACCCGGCGTGCGATCTCGCCGCGGTTCGCGACGAGGACGGTGTCGAAGAGGTGGTCGCTCATGAGTCTCACATCCGGAAGACGCCGAAGCGCGGTTCGGGCAGCGGGCTGCGTGACACGACGTCCAGGGCGAGGCCGAGGAGGTCGCGGGTGTTCTCGGGATCGATGATGCCGTCGTCCCACAGGCGGGCCGTGGCGTAGTACGGCTCGCCCTGCTGTTCGTACTGGTCGCGGATCGGCGCCTCGAACCCGGAGCGCTCCTCCTGGCTCCACGACTCCCCCCGAGCGGTCAGCTGATCCTCTTTGACGGTCGCGAGCACGGAGGCCGCCTGTGCTCCGCCCATCACGGAGATCCGGCTCGCCGGCCACGTCCACAGGAATCGCGGCGAGTAGGCACGCCCGCACATCGAGTAGTTGCCCGCCCCGAAGGAGCCGCCGATGATGACGGTGAGTTTCGGCACCCGAGTGCTCGCGACGGCGGTGACCATCTTGGCCCCGTCCTTGGCGATGCCCCCGGCTTCGGCATCCGAACCCACCATGAAGCCGGAGATGTTCTGCAGGAAGAGCAGAGGGATGCCGCGCTGATCGCACAGCTCGATGAAGTGCGCGCCCTTGAGGGCGGACTCGCTGAAGAGCACGCCGTTGTTCGCGACGATGCCGACGGGATGACCGTGCAGTCGGGCGAACCCGGTGACGAGCGTGGTCCCGTACTCGGACTTGAACTCCCGGAAGGTGTCCGCGTCGATGAGACGGTCGATCACCGCGTGCACGTCGTAGGCGGCGTTCACGTCGACGGGGACGACCTCGTACAGGGAGGACGTCTCCGCCGGATCACGACTCGGCACGATCTCCCAGGCCGGAGCGTGCGGGGCCGGCAGGGTGGAGACGATGTCGCGGAGGATCTCCAGCGCATGCTCGTCGTCTTCGGCGAGGTGGTCGACGACGCCGCTGCGCCGAGCGTGCAGCTCTCCCCCGCCCAGCTCCTCGGCGCTGACGATCTCGCCGATCGCGGCCTTCACCAGCGGCGGGCCGCCGAGGAAGATCGTGCCCTGTCCGCGGACGATCACCGTCTCGTCGCTCATCGCGGGGACATAGGCTCCGCCCGCCGTGCACGAGCCGAGGACGGCCGCCAGTTGCGGGATCCCGGCTGCCGACATGCGCGCCTGGTTGAAGAAGATACGACCGAAGTGGTCGCGGTCGGGGAACACCTCGTCCTGCTTGGGGAGGAATGCGCCTCCGGAGTCGACGAGGTAGAGACAGGGCAGCCTGTTCTCCAGAGCGATCTCCTGCGCGCGCAGGTGCTTCTTCACGGTCAGCGGGTAGTAGGTGCCGCCCTTGACGGTGGCATCGTTGCAGACGACCATCACGTGACGCCCGTGCACGAGTCCGATGCCGGCGATCACCCCGGCTCCCGGCGCCTCTCCCCCGTAGAGACCGTCTGCCGCGAGGGGCGCGACCTCGATGAAGGGACTCCCCTCGTCGAGCAGCCGCGCGACACGGTCTCGCGGCAGGAGCTTTCCGCGCGAGATATGACGCGCACGCGACGCCTCCGGGCCGCCGAGCGCCGCGGCGGAGAGCCGCTCGCGCAGCTCCTCAGCCAGGGACTCCTGGGTCATCTGCATCGTGACGTCCTCCTCGACCCACGCGAGCGTGTGACACACGGTGGCGCGCCGCACGCATTCTCGGTTAGTGTTCACTAACCCGATGATTCAGGTTAGCGAGGATTAACTGAGATGACAAGCCCGCTCACCGCCCGAGACCGTGCCAAGGCCGAGCGCTCCGACGCCATCCTCCGCGAGGCGGCGCAGCTGTTCGCCGCACGCGGCTACAACGGCGTGAGCCTCGAGGACATCGGGGCGGCCGTCGGCGTGTCAGGGCCCGCCGTGTACCGGCACTTCGCCGGAAAGCAGGCGCTGCTCGGAGCCGTCCTCGTGAAGGTCAGCCAGGACCTCGTCTCCGGCGGAACCCGGGTCTCCGAGGAGGTCGACGACAGCGAAGAGCGGATGCGAGCGCTGATCGGCTTCCACGTCGAGTTCGCGTTGGGGAACGCCGAGGTCATCCGCGTGCAGGATCGAGACGTCGCCCATCTCGCCGAGTCCGACCACGCCGACGTGCGTCGGCTGCAGCGCTCGTACATCGAGCTGTGGATGGAGGCGCTGCGTCCCCTCGTCGACACGTCGTCCGATGAGCTCCGCCTGCGCGTGCAGGCGTGCTTCGGTCTGATCAACTCGACGCCGCACTCCACCCGCTCTGCGGCGAGAAGCCACTCCGCCACCGCGTCCGTCCTGGCCGCGATGGCGGAGGCCGCTCTCCGCGCGACTACCTGAGCAGCATCGCCCGCCCCGGTTCCTCGAGGATGTCGGCGACGTCCTTGAGGAACCGCGCTCCCTCCGCGCCGTCGACGAGGCGGTGATCGAACGACAGGCTCAGAGTCATCATCTGGCGCAGCGCGATCTCGCCACGGTACTCCCACGGCTGACGACGCACGGCGCCGACGGCGAGGATGCCCGACTGGCCAGGGGGAAGGATCGGCGTCCCGGCATCCACTCCGAACACGCCGATGTTCGAGATCGAGAAGGTCCCGCCGGCGAGCTCGGCCGGGGACGTCTTCCCCGAACGGGCGGTCTCCGCGAGGGCCTTCAGCGCGTCGGCGAGCTCGGTCAGCGTCAGGCGCTCCGCGTCCCTGATGTTCGGGACGATGAGGCCCCGCTCGGTCGCGGCGGCTATGCCGAGATCGACGTAATTGCGCTGCACGATCTCACCCGCGGCCTCGTCCCACCGCGAGTTGAGCCCTCGGTTCCGCCCGAGCGCCAGGCACACGGCCTTCGCGATCACGGCCAGGGGGCCGATCCTGTGCGCGGCCAGGGAGCGGTCCTCCCGCAGCGATGCGAGAAGATCCATCGTCGCGGTGACGTCGACGGTGTGGAACACCGTGACGTGCGGAGCCGTGAACGCGCTCTCGACCATCGCCGCCGCCGTGTGCTTGCGCACGCCGCGGATGGGGATCCGGAGTTCGCGGTCATCGTCAGCCATGGCCGCAGCGGTGAGCGGAGCCGACACGGTCGTCTCCGCCTCCTCCGCGCGGATGCCGACGCGCTGCGCGAACTCGTCGATGTCATCGCGGGTGATGACGCGATCGCCCACGACGGCGGACACCAGGACGAGGTCGACGCCGAGCCTCTTGGCATAGGCGCGCACGGGCGGTGTCGACCGAGGACGCTCGATCACGGTCTCGACGCTCACGCTGGGCCGCGCATCATGCGGTGCGGCCTCCAACACGGCGGTGTCCGCGGTCGTCGACGGGCTTTCGACCCGACGTGCACGCCGAGCGGGACGTCCTGAGCGAGCCGGTGCTGCGCCGTAGCCGACGAGGTTCGGCTGCGCCTTCTCCTCGGCATCCGAGGCCCCCGCGGGAGGCGCCTCCTCCGTGCCCGCGACATCGAAGGCGATCAGCGGTGCGCCGACGGCGACGGTCTCCCCCGCCTCCGCGTGCAGCGTCGAAACGATGCCCTCGTACGGCGACGGCAGCTCGACGATGGCCTTGGCGGTCTCGACCTCGGCGAGGTTCTGATTCAACGCCACGCTGTCGCCAGGCGCGACGAGCCACTGGACCACCTCTGCCTCGGTGAGCCCTTCTCCCAGGTCGGGCAGGCGGAACTCGGCGATCATGCGTCGGCCCCCGTCAGGCTGTGCGGGCGGTCGAGCACGCGATCGACCGCGTCGAGAAGGCGATCGAGGTCGGGCAGGTGGTACTTCTCCAGCTTCGCGGGCGGATAGGGCACATCGTGACCCGTCACGCGCAACGGCGCGGATTCGAGGTACTCGAAGCAGCGTTCCGTGATGCTCGCGATCACCTCGGCGGCGACCCCCGCCTCGCGAGAAGCCTCGTGCGCGACGACGACGCGACCCGTCTTGCGGACGGATGCCGCGACCGAGTCGTAGTCGACGGGCGACAGGGAGCGCAGGTCGATGACCTCCAGGGAGATCCCTTCGTCCTCCGCGGCCTCCGCCGCCTGCAGCGCCGTCGTCACCATGGCGCCGTAGGTGATGAGCGTGGCATCGGCCCCCTCGCGCACGACGCGGGCGAGCCCCATCGGCGGCGCATCGGCGAGCGGCGCCTCGAGATCGACCTCGCCCTTGTGGTGGTAGAGCCGCTTGGGCTCGAAGAAGATCACGGGATCGTCGCTGGCGATCGCCTGTCGAAGGCTCCGGTAGGCGTCCTCGGGGTTCGAGACGGCGACCACGCGGAGGCCCGCCGTGTGCACGAAGTACGCCTCGGGCGACTCCGAGTGGTGCTCGGCCGCTCCGATGCCGCCGGCCCAGGGGATGCGAATCGTGATCGGCATCTTGACCCTGCCCTGGGTGCGGTAGTGCAGTTTCGCGACCTGGGCCACGATCTGGTCGAACGCCGGGTACACGAAGCCGTCGAACTGGATCTCGACGACCGGTCGATAGCCGCGGAACGCGAGGCCGACCGCCGCACCGACGATCCCCGACTCCGCGAGAGGAGTGTCGATGATCCGCTTCGCGCCGAACTCGTCGAGGAGCCCGTCCGTGATCCGGAAGACGCCGCCCAGCTTGCCGATGTCCTCTCCGAGGAGGACGACGCGATCGTCGTCGCGCATCGCCTGCCGGAGACCCGCGCCGAGGGCCTTGCCCAGAGTGAGCTCGGTCATGATCACACCTCGCCGTCGAACGACGCGAGGTACGCGGCGTACTCGTCGCGCTGGCGATCGAGTCCCGTGTGCGGCTCGGCGTACACGCCGTCGAACACCGCGAGCGGAGGACGCGTGACCATGCCGAGGCACGCGGCGCGCATCTCCTTGGCCACGGCATCCGCCGCAGCCTGGGTCTCTGCCACATGCACGTCGCTCAGCTCTCCGCGCGCTCGCAGATGGGCTTCGAGACGGGAGATCGGGTCACGGCGGCGCCACGATTCGAGCTCGGCCTCGTCGCGGTAGCGCGTCGGGTCGTCGGCCGTGGTGTGCGGGCCCATCCGATACGTGACCGCCTCGATGTAGGCCGGCCCCTTGCCCGAGCGCGCGTGCTCCAGCGCCCAGCGCATGGCGGCCATGCAGGCGAGGACGTCGTTGCCGTCGACGCGGAGGCTCGGGATGCCGAAGCCCGGTGCGCGACCGGCGATCGGGAACTGCGACTGCACGGCGACGGGCTCCGAGATGGCCCAGTGGTTGTTCTGGCAGACGAAGACCACGGGAGCGCCGTACGAGGCGGCGAAGATCATCGCCTCGTTCACATCGCCCTGGCTGGTCGCACCGTCGCCGAAGTAGGTCACGGCGACCTCGTCCGCCTCGTCGTGCTGGATCCCGAGCGCATAGCCGACGGCGTGCAGGGTCTGCGCGCCGATGATGATCTGCAGCGGCGCCACCCGCAGCGCCGCCGGGTCGTGACCGGCTCCCTCTTCGCCGCGCCACATGCGGACGTAGTCTCCCGGCCGGGCTCCTCGCGCGTAGATCACGCCGGTCTCGCGGTAGCTCGGGAACACGTAATCCTGCGGCGCGAGCGCACGAGCCGTGCCGATCTGCGTCGCCTCCTGCCCGTTGCAGGGCGCCCAGAGACCGAGCTGGCCCTGGCGCTGGAGCGCGACGCCCTCGGCGTCGATGCGACGGAGGACGACCATGTCGCGGTGCAGGGCGCGCAGCTGCTCGGCATCCACATCGGCCACATAGGGGTCGAGCTGGGCGTTCGCGATGCGCGTTCCGTCGGGGCCGAGGATGCGCTCGGAGAGCTCGAGATCCTGCGCTGCGTCCGCGATGGGCGTGAGTTGCGGTGACATCATCGTCCTCCTCTGTCGTGGCTGCCCTCGTGGGGCTCTGCACGTCGGTCATCGGCAGCTCCGCCGATGACCTGAGCGTACGTCTGTTCAACACGACGCTCAAGCAATTGCAAGGCTGTTGAGCATGTTGCTAAATCCGGGTCGATATGAGACTGCTACTCTTTGGCACTATGCCTGGACTTGACCGCATCGATCTGGAACTCCTCGCCGCCCTCGCCGACGACCCGCGCATCACGATCGTCGCGCTCGCCGAGAATCTCGGCCTTTCGCGCAACACCATCCAGGCGCGCATGGCGCGGCTGGAGCAGACCGGGGTGTTCCTCTCGTACGAGCGGTCCTTCTCCCCCGACGTCCTCGGTTTCCCCCTGCAGGCGTTCGTGAGCATCGGCGTCAGACAGACCGAGCTGCCGCGCATCATCAACGAGCTCGCGCGCATCCCCGAGGTCGTGCAGGCCCACGGGCTCAGCGGCTCCATCGATCTGCTGGCCAGGGTGGCCTGCCGCGACGCGCGTCACCTGTTCGACACGGACGCGCGCATCCTCTCGATCGACGGCGTCGAGCGGACGGAGACGTCTCTCGCCATGGGCGAGGTCATCCCCTTCCGGGTGGCAGGGCTCATCGGCCTCGCGCGACGGGAATCCTGAGGAAGCGACGGATCGCGCCGGCGGCCTCGGCCGGCGTCTCGTAGTGGATGAGATGCCCGACATGGGCGATCTCGACCAGTTCCGCATCGTCGAACAGCGTCGCGAGCACCCGCTCCGCCTCGATCGGCGTGATGTCGTCGCGGTCGGCCGCGATCAGCAGCGTCGGCACATGGATCTTCGAGGCGAACTCCCGCACGTCATGGGAGACGCTCGCGACGAACGCGTCGCGCAGCACGTCGCGATCCGCGAACCGTGAGAAGTACGTGTCGTGCTGGTCGTGGATGAACCTGCGGAGCTCGGGATCCTTCGTCTTCGCCATCGTGATGCTCATGATGCGGACGATCGCCCGGTTCCGCAGCAGAGCCGTGCCCAGCGTCTCCGGCAGGCGCGCCCCCATCGCGTAGTAGAAGACGGCGAGCCGGGTCATCAGGCCCTTGGGCCCCTCGAGGGCGGGAGCGCCGATCGGATTGATCAGGATCAGCCGGGGGGTCTCGAGGCCGGACGCGATCGCGGCCGACACGACGATCGATCCGAACGAGTGCCCGAGGATGACGGCACCCGGCGCGACCGCGGCGGCGAACTCGACGAGCCAGGACGCGTACTCGTCGAGGTCGTACGTGCGCCCGGGCGCCGGTGCGCTCTCGCCGAAGCCGGGGAGGTCGGGGGCGATGATCCGCGCCTCCGGGAGGAAGGCGAGCACCGGCTCCAGGCCGTGGTGATCTCCGCGGAAGCCGTGCACGGCGATGACGGTCGTCTCGGCGTCGGCCGCTCCGTACTCCCAGTACGCGGTGACGCCCTCGCGGACCTCGACCTCGTGACGCTCCACCGGAAGGCGGCGGAGTCGTTCGGCGTAGGGCGAGGATGCGGTCATGATCCGAGTCTACGGAGTCGCCGTGCGCCTTCCTGGCAATGTCCGAGGCCGCGCCTACCGTGAGGGCATGCCCTCAGATCCTGCACTCCCGACGTGGCTCACCCGCGTCGGAGTGTTCGATCTCGAGACCACGGGCGTCGACGTGGAGAGCGACCGCGTCGTGACTGCGCACGTTGGCGTCCTCGATGCGAACGGGCGCGAGATCGCCGCACGGGACTGGCTCGCCGACCCCGGCATCCCCATCCCCGACGGAGCCACCGCCGTGCACGGGATCACCACGGAGCAGGCCCGTCGCGCCGGCAGACCGGTGCGCGAGGTGGTCGCCGAGGTCACCGCGTCGCTGCGCTCGCTGCTCGACCAGGGCGTTCCGATCGTCGCCTACAACGCCTCCTACGACTTCTCGCTGCTCGCCCACGAGTGCGTGCGCCACGGCATCCCTCCGCTCGTCTCGCCGTCGCCGATCATCGACCCGCTCGTCATCGACAAGGCGTACGACAGGTACCGCCGCGGCAAGCGCACACTGGAGGTCGTCGCCGCGCACTATGCGGTGCCCCTGGAGGGCGCGCACGACGCCTCTGCGGACGCGGTGGCCGCAGGCCGCGTCGCGCAGGCGCTTGCACGGCAGTTCCGCCTTCCAGAGACCCTGAGCGAGCTGCACACCCGACAGATCGGGTGGGCGCGCTCTCAGGCCGAGAGCCTGACGGAGTACTTCATCAGCGTCGGACGGCTCGACCCCGAGGATGCGCTCGACGGCACCTGGCCGGTACGCAGCAGCTGACGGCGCCCGCGCTTTCCTCGCGCCCAGCACCTTCCCTCCCCTCGAGAGGGCGCACACCACTCTCTTCGGCGCGACTCGTCTTCGCGCGTCAGCGCATCGACGGAGCAGGCATCACCCTGGACAGGAAAAGGGCCCGTGGAGAGTGCAGATGCACTTTCCACGGGCCCTTCCCTTCACGCGCCGACTAGGTTCAGGCGGTGCGCTTCCGGCTCACGAGCAGGACTCCCGCACCGACGAGCAGGAGTACTCCTGCGGTGACACCGTAACCCCACGGAATGTCACCACCCGTGGCTGCGAGCTTCCCGGCGACCGGGGCGGGAGGCGGCGTGGTCGCCGGCTGAGGAACGACGGTCGTCAGGTCGGCGGTGGCGCCGGCATCGACCGTGACGCCTCCAGGCGATACGCCCGTGGCTGAGGCGATGTTCGTGAGGGGCTTCCCGGTGAGGTCGCCGGCGCCGGCGACGTAGGTCGCGGTACAGGTGAGGCTCTCGTCGACGGCGAGCTCGGTGACCTCACCGCAGTCGATGTCGCCGAAGGTCCCGGTGCCGCCGACGGGACCCGGGTCGGACACCTCGACGTCGTGCAGAGGCAGCTCACCGTCGTTGAGGACGACGAAGGTGTACACGACCTCCTGGCCGGCCTTGGTGACCTGTGCCGGGTTCACGGACTTCGTGAGCGACAGCGAAGGGACAAGAGCGCGGATGGACGCCGACGGCTCCCCGTTCAGGCCCGAGGCGCCCTCGATGACGTTGGTGTAGTCGCCACCCGCGCCGAGGACGACGTCCACGGCGATCTGGCAGCTGGTCTCACCGGTCGCGAGCGATCCGGCGTCCACGACGACCTCGGAGCCGGCGGCGGGAGCGTCGATCTCCGCGGAGCAGCTGGAGTCCACGTTGGGCTCGTCGGCGATCGTCATGCCCTCGGGGAGCACGTCGGTGAAGGACCAGCCGCTCTTCTCCGACAGCTCGCTGGTGTTCACGATCGTGAGGTACATCGTGACGGGCTGCCCCACCTCGACGGTCTCCTGATCGAACGCCTTGTAGATGCTCGGCGTCGCGTCGAACAGGCGCAGGTTGTCGTACGCGAAGTCGTTGCCGCCACCGCTCGTCGCGCGGTTGCGGACGAGAAGCTCCGCCGAGCTCGACTCCTCGGCGCGGAAGCCGCCGCTGTAGAACTGCCCGCTGCGGATGGCGAACCCGTTGATCGTCTGCACGGTCGGCGAAGAACACGCCCTGGCGGGGTTGCCGGCGATCATGATCTCGCCGTTGGGCAGCGAGAGACCGAAGTCGAGGGTCGACTGTACAGCGCCGATGCCGCAGTTGACCTCGGCCGTGTCGATGCTCGCGACGTAGAAGCGACCTTCGGTCAGTTCGATGCCGCTGTCGATCGACTGCGCGAGCAGCGTATCTGCGGCACTGCCGTTGGCTTCGGTGTACGCAGCGACGGCGCGGTTGTCCGCGTTCCCACCACCGAGGACCGTGGCGAGATCGACGAGTCGATTGGAGGCGTTGACGTTGCAGGCCGCGCCATCGCCGGAGAACGGGATGGGGGTGTTCCCCTGCAGGACGAAGCCGTTGCACGCTGCGGCGCTCAGCCAGAACGGCGAGGCGGTGTACGTGGCTCCGTCCACGCCGGTGTAGTTGGCGAGTCCGACGACGTTCGCGCCGGTGACGTTCTCGAAGGTCTCCTCGAACACGAGCGAGGGGTCGGCGGGGGCGGCCGGCGTGGGTGGTGCGGCTTGGGCGGCTGTCGGCACGAGTGCCGCACCCGCGAGGGCGAGGAAGGCGACGGCTGCTGCTGCAGACGTTCGCATGGCTTTCTTGGGGATCACGGTTCGCAGTCTCCTTCGTATCTGGGGTTGACGGACAACGACCGGTCGCCACGTTAGGGAACTCCTCGCGTCAGATGTGAGATCGCGACATATTGGTGTATCGATGACCCCTGGCGGGGGTCACGTGCGCGACCAAACGTCAGAATCCGGCTCTTCTCGACACTCGTGCCGCGGCCGGAGAGGCTGTCATCACCCGCGAGCGGCCTCTCGGACCGCGATCGCGTCTCACGAGCACATCGTCGGATTCGAGCGAGCCCCCTGCGGACTGGGGAGATGGCGCAGGGGGCTCGACCCCATCGATGCTCGGGGAGGAGAGGGAGCATCTGCGGTGGAGATTCGCTGCTTCGCGATCACCGCGAGGTCATCGTGGCACCAGACCTTCGACTCCACCAGACCTTGACCCCGAACGGGGTCAGTCCAGGATCGAGACGCACGAGGCTGTGCTCTCAGCGCATACCAGCACCTCTGGGTACGGCCGAACAGCGCGCACCGGGAGCGTGCCTGACAGGAGTAGGGCGGGCGGGACTTGAACCCGCGAATCGTTGGGTTATGAGCCCACTGCCTTAACCAGCTTGGCCACCGCCCCGTACACACCCAGCCTAGCGGGCGCGCAGATTCAGACGGGGGTCGCGGACGAGTGCGTCAGAAGGTGGCCGAGGTAGACGTCGGCGTTCGCGATCAGGCCAGCGCGCTCGTCATCGCTCAGCGCTCGGCGGACCTTCGCAGGGACACCGGCGACGAGCGATCCCTCGGGGACCTCCGTGCCGCCCAGCACCACGGCTCCCCCGGCGATCAGGCAGCCCGCGCCGATCACCGCGCCGCTGAGGATCACCGCACCCATCCCGATGAGCGAACCGTCGCCGATCATGCAGCCGTGCACGACCGCGTTGTGGCCGATCGACACCTTCGATCCGATGACGACGGGGTGCCCGGCATCCACGTGCACCGAGACGTTGTCCTGCACGTTGCTGCCGGGGCCGATCACGATCGGCGCCGAATCGCCTCGTAGCACCGCGTTGTACCAGACGCTCGATCCGGCCGCCAGAGAGACCGCACCGACGATGCGCGCGCCCTCCGCCACGAAGGCGCCGTCGGCGATCGACGGCACGCGATCCTGGAGGGCGAGGACGGATGCTCCCTGCGCGATGCTCATAAGGCGAGACTACCCTCATTACCGCGTGTTTCCGCGGATTTCTGCCCCACTAAGCCCAGCCTTCGCTTGCTTGCGGAATGTTTCAGGATGAGTAGCGTTGACTCCAGCACGACAGAAACAGATGATCTCGGAGGAGCACAAGATGAGCAAGGCACAGACCGTTTCCACCACCGCCAGCGACCCGACGGTCGCCGCTGCGGCCGCACAGTTCCTCTCCCCGCTCGTCCTCGGCCTCGAAGCCCTGACGGTCAACGGCAAGCAGGCCCACTGGCACGTCCGCGGAGCGAACTTCGTCGGCGTCCACGAGCTGCTCGACACGATCGTCGCCCACGCCGGCGACTTCGCCGACACTGCCGCAGAGCGCATCGTCGCCCTCGGCCTTCCGATCGACGCCCGCATCTCCACCGTCGCAGAGAAGGCGGGCGCCACCTCGGTTCCCGCCGGCTTCACGCAGTCGGATGACCTCATCCGCGCGGTCGTGGCCGACATCGACGCGATCCTCGTCGACGTCCAGGCGGCGATCGACGGCCTCGACGAGGTCGACCTGACCAGCCAGGACGTCGCGATCGAGATCAAGCGCGGACTCGACAAGGACCGCTGGTTCCTCGTCTCGCACATCGCGGCCTGACGACTCACACCACACGACGAAGGGCACCGGAATCCGTTCCGGTGCCCTTCGTCGTGTTCAGGAGCGGTGGGTGACGCGTCCGGCGAGCAACGTCGCCTCTACCGGCATCCGTCTCAGTCCATCGCCGTGCGCGGCTCGCGGATCCTCGCCGCACAGAACGAGATCGGCCGGCTCTCCTGGTCGCACTGAGGACCGCACGCTCGCCTCGAGCGCCTCGTCGATCGTGAGCCGCTCCTCGGGATGCCACGGCTCCCGCGCATCGTCGGTGCGATCCACGGCTGCGCCGATCCCCTGCCACGGGTCCAGCTCGGCGACGGGCGCGTCCGATCCGAAGCGGAGCTGCACCCCCGCTCGGCGCAGTGCGGCGAGCGGATAGCCGATGGATGTCTGCCCCGCCCAGTGCGTCTCGACCAGGTCGCGATCATCGAGGGCATGCTGCGGCTGCACGCTCGCCACGACGCCCAGGCGAGCGAAGCGTGAGAGATCGGCGTGCCGGACGAGCTGCGCATGCTCGATCGTGCCCACGGCGCCGGACACGGTGAACGCGTCGAGCGCTGCGGTGACCGCGCGGTCGCCGATGGCGTGGACGGCGACGGCGAGGCCCGCCCCCGTCGCGGCGACGAGCAGATCCGTCAGCTCCTCCGGCGGCACCGTGAGCACGCCGAAGTTCGCGGGGTCACCCGGGTAGTGATGGGAGCAGGCGGCGGTCCTCGTGCCGAGGGAGCCGTCGGTGATGATCTTGAGCGCGCCGACCCTGATCAGCGGGCTCCCGTGGCTCTCGCCCGTGCGCAGCCCGCTCTCCACCGCGCGTTCGAAGTCGAAGGGGTACACCGAGAACTCCACCCGATGCGCGGCGAATCCGGCGGCCACGCGCCGAGGCCAGGCATCGGCGTTCCAGGCCATGTCGAAGTCCACGAGGCCGGTGACGCCCCTCGACGCCGCACGCTCCCCCGCCCGCAGCACGGCGTCATCAGCCCTGGCGGGGTCGACCGCATTCAGACGTCGCGAGATCTCGAAGGCGTCCTCTTCGCGGAGGACTCCGTCCGGCGCGCTGAACCCTTCGCGACGCAGGGCCGCCGAGTTGAGCCACGTGCTGTGCACGTCGGCGTTGATGAGATAGGTCGGCACCTCCCCCGTCGCGTCATCGAGCAGCGCGAGCGACGGCTGATCCGACCACAGCGCGTCGCGGAAGCCCGCCCCGACCCGCCGCCCGTCGGGGAGCGGCTCCGCGTCGGTCATGAGCCGCGCGGCCTCAGCGGCCGATCCCGCCGCGAGCAGTGGCACGCGTTCCGCAGCCAGCGCCCACTGCACCGTGTGGACATGGTTGTCCCAGAGCCCAGGGACGACCCACGCGCCACCGGCATCCAGGACCTCCCCTGTGGGCCGCAGGGCACCGGTGGGGGCGATGTCGGCGATCGCTCCGCCGTCGATCACGATGTCGACGGGCTCGTCGTCGATGAGGAACTCGCGACCGGGACCGGCGATGCGAACCCCCTTCACCATGCTGACATCGGTGCCGATCATCGCCGTCCTTCCGCGAGAGCCTCATGGGCTCTCCTCATCTCGCGGGCGAGGTCGGGCTGCGCATACGGGCCCGAGCCCTCCAGTTCCGCGATCACGGCCTCCACGGTGTCCGCGGGCTTGTTCTGGCTGAGCTTGCGCTTCGCGACCACGCGCGTGGGGGTGAGTCGGAACCCGACCGTCCCCGCGGCGAGACGCTGCACGAAGCTCTCATCGTTGGGACGCTCCCACATGCGCCGCGGCTCCGGCATCCGCCCCTCGAACCGGTCGACGAGACGGTCGAGTACCTCGAGGTTCTCCTCCGGGCTCAGGATCTCGGGGATCCCCGAGAGGTGCACGGCGACGTAGTTCCATGTCGGCACAGCCTGCACGTCTCCGTACCAGCCCGGGGAGATGTAGCCGTGCGGCCCTTGGAAGACGACGAGGAGCTCGCGATCGCCGAGACCGTGGATCAGATCGTCCGGGCGCCCCACATGCGCGACGATCGTGAGGTCGTCGCGCGACTCATCGAGGAGCACGGCGTAGTGCGACGCGACCAGACCTTCAGGGCCGGCGCTCATGATCGTCGCCCACGGGCTGGCGTCGATCACCCGACGCATCTCGGTCACATCCGCAAGGGTGAAGCTCGGGTTCTGACGCATGGTTCGAGCCTAGACCGGGAGGTCCGGGCGACGGCGGCGAGAGGAGCGGGTCAGGCTTGGCACCGCGGGCACCAGTAGAGCTTGCGCGCGCCGATCTCCTCCAGGGCGATCTCGGTGCCGCAGATCCGGCATGGAAGCCCGGCGCGGTGGTACACCCAGTGGCGATCGTCGCGACTCGCCATCGCGGCACGATACTGCTCGGGAGACAGGTCGTCCATCGTCATCATCTGCCCGGTCTCGACGCCGACCGCGAGCAGCCGAACCCAGTCGCGCCACAGTTCGCGCACGATCTCCTCGGGGACGTCGCGTCCGGGCGTGTGCGGATTCAACCGGTGTCGGAAGAGCATCTCGGCGCGATAGACGTTGCCGATTCCGCTGACCACGGCCTGGTCCATCAGGAGCAGCGCGATGACGGTCTGCTTCTTGCGCACCGCACGGACGAAGCGCTCCTCGTTCTCCGCGGGGTCGCCGACGAGGGGATCCGGACCGAGCTTCGCAACAGTGGCGAGCATCTCCTCCGGCGTCTGGATCACGCAGGCGGTCGGTCCCCGGAGATCAGCAGCGGTGATGTCCGTCATCAATCGCAGACGAACCTGCCCGACGATCGGCGGCGGCCACTCCCCGTCCTCGTCGGCGAGGCCCTTGGTCTGCTCCGACATCCGGACGTGCACTCGCGTGCGCCTCGGCGCGCCGATCGATGCGAGCGAGTTCTCTCCCGCATCGTCGAGGATGGCCTCGCCCAGATCGGTGCCGCGCTGGTTGGTCTGCCCCATGCGCCCGTTCGCCGAGGCGATCGTCGGATCGATGAGGATCTCCCCCGCGAAGTCCCAGGCGCCGTAGAGCCCGAGATGCACCCTCAGCCAGAGGTCGCCCTCCACCTCGAGGAACATCTGCTTGCCCACGGCCTGCACGCTGACGGCCTCGCGACCGTCGAGCACCGCAGCGCCCTCTGCGAATCGCCCCTGCGGACTCGACGCCTGCATCGACTTGCCGACGAAGTTGCGATCGAACTGCCGCGCGATGCGATGGACGGAATGCCCCTCGGGCATGTCAGGCCCGAGGGTCCGGCAGCAGCGAGCCGTCGCGCTCGAAGTCGGCGATCTGGCCGATGCGGCGCACGTGCCGCTCCTCGTTCGAGAAGGGCGTGGAGATGAACGTGTCGATGAAGGTGGTCACCTCGTCGAACGTGTGCTGACGAGCGCCGATGGAGATCACGTTCGCGTCGTTGTGCTCGCGGGCCAGCTCGGCCGTCGAGACGTTCCACACCAGCGCGGCGCGGATGCCCTGCACCTTGTTCGCCGCGATCTGCTCGCCGTTGCCCGATCCGCCGAAGACGACGCCGAGAGCCTCGACACCGGCCGCCTGATCGGCGACGACAGCCTGCGCGGCCCTGATGCAGAACGCGGGGTAGTCGTCCACCGCGTCGTATTCGATCGGCCCGTGATCGACCACCTCGTGACCCGCGGCGCGCAGATGCTCCTGCAGCTGCGTGGAGAAGTCGAGGCCGGCGTGATCGGTGGCGATGTGGATGCGCATGGCTCCCATCCTATTCAGGGCAGCGGACGTCGAATCCGTCTCACGGCGCGATGCCGGCGGCGGCGGGCTTGAAGCCGGCGCGGATGTTCTCGCAGCAGCCGGGGCGGCAGACGTCGAACCCGCCGGGAAGCGACGTGACGTGCGGGCGCTCCTCGTTGGGACGTCCCACGAGACGCTCCTCGATCAGATCGACGATGCCGGCGACGAACGTCGGAGACACACCGGGCGTCGGCGTCCTGGTGAAGGCGAGCCCCGCCTCCTCCGCGGCCTCCGCGGCCTCCGTGTCGAGATCCCACAGGACCTCCATGTGGTCGCTCATGAATCCGACGGGCACGACGGCGACCGCCTTGCGCCCCCGTGCCGGCAGCTCTCCGATCACGTCGCACACGTCGGGCTCGAGCCACGGCTGCGACGCAGGTCCGGAACGCGACTGGTACACCAGTTCCCAGGAGACGTCGGCGGCCGCAGGGATGCTCTCCCGCACCCGGTCCATGACCCAGGCCGCGACCGCGAGGTGCTGCGCCGCGTACGCTCCGCCCTCGCCCCACTCGATGTCGCGCGCACCCGAGCGCTCCGCGTCTGCGGTGGGGATGCTGTGCGTCGAGAAGAGGATCTGGATGTCGGCGGCGGCGATGCCGTCGGCGAGGAAGGCCTCGACCGCGTCACGGACGCCGGTCTCGAACGCCTCGACGAAGCCGGGGTGGTCGTAGAACGGACGGATCTTGTCGATCGTCACGGTCTCGCCGAGTCCGGTGTCCTCGAGGATCCTCGCGAAGTCCTCGCGATACTGACGGCAGCTGGAGAACGAGCTGTACGCACTGGTGGCGAAGGCGAGAAGCGTGTTGTGCCCCTTCGCGGAGGCCTCGGTCACGACCTCCTCGAGATAGGGGCTCCAGTTTCGGTTGCCCCAGTAGACGGGGAGGTCGATGCCGCGTCTCTGCAGCTCGGCTTCGAGCGCCTCCTTGAGCACGCGGTTCTGCCCGTTGATCGGGCTCACTCCGCCGAAGTGGCGATAGTGATGCGCGACCTCCTCCAGACGCTCGTCGGGGATGCCGCGCCCTCTGGTGACGTTGCGGAGGAACGGGATCACGTCGTCCTGCCCCTCGGGTCCGCCGAATCCCGCGAGCAGGATCCCGTCGTAGGCGACCGGCGTCGTCACGTAGGGGGCGCCGCCTGCAGCGGCCGGGGAGGCAAAGGGAACGATGGTGGGCTCGGTCGCAGTCACCCCTCCATCCTTCCATCTCCTCGCGGGTGCGTCGCCCTGGCGGCATCCCTCGACGACTGGCGTAGGCTGTCATGGTTGCCGTGGGCGCCAACTGCGCCTGGACCGCGGCAGCATCCCCTCACCCCTGGGAGTACAGCTGTGCCTGGAGAGAACCTCACCCGCATCGAAGCGCAGGAGCGCCGCGACGTCATCGACACGCAGTCGTATGAGGTCGCCCTCGATCTGACGAAGGGCGCCGAGGTCTTCGGCTCTCGCAGCGTCGTGCGCTTCACCGCGACCCCCGAGAGCTTCACCTTCATCGACCTCATCGCCCGCGAAGTGCGCGAGATCTCGCTCAACGGAGAGCAGCTCGACCCCAGCGAGGTCTTCGCCGACTCGCGCATCGCGCTGACCGGCCTGCAGGCCGAGAACGTCCTCGTCGTCGACGCCGACTGCCTGTACACCAACACCGGCGAGGGACTGCACCGCTTCGTCGACCCCGTGGACGGCGAGGTCTACCTCTACTCGCAGTTCGAGGTCCCCGACTCGCGCCGCGTGTTCGCGGTCTTCGAGCAGCCCGACCTCAAGGCGACCTTCCAGTTCACGGTCACCGCGCCCTCCGCGTGGAAGGTCGTCTCCAACTCCCCCACGCCCGAGCCCATCGTGCACGACGACAGCGCCGTGTCCACCTGGGGCTTCGAGCCGACCCCGCGCATCTCCTCGTACATCACGGCGCTCGTCGCCGGCCCCTACGAGTCGACCTTCTCCGAGCTCACCAGCTCCTCCGGCGATGTCATCCCGCTGGGCGTCTACGGCCGCAAGAGCCTCTGGCAGCACCTCGACGCCGACTACATCTTCGACAAGACCCGCGAGGGCTTCGCGTACTTCGAGTCGAAGTTCGGCGTCCCCTACCCGTTCGCCAAGTACGACCAGCTCTTCGTCCCGGAGTTCAACGCCGGTGCGATGGAGAACGCGGGCGCCGTGACGTTCACCGAGACGTACGTCTTCCGCAGCAAGGTGACGGATGCCGTCAAGGAGCGCCGCGTCGTCACGATCCTGCACGAGCTGGCGCACATGTGGTTCGGCGACCTCGTGACCATGAAGTGGTGGAACGACCTGTGGCTGAACGAGTCGTTCGCCGAGTGGGCGTCGACGATCGCCACGGCCGAGGCCACCGAGTGGACCGAGGCGTGGACGACGTTCAACGCGATGGAGAAGACCTGGGCGTACCGTCAGGACCAGCTCCCGTCGACGCACCCGATCGTCGCCGAGATCAACGACCTCGAAGACGTCCAGGTCAACTTCGACGGCATCACCTACGCCAAGGGCGGGTCCGTCCTCAAGCAGCTCGCCGCATGGGTCGGGATCGAGGCGTTCTTCGCCGGCGTCTCGCAGTACTTCCAGAAGCACTCCTGGGGCAACACCGAGCTCAGCGACCTGCTCACCGAGCTCGAGGCGACGAGCGGCCGCGACCTCAGCACCTGGTCGAAGAAGTGGCTGGAGACCGCCGGCGTCAACACGCTCGAGCCGGTCATCGCCGAGGACTCGGATGGCACCATCTCCCGCTTCGCGGTGACGCAGACCGCGCCGGCCGACTACCCGACCATCCGTCCGCACCGTCTCGGCATCGGCTTCTACACACTGCGCGACGGGGCGCTCGTGCGCACCCACTACGCCGAGGTCGACATCGACGGCGACCGCACCGAGGTCCCCGAGCTCAAGGGCATCGCCCGTCCCGACCTCGTCCTGCTGAATGACGAGGACCTGGCCTACGCGAAGATCCGTCTCGACGACCGTTCGCTCGCCACCGCGATCGCGCACCTCGCCGACATCAGCGATCCGCTGGCGCGCTCGCTCGTCTGGGGCGCGGCCTGGGATCAGACGCGCGACGCGGAGAGCGCGGCATCCGACTACATCGATCTCGTGCTGGGCAACATCGGTCGCGAGACCGAGTCGACGACCGTCCGCACCACTCTGGCGCAGCTGCGCACGGCAGCGACGCTCTACGTAACGCCGGCCGAGCGCCTGGCCGCCCGTCAGAAGATCGCCGACGGCCTGTGGGCTCTCGCTGAGGGCGCGGAGGCCGGCAGCGACAGCCAGCTCCAGTTCGTCACTGCCTTCGCCGGCGCCCTCGTCACTCCCGAGCACGCCGGCGTCATCGGCCGCCTCCGCGCGGGCGAGGAGACGCTGCCGGGGCTGGAGATCGACGCCGACCTGAACTGGCAGCTGCTGGTCGGACTGGCGACGATCGGCGCGACCGACGCCGCGACGATCGACGCCGCCCTCGCAGCGGACAACACCGCCAAGGGCGGCGAGTTCGCGGCTCAGGCGCGTGCCGCGCTTCCCGACCTCGCCTCCAAGAAGGCCGCATGGGCCTCCCTCATCGAGCGCGACGACGCACCGAACACGATCGTGCGCTCTGCTGCTCTGGGCTTCGTGCACCCGGCGGGCGTCGAGGTCCTCACCGAGTTCGTCCCGGCGTACTTCGACATGCTGCTGCCGATCTGGGAGTCTCGCAGCTACCAGATCGCCCAGTACCTCGTCGTCGGACTGTTCCCGACCGCACTGGCGAACACCGAGCTGCGGGACGCGACGCGCGCCTGGCTGTCGGCACACCAGGACGCCGCCCCTGCCCTGCGCCGCCTGGTGCTGGAGAACCTCGCCGACGTCGAGCGCGCCCTCGCGGCGCAGGCGCGCGACGCCGACGACTGAATCCGAGCTGTTCCCCTTCTCGATCAGGCCTCTGCGCGGTGCATCCAGCCCGCGCGGAGGCCTGATCGCTAGGATCTGGAAGTGATGATGATCCCCTTCCAAGTCACCCCTCCCCCCGCCGAGTCACCGCTTCCCGAGTGGGTGCAGACGCTGCCCGAGTGGCTGCGGACCGTCCTGACGGTCCTGCTCCCCGTCGGCGGGGTCGTCCTGTCGATCGCCATCATCATCGTGAGCTGCGTGCTCATCGCCCTCGTGCTGCGCGTCCTCATCCGCCGCGTGGTGCACCGCATCGTCGACAGCGCGAAGAGCAAGGCCGCGGTCGACGACACGCAGGCCCTCGAACGCTCTCCGCTGGCCGACATGCGTCTCGTGCAGCGGACGCGGACTCTCGGCAGCATCCTGCAGAACATCGTGAACGTGATGCTCGTCATCATCGCGATCGTGCTGATCGTCAATGCGATCGACAGCAGCCTCCTGGGCTCACTGACGCTCCTCACGGCTGCGGTGGGCGCCGGTCTCGGCTTCGGCGCTCAGAACATCGTCAAGGACGTCCTGAACGGCATGTTCATCGTCGCCGAGGATCAGATCGGCATCGGCGACGTCGTCGACCTCGGCCTCGCCAGCGGCGTGGTCGAGTACGTCAGCGTGCGCATCACCCAGGTTCGCGATGTCAACGGCACGCTCTGGTATGTCCGCAACGGCGAGGTCACCCGCATCGGAAACATGTCCCAGGGGTGGGCCCGCGTCATCATCGATCTCGGCGTCGCGGCCGACTCTGATCTGGAGGCCGTCGAGCACACCATGCTGGAGACGGCTCAGGGTCTCGCGAAGGATCCGAAGTGGCGCACCCGCATCGTCGAGAAGCCGGAGCTCTGGGGACTGGAGTCCATCGGGGGCGACGCTCTCGTCGTCCGCATCGTCATCAAGGCGCGCGCCAACGCGAAGGACGACGTCTCCCAGGAGCTGCGCAAGCGCCTGCGCGCGGCGCTCCTCGAGAAGGACGTCACGATCCCCAGCCTGGTCGGCGTGATCCCGACGGGGCTGGAGGGCGCGCAGCGCGTGCGCGGTGCGAACCCGCCGAAGACCCGACCGAACGCCGTCACCGGCGTCCCCGCTGTTCCCGAGCGCGGGATCTGGCGGCGCAAGAAGGCCGACGACGACAAGAAGACCGGCGACGAAGGGACCCCGCAGCGATGACGTTCTACGACGAGGTCGGCGGCTACGAGACCTTCGAGAGGATCGTCGGGGTGTTCTACCGCGAGGTCGCCCTCGATCCGGTCCTCAAGCCCATGTACCCGGAGGAGGATCTCGGTCCGGCCGCAGAACGGCTCACGCTCTTCCTCGTCCAGTACTGGGGCGGCCCCGCCACCTACGGCGAGACTCGCGGCCACCCGCGACTCCGCATGCGCCACATGCCTTTCCACGTCGATCCCGATGCGCGCGATCGTTGGCTGGCTCACATGCGCACCGGTGTCGCGGAGGCGCAGTTGTCGCCTCTGCACGAAGCGACGCTCTGGGACTACCTCGAACGCGCCGCCTATGCCATGGTGAACACGTTCGAACCGTCCGGAATCGGCCCCGCCGCCTCGGGCAGGCCGACGCTCGAGACCAGCTCACGTCAGGAATCAACGGAGAACTCATGACGAACACGCCCCTGTCCGCAGATGTCCTGGTGATCGGGTGGGGGCTCGCCGGTCTCGTCGCGGCCTCCGAGGCTCTGGATGCCGGCAAGCAGGTGATCCTGATCGATCAGGAGCCTCGCACCAACCTGGGCGGTCAGGCCTGGTGGTCGTTCGGAGGACTGTTCTTCATCGACTCCCCCGAACAGCGTCGGATGGGGATCAAGGACTCGCTGGAGCTCGCCACGCAGGACTGGCTCGGCACGGCGGGATTCGACCGTCCAGAGGACGAGTGGCCACGGCGCTGGGCTGAGGCCTATCTCCAGTTCGCCGCCGGTGAGAAGCGCTCCTGGCTGCGAGAGCGCGGCGTCGGGTTCTTCCCCGTGGTGGGGTGGGCGGAGCGCGGCGGATACGGCGCTCTCGGTCCGGGTAACTCGGTGCCGAGGTTCCACATCACGTGGGGAACCGGCCCGGGGATCGTGGCTCCGTTCGCCGCGCGCGTGGAGCAGGGAGAGCGAGAGGGTCGCATCACGATCCTCCCCCGGCACCGCGTCACCGATCTCGTCGTGACCGACGGCGCCGTCACCGGCGCACGTGGCGCGATACTCGTCAGCAGCGGCTCAGAGCGAGGAGAGGTCTCGTCTCGCGAGGAGATCGGCGACTTCGAGATCAGCGTGTCGGCGACGATCGTGTGCTCCGGCGGCATCGGTGGAAACCACGACATGGTCCGCGCCGCCTGGCCCGAACGGCTCGGCACGCCCCCTGCGCACATGCTCACCGGCGTTCCTGCGTACGTCGACGGCTCGATGCACCCGGTCGCAGAGGCCGCAGGGGCGCGGCTCGTCAACGGCGACCGGATGTGGCACTACGTCGAGGGCATCACGAACTGGGATCCGATCTGGCCGTCACACGGAATCCGCATCCTCCCCGGTCCGTCGTCGCTGTGGCTCGACGCGACCGGCGCCCGACTCCCCGTTCCGCTGTTCCCCGGCTTCGACACCCTGGGTACGCTCGCCCACCTGCGCACGACGGGACACGATCACTCCTGGTTCGTCACCTCGCGGCAGATCGTCGAGAAGGAGTTCGCCCTGTCGGGGAGCGAGCAGAACCCCGACCTCACGGGCAAGGACGTGGGCCTGCTGCTGAAGTCGCGGCTCGCCAAGGGCCCTACCGGTCCCGTGCAGGCGTTCCTCGACGAGGGCGAGGACTTCATCGTGGAGAACGACCTCGAGTCGCTGCTCGAGCAGATGAGCAACCATCCGGGCGGCGAGGCTCTCGACATCGATCGGGTCCGCCGAGAGGTGATCGCCCGCGATCTCGAGATGGAGAACGAGTTCACGAAGGACTCCCAGATCGGGATGCTGCGATCCATGCGGGGCTACCGCGGAGACAGGCTGATCCGGACTGCGGCTCCCCACCGCCTGCAGGACCCGGCGGCCGGCCCTCTGGTTGCTGTGAAGCTGCACGTGCTCACGAGGAAGTCCCTCGGCGGCATCAACACCGATCTCGACGGTCGTGCGCTGCGGGAGGACGGCTCGCCGATCGACGGTCTGTTCGCCGCGGGAGAGGCGAGCGGATTCGGCGGGGGCGGCGTGCACGGCTACCGCGCGCTCGAGGGGACCTTCCTGGGCGGCTGCCTGTTCTCGGGCCGCCAGGCGGGACGTGCGGCCGCCGGTTGAGTCCGGAGTCGCCGACGGAACCGCCGTCCGTGCGCGGCATCCGTCCTACCCGCGCCTCACGCTGCGCGTTCAGCGGCCCACGTGAGGGCGCTGGCCTGTTCGGCGCACCGCGATCTCAGTCCGCGGTGCCGGTGCCCCGGACTGCGGTGAGGCCCATGGCCACCGGCCCCCTCAGCAGCACGTGACCTCGACGGAACGCGAGTCTCGTCCAGCGGCCCGAGGTCATCACCTTGACCTGCTCTTCGCCCGAGATGAATCCGAAGGCGTCGGCGGCGAAGGCGGCTCCCCGGGGGATGCCGCCGAGGTCTTCGTCGGGCTCGCCCCAGATCGCGGCGCGCAGGGCGCGCACGGCCTCCTCCCCTGCGCCCGGTGTCGCTCCGTGCGCCACCGCGCTGATCCCCCACTGCGCGCGCTGAGCGATCAGCGATGCCGGCAGCTCCGCACCCGGCTGCCACGCGCCGCGGGGCGGAGCGATGCCCGCCCATGCCGGGGAGAGTCCCGTGTCGGGGAGGTCCAGCACGCGCGCGTCTTCCGTGTTCTGGGTGAGCGAGTCGACGACGATGTCGCATTCGAGCTCGGGGTCGGCGTGCACGATGCGCATAGCCAGGATCGTGGGCGTCTGATCGAAGAGCCCGTGGGGTGAGAGCGCCGCCGCGGTGAGGGCGAGAACCCCGTTCGACGCCTGCAGGCGAACGCCTTCGTCGGAGATCCTGGCGGAGCGTCCGGCGAAGGTCAGGACGTCCTTGGACGTTTCGGCATCGGCGAGGAGAAGGGGATGCGGCACGCCCTCTAAACTAGCAACGCCAGCGGCCGCCCCGGCGCGGGAAGGAACACATGACCGTCGACACGCACGCGATCCGCACCGTCGAGCAGCTTCTCGCAGTTCTCGATCTGGACGAGACCAGGGCGCGGACCACGGAGGACATCTTCACGGGCTCCTCGCATCCGATGCCGAGCGGGCGCATCTACGGAGGTCAGGTCCTCGCGCAGAGCCTGATCGCCGCAGAGCGGACCATGCCGGAAGACCGCGCAGTGCACTCGATGCACGGCTACTTCCTCCGACCGGGCGACGCGAGCCAGGGCATCACGATCGCCGTGGATCGCATCCATGACGGCAGGTCCTTCTCCACCCGCCGGTCGCAGGCGTATCAGAACGGCGTGCCGATCTTCTCGATGATCGCGTCGTTCCAGGATCAGGATCCGGGGCTCGATCACGCGGTCCCGATGCCCGAGAACGTGCCCGATCCGGAGTCACTGCTCCCCGACGAAGCGCGCGTCGACGGCCTCCCCGCGGGTACGGCTCGGATGCTGAACGATCGTGCAGCAGACGTCCGTCACGTGGAGTCCCCGCTCTTCCTGCCGAGCGACGATGCGAATCGTCCGCGTCAAGCGGTGTGGATGCGGCTGCGCGCCCCGCTGCCCGACGATCAGCGCCTGCACCGAGCCGCTCTCGCCTACCTCAGCGACATGACGATCCAGGAGTCCATCCTGCGCGCCCACGGAGTGTTCTGGGGCCTGCCGGGACTCAAGGTCGCGAGCCTCGATCACGCGATGTGGTGGCACCGACCGGCGCGCGTGGACGAGTGGCTGCTGTACGTCCAGGAGTCCCCGAACGCGCGAGGCGGTCGCGGTCTCGCGCAGGGACGCATCTACACCCGCGCGGGCGACCTGGTGGCGAGCGTCGCGCAGGAGATCATGATCCGCGTACCCGAGGGGCAGCGCTGAGTCCAGGGGCAGCGCTGAGTCGAGAAGCCGCGCTGAGTCGAGAAGCCGCGCTGAGTCCAGGTACCGCGCTGACTTGAGGTGCCACGGTGAGTCGAGGCGCCGCGTTGAGTCGAGAAGCCGCGCTGGCTCGAGGCGCCTCGGTGAGTTGAAGAGCCACGTTGACTTGTGAAACCGCCTTGATTTCGGGTGCCGCGCTGAGTCGGGAAGCAACGTCGAATCGAGGCACCGCGCCGCACCGCGTTGAATCGAGGCGCGGCGTTAAGACTGGGCATCGTATCCAGCGGGTGCTCCGCGCTCAGTGATGCGTCCGCTCGCTCAGCGGTGCGAATCCTCGATCAGCGATGCGAATCCTCGCTCAGCGATGCGAATCCTCGCTCAGCGATGCGAATCCTCGCTCAGCGATGCGAATCCTCGCTCAGCGATGCGTTTGCTGGCTCAGCGGTCCACGAACGTGATCCGCGATGCACGAACGTGATCCGCGATGCACGAACGTGATCAGCGGTGTGCGTACTCGATCGACGGTCCGACGTACGGCTCCCAGGCGTCGCGCATCTCCTGAGTGAGTCGCGTCGGTCGCCCGGACGCGGCGTCCACGAGTACGATCACGGCGGTCGAACGCGCGTAGATCGTCCGAGGTTCGGCCGTGGGGTCGTTGTGCACCTCGTAGCAGACCTCGACGCTGGAACCGCCCAGCTTCCCGAACCACATCTGGACCTCGAGCGGCCGACGCTGATACGGGACCGGCGCCAGGTACTCGATCTCCTGCCGGGCGATGAGGGTCAGGATGCCCTCGTCCAGACCGGAGTCGAGCACGGCCGTCGACGGCGCCTGTTCGCCGGGACCCGCACGCCAGAACGCGCGCACGCGCGCCTCCTCGAGCAGTTTCAGCATCGAGGTGTTGTTGACGTGGTTGAACGCATCCAGATCGCCCCAGCGGAGCTGGATCGGAATGTGCAGGCGGGGTCCCGGCGTCGGCGCGGTCATCGTGTTCTCAGTCGCGGGTGAGCTTGCGGTGCGTCGAACGGTGCGGCTTCGCGGCGTCGGCCCCGAGACGCTGGATCTTGTTCTGCTCGTACGCATCGAAGTTGCCCTCGAACCAGTACCACTGGTCGGGGTTCTCATCGGTGCCCTCGTACGCGAGGATGTGCGTCGCGATGCGGTCGAGGAACCACCGGTCGTGGGTGATGACCACGGCGCAGCCGGGGAACTCGAGCAGCGCGTTCTCCAGCGAGCTCAGGGTCTCGACGTCGAGGTCGTTGGTCGGCTCGTCGAGGAGCAGCAGGTTCCCGCCCTCCTTGAGGGTCAGGGCCAGGTTCAGTCGGTTGCGCTCACCACCGGAGAGAACTCCGGCCTTCTTCTGCTGGTCCGGTCCCTTGAACCCGAACTTCGACACGTACGCGCGGGAGGGGATCTCCGTCTTGCCGACCGTGATGAAGTCGAGCCCGTCGGACACGACCTCCCACAGGGTCTTGTTCGGGTCGATGTTGGAGCGCGACTGGTCGACGTAGCTGATCTTGACGGTCTCGCCGATCTTCAGGTCGCCGCCGTCGAGGGGCTCGAGGCCGACGATCGTCTTGAAGAGCGTCGTCTTACCCACGCCGTTCGGGCCGATCACGCCGACGATACCGTTCGGCGGAAGGCTGAAGCTGAGGCCGTCGATGAGCGAGCGCCCGTCGAAGCCCTTCTTGAGCTTCTTCGCGTCGATCACGATGCTGCCGAGGCGGGGACCTGCGGGGATCTGGATCTCCTCAAAGTCCAGCTTCCTCGTCCGCTCGGCCTCGGTCGCCATCTCCTCGTACCGGGCGAGACGCGCCTTGGACTTGGTCTGACGGCCCTTGGCGCTCGATCGCACCCACTCCAGCTCCTCCTTGAGGCGCTTGGCGAGCTTCGCGTCCTTCTTGCCCTGGATCTCGAGGCGCTCGCCCTTCTTCTCCAGATAGGTCGAGTAGTTGCCCTCGTAGCCGATCAGGCGCCCGCGGTCGACCTCGGCGATCCACTCGGCGACGTGGTCGAGGAAGTACCGGTCGTGGGTGATCGCGATCACCGCGCCCTTGTACGCCTGCAGGTGCTGCTCGAGCCAGAGCACGCTCTCGGCGTCGAGGTGGTTGGTGGGCTCGTCGAGGAGCAGGAGGTCGGGCTTCTGGAGCAGGAGCTTCGCCAGCGCCACACGGCGCTTCTCACCACCGGACAGAGGCGCGATCTCCGCGTCTCCCGGCGGCGTGCGCAGAGCATCCATGGCCTGGTCGAGCTGGGAATCGAGGTCCCAGCCGTCGGCTGCGTCGATCTCCTCCTGCAGCGAGCCCATCTCGGCGAGGAGCGCGTCGAAGTCGGCATCGGGGTCCGCCATGAGCGCGGAGATCTCGTTGAAGCGGTCGAGCTTCGCCTTGATGGCGATTCCGTCCTGGATGTTCTCGAGCACCGTCTTAGACTCGTCGAGCTCCGGCTCCTGCATCAGGATGCCGACGGAGAAGCCGGGCGACAGCTTCGCCTCGCCGTTCGACGGAGTGTCGAGCCCCGCCATGATCTTGAGGATCGTCGACTTTCCGGCGCCGTTGGGACCGACCATGCCGATCTTCGCGCCTGGGAGGAACGCCATCGTGACGTCATCGAGGATGAGCTTCTCACCCACCGCCTTGCGCGCACGGACCATCGAGTAGATGTACTCAGCCACCGAAAAGACTCCTTCTGTCGGCGTCGAAAGATCGACACTCCAGCCTACCGGCCCCGGCAGAGTGCCCCGTCGATGATCGAGGGGCCCTCACCAATCGATCGGGCGAGTGTTCCCGATCAGGCAGCGTCCTTCGGCGAGCTGCGGCATCACCGCGGTCACGGGTGCACCCGTAGACGGTCCGACCTGCCCGATCAGGCACTCGGCATCACCCCAGCGCACGGAGAACTGCAGACTCTCCGCGGCGTTCCCCACAGTGGACTGGTCCTGGGTCACCTGCATCGCGGCACGGTCGAATCCGGCGGCGATCAGGGCGTCGATGTACGCCCGACCCGAACCCCGCTGATCCGTCGCCCAGATCTGCTCCGTGATCGCGGTGAACACGGGGAGGTTGTCCTCTGCAGTGCCGTCGGGCACGTAGGCCGGCCCCTCAGCAGTGGCCGACGGCGTCGGCGACGGGTCGGCATCCGAGGAAGAAGGAGACGGTGAGGGTGTCGGGCCGCAAGCGGAGAGCAGGAGGATCAGAGCCGCGGCGAGACCCGCGACCGCCGCTCTCGGAACGGATGAGGCCGGTCGTCGTAGCACGACTCCGAGTCTACGGGCCGACCCCACCGATCTTGAGCATCCGCCGAGAGATCCGTCACGCTCCACTCAGAACGGCACCGACGCCCCGACAGTCATCGTGTCAGAGCCGTCCTGAGCGTCCCACTCCCCGCCATCGGTGACGGAGTCACCGTCCGGCATCGACTCCGTCGGCGGTGCGAGCGCGCCGCGCGTGGCTGCGGCGGCGGGGAGATCGCGTGCGCGCTCGGCCGAGGCCGCCCGTGACGCGGAGAGGAAGGCGCTGGTCCCCCACCGCAGATCGTGACCGATCGACTCCGCATCGATGTCGACGCTCGTTCCCTGCTTGCCGTTGGCCTCCCAGGCGCGGATCTTCAACCTGCCCGTCACGATCACGCTGTCCCCGGTCCTCAGCGAGGCTTTGACGTGCTCGCCCAGCTGACGGAACGCCGCGATGGAGTACCAGTTGGTACCGGCATCCACCCAGGTCTGCGTCGCCTGGTCGAATCTCCTGTGCGTGGTCGCGAGGCGGAAGTTCGTCACGGGGATCCCCGTCGTGGTCCGGCTGTGAGTCGGGTCTGTCGCGACCTTTCCCATGACGGTCAGCGTGTCGGTCATCGTCGTCTCCTCTGTACGCCGGGTCGAATCGCCCGGATCGCTCCAGAGTGCGCTCTCCTCCGCCCTGACGGACACCGGAAACCCAGTAACCGTGGAGAACCCGAGCAGTGCACATTCATGTGCAGGAGAACTCGGCTCGTGCGCGGGCCGCGCAGACCGGTGCCGCCGGCCCGAATGTCCGAGGTCGGTCATATGTTCGATTCAGGAAGGAGCCGACGATGTCGCACAACCTGATCACATCATTGCCAGAGGTGCCGTTCGCCACCCCTGCACTCGCGTCCCCCAGGGAGCATCTCGTGCGAGCCTCCGCGCATCTGTGGCGCGTGCAGGATCGCGCGGGGCGCGTGCTCGGCCACCTGAGGGTCATGCCCGACCCTCTCGGTATGCGCTATCGCGCCGAGCGGCTGCACCTCGCAACCGGGTCGTTCCGACTCGTCGGCGACTTCTGGCGTGCCGACGATGCGGTCGCCGCTCTCCGGAACGGATGAGGATCGTTGCGCCCCCGGCAGGATTCGAACCTGCGACCAAGAGATTAGAAGGCTCCTGCTCTATCCCCTGAGCTACGGAGGCGTATGCACCTACCGTACCGCGCCGGACGGGCGATGTCGGTGCCGTCGATAGGATGACGTCATGGTATCTGCTTCCGAGAACGACCGACTCGTCTGGATCGATTGCGAGATGACGGGACTCGATCTCTCGGTGGACGAACTCGTCGAGATCGCCGTCGTCATCACGGATTTCGAGCTTCAGCCGGTGGACCCCGGCTTCCAGATCGTGATCCGGCCGAGCGAGGCGGCACTGGCGAACATGAACGATTTCGTCACGAAGATGCATGAGACCTCTGGTCTGATCGACGAGATCCCTCTGGGCGTTCCCCTCGCCGAGGCCGAGGCGCAGACGCTCGCGTACATCCGCCGGTTCGTCCCGCAGGAGCGGAAGGCGCCGCTCGCCGGCAACACCATCGGCACCGACCGGATGTTCCTCGCGAAGTACATGCCGCAGATCGACCAGTGGCTGCACTACCGCAACGTGGACGTCTCGAGCATCAAAGAGCTCTCCCGCCGTTGGTACCCGCGGGTGTTCTTCCACGCTCCGTCCAAGGACGGCGGGCACCGGGCCCTGGCCGACATCCTCGAGTCGATCCGCGAGCTCCAGTACTACCGCGAAGCGGTGTTCATCGACGAACCAGGACCCACCAGCGACGAGGCTCGCGACATCGCGAGCGACGTCGTGTCAAAGTTCGCTCCCAACATGTAATACACTCGAGTGGTTGCCTGCTACGGCGGGCACATGGTGGGTATAGCTCAGCTGGTAGAGCGCTGGCTTGTGGTGCCGGATGTCGCGGGTTCGAGTCCCGTTACTCACCCCACGCGCGAAGGCCCCGGTTCATAGAGCCGGGGCCTTCGCCATTCCCGCTCCCTGTTCGACGCTCAGTTGATGATCTCGGCCTGGTCGTCGGCGCGGATGGCCGCCAGACGCTCGCGCCACATCTGCAGCGCATCCGGGGTCAGTCGCGTCCACTCGGTCACCTCACGCACGACACGCAACGGAGATGTGCTGCGGAAGGAGCGCGTCGGGTTGCCCGGGAACTTCTTGTCGGTGACGTTCGGGTCGTTCTCGAACTCCCCCGTCGGCTCGACCTCGTACACCCGCGGCCTGCCGTCGCCCAGTTCCCCCGCGATCTCCGCGGCCAGTCCCGCTCCGTCGCGCAGGGCCGTGAAGTAGACGTGGTTCATCACGATCTCCGGTCGATAGTTCGACCGGAACCCTGCGGTGAGCAGGTCTCCGACCCGCAGATCTGCGGTCGTGCCATGGAAGAAGGGACCGTCGTCCAGGTTCGCGCTCATCGGGTCAGCCTACCGATTCCGCGTGTTTCGGAATACCCACCGGGGGTATAGGGGTTGAACCAAGCATGAACAGTCACGAGCATGTCGCGCAGGGACATACGCATCACTCGACTCCGCAGTCCCCGGACGACCACGGTTCCCACACGCATCGCCACGAGCAGAGCCACACGCCCGACGACGACACGCACGCTCACGGCGACCAGCACGCTCACGGAGGCCACGACTCCCACGCCGGTCACACCGGTCACACGGAGCGCTTCCGACGCCTGTTCTGGGTGATGCTCGTCGTCGCGGCGCCGGTCGTCGCGACCTCCCCCATGTTCGCGATGATCCTCGGCTACGAAATCGACGGCTGGGCACGCTGGATCGCCCCACTCCTCGGCACGGTGATGTTCGTATGGGGCGGCGCCCCCTTCCTCAACGGCGCAGTCTCCGAGCTGAAGGCGCGGAAACCCGGCATGATGCTGCTCATCGCGCTCGCGATCAGCGTCGCCTTCCTCGCGTCCTGGGGCGCGAGCCTCGGCCTCCTGCACCACGAACTCGAGTTCTGGTGGGAGCTCGCCCTCCTTATCGTCATCATGCTGCTCGGCCACTGGCTCGAGATGCGGTCTCTCGCTCAGACGACGTCGGCGCTCGACTCGCTCGCGGCTCTCCTCCCCGACGAAGCGGAGCGTGCCGACGGCGACCTCATCGTGAAGGTCTCCCCCGCACACCTGCGCCTCGACGACATCGTGGTCGTCCGTCCTGGCGGACGCCTCCCGGCCGACGGAATCATCGTGCAGGGTTCGGCCAGCATCGATGAGTCGATGATCACGGGAGAGTCCAAGCCCGTGCGCCGTGAGGCGGGCGACCGTGTCGTGGCGGGCACCGTCGCGACGGACTCCGGGCTGCGGCTGCGAATCGATGCCGTGGGCGATGACACCGCCCTCGCCGGCATCCGCAGGCTCGTCGCCGATGCGCAGGCGTCGTCGTCACGTGCGCAGCGCATCGCCGATCGCGCCGCGGCCTGGCTGTTCTGGTTCGCGCTCGGAGCCGCGCTGATCACCGCGGTGGTCTGGACGGCCGTCGGCATGCCTGACGAGGCCGTCGTGCGAACCATCACCGTCCTCGTGATCGCCTGCCCCCACGCTCTGGGACTCGCCATCCCCCTCGTGGTGTCGATCGCCACGGAGCGGGCGGCGAAGGCGGGGGTCCTCGTGAAGGACCGGCTGGCACTCGAGACGATGCGCACGATCGACACGGTCCTGTTCGACAAGACCGGAACCCTCACGAAGGGCACTCCTGCCGTGACCGCAGTCGTGCCGTCCGGCGGCCTGTCCTCCGAGGAGGTGCTGGCTCTCGCCGCGGCCGCTGAGCGCGACTCGGAGCATCCCCTCGCCAAGGCCCTGGTCCGTGCCGCTGAGGATCGTGAGCTGGGTGTGCCCGCATCCACCGACTTCTCCTCGTCTCCCGCGATCGGCGTGAGCGCCAGAGTCGACGGACGCGTGGTCCAGGTGGGCGGTCCCCACCTGCTGGAGGAGCACGGCCTGTCCGAGCTTCCGGTCGCCGACGACTGGCGCACGGAAGGAGCGATCATCCTCCACGTACTCGTCGACCACCGGATCGTCGGCGCGCTGCGTCTCGCCGACGAGGTCCGCCCCGAGTCCCACCAGGCCGTGGGCGACCTGCACGCTCGCGGTGTGCAGGTCGTGATGATCACGGGCGATGCGCAGGCGGTCGCCGACCACGTCGCGGCCGAGCTCGGCATCGATCGGGTGTATGCGGGCGTCCGTCCGGAAGACAAGGCCAAGATCGTTCGGGCACTGCAGCAGGAAGGGCGGCGCGTGGCGATGGTCGGCGACGGCGTGAACGATGCTCCCGCACTCACCCAGGCCGACGTCGGTCTGGCCATCGGCGCAGGCACCGACGTCGCCATCGCCTCGGCGGGCGTGATCCTGGCGGGCAGCGACCCGCGCGCCGTGAAGTCCGTCATCGACCTGTCCGCGGCGAGCTACCGCAAGATGACGCAGAACCTGTGGTGGGCCGCCGGATACAACCTGATCTCGGTGCCGTTGGCCGCGGGCGTCCTCGCCCCGGTGGGATTCGTCCTGCCGATGTCGGTGGGCGCGGTGCTGATGTCGCTCTCGACCATCGTGGTCGCTCTGAACGCCCAGCTCCTCCGGCGCATAGACCTGCAGCCGTCGCGGTGAGCGGAGCGCGGCGGGCGGCGAGCCCTAGAATGACGACGTGTCTGTCGCGCTCTGGGTCTCGCTGCTCACCGCATGCATCGTGATCAGCTTCACCCCCGGCGCCGGCGCGATCAACACGATGTCGAACTCCCTCAGCCAAGGCTGGCGGCGATCGATCTGGGGCATCATCGGGCAGCAGATCGCCCTCATCATCCATGTGGTGATCGTCGCAGCGGGCGTCGGCCTCATCGTCTCCCGCTCGGAGATCCTCTTCAACGTCATCCGCTACGCGGGCGCCGCCTACCTCGTGTATCTCGGCATCCGGCTCATCCTGACGAAGCCGACGATCGCCTCCGAGGATGAGGCCGCGCTCGCCGAGGTCCCCCGCGAAGGCCGCTGGTCGATGATCCGTCGCGGCCTCTGGGTCAATCTGCTGAACCCGAAGGCCATCGTCTTCTTCCTCGCCTTCATCCCGCAGTTCGTCCGTCTCGACCAGCCCCAGCTCCCCCAGTACCTGACGATCATCACGACGTCGATCGTCGTCGACGTGATCGTCATGTGGGGCTTCTTCGCCGCGGCGGCCCGTCCGTTCCGGCGGCTCACGCGGTCCGCGAGAGGTCAGCGCGTGCTCAACACCGTCTTCGGCGTGCTCTTCATCGCGGTCGCTGCACTTCTGGTGCTGTTGCACTGAGGTCGCTGACATAGACTCGCGCTGTGTCTACCCGGGTGCTCGTCGTCGATGACGAACCGCTGCTGGCCGGCCTCGTGGCACGGCATCTCCAGCGTGAAGGGTACGAGACGGAGACGGCCGCCGACGGCATCGCCGCCCTCTCCGCGGCCTCGACCCGGAGTTTCGATCTCGCGATCGTCGACGTGAACATGCCGGGAATGACCGGATTCGAGCTGTGCCGACGTCTGAAGCAGCACGACGAGCAGATCAAAGTCCTCATGCTGACGGCGCGCAACGCGATCGACGACCGCGTGCACGGCCTCGATTCCGGCGCCGACGACTACCTGATCAAGCCGTTCGACTTCGCCGAGCTGTTCGCGAGACTCCGCGTGCTGACCCGCCGCGACGCCTCCCTCCGGCTCCGCCTCACGGCCGGCGATCTCACGCTCGCCGTCGACCGCGGGACGGTCGCCGTGGGTGGCGAGGAAGTGCTCCTGAGCAGACGCGAGTTCGACCTGCTGAAGACCCTGGTCCAGCGGCTCGGGTCAACGGTGGCTCGATCAGAGTTGCTCGCGGAGGTCTGGGGCTCAGAGCACTTCCAATCGAATGTGGTCGATCAGTACGTGGGCTATGTGCGTCGGAAGCTGGAGGCCGCGGGGTCCGGTGCGCAGATCGTGACCGAGCGCGGAGTCGGTTTCCGTCTGCTCGCCGAGGACGATCGATGAGACGCCGTCTCTCCCTGCGCGCCAGGGTCACGATCGGCTCGACCGTCGCCGCGGTGCTCGTGCTCGCCATCGCCTCGGCCATCGTGTTCGCGCAGTTGACGGGCATCGTCGAGCAGAAGGAGAAGGCGGTCCTCCATGGGATCACCGAGGTCTACCGCGGCGTGATCCAGGACAATCCGGATGCGCGTTTCGAGAAGCCCGGTGCGAACCAGCACGTCGCGATCGTCGCTCCGGACGGCGTCGAGCGGATGAACACGCTCCCCGAGGGCGTCGCGGACCGCGTCGCCGAGTTCATCGCCGACGGCCCCCGCCTGCACAGCGTCAGCACGCCGCAGGAGGGCTTCTACGTGTACGTAGACCCCGTGGAGACGGCAGACGGCACCTGGTACGTGCTCGCGACGCGGGACGCGGACATCGCCGACGACGTGCTCTCCGAGGTCATCCTCCTGCTGACCGGCATCCTGCTCGTCGGAGCGCTCGTATTCGCTCTCGGCTCGTGGTTCGTCACGGGCGCCGCGCTCCGCCCGGTGGAGAGGATGCGGCGCAGTGCGGAGTCCCTCGCCGTGTCGCGTCGCGGCGAGCTGCTTCCCGTCGGAGCATCGCGCGACGAGCTCGCCGATCTCGCCCGCACTCTGAACGACCTCCTCGAACGCATGCGTGCGGCCAGCGACCGGGAGCGCCAGATGGTATCCGACGCGAGCCACGAACTCCGCAACCCGCTCGCCGTCCTGCAGGCGCAGCTCCAGCTCGTGGACGGGTTCGATGCCGATGCCGACGCCGCCGTCCTCGACGACGCCCGCGCCACTCTCACTCGTCTGACGAGAACCGCCGATGCGCTTCTGCAGCTGTCACGGATCGACTCCGTCGACGGCACCGGTTCGGCCACCGTGTCTCAGCTGTCCTCGACCCTGACCGACAGCATCGACCGACTGCGTCTGCGCTCCTCGGAGCTCGGCCCTGAGCATGAGCTCGATCTCGACTTCCACGTCGTGGTCGATGCGGGTGCCGCTGTCGTCCCGATCTCTGCGGACGACTTCGGGAGGATCGTGGAGAACCTCGTCGACAACTCGATCGGCGCGGCGGACGGCCCGGTGAGCGTCACCGTCACCCTTACGCAGTCCCCCTCCGCGATCGAGCTCTCCGTGAGCGATGACGCGGGAGGATTCGCCCCCGACGTCGCACAGCGCGCCTTCGAGCGATTCGTGCGCGGAAGCGCACCGACCTACCCCGGAAGCGGCCTGGGCCTCGCGATCGTCGCCCGACTCGCCCAGAAGGCGGGAGGGGGTGCTCGCGTCGAGAATCGTCAGGGCGTCGGCGCGACCGTCGTCGTGACCTTCACGGCCTCCCGGGTCTGAATCCCGCGCTCCGCGAAGACCCACCAACGATACGCCGCGAAGCGGACGGCCGAGCCGGCGAGCAGGCCGATCACGTTCGCGGACACGTTGTCATCGACGGTCGTCGTGAGGTTCAGGAGATAGTGCGACACACCGAGGCACAGCAGCGAGACCCCGCTTCCGATGAGGCTGGCGATCAGGAACTCGACCGCTTCGCGCGCGGCATCCGCTCTGCGGCGATCCCGGAAGGTCCAGAGCCTGTTGCCGACCCAGTTCACGACGATCGCGAGGGCCGTGGACACGACCTTCGCGACCATCGGCCAGGCCGCGACCGGCATCGGATGCAGCAGGAGCAGGTTGAACACGGCGACGTCGACGATCAGCCCGACTCCGCCGACGGCGGCGAACTTCACGATCTGCACGGCCAGTCCCCCGAGACGTGGCCGACGGACCTCAGACACGGGCCACCTCCGCATGCGTCATGTCGACGCGGTCACCCTTGCCGAACCTCCTCTCGATGCCCCAGCGGGTGACCTGGCGCAGCGCTTCGAACACGATGCGACCCGACATCTTCGACTCGCCGTGCAGGCGGTCGTCGAAAGTGATGGGAACCTCCGCGATGCGGCATCCGGTGCGCACGGCACGGTCGAGCATCTCGATCTGGAAGCAGTAGCCCCGGCTCGTCACCTGTTCCGGTGCGATGCGACGGAGAGCCTCGGTGCGGAATGCGCGATAGCCGCCGGTGATGTCCTTGTTCGGAATACGGAGGAGGAGGCCGGCGTAGAGACTCCCTGCTCGAGAGAGGAGATACCGACCTGCGGACCAGCGCTCCACCGCGCCGCCGGCGGCCCAGCGCGATCCGATGACCACATCCGCCGAGTCCAGCGCGGAGAGCATCGCAGGGAGGTCCTCCGGGCGATGGGAGCCGTCGGCATCCGACTGGACGATCACCTCGTACCCGAGCGCGGCCGCCTCGGCGAAACCGGCGATGTATGCCGGGCCGAGGCCCTGCTTCTCCGCTCGATGCAGCACCCTCACCTGCGGCATGCGCGACGCGAGCAGGTCGGCCAGTTCCCCGGTGCCGTCGGGAGAGGCGTCATCGACGATGAGCACGTCGACGTCAGGCGCTCCCGCACGCAGCCGCCCGACGACCTCGGGAAGGGATTCGATCTCGTTGTACGTGGGCAGGACGACCACGGTGCGCTCGCTCATGATGGTGTTCCCTTCTGGAACTCGTAGACGACGGTGCGATTGATGTCTGTACGCGAGACCTCGGTGAATCCCGCCCGCTGGAGAGCTGCGACGTCCGCGTCGGCGGACCCGGTCGATCCGGTCTCCAGGAGCCACACGGTCCCGGCGGAGAGCTCAGGAGCGACGGACTCGACGGTGGCCAGGCGATCCCAGAGCCCGTCCGTGTCCTCTGCGGCGGTGATCAGCTGCGGATCGCTCATGCCCTGGAACGCCTCCGGGTACAGGCGGTAGACGAGCCTCGGTGCACGCGAGGGCCTGGTGCCCGTGCCGAACAGGACCGTGTCGCCCGGTCTCCCGATCGACGCGACCTGCGCGGCGGCGGCCCGGCCGTCGGCGCCGCCGTCCTTCGCATACACGCCGCGCTCGTGCACGAACTCGGGCGCGAGCAGGAGCGCTCCGAGGATGATCAGCGCTGCGGACGAGCCCAGGAGGCCCCGTCTGCCTGCCGCCCCACGCGCCAGATCGAGGATCGCCCAGACCCCTGAGGCGAGCAGCATCGCGACGGCTCCGAGGCTGAAGGAGAGATAGCGGGGGTTGTAGGTCGGAGAGATCAGGACGTCGATGAGCACCAGCACGATGCCGGGGGCGAGAAGCCAGACGATCACCGGGGCGGCGCCCTCCCTCCGCGGCCTCCGCAGCAGGACGGCGATGATGCCGATCAGGAGCACGGGGATCAGCAGCGCCGCCGCTCCGACGTGGCCGAACCACGGCGTCACGAACCAGCCCGTCGGCGTCATGTACCCACGGCGGGCGAGGAACTCCACCTGGCCCTTCTGCTGCTGGGCGCTCATCATGATCGGCAGCGCGAGGACGGCGGCGAGCACCATCGACACCAGCCAGCGGCGGAGAACCCGAGGATGGCTGGTCCACGCGCGGTCGACGAGGAGGACGGTGAGGTGCACCAGGGGCATGAGGAGCAGATAGAGGAAGAACGTGGCGCTCACGGCGACGGCGACGCCGTAGAGGATCCAGCCGCGCCGCCGGCCGTCTCGATCCACGAGCCGGACGAAGAGGATCGTGACCCACACGGCCGCGGCCGCCGCGATCGCGTACCCTCGCGTCTCGATGGCGAGAACCCCCGCCCGGGGGATCACCGCGATCAGGACGCCCGCGAGCACGCCGGTACGGCGATCGAACCAGCGCTCGCCCAGGACGACGACTCCGGCCGCGAGGACACCGATGCCGAGCGCGCTGAGCGCCCGCGTCGACCATTCTGTGCTGCCGAACACGCCGATCCACAGGTGGAGAAGCGAGTAGTAGAGACCGTGCACGGCATCCACCGTGCTCAGCTCGGCGACGAGGCTCGGCCATGAGCGCTCGGCCGACAGCACGCTGGCGGCCTCGTCTCCCCAGTAGGACGGCACCCCGGCGCCCAGATACGTGACGAGCGTGACGCCGACGCCGATCGCCAGCGACGCGCGCCACCGCGCACGGGGACCGCGGACGGCATCGCCGGTCCGCGGGACCTCATCTGCTGCGCGCTCCAGAACGACCATGCACCGAGCCTCCGCCCTGCGCTTCTCCATCCGCTCCGAAAAAGGGTCGCCGTTCGTGAGAGAACTCACATCCGCCTCCGGCCGAATAGGCTGGACGGGATGGAGATGGATGCGGACGCCTTCGAGGAGCTCGTGATCGACGAGCTCGATCGCCTGCCCGACGACATGGTCGACGGGCTCGACAACGTCGTGTTCGTCGTCGAGGACCGCCCTGAGGACGGCACCCTCGACCTTCTCGGGCTGTACGACGGACTCGCGATCACCGAGCGCGGCCAGTACGGCATGGGAGAGCTCCCGGATCGCATCGTCGTGTACCGCGAGCCGCATCTCGCCGAGTGCGACGACCTGGATGAGCTCCGCGACGAGGTGCACACGACCCTCGTCCACGAGATCGCGCACTTCTACGGCATCGATGACGAGCAGCTGCACGAGCTGGGGTGGGCATGAGCGCTCCTGCCGCCTCCCCCGAGCTCGATGAGCAGCTCGATCTGTCCGCGGCTCCGCTGGAGCCCTGGCAGGTCGTCGTCTGGAACGACCCCGTCAACCTGATGAGTTACGTCGTACGCGTCTTCCGCACGTACTTCGGCTACTCCCTCGACCGCGCCACCCAGCTCATGCTCGCCGTCCACCATGACGGGCACGCGATCGTCGCGACCGGGCCTCGCGAGACCATGGAGGTGCACGCGCAGGCGATGCACGACTTCGGGCTCTGGGCCACGGTCCGGAAGGCGCCCGCATGAGCGCGGCGACGGTGCGGATCAGCATGGCGCCGATCGAGGCGGTCCAGCTCGCGGAGATCATGGGCGAGTTCGCCGATCTGGTCGGCGGGCAGCGCGACCTCAGCGACCCCGCCGTCGCGCGGCTGACCCCGAGCGCCTACCCCGACGACGCGGATGCCGCTGACGAGTTCGCGGCGGCCACGCGAGACGACCTGCTCGACCGGCGCTCGGCGGACACCGCGACCGTCCGCGCCGCGCTGGAGCCGCTGCGCTCCGAGTTCGCCGATCTCACGGAGGAACAGGCGTTCGCCGAACACGATCTCGCCATCGAGGCGAGCGACGTCGACGCGTGGCTGCGGACGCTCACGGCTGTGAGGCTCGTCGTCGCCACCCGACTCGGCATCGTGGACGATGAGCATCACGACCCGGAGGACCGACGGTTCCACGTCTACGACTGGCTGGGCTACCGACTCGAGCTGCTCATCGAGGCCGCAGACGAGTCTCTCGACTGACCGACTAGGGAACGTCGATGATCCGCGTGGCCAGCTCGCGTGGAGCATCCCTCTCGATGTGCCGCGACTCCTGAGCCGCCCATCTCTCCCAGTACGGACGGTAGGTCTCGCCATCACGCGCGAGCGCCCTGGCCTTGCGACCGGTCTCGGCGGACTCCACCCACACGCGCACATCGGCGATCGCCGCGCTCGCCGCGGTGAGGATGCCGCTCCCCTCGATGATCAGCCCGAGTGCCGGGTTGACCGCGTAGCTCTCGGCCTCTGCGCCCCGCTCCCAGTCCCAGCGGTTCCAGGTGCTGTGGTATCCCCGCCCGTGCGGCCGCAGGATCCGTTCGAGCGCGCGTTCCGCGCCCGCGTCGAGGCCATCCCACCCCGGGTAGATGGAGTCCAGCGCGATCAGCTGGACCGGCCCCGCGACGGGCCAGCGCGACGCGACACGACGCGCAAGCGAGGTCTTGCCCGAGCCACTGCGGCCATCGATCAGGACGACGGGGTTCGCTGCCGCGAGGGCGCGGATGTCGGCCTCGATGAGCCCGGCCGCACGGTCGAGTGCAGCGGCTACCGGATCGTCACTTCTTGAGAGCACGGATGATGCGGGTGATCGCACGACCGGCGATCCAGACGAACGGACCGGCGACGACGAGGAGGGTGATGATGTTCGGCTCGAACCGGAGGCCCTCTTCGCGGCGGATGTAGACGCCGACGGGCACCGCGATGCCGCCGCCCGTTCCGCCCTCTCCCGCCTCGGCGCTGCCGCCGGCGAACCCGGTGACGGCCAGAGCGACGGGCGTGATGCTCGCGCCGTCGACATCCTGGGGCTCGCCGTACGCGCTCTTCACGCCGAACGAGGCGGCCTGCTTACCGAGTTCCAGTGCAATGTGGGGCATGTGTCCACGCTAGCCGACGCATCGGATGGATGGGCCTCAATCCAGGCCGTGATCCTTCGGATGCCGCGCGGCTCCTCGACCCTCTCCCCGTCCGATGTGGCGCGCGCGGGTGATGGTCGCCGTGCCGAACCTCGCGACGGCGTCGTCCATGGCGCCCTCGACCCTGCGCCAATCCTCATCGTCGTCCCATAGGCCGATGCCTCCGCCGCCCGCGGGGCGCAGCTTCTCGGCGCGGACCCCCACGAGACGGACCGGATCCCGACTCTCGATCTGCTCGAACAGCGTCTGCGCCGCCTCGCCGATGCGCTGACCGACCGCTGTCGGCTCCGCGAGGGTCTGCGATCTGCTCAGGGTGCGGAAGTCGTCGAAGCGCACCTTGATCGCCACCGTCCCGGTCTCCCACTCCGCGCGTCGCAGGCGAGCGGCGACACGGTCGGCGAGTCGGAGCAGCTCCGCGCGCAGGAACACGCGATCGGTCACGTCCGTCTCGAAGGTCTCCTCATGCCCGATGCTCTTCTCGATGCGCTCGGTCTCGACCATGCGCGCGTCTTCGCCCCGAGCGAGCTGCGCGAGACGGATGCCGAGCGCCGGCCCCACGGCACGGTCCAGCATGTCCTGCGAGCTCTCGCGGATGTCGCGGATGGTCCGGATGCCGCGCCCCTCCAGCGCCTCGGCCGCTTTCGGGCCCACACCCCACATCGCCCGGACCGGCCGCGGCGCGAGGAAGTCGAGGGTGTCGGCCGCGGCGACCACGAGCAGTCCGTCGGGCTTCGCCATCGTCGACGCCATCTTCGCGACGTGCTTGGTCGCGGCGACCCCGACGCTGCAGGTGATCCCCACCTCGTCCTGCACGCGTTCGCGCACGAGCTGCGCGATGCGAGCGGGACTCCCCCAGAGCCTTCTGACGCCGTGCACGTCGAGGAAGGCCTCGTCCACCGACAGCGGTTCGACCAGCGGTGTGAACGATTCGAAGATCGCCATCACCTGCTTCGACACCTCCTGGTACCGGTGGAAGTGCGGCAGGACGATGCGTGCGGACGGGCAGAGCCTGATCGCCTGCGACACGGGCATCGCGGCGCGGACGCCGTACCTGCGCGCTTCATAGGAGGCGCTGGAGACGACCGAACGTCCGTCCGGCGCCCCGATGATCAGCGGCAGACCGCGAAGACTCGGGTCGTCGAGAACCTCGACGCCTGCGTAGAACGCGTCCATGTCGACGTGGAGGATCCGCGTGCCCGCATCGTCGGCGCCGTCGGGCGAGACGATGCGCCCTCTGCCGTCGCCGTGTCCCATGAGTCCATTGTCTCCCGGGCCTCTGACATCGGGCCCGGGAGACGATGACGACTACTGCGCCGCGCGCTCCAGGACCAGTTCGCGCACGCGTGCGGCGTCGGCCTGGCCCTTCATGGCCTTCATGACCGCGCCGATCACGGCCCCGGCGGCCTGGACCTTGCCGTCCTTGATCTTGGCGAGGACGTCGGGCTGTGCGGCCAGTGCCTCGTCGATCGCGGCGATCAGCGCACCGTCGTCCGACACCACGGCGAGTCCGCGTCCGTCCACGACCTCCTGCGGGGTGCCTTCGCCGGCGATGACGCCCTCGAGCACCTGCCGGGCCAGCTTGTCGGTGAGCGTGCCCGCGTCGACCAGCTTCTGGAGCGCGGCGACGTTCTCCGGGCTGATCAGGTCGGACGCATCCTTCTCCTGTGCGTTCGCGAGGCGGGTGATCTCGCCCGTCCACCACTTGCGGGCGGTGGCGGGCGTCGCACCCGCGGCGATCGTCGCCTCGACGACCTCGAGCAGGCCGCCGTTGCGGACGTCCTGGAACTCCAGGTCCGTGAAGCCCCACTCCGCCATCAGCCGACGACGACGTGCCACCGGCTGCTCGGGGAGCGCGGCGCGCAGCTCCTCGATCAGTTCGGCGGCGGGCTCGACGGGCAGCAGATCGGGCTCCGGGAAGTAGCGGTAGTCGTCGGCGTCCGACTTGGGGCGGCCCGGCGAGGTCGTGCCGGTGTCCTCGTGCCAGTGACGTGTCTCCTGCGTGATCGTCCCGCCGTCGGCGAGGATCTGCGCCTGGCGCTGGATCTCGTAGCGGACCGCGCGCTCGACAGAGCGCATCGAGTTGACGTTCTTGGTCTCGGTGCGGGTGCCGAGCTTCTCCTGGCCGCGGGGGCGCAGCGAGACGTTCGCGTCGCAGCGGAGGTTGCCCCGCTCGAGCCGAGCCTCCGAGATGCCGAGGCTGCGGACGATGTCGCGGATGGTCTGGACGTACGCCTTGGCGACCTCCGGTGCACGGTGCTCGGCGCCGAAGATCGTCTTGGTGACGATCTCTACCAGCGGCACGCCCGCACGGTTGTAGTCGACGAGCGAGTACTCCGCGCCCTGGATGCGTCCAGTCGCGCCGCCCATGTGGGTCAGCTTGCCGGCGTCCTCCTCCATGTGCGCGCGCTCGATCGGGATCTGCACGATGGTCCCGTCCTCGAGCTCCACCTCGACGGACCCCTCGTACGCGATCGGCTCGTCGTACTGCGAGATCTGGTAGTTCTTGCCGAGGTCTGGGTAGAAGTAGTTCTTCCGCGCGAACCGGCTGGACTCGGCGATCGAGCAGCCGAGCGCGAGACCGAGGCTGATCGACGAGCGGATGGCCGTCTCGTTCACCACCGGGAGGGATCCGGGCAGGCCGAGGTCCACCGGCGCGATGAGCGTGTTCGGCTCGGCCGCGTGATAGGCCTCGTTCGCCGGGTTCGGCGCGTCCGAGAACATCTTCGTGTTGGTGTTGAGCTCGACATGCACCTCGAAGCCCAGTACCGGCTCGAACAGTTCCAGCGCCTTGTCGAAGTCCATGAGCTTGGCGGCGGCCATCAGCGGGTCCCTCCCACGAGCTGCGGTGCACGGCTGAGCAGCGGGGCACCCCACGAGTCGAGCAGCACGGCCTCGAGAGCCGCACCGACCTTGTACAGACGGGCGTCCTCACGCGCCGGAGCGATGAACTGGATGCCGACGGGCAGGCCGTCCTCGGCGGCGAGGCCGCTGGGGATCGAGATCCCGGGGACCCCGGCGAGGTTCACCGGGATCGTCGTGATGTCGTTGAGGTACATCTGCAGCGGGTCGTCGATCTTCTCGCCGAGCTTGAACGCCGTGGTCGGCGCCGACGGCGTGGCGATCACGTCGACCTCCGCGAAGGCGTTCGCGAAGTCCTGCTGGATGAGGGTGCGGACCTTCTGCGCGCTGCCGTAGTAGGCGTCGTAGTAGCCCGCCGACAGCGCGTAGGTGCCGAGGATGATGCGGCGCTTGACCTCGTCGCCGAAACCGGCATCACGGGTCGCGGACATCACGTCCTCGACCGTCGGGTTGCCCTCGGGGGTGACCCGCAGACCGAAGCGCACCGAGTCGAACTTCGCGAGGTTGCTCGATGCCTCCGCGGGAAGGATCAGGTAGTACGCGGCGACGCCGTACTCGAAGTGCGGGGCTCCGATCTCGACGATCTCGGCTCCCTGCGCCTCCATGAGCGCCAGCGACGCACGGAAGGACTCGGCGACACCCGTCTGGAAGCCGCTGTCCGGCAGCTCGCGGATGACACCCACCTTGAGACCCTTGAGCACGTCGCCCCTGGCTCCCTCACGAGCGGCTGCCGCGAAGGACGGCCACTGGTCACGCAGCGAGGTGGAGTCCTTGGGGTCGTGTCCGCCGATCGCATCGTGGAGCAGACCGGAGTCGAGCACCGTGCGGGACACGGGTCCGACCTGGTCGAGGCTCGACGCGAGTGCGATCGCACCGTAGCGGCTCACGCCGCCGTATGTGGGCTTCACTCCGACCGTGCCGGTGACGTGCGCCGGCTGTCGGATCGAGCCGCCGGTGTCCGAGCCCAGCGCCAGCGGGGCCTCGAAGGCGGCCACCGCAGCGGCGGAGCCTCCGCCGGAGCCGCCGGGGATGCGGTCGAGATCCCACGGGTTGCGCGTCGGGCCGTACGCCGAGTGCTCGGTCGACGAGCCCATGGCGAACTCGTCCATGTTCGTCTTGCCGAGTGGGATGAGGCCCGCTGCGCGAGAACGCGCGACGACGGTCGCGTCGTACGGGGACCGGTAGCCCTCGAGGATGCGCGAGCCGCTCGTGGTCGGCTGGTCGGTGGTGACCAGCACGTCCTTGATCGCGAGCGGCACGCCGGCGAGGGGGCCGAGGTCCTCCCCCGCGGCGCGGCGGGCGTCGAGCTCGGCGGCGGCGGCGAGAGCGCCCTCGTTCACATGCAGGAAAGCGTGCACATCGCCGTCCACGGCCGCGATGCGGTCCAGGTGCGCTTGCGTCGCCTCGACACTGGACACCTCGCGGGCGGCGAGCTTGTCGGCGAGCTCCGCCGCGGTCAGGCGGATGATGTCGCTCACTGCTCTTCTCCCAGGATCGCGGTCACACGGAAACGGCCGTCGGCCTCGTCGGGTGCGTTCTGGAGCACCTGCTCGTGCGTGAGGGTCTGCCCGACGACGTCGGGGCGGAAGACATTGCTCAGCGGGAACGGGTGGCTCGTCGCCACGACGTCGGCGGTGGCGACCTCCGACACCTTCGCGATGTTGTCGACGATGGCATCGAGCTGGCCCGTGAGCCGCGTCACCTCGTCGTCGTTCAGCTGGATGCGCGCGAGCACGCCGAGATGGCGCACAAGATCAGGGGTGATTTCAGACACGCCTCAAGTCTAGTCAGCGCACTCGCCGCTCCCGCGCCTGTCTGCGGCCCCGGCATATGCTGAGCACGTGAGCACGTTCCAGCCTCCTCGCCCGTGGGTCGCCAGCTACGCAGCCGGCGTCCCTGAAGACCTCGCTCCCGTCGAGGGTTCGCTGATCGACATCGTCGCGGCATCCGCCAGGGACTACCCGGATGCCCCGGCGCTGCAGTTCTTCGGCAGAGAGACGAGCTATGCGCAGCTGCAGGATGCGATCGACCGCGCCGCCGCGGGGCTGCGCGACCTCGGCGTCAAGGCCGGCGACCCTGTGGCGATCGTGCTTCCCAACTGCCCCCAGCACATCGTGGCGTTCTACGCCGTGCTCCGGCTGGGCGCGGTGGTCGTCGAGCACAACCCGCTGTACACGCCGCGGGAGCTGCGCAAGCAGTTCGAGGACCACGGCGCGAAGCACGCCATCGTCTGGAACAAGGTCGTCTCGACCGTGCAGGAGTTCCCGGCCGATCTGGCCGTCGCCAACCTGATCTCCGTCGACGTCACGCGGGCCATGCCGTTCCTCACGCGCGTCGCCCTGCGTCTGCCCGTCGCGAAGGCGCGCGAGTCCCGCGCGGCCCTCACGGAGAGCGTGCGCGGCACGATCACGTGGGACACAGTGGTCGGCTCCTCCCCGCTCCCGGCGTCGCATGCCAGGCCGCAGACCGACGACCTCGCGATCATCCAGTACACGTCCGGCACCACGGGCACCCCGAAGGGGGCTGCACTCACGCACCGGAACCTGCTGTCGAACGCGGCGCAGGCCCAGGCCTGGGTGCCGTCGATCCAGCGCGGCAAGGGCTGCGTCGTCTACGCCGTGCTCCCGATGTTCCACGCCTACGGTCTGACCCTGTGCCTCACCTTCGCGATGTCGATGGGCGCGCGCCTCGTGCTGTTCCCGAAGTTCGATCCCGACCTCGTGCTGGACGTCATGAAGAAGCATCCGGCGACGTTCCTCCCGCTCGTCCCGCCGATCGCGGACCGGCTGCTCTCTGCCGCGAACGCTCAGGGCGTCTCCCTGGAGGGCATCGAGGTCGCGATCTCCGGCGCGATGGCGCTGCCGCACGAGCTCGTCGTTCCTTTCGAGAAGGCGACGCACGGGTATCTGGTGGAGGGCTACGGACTGAGCGAGTGCTCCCCCGTGCTGATGGCGAACCCGGTCGCCGAGAACCGGGTCCCCGGAACCGTCGGACTGCCGCTCCCCGGCACGGAGTGCCGTGTCGTCGATCCCGAGAACCCGACGCAGGACGTGCCTGAGGGCTCGCCCGGCGAGTTGATCGTGCGCGGACCGCAGGTGTTCTCCGGCTACTACGGCAAGCCGGAGGAGACCGAGGCCGTGTTCATCGACGGCTGGTTCCGCACCGGCGACATCGTCACCGTGGACGACGCCGGCTTCATCCGCATCGTCGACCGTATCAAGGAGCTCATCATCACCGGCGGCTTCAACGTCGCGCCGACCGAGGTCGAGAACGCCCTCCGCCAGCATCCCGATGTGTCGGATGCCGCCGTCGTCGGCCTTCCGAGCGATCACTCCGGCGAGGAGGTTGTGGCCGCGATCGTCGTCGACGGAGCGAAAGACGTGGATGTCGAGGCCATCCGCGAGTTCGCCCGCGGCATCCTGACCCCGTACAAGGTGCCGCGCCGCATCTTCGTCGTCGACGAGCTGCCGAGATCGCTGATCGGCAAGGTCCTCCGCCGCCAGGTCAAGGAGAAGCTGCTGGCGCTGACCAGCGGTTCCTGACCGCGCGCCCAGGCGCGATGGGGTCGGAGACGCTACCCTTGGTCAGTGACTGAAGAAGACGCTGTGCCCACCGACGCCCCCTCGACCCCCGGATTCGAGGAGCTCGGCATCACCGGGCCCGTCCTCAAAGCCATCAAGGACCTCGGATACGAGACCCCCTCGCCCATCCAGGCGGCGACGATCCCCACCCTACTGGCCGGCCGCGACGTCGTCGGCATGGCGCAGACCGGAACCGGCAAGACCGCCGCGTTCGCGCTGCCCGTGCTGGAGCGCCTCGACATCTCGCAGAAGACCCCGCAGGCGCTCGTGCTCGCTCCGACCCGCGAGCTCGCGCTCCAGGTGTGCGAGGCGTTCGAGTCCTACGCGTCGAAGATGAAGGGCGTGCACGTGCTGCCCGTCTACGGCGGTCAGGGCTACGGCGTCCAGCTGTCTGCGCTGCGTCGCGGCGTGCACGTGGTCGTCGGCACCCCCGGCCGCATCATGGACCACCTCGCCAAGGGCACGCTCGACCTGTCGGAGCTGCAGTACCTCGTGCTCGACGAGGCCGACGAGATGCTCAAGATGGGCTTCGCGGAGGACGTCGAGCAGATCCTCGCGCAGACGCCGGAGGAGAAGCAGGTCGCCCTGTTCTCCGCGACGATGCCTCCGCAGATCCGCCGGCTCGCACAGCAGTACCTGCGCGACCCCGAAGAGATCAGCATCAAGTCGAAGACCGCGACGGGCACGAACATCACCCAGCGCTACCTCGTGGTCTCGTATGCGCAGAAGGTCGACGCGCTCACCCGCATCCTCGAGGTCGAGAACTTCGACGGGATGATCGTCTTCGTCCGCACGAAGAACGAGACCGAGACCCTCGCCGAGAAGCTCCGCGCCCGCGGCTACTCCGCCGCCGCCATCAACGGCGACGTGGCGCAGGTGCAGCGCGAGCGCAGCGTCAACCAGCTCAAGGACGGCAAGCTCGACATCCTCGTCGCGACCGACGTCGCGGCGCGCGGTCTCGACGTCGAGCGCATCAGCCACGTCGTCAACTTCGACATCCCCACCGACACCGAGTCCTACGTGCACCGCATCGGCCGCACCGGACGCGCCGGGCGCAAGGGCGACGCGATCAGCTTCATCACGCCTCGTGAGCGCTACCTGCTCAAGTCGATCGAGCGCGCGACGCGCCAGGAGCCGACGCAGATGCAGCTGCCGAGCACCGATGACGTGAACACCACGCGTCTCGCACGCTTCGACGACGCGATCACCGCGGCGCTGAGCGAGACGGCACGCATCGAGAAGTTCCGCGACATCATCGCCCACTACGTGCGCAACAACGACGTGCCGGAGTCCGATGTCGCCGCCGCGCTCGCGATCGTCGCACAGGGCGAGACGCCGCTGTTGCTCGACCCGTCGAACGACCCGCTCTCCAAGGCCGTCGAGGCCGACAACCGTCCTCCCCGCGAGCGCGGAGCGCGTGACGCGCGCGAGCCCCGCACAGAGCGTCGAGGACGCGGCGACTACGCCGCCTACCGCATCGAGGTGGGCCGCCGTCACCGCGTCGAGCCGCGCCAGATCGTGGGAGCGCTGGCGAACGAGGGCGGTCTCGGCCGCGACGACTTCGGTGTCATCAACATCCGTCCCGACTTCTCGATCGTCGAGCTTCCGGCGAACATGGACGCCTCCGTGCTGGAGAAGCTCCGCGACACGCGCATCTCCGGCCGTCTCATCGAGATCAAGCCCGACCGCGGTCCGCGCGGTGGTGCACGCCGAGACGGCGACCGCCCGTCCTACGGCGACCGCGGTCCGCGACAGGATCGCGGTGAGCGCTCGTTCCGCGACGATCGCCCCGCCCGCGAGGACAAGCCGTTCCGCAAGCCGCGCCACAAGGCCTGATCGGGGCCGACCGGTCGCTCAGGGAGTCCTGAGCGCCCGGTCGCGCTGCATCAGCCTCGTGCGAGCCGGGCGGCGAGATCGACGAGTGCCTCGGGGTGGGCGAGCAGCCGTCGCTGCTGCGGGTTGTCGATGAGATGCTGCAGCAGTCGGTGCGCCCCGACGACGGTCGGGCTCCAGTAACCTCCGACGTGGTGGCGGCTGAGGGGCATCTCGATCGCTTCGCCGTCGACGATCACCTCGACCTGGCCGTCGTCGGGATCCACACCGGGATCCGACAGCATCAGTGCTGCGAGAGCGCCGAGCAGGAGCGTGCTCACGAGTCCTGGCAGTCGGAACCTCGTCGTCGGAACGGCGATCTCGATGCGCTCCACCGCATCCCAGGTGAGGATGCCGCGGTTCTCCGTCCCCTCGCGGAGAAGCACCGCATCGGGCGTCAGCCGCAGATGATGACGACCCGGGTCTCCGACGGCGAGAGCATCGGTGACAGCGATCAGTGGACCGTAGCGCTTCACTCGAGTGCCGACGGGCCCTCGGTCACCAGCAGGTGGAACTGCGCCGCGTCCAGGATGCGGATGCCGAGCTCCTCCGCCTTCGCGAGCTTGGATCCGGCGCCGGGGCCTGCGGCGACGAAGTCGGTCTTCTTCGAGACGCTCGAGGCGGCCTTGCCTCCCGCCTTGAGGATCGCCTCCTGCGCGCCGTCACGCGTGTACCCGTCGAGAGAGCCGGTGGCGACGACCGTGAGACCGTCGAGCACACCTCCTTCGACGACTGCGGCTCCAGGACCCGGATGCCCCGGAGTCGACCACTGCACGCCCGCGTCCGCCCAGCTCCGGACGATGTCCTGATGCCAATCGACCTCGAACCAGGCGAGGAGGGAGTCGGCGATGATGCCCCCCACGCCCTCGACCGCGGCCAGGTCTTCACGCGATGCCGCACGGATCGCATCGAGGGAGCCGAACCACTGCGCCAGGGCGCGCGCCGCGACCGGTCCCACGTGCCGGATGTTGAGCGAGACGAGGAGGCGCCAGAGCTCCTTCGTCTTCGCCTTCTCGAGCTCGGCGAGGAGCTTCGTGGCGGCCTCTGACGGCAGCACCTCGCGATAGTCCTTCCTGACTCCGAGGCGGCGGCGCTCCGCGGCATCCATCGCCTCCGTGCCCGGCGGGTACTGCGCAGGGCCGAGCTTCTGGAACGGCGCCCGACGCACGAGCTCACCGGTCTCCTCGTCGACCTTGGGCTCGCCCGTCTCGGAGTCGCGCACGACCACCGAGATCGGCACCAGATCGCCGAGCGCGAGGGAGAACAGCCCCGCCTCCGTGTCGAGAGGCGCGACCGCCGGCGGCTCCGCCTGCGTGAGGGCGGCGGCGGTGACCTCGCCGAGCACCTCGACGTCGAGCGCGCCGCGAGAGCCGATGTGCTCGACGCGACCGCGGACCTGTGCTGGACAGGAGCGCGCGTTCGGGCAGCGGAGGTCGATGTCGCCCTCCTTCATCGGACGCAGCGGGGTCCCGCACTCCGGGCAGTCGGCGGGCATGACGAACTCCCGTTCGGTGCCGTCGCGCTTCTCCACCACGGGTCCGAGCACCTCGGGGATCACGTCCCCCGCCTTGCGCAGGACGACCGTGTCGCCGATCAGCACGCCCTTGGCCTTCACGACGTCCTTGTTGTGGAGGGTCGCCTGACGCACCACGGAACCGGCGACGTGCGCAGGGGCCATCACGGCGAACGGCGTCGCCCTGCCGGTGCGTCCGACGGACACCACGATGTCGAGGAGCGTCGTCTGGACCTCCTCCGGCGGGTACTTGTAGGCGATCGCCCAGCGCGGGGCGCGACTGGTCATGCCGAGTTCGTCGTGCAGCGCGAGTTCATCGACCTTCACGACGATGCCGTCGAGCTCGTGCTCGATGTCATGACGGTGCTCGCCGAAGTGCTCGACGAACCCGATGACCTCGTCGATGCTCGTGCAGACCTTCGCATGAGGGCTCGTCGGCAGACCCCAGCCCGCGAGGAGCTCGTAGACCTCGCTCTGCGCGGAGACCGGAGGGTTCTCCCACGCGCCGATGCCGTGCACGTACATCGCGAGCGACTCGATCCGCAGCAGACCGGCCTCGAGTTCGAGCCCGTCCTTCTTGTCGATCTGTTGGCGGAGACCTCCACTCGCGGCATTGCGGGGATTGGCGAACGCCGGGAAGCGACGGGCGGCGGCCGCGCTCGCCTTCTCCTCGTCGAAGGGCTTCTTCGCTCCGCTGCGGGACTCCCAGCGCGCGAGGGCATCGGCGTAGGCGCGCTCGCGGAAGGACGCCTGCGCGGCGTTGAGGCGCTCGAAGGCCGCCACGGGGATGAACACCTCGCCGCGTACCTCCACGATCGACGGATGCCCCGTGCCGCTCAGCCGTTCGGGGATCTCGGGCAGGCGCAGGGCGTTCTCGGTGACGATCTCGCCGACACGGCCGTCTCCCCGTGTCGCCGCGGACGTGAGCACGCCGTCCTCGTATCGCAGGTTGATCGCGAGTCCGTCGATCTTGAGCTCCGTGAGCCAGTTCACATCGCGCCCCGCGGCGGCCCGCGTCTTCGCGGCCCATTCGCGGAGCTCCTCGATGGAGAAGACGTTGTCGAGGCTCAGCATCCGCTCGGCGTGCTCGATCGTGTCGAGCCCCGTCGACTCGGCGGCGCCGACCATCTGCGTGGGCGAGTCCTGCCCCTGCAGCTCCGGATGCAGCCGCTCCAGCTCTTCGAGGCGGTGCATCCAGCCGTCGTAGGTGAAGTCGTCGACCACCGAGGTGTCGCGTCCGTAGTACGCGTCTTTCGCCTCGAGTATGAGCGTGGTCAGCTGTTCGGCCTCGGTACGGGCGTCTTCCAGCGAGATGTTCTCCGGCACCCCGTCAGTCTACGATCGGGGGCCGACATCGCACGGCTCTAGACCCCGGCGGGCACCGCAGACACGGTGCGGTCGATCGTGAACTGCCCGAGGACCCTGGTTCCGACGTACAGCACGGCCGTCTGTCCCGGCGCGACGCCGTCGAGCGGCACCTCGGGCACCACCCGCAGTCCGTCCGGCTCCACGAAGGCCTGCGCGGGCACCGGGTCGGCGTGGGCGCGGATCTGCACCTCGCAGGCGAAGGATCGCTCATCGGGCCCCGCACCGGCCCAGCTGAAGCGCCGACCCGAGATCTCCGCCGTCGCGAGAGCCTCCTTGGGGCCGACGACAACGGTGTTCGAGACGGGCCGCACCTCCAGGACGAACCGCGGCTTGCCGTCGGCCGCCGGCACCCCGAGCTTGAGCCCCCGACGCTGGCCGACCGTGTACGCGTGCGCTCCCTCGTGCGAGCCGACGACGGCGCCCGCGCGATCGACGATGTCACCGGTGGCCGTGCCGACCTTCTCGGCGAGCCAGCCGCGCGTGTCCCCATCGGGGATGAAGCAGATGTCGTGGCTGTCGGGCTTCTGCGCCACGCTCAGGCCCCGCTCCTCCGCCTCCGCGCGGACGAGCGCCTTCGACGGCGTCTCTCCGAGCGGGAAGTACGTGTGGGCGAGCTGCTCTGCGGTGAGCACGCCGAGCACGTAGGACTGATCCTTCGCGTCATCGGCGGCACGATGCAGCTCGAGCCCCGAGTCGGTGGGGACGAGGTTGGCGTAGTGCCCGGTGCAGACCGCGTCGAAGCCCAGCTCGAGCGCTCTTTCGAGAAGAGCGGCGAACTTGATCTTCTCGTTGCAGCGCATGCACGGGTTGGGCGTGCGACCCGCCTGGTACTCGGCGATGAAGTCGTCGATCACGTCGTCGCGGAAGCGCTCCGAGAAATCCCACACGTAGAACGGGATGCCGAGCAGGTCCGCTGCTCTGCGAGCGTCGAGGGCGTCCTCGATCGTGCAGCAGCCGCGACTGCCTGTCCGCAGCGTGCCGCCGGCGCGAGACAGCGCCAGGTGGACGCCGACGACCTCGTGCCCGGCGTCGACAGCGCGCGCCGCAGCGACCGCGGAGTCCACTCCCCCGCTCATCGCCGCAAGAATTCGCATCCGTCCAGTCTACGAGGGCACGGCTGGACGGGCTCCGAGTGCGTTCAACGCGCCGCGGACGCCCTCGCGTACGCATCCGCGATGGCGGAGAGCACCGCGTCGACGTCGGCGTCGGTCGAGGTGCGCCCGAGCGAGAACCTCAACACGCTGCGCGCATCCTGCTCGCTGTGGCCCATCGCCATGACGACGTGCGACGGTTCGGCGACGCCCGCCTGGCAGGCCGACCCCGTGGATGCCGCGATCCCTGCCATGTCCAGGAGGAACAGCAGGCTCTCACCGACGGCTCCGGGGAACAGCAGGTGCGCGTTGCCCGGCAGGCGGTCCACCGGGTCGCCCAGCAGCACCGCCGCGGGGACGAGCGAACGGACGCCGTCGACCAGCCGGTCGCGGAGCAGGATCAGCCGCTCCGTCTCCGCGTCGAGCTCGGTGGAAGCCAGTTCGAGGGCGGCGGCGAACGCGGCGGCGCCCGGCACGTCCTGCGTACCCGCCCGAAGACCGCGCTGCTGCGCTCCGCCGTGCAGGAGAGCGGCGATCCGCGCTGTGCGGGCGACGACGAGCGCCCCCACTCCGACGGGGGCCCCGATCTTGTGCCCGGCGACGCTCAGGGCGACGAGACCGCTCCCGCCTGACGCATCGCCACGGAGCGCACGGAACGAGAGCGGGAGATGACCGAGGGCGGACACGGCGTCGAGGTGCAGCGGCACACCGGCGTCTGCAGCGGCTGCGCTCAGTGCACGCGCGTCGTTGACGGTTCCGACCTCGTTGTTCGCGACCAGGGCGGTCGCGAGCGCAGCACCGGGCAGCGCCTGTGCGAAGCCGAAGACAGGGATGCGCGCCTCCGCGGTGACCGCGACAGGACGCAGCACGGCGCCCCCGGCGACCAACGAGGCGATGGTGTCCATCGTCGCGTGGTGCTCGGCATCCGGCATCACGATCGCGTCGGCGCCCTCCGCCCTCGCGCTCCACAGACCCTGCAGGGCGAGGTTGATCGACTCCGTCCCGCCGGAGGTGAACACGACCTCGATGGGCTCGCATCCGAGCACCGCGGCAGCGCGCTCGCGCGATTCCTCGAGCAGACGGCGGGCGTCCTGCCCCGCTCCGTGCGTGGACGAGGCGTTTCCCACCACGTCCGTCGCCGCCAACCAGGCCTCGCGCGCCTCCGGACGGAGGGGCGTGGTCGCTGCATGGTCGAGGTAGTGGCGCATCCCTACAACTCTCCCCTATTTCCGGCACCGTGGCACACGGAACTGAGTACGCCCTGTCGTGAGACCCGAGCCCCGCCCCCTAATGTGTACCTATGCCCGCGAACCGAGACTTCACCGTGCCCGGCGGTCCAGCACTCGACAACCTCGGCGTCCGTCTGCACGACGGCGTCGGCACCCTGCGCGTCTGGTCTCAGAACGCCTCCTCCGTCGAGCTCGTCGTCTTCGACGCCACCGACCTGGACTGGGTGACCGACCAGGCCGACCTCGAGCGTCTCCCCGGAGGCGTCTGGGAGGTCACGACCCCGCTCCTCCAGCCCGGAGTTCGCTACGCCCTGCGCGTCGGTGGACCGCACGGCCCCGGCAACACGTTCAACCCGGAGACCCTTCTCCTCGACCCCTACGCCCGCGGACTCGCCCAGGGCGACGGCTACGAGGAATGGCGCTCCGTCGTCATCGTCGACGGCTTCGACTGGGGCCAGTCGCAGAAGCCCCGAGTGCCGCTCGACCGCACCGTGATCTACGAAGGACACCTGAAGGGGCTCACCAAGCGCCAGCCAGATGTCCCTCCCGCGCTCCACGGCACCTATGCGGGCCTCGCCCACCCCGCGATGATCGAGTACTTCCACTCTCTGGGCATCACCTCGATCGAGCTGGTGCCCGTGCACGCGTTCGTGCCGGAGCCTCGGCTGCTCGAACGCGGCCTGACGAACTACTGGGGCTACAACACCCTGAACTTCTTCACTCCGCACAACGCCTACGCGACGGAGGAGTCCCGCAAGGGCGGCCCCGAAGCGGTCCTCGCCGAGTTCAAGGGCATGGTCCGGCTCCTCCACGAGGCAGGTCTCGAGGTCATCCTCGACGTCGTCTACAACCACACCGCCGAGGAAGGTCTCGGCGGTCCCCGGTGGAGCATGCGCGGCATCGACAACGCCAGCTACTACCGACAGGACGCGAACGGCGCGTACATCGACACGACCGGATGCGGCAACACCGTCAACACATCGACGGACGCCGGCGCCCGACTCGTCCTCGATTCGCTGCGCTACTGGGCCGAGGAGATGCAGATCGACGGGTTCCGCTTCGATCTCGCGACCGCGATCGCCCGGGACGCCGCGCACACCTACACCCCCGAGCACCCGCTGCTCACCGCGATCTCGAACGACCCGGTCCTCAAGGACACGAAGCTCATCGCCGAGCCCTGGGACGTGGGCCTCGGCGGCTGGCAGACCGGGAACTTCCCGGCGGGCTGGCACGAGTGGAATGACCGCTACCGCGATCGCGTCCGCAACTTCTGGCTCAGCGACATCGACTACGCACGACGCGCGTCGGCCCCCGTCGGCATCGGCGGGTTCGCGACCAGGCTCGCCGGATCGTCCAACACCTTCGCCGATGAGCGCGGCCCCCTGGCCAGCATCAACTTCGTCACCGCGCACGACGGCTTCACCCTGCACGATCTCGTCTCCTACGACGTGAAGCACAACGAGGCCAACGGCGAGCAGAACCGCGACGGCGCCGACATGAACCGCTCGTTCAACCACGGCATCGAGGGCCCCACAGACGACCCGGCCATCCTCGCCGCACGGCGCAAGGCGATGCGCAACCTTCTGGGCACTCTGCTGCTCTCGGCCGGCATCCCCATGCTCACCGCCGGCGACGAGGTGGGACGCACGCAGCGCGGCAACAACAACGCCTACGCGCAGGACTCGGCGATGACGTGGCTCGGCTGGGATGAGGAGCCGTGGCAGGAGGACCTCCGCGCGCACGTGGCTCGTCTCATCTCGCTCCGCTCCGAGAACCCCGCCCTGCGCCCGAGCAAGTACGCGCGGCTCGGCGAGCACATCCCCAACGCGAGCGTCATGGACTGGTTCGACCAGAACGGCGAGACGATGGAGAGCGAGCAGTGGACGGACCCGGGGAACCGGACGATCCAGTACGTCGCCGCCTCGACCCCCGACACAGAGGCCGCCAACAGGATCCTCCTGATCGTGCACGGCACCGAGGCGCCGATCGACGTGCGGCTGCCCGAAGAGATCGAGGGAGCGACGCGCTTCGTCGAGCTCTGGTCGAGCGCCGATGAGCGTCCGTCGGATGCCGCGGAGGTGTTCGCACCCGGCGACGTGCTGCCCATTCCAGGCACGTCGATGCGCCTCTTCCGGGTCGAGTGAATCGTAGCGCGACCCGCCCTGTCACCTCGCTACCCGCGTTGCTCGGGTAGCGGTACATTCAGGGTGTGGCAGCACGCGCGAGTACCCGGACCACGGCTCTTCGGAGCCCCTCTCAGATCCCCCTGCGCCCCCTCGGTGCCCATTCGGACGGCGAGGATCTGCGTACGACGCGCATCCCGCTGCTGAACGGCGCCCCCCGGGTGCCCGGAGGGTTCGCCCCCAAGGCCTTCGTCGGAGAAGTGGTGCCGTTCAGCATCGTCGCTTTCCGAGAGGGGCACGACATCATCGGAGTCCAGCTGCGGCTGGTCTCCCCCGGGGGCGAGGAGTCACTCCACCGTCTCCGCCCTCGCAAGGACGGTACCGACACCTGGGACGCCGAGCTCGCCGTCGACGCCCAGGGGGCATGGACCTTCGTGTTCGAGGCCTTCTCCGACGACTTCGCGACCTGGGCGCACGCCGCGGAGCTGAAGATCGCGGCCGGCGTCGACGTGCCGGTGATGGCCGCGCTCGGCGCAGAGCTCCTCCTCCGCGCCGCGGCGGAGAAGGACCGCCCCGCTCCGCAGCGCAAGCACCTCGCCGCGGTCGCCGCATCGCTCGCCGACGGGGATGCCGACCTCGCTCTCGCCGCGTCGACGGATGCCGAGCTGGCGCAGATCTTCCACGATCGCCCGCTGACCACCCTTCGCTCGGCGACCGCACCGCAGACGCTCCTCGTGGAGCGCACGGCCGCGGGCGTCGGCGCCTGGTATGAGTTCTTCCCGCGGTCGGAGGGCGCGAAGCGCCTGAAGGACGGCACCATCAAGAGCGGCACGTTCCGCACGGCCGCCAAGCGCCTCCCCGCCGTCGCCGCCATGGGGTTCGACGTGATCTACCTGGTGCCGATCCACCCGATCGGCACCACCAACCGCAAGGGCCGCAACAACACCCTCACCACCGAGCCGGGAGACCCTGGCTCCCCCTATGCCATCGGAGCGGCAGAGGGCGGTCATGATGCGATCCACCCCGACCTCGGCAAGCCCGCCGACTTCCGAGCGTTCGTCCGGGCGGCGCAGGCCGAAGGGCTCGAGGTCGCCCTCGACCTGGCGCTCCAGGCCTCCCCCGACCACCCCTGGGTGGTCGAGCACCCCGAGTGGTTCACGACCCTCCCCGACGGCACGATCGCGTACGCGGAGAACCCTCCGAAGAAGTACCAGGACATCTATCCCCTGAACTTCGACAACGATCCCGAGGGCATCTACCAGGAGATGCTGCGCGTCGTGCGGCACTGGGTCTCGCAGGGCGTGAAGATCTTCCGCGTCGACAACCCCCACACCAAGCCTCTGCAGTTCTGGGAGTGGCTGATCTCCACCGTGAACGCGACCGACCCCGACGTGATCTTCCTCGCCGAGGCGTTCACCCGCCCTGCGGTGATGCGGGCACTCGCCGCCGTCGGATTCCAGCAGAGCTACAGCTACTTCACCTGGCGCAACACCAAGGCGGAGCTCGAGGAGTTCCTGACCTCCGTCTCCCACGAGACGAGCGACTACATGCGTCCGAACCTGTTCGTGAACACGCATGACATCCTCACCGAGTACCTGCAGTTCGGCGGACGCGCCGCGTACCGGATCCGCGCGTGCATCGCGGCGACCGCGGCCCCCGTCTACGGCGTGTACGCGGGCTACGAGCTGTTCGAGAACGTCGCCCGCCCCGGGTCGGAAGAGAACATCGACAACGAGAAGTACGAATTCAAGCTGCGGGATTGGGAGGGAGCCGAGGCCGCCGGGGACTCCCTGGCCCCGCTCCTCCGCCGCCTCAACGGCATCCGTCGCGAGCACCCTGCACTCCGTCAGCTCCGCAACCTGTCGGTCCACTGGAGCGACGATGACGCGGTGCTCGTCTACAGCAAGCACCTCGACGCCGAGTTCACCGGAACGGGGGCGTCCGACACGATCATCGTCGTCGCCAATGTCGACCCGCACTCGGTGCGAGAGACCACGGTGCACCTCGACACGACCCTGTGGGGCGTGCCGCTCGGTGAGAGCTTCGAGGTCGAAGACCTCGTCACGGGGGCTGTCTGGACCTGGGCAGACCACAACTACGTGCGCCTCGACTCGTTCAGCGAGCCGGTGCACATCCTGAAGGTGAGGGAACGAGCATGAGCTACGTCGAAGACGTGACGGCATCCGCAGACTGGGCCACCGTCGCTGGAGCGTCTCATCACGATCCGCACTCCGTGCTCGGCGCTCATCCGTTCAAGGATGCGGCGGATCGCACGATGACGATCATCCGCGTCCGTCGACCGCTCGCCTCATCGGTCGCGGCCGTCTTCTCCGACGGCACCCGCCTCGACCTCACCCACATCGCCCACGGGATCTGGGAGGGCCAGCACGACGGCGCTCCGGTGGCCTATCGCGTCGCGACCGCGTACAACGACGATCCGGAGACCCTCGTGGGCGACCCCTACCGCCACGTTCCCACACTCGGCGACATCGACCTGCACCTCATCGCCGAAGGGCGTCACGAGAGGCTCTGGAAGGTGCTCGGGGCGCATCCCCGCAGTCTCGACGGCGACACCGGCGTCTCGTTCGCGGTGTGGGCCCCCAACGCCACCGCCGTGCGGGTGGTCGGCGACCACAACGGCTGGAACGGCGAGGCGCATGCGATGCGCTCGATGGGCGTCAGCGGCGTCTGGGAGCTCTTCATCCCCGACCTCGATCTCGGCGCCAGGTACAAGTACGAGATCCGCACGCGGTCGGGCGACTGGATCCTCAAGGCGGACCCGATGGCTCAGGCCGCGCAGGTGCCCCCGGAGACGGCGTCTGTCGTCACGGAGTCCTCGCACACCTGGTCCGACGGCGCCTGGATGACGCGCAGAGCCGCCACGCACGCCGTGGCGCAGCCGCTCTCCGTGTACGAGGTGCACCTCGGGTCGTGGCGCGGCGGCCTCGGCTACCGGGACGCGGCAGAGCCGCTCATCGAGCACGTCACGAACGCCGGCTTCACGCACGTCGAGTTCATGCCGCTCGCCGAGCATCCGTTCGGCGGCTCCTGGGGCTATCAGGTCTCCGGCTACTACGCGGCGACCAGCCGATTCGGGTCGCCGGACGACCTGCGGTATCTGATCGACCGCCTCCACCAGGCCGGCATCGGCGTGATCATGGACTGGGTGCCGGGGCACTTCCCGAAGGACGCCTTCGCTCTCGCGAAATTCGACGGCCAGGCGCTCTACGAGCATCCGGATCCCCGTCGGGGCGAGCACCAGGACTGGGGCACCCTGATCTTCGACTACGGTCGCCCGGAGGTCCGCGGCTTCCTCGTGGCGAACGCCCTGTTCTGGCTGAGCGAGTTCCACGTCGACGGACTGCGGGTGGATGCCGTGGCCTCGATGCTGTACCTCGACTACTCACGCAAGGACGGCGAGTGGGAGCCGAACGTCCACGGCGGGCGGGAGAACCTCGAGGCCATCCGCTTCCTCCAGGAGGTCAACGCGACCGCGTACCGCCTGCACCCCGGCATCCTGATGATCGCCGAGGAGTCGACGGCCTTCCCCGGTGTGACCGCGCCCACCGACCACGCCGGCCTCGGGTTCGGATTCAAGTGGAACATGGGCTGGATGAACGATTCGCTCCAGTACATCGAGCGGGATCCCATGTACCGCGCCCACCATGAGGGCGAGATGACGTTCTCCTTCGTCTATGCCTTCGGGGAGAACTACCTGCTGCCCATCAGCCACGACGAGGTCGTCCACGGCAAGGGCAGCCTGCTGGCCAAGATGCCCGGCGACCACTGGCACAAGCTCGCGAACATGCGCGCCTACCTCGCCTACATGTGGGGGCACCCCGGAAAGAAGCTGCTCTTCATGGGGCAGGAGTTCGGTCAGCTGGCCGAGTGGTCCGAATCGCGTGAACTCGACTGGTGGCTGCTCGAGCAGCCGTCGCACGCGCAGCTGCAGGACTTCGTCGGCACGATGAACCGCACCTATCGCGCACAGGCTCCGCTCTGGGAGCGCGACAACGACGGATCATCCTTCTCACGCCTCGGCGCGCCGAGCTGGGACCCGACGGTGATCGCCTTCGAGCGACGCGACGGACACGGCGGACGCCTGGTCGTGGTGAGCAACTTCGCCGGCGTCGAGCGCACCGGATACCGGCTGAGCCTTCCGCGGGAGGGCGTCTGGAACGAGATCCTCAACACGGATGCGGCGGAGTACGGCGGCCGCGGTTCGGGGAACCTCGGCGTCGTCGTCGCGAGATCCGACGGGGCTGAGGCGCCGACGGCGACGATCACCCTTCCCGCCCTGTCCACGATCTGGCTGCGCTATCAGGGCGAGCCGCACGTGCCGACCATCAACCACGGCTGATCGCGACCGTGGGCCCGTGACGGGCCCACGGCGCATCGATCAGAACAGCAGCGAGGTCAGCCTGTTGCGCGCAGCGCCGACGCGGGGGTCAGCGGCCCCGATGAGACCGAAGAGCTCGACGAGGCGCTCCCTTACGGCGGTGCGCTCGTCGGACGGCAGCTTCTCGAAGAGATCGAGCAGTCTCCCGAACGCGTCGTCGATGTGTCCGCCTGCGAGATCGAGATCGGCGACATCGAACTGCGCCTGCACGTCGAGCGGACCTGCGGCCGCCGCCGCACGAGCAGCCTGGAGGTCGAGAGACTGCACGCGATCGAGAAGACGCACCTGGCCGAGGCCGGCGATCGCCTCCTCATCGCGAGGGTTCTCCGCGAGCGCCTTCTCGTAGGCCACGATGGCGGCGGCGTAGTCGCCCGCCTCGATCGCGGCGTAGGCCTCGGCGTGCAGCGGGGGCAGCGGCGGCTCCTCGGGCTCGGCAGCGGGCTCTGCGCTCTCTCCCACAGTGAGCGTGCCGGTGACGCCGTTCTGCGCGGCGAGCTGCAGCAGCTGGGCGAACACGTCCCGCACCTGCTGCTCCGGCACCGCACCGGTGAACATCGGCACGGGCTGACCGGCGATGACCGCCACGACCATGGGGATCGACTGCGCGCGGAATCCCTGAGCAAGCTGCGGGTTCGCGTCGACATCGACCTTGGCGAGCAGCACGCGGCCGTTCAGTTCGCGGGTCACCTTCTCGATGATCGGGCTGAGCTGCTTGCAGGGACCGCACCACTCCGCCCAGAGGTCAACGACGACGGGGACGGTGCGAGAGATCTCGAGGATCTCGCCGAAGGACTCGTCGGTGGCGTCGACGACGACGTCGGTCACGCCGGGCGCAGGGGCTCCCTGCGCGGGCGTAGCGGGGCGGTTGCGGAGCGTCGACAGGTCGACGGCGCCGCGAAGGGCTGCGGGCGAGATCTCGCTCACTTGATCACCTCGACGGAGAGAAGGTCCTGCCGCACGGCGAGGAGACGGATCTGCTCCGTCGACCCCTGCGCCGGAACGGCGAAGAACAGCTGGAACTCGTACTTCGTGGCCACACCCTTGGCGGACTCGGTGACTCCGGTCAGGGCCTTCGCCTCGGGGTTCTTCTCGAACCGGATCACGGCTTCCGCCGACGTCGGAGTGACCGTCTGCGTGTCGATCAGGGAGACCGCGACGATCGCTCCACTGTCGAGGGTCGTCATCGAGACCGGCGGCGAATCCGACGGGACGATGTCGAAGGCGGTCTGCGAGGTCTCGGCGGCGTTGTTGGCGGCGAGGTTGTCCACCACGGCCTGCCTGCTGTCGCGGATGGAGGTCGCGTACTTGAGCGCCAGCTCATCGAATGCGCCGTAGGACGCGCTCTGCTCGTTCGCATCGACCACGTCGGCGAACGCCGCGGCGAGCTTACCCGGAGCCAGGCTGAGGAACGCGGAATCGTCCGGGACGAGCGAGGTGCCGAGCCACGGGGCGACGACCTCGGGGAACACCGAGTCCGCCGACATCTCCGCGATGTTGGTGACCTTGTAGTTCGACCACGGGTCCTGCTGCGTCATGGTGAGGATGACGGGCGGCACGGTCTCGTCGCCCTTGCTCTTCGACAGCAGGAGCACGGTGCGCGGCCAGCGATCGGTCGCCTCGGGGAGCACGACCTCGACGTCATCGGTGGGGATGACCGCGGGGACGGGAGTCTCGGGGATCGCGGCACGCAGCGCGTAATCCGTCGCGCGCGTCGCCAGCGCGGCACCGTCGAGACGGGTCTTCGCGAGTTCGATGTCCATCGCGGAGTCGGCATCCGCCACGGTCGACGAGATGCTCTCGAGGATCCGCTTCGCCTGCGCCTCCGTGACAGCCGGCGGCTTCTGGTTCTCCGGGGCGATGACGGTCGGCGTCGGAGTGGGGGTGGGCGAGGATGCCTCGAGCTGCGGCCACGAGTCGGCGGTGCACCCCGTCGCCAGGACAGCCGTGACCGCGAGAGCGGGAAGGGCGAGCGCCCAGCGGCGGCGAGCCGGCCGCGCGCTCCGCATCTCGGTCTTCGGCGGCGTGGCGTCGGGATCGTCCTCCTTCGGCGCCTCCGGTGTCTCTGCGTCGGCGGGCGTGGCCGAGGATTCGATCACTGCACGCTCGGCAGCGGGCAGCGCGGCCACGTCGATGGGCTCGGTCACCGGGAGCGGGCCGGGACCCTTGCGGCGCGGACCACGTCCGCGGCGCTGGTGACGGATCGCGAGGATGTAGAGGACGAGGCCGACGAGCAGGACGAGCACACCGGCGGCGACGAGGGGGCCCGCGAGCGGCGTGGAGGTGTCCAGCGGCCAGGAGATTCTGATGTCTTCGGGTGCGTTCTTCGTGCCGTCGTAGGCGATCAGCATGCTGACACCGTCGGGCAGCTGCATCTTGTCGGCGATCAGGGTGTCGGCGTTGGTGAAGGAGTCGAGCCAGAGGTCAGATCCGGCGGGGTTGTGTCCGCCGGTCGTCGCATCGGTCGATCCGTCATCGGCGGCCGGCGTCTCGGTGGGTGCCGGCGTCGAGCCGTCGCCGGTTCCGGGATCCGCGGCATCCGACTTCTCCGCCTCGACGAGCTTCACGTTCAACGCGCCGCTCTTGCCGACAGTGACGTGGTTGTACGAGGTGTCGGCGAGCCAGGCCTTCATGTCGGCCGTGCGACCATACGCGGCGAAGATGTCTCCGCCTCCGTGCACGATCAGCGTCTGCGCCCCGGGGTGCTGGCGCAGCACGTCACCGTCCAGCATCACGAACGGAGCGGACTCCTCGACCTTGACCGTCGTCTGCTGCGAGTCGGGACCCAGGAAGATGGTTCGCTGTGCGATGCCCGCACCGATCAGAACCGTGGCCAGCACGAAGGCCACGACGGCCCATACGAAACGCACGAATAGTCTCCTCACGCGCCTCGGACATCCGTCCGAATCGCAACACTCGACGTTCCAGACTAGCGAAAGCTCCTGTGTGTTGCCCACGAGGGGTCGACGGGCCGGCTCCACGGCACGTCGGGAGCGTCCGGACAGGCTCTGCTCGATAGCCTTGCATCAGCCGATTCGCCCGAGGAGCTCCGATGAAGATCCACAACCCGTTCCGCACCGCCCTCGTGGCGACGCTCGGCGTGGGTCTGGGTGTGATGCTCATCGGCAGCCTGCAGAATCTGTCGACGATCCTGCTCTACGTCGGCACCGCCCTGTTCCTCAGCCTCGGCCTCGACCCGCTCGTGTCCTTCCTCGAGCGGCGCCGTCTCCCCCGCTGGCTCGCCGTTCTCGTGACGATCCTGGCCGTGCTCGGCGTCTTCGCCGGGATCGTCCTGATCGTCCTGCCGGTGCTGGTCGATCAGATCTCCGAGCTCGTCGCGCAGATCACGGCCATCGTGCAGCGCAGCAACCTGATCGACGACACGCGGGACTGGATCGTCGCCACCTTCCCGAATCTGGATGTGGACAAGGTCTTCAGCTACCTGGAGGACTGGCTCAACACGAACCTCACGGAGATCGGCCAGGGTGTGATCGCCGCAAGCGGGGCGATCCTCAGCGGCCTCTTCGGCGCCTTCATCGTGCTGATCCTGACCATCTACCTCACCGCGTCGACGCCGTCACTCAAGCGGGCGGTCTACCAGCTCGCTCCGGCGTCGAAGCGCGAGCGCTTCATCGACCTCGCCGAGCAGATCACGGACTCCGTGGGGTACTACGTCATGGGTCAGGTCGCGCAGGGCGCGATCAACGGCGTGCTCAGCATGATCTTCCTCTCGATCATCCAGGCGCCGTTCACCGCGGTCCTCGCCGTCGTCGCCTTCTTCTTCTCTCTCATCCCGCTCGTCGGCACGCTGACGGGATCGACGATCATCGTGCTGGCGTGCCTGATCCCCGGCCTCGGCTCCCCCGCGACCGCGATCGCCGCGGCCATCTACTACCTCATCTACATGCAGATCGAGGCGTACATCATCTCGCCGCGCATCATGAGTCGGGCGGTATCGGTCCCCGGTGCGGTCGTGGTCGTCGCCGCTCTCGCCGGTGGAAGCCTCCTGGGCCTGCTCGGCGCTCTCATCGCGATCCCGGTGGCCGCGAGCGTCCTGATCATCTACCGGCAGGTGCTGATCCCCCGGATGAACGAACGCTGATCCGTCGTCAGTCCGTCGGCCAGTGCGTGGCCAGCGGAAGCGCGGAAGGATTGACGGCCGCGACGATCTCGGTGAGGACCCGTCTCGTCTGGCTCTCCCCCACCCAGAGGTGCTTGCCGCCTTCGACGGCGATCAGTCGGGCATGAGGGATCGACGCGAATCGGTCCGCCGCCTCCTTCGGGCGCAGGTAGTCGTCGAGTTCCGGAACGAGGATGACCACCTCGTGATCGGTCTCCGCCCATGCGGCGACCTCCGCCTCGGTGGCGCGGTGCAGCGGCGGCGAGAGCAGGATGATGCCTTCGATGTCGTGCTCTCGGCCGTACTTGAGGGCGAGCTCGGTGCCGAACGACCAGCCGACCAGCCAGGGCCGGGGAAGAGCGCGCTCGCGGACGAAGTCCATCGCCGCTGCGACGTCGAACTGCTCGGCCGCTCCGCCGTCGAATGCGCCGTCGCTCGTTCCCCTGGGTGACGTCGTCCCGCGCGTGTTGAAGCGCAGCACCCCGAGGTCCGCGAGCGCAGGGAGGCGGGCGGCGGCCTTCCGGAGGATGTGGGAGTCCATGAATCCGCCGGCCGTCGGGAGCGGATGCAGCGTCACCAACGTCGCGACAGGCGTATGCGCCTCGGGCAGAGCCAACTCGCCGACGAGAGTGAGACCGTCGGCCGTCTGCAGGGCGATGTCCTCACGCGCCGCAGGCAGCTCCAGGGGGCCACGGATCTCGATGGTCATGCAATCCTCCAGCAGTGCGAATGCCAATGACGGCGCGCGGCGAGGTCGGCGGCATCGCCGAGCACCCCGTCCGCACGCCAGGCCACGAGATGAGCCGTCCCCGCCTCGACGGAGCGACCGCATCCGGGGCAGATGTACTCCTTCAGAGCCTGTGCCCCCGAGACCGGCTGCACGGTCCACTCGACGCCGCGGCGCACCTCGGTGCGCTTCCAGGAGGAGAGCAGACGATCCAGGGAGTCCTCGGTGTCAGGGCGCGCCGGACGGCGTTTTCGTGAGCGGGCCATGACCCGAGCTCACCACCAGTGGTTCTTCGACCAGAACGCCTGCGCGCCGGCCCAGCTGCCGTAGCGGCCGGTCGCGTAACCGGTCGCCCAGCGCAGGTTGTCCACCGGGTCGTAGCCGTTGCCCGGGACCTTGCTGCACGGGAGAGCCTGGACGAGTCCGCATGCACCCGAGCTCCTGTTGGTCGCGTTGGGATTCCATCCGCTCTCGCGGGAGACGATGTAGTCGACGTATCCCCAGTCGCCTTCAGAGATCCCTGCGGCCGACATCCACTCGGCGGGAGCCCCGCCGCCCGTGTAGAAGAGCGGTCCGCCGCCCCCTCCGCCACCCGTCGAGGCCGGCTTCGCCGTCGCCGTCGGGGTCGGCTTCGGGGTCACGTAGACCGAGAAGGTGCCGCGCTCGATCGGAGCGATCGTCGCACCCTCGACCGTGACGGTGAGGTTCTGCGTGTCGACCAGCGCTGCCGAGAACGCCGACTCGGTCGCGGCCTCTGCGGGCGGATCGGCCAGCGCGATACCGGTCGGCGCGACCATGGCGCCCGCGAATCCGACGACCGCGAGAGCGGCGACGATACCTGCCGCCCGACGTCCGCGGGTTCCCGTGCGCGACGACAACGCCGTGGATGCCGGAGCAGCCTGCACGTCGATTCGTTCGGAGATCATGTCTTTTCGGGAGTTCACGATGCGTGGAAGTCTACCGGTCATCTCTGAGACGGGCCTCTGAACTCTCAGCGAACGGCCAGGATGACGTCGACCGTCGCATCGATGAGCGCATCCACCTGCTCTTCGCGGTACCCGCCGCGCTGCATGCGGAAGGCGGCAGAGCGCAGCTGCTCGGCCGTGAGCGCCTCACCGTCGCGAAGGTAGCGGACGATGCGCGCGGCGACGTGGTCCACCTCGTCGATCCGGTAGCCGAACGTGAGCACACCGGTTCGAGCGAAGCGATGACGCTTGCGCCGCGCCAGATGATCCAGGATCACCTGGGCCTCCTCGCGGGCCTGCTCGACCCAGACGCCCGCACCCTGAGAGCGCACGACCCTGTCGCGCTCGCGTCCGGCGAGGGCGTCCTCGACACGACCGAGAGCCGCGTCGACCTCCGCCACCACGTAGCCGTTCTTCACCAGCGGGAAGGACGCGACGCGGACATCCGCCGCGGTCAGGTCACCGCCGCCCTCGAACGCCGTGCGAGCCGCAGACAGGAACGTGTCGACTGCAGCGCGGTGGTACCCGCGGGTCCGTCCGCTGACGAGAGAGAACGCCGGCTGAGCCTCGGTCTTGTCGAGAGCGAGAGAATCTTCTGAAGCCATCACAGCACCACCCAGGGAGAGAGAAGGAAGTAGAGGCACAGGGCGGGGATCGTCGACGGCAGGATGCTGTCGAGGCGATCGAGCAGCCCCCCGTGCCCAGGCAGCCAGGAGCTCATGTCCTTGATGCCGATGTCACGCTTGAGCATGCTCTCGGCGAGATCGCCGAGAGTGGCCGACAGCAGGATGGCGACTCCGAAGATCGCTCCGGCCCACCACGGCAGCTCGAGGAGGAACAGCGCGAGGAGCACGCCGGCGGTGATCGACGCGACCACGGCCCCGGCGAATCCCTCCCAGGTCTTCTTGGGGCTGATCCTGGGGGCCATCGGGTGCTTACCGAAGGCCAGGCCCGCAGCGTACGCTCCCGTATCGGCCGCGACGGCGATCGCGATGAAGCTCAGCACCCACCACTGCCCACCCTCCTGACGGAGAAGGATCAGCGCCACCGCAGCGAGGAACGGCACATAGATCTGGACGAATCCGCCGATGACGGCATCCGAGAGGACATCCCCGTAGGTCCGCCCGTCCTTCTCGACCATCTGCGCGACAAGTCGCCACACGATCACGAAGGCCACGGCGAGGAAGAGCATCACCCAGACGAGCCAGATCTCGACGAAGTACGCAGGCCCGACCAGCAGAGCCGCGGCGATGAGCTGCGGTGCCAGATCGATCCGTCGACCGGCACCACGCAGCGCGAGCGTGACCTCGTACACCCCGAGAAGGGCGGCGGCCAGCGCCAACGGCACGAAGTAGACCTTGTCGAACAGAAGGGAGGCGAGCAGGGCTGCGCCGAACGCGAGGCCGATTCCGATCGCGAGGATCAGGTCCCGACCGGTGCGCTGCTTGATCCGCTCATTGCGCTGCTTGATCCGCTCGTTCGCCTGATCGAGCTGGTCACGAGCATGGGAGACGTGGCTGCCCAGCTCATCGCGAGCCGCTCTCCACTGCTCCCGGATCGCGTTGTGCTCCCCCGTGCTCAGAAGAGCATCGGACTGGACGGGAGCGGGCAGCGAGGGTCGCGGCGGGATACTCGCTGCGTCGAAGGCCGGAAAGGCCTCGTCGGCAAGCGGAACGCCGTCCGACGGGGTCGCCGAACCGCGCGCCTCTCGGCGCCCCGGCGGCGTGCCGTCGACGGCCTCGCGCGAATCGTCGGACATGTCCGATCACACCTCGAGGAGCTCAGCCTCTTTGCGCTTGAGAGCGTCGTCGATCAGATCGACGTGCTGGCGCGTGAGTGCGTCGAGCTCCTTCTCGCCTCGAGCGATCTCGTCCTCGCCGAGCTCGCTCTTCAGGGCGTCCAGCTCGTCCTTGGCCTTGCGACGGATGCCGCGGACGTGGACCTTCGCGTCCTCGCCCTTGGCCTTCACGAGCTTGACGTACTCCTTGCGACGGTCAGCCGTCAGCTCGGGCATCGTCACGCGCACGATGTTGCCGTCGTTGGTCGGGTTGGCGCCGAGGTTCGGCATGTCCCTGATCGCCTGCTCGATGGCCTTCAGCGCGGACTTGTCGTACGGCGTGATGATGAGCGAACGCGCCTCAGGGTTCGCGAGCGAGGCGAGCTGAGCGAGCGGGGTCGGCGTGCCGTAGTAGTCCACCAGCACCTTCTGGAACATCTGGGGGTTCGCACGTCCCGTACGGACCGTGGCGAAGTCCTCCTTGGCGGCATCGACGGCGCGCGTCATGCGAGAGGTGGTTTCAGCGAGGACATCCGCGATCACGGTGACTCCTATCGTCGGGGTGTTCTGAAAATTCTATCGGTCGCGGGCTCTGAGCCCGCTGAGGCGCTCAGGCGGTGACGAGAGTGCCGATGGGCTCGCCGAGCAGCGCACGAGTCACGTTGCCCGCGGGCTCCATGCCGAAGACGCGCATGTCCATGTTGTTGTCCATGCACAGGCTGAACGCCGTGGAGTCGACGACCTTCAGGCCGCGCTGCAGCGCGTCGCGGTAGGTGACCCGCTCGATGCGCTCGGCATCGGCATGCTTGTTCGGGTCGGCGGTGTAGATCGCGTCGACGCCGTTCTTGGCGACGAGGACCTCCTGGGCGCCGATCTCGAGCGCGCGCTGAGCGGCGACCGTGTCGGTCGAGAAGTAGGGCAGGCCTGCCCCTGCGCCGAAGATCACGACGCGGCCCTTCTCCATGTGCCGCTCCGCGCGCAGCGGGATGTACGGCTCAGCGACCTGGGTCATCGAGATCGCGGACTGGACGCGGGTGGGTGCGCCTGCCTGCTCGAGGAAGTCCTGCAGGGCGAGGGCGTTCATGACGGTGCCGAGCATGCCCATGTAGTCCGCGCGACCGCGGTCCATGCCGCGCTGGCTGAGTTCGGCGCCGCGGAAGAAGTTGCCTCCACCCACGACGATCGCGATCTCGACGCGATCGACGGCGGCCGCGATGTCACGGGCGATCTGGCTGACGACGTCGGGGTTGACGCCCAGCTGACCGGCGCCGAAGGCCTCACCGGAGAGTTTGAGAAGGACGCGGCGGCGTCCGGTGCGTTCGGTCATGGGTGTTGTCCTCTCGTCCCGATTCAAGATAGTGCCTCTTGGGCATGAAGAAGGGGTTCGGATCGAGACGATCCGAACCCCTTCGACGGTGCTACGCGCCGACCTTGAAGCGCGCGAAGTCCGTCACGGTGATACCGGCGTCCTTCGCCACCTGGGCGACAGAGAGCTTGTTGTCCTTCGCGTAGTCCTGCTCGAGCAGGGCGACCTGCTTGATGAACGCGGACACACGGCCTTCGACGATCTTCGGCAGAGCCGCCTCGGGCTTGCCCTCGTTGCGGGAGATCTCGGTGACGATCTCACGCTCCTTCTCGACGGCGTCGGCCGGGACGTCCTCGCGGGAGAGGTACGACGGGTTGGCGAACGAGATGTGCTGCGCGATGCTGCGAGCGGTCTCCGCATCGTCACCCGAGTAGGCGACGACGACGCCGATCTGCGGCGGCAGGTCCTTGCTCGTGCGGTGCAGGTAGACCTCGACCTTGTCGCCCGAGATGGTGCGGACGCGACGGAGCTCGACCTTCTCGCCGATGATCGCAGCCTCTTCCGAGATGATCGTCTCGACGTTCTTCTCGCCGGCCTGAGCGGCCAGAGCCGCCTCGACCGAGTCCGCCTTGACAGCGGCAGCAGCGTCGGCGACCTTGTCGGCGAGAGCGATGAAACGCTCGTTCTTCGCGACGAAGTCGGTCTCGCAGGCGAGCTCGATGAGCGTCACAGCGCCATCCTGCTCGCGGGCGACGATGAGGCCCTCGCTGGTGGAGCGGTCGGCGCGCTTCGCGTTGCCCTTGGCACCCTTCAGGCGCAGGATCTCGGTGGCCTTCTCGACGTCTCCGTCAGCCTCCTCGAGCGCCTTCTTGGTGTCGACCATTCCCGTTCCGAGCTGCTCACGCAGCGCCTTGAGGTCGGCGATGGTGAAGTTGGCCATGTGTGGTGGCTCCTTGCTTCGTAGGTGTGTGTGCGTGGTGTTCGCGTGGATTACTTGGAGTCTGCTGCCTCGGCGGCGGCGACCTCTGCGGTCTCCTCGCCGGACTCGACCGCGACGGCCTCGTCGTGCGCCTCGGCGCCGGCCTCGTCGGCTGCGGCGACCGCGGGGGCCTCGACGAGCTCGGCGGCGTCAGCCGGAGTCTCCTCGGCCGGGGTCTCGAGAAGCTCGCGCTCCCAGTCCGCGAGCGGCTCGGCGTCGCCGGTCTCCGGGTTGTGCTTCTGCTGGAGACCCTCGGCGGCTGCATCCGCGATGATGCGGGTGAGCAGCGAGACGGAGCGGATCGCGTCGTCGTTGCCGGGGATCGGGTACTGGAAGTCGTCCGGGTCCGCGTTGGTGTCGAGGATGCCGATCACCGGGATGCCGAGCTTCTTGGCCTCGTCGATGGCGAGGTGCTCGCGCTTGGCGTCGACGACCCAGAGGGCGGACGGCGTCTTGGTGAGGTTGCGGATACCGCCGAGCGACTTGTGCAGCTTGTCGAGCTCGCGCTTCTTGAGGAGGAGCTCCTTCTTCGTGAAGCCCGAAGCGGCCGGGTTCTCGTAGTCGAGCTCCTCGAGCTCCTTCATGCGAGCGAGACGCTTCGCGATGGTGGAGAAGTTGGTGAGGAGTCCACCGAGCCAGCGCTGGTTGACGTAGGGCTGGCCGACGCGGGTGGCCTGCTCTGCGAGGATCTCCTGCGCCTGCTTCTTGGTGCCGACGAAGAGGATGGTGCCGCCGTGAGCGACGGTCTCCTTGACGAAGTCGTACGCCTTGTCGATGTAGCCCAGCGACTGCTGCAGGTCGATGATGTGGATGCCGCTGCGCTCGGTGAGGATGAAGCGCTTCACCTTCGGGTTCCACCGGCGGGTCTGGTGTCCGAAGTGCACGCCGCTGTCGAGCAGCTGGCGGATGGTGACCACAGCCATGGTCGTCTCCTTGTTCTGGCGCGGTTCTGCGCCGTTGAGGTTATCGCCGATCGGATGATCGGACTGCCTGGTGCCCGACACACGCCCGCCACCTCTTGCGAGATGGACCTGTGGGAGTGGATGCCACGACCTCCGCAGAAATGCAGTGGTCGCTCAGGGCACGCGTAGTCACCTCGATTTCGAGGTGCCCCTTCAGCATACAGGATGCCGTCGCCTCCACTCCTCCTTCACAACGGCAGACCCGACGCCGCTTCTCCCCCGCTTCCGTCCGGTATGCGCTCTGCATCGCAGCGTCTCCGTCCGTGCGGGGCAGTATGACGCTCATGCGCACCCTGGAACGTCTCGGCACCGGCACTCTCCTCATCGCTCTCCTCCTGCTCTCGCACATGCCTGCGGACGGCGCGCTCACGTCAACGAACCGAGCGTTCGCACCTGTGAGCGGAGTCTTCACGCCGATCAGCGGGTCCCTCCTGTCTGCCAGTGGAACGGTCTCACCTGGGAGCGGGATCCTCACGACAGGGAACACCGTCCTCACGTCTGCGAGCGGGGTCCTCACACCTACAGTCCAAGCCGTCGCGTCCGTAAGCGGAGCCCTCCCACCTGCAAGCCAAGCCGTCGCGTCTGCAAGAGGGACCCTCCCACCTGCAAGCCAAGCCGACGCGTCTGCAAGAGGGACCCTTCCACCTGCAAGCCATACCGACGCGTCTGCGAGCGGGACCCTCACACCTGCAAGCCATACCGACGTGCCTGCGGGCGGGGCCTTCGTGTCAGCAGGGGATCCGGCCGGCGACTATCCGCGGTGGGCGTGGCCGCTCGACGGGGCGCACGAGGTGACCGCTCCCTATCGCGCCCCCGCGCATGAGTACGGCCCTGGCCACCGGGGTACCGATCTGGCTTCCGCGCCCGGTTCCGTCGTTCACGCACCGGCAGACGGCGTCGTGGCGTTCCGCGGGTTCGTCGTCGACCGCGCTCTGCTCACGATCGAGCATCCCGGCGGTTACGTGTCGACCTTCGAGCCGCTGACGTCGGACCTGTCCCCCGGAGACGTCGTGTCGGCCGGCCAGCCGATCGGGAGCGTCGCGACCGGCGGTCACGCGGTCGAAGGCACACTGCACCTCGGAGTTCGGCTCGGCGGCGCCTACATCAATCCGATGCTTCTCTTCGGAGACGTGCCCAGGGCGGTGCTGCTTCCGTGCTGCGCCCCGCTCTAGGCCGGGGTCGCCCGCCGCACGCGTCCGAGATTGCGTCGGAGAAAGGCAGCCGCTCACGCGCTGGCGTGATCATGCACGGGGATGCGCCAGACGATACGTCGCCGTCAGACGCTCGGCTGACACATGGGTGTAGATCTGCGTCGTGCCGAGACTGGCGTGCCCGAGGATCTCCTGCACCGCGCGGAGGTCCGCTCCCCCGTCGAGCAGGTGAGTGGCGGCCGTGTGCCTGAGTGCGTGCGGCCCCACGGTCTCCGCCCCAACGAAAGGGGCGAGCGCGTCGGCGACCAGCGAGTACACGGTTCGGGGACCGACGCGAGCCCCACGAGCCCCAAGGAACACCGCGGGCGTTGCGGTCTCGGCTCGTGCACGGAGCGACGGACGCGCTCGGGTGAGGTAGCCGGCGACCGCGATGCGCGCCGGCACCCCGAACGGAACCACCCTCTCCTTCGCACCCTTTCCGAGAACACGGGCGGTGCCGCGGTCGAGATCGAGATCGTCGATGTCGAGCCCGCACAGTTCTGAGACGCGGATTCCGGCTCCGTACAGGAGCTCCAGGATCGCGTGGTCTCGCAGGGCGATCGGATCTCCCTCGACCGCCGCAGCCTGTTTCGTTTCGAGAAGTTCGCGCATCGCGTCCTGAGAGGCCACCGTCGGCAGCGTTCGCCCACGCTTGGGCGCGACGAGGCGAAGGCTCGGATCGTGATCGATCAGCTCCTGCTCGAGCGCCCACGTGAAGAACGAACGGGCTGCCGCCGCACGCCGTGCGAGCGTCGATCGCGCATCACCTCTCTGCGTGGCTTTCCAGAGCCAGTCGCGCAGCACCTCGAGATCGACCGCCGCGAGATCGGCGCCGTCGAACGACTCACCGAGGTCACGCAGGTCCGACCGATAGGCGCGCACCGTCGCCGGCGACAGCCGCCGCACCTGCTGCAGATGCTCGGTGAACGTCTCCGCCGCCGCCGCGAACTCCATGGATACAGCTTGCCCCGCCCTGCATCCAGCACCGCTCAGCCTCGCCGCTTCGGCGTCATGCTCACCACCGCTCACCCGCGCCGTTTGAGCCTCCTGCTCACCCCCGCCGCTTCAGCCTCATGCTCACCCCGCCGCTTCGGCATCATGCTCACCCCGCCACTTCGGCCTCATGCTCACCACGGCTCACCATGACCACTTCGGCGTGATGCTGAATGATCTGCCGTCGACGCTGTCAGAGATGAGGTGCTCTCGAGATCACGCCGCGCACATCGCTGCGATCTGAGGCCTCCTATCCCCCGTCGCGTACCGGTGTGCGTCGCCATCCGTTGTCTCTGCGGTCGACCACGGACTCGACTTCGAGAAGGCCGAGCAGGGCAGTGACCTTCTCCGGCGCCAGACCGCTCCGTCGCGCGAGTTCCTGTGTCGAGGCACGCGAGCGCGTCGACAGGGCGTCGAGCAGCCTCGTCAGCTCGGGATCGGTGAGGTTCGCGTTCTGGTCGTGACCGGTATCTCCCCATAGTTCTCGGATCTCCGCTGTCGTCGTGACGCAGCGCGCGTCGTACTCGCGAAGCAGACGATGGCAGCCCGCTGACGCCGCGGAGGTGACCGGTCCGGGGACCGCACCGAGTGGACGCCCGAGGGACGCCGCGTGCCCGGCCGTGTTGAGCGAGCCGCTCCTCCACCCCGCCTCGATGACCACGGTGGCCTGGCCGAGCGCCGCGATAAGCCGATTCCTGCTCAGGAACCTCCACTTGGACGGCGCCGTACCGCAGGGAACCTCGCTGACCACCGCGCCGCTCCTGGCGATCGCCCCCAACAACTCCTGATGTCCCTGCGGATAGGCCCGATCCACGCCACCTGCCAGCAGCGCTACGGTCGCCCCGCCGACCCCGAGCGCTGCCCGATGCGCCGCTCCGTCAATTCCGTACGCGCCGCCCGAGACGATCACGACTCCGCTCGCTGCGAGATCCCCTGCGAACTCCGACGCGAGCGACTCTCCATAGGTGCTCGATGCCCTCGCACCGACGATCGACACACGAGGCGACGCAGTGAGCACGGCAGCGTCCCCACGCACCCACAGCATCGTCGGTGCATGGTGCCCGAGGTCATCGAGGGACTCGGGCCAGAAGTCGTCGCCGGGGAGGAGCAGGGTCGCCGCAACGTGCTCCGCGTCAGTCACGGCGCTGCGGACGGCGTCTACAGAGGCACGAGGACGCCATCTGCCGAGTGCGTCTCTGAGCGCGCGCGACCGTCTCTGGTACGCGAGGGAGCCCGCGTCGTCGGCGAAGGCGAATCGGAGCGCCTCCTCTGCACCCAGTTCGGCGATCAGAGCTCCGGCGACGGCATCGCCCGGTTCGACGAGGACATTCCACGCGACCCGGGCAGCGACATCCGCGATGTCATCGTCGGGGTGCGCCCGCCGGAGGGCCTTCACGAGCGCATCGTCCCGAAGCAGTACATCGATCACGACGCACCGCCTCTCTTGAGCACCAGCGCTCGCCCGACCTCGTCGAGCGAGGGTCGCTCGCGGCCCTCGAGGTCTGCCATGGTCCAGGCAAGGCGCAGGACGCGGTCGTACCCTCGAAGTGTCAGGGCGCCGCGTTCCAAAGCGCGCTCCAACGGCACCCGTGCAGCCTGATCGATCCGCTGCGATGTCTGGCGCAACCAGGTTCCGGGAACATCGCCGTTCAGACGCCATGGCGTGCCCTTCAGCCGAGCGGTCGCCCGTTCCCTGCCTTCGACGACACGCTGCTGCGCCTCCGCCGAGGACAGCGCGGATCGCCCACCGGACGTCGCCCGCGAGGTCGCGACACGCGCCACGGGCAGGTCGATGTCGATCCTGTCCCGGAGGGGACCGGAGAGTCGCGTCGCATACCGTCGAATGGCCACGGACGGGCAGACACACTCCGCCCCGCGCACACCGTAGTTGCCGCAGGGGCAGGGATTCATCGCGAGGAGCAGTTGGAACCGCGCCGGGAAGTGAGCCGTGAAGCCGGCGCGGTGCACGTCGATCTTCCCTGACTCCAGCGGTTGCCTCAACGCATCCAGCGCGACTCTGGAGAACTCCGCCGCTTCGTCGAGGAACAGCACCCCGCGGTGCGCACGGACGATCGCCCCCGGGCGCACGGCACGAGATCCTCCGCCCACGAGCGCGGTGACCGAGGCGCTGTGGTGCGGTGCCTCCAGCGGAGCTCTGTGGTCGAGCGCCGCGACGGAGCCGCCGGTCAGAGACCTGATCGATGCGACCTCCAATGCCTCGCCCTCCGTCAACCTCGGGAGTATCCCCGGCAGTCTTCGGGCGAGCATCGTCTTTCCCGCGCCGGGAGGACCGCTCAACAGCATGTGGTGCCCTCCAGTGGCCGCGACGATGAGCGCCGTCACCGCTTCGTCCTGGCCCACCACGTCCGCCAGATCACCGTGAGCCTCGGGTTCGACGGGAGGGGCCGCGGCAGGCACGGGATCGACCTCCGGAACCACCACATCTGCTCCGTGCCAGACGGCGACCTCCGCCAGCGAGCGAGCCGCGCGCACGTCGACACCCGGTACGAGACGGGCTTCGTCGGCATTCGCATGAGGGACGATCACCTGGTCGAAGCCGGCGCGTGCCGCCGCGAACACGGCGGGCAGCACCCCGGGCACCGGTCTCACCCGACCATCCAGACCGAGTTCGCCGATGTGCACCGTGCGGGAGATCGACCTCTGCTGCACCGCTCCTCCGGCAGCCAGTGCCGACACGGCGATCGCCAGGTCGAATCCCGATCCGTGCTTGGGAAGACTCGCGGGTGACAGGTTCACGGTGAGTCGTCGGCGCGGAAGGTCGAGCTCCGCGTTCTTGCACGCATTGTGGACGCGCTGGACCGCCTCACCCAGGGCCTTATCGGGGAGGCCGATGATCTTGAACTCCGGCGTCTGATTCGAGAGGTCTGCCTCGACCTCGACCAGATGCCCGTCGACCCCCGACAACGCGACCGCCCAGGTCCGCGCCGTCGTCATGACAGATCCTTCAGGTGTTCGAGCACTCCGGCATCCGGATCGGGTCCGATCACGCCGATCGCGTCGAGCCGGACCGTCCTTCCCCGAACCTGATCGGAGTGACGCTCCATCCAGGCATGTGCGAGCTGCCAGAGCCTGCGTCGTTTTCGTGCGTCTATCGCCTCGAACGGATGGCCGAACGCCGTCGACCGACGGGTCTTGACCTCGACGATCGCGAGCACCTGGCCCTGCGCGGCGACGATGTCGATCTCACCCTGCGGACATCGCCAGTTCCGGTCGAGTATCTCGTACCCGTGGTCGATCAGATAGCGGGTCGCCCGCTCTTCCCCCGCTGCGCCGAGGTCGTCTTTCGCTGCCATGTCGACAGCCTGCCGATCTGCCTCACGAGGAGCGCGAGCGCGCTCTCACCATTCCGCGAATCGGTGGACAACTCGCCGAGGATCGCCTCCTGGGGACGGCTACTCGCCGTCGAGGGAGAGCTCCTGCGGAAGCTCGAACTCCCGACGCTGCAGCTCTTCGACGTTGACGTCCTTGAACGTGAGGACGCGCACGGCCTTCACGAAGCGATCAGCGCGGTAGATGTCCCACACCCAGACATCGCTCATCGAGATCTCGAAGTAGAAGTCGTGCTCGGTGTCACGACGGACGACGTTCACCTCGTTCGCCAGGTAGAACCGGCGCTCCGTCTCGACGACGTACTGGAACTGGGAGACGACGTCCCGGTACTCGCGGAACAGCGCCAGCTCGAGTTCGCGGTCGTAGTCGTCGAATGCTTCCTCATCCATGATGTGTCCATCCTAGAGTCGTGCGCACCACCGCGCGGCACGGAGCCGCTCAGAACGCGGATCAGAACAGCGTGGGAGCGTCTGTGATCGCCCACGATGCACGGTGATAAGGAGACAGTCCCCGTGCGCGGATCGCATCGCGATGCTCGGGGCTGGCATAGCCCTTGTTCCTGTCCCATTGGTAGTCGGGATGAGAGAGATGCAGCTCGGCCATGTGCGTGTCTCTCGCGACCTTCGCGATCACCGATGCCGCCGACACCGATGCGCAGTCGCGGTCGGCCTTCACCTGGGAGCGCACGCGGAGCGGCACCGGGTGCACCCGAGAGACGTAGTCATGGTTCCCGTCGAGCAGCACGAGAGCGCTCTCGATGGCGACGCCCTGATCCACCACGCTCTGCACGGCTCGTGACGCCGCGAGCCCCAGCGCCCTCATGATCCCGACCTCGTCGATCTCCGCCGCACTGGCCCAACCGACACCGGATGCACGCACCCAGGCCGCGGCGCGCGCTGCGACGTCCGGGCGACGCTTCTCGGTGACGAGCTTCGAATCACGCAGGCCTTCGGGAACGCGACGACGTGCACCAGCCGCATCCATCACGGCCGCTCCGACAGCGACCGGTCCCGCGAGCGCGCCCCTGCCCACCTCGTCGAGCGAGATGATCAGCTCGCACTCGCTCAGGAGCTTCCGCTCGAGGGTGAGCCTGGGCGCGACGACGGTCATTCCGGATCCGGTACGCCGTTGAAGGTGTCGTGGTGGCCGTCGATCGTCCCGAAGCGGTTCAGGGGCCAGGTCGTGAGGAACGCCTTGCCCACGACGTTCGCGAGAGGCACGAAGCCTCCGCTCGGGAGATCCTGATGCTCACGGGAATCGCGCGAGCGATCGCGGTTGTCTCCCAGCAGCCAGAGGGAATCCTTCGGAACCACCACATCGAAGGGCGCGTTGGAGGCGGCCGTGTCCCCCTGCGGGAGGTTCAGATAGGACAGCTCGTCGATGGGGGTGCCGTTGATGGTGATCTGGCCGAGCGCGTTGCAGCACACGACGTGATCGCCGGGGAGCCCGATGATCCTCTTGACCAGATGATCCTGCGAGTCGGTCGCGGAGATGCCGACGAGGTTGAGAACCCAGTCCACCGCCTGCACGAGCGGCGGCGCCGCCGGGGTCTGCGGCTGCGGGTCCAGCCAGCCGCCCGGGTCCTTGAACACCACGACGTCACCGCGCTCGTAACCCGTCCAGTGCGGGGTGAGCTCGTCGACCAGGATGCGGTCGTTGACCATGAGCGTCTGCTCCATGGACGCCGACGGGATGTAAAAGGAGCGCACGACGAAGGTCTTCACGACGAAGGACACCAGCGCGGCGATCAGCACGATCACCAGGACGTCGCGCAGGAAGATGAGGAACCCGCGGCGCCGCTTGACGGGTGGCGTGGACGCGGTGGCGGGCTCAGTCGTCATCAAGGTTCCTTCACAGTCTCGCACCGCTCTGAGACGGCACTACCAAGGGTCGCACATCCGGCGCAAAACACAGCACCCCGGAACATCGTGTCCCGGGGTGCTGTGGAGAACCTGCGCGTCAGTTGTCGCGCTTCTCCTTGATCTTCGCCTTCTTGCCGCGCAGCTGGCGGAGGTAGTAGAGCTTCGCGCGACGCACGTCACCGCGGGTGACGACCTCGATGTGGTCGATCACCGGGGAGTGCACCGGGAAGGTGCGCTCGACGCCCACCTGGAAGCTGATCTTGCGGACCGTGAAGGTCTCGCGCACGCCGTCGCCCTGTCGGCCGATGACGACGCCCTTGAAGACCTGGACGCGAGAGCGGGTACCCTCGGTGATGTTCACGTGGACGTTGACGGTGTCGCCGGGGTTGAAGACCGGGATGTCGGAACGGAGCGAAGCCGCATCGACGGCGTCGAGGATCTGCATGATCGTCTCTTTCTGCACTCGCCTCAGGTCGGTTGCATGTTTTCAAAGGAACAAGAACGGATGTGCATCGTACGGCGCTTGCGCGTCCGCGGGTTCCCCTGAGGCAGAACCGGTCACGGCACAAACATCCATTCTGCCATGGATGCGTGCCGCGGCCAAAACGAGGATCAGTCGCGGGGGTCGGTCTCCCGCACGACGATGACCTCGTGCACGGTGGTCTGCGGCGCGGGCTCGTCCGGCGCGGGAACCGTCGACCACGAGATGGTCTCCCGGAGACGGGCGCCGCTGCCCTTCGCCTCGCTCCACAGCTGCCACAGCTGGAGCCAGACGAGCGCGATGCCCACGATGATGGCGCCGGCCAGCAACCAGCCGAATGCGCCCTCGATGAAGCAGCCGACCGCGATGGTGAGCGCATGCCAGAGCGTGAAACCGGCGACGTCCCACCAGGACACCGCCCGCTCGATGCGGACCGATGGGCGGGAGCGCGTGAGCAGCGTGAGGAGCAGCTGCCCGACGAAGACCGAGGGCACCGCGATGAACAGCACCCAGAGCATCCCCCACCCCGCGTGGAAGACGATCCCCCCGATGACCAGCCAGAGCGGGAGCAGGAAGGCAGCCGGAAGCAGCCACCGGAAGAACGCCTGACGCAACCACATGCTCAGATCGTACGACGCGCGGCCCACCCTCACCCCGGTGTTCGCTGTGAGCGCGCGGAACTCCGTGGCCGCCGCATCAGGGAGAATGGAGTGGACGAGAGGACACCCCATGATCGAACTGCGCACCCCTGCCGAGATCGACGAGATGCGCGCAGCCGGGCGATTCGTCGCCGAGACCCTGGCGACCCTGCGCGACGAGACGAAGGTCGGCACGAACCTCCTCTCGATCGACCGTCGCGCACACGACATGATCCGCAAGGCCGGCGCCGAGTCCTGCTACATCGACTACCACCCCTCGTTCGGAGCGAGTCCGTTCGGCAAGGTCATCTGCACCTCGGTGAACGACGCGGTCCTGCACGGACTCCCCCACGACTACACGATTCGCGACGGGGACCTCGTGTCGCTCGACTTCGCCGTGTCCGTGGACGGCTGGGTCGCCGATTCGGCGGTGTCGTTCGTCGTCGGCACCCCGCGCGATGAGGACCTCCGCCTCATCGAGACCACGGAGCGCGCGCTGGACGCGGCGATCCAGGCCGCTGTCGTCGGCAACCGCATCGGCGACATCTCCGCAGCCATCGCCGCCGTGTCGCACGGCGAGGGCTACTCGATCAACACCGATTTCGGCGGTCACGGGGTCGGACGCATCATGCACGGCGACCCGCATGTGCCCAACGACGGGCGAGCCGGTCGTGGCTTCCCGCTGCGCGCGGGACTCGTGTTCGCACTGGAGCCGTGGCTGCTCGCCACCACGGACGAGCTGATCACGGACCCCGACGGCTGGACGCTGCGCAGCGTGGACGGCTCTCGGGGTTCGCACTCGGAGCACACCGTCGCGGTCACCGAGAACGGTCCGATCATCCTCACCGACCGTTCCTTCCTCGGCGTCGACTGACTCAGCCGCCGAGTCGCGTCGGCTTTCCACGACGCGACGGGCCCCCGCACGCCGTCGTTCGGGCGAAGCGAACAGTTCCTCACGCGCGACGGTACAGGTACACGTCCGTGAGATTCGGCAGATCGAACTCCGTGCGCCCGGCGATGTCGACATGCTCATCGAGCACACGATGGACGTCGGTCAGCATCTTCGCGCGTCGCGGCTCATCGGCGACGAGGAAACTGCTCACCGTGGTCCATCGACCGATGTAGTCGTCCCGTGAGATGACCTCCCGCCAGGTGAGCTCCTCGTGGCGGACGAAGCGGAATCCGGGAAGCTCCTCCGCGGCGGCGCGCGTGGTGTCGTCTGACGCACCGACGGCCGGGTGCACGATTCGATGGCACGAACGGTTCCCCGCGCATGCAGGATCGGCGCGGTTCCAGATCAGCGCCATCGCGCCTCCGGGAGCGAGTACTCGGGTGATCTCGGCGCAGGCCGGCTCGCGATCGAACCAGTGGAACGCCTGAGCGACGGAGACGGCGTCTGCGGCCCCGTCCTCCAGCGGAATCCGCTCCGCGGTGCCGCTCAGTGCGGTCACCTCGGGCAGTTTGGCATGCAGCACGTCGAGCATGGCGGTCGACGGCTCGACGGCGACCACACGATCGGCGCGCTCGATCAGCAGTTCGGTGAACTTGCCGGTGCCCGCACCGAGGTCGAGTATCGTTCCCACCCTGTCGGGGGCGAGGAGATCGACCGCCCCGGCTGGGAACCCTGGTCGGTATCTCTCGTACTCCGACCCGATCCCCTCGAAGGAGCGCGCCAGGGTTTCATCGACCATGACTCGACGCTATCAGCGCAGGGCGCGCCCGGATCGACACGCCTGTGCCATATTGAGTGCATGATTCCCCAGGATCGTCACGTGCCCGACCGCGTGTACCTGGTGCGCCACGGGCAGACGATCTGGAATCTCGAGCACCGCCTCCAGGGGCAGCTCGACTCCCCACTCACCGACGACGGCGTGCGTCAGGCCGCGTCCACGGCCGTGCGGGTCAGCGCTGTCGGCATCACGACGATCTGCAGCAGTCCTCTCGGCAGAGCCGTGCACACGGCGGGCATCATCGCCGAAGTCCTCGGAGCGCGCGTCGTGGAGATCGACGAACTCGCGGAGCTGCACCACGGCGAGATGGCGGGGATGACATGGGACGAGATAGACCTCGCATTCCCGACCGCCCGTGAGGAGCGCGCCGAGAACCGCTACGGCTGGGCGTTCCCCGGCGGCGAGAGCTACGCACAGGTCCGTGCGCGGGCGCGTCGAGCTCTCTCGGCATGCGGGTGGGCTGCTGAGGGTGCACCGCTGATCGTGAGTCACGAGATGATCGGACGGATGCTGCGTGCGGAGCTGCGCGGGCTGGATTCCTCGACGGCCCTGGGCCTCCGGCATCCGCCCGGCGTGGTCTTCGAGATCGACCACGGTGCGGAGAGGATGCTCTAGTCGTCCTGCTCCGACAGGAGGTCGGGTCGGCGTCGAGCGGTGCGCTCGAGCTGCTGCTCGCGACGCCAGGTCGCGATCGCCGCATGGTTGCCGCTGAGCAGCACGTCCGGCACAGCGCGATCGCGCCACAAGGATGGCTTCGTATAGGAGGGGTACTCGAGCAGGCCGTCCTCGTGGGACTCCTCGACGAGGCTCTCGGGGTTGCCGACCACTCCGGGGATCAGTCGACCGATCGCCTCGATCATCGCCATCGTGGCGACCTCTCCGCCGTTGAGGACGTAGTCCCCGAGGCTGATGAGGCGCACCTCTCCGACGGTGTCCGCGTACTCGAAGACGCGCTCGTCGATGCCCTCGTAGCGTCCGCACCCGAAGATCAGGTGCTCGCGCGTCGCGAGATCCCTCGCGGTCGCCTGGGTGAAGACCTCGCCCGCCGGGGACGGGAAGATGATCGTCGGCCGTTCGGATGCCGTGGCGAGCTCGTCGAGTGCGACGCCCCAGGGCTCGGGCTTCATCACCATCCCGGCGCCGCCGCCGTACGGTGTGTCATCGACGGTGCGGTGACGGTCGTACGTCCAGTCGCGGAGGTCGCGGACGTTCAGATCGAGGATCCCGGCGTCCTGCGCCTTGCCGAGAAGCGATAGCGTGAGCCCGTCGAAGTACGACGGGAAGATGGAGAGGACGTCGATGCGCACGGCGGCCGCGATCACTCGGCCGCATCTGCGGCGGCGTCCTCTTCCGAACCGGCGGCATCCGGCAGCTCCTCGAAGAGGCCCGCGGGAGGGGTCACGATGACCTTGCCTGCCGCCACATCGACGGTCGGCACGATGGCCTCGACAAACGGGACCATGATCTCCTGGTCGCCGGCCTTGACGATCAGGAGGTCCTGTGCGGGGAAGTGCTCGATGCGAGCGACCTTCCCGACGACGACGTCATCGCGGACCACGTCGAGGCCCACGAGCTGCTGGTCGAACCAGGCGTTCTCCTCGATCTCGGACGTGTCCTGGTCGATCCAGAGGATCGCACGGACGAGTCCTTCGGCGGCGGACCGGTCCTCGACATCGTCGAGGAACACGACGGGGTTGCCGTTCATCACGCGGTACTCGCGGACGGTGACGGTCTTGCCGTGCCACGGAGATGCCTCTGGCACCTGCAACGTGAACTCGGCTCCCGTGACGAATCGACGCTCGGGATTGTCGGTGTACAGCTCCAGCTTGAGCGCGCCCTTCAGGCCGTGGGCCTTGACGAGGCGGCCGACGCGAAGCTGGTTCTTGCCCTGATTGCGGTCCTTCTGCACCACGTCAGTCGTCCGCGACATCGACACGGACACGACGCCCGTCCGCCAGAGCGGAGATGAGGGTGCGAAGTGCCTTCGCGGTGCGGCCGCCGCGCCCGATCACGCGTCCACGGTCGTCGGGATGCACACGCACCTCGAGCAGATCGCCTCGCGGCGAGGTGGATGCGGTGATGTGCACATCTTCGGGGTGATCGACGATCCCCTTGACGATGTGTTCGAGCGCGGCGGCGAGCACGACGATTACTCTGCGTCGGCGGCGGGGGCCTCAGCGGCCTCCGCGTCGGCCTCGACGGCGGCGGGAGCCTCCGCAGCGGGAGCCTCCTTCTTCTCCGCCTTCGGCTTCACGACGGACTTCTTGGACGCGTCGATCTCGAACGCGGCCTTGGGCTCGGCGACCCGGAGGGTGGACTTCGCGTCCTTGTCGCCCTTGAACTTGCCCCAGTCGCCCGTGATCTTGAGGAGGGCGGTGACCTGCTCGGTCGGCTGAGCGCCGACGGAGAGCCAGTACTGGGCACGCTCGGAGTCGACCTCGATGAACGAGGGCTCCTCGGTGGGGTGGTACTTGCCGATCTCCTCGATCACACGACCGTCGCGCTTGGTGCGCGAGTCGGCGACGACGATGCGGTAGTAGGGCGCACGGATCTTGCCCAGGCGCTTGAGACGAATCTTGACAGCCACGATTCTCCTGAATTGTGTGGAAGGAAACGAACCGATCGCCTGGAGAGTGGGGTGCACACCCGGCGGAAGCTCTGAAAGGGTGGATGAGTGCTGGATAGAGGGTCGAGCACGTCGTCCAAACCTCTATTCTGCCAGATGCGGGCTCCTGGCGCGAAACGTGGCGACATGGGGGTTGCCGTGTCGCGAGAGCTGCGTGCGAGACTGTGCTCGTGAAGCTCGAATTCGCTCCATCCGCCAGGTCCACCGTCGGCCTGGAATGGGAGATCATGCTCGCCGATCCGGTGAGCGGCGACCTCGTCGGCCGCGCCCCCGAGCTGCTCGCCGCGCTGGAAGCGGAGAGCGCCGGCGAGCGCCACACCGTCACCGGCGAGCTGCTCACCAACACGATCGAGGTGACCAGCGGCATCGGCACGTCGGTCGCGCACGCGGTGGACGACATCGCGAAGGCGATCGCCGCGGTCCGCGCGGCGACGGACCCGGCGGGCATCGAGCTGCTCTCGGCGGGGAGCCATCCGTTCGCGCAGTGGTACGAGCAGCAGGTCACCGACAAGACCCGCTATCACAAGCTCATCGAGCGGACCCAGTGGTGGGGCCGCAACATGATGATCTGGGGCATCCATGTGCACGTGGGCGTCGAAGATCACCGCAAGGTCTTCCCCATCATCAACGCTCTCGCCGGCTTCCTCCCGCATCTCCAGGCTCTGGCCGCGTCCAGTCCGTTCTGGGCGGGCGAGAGCACGGGGTACGCCTCAAACCGCGCTCTCGTCTTCCAGCAGCTCCCCACCGCGGGTCTCCCCTGGCCTCTGCACGACTGGTCGCAGTTCGAGGGGTACCTCGACGACATGATCCGCACCGGCGTGATGGCCGACGCCTCCGAAGTGCGCTGGGACATCAGGCCCGCGCCGCGCTGGGGCACCATCGAGGTGCGCGCATGCGACGGGATGTCGACCCTTCCCGAGCTCGCCGCCGTGGCGTCTCTGGTTCAGGTCCTCGTCGAGCACTTCTCGCGCGAACTCGACGAAGGACGCACTCTGCCGGAGCTCCCCGCCTGGTATCACCGTGAGAACAAGTGGCGAGCGGCTCGGTACGGGCTCGATGCGCGCGTGATCGTCGATGCCGACGGCATCCAGCGTCCCGTCAGAGACCACCTCGCCGAGACGCTCGAGCAGCTCGCACCGGTGGCGCTCGATCTGGGGTGCGCGAAGGAGTACGCGAGCATCGGCACGATCCTGGCCGACGGCGCCAGCCACGCGCGTCAGCTGGCGGTCGCGGATGCTGCGGGTGGCGATCTGTCGGCGGTCGTGCAGCACCTGATCCGCGAGTTCCGCTCAGGGCCGGAGACCTCGACCCACGAATGACGTCAGTCCTCGACGAGCTGGCGGGCGAGCCCCTCGTCGAGAACGACATCGGTGACGAGGTCGGCCGCGATCGCCGATCTCAGACTGACCAGCTTCGGGATGCCTGAGACGACGCAGACTCGCCGGGGAACGCGGCGAAGCCGATCGAGTCCGGGGCCCGTGGCTCTCGCGTTGACCCGGATGTCGCGCCATGACCCGTCCGCCCGGAAGAAGACCGTCGCGACGTCGCCGATCGCATGATCCTCCCGAAGACTCCGGTAGTCGTCCCGGCTCAGGTACCCGCCGACGTAGACCCGGCTGGGCACCTCCGCGGCTGGGGAGCCGAGGCTGAAGACCGCGATGTCCATCTTCGCCTGCAGATCGAGCACGCGCCGGGTGCTCCTCTCCCGCCACATCGCCTCACGCGTGGACGGATCGTCGAAGAAGGCGGGGACGGGGAACTGCTGGACCTGCGCGCCGAATGCGCTCCCGAACCTCTGCAGGATGTCGCTCGAGTACTCGACGCCGCTGGTCTGGGTGTTGCCCGCGCCGTTGAGCTGCACGAACGTGGTGTTGTGCGTCTCCTTCTGCGTCAGTCCACGACTCACCGCACTGATGGTCGACCCCCAGGCGACGCCGATGATCATGTTCGAGTCCACGAACTGCGAGAGCAGGCGCCCCGCGGTGAGGGCCACGCGCTCCAGCCGCTCCACCTCGCTGACGATCTCGGGCATCGGGACCACGTGCGCCGCGACGTGATGGCGGTCGCGGATGCGCTGCTCCAGCATGCCCAGGCGTTCGAGCGGGGAGTTGATGCGGATGTCGACCAGTCCGCTCTCCCTCGCGAAGCTCAGCAGCCGTGACACGGACGACCTGGAGGTGCCCAGCTCTTGGGCGATGACCTCCATCGTCTTGTCCTGCATGTAGTAGAGCTGCGCCGCGGTGAGCGCGGCGATCAGCTTCGAATCGCGTGAATGCGCGTCTGCCTGTGCCATCACGACCTCCCGGACTCCGATCCTTGCACATATGTGCAGCGGACTTGCGCGCGCCGGTCCACCGGGTCGAAGCTGGGGGCAAGCAGAGAAGAGAGGTCGAGGATGATCGAGTCGACACACTCATCGGCGGAGCGCGCCGAGGTCACAGCAGTCCGCGAAGCCGGACGCACCAGCGTCCTGGTCATCGGCGGAGGCATCAACGGCATCTCGACGTTCCGCGATCTGGCGCTCCAGGGCGTCGACGTGGTCCTGGTCGAGCGCGGGGACTTCGCGTCCGGCGCATCGTCGGCGTCGAGCCACATGATCCACGGCGGGATCCGCTACCTCGAGAACGGCGAGTTCCGTCTCGTTCGCGAATCCGTGGAGGAGCGCAACGGCCTGCTGAAGATCGCGCCCCACTACGTGAAGCCGCTGCAGACGACGATCCCGATCTACTCCACGTTCTCCGGCATCCTCTCCGCTCCCCTGCGCTTCCTGACGCACAAGAGCGGAAAGCCTCAGGAGCGCGGCGCGTTCCTGATCAAGGTCGGCCTCACCATCTACGACACGTTCTCCCGTGATGGCGGCATGGTGCCGCGCCACCGCTTCCTCGGGCGCAAGAAGTCCCTCGCGGAGCTGCCCGCGCTCGACCCGCACATCAAGTACACGGCGACCTACTACGACGCCTCGATGCACGACCCCGAGCGTCTGGCCCTCGACGTCCTCCAGGACGGCCGTGCTGCGCACCCCGGAGCGATCGCGCTCAACTACGTCGAGGCCATCGGCCGCGACGGCGACAAGGTCCTGCTGCGCGACCGCGAGAGCGGCACCGAGTTCAGCATCGCCTCCGACGTGGTGGTGAACACCTCCGGCCCGTGGACCGACCTCACGAACGATGCGCTCGGCGACATCACGCGCTTCATGGGCGGCACCAAGGGCTCGCACATCGTGCTCGACCACCCGGAGCTGCTTGAGGCCACGCGCGGTCGCGAGATCTTCTTCGAGCACTCCGACGGGCGCATCGTGCTCATCTACCCGCTCAAGGGCCGCGTGCTCGTCGGCACCACCGACATCGACGCGGATCCCCGCGAGGTCCCGGTGTGCACGGACGAGGAGGTCACGTACTTCTTCGACCTCATCCATCACGTGTTCCCGCAGATCGACGTCTCCCGCGATCAGATCGTCTACAACTTCTCCGGCATCCGTCCGCTGCCTCGCCACGAGGACACCGCGCCCGGTTTCGTCTCCCGCGACTACCGCATCGAGGTGGACGAGAAGGGCGCCACTCCCCTGGTCAGCCTCGTCGGGGGCAAGTGGACCACGTTCCGCGCCCTGGGAGAGTCGCTCTCCGATGTGGTGCTCGGCCTGGTCGGCCGCACCCGCACCGTGTCGACCGCCGGCCGCGCCATCGGCGGCGGCCGCGACTTCCCCCGCACCGAGAAGGCGCGCCGCATCTGGATCCAGGAGAACCTGCCGGGCGCCGGCGCCCGTGCCGATCACCTCCTCGCCCGCTACGGCACGCGAGCGGCTCAGGTCTGGGACTACATCGAGCAGGGAGAAGACGCCCCCCTCGCCGGCGGCGACCTCTCCACGCGCGAGCTCGAGTGGATGGTGAAGAACGAACTCGTCGCTCGTCTGCAGGACGTGATCCTGCGGCGCACGAGCATCGCCTTCACCGGACATGCGAGCGCAGAGGTTCTCGACGAGATCGGCGACGCGCTCGCTCCCCTGCTGGACTGGGATCGCGACCGCCACGACGCCGAGATCGAGCAGACCCGACTCCTCCTCAACGAACGACACGGCCTGAACATCTCGTCCCGCGCACGCGGCTGACGAGATTCCCACCGTCGCCCTCCTCTGCGACGTGAAATCCCTCATAACGCGGCAGGACTGAGGGGTCCTGCCGCACAAGAAAGGTCAATGAAGACATGACTGATGTGAATCTCGGTCTCTACTTCCTGTCTGAGCTCGTCGGCACGGCGATGCTCATCATCCTGGGTTGTGGAGTCGTCGCGAACGTCGCGCTCGCCAAGAACAAGGGCAACGGCGGCGGCTTCCTCATGGTCAACTGGGGGTGGGGCCTCGCGGTGTTCGCGGGTGTGCTCGTCTCTGCATACTCCGGCGCGATCCTGAACCCCGCCGTCGGCATCGGCCTCCTGGTCGCCGGCAAGATCAGCTTCGCCATGTTCGCCACCGCCACCGGCGCAGAACTGCTCGGTGCGATCATCGGCGCCATCATCGTCTGGCTCGGCTACAAGCAGCACTTCGACGAGGAGCCCGAGGCCGCCAACAAGCTCGGCGTGTTCTCGACCGGTCCCGCGATCCGCTCGTACGGCTGGAACCTCGTCACGGAGATCATCGGCACGTTCGTGCTCGTGTTCGTCATCTTCGCGTTCGCGGACTACGGCGACATCGAGGTCGGAACCCCCGGAGGCCTCGGCCCGCTCACGGCACTGCCTGTCGCCCTCCTCGTGGTCGGCATCGGCGCGTCCCTCGGTGGCCCCACGGGCTACGCCATCAACCCCGCCCGTGACCTCGGTCCGCGTATCGCTCACGCGATCCTGCCCATCAAGGGCAAGGGCTCCAGCGACTGGTCCTACTCGTGGGTCCCGGTCGTCGGTCCGCTCATCGGCGGTGTGATCGCCGCTCTGGTGGCGCCGGTCCTGCTCCACCTCGCCTGACCCCTGAATTCAAAGGAGAACACACCATGGCTGACTACATCATCGCCATCGACCAGGGAACCACCTCCAGCCGCGCGATCATCTTCGACAAGAAGGGCAGCATCATCGCGACGGGCCAGAAAGAGCACGAGCAGATCCTGCCGCAGGCCGGCTGGGTCGAGCACGACGCGGCCGAGATCTGGCGCAACGTGCAGGAGGTCATCGGTCTGGCCCTGAGCCGCGCCGACCTGACCCGTCACGACATCGCCGCAGTCGGCATCACCAACCAGCGCGAGACCGCGGTCGTCTGGGACAAGACGACGGGTGAGCCGGTGTACAACGCGATCGTCTGGCAGGACACGCGCACGCAGGCCATCGTCGACCGTCTCGCGGCTGAGGGCGGTGTCGAGCGCTTCAAGCCCGTCGTCGGCCTGCCCCTGGCCACCTACTTCTCCGGCACGAAGATCGCGTGGATCCTCGAGAACGTCGAGGGCGCTCGCGAGAAGGCCGAGGCGGGCGACCTCCTCTTCGGCACGACCGACTGCTGGGTGCTCTGGAACCTCACCGGCGGCGTCGACGGCGGCGTGCACGCCACCGACGTCACGAACGCCTCTCGCACCATGTTCATGGACCTCGAGACGCTGGAGTGGCGCGACGACATCCTCGAGGCGTTCGGCGTGCCGCGCTCGATGATGCCCGAGATCCGCTCCTCCTCCGAGGTCTACGGCGCCGCAGAGGACTCCTCGCTGCTTCGCGAGACGCCGATCGCCGGCATCCTGGGCGACCAGCAGGCCGCCACCTTCGGACAGGCCGCGTTCAACGCCGGCGAGAGCAAGAACACCTACGGCACGGGCTGCTTCCTCATCTTCAACACGGGCGAGGAGATCGTCCACTCGAAGAACGGGCTGCTCACCACCGTCGGCTACAAGCTCGGCGACGGACCGACCCACTACGCGCTCGAAGGTTCGATCGCCGTCACGGGATCGCTGATCCAGTGGCTGCGCGACCAGCTCGGCATCATCGATTCCGCCCCTGAGGTGGAGGAGCTGGCGAAGCAGGTCGACGACAACGGCGGCGTGTACATCGTGCCCGCGTTCTCCGGTCTGTTCGCGCCCTACTGGCGTCCTGACGCCCGCGGCGCGATCGTCGGCCTCACCCGCTATGCGAACAAGAATCACATCGCTCGCGCAGCACTCGAGGCCGTCGCCTTCCAGACGCGTGATGTGCTGGATGCCGTGAACGCAGACGCCGGTGTCGACCTGACCGAGCTCAAGGTCGACGGCGGCATGGTCGCCAACGACGCGCTCATGCAGTTCCAGGCGGATGTCCTCGGCGTCCCGGTCGTCCGGCCGGTCGTGGCCGAGACCACCGCGCTCGGCGCCGCCTATGCCGCAGGTCTGGCCGTCGGATTCTGGAACGGCCTCGACGACCTGTCCGCGAATTGGCAGGAGGACAAGCGCTGGGAGCCGTCCATGGAGGCCGCTGAGCGCGACCGCCAGCTGCGCCTGTGGCGCAAGGCCGTCACCAAGTCGATGGACTGGGTCGACGACGACGTGAAGTGATCTCGCTTCGCTGAACGACAGGGCGGGCCCGGAGTCTTCTCCGGGCCCGCCCTGCTGCGTTCAGTCGAGATCTGCAGTTTCCAGCTCGCCGAGAAAGGCCCTGGCGACGGTCCTCGGCGCCTGCTCATCCCACGCCGCGTACTCGACTCGGATCGGACCGTCGTCGACCGGCACCGACTCGACCGCGGCCTGCGACCGGGCGACGACACCCGGAGCGAGCAGCGTCATCGCCAGGCCTGCGGAAACGAGGCCGAGGATCAGCTCTGCCGAGTCGGCCTCGAAGGCCACATCTCTGACGACATCGACCGCCGCGAATGCGGAATCGCTCTGCGCGCGCCCCGACGTGCCCGCGGGGAAGTCGGCGAACACCTCGCCGGCGAGATCGGCGAGTCGGACGCTCTTCCGGCGGGCGAGTCGATGACGCGGCGGCAACGCGGCGACGAGCCGCTCCCTGGACAGCGTCCGCAGGGCGACACCGCTCGGGACGCTCTCCTCTCGAAGCCCGAGGAGGGCGACGTCGAGATCGCCGTGTCGGACGGAGGAGATCAAGGAGTCGCTGTTGCCCACGGTGAGCTCGACACGAACGGAAGGATGTGCCGCGCGGAATCGCGAGATCACGGCGGGGACGTCCACGGCGGCGACGGTCGGGATCACACCGAGGCGCAGAGTCCCGATGACCCGTCCGGCGGCAGCCGCGGCATCCTCCCTCGCGCCCTCCGCGGCGGCGAGGGCGACTCGCGCCCTCCGCACGAAAGCCTCACCGGCCTCGGTCACCCGGACGCTCCGACTCGTGCGGGTGAACAACCGCTGACCGAGTTCGCTCTCCAGCGCGGCGATCCGATGGCTCAACGCCGACTGGGTCACGAAGCAGCGTTCGGCCGCACGGGTGAAGCTCGATGCGTCCGCGATCTCGACCGCGTATCGCAGTTGCTGAAGGTCCATTCATTCATGATCTCTGCTCATGCATGAGTTGACAACTATGCGTTGGACTCATTCCTCTGCAACCATCACGCTGGAATCATGAATCGACTGACCACGGTGCTCCTCACCGCTCTGGCTCCGATGGCCTGGGGCACGACATACCTCGTCACCACCGAGCTGCTGCCCGCCGGGCATCCGCTGCTCGCCGGTCTTCTCCGCTCGCTTCCCGCCGGCCTGGTCGCCATCGCGATCGGGCGATCCCTCCCCCGCGGCTCCTGGTGGCTCAAGTCGCTCGCCCTCGGCGTCCTGAACATCGGGGCGTTCTTCCCCCTGCTGTTCCTCGCGGCCGAGCGTCTTCCCGGTGGAGTGGCGGCGGCCGTCGCCGGCGTGCAGCCGCTGATCATCCTCGCACTCGGTTCTCTCGTGCTGCACGAGAGGATCCGTCCGCTCACCGCGGCGGCGGCGACCGTCGGCGCCGGCGGCGTCGCACTCGTCGTCCTCGGGCCCGCAGCTCAGCTGGATGCCATCGGCATCCTGGCGGCCCTGGGCGGCGTCACGGCGACCGCGGTCGGAATGATCCTCACGAAGCGCTGGGGTCGTCCGGAGGGCGTCGGGCCCATCGCCTACGCAGGATGGCAGCTCACCGCCGGAGGACTTCTGCTGCTGCCGCTCACGTTCCTGATCGAGGGCGCGCCGCCGCAGATCGACGGCGGTGCCGCGCTCGGATACCTGTGGCTGGGCACTGTGGGAGGCCTCTTCGCCTACACGCTGTGGTTCCGCGGCATCCAGCGGCTCCCGGTCATCGCCCCGGGGCTGCTCGCACTGCTCTCGCCCGTCGTCGCGACGCTCCTCGGAGCGACCGTCGCCGGAGAGAGCTTCACGCCCCTGCAGGCGATCGGAATGACGCTCGTGCTGGGCGCGCTCGTCTCAGGCCAGCTCGTCACCCGACCGAAGCCCGTACCTGCCGTTCCCGGCGCAGCCGAGAGCGCGCTCGTCCGACGCTGAGGGGATCAGCCCTTGCCGAAGAGCTTCTGGATCTCGGCGAGGTCGGCCTCGCTCGGTGCCGCCTTCGCCCCGCCGAGGCCGAAGCCCGACCCGGTGGGAGTGGTCGGGGCGGCGAGACCGGCGTTCTCCGCGGCGCGCTTGGCCGGGTTGCCCGACCTCGAGCCGCCGGAGGACTTGCCCTTCTTGCCGCGCTTCGACGACGCTCCAGGGCGTCCCATCCCGGGGACGGGTCCCATGCCCGGGATGTTCGGCGTCCCCCCACGGGCGACCGTCTTCATCATCTTCGCGGCCTGGTCGAAGCGCTGCACGAGCTGATTCACATCCGTCACCGTCATGCCGGAACCGCGCGCGATGCGCAGTCGTCGAGAGCCGTTGAGGATCTTGGGGTTGCGGCGCTCGACCGGAGTCATGGAGCGGATGATCGCCTCGGTGCGGTCGATCTCGCGCTCGTCGAAGTCCTCGAGCTGCTGCTTCATCTGGCCCATGCCCGGCAGCATGCCGAGCATCTTCTTCATCGAGCCCATCTTCTTCATCTGCTGAAGCTGGCCGAGGAAGTCCTCGAGCGTGAACTGCTCGGTCGCGAGCTTCTCGGCCATCTTCATGGCCTCTTCCTCATCGAAGGCCTGCTGGGCCTGCTCGATGAGTGTCAGGATGTCGCCGAGGTCGAGGATGCGGCTCGCCATGCGATCGGGGTGGAACGGCTCGAGGTCTTCGAGGCGCTCGCCCGTCGAGGCGAAGATGATGGGGCGTCCGGTCACGGAGGCGACGGACAGCGCCGCACCGCCTCGGGCATCGCCGTCAAGCTTGGAGAGCACGACGCCGGTGAAGTCGACGCCGTCCTGGAAGGCCTTGGCCGTGGTGACGGCGTCCTGACCGATCATCGCGTCGATGACGAAGAGCACCTCGTCGGGGTCGACGGCCTTGCGGATGTCGGCGGCCTGCTTCATGAGCTCCGCATCGACGCCGAGGCGTCCGGCGGTGTCGATGATGACGACGTCGTGCTGGTGACGACGGGCGTGCTCGACGCCGTCGCGCGAGACCTTGACCGGGTCGCCGATGCCGTTGCCCGGCTCGGGGGCGTAGACGGTCGCGCCGGCCTGCTCCGCGACGACCTGGAGCTGATTCACGGCGTTCGGACGCTGCAGGTCAGCGGCGACGAGGAGCGGGGTGTGCCCCTCTCCTTCGAGCTGCTTCGCGAGCTTTCCGGCGAAGGTCGTCTTTCCCGAGCCCTGAAGGCCGGCGAGCATGATGACCGTCGGCGCCGTCTTCGCGAACTGGAGGCGACGCTGTTCGCCGCCGAGGATCTGGATGAGCTCCTCGTTGACGATCTGCACGACCTGCTGGGCCGGGTTGAGCGCCTTGTTCACCTCATCGCCGAGCGCGCGCTCGCGCACCTTCGCCGTGAACTCCTTCACGACGGACAGCGCGACGTCGGCGTCGAGGAGTGCGCGACGGATCTCGCGCACGGTGCCGTCGACGTCGGCGGCGGTGAGCTTTCCCTTCGTGCGCAGGTTGCGGAAGGTCTCGGTGAGCCGATCGGAGAGCGTGCCAAACGTAGCCATGGTGCTTCGATTCTACGCGAGCGGAACCTCGATGCTCAGCGCGGCACGGAGTTCCTCCTTCGCACGCTGATAGCGTCCTCTGGCCGTCGATGCAGGGATGCCGAGAAGCTCGGCCGCCTCCGTGAGCGAGAAGCCGTCCCAGTGCACGAGACGCACGATCTCGGCGCGATCGGGATCGAGACGCGTGATCGCGTCGCGCACCTCCGCGCCTGCATCCGCCGCCGGGCCGCTCCTGTCCTCGGCCGCATCGCCGCGGATCCGATCGACCAGAGCCCAGCGTCGGCGCTGGCCGCGCGCGTGGTTGAGCAGTGTGCCTCGTGCGATGCCGAAGAGCCACATCCGCTCTCGTTCCGCGTCGACGGGGAGTTCGCCTACTCGGCGCCAGGCGACCACCATGGTCTCCCCGAGCAGGTCCGGGGCGTCGTCCGGACCGACGCGGCGCGAAACGTACGAGAGGAGGTCGGATGCGTTCGCCTCGACCGCCGCGGTGAGACGGACGGAATCGGGGCTCACTCGGCCTCGCACTTGACTCCGCCATCCGCGCTGAACGTCCACGTGTCCTCCGGGAACCCGGCGCCGACGAGATGATCGATCATGGCCTCGTGCACCGCACGGTTCACCGCGAACGCGCGAGCGTCATCGGCATCGGGACGCCCCGGTGCGATCGCGGCGTCGGCGAGCCAGCCATCCGCGCCGATCAGCACGGTCATCCCGTACCTGTCCGCCTGTTCCGCGAGGATTCGCGCGGCCTCGTCGTCCGCCGCTTCCAGGTCAAGCTCACGCTCCAGCGCGCCATCGCGCAGCCAGGTCGCGACGGAGTCCTGCACGTCACGTGTCGACACGTCGTCCTGACCTGCATCGGTCGTCGAGGCCGTGCGATCCTCGACGAGCAACCGCACCTCACAGGCTCTGCCGCTGGGAAGCGCGAACCCGTAGGAGCCGTCCGGGTGTTCGAGCGCGCTGGGCCACGTGACGAGACCGGCGGCGACGGCGACTCCACCGCCTCCGACGATCAGGGCGAGCGCCGCACCGGCCGTCAGAGCCGTCCTCACGCGCCGTCGGGGTCGCTTCGGCCCCTCAACCACCCGGGCCTCCGCCATCATCGCCCGCACGTCACCGGTGTCGAGTGACCGGGCGAGGGGTGCGGAGGAGTCGAGCAGATCGTCCAACTGTCCTGTGTCCATGAGTGCGTCCCTTCTGGATGGGTTCACTCCGTACGTGTCCGGCATCGCGCCGGATGTCCGCGGACTACTTCCAGCGCAGGTCGTCGAGGCTGTGCAGCGCCTCGTCGAGGACGGCCTCCGGGGTCCGCGACCCCGCACCGTGCTCCGCCCAGACGCGCAGCGACGACATCAGCGCCGCCGCAAAGGCGGCCCCCAGGATGTCGGAACGGATCTCTCCGACCCCGCCGGCCCGCGCCGCATCGGAGATGGCGGACGACAGCCGCGCGTGACGCATGCCGGTCTCGCGGACCAGCTCCTCGTCGAGGCCCATGGCCGCACGGTTGCGGAGCGCGAGGGCCAGCGGGTCGGGCGCGAAGTCCTGCACGACCGCGTGCAGCACGCCGCGGACCTGTGCCGCCTCGGCGCCGGCGGAGAGCGCTCCGAGAGTCGCTGCCGCCTCCGCGAGCCGTGCGTCGAACTCCGCCCAGATCACGTCGCTCTTCGAGGCGAAGTAGTTGAAGAAGCTGGAGCGGCTCACGCCCGCGCGCTGGGTGATGTCCGCGATCGACGTGGACTCGTAGCCGCGCTCGAGGAACAGCTCGCAGGCCGCTTCGGCGAGAGTCTCCCTCGACGACGCCTTCGGGCGTCCTGCTCGGCTGATCGTCATGGTCACACGCTACCGCGCGGCGCGCGGAGGCGCGAAAGCCCCCACCTCGGAGTATTGTTAGACTGCATCCAACTAATAGAGCGAAGGTGGCACGAGCATGCTCGACGTCCTCACCGCGGGTCTCGCCCCGGATTTCGTCCCCTACACCGACGGCTGGGATCTGCAGCGCCGCATCCATGCGGATGTCGTCGCGGGAGTCCGCACCGACACGCTGATCCTCCTCGAGCACGAGGCCGTGTACACCGCGGGGAAGCGCACCGAGGCGCACGAGCGCCCGCAGGACGGCACGCCCGTCGTCGACGTCGATCGCGGCGGCAAGATCACCTGGCACGGGCCGGGGCAGCTGGTCGGTTATCCGATCGTTCGCCTCCCCGAGCCCATGGACGTCGTGGCGCACGTCCGTCGACTGGAGCGCATCCTGATCGAGGTGCTCCGCCCGCTCGGCGTCGACGGCTACCAGGTCGATGGACGCAGCGGTGTCTGGGTGCGCCGTCCCCTCTCCGAGGACAAGGTCGCGGCGATCGGCGTCCGCGTCCAGCAGGGCGTGACCATGCACGGCTTCGCCGTCAACTGCGACAACACCCTCTCCGGGTTCCGCGGCATCATCCCCTGCGGCATAACGGATGCCGGTGTCACCACCGTCAGCGAGGTCGTCGGCGCCGACATCTCGCCGTCCGACATCATCGGCGGCGTGATCGCCGCCTTCACCGACGAGTACGCATCCGCCGAGTACGCAGGAGCACCCGCATGACCGCCGCCCCGGAAGGCCGCAAACTCCTCCGCCTGGAGATCCGCAACGCCGAGACCCCCATCGAGCGCAAGCCCGCCTGGATCAAGACCAAGGCGAAGATGGGACCGGAGTACACCGCCCTGCACTCGCTCGTGAAGAGCGAGGACCTGCACACGGTGTGCCAGGAGGCCGGGTGCCCCAACATCTACGAATGCTGGGAGGACCGCGAGGCGACGTTCCTGATCGGGGGGTCTCAGTGCACGCGCCGCTGCGACTTCTGCCAGATCGACACGGGCAAGCCCGCCGACTACGACACCGACGAACCGCGTCGCGTCGCCGAGAGCATCGTCCGGATGAACCTCCGCTACGCCACCGTCACCTGCGTCGCCCGCGACGACCTGCCCGACGGCGGTGCCTGGCTCAACGCCGAGACCATTCGGCAGATCCACGCGATGAACCCGAACACCGGCGTCGAGCTCCTCGCCACGGACTTCAACGGCGACCCTGCGCTGCTCGGCGAGGTCTTCGAGGCCCGCCCCGAGGTCTTCGCGCACAACGTCGAGACCGTCCCGCGCATCTTCAAGCGCATCCGCCCCGCGTTCCGCTATGAGCGCTCGCTCGACGTGATCACGCAGGCTCGGGACGCCGGCCTCATCACGAAGTCGAACCTCATCCTCGGCATGGGCGAGGAGCCGGAGGAGGTCGTGCAGGCGCTGAACGACCTGCACGACGCCGGGTGCGACATCATCACGATCACGCAGTACCTCCGGCCTTCACCCCGCCACCTCCCCGTGGCCCGCTGGGTCAAGCCCGACGAGTTCGTCGCGTTCAAGGAGGAAGCGGAGCGGATCGGCTTCCTCGGCGTCCTCGCCGGCCCCCTCGTGCGCTCGTCCTACCGCGCCGGGCGGCTGTGGGCGCAGTCGATGGTCTCGAAGGGGCGCGAGATCCCTCCGCACCTGGCGCACATCGCGGAGAGCGCCGACCTGGGATTCGCTCAGGCCGTCTGACCGGCCTCGTCTCGCGTCGCCTCGCTCCGGCGGGGCGGCGCGGGACTGCGTCTTCGACCTCAGTCGGCGCTCATGACCGACTGCACGCTGCCGTCGGAACCGAGGTTCACGAGCAGCACGTCATCGGTGGAATCGGCGTCGAGTGCGTACTCGAGGACGGCGAAGGGCTCGGAGCCCCCGTGCTCGTCGGCGAGGATCGTCATGCTCATGAGGCGCAGGGAGCGGATGATGTCGACCGCGGCATCGCCGCTCACGTCGACGAGGACCTCCTCGAGTTCCTCTCCGTAGACCTCCTGCTGCTGCAGGATGTACTCGGTCACCTCGCTGGTGCGATCGTCCACCTCCGACAGCATCCCGCGCCGTGCGGTGGCGTCGACATTCTCCAGTCCGGAGATGAGCGATGCGGCGATGTCGAGCGCGGCAGCGGAGACGTCGTCCTGGTCAGGCGCCGTCAGATCCACGGTGACGCTCTGGTCACCGAGCTCCACCGTCTCCGACCAGAAGATCGAGCCGTCGGGACCGGAGGAGAGCAGTCCGAAGTAGTCGTGTTCGATCGCCATACCGCTATGAAACCAGCCTCGTGCTCGCGGCGGTAGTCCCGCTCTCAACCGACAAGGGACTGCACGAACACGTGGGGGGTGAAACCGGTGAGATCATCGATCCCCTCGCCCTGTCCGAGGAGCTTGACCGGGATGCCGGTACGCTCCTGAACGGCGAGGACGAAGCCGCCCTTGGCCGAGCCGTCGAGCTTGGTGAGCACGAGTCCGGTGACCCCGGCGTGCTCGAGGAAGGCCTCGGCCTGCATCACACCGTTCTGGCCGGTCGTCGCGTCGAGAACGAGGAGAACCTCGCTGATGGGAGCCTGCTTCTCGATCACGCGGCGGATCTTGGACAGCTCGTCCATCAGCCCGCCCTTGGTGTGCAGTCGACCCGCGGTGTCGATGATCGCGATCTCGATGCCTTCGCGCTGCGCGAACTCGATCGTCTGGAAGGCGACGGATGCCGGGTCCTGCCCCTCCTGCTGCGGGCGGACGATCGCCGCTCCCCCGCGCTGCGCCCAGGTCGCGAGCTGGTCGACCGCGGCCGCGCGGAACGTGTCGGCTGCGCCCACGACGACGCTGCGCTGATATCCGCGGAGGAACTTCGTGAACTTGCCGATGGTGGTGGTCTTGCCGACGCCGTTGACGCCGACGACGAGCACCACCGCGGGGCGTTCCGTGAGCTTGAGGGTGGTGTCGAACTTCGCGAAGTGCTCTTCGAGGGTCTCGCGGAGCATCCGCTGGAGATCCTTGGGATCGGTGGTCCGGTAGCGCTCCACCTTCTCGCGCAGCTCCTCGACGACCCGCTCGCTGATGTCGGGGCCGAAGTCAGCCGTGATCAGCGCCGTCTCGAGGTCCTCCCACGTCGTCTCGTCGATCGTGGGCTTGACGAACATGCCGCGCAATGCGCGACCGAGGGACCAGGACTTCTCCGCCATGCCTCCAGCCTACGGGTAGCATGCGGGAATGATCCGCGAGCATCCGCTCCGGTCGAGGCCTCCCTGTCACGCTGACGTCGGGAAAGCCAGGACGAGACGGATGCCGGGCGGCGTGTCGCGCCTCGACTCACCGTGTCGAAACGGAACGGTCCGGGTTTCCCGACCGGCGACGCCGGTATCAGCTCACCGCGGCCGCCCGGTCGCCCACACGCTGTCCGACGACGGCCGAGACGCCGTCCTGGCGCATCGAGACGCCGTAGAGGGCGTCGGCGATCTCCATCGTGCGCTTCTGGTGGGTGATCACCAAGAGCTGAGAGCTCTCGCGCAGCTGCTCGAAAACGGTCAGCAGCCGGCCGAGGTTGGCGTCATCGAGCGCAGCCTCGACCTCGTCGAGGATGTAGAAGGGGCTGGGCCGCGCCTTGAAGATCGCGACCAGCAGCGCCACCGCCGCGAGCGAGCGCTCCCCGCCGGACAGCAGAGACAGGCGTTCGATCTTCTTCCCCACGGGGCGCACAGAGACCTCGATGCCCGTCGTGAGCATGTTGTCGGGATCGGTGAGCGAGATGCTCCCCGTTCCACCGGGGAACAGCAGCGGGAAGACCTCGCCGAACGCCGTCTTCGTGTCGTCGAATGCGCTCGCGAAGATCGTCTGCATGCGCTCGTCGAGGTCGGCGATGATCGTCAGCAGATCCTGCCGGGTCTGCGTGAGATCGGCGAGCTGCTCGGTGAGGAACGCATGCCTCTGCTCCAGCGCGGCGAACTCCTCCAGCGCGAGCGGATTGACTCGTCCGAGCTGCGCGAGCTTGCGCTCGGCATCCGCCAGTCGACGCTGCTGGATACGGCGATCGAAGGGGATCGCGGTGTCGTCTGCGCCGTTGCCCTCTGGTGGCTCGACGCCAGGATCACGCGGAACGACCTGATCAGGTCCATATTCCGCAATGAGAATATCTTCGTCGAGTGCGAGTTCCGACGAGACGCGCTCGAGGAGGCTGTTCAGGTGCAGCTTCTTCTCGTGGATCTGCAGCTCGAGGCCGTGGACGCTCTCGGTGAGGCCGGCGAGACGCTCGCGGAGCGAGTTCTCCTGGGTGCGCAGCGCGGTGAGCTCCTCGTTCTGCGCGGAGCGAGCGGCCTCCGCCTCCGCCAGGGCGACACGGGCCTCGGTCACCGAACGGTCGAGAGAATCGAGGATGCGAGGAAGCTCCTGCGCCACCCTGGATGCCGACTCTCGCTGGGCGCGCCGCACGACGGCCCTGCGAGCTGCCTCCGCCGCAGCACCCCGCTCCTGTTCGCGCTGCCGTTCCAGCGACGCTACGCGTGCCTGACCCGCTCGCACGCGCTCCCGCAGCGTCTCGATGTCGAGCCGCGCCCGCACCTCGCCCTCACGAGCGAGTTCGAGCGCCTCGAGAAGGCCGTCTCTGGCCGAGGCATCGAGAACGGGGCGGGGGGCGTCTACGGCCTGCTCCAGCTCCGCCTTCGCGGCGTCGGCCTTCGCCTCGGCCTCAGCGACCGCAGCCAGCGCCTGGCCGAGTCCTGACTCCAGCCGCTCGCACTCCGCGACAGCCGACTCGTGTCGCACCGTGATCCGGTTGACCTGCTCCGCGTGGCTCGCCAGTGCGGCGTCGTGCTCGCGCAGCGCGCGCAGCGCGTCCTTCGCCTGACGGCGAGTCGTCTCCATGAGGTCGTTCGCATCCTCGCGGGCCTCGCGGAGCGAGTCGACGATCACCTGCACCTCGGCGAGCCGTTCCGTGGCGGCGTCGCGTTCAGCGGCGAGCTCGATGCGCGAACGCTCCCCGCCCGAACCGGTGCGCAGGGTCTGGGCGGTGACGACGTCTCCGCCCAGGGTGACGATCGTGGTCGTGGTGTCGCCCGTCGCATCCAGTGCCGACCGAGCCGCGCGTGCGGCTTCGAGGTCGTCGGCGATCAGGACGTGCGAGAGGATGCCGAGGACTCCCTCTGGCGCGGTGACGGTGTCGATCGCGGGGGTCACCCCGGGCATCGACGGCAGCGACGCCGACGGACGCGGCGCGTCGGCGACGACGAAGTCCACGACTCCCCTGCGCTGCTCGGCCGCCTCCGCGGCCAGCGTGAACGCATCGGCGGGCGTATCCACGAGCACGCCCTCCACGAGAGGACCGAGCACGGCGGCGACGGCCGCCTCGAAACCCGAGCGGACCTGCACCGAGTCGCCCACGAGTCCGCGGATGCCCGCGCCCCCTTTCCTGACGATCTCCGCGGCCCCGCCAGACAGGGACAGCGCGCTACCGAGGGCCGCGGCCTTGGCCGTCAGCGAATCCACCTCGCGCTCGGCCGCGTGCAGCCGCTCACGCAGGGTCTCCCGTTCGGCCTCGGCGGCCGTCGCCGCCTTCTGCGCCGCATCGTATGCTGCGGCGTGCTCGGCGGCCGTGCCATCAGGCGCCTCGGCGTCATCGATCGACTCCAGAGCCTCCGCCGCTTCCCGGCGACGCGCCTCGGCCGCCTCGAGCGCGTTCTCCTGACGGAGCACTGCGCCGCGGACGGCGGCGAGAGTCGATGCGGCGGCCTCCGCTGCTCCCCGGAGCGCGGTCAAACGCATGTCGTACTCGGAGACGAGCGCGCTCTGCTCGGCGATGTCGACGTCCAACGTGTCCAGCTCTGCGCGAGCGTGCACGACCTCTCGGCTCGCGACGGTGGCCGCATCATGCGCGTCGCCCAGACCGGCGGAGATCTCGGTGATCTCGTCCTTCGCCTCGTCGATGGTCGCCTGCGTGACGGTCACCGCGGTCACCGCGGCGTCGTCCTCCTCCGATCCGAGGAGCGCGAGGCGCTGATTCGCGAGCGTGTAGAGCCCGCGCATCCGCTCCTGCACCTGCTCCAGGCCGAAGGCGATCCCGCGCGCCCTGTCGACCGCGACGGAGTTCTGGTCCTGCTCGAGGCGGGTGATGCCCGCGCGCACCGCCTCCGCCTGGTCGGAGAGCACCAGGCGTTCGGTGTGGCGCTCGTGCTCGGTACGCGTGTGATCCGCGAGAGCCGCGCGGAGCGCGACGACGTCGTCGGCGAAGATGCGGGCCTTCGCATCGCGCACGACAGCGGCGATCGTCTGCGCCTCGCGGGCGATCTCGGCCTGGCGTCCCAGGGGCTTGAGCTGTCTGCGGATCTCGCCGGCCAGGTCGCTGAGGCGCGTGAGATTCGCCTCCATCGCGTCGAGCTTGCGCAGGGTCTTCTCCTTGCGCCGTCGATGCTTCAGGATGCCGGCGGCCTCCTCGATGAAGCCGCGACGGTCTTCGGGCGAAGCCTGGAGAACGGTGTCGAGGCGCCCCTGACCGACGATGACGTGCATCTCACGACCGAGACCGGAGTCACTGAGCAGCTCCTGCACGTCGAGAAGCCGGCAGTTCTCCCCGTTGATCGCGTACTCGCTGGATCCGTTGCGGAACAGCGTGCGGCTGATCGTCACCTCGGCGTAGTCGATCGGGAGGGCTCCGTCGGCGTTGTCGATCGTGAGCTGGACCTCGGCGCGCCCCAGGGGTCCTCGCGTCGAGGTCCCGGCGAAGATGACGTCCTCCATCTTGCCGCCGCGGAGCGTCTTGGCCCCCTGTTCGCCCATGACCCAGGCGAGCGCGTCCACGACGTTCGACTTGCCGGATCCGTTCGGCCCCACGATGCAGGTGACCCCGGGTTCGAAGACGAAGCTCGTCGGCTGCGCGAACGATTTGAACCCCTTGAGCGTCAGGCTCTTCAGATGCATGCGGAGGCCACTCGGTCGGGGAGAATCACGCCCATACGTTACCGGAATCACGGGCGTCGGCGGGGATACCGCGCGGAACGCGACCGAACCCGATCGCCTCGCGACACGCCGTGCGACACGCCCGGTGCTTGACTCCCGATCCGAACGTTCGCTACGGTAACCACCGGATCGCAACACGAAAAGGAGGTTACCGATGATGATTCAGCTCAACGCACAGGCCACTGGCCTCGCCGCGCGTGTTTATGCCGCGCCGCGTTCTGCGTTCTCGGTGACCGCTTTCGGCGACCGTCGCAGCGCGCTCTCGTAGAACCGCACTCTGAGTTTCTCCCGCCACAGGTGGGTTCTCTCTTCGTGGTCTCTCCGCGCCCCGTCCTCTGATCTCCTCGCAGATCACGGCCACCGCCGTTCCGGCTCCCGCTCTTCTCAGCGGCATCCGTCGGCGGACCCTCCACCGCACCCACCGCTCCCGCCGAACGGCTCCGGTCGTCGTCGGTGGCGTCTCCGCACCCCATCACCATCATTCATCGAAGGAATCACCGTGAATACCACGCTGTACGCCAGCACCACCCACCCGCCGGATACCGAGGACCAGTTGGTCCTGCAGATCCCCGCACCCCGTGATCAGCGGCGCCTGCCGCTCGCCGATCGGCTGTCCCTGAGGATCGGCCTGTGGCTGCTTCAACGGGCGCAGCGGCCTCGTCGGACACCGCGCGCACTCGCGCTCGCTCCCGACGACGGCTTCTTCATCGAGCGGCGGGAACGTTCTGCCGCCGAGACCCACGCCCTGCTCATGTACGAGCTTCAACGGCAGATGCGCTGACCAACGCGCAGTGAGAGCTGCGCCGACAGGAGAACACACATGAGCATTCCGCTCACCGACACCGCCACGCTGCATCCGCTCGTGCTCCCCGCACGGGCGGATGCGGCGGACGCGGTCGACCTCATCGAGTACGCACGAGTGCGAAACGCCTCGCTGACCGAGACCACGGGCCGCGACGACGATCACCTCGCGCCGGCCGCACTGCTGGCGCTCCTCCGGTCGGACGCCGACCTGGAGCGCCGGCAGTGGCTGATCCGCATCGGCGAGGAGGCCGTCGGCGTCGCCGTCCTGAACATCATCGCGGACGACGGCGGCCGCGCGGCCTTCTTCACGATCAACCTGCTCCGGTCCGTATGGAGCAGGGGCATCGGCACTGCGGCACTGCGCTTCATCGAGCAGCAGGCCGCGATCGCAGGAGTCGCGCGGCTGCTGGTCTGGATCGAGCACACCGACGCCGACGAGCCCCGGCTGGACTCGCCCACCGGACTCGGAAGCATCCCGAAGGACCACGGCGCTCGCTTCCTGCTCCGCCACGGCTTCGCCCTGGAGCAGGTCGAACGCGTCAGCGCCTTCGAGCTGAGTGGCGACGCCGACCGGCTCCGCGCTCTGCACGCGGAGGCCGCTGCGCACGCGCCGGGATACCGCATCGTGAGCTGGCAGCTGCCCACTCCCGCAGAGTTCGTCGACGGGTACGCCCGCCTGAAGCAGGCCATGTCGACGGACGCCCCTGACGCCGACCTCGACATGCCGGAAGAGGAGTGGGACGCCGAGCGTGTCGCTCGTCACGACGACCGCTACCTCCAGCGTGGAGAGACGGTGCTCGTCACCGCGGCCCAGCACGCGGAGACGGGTGAGCTCTGCGCCTTCAATGAGCTGTCGATCGGCGGGGAGCAGGGTCTCACGACCCACCAGGCCGACACCCTGGTGCGTTCTGCGCACCGCGGACACCGACTCGGGATGCTCGTCAAGACGGCGGGACTGCTCGACTGGAGGGATCTCCGACCCGACAGTCCCCGCGTGATCACCTGGAACGCCGAGGAGAACCGGCCGATGCTCTCCATCAACGAAACCCTCGGCTTCACCCCGATCGCCTACGAAGGCGCCTGGAGGAAGGACCTCTCATGACCACCCCGACCATCACGATCTCTCCGCTCGTGGTGCCACGAACCCTGAGCGATGACGACGCCGGCGACTTCCTCGCGTTCGCCGCGCTGAACCGCCGCATCTGCGATGAGGCCGTCGGACTGCCCGACCTCTCCCCCTCCGCCGAGGAGCTGCTGCCCTCATGGCTGGACGACACGGACACCCAGGAGGCGGGATTCGTGGCTCGTGTCGACGGAGAGATCCTCGGCATGGTCTCGGTCGCATTCGCGCAGGAGGACGGTGCGCAGACGGCCGAGATCGACCTGCTCGTCGCGGAGGAGCACTGGGGCCGGGGCGTCGAGGAGGCGCTCCTCGCACGCGCCGAGGAGGAGTCGCGGTCCCGCGGACGCAGCATCCTGCAGACGTGGACCCTGCACCGTCCGATCGACGCGGAGCGCATGCTGACGCCCGGCACGGGGTGGGGCCGCATCCCGGCCACTCCCCTGGCCGATCTCTTCGCCGGCGCGGGATACGGCCTCGAGCAGGTGGAGCGCAACAGCGAGCTCGATCTGCACGCCGACGACACCGGCATCCGGCAGGCGCTGGCGGATGCCGAGGCCTTCGCGGGGGCGGACTACCGCGTCATCTCCTGGAACCTGCCCACCCCTGCCGAACTGCGAGACGGCTACGCGGCCATCCTCGCCCGGCTGTCGACGGATGCTCCGAGCGGAGACATGGAGTTCGTCGCCGAGCACTGGGACGCCGAGCGCGTGGTCCGCCGAGAGTCGCGGCTGCTCGACGGGGGTCAGCTGGTCTCCGTCGCCGCGGTGCAGCATGCACCGACCGGCGCGCTCGTGGCCTACAACGAGCTGGTCATCGCGAAAGAGCGCGCAGGGGTCACCCATCAGTTCGGCACCCTCGTCGCGAAGGAGCACCGCGGTCACAGGCTCGGGACGATCGTGAAGTGCGCCAACCTGCTGCGTTGGCGCGACCTCGTCCCCGCGGCGACGGTGGTCTCGACCTTCAATGCCGAGGAGAACCGGCCGATGCTCGACATCAACGAGGCCATCGGTTTCGTCCCGGTCTCGTACGCCGGCGCGTGGCAGAAGAGGATCTGAGACATCATCCGTCCGATGTAGCCGGATCACTCCTCTGGCCGATGACGGCGGTGAGGGCGTGACGAGAGGCTGGAAGCATGAACTCCTCCGTCCTCGAAGCTCACGCCCTCACCAAGACCTACGGCACGACCCGTGCCCTCGCCGGGATGGACCTGGCGATCAACCGCGGCGAGTCCGTCGCGATCATGGGCGCGTCGGGGTCGGGCAAGACGACCCTCCTGCACGTGCTCGCGGGGATCGTCACCCCCGACAGCGGCTCTGTGACCTTCCGACCCGCTGTCGGCGACTCCATCCTCCTCACCGGACTCGGCGAGTCCGCGCGCTCGCGGCTGCGGAGGGAGCGTCTCGGTTTCGTCTTCCAGCAGGGTCTCCTCATCCCCGAGCTCACCGCCGTCGAGAACGTCGCACTCGCCTCCATGATCAACGGGACCAAGCGAGCGGATGCCGTGCAGCATGCGGCATCCTGGCTGTCCGCCCTCGGGCTCGCCGGCATGGAGGACCGGCGCATCGGCGAGCTGTCCGGAGGTCAGGCGCAGCGCGTGGCCATCGCGCGCGCCCAGGCGACCGGCGCCGAACTCGTGTTCGCCGACGAACCGACGGGCGCCCTCGATTCGCGCACCTCGCACGAGGTCATGGACGCGCTGCTGTGGTCGACCACCGGACAGGGCCGCACGCTCGTCGTCGTCACCCACGATGCGGAGGTCGCATCCCGCTGCTCACGGACGATCGCGGTCCGCGACGGCCTGATCGTCTCCTCGGCGGTGACGGCATGAACCCGCGCGTCCTCGCGCTGCTGCTGCGCCCGTCCCCTGGGCAGGCGGGAGTGCTGATGCTCCCCGTCGTCGCGTTCGGCGTGGTGACGACGCTCGTGCTCACGGTCGTCGGCGGTGCTCAGTCGTTCTGGTCCTGGACCGACGAGTTCGCGCCCCTCTACCAAGCGCTCGCGGCGATCGCCCTCGCGCTTCTCATCGTCCCCCTCATGAGTCTGGGCGGCGCCGCCGCGCGGCTGTCGGCTCGACGCCGCGACGAGCGCCTGTCGACTCTGCGTCTGCTGGGCGTCACCCCGCTCGGCGTCGGGGTCGCCACGGTGTTCGAGTCCGTGCTCCTGGCCGGTACCGGTGCACTCGTCGGGGTGCTCGGTCATCTCGCCATCAGTCCGCTCATCGCCCTGATCCCGTTCCGGGGTCAGGCGCTCGGGCTCGGCGCGGTCCTGCTCCCGCCCCTGCACATCCTCGCCGTCATCGCCGGGGTGCTGCTCGTCGCGGCCGCCAGCGCGGCGATCGGTCTGCGTCGAGTCGTGATCTCACCGCTGGGAGTGCGGTTGCGGGCCACGGCGTCCGGTGTGCACTGGATCCGCTTCGTGCTCGGCGCCTCCGTGATCACGATCGCCTTCCTCCTCATCAAGCTCGTACCGCAGATCGCCGGTCTCGTGACGACCATCGTCGTGCTCGCCGCTCTCTTCGGCGCCGCTCTGGCCGTCCTCAACCTCGTGGGGCCGTGGGTGCTCAAGGTGTCGGCGTCCCGTCAGCTGCGCCGTGCCGAGGTGCCCGAGAGGCTGCTCGCCGCACGGATCGTGCTCGACTCCCCCAAGTCCGCATGGCGCCAGGTGAGCGGCATCGCGATGGCGAGCTTCATGGCCGTGTTCGCCGGAACCGGAGTCTCGCTCATGAACGTGATGAGTTCCGCTGGCGCCGAGAGCGGAGACATCGCGATCGCGCGCGACATGCGCACCGGACTGATCATCACGCTCGTCGCCTCGTTCCTCATGGTCGCGGCATCCGTCGGAGTGAACCAGGCCTCGTCGATCCTCGACGAGCGCGAGCTGCACCGCAGCCTGCACTATCTCGGTGTGCCCATGACGACGGTCGACCGAGCCCGTCGGCGCGCGATCATGTCGCCGCTGCTCATCACGTCCATCGGTTCCGCGCTCTGCGCCGGGCTCCTCGTGTTCCCACTTCTGGGGATCGCCATGATCATCGCCCCGGAGTCGCTCCTCACCATCGCGCTCGTCGTCGCGGTCGGCATCGGGGTGGTCTGGGCGGGTGCACTGGCCACGCGACCGCTCCTCGCCCGCTCGTTCCAGGCGGCCTGAGTCGCCTGCTAGTCTGCTCGCTGACCGTGAGGAGACGAGAGTGTCGGAACGCCGCGTGCCCATTGCCCCGCAGCAGGTCGATGCGCCGCTGACGAGGACGGCGATCTTCCTGGTGGTCACCCTCGCGGACACCGGGACGGATGCCGCGCGGGAGGCCGTCTCCGGCATCGAGGACCTCGTGAAGACCGTCGGCTTCCGAGACCTCGGCGCGCGCCTCTCCTGCACGGTCGGGATCGGCGCGCGGGTGTGGGAACGGCTCACCTCGCACCCGCTGCCGTCGGAACTGCACGCGTTCCCCGAAGTTCAGGGGCAGGTGCATACGGCGGTCTCCACTCCGGGGGATCTGCTGTTCCACATCCGTGCCGAGAGGCAGGATCTCTGCTTCGAACTCGAACGGCTGATCCTGGAGCAGCTCGGCGACGCCGCGCACGTCGACGACGAGACCTGGGGGTTCCGCTACTTCGACGCGCGCGATCTGCTCGGCTTCGTCGACGGGACGGCCAATCCCGTCGGTCCCGATCTGCCCGAGGCCACTCTGGTCGGGGCGGAGGACTCGGCGTTCGCCGGCGGCAGCTACGTCGTGGTGCAGAAGTACCTGCACGACCTCGGTGCGTGGCAGAGTCTGTCGACAGAGCAGCAGGAGGCGATCATCGGGCGGCGCAAGGCCGACAACGTCGAACTCGACGATGCGGCGTCGGGAACCCAGCAGGCGCACAAGTCGCTCGCCACGATCGTCGATGAGACGGGCGAGCACGACATCCTCCGCGACAACATGCCGTTCGGGCGGCCAGGCGCCGGCGAGTTCGGCACCTACTTCATCGGCTACTCACGCCATCTCTGGGTCACGGAGAAGATGATCGAGCGCATGTTCATCGGAGACCCGCCGGGCCTGCACGACCGCATCCTCGACTTCTCGACCGCGCGCACGGGGACGACGTTCTTCGCGCCCTCTGCAACGTTCCTGGCCTCGCTCGGCTGACCCCGCCATCGTCGCCCGACCTGAGTCGCGACCGACGACGCCGATCGAGTCTCAGGTGTCGTACTCGCCCGAATCCCAGGGGGCGTAGAACGCCATGTAGTCCCCCGGCTCGACCGTGACGTTCCAGTACCATTCCTCGTCCGGATCGTCGGCGTCGGGGCCGTTCAAGACCATCCCGAACACGTGTCCGTGCGCCACGATGCTGAACGGGGCGATCGTGATGTCGTCGAAGGTCACGGGACCGAGCTGCGCCAGGAGGGCGGCAAGGGCATCGGACTGCTCCGTGAAGTCCGCCGGATTGCCCGGGAGCGCCGAGTCCTCCGGCCGGGGTCCGAGTGCCACGATCTGCGCGTCCATGAGATCGCCCTCGCCGTCGAACAGGTACCGCGCGACGAACTCGGCGCTCGCTCCGGACGTCACGGCACTCGTGAAGGGCGTGGTGATGAAGAACTGCTGACCGTCCGCGGTCCTGCCGACGTACCGTGCGTGATAGTCGTCATGTGCGATCAGGAACACGTCGGGCGCCGGCGCGTCATCGTGATCGAGGAGGGCTCGGTCGAGAGGGGCGGGCATGCCATCAAGCTACACCGGACGCCGGACCGCTCACTACGCAGTCAGCCTGCCGCTCAGCGTCGTCGCTGACACCTCGGGCAGAAGTGCGATCCTCGGTTCATGAAGCTCTCGCGCACGATGGGTGTTCCGCATCGATGGCACGGCGTGCCCTGCTGCCCGTAGGCGTTGAGCGAGTGCGCGAAGTAGCCAGCCTGTCCGTTGACGTTCACGTACTGCGCATCGAAGCTGGTGCCGCCCTCTGCCAGCGCCTTCGCGAGCACCGAGCGCACCTCGGCGAGGAGTCGCCGAACGGCCTGCGTCGACAGCGCGTTCGCCGGTGTCTCGGGGTGGATGCGCGACGCCCACAGCGACTCGTCCGCGTAGATGTTGCCGACGCCGCTGATCACGCCCTGATCGAGCAGCACGCGTTTGATGGCGCTGCCGCGGGTGCGGAGCGCCGCGCGGAACGCACCGTCATCGAACTCGGGATCGATCGGATCGCGAGCGATGTGGACGACCTGGGACGGGATCGACGTCTTGCCGTCGAGGACGAGCGGATCGACCGCGAGCGAGCCGAAGGTGCGCTGATCGGAGAAGACGACGGCCAGCTCGCCGTGCGTCGGATGCTCCAGATGGATGCGGATGCGCTCATGGCGCTCAGCCGGAGCATCCGGCGCCCGGAGCAGCATCTGTCCGCTCATGCCGAGGTGCGCGATGAGAGCATCGCTGCCGGTGTCGAGCGGGAGCCAGAGGAACTTGCCACGCCGCTCGGCGCCGGTGAAGGTGCGTCCTTCGAGGCGTCCGACGAAGTCCGCTGCTCCGGCGGGATGCCGGGTCAGTGCGCGCTCGTCGAAGACGCTGACCGCGGTGATCTGCGAGCCGATGGCGGCGGGAGCGAGACCCGCTCGCACCACCTCGACCTCTGGCAGCTCAGGCACGCTCGTCGAGCACGCGCCAGGCGTTGAGCGCCGCCGCCATCTCCGCGGTCTTCTTGCTGGTGCCGTTGCCCGTCATGCTGACGTCCCCGACGACGACGGTCGCGGTGAACCGACGGTCGTGATCAGGCCCGCTGGCCTCGATCGAGTACTGCGGCGGCGTCGCGCCGACGCGCGCGGCGAGCTCCTGCAGGCTCGTCTTCGGGTCCATCGCCGCGCCGTACCGTTCGGGGTCGGCGAGGAGAGGCTTGGTCAGCCGGAGCACCAGTTCCGTGGCGGCATCGGGACCAGCCGACAGATAGGTGGCGCCGATGACGGCTTCCATCGTGTCGGCGAGGATCGAGTCCTTGTCGCGTCCACCGGTCTGCTCCTCGCCGCGGCCCAGCAGGAGGTGATCGCCGAGGCGGATGCCCCGGGCGACCTCTGCCAGTGCCACGGTCGAGACGACACTCGCCCTGCGCTTCGCCAGCTCGCCCTCATCGAGGTCGGGATTCGTGGTGAAGAGCATGACGGTCACCGCCTGCCCGAGGACCGAGTCGCCGAGGAACTCCAGGCGCTCGTTGTGCGGGATCCCGCCGTGCTCGTACGCGTACGAACGGTGAGTCAGGGCCAACTCCAGAAGCTCCGCGTCGATATCGACGCGGAGCTTATCCGGAAGAGGCCGTGCCCCGTCGGGCGCCTCTGTCAGCGACGTGATGAGCGTCTCAGACGTCGGCGACCTTGCGGCCCTTGTACTCGAGGAAGAGCTCGGTGCCCTGCGAGTCGGTGACGACCTTCGCCTGGTGGGGGCGGCTGTAGACGACCTTGCCGTTCTCGATCGTCTTGACGAGGGCAGGAGCCTCCGCCTTCCACTGCGCGCGGCGCGAGCGGGTGTTCGAACGGGAAACCTTGCGCTTCGGGGGGTTACCAGCCATGACTAGCTCTCTTCTTTCTCGGCGGCGCGGCTCTCTGCCGTTCCGTCTTGGTCTGTGATCTGCTGGAGCGCACTCCATCGAGGATCGATGGGAGCGGCCTGCTCCGTTCCGGTGCTCACGGTCAGCCTCTCGCCCGTTCTCGGGTCGAGACCCAGGCAATCCGGCTGACACACCGGCTGAAAAGGAAGCGACAACACGGCCGCATCCCTGACCAGAGTTTCAAGATCCACGTGGTCGTCTTGAACCTCGAAGTCAGTTTCTTCCTGACCAGGATACGCGAAAAGCTCCTGGAACTCGACTTCGACAGGCTGTGCGATGTCGATCAGGCATCGACCGCACACTCCGGAGTACTCACCCTCGGCCGTTCCGGACACCAGAATGCCCTCGTGGACGGACTCGAGACGCACATCGAGGTCGAGTTCAGAGCCCTCGGCATAGGTGACGATACCCTCGCCCCACTGCTCGTCGAGACGGACCGTGAAGGCGTGCTCGCGCATCTCTCCCGGGTGGCGGACGATGTCGCGGACAGGGAGGATGAAGGGGCCATTCAGACGGGGACGCACCCCGCCATGTTACCGGCTCTCACCTGGGTGATCGCCGACTCAGATCCCGCGTGCGCCGGTGTCGAGGAAGGCTGCGACGGCCGGAGGCACGAAGGGCGTGACATCTCCCCCGAGGCCCGCCACCTGACGGACCAGAGAGCTGGACACCATCGCGTGCGAGGGGTCGGGCAGCAGGAACACCGTCTCGATGTCGGCGAGGTGCCTGTTCACGATCGCCATGGGTGATTCGTAGGCGACGTCGATCTGCGATCGGATGCCCTTGACGAGCACCCCCGCGTTCACGTCGCGCGCGTAGTCGACGAGCAGGCCCATGCTCCACGAGCCGATGACGATGTTCCCGCCCATGCCGTCTTCGGCGATGGACTGCTCCAGCAGCGCGAGGCGCTGGGCGATGGGCAGCATGGCCTCTTTGCCGGGATTGTGCACGACGAGCACGTGCAGCTCGTCGTACAGCTTCGCCGCACGACGGATCACATCGAGGTGACCCAGGGTCGGCGGATCGAAGGAACCCGGGACGACGGCGATCCGGCTGCTCATGTCACCAGCCTAAGGCACGTCAGTTCTTCGCCAGCGCCGCGCGGTCTTCGTCGGTCACACGTCGCTCGATCGCCGCTCTCAGGCCGGGGTGCGCGTCGAGAGAAGGATCGGATTCGAGGATCACCTCCGCGAGTTCCCGCGCGCGCACGATGAGGCCGGAGTCCTTCACCACGCGCAGCAGCTTCAGCGAGGAGCGGACGCCGGCCTGAGCTGCTCCGAGCACATCGCCCTCTCCCCTGAGCTCGAGGTCGACCTCAGCCAGTGCGAAGCCGTCGAGGGTGGCGGCGACGGCATCCACCCTCTCGCGCGCGACCGAACCGGACTCCGCCTCCGTCACCAGCAGGCACAACCCGGGGACGCCACCACGTCCGACGCGACCCCGGAGCTGGTGCAGCTGCGAGACGCCGAACCGATCGGCGTCCAGCACGATCATCGTCGAGGCGTTGGGCACGTCGACGCCGACCTCGATGACCGTGGTCGCGAGGAGCAGGTCGATCTCGCCCCTCGCGAAGGACTGCATCACGGCGTCCTTCTCGTCGGAGGGCATCTTCCCGTGCAGCACCGCACGTCGCAGGCCACCCAGCGTCGGATGCGTGGCGAGGGCCTCGTCGAGCTGCACGACGCCCCAACGGGGACCGTTCGCGCCCTCGGGCGCGGGAAGCGCTCCGGCCTCGGCGGTCTTCTTGGTCGTGTCGATGGCAGCGCACACGGCGAACACCTGCCGCCCCTGGGCGATCTCCTCGGACGCGCGCTCCCACACGCGGTTGAACCACCCCGGATGCTCTGCGAGCGGCGCCACGAACGATTGGATGCCCGCTCGTCCGGCCGGCATCGTCCGGATGACGGATGTGTCGAGATCGCCGAAGACCGTCATGGCGACGGTCCGCGGGATCGGCGTTGCCGTCAGCACGAGGGCGTGCGGACTCGATCCCTTCGCTCGCAGCGCCTCGCGCTGCTCGACTCCGAAGCGATGCTGCTCGTCGACGACGACGAGGCCGAGATCGGCGAAGGTCGTCTTCTCACCGAGCAGCGCATGGGTTCCCACGACGATGAGCGCCTGACCCGATGCCACGCGCAGCGCCGCCTTGCGCCGGTCGGCGGCCGGCATCTGGCCGGTGAGGAGCGTCGGCATCACGAGCGGCGCGAGTTCGGGGCCGAGCATCTTCGCGATCGACCGCAGATGCTGCCCTGCAAGAACCTCCGTCGGTGCGATCAGCGCCGCCTGGCCTCCGGACTCCGCCACCTGCAGCATCGCCCTGAGCGCGACCAGCGTCTTTCCCGAGCCGACCTCGCCCTGCACGAGGCGGTTCATGGGCCACGCGCCGACGAGGTCTTCCGCGACCTGCTCGCCGACCGTCTGCTGATCCGGGGTGAGGGTGTACGGGAGCGCCGCGTCGAATCGTTCGAGAAGCCCACCGGGCCGTGCGGGGCGCGTCGTCGCCGCGAGCGCGCGCACCGCATCGCGCTGCTGCAGCAGTGCGGTCTGAAGGGTCAGCGCCTCGTGCATGCGCAGCGTCCGCACCGCAGGATCGATGTCGTTCCGGGTCTTCGGGCGATGGATCTGGTCGAGAGCCTCTCTCGCGGTGAGCAGCTCCTCTCGACGGCGGACGGCGTCGGGCAGCGGCTCCGGGACATCGCCGAGATCGTCGAGGACTCTGACCACGAACTTCGCGATCTGCCAGGTCTGCAGGCTCGCGGTCGCGGGATAGATCGGGATGAGGACGGCGGCTCTCGCGTCGGCGCGTCGACGCGCGGCATCCTCGTCGTCGAACAGCTCGTACTCCGGATGGGCGAACTGCGTGACGCCGTTGAACTCCCCCACCTTGCCGGAGAAGACCCCGCGTCTCCCGACCGCGAGCTCCTCGGAACGCCACTTCGCCGCACCGAGGTTCTTCGCGAAGAAGGTCAGGGACATCTTGCCGATGCCGTCGCCGATCACCACATCGACCATGGCGCCCTTGCGGTTGCGCATGGCCCGCGCACTGGACGAGAGGACCTCGGCGACGATCGTGACGGTCTCCCCGAGCGGCAGCTCGCGGATGGGCGTGAGCTCGCCTGGGTCGGCGTAGCGACGTGGGTAGTGCGACAGCAGGTCGCCGACGCTCTGCATCCCGAAGGCGCGGTTCAGCGTCTTCGCGGGCGTCGGCCCGAGCGCCTCGTCCAGCGACGAGTCGAGAGTGAGCGGCATGATCCGACCCTATCGGCGGGATCCGACACCGCGGCTCACGCGATCGCCCGCGCCACCGCGTCGAACGCCCGCAGCGTCCAGAGCAGCTTCTCGCCGTCCTGCGGGGTCGGCCAGCTGGACAGCTTCGCGGCGACGACTCCCGCCGAGCGGTTGACGTAGATCATCTGCCCGTGGATGCCGAGAGCGAGCATGACCTCGGATCCCTCGTACGGGAACCAGAAGCCGTTCCGATACATCCCGCCCGGCATGAGGGTGGGCTCCGGCGCGTTCGCGAACGCGATGCGGGAATCCGCTCCGCCCGCGAAGGTGTCGGCGACCCAGGCGAACGGGAGCACCTGCCTGCCGTCGAGCGCCGCACCGTCGCGCAGATACAGCAGCCCGAATCTGGCGAGATCGCGCAGTGCGGCGGAGACGCCTCCGTCGAACATGCCGGCGCCGACGGAGTCGATGCCGACGTGCGCACCGAATTCCGCGCCCATCTCCTGCCACAGTCGACGGGACATCACGTCGGCGGCGTGGATGCCTGTGGCTCCCTCGATCACGAACGCGAGGGCGTCGGTCTCGCACGACTTGTACTCGAAGCGTCCGCCGTGCTCGTGCTCCGCGCCGAGGCTCGCAAGCAGTTCCAGCAGCGTTCCCGGCACGTCGTCGCGCCGTCTCGGAGCCCATCCGATGGCCTGCTCGAGCAACCTGACCTCGGCGTCCGCGTCCAGATAGTCCTCGGAGAAGCGCACGCCCGTGCGCATGTCGAGCAGATGCCGGACCGTCGCGCCGTCGTACCCGGAGCCGACGAGGGCGGGCACGTACGCCGTCACCGGTGCGTCCGGGTCGAGCACGCCGTCGCCGATCAGGATGCCCGCAGTGGTCGTCGTGAGCGACTTGCTCACCGACATCAGAAGGTGGGTCGTGCCAGGGAGCATCGTGTTGGCGTAGCTCTCGCCCATGATCGCGCCGTCTCTCGAGACGATCCACCCGTCGGTGTGGGTCATGGCCATCACGTCCTCGAAGGACGCCGAGCGCTGCTCCCAGGGGGGCGCGACGGGGATCAGAGCGAGATCGGCAGGAACCGAGGGCATCGGGGTGACCCGCTCCCCCCGGGAGATGGGATGCACGGGGAGGAAGTCGGCGATGTGCTGCATGGACCACTCGAGGTACGGCGCACGCTGCCAGGCATCGAGAGGCGGCGGGCCGGGGGCGACCGCCGACTGTGCGAGGGAGGGGTCGACGCCCGTGAAGTCGGGATGGGCTTCAGCTTCAGAGATCATCGTGGCGAGTATCGCACAGGTCACCCCTTCGCCCCGGCGTGATCGACGGCGTCGACGAGCTCGACGGGCGGCAACGGGGTGGCGGCGTACATCGACCTGATCGAGTCGATGAGGTGCTTCGCGCGGATCGTGAGCTCGCCGGCGGGTGTCTGCAGGCGTCCCTTCGTCACCAGGATGCCGAGATCGGCGCCCTTCCACCGGTAGTCCCCCGGGCCGTAGATCCGCAGGTAGAACGCCTCGGACTCGCTGTGCAGGAGGTGCCAGTCGAGGTCGCCCTGCGAGAACACGAGACGCCCCTGCAGGTCGTACACGTATCGCCCCGTCGGCGGAGCGACGTCGATGTGCTCGACCGTGTCGACGGTGTGCTTGATGACCATGTGACTCCATACGTCCGCCGCCGCGAGCTCCTCCCAGCGCTCGTTGACCTCGTCGACGTCCAGGACGAAGTCGACGTCGGCGAACTCCAACAGGTGGAAGACGAAGAGCGGCACGTCGGCGTAGGCGCCGGCTGTGACGTTCGTGATCGCCGAGGCGCCGGAGATCCGGGGATTCAACTCGCCGAGATAGACCTCGCCCGAGTCCGTGTCGAGGAGCACGTCGACTTCGAAGAACCCCCGATACCCCTCCTGCCCGAGACGGTCGCCGAGCCGGCGGACGAGCTGCGTCGCACGATGGCGGGCATCCGCGTCCAGCACGCCGGGGAACATCTCGTTGCCCGACCAGCCCCCGCGGTAGGGAGTGAGGGCCCCATGCCCGGTGATCTCGGTCATGAAGGGGCCGACGACCGTGCCATGCCGTGTCAGCACAGCCTCCACGGCGATCGGCCTGTTGTTGATCCGCTTCATGATCTTCACCTCGACGCCCCGCACGTCGTCCGCGATCCGATCGAACCCGTCTTCGTCGCCGACGAAGAACGTGGTCTTGCCGGAGTCACCGTACGCCGTCTGGATGACGAGGTCGCTGCCGAGACCGGCTGCGTCGGCCGCGGCGACCACGTCCGTCCAGGACTCGACGGTCGTGATCGTGTTGGGGACGCTCGCGACCCCGACGGACTCGGCGATCCGCGTGGTGACCATCTTGGAGTCGAGGTGCTCACGCAGCCGTGCGGACGGCAGGATCAGGTCGAAGCCCAGCTCCTCGCAGATCGCCTCTGTCTCCGCGTCGAAGAACACCGTCACGATCTGCGGGCGCTCGCCCGCGGGTGTGAGGCGCGCGATATGCGCACGGACCTCGTGGTTGCGCAGCAGCCAGTTGTTGATCTCCTCGCCGCTCTGGAACTCCACGTAGGGCTTGTCGATGGGGCTGAACACGCGCGGATGCGCTCCCTGCCAGCTGTCGTAGTAGGCGATGTAGGAGAAGCCGCGCACCCAGCGATCGAGCCCGAGGAGATTGAACGCCGAGGCGCCCACGAAGAACACGGGGCGCCGGTTGGTGCGGAAGTGATGACGGATCTCCGACATGTTGCGCAGCGCATGCGTGATCGGCGGCGCCTCGACGTCGAGCGGCTGCTCCTCGGCGTCCAGCGTGGGCGCGGACGTGGGCAGCGGTCCCGTCGTCAGGTCGACGGCGGGGACCGACTCCCTCTTCGCGGTGCTCTTCGCACGGCTCTCGGCCGGTCTGCGGGCCGTCGTCGTGCGCTTGGCGGGGGTCTTCCTCGGTGTCGCCATCGCGATCCTCCTCGATCAGGACAGAACTGTGCTGTGCATCGGGGGATGCGATGATCATGTCAGTTCGACGGGATGAGGACAATCCTGAAACCGCTCCGTCTTCTCACATCGTCGCGAACGTGGCCGCCGGTGGTCTGTCGTATCGTGAACTGGTGACGAGGATCATCGCCGGCAAGGCCAGAGGAGCGCGCCTCGACGTGCCGAGCTCGGGCACCCGCCCGACCAGCGACCGGGTGCGGGAGTCGCTCTTCGGTGCGCTCGAATCCGCGGAGGCGATCGCGGGTGCGCGTGTCCTCGATCTGTACGCCGGCTCGGGTGCGCTGGGCCTCGAGGCGCTGAGCCGAGGGGCCCTGAGCGTCGACCTGGTCGAGCGGGGGCGCCCGGCCGCCGCGATCGTGCGACGCAACGCCGCGACCACGTCGAAGGCCGGCGGTCTCGCGATGGCCCGCGTGCACGAGAGCGCGGTGCATCCGTTCCTCCTGCGCGCCGCAGGGCCCTACGACCTGGTCTTCTCCGACCCGCCCTACGACATCGAGGACGCGGCGATGAACGCAGACCTCCTCGCGCTCGCCCCGCTCCTCTCCCCCGACGCGCTGGTCATCGTCGAACGCGCGAAGCGGTCGACCGCACCCGACTTCGACGGCGCCGGACTCTCCCTGTTCCGGGAGAAGAACTACGGCGACACGACGCTCTGGTGGGCCGAGCCCGCCGACGCTCAACCCGCCGCGGAGTCCCAGTCCCGATAGGGATCCCAGCCGCTGATGTCGACGGGCGCCTCATCGCAGAGGAGCGGCTCGGCGCCTGCCGTGCGCACCACGCCGATCGCGCGGAAACCGGCCGGAACGGAATCGGCGGGGAAGGTCGCGAGCAGGGCATGGTCCTCGCCGCCGGCCAGCGCCCTCGTCGGGTCCGACCCGAGGCGGGCGCCGCCCAGGGCGATCGTCACACCGGATGCCGCCGCCAGGCGCCGCGCGTCCAGCGCGAGGCCGTCGGAGATGTCCATCATCGCCGTCGCCCCGGCGACGGCGGCGAACGGACCGAGTCCGATCGGCGGAGACGGGCGCAGCTGGGCGTCGAGCGCCGCACGCTCCCCCTCGGCGAGCCGCGTGGGGTCGACCGGGACAGGCGTCTCGCCGTCTCGGAAGCGGCCGAACAGCACGGCGAGTCCGCGGGCCGCTGCTCCCAGCTCTCCCGCAACCGCCACGACGTCACCGGGCCGAGCCCCCGCCCGCGTCACGGCAACTCGACCCTCGAGGTCTCCGAGTGCCGTCACCGCGACCGTGAGCACCTCGGACACGGTCAGGTCGCCGCCGACGACCGAGCACCCTGGAGCGAGGGCTGCGCAGGCGTCTCGGAAGCCGTCGGCCAGACGCTCCACGAAGGACAGCCGGAGGTCGCGGGGCACGGCGAGAGCAACCAGCAGCGCGGTCGGGCGCGCCCCCATGGCCGCGACGTCGGCGAGGTTGACAGCGGCCGACTTCCATCCGAGGTCGTAGCCGCTCGACCACGCGAGACGGAAGTCCGGTCCGTGCACGAGCGTGTCCGTCGTCGCGACGACGGTTCCCGACGGCGCAGCGATCACGGCGGCGTCGTCGCCGGGCCCGATGATCGTGTGCGAGGCGGGAGCGGTCCTGGCGAGGATGGCCCGCAGGATCTCTCCCTCGGAGAGCTCTCCGAGGTGCGGATCGTCGGCATCGGGTCGGGAGGGCATGAAGTCAAAGGTAGCCTGGAAGCATGCGCCTCTCTCGCCGTCTCGCCGTCGCCGCGGGTGCAGCGGCTCTGCTCGCCGCACTCTCCGGATGCTCGACGACGATCCACCTCGAAGCGGCCAAGGACGCGAACAATCCCGCCTGCGCCGACGTGTCGGTTCTCCTGCCATCGGCGCTCGGAGAGCTCGACAGGGTGTGGACGGATGCTCAGGCCACCGGAGCCTGGGGAGACGACCCGACGGTGGTGCTCCGCTGCGGCGTCGCCGTGCCTGCTCCCTCGGCGCTGGTCTGCCAGACCTTCAGCGGCGTCGACTGGCTCGTGCTCGACCAGGAGGAGGACCGCCAGCGACTCGTCACGTTCGGACGCGACCCCGCGATCGAACTGAGCATCCGTCGGGGCACCGAGGTGGACTTCCGCACGATCGTGGACAAGCTCTCCACGAGCATCCAGGCGGGACTCCAGCCGGCGACGGCGAAGTGCACGGCTCGGGAGGGCTGATGAATCCCCTGATCCCCACTGAGTACGACGTCGCCATGAGCGTGCTGGCCGTCGCGGCGATGCTGTTCACGCTGTGCGCGTTCGTCTCGATGGTGCGCGATCGCAACGCGACAGGGTCGACCTTCCTGGTCTGGCTCCTGATCGTCCTGCTGCTGCCCGTTCTGGGGCCCCTCGCGTGGTTCTGCTACGGACGCGCGGCCGTCGCCGCACGCCCGTAGCGGGCGACGCTCAGCGGCGCAGGCCGGCCTCGATCAGCTCGGAGATCAGATCGCCGTAGCTCAGCCCTGAGGCGACCCAGCACTTCGGGAACATCGAGATCGGCGTGAAGCCGGGCATCGTGTTCAGCTCGTTGACGACCAGCTCGCCCGCGGGCGTCAGGAACATGTCCACGCGGGCCAGACCACGACCGTCGACGGCCTCGAACGCGCGGACACCGGCCTCCTGGATCGCCGAGACCTCGGCATCCGTGAGCTCCGCCGGGCACACCACGTCGACGCCCTCTCCGCCGAGGTACTTGCCCTCGAAGTCGTAGAAGCCGCGCGAGGTCAGGACGATCTCCCCCGGCAGTGACGCCCGGACGCCCTCCGCGCCCTCGAGAACGGCGACCTCGATCTCGCGGCCGGACACTCCGGTCTCGATGAGCACCTTGTCGTCCTCGGCGAACGCGACGGCCAGAGCCGCATCCAGCTCGGCGAGGTCGTCGACCTTGGACACGCCGACGCTGGACCCCGCACGGGCGGGCTTGACGAAGAGCGGCAGCCCCAGCGCCTCGGCCGAGGTGCGCACGCCTGCAGCATCCGTGGTCCATTCGCGGGCGCGCACCGTCACCCAGGGCGCCACGGCGATGCCTGCGGCCTGCAGTGCGATCTTCATGAAGTGCTTGTCCATGCACAGCGCGGAATCGAGCACGCCGCCACCTGCATACGGGACCTCGAGCGTGTCGAAGTAGCCCTGGATGGTACCGTCCTCGCCGTGCGGTCCGTGGAGGATGGGCAGGACGACGTCGATCTCACCGAGCCCGTCGATCGAGCCGTCGGGCTGCACGACGCGCAGGGTGCGGTCTCCGCCGGGCTCCGGCCACAGCACCCGGGTGCCGTTGTCCACGACCTCGGGAAGGTGCGCGGCATCCAGCGGGAACTTCGCCGGGTCGTCCTCTTCGAGCACGAACGCCCCCTCGCGGGTGATCCCCACGGGGATCACGGCGTAGCGGTCGCGATCAATCGCGCCCAGAACCCCGCCCGCCGTTGCGGAACTGATCGAATGCTCGCTGGAGCGCCCTCCGAAGAGCACCACCACCGTCTGCTTGTCCAAGATTGGTCCTCTCCCCCTGCGGGGTGTCGTCGTCCGTCGTCAGGTGCGGTGCGATGTCACGGGGATCCATCTTCCCGTCCAGCACCATCTTCACCTGTTCGACGATGGGCATGTCGACCTCCGACTCGCGTGCCAGCTGCAGCACCGGAGCGACGGACGCGAGTCCCTCGGCGGTCTGCTGCATCTGCTTCACGACGTCCTGGAAGCTGTACCCCTGGCCGAGCAGGCGCCCGGCCGTGTTGTTGCGGCTCAGCGGAGACTGGCACGTGGCGATCAGATCGCCCAGGCCGGCGAGGCCCTGCAGGGTCTCCGGGTGCGCGCCGTTGGCGACCGCGAAGTCGGTCATCTCCACGAGTCCGCGGGTGATGATCGACGCCTTGGTGTTCTCGCCGTATCCGACGCCGTCGACGATGCCGATCGCGACGGCGATGAGGTTCTTCAGCACGCCGCCGAACTCGGTGCCGATGACATCCGTGTTCACGAAGGTGCGGAAATAGCTGTTGCGCGCTGCCCTGGCGATCGTCTCCGCCGTCTCCAGGCTCCGCGAGGAGATCACGGCCGCGGTGGGCTGCTCACGCGCGATCTCGAGCGCGAGGTTGGGCCCCGAGGCCACCGCGATCCGCTCAGGGTCGCAGCGGAGCTCCTGCTCGATGACCTGGCTCATGCGCAGACCCGTCGAGCGCTCCACGCCCTTCATCAGGCTCACGATCTTCACGTCGCTGTCGGCGAGAAGAGGGCGCAGCGCCTTGAGGTTCTCGCGCAGGGACTGACTGGGCACCGACAGGTACACCTGCTCGACGTCGCGCATCGCGATCGCGAGCTCATGCGTCGCCGCCATCGTGCGGGGCAGGTTGATGCCCGGAAGGTAACGGGAGTTCCGTTTCGCCTCGTCGATCTCGTGGGCCAGCTCGGCGCGACGCGCCCACATGGTCACCTGCGCTCCGCCGTCGGCGAGGATCTTGCCGAAGGTCGTCCCCCAGCTTCCGGCGCCGACGACGGCGACCTTCGGCCCCGCCTGCGGGGTTCTCTTAGGAGTCAAGGCGACCCGTCTCCTTCTGACCGTGCGACGCCGGGTTCCAGCGCTCCGCGGGAGCCTTCTCGTCGCGGAGGTCTTCCAGCAGCGCAGTGATGGCGTTCATCAGACGGTTGGTGGCCTCGGTGAGCGCGGACTGCTCCCCCGCACGCCCGCGGAGGTCCGAGAGGTCCACGGGGTCGCCGATGACGATGTTCACCGGCTTGCGCAGAGGCCACAGGCTCAGACCCTTCTGGTAGCGGCCCATGATCGCCTGCGTTCCCCACTGCGCCATCGGGATGAGCGGGATGTCGTCGGCGAGTGCCAGACGCACCGCGCCGGACTTCCCCCGCATCGGCCACAGGTCGGGGTCGCGGGTCAGCGTGCCCTCCGGATAGACGATGACGCCCCGCCCGTGTTCGACGAGCTCCTCGGACTGCTTCATGGTCTGCTTCGCGGCCGTCGCCGACGAGGAGCGTGCGACCGGGATCATCCCGGTGCGGCGGAGCAGCCACCCCAGGACCGGGATCTTGAACAGGCTGTCCTTCGCCATGAACCGCGGGGCACGTCCCAGCCGCCACACGGCGACGGCGACGATCAGCGGATCGAACTCCGAGTAGTGGTTGGGCGCGAGCACGAAGGCGCCCTGAGCCGGCAGCTTCTCCTTGCCCGTGACCCGGATCTTCGCGAGCAGCGAGATCAGCGGGACGACGATCACCGCGAGCGGCCAGAACAGGCTCGGTCGCCGCGTCTCCGACCTGGCACCCATTCCGGTCACCGGATGACGTCGAAGTCGGCCCCGAGGGCGTCGAGCTTCGCCAGGAACTTCTCGTAGCCGCGGCTGAGGATGTCGACGCCGGAGACCTTCGACTCGCCGGTCGCCGTCAGCGCGGCGATCACGTGGCTGTAGCCGCCGCGGAGGTCGGGCACCACGATGTCGGCGCCGTGCAGTGGCGTGGGTCCGGTGATCACTGCAGCCTGCTCGAGGTCGCGACGGGGCACCCGACGCGGACCGTCCTGGAGGCCACGCGGATGCACGACGATGTCGGCGCCCATCTTGACGAGCGCGTCCGTGAAGCCCATGCGGTTCTCGTAGACCGTCTCGTGCACGACAGAGCGGCCGTGGGCCTGCGTGAGCGCCACGACCAGCGGCTGCTGCCAGTCGGTCATGAAGCCGGGGTGCACGTCGGTCTCCACGACGACGGGCTTGAGCTCGCCGTCGCGGCGGAAGAGGATGCCGTCCTCCTGGATGTCGAACCAGCCGCCCGCCTTACGGAACACGTTGAGGAAGGTGAGCATCTCCTGCTGCTTGGCGCCTCCGACGAAGATCTCCCCGTCGGTGGCGAGGGCAGCGGAAGCCCAGGATGCGGCCTCGTTGCGATCGAAGATCGAACGGTGGTCGTAGCCGCGCAGCTTCTCCACGCCCTCGATCACGATGACGCGGTTGGGCTCGTAGGAGATGATCGCGCCCATCTTCTGCAGGACGGCGATGAGATCCATGATCTCCGGCTCGATGGCCGCGTTGCGCAGCTCCGTCGTGCCCTCGGCGCGGACGGCGGTGAGCAGGACCTGCTCGGTCGCCCCGACGCTCGGGTACGGGAGGTGGATGTTGGCCCCGTGCAGTCGGGCGCCGCCGGTGGACAGTCGGATGCCGCTGGGCAGCTTCTCGACGATGGCTCCGAACTTGCGCAGCGCGTCCAGGTGGAAGTCGATCGGACGGTCGCCGATGCGGCAGCCGCCGAGATCGGGGATGAACGCCTGCCCGAGGCGGTGCAGAAGCGGACCGCAGAACAGGATCGGAATCCGCGACGCACCGGCGTGGGCGTCGATCTCCTCCATGTGCGCGGACTCGACACCGATCGGGTCGAAGACCAGGGAGCCCGGCTCGTCGCCCGGCGTGACCTGGACGCCGTGCACCTCGAGCAGCGAGCGCACCACGGCGACGTCGCTCAGATCGGGCACATCCCGGAGCGTGCTCGCTGTCTCGCCGAGGAGGGTCGCGACCATCGCCTTGGTGGCGAGGTTCTTCGCCCCCTTGACGTCGACGCGGCCGCGCAGCGGGCGCCCTCCGCGAATGGCGAGGACGTCTCCGGTGAGAGCGGGAACTCCGTCCGGAAGAGCATCGCGCACGGGTGTCGTCATTCGGAGCCTCACTTCAATCCACTGTTTCGGGGGCGGGTTTGCCCCTGGCTGGCCCGCCCCTTCCGTGTCACTGAACGGGGAGGGTTCGAGGCCGCCACGACTCGCGTCGGGCCTCGAACTGCGCGATCTTGTCTTCGTTGCGCAGCGTGAGCCCGATGTCATCGAGCCCTTCGAGGAGCCGCCATCTAGTGTAATCGTCGATCCCGATGTCGGCCTGGATCCCGCCGATCGACGCGGTGCGCTCCTCGAGGTTCACGGTGATCCGCGCCCCGGGATTCCGGTCGATCTCGGCCCAGATGCGCTCCAGATCCTCTTCGGAGATCGTGGCAGCGAGAAGGCCCTGCTTGCCCGAGTTCCCCCGGAAGATGTCGGCGAATCGCGGGCTGAGCACGACCGAGAAGCCGAAGTCGCGCAGCGCCCAGACGGCGTGCTCGCGGCTGGACCCGGTGCCGAAGTCGGGCCCGGCGACGAGCACGGATGCGCCCTGGAACGGCTCCTGGTTCAGTACGAAGTCGGGGTCCTGACGCCAGGCGTGGAAGAGCGCGTCGTCGAAGCCGGTCTTGGTGACGCGCTTCAGGAACACCGCGGGGATGATCTGGTCGGTGTCGACGTTCGAGCGCTTCAGCGGCGCCGCGATGCCGGTGTGGGTGGTGAACTTCTCCATGATCAGACCTCCGCCGTCTCGTTCAGATCGCTCGGGCTGGACAGGGTTCCGCGGATGGCGGTCGCCGCGGCGACCAGCGGCGAGACCAGATGAGTGCGCCCGCCCTTGCCCTGACGGCCCTCGAAGTTGCGGTTGGATGTCGAGGCGCAGCGCTCCCCCGGCGCGAGCTGGTCGGGGTTCATGCCGAGGCACATCGAGCAGCCGGCGAAGCGCCACTCCGCACCGAAGTCCGTGATGATCCGGTCCAGACCCTCGGCCTCGGCCTCGAGGCGCACACGCGCAGACCCGGGGACCACCATCACGCGGACCCCGTCTGCCTTCTTCTTGCCCTCGATGATGGACGCGAAGGCCCGCAGATCCTCGATGCGGCTGTTGGTGCACGAGCCCATGAAGACGGCATCCACCGGCACCTCCTTGAGCGGAGTGCCCGGAGTCAGGTCCATGTACTCGAGCGCGCGCTCGGCGGCGGCGCGCTCGTTCGGGTCGGCGATGTCGGCCGGGTTCGGGACGGATGCCGACAGGGAGCTGCCCTGACCGGGGTTGGTGCCCCACGTGACGAACGGCTCCAGCGCGTCGGCGTCGATGAACACCTCGGCGTCGAAGACCGCGCCCTCATCGGTGGGAAGAGTACGCCAGTAGGCGACGGCGTCCTCCCAGTCCTGACCCTTCGGAGCGTGCGGCTTGTCCTTCACGTACGCGAAGGTCGTCTCGTCGGGGGCGACCATGCCCGCGCGGGCTCCCGCCTCGATCGACATGTTGCAGATCGTCATGCGGCCCTCCATCGAGAGCGCGCGGATGGCGCTTCCGCGGAACTCGAGGACGTACCCCTGACCTCCGCCGGTGCCGATCTTCGCGATGACCGCGAGGATGATGTCCTTGGCCGTGACGCCGGGTCGCAGAGTGCCTTCGACGTTGATCGCCATGGTCTTGAAGGGCTTGAGCGGCAGCGTCTGCGTCGCCATGACGTGCTCGACCTCACTCGTGCCGATGCCGAACGCCATCGCGCCGAAGGCTCCGTGGGTGGAGGTGTGCGAGTCGCCGCAGACGACCGTGATGCCCGGCATGGTCAGTCCCAGCTGGGGACCGACGACGTGGACGATGCCCTGCTCCGCATCGCCGAGAGAGTGCAGGCGGACACCGAACTCCGCGGCGTTGCGGCGGAGGGTGTCGATCTGGGTGCGGCTGGTGAGGTCGGCGATCGGCTTGTCGATCTCCCACGTTGGCGTGTTGTGGTCCTCCGTGGCGATCGTGAGGTCGAGCCGCCGCAGCGGGCGCCCCTCGCTGCGGAGACCGTCGAAGGCCTGCGGGCTCGTCACCTCGTGCACGAGGTGCAGATCGATGTAGATGAGGTCCGGTTCGCCGTTCTCGCCCTTGACGACGAGGTGATCGTCCCAGACCTTCTCGGCCAGGGTGCGTGCGGAAGCGGATGCTGCTGCGGGGGTGTTCATCGAATGTCTCCTGAAGCTGGCGGTTCGGCCCACAGTGGACTCCGCGACGAGGAGGGGCTCAGAACGAGGTCTCGTCGCGGCCGCTAAGAAGGAGCACGATCCGCATGACGTCAGATTACCACCGGTTCCGCGTGCTCCGGCACGGCGTGACACGCTGAGGAATCCGCACCACCGAGAGGCACCGCATGACCGTCGACACCGCCAGCTTCTTCACCCGAGCGCTGCACGCGGGGCGCGATCGGGAGACGGCTTCATCGCGCGCGACGCCGATCTACCTCACGGCGGGCTTCGAGTTCGACGACTTCGACCACGCGGCCCATCACTTCGGCACCGGAGACGGATTCGGGTACACGCGCACCGGCAACCCGACGGTCCGCGCCGTCGAGCGTCAGCTCGCGGCTCTCGAGTCTGGGGCGGACGCCGTCCTCGTGGCCAGCGGTCAGGCGGCTGTCGCCGTCGCCCTGCTCACGGTCGCAGGGGCCGGCGATCACATCGTCTCCTCCGCACACATCTACGAGGGGACCCGCGGGCTGCTCGTCGACAACCTCGCCCGTCTCGGCATCGAGACGACCTTCATCGACGACATCGGCGACCCCGATGCCTGGCGTGCCGCGATCCGCCCCACCACACGCGCGCTGTTCGCGGAGTCGATCGCGAACGCGCGCAACGACATCCTCGACATCACCGGAGTCGCCGCGATCGGCGACGAGCATGCCGTCCCGCTCATCGTCGACAACACCCTCGGTACGCCGTATCTGGTGCGTCCGCTCGAGCACGGGGCGTCCATCGTGGTCCACTCCGCGTCGAAGTTCCTCGCCGGCCACGGCTCGGTGCTGGGCGGCGTGGTCGTCGACGACGGACGCTTCGACGCGGATCGCGCGGGTCACAACGCCCCGCACCTGGTGCTCCCAGGGCGCGGCGGGCTGCCGAGCGTCGCCGCGCGCCACGGCGGCCTCGCCCGCATCGCGTACGCGCGGGAGTCCGTGGCTCCGCGCTTCGGCGCATCGCCGTCGCCGCTCAACGCGTTCCTCATCGGGCAGGGAGCCGAGACGCTGGGGCTGCGCGTCGAGCGCCAGTCCAGGAACGCGCTCGACGTCGCCCGTTGGCTGGAGGCGCACGACGCGGTGGAGAGCGTGGACTACGCGGGGCTGGAGAGCCACCCCGACCATGCGCTCGCGCAGCGGTACCTCGGCGGAGGCCACGGCGCGATCTTCACGTTCACTCTCCGCGGCGGTCTGGAGGCGGCGCGTGATGTCGTCGAGAGCGTGAGCGTGTTCACGCACATGACGCACATCGGCGACGTCCGCTCGCTCGTGCTGCATCCCGCGACCACGAGCCACGCGTACCGGACCCAGGAGGAACGCGACGCGCTCGGCATCCGACCGGGCACCCTCCGAGTGTCCATCGGCATCGAGGACGTCGACGATCTCATCGCCGATCTCTCGCGGGCACTCGCCACCGTCTGGGAGAAGGTCGCATGACGCGCCAACAGCACTTCGGCTGGTTCCTCGCCCGCGGCTTCGGCCCGCAGGGATGGGGATACCCGTCGCTCGACTGGGACTACGACTGGACCCGACCCGACGTCTATCAGGAGGCCGCTCGCACCCTCGAGCAGGCCGGATTCGACCTGGTGATCATCGAGGACGCCCCGTCGCTCGGATCCGCCGAGACGATCGACCTCCGTGTACGCCACGCCTTCGGCGGCCCCAAGCACGATCCGCTGCTCCTCGCGCCCTACATCTTCCAGGCGACCCGCCACCTCGGCGTCGTGCCGACGGTGAACCCGGCCGCCTATCTCCCCTACACGGCGGCGCGGCAGTTCGCGACCCTCCAGCACCTCAGCGGTCACCGGCTGGGCCTCAACGTCGTCACCGACACGGGGAGCGCTCGGCACTTCTCCGCCGCACCTCAGCTCGGACACGACGAGGCCTACGACCGCGCCGAGGAGTGGCTCGACGGCATCCGCTCGCTCTGGCGCAGCTGGGACGACGGCGCTCTCCTCGCCGATCGCGCGAGCGACGTGTACGCCGACGGCTCCCGACTGCGCGCCGTGCGGCACCGTGGCGAGCACTTCGCCTTCGACGGACCGCTCAACGCGATCCCCTTCCCGCACGGCGAGCCCGCGATCGTGTCGCCGGGCGGCTCAGGACGAGGCCTCGGGTTCGCGGGCGCGAACTCCGATGTGCAGCTCGCGCTGGCGCCTCTGCACGAGGCGTCTGTGCGCGCCTACCGCGCGAAGATCCACGACGCCGCGATCGCCGCCGGCCGGACGCCCGAGGACATCAAGATCCTGTTCGCGATCCAGCCCGTGATCACCACGTCCGCCGAGGAGGCCGACCGCATCGTGGCGGCCTCGGCCCGGCCGGATGACGCGGCACTCGTGCAGATCGCGCGCAAGCAGTCCAGCGATCTCGAGACCGACCTCACGGCGCTCGACCTCGACCGGCCTCTGGACGTCTCGATCTTCGGGGCGCATGTGTCGCGGGGCAGCATCCAGCGCCTGATCGGCGACCGCGGAGAGGACGCCCCGCTGCGCGCGCACCTGACCGCCCTGGCCAAGGCCGGTCGCGTCTCCGACCGCACGGGATTCGTCGGGACCGCGGAGGAATTCGCCGATCTCGTCGAGGAGCTCGGTGAGTGGGGCAACGACGGCGTGCTGCTGTGGGGCGACTTCCACCCTGTCACGCTGCACCGCACACTCGATGAGCTGGTTCCTGTGCTGCGTCGCCGCGGCATCCTCCGCCGGGAGTACGTCGACGGCGGGCTGCAGGCGAACCTGCGCGCCTTCTGAGCGCGCAGGTCCACCTCAGGACTACTCGCTGATCGACGCCTTCTCCGCGCGCTTCTCGCGCGCCGAGGCGATGAGGCTGGCGACGGTCGCACCGACCATCGAGACCAGGATCACCGTCAGCGACAGCCAGATGGGGATGTCGGGGGCCCACTCGATGTGCTGCCCGCCGTTGATGAACGGCAGCTCGTTCACGTGCATGGCGTGCAGCACGAGCTTGATGCCGATGAACCCGAGGATCACGGCGATGCCGTAGTGCAGGTAGCGCAGGCGGTCGAGCAGGTCGCCGAGCAGGAAGTAGAGCTGGCGCAGCCCCATGAGAGCGAAGATGTTCGCCGTGAACACCAGGAAGCTGTTGTGCGTGATGCTGAAGATCGCGGGGATCGAGTCGATCGCGAACATGAGGTCGGTCACGCCGATCGCCACGAAGACGATGAGCATGGGCGTCCAGACTCGCTTGCCGTCGACGACGGTGCGGAGCTTGTTGCCGTCGTACTCGTCGCTGATGTCGACACGACGACGCAGCAGACGCACGATGAAGTTCTCGCGCTGCACCTCTCCGTCGTGGTCGCCCTCGGGCATCGCCTGCCTGATCGCCGTCCAGATGAGGAACGCGCCGAAGATGTAGAACACCGGCGAGAAGTTCTCGATGATCGCGACGCCGAGCAGGATGAAGATGCCGCGCAGGACCAGCGCGATGATGATGCCGACCATCAGCACCATCTGCTGCAGTCGCCGCGGAACCGCGAACTGCGCCATGATCAGCACGAACACGAAGAGGTTGTCGATGGAGAGGCTGTACTCCAGCGCCCACCCGGTGAGGAACTCGCCCGCGTACTGACCGCCGGCGAACAGATAGAGCAGACCGGCGAAGATCAACGCCAGCGCGACGTAGAACACCACCCAGAGCGTGGACTCCTTGGTGGACGGGATGTGCGGGCGGAACTTGGCGAGCAGCAGATCGCCGATGAGGATGAGCACGAGGACGACGAGGGCGCCTACCTCGAACCAGACGGGGATGTTCACGGGTGCGCAGCACCTTTCGGGGAGGGTCGGAAAAGAACCGAAAGTCTCTCCCCCGCACAGTGTGCGTCGCGCGCCCGGAGCAGCTCAGTCGATGCTCGTGATGACGTTACGCGCGGAATCGGGATACTCCCTCTCGCTTCTGCAATGCTAGCGGAGTTTTCTGAGACGATCGGAGCTCAGCCGACACTTTCCGGGTGAGAGACACCGAACGGAAGAACGATGCCCGTACAGACGAGTGATCAGAAGTGGGCGGCGAAGGCCGCTGGAGGCGACGAGAGCGCCTTCCGCGAGCTCTACCGCGCCTACATCCGCCCGGTCTACTGGATCGCCCACGGCATCCTCGGCTCCGCACCGGATGCCGAGGACGTGGCCCAGGAGACCTTCGTCGCCGCGTGGCGGAAGCTCCCCGGCTTCGAGCTGCAGGGAGAGTCGATCCTGCCCTGGCTCGCGACGATCTGTCGCTTCCAGGCCGCGAATCGGCTGCGCCAGAAGCGACGGGACCAGGCCCACACCGCGGAGGCGATGGACGAGAACCTGCCGGCGACGGTCAGTGTCGAGGACCAGGTGATCACCTCGGCGCTCGCGGAGCGGATCGCGCAGGAGGTGGGCTCGCTGAGCGAGCTCGATCGCGAGATCTTCCGCCTGTGCGCCGCCGAGGGTTACGCCTACCAGGCCGCCGCGGAGGAGCTGGGCGTCAGTCACGCCGTGGTTCGGAACCGTCTCTCGCGAGTGCGCACCCAACTGCGCGGTGCCGTCAAGGAAGCGAGCGAGGCATGACCGACAACACCACCACCCCAGACCTCCCCGAGCTGTCGGATGCCGCGATCGCACGCATCGAGTCGGCCGTGTTCAACGAGATCGAGAGCGAGCGCGCCCCCAGGAGGACGCCCGCGGAGCGCTCGCGTGCGCGCCGTCGCGGATGGCTCACCGGCGCAGGGGTCGCCGCGGCCTTCGCCGTCGGCGTCCTCGTGACGCCCCCGATCCTCTCCGCCGTCGGCGGGTCGGCATCGAGCACGGCGGACGGCGCGATCTACTCCAACGGAGTGGCGTCGGACACCTCCGGCGGCTCGCAGGACAAGAGCACCGAGCTCGCCCCAGGGACCGCTCCCGACGGCGCCCTGCAGAGCGCCGATGCCGGAACCGGTCGCGAGATCATCGCGACCGCCGACGCGACCGTGCAGGTGAAGGACATCGCGAAGGCCGCCGAGAGCATCGCCGCGCTCGCGGAGAAGCACGGCGGCTTCGTGGAGAGCACCCAGATCGGCAAGGGCGGAGGCGTCGTGTACGACACGACTCAGCCGGCCGCACCCGATGACGGCGGCTACGGCTGGATCAGCATCCGCGTCCCCTCGTCCGACCTCACCGCGGTCATCGACGCCCTGTCGGAGTCGGGAGAGGTGCTGTCGACGTCGATCTCGAAGCAGGACGTCACGTCGACGGCCATCGACCTCCGCGCTCGCGTCGATGCGACCAAGACCTCCGTGCAGCGACTCACCGAGCTGATGGCGCAGTCGGGGTCCGTGTCCGAGCTCATCGAGGCCGAGGTCGCGCTGACAGATCGTCAGGCGCAGCTCGAGTCCTACGAGCAGCAGCTCGCATCCCTCGAGGATCAGATCGCGATGTCGACGCTGCAGGTGCAGCTCACCCGCGCCTCCGCTCCGACGACGGCGGACCCCGCAGGGTTCGGCGACGGGCTCCTCGCCGGCTGGAACGGCCTCGTAGTCTCCCTGAACGCCCTCGTCATCGCGATCGGGTTCATCCTCCCCTGGCTCGGGATCGCCGCGATCGTCGTGCTGCTCGTGTGGCTGATCCGGCGTGTGCGCCGCTCGCGCCGAACGGCAGCATCGGACGCCACCGCCGACGAAGGCTGAGAAGCAGCATCCGAAGAAGCCGTTCCCGCACGGGCGGGAGCGGCTTCTTCGTTGTCTTTCCGGGGTATACAAGAAGTCTTGTGCGTCTCTGCATCCGCCTCTAGCGTTGCATCCCGTGGAAGACATCTCCGTGATCACCGCCGTGCATCACCCACTGCGCCGGCGCATCTACGACTATCTGCTGCTCTACGGGGCGTCTCAGGTCACGACGCTGGCCCGCACGCTCCACAGCCAGGTGGGCAGCATCAGCCACCATCTCCGGATGCTCGAGCGCGCAGGAGTCGTGGAACGCGCGGACGACCCGACCGGCGACGGGCGGACCAGCTGGTGGAAGCTCGCGCGCAGAGGGTTGACGTGGTCGGCGGATGACTTCGCCGACTCCCCCGCCGACGCCCTCCTCGCTCGCGAGGCGCAACGCCAGGGCATCCGCATGCAGATCGAACGCCTGCAGCGCTGGCACCGCAGGCACGGCGATCCCGCGATGGCCGCCTACGACGGCTCGAACACCGAGACGACGGCGTGGGCCTCTCCCGACGAGCTGCGCGATCTGAGCACCAGGCTGCTCACGACGCTGCGGGAGTGGCAGGGGTCGATCGACCTCGACGACGGCCAGGAGCGCACGCCGGTCTTCTTCTTCGCCCACGCGTTCCCCACGGAGCCCTGATGACCACGGCAGAGCCTCGCCAGCTCGTCGAACCTCCCGAGTTCCGGCGCGACGCCCGTGTTCACGCCTGGATCGGCGTCAAAGCCCTCTCCGACGCCGGAGACGCGCTGTGGAGCATCGCCCTCGCGTGGACGGCCGTGCAGATCGCCTCTCCCGCCGTCGCAGGGCTCGTCGTCGCCGCGGGCACGGTGCCGCGCGCGCTCGTCCTGCTCTTCGGCGGCGTGCTCGCAGACAGGGCGAACGCGCGGAGAGTGATGATGCTGTTCAACGCGCTGCGCGTCGTCGTGCTGATCGCGGTCGCGCTGTGGGTCCTGGCGGAACCTCCTTCCATCGCCGTGCTACTGTTCGCCGCCATCGCGTTCGGGGTGTGCGACGCCTTCTACGAGCCGTCGGCCGGCACCATCGCGCGGCAGCTCGTGCGGCCATCGGATCTGCCTGCGTACGGCGCCGTGGCGCAGACCGCCTCCCGCCTCGGCACGATGGCGGGCGCCGCGGCGGGCGGTGTGCTGGTGGCGTACGCCGGGCTCGGCGGGAGCGCGACGGCGAACGCGCTCACCTTCACACTCGTCGTCGCGTTCATCGCGATCTGGCTGCGGCCGCGCTTCGCCCTCGCTCGAGCGCCCAGGGAGTCGGCGCTGCGCGGCATCGCTCAGGGCTTCGCCCATCTGGGGCAGAACCCGACGACCCGCACCCTGGTGCTGGCGCTCTCCGGTCTGAATCTGGCCGTCGGCCCCGCCGTCGGCATCGGACTCGCTCTGCGCGCCCACGAGCAGCACTGGGGTGCACAGGCGGTGGGGCTCTTCGAGGCGCTCCTCGGACTCGGCGCCGCGCTCGGCGCGATCTCGGTGGCACGCTGGCGACCGCGCAGAGAGGCGCGAGGCGGGTTCTGGGCGCTCGTCGTGCAGGGCGCGGCGATCATCGCTCTGGGCCTCGGTCCGCTGTGGTCAGTCGCCGCCGCCGCATTCGTGATCGGATGCACGGCGGGATACGCCTCCGTCCTGCTCAGCGCGACGTTCTCGGCGACCGTCGACACGGCCTATCTCGGTCGCATGAGCTCCCTGACCCGGCTCGGCGACGACTGCCTGATGCCGCTCGCCATGGCCGCCTTCGGGCTGATCGCGTCGTCGGCCGTGTGGCTGCCGTTCGCCCTGTTCGGCGGAGGGATGATGGCGCTGATGATCCTGCCGCTGCGCAATCCGCTGTTCCGTGCCCTGTCGCTCCGCCCCGCGGCGGCGTGAGGCGCCACGGCATCCCCGTCACGCGACGACGCCCACCCGGACGGCGAAGAGACCGACGCAGGAGCACTCCACCCGGAGACGACGAAAGCCCTCGGAGAACCGAGGGCTTTCGTGTGTTGTGTGACCCCAGCGGGATTCGAACCCGCGTTACCGCCGTGAGAGGGCGGCGTACTAGGCCGCTATACGATGGGGCCGTCTTGCGGAGCGTTTCCGTCCCGCGACAACTGTTCAAGTATGCCACGACGATTCTCGCGTCGCCAAATCGGGGCCGCACCGACCAGAATCCCGGGCGTGGCGCACGCTCGCGAATCCGGTTTGCCCCCGACGCGGAACAGGAGTTGACTCATCCCATGCGCGTCACGAAGTACGAACATGCCACCCTCCGCATAGACGAGAACGGCGAGACCCTCCTGATCGATCCGGGCTCGTTCACCGCTCCCCTCGACGACCTCGGCGATCTCGTCGCCGTGGTGCTCACCCACGAGCATCCAGACCATTGGACTCCCGAGCACCTCGATCGCATCCTGCGCGCCGCACCGGGAACGCCGATCTTCGCTCCCTCCGGCGTCGCACGAGCCGCGGACGGTTACGAGATCACCGAGGTGACTCCGGGCGACACCGTTCAGGCAGGACAGTTCACGCTCAGGTTCTTCGGCGGACGGCACGAGGTGATCCACTCCTCCCTCCCCCTCGTCGAGAACGTCGGAGTGCTCGTGAACGACGACTTCTACTACCCCGGCGACTCCTACGCGGTGCCGGAGGGCGTCGAGGTCGGCACTCTGGCCGCGCCGCTGGGCGCCCCCTGGCTGAAGATCGGCGAGGCGATGGACTACGTCCTGGCCGTGAAGCCCCGTCGCGCCTTCGGCACCCACGACATGACCCTCTCGGTCGCGGGGAAGACCATGCACCGGCAGCGCCTGCAGTGGGCGACCGAGCAGAACGGCGGCGAGTTCTTCGTGCTCGAGCCGGGCGAGTCCCTCGACCTGTGAGCGTCAGACGACTTCTGCCGGCTCCGACGGCGCGGTTGCGATTCCGTGAGATGGCACTCGACGATCTCGACGACATGGCGGCACTGCTGGGAGACCCTGAGGTCATGTCGTTCTACCCGGCACCGAAGAGCCGTGCCGAGTCCCTCGACTGGATCGAGCGGATGCAGCTCGGGTATGCGGAGCACGGGCATGCGCTCTGGATCATCGAGACGCACGACGGCGCGTTCATCGGGGACTGCGGGATCACCTGGCAGTCGTACAACGCGGTGTCCGTCCGCGAGGTGGGCTATCACGTCCGCAGGGATCAGCAGCGCAAGGGATACGCGACGGAAGCCGCTCTCGCGTGCGTCGAGCTGTTCCGTCAGGAGTGCGCGCCAGGCGTGCTGACCGCGATCATCCATCCTGACAACGACGCGTCCCGCGGGGTCGCGGAGAACCTCGGCATGACGCACATCGCTGACGATCACGCCCACCCCTGGATCGTTCGCACGGTCATGGGGATGGACGTGTCGCCCGTCTAGCTCTGCGCTGCCCGTACCCGCAGATCGCGGGCGAGGTGGTCCCTCTGCTCCACGACGATCCGGGTCAGCGCCGCCGGCGCGTCCTCGTTCTGTGCGAGCCAGGCGTCGACGAGGTCGAGGGATTCCGTCGCGGGGAACAGTCCGACCACGAGCCGCTGGGCGAGCTCGATGCTGCGGGTACGCCATGCGTCGGCGATGCGGGAGAAGTACTCCTCGTCGAACTCTGCGATGAGGTCGCGGCGTCCACCGGCGCGGAACCCGCCGATCGACGCATCGAGATGATCGTTGCTGAGGGTCAGATCGTTCCAGGCCGCATCCCAGGCGGCTGCGCGCACCGAGGCGCTCGGACGCGATGCCAGCGCACGGCGCGCCGCCGTGCGGCCGCTCCCCGTGTCATCGCGCTGCTCTTCGGCGGCGATGTCGTCGGCGGTGGCGTGACCCGTGGCCGCCAGTGCGGTGAGCAGCTGCCAGCGTAGGTCAGGATCGATCGTCAGGCCCTCCGGGGACTCGCCGTCCAGCATCGCGCGCACCTCGACGTGACGGGCGTCGTCCAGCACGGATGCCGTCGCGAGCGCTCGTGCCCATGAGAGCTGCGCGTCGCTTCCCGCGCCGGCCGCGCTCATCGTGCGCCAGGTGCACTCGGTCCATGCGCGCTGCTCCTCATCGCGACGCGCATCCGAGACGAAGTGGCGGAGGGCGAACGTCGCGTTGGCGAGGATCCCGGCAAGGAGTCCGACGTTGGGCTCACCGGGGGCATGATCACGCACGATCGCCAGGTAGCGGGCGGCGTCCAGTTCGCCGTCTCGCGTCGCATTCCACAGCGACGACCAGATGAGCGCCCTCGCGAGGGGATCCTCCACGGAGGACAGCGAGGACGCGACGGTCGCGAGCGACTTCTCGTCGAGCCGTGCCTTCGCATAGGTCAGGTCGTCGTCATTCACGATGACGAGCTCCGCATCCGGCAGCTCGAAGGGCGTGCGCTCCTCGGCGATGTCGAGCGCCGTCTGCCCGGTGCGCACCAGTCGGCCGTCGCTCCAGCCATACGCCCCGACACGAAGGCGATGCGGGCGCGGATCGCTCTGCACGAGCACCCTGCGTCCGTCGGCGTCGGTCTCGAGGTGGAGGGTCGACACGCCGGACGTTTCCAGCCACGCGCGAGACCATCCCCTCATGTCGCGCCCTGACACATCGCTCAGCTGCACGAGGAAGTCGTCGAGCGTCGTATTGTCGAAGGCGTTCGCGGCGAAGTATCTGCGCGCACCCTCGAAGAACGCGTCGTCCCCGACGAAGGCGACCAGCTGCTTGAGCACCGCAGCGCCCTTGGCGTAGGTGATGCCGTCGAAGTTCAGCTTCGCCGCTTCCAGATCGGTGATGTCGGCCACGATCGGATGCGTGGTCGGCAGCTGGTCCTGCTGGTACGCCCACGCCTTGCGGTTGGCGGCGAACTTCACCCAGGCGTCGTGGAACCGGGTGGCGGCGGCCGAGGCGTGGGAGCCCATGTAGTCGGCGAACGACTCCTTGAGCCACAGGTCGTCCCACCACTTCATGGTGACGAGATCGCCGAACCACATGTGCGCCATCTCGTGGAGGATCGTGTTGGCGCGAGCCGCGCGCTGCGCGTCCGTCGCGGCCCCGCGGGAGAGATACGACTCGGTGAAGGTGACGAGGCCGGGGTTCTCCATCGCGCCGAGGTTGTACTCGGGCACGAAGATCTGGTCGTACTTGCCCCAGGGGTACGGGTACGCGAACGCGTCGGTGAAGAAGTCGAGCCCCTGCCGCGTGATCTCGAGGATCTCGTCCGATTCGAGGTGCTGCGCGAGCGAGCGGCGCACGAAGACCCCCAGCTCGATGCGCTGATCGTCGCGAGCCCATTCGCCGTCGACGCGCGCGTAGGGACCGGCGGCCACGGACGTGATGTAGCTGGAGATCGGAAGGGTCGGAGCGAACTCGACACGCTGGACGCCGACGCCGACGTCGACCTTCTCCGGGGACTGATTCGACAGCACCTCCCACCCCGCAGGAGCGTCCACCACGAACGTGTAGGACGCCTTCATGTCGGGCTGCTCGAAGCACGCCATGACACGACGGGAGTCGGCCGGCTCGTACTGCGTGTAGAGGTAGGTGTGCTGGTCGACGGGGTCGTGGAAACGATGCATCCCCTCCCCGGAGCGGCTGTAGGCGCCGACGGCGTCGACGATCAGGAGGTTCGTCGAGGAGAGACCTCGCAGTCGGATGCGCGCGCCGTCGAAGTCGACGTCCACCTCGCTGCCGTTGAGCTCGACACGATCGACGGACTCCCCGATGAAGTCCAGCCAGGTCTCCCCCGTCGTCGCCTCGAACTCGACGATCGTCCTCGTCGGGAATCCGGTGCGGGCGCGCTCCGGCGCTCCCGTGAGGTCGAGTTCGACGCGGATGCTGCGCACGGTGACCGCTGCGGATCGCGCTGCGGTCTCCTCGCGGGTGAGGTTGGCTGTGTCCATGCCTCCATCCTGTCATCTGACGCCGGAGGCTATTCCTCCCGCGATCGCGACGGCGGCGATGATGCCGACGATGATCCAGCCGGCGACCGCGAGGTAGCCCAGCACCAGTCCGGTGATCGCGAGACCGGCGCCGGCATCCCCGCGCTCGCGGATCTGACGGAGGGCGATGTGTCCCAGGATCACCGGGAGGATCGCGAATCCGCAGATGCCGAGGACGAGGGTCGCGATGGCGAGACCGTTGGTCGGTCGAGGCGCCGGGACGGCGGGGTTCAGGGGGGCGGCGGGCGGTACCGGCGCGGCAGGTGTGGTCATGCTTCCAGCGTACGAACGAGAGCACCGCTCGTGGTCGCGCCGCTGTCGCAGTCCTGTCGCGGTCCTGCGACAATCCCTCAGTTGCGGAATGCAACATACGAGCGTAGCGTTGCATAAGACAACAGGAGGTCGAGATGGACACCAGGAGGAACGACAGTGCGACGGTCCTGCGCAGCCTCGTCGCGATCTCCCGCCGCGGTCTGGTCGATGCGAGCTTCGGCGACGCCCCGCTCTCGATCACCGATCAGTCGATCGTGATGGCCATCGCCGAGCGGCCCGGCATCCGCTCGATCGACATCGCCAGGATGTTCCGCTTGAACCGCTCGACGGTGTCACGGCAACTCGCCGGACTCATCGCGCTCGGCATCGTGCGCGACACCGCTCCTCCGTCCGGCCGAGGGCGCCCGCTCGAACTCACACCCGAGGGGATGGATGCGTATCGCGGCACCCTCGGAGCCCTCCAGCAGATCATCGACCAGCACCTCGCCCGCTGGACGGATGCCGAGGTGTCCCGCTTCGCGCACGACCTCGAGCGATTCGATCGAGGCGACGCCTGAACTCCGGCCGACACGGCCGCCCCAGAGACCCACGAGGTCGCAACAGAAGGAAGAGAAATGAAGAACATCACCGTTCTCGGCACCGGCGTGCTCGGATCGCAGATCGCGTTCCAGACCGCCTTCCACGGATTCGACGTCGTCGCCTACGACATCGATCAGCCTGCGCTCGACCGTGCGGCCGACCGGTTCCGCGGCCTCTCCGCCCGCTACACCGCCGACGGCGTCGCGGGAGCGGCCGACGGCGGCGCCGACGCAGCGATCAGCCGCATCCGGCTCTCCTCGGATCTCGCCGACGCGGCGCGTGACGCGGACCTGATCATCGAGGCCGTTCCCGAGAACCTGGAGCTCAAGCAGGGCATCTACCGTACCCTCGCCGAGACGGCCCCCGCGAAGACGATCTTCGCGACCAACTCCTCGACGCTGCTGCCCAGCGACATCGTGGACTCGACAGGACGCCCCGACCGGTTCCTCGCCCTCCACTTCGCCAATGAGATCTGGGCCCACAACACGGCGGAGGTCATGGGGACCCCCGCGACCGACCCCGCCGTCTACGCCGAGGTCGTCGAGTTCGCCGCGCAGATCGGCATGGTCCCGATCGAGATCAAGAAGGAGAAGGCGGGCTACCTGCTGAACTCGCTCCTGGTGCCGTTCCTGCAGGCGGGCGCGGAGCTGCTCGTCGACGGGATCGCCGAGCCCGCCGCGATCGACGCCACCTGGCGCATCGGGACAGGGGCTCCGAAGGGGCCGTTCGAGATCTACGACATCGTAGGCCTCACGACCGCGTACAACATCTCCCGAATGGGCGGAGAGAAGCAGCAGCGCTTCGCAGACCTGCTGAAGGAGCAGTACATCGACAAGGGCAAGCTGGGCATCGCCACCGGCGAGGGCTTCTACACGTACCCTCGCGAGAGCTGAGTCGCGGCATCCGCTCCGTCGGGCCGGTCGTCGCGTTTCGTGCGGCGACCGGCCCGACGCGCATCAGCCGAGGAGCCGGCGTATCGCCGTCTCGGGTGCCACCGACAGGTCGAGCGTCCTGCCGCGCGCGTACTCTCGGAACACCCGTGGGTCGATGTAACTCCCCCGCGCCACCGCGACGGTGTTCCCGAGCGCTGCGGCCGTCGCCTGCACGGCGAGCCTCTCGGCCCGTCGTCGCTCCTGACGCGCGTCGAGCACACCGATCCTCGCCAGGGCGTCGGCGGCGAGGATCGTGCCGTGGAGCGTGCGGAAGTCCTTCGCCGAGTACGCGGCGCCGGCGATCTCCCTCAGGTAGCTGTTGATCTCGCCTGACGTGATCCTGACGCGGCGACGCCCCTTGCGATAGGCGAGCAGCGCCGAGCGAGGCGATCCGGCGGAGAACTCCGCGATCGCGTCCGCGAGGTCGGCGTCGTCGACCTCGATCGCCGCGATCCGACCGCTCTTCGCGGGGAAGCGGAGAGACACCCTCGCGCCGTCCACCCGCACGTCCCGCCGCTGCAGGGTGCTGAGCCCTCGGCTTCCGTGCGTTCTCAGATAGCGCTCCGACCCGATGCGCAGCGCCGCGTCGTCGAGCAGGCGGAACGCGACGGCAAGCGCTCGCTCGCGCGTGAGACCCTCGGCCCGCAGAGCCCCGGTGGCGCGCCGTCTCGCGAGCGGCAGCGCCTCGGCCAGCATCAGCGCTCGGGAGAACTTGCGACGATCACGGCGAGTGCGCCACAGCGGGTGGTAGAGATACTGTCGCCGCCCCGCATCGTCGACGCCCACCGCCTGGATGTGGGCATGCGGATCAACAGCGATCCAGACATCCGTCCAAGCCGGCGGGATCACGAGCTCGCGGATGCGCGTGCGATCCTCATCCCCCGCCGTTTCGCCCTGCGCGTCGAGATAGCGGAACCCGCGCCCCGCACGCACTCTGCAGAACCCGGGGTCCTCTCCGGGCACGACCCGCACCAGCGTGACCATGCGCACTCCCTCCGCCCGAGCTCCTCCGCCGACCTTGCCCCGTCTTCCCGGGCGCCGTGAAGGGCGTGGCGCGCAGCGAGAGGTCGTGCTAGGCGCCGCGCTTCTCGGGTGCGGCGAAGACCGCGCGCATGTGATCACTCGTGAGGAAGTCGGCGATGCCGATCATGATCAGACTGAACACGATCTGCTCGGTCACCATCCACAGCGGGTACAGGCCGGGGATCGCCGCCAGCACCAGGGTGATCACGGGGAAGATCTGGGCGAACAGCCTCAGACGCAGGTACGCCCAGCGCCATCCGAGCGACGCCCGCCATGCGAAGTAGAACAGGGTCGCCGTCATCGCGAGCACGACCAGCGTGCGCATCCACACCGAGAACGGCACGGGCTCGCCCTGCGTCGCGAGGATCAGCGCCACGACCACGGCCCCCACCCCGAGCACCAGCTCGACGACGAGCAGCCAGATGATCCAGGTGAACGCGCGTCGCGTCCGAGGATGCGTCCGGTCCCCCTCGTCGATCGCGTAGCCGGCCTGACGCCCGCCCGCGATGCGGTCCAGGCGGAGGAACAGGGATTCGAGAGGCATACGCGAAGCCTATTCCGGGCCGATCTCTCCCCCATCGTCCGAACGATGGAGATCAGTGGATGCCGTGCGTCGACCTGCTCATCAGGGCGAGGCCGAGCGCTGCGACGAGCGCACACAGGGCAGGCGCGAAGAAGACGAGCGGCAGCCCGACCGCCGACACTCCCAGACCGCCGATGAGACCGCCGAGCGCGCTCGAGATGGCCGGGGAGCTCATGAACACCGCCGACGCCGTCGCAACCGCCTGCGGGAGGAGGCGTTGAGCCACGATCACCCCGAGTCCGGCGAACACTCCCCAGACCCCGCCCATGAGGACCTGCCCGGCGAACATCCCCGCTGCGCTCGGCATGGTGGCGAAGCAGACGTTCGCCAGCACTCCGAAGAGCGCGCCGAGAACCATGAGCCGCATCATGCCGACGCGCCGGGCGACGACGACGGCCACCGGCATGAGGATGAGCTCGACGAGCGGCTGGATGCCGATCACCGCCCCGCTGACGACCGCAGGCAGATGCAGCTGCTGGTTCATGTAGATCGGCAGATACGCGTACTTGATGGGCTCTCCCGCGTACACGAGCACATACAGTCCGGTGAAGGCGAGGAGGGGCAGCATCGCGCGCAGCCCCGGGGCCGCAGTCGACGGGGCGGATGCTCCGGCCGGATCATGCCGATGAGGCTCGCGCATCACGCCGAACGGGATGACCTGAGCGATCGATGCACACGCGGCGACGATCAGCATGGCGCGGTAGCCGAACTGCGCGGCGACGAAGGCGCCGAACACCGGTCCGACCACCCAGCCGGCCGTCAGCGACATGCGGATGAGCGACACCACCCCGTCCGCCCCCGGGGTCTTGCGAGCCTGGAGCTCGTCGTAGACCGCCGCGAAGAGCTGCGACACGGATGCACCGGCGAATCCGAGCACGATCGCGGCGACGACGAACGGCACCCAGACCTCGGTCGCGAAGGCGATGAGCATCCATCCGACGAAGCCGGCCGTCGCGCAGATGCGGAAGAGGGCGAGACGCACTCCGGTGCGATCGGAACGCCGGCCGATGAGGTAGCCGGCTATCGGGGCGGTGAGGTTCGTCAGGTAGTAGAGCCCTGCGACGGTGAGAGATGCGTGCAGCTCGTTCACGAGGAACATCGCGATCTGCGGCGCGACGGCGGCCATGCCGAGCCCCGACAGGAACATCGCGATCGTCGCACCGCGCAGCAGCGGGGAGGCGAAGACGACGCGGAGCGGGCGCGCTCCGTCGAGGTCCGTGGATGACGCCGTCGTCATGTCGATCTCCATGAATACTTAATGCCGTTCGTTTTTCATGATGCTAGCACGGCACCCCGTTCAGACGGTTCATCGAACCTCCCCTGGGCCGCCATCAGCTGCGGTGCTAGTTTGTGCGGATGACCGACGTCGCCCTCATCACCGGAACCTCCTCAGGCATGGGCCTGTTCACCGCCGTCGAACTCGCGAAACGAGGGCTGCAGGTCGTCGCGACCCTGCGCGACACCGGTCGATCGGATCGCCTTCGCGCCGCCGCAGCCACTGCGGGTGTCGACCTCGACATCCGCGCGCTCGACGTCGTCGACCATGCCGCCGCCGCAGAGCTCGTCGACGCGGTGACGCGCGATCACGGGGGCATCGACCTACTCATCAACAACGCAGGCCAGGGCAACGTCGGCACCGCCGAGCTGCTGCCCATGTCGCAGATCCGCTCCCAGCTCGAGGTCAACTACCTGGCGCCGGTCAACCTCACCAAGCTCGTGCTCCCCGGCATGCGCGAGCGCGGACGAGGGAGGATCCTCACGGTGACGAGCGTCGGGGGCGCCGTAGGGCAGCCGTTCGCCGACGCCTACTGCGGTGCGAAGTTCGCGGTCGAGGGCTTCATGCAGTCTCTCGCGGTGGTCGCCGAGCGGTTCGGCGTCCAGGTCGGGGTCATCGAGCCGGCGGCGGTCGCGAGCGAGTTCGTCGCGAACGTGGAACGGCCTTCGGAGGCGGGCCCGTACACTCCGCTGCTCGCCGCGTACATCGCGCGCTCCACGGGCGCGTTCGCCAACGCGCAGTCCGCAGAGAGCGCCGCGGTCGCGATCGCCGACGCGGCGACAGCGCAGGACTTCCGGTTCCGCACCCAGACCTCGCCCGGTGCGACCGCCTTCGTGAGCACCTCGCTGGCGGATGCCGACGGCGAACGCGTCCTCGGTTTCACTCGACCCTGGATCGGCTGATCTCCGTCACGCGTCGACGGTCACGCCGTTCGCCGCCTGCGGAACGACCCGCTCGAGCGCGAGCGCGAGGAGGCAGACGATCAAGGCGCCGGCGACCATCACGCCGATGAACCAGCCGCCCAGCCCCTCCCCGAGCATGACCCCGGCGACGAGAGGCCCCGTGATCGCGCCGCCCTGGAACGCCGCCGCGTTGATCGCGTTGTAGCGTCCGCGCGTCCTGTCGCTGGCGAGATCGTTGTAGATCGCAGGGACGGTCGGCTGCAGCATGGTCTCGCCGAACGCGAAGACCCCCATGTACGCGATCACGCCGATCGCCGCCGCGAGGGTACCGGGGAGGAAGCCCGTGGCGCCGAGGATGATCCAGGACGCCGCCCAGATCAGCGCCATCACCTGCATCACGCGGGTGCGTCGCCTGCCGTTGATGAGCTTGAGCACCGCGAACTGCAGCAGCACGATCACCGCCGTGTTGACGGCGAACGCGAAGCCCACGACCTGCGTGGAGACGCCGGAGACCTGCCGCGCGAAGGCCGGGAACCCCGCCTCCATCTGGCCGTAGCCGATGAACACGGAGATGAACGTCAGAAGAGTGAGCCAGAGCACAGCCGGACGCCGCAGGATCTCGCGGTACCCGCCGGACTTCGCCTCGCCGTCGGACTCCTCCGAGTGGGTGCGGACGTTGCGCAGCGGGCCCAGCAGCAGACCGAGCGGGATGAGGCATGACAGCGCGTCGACGAGGAAGATAGCGGTGAACGTGCCCGGGTCGTCGACGTTCACGAAGAACCCGCCGATCACTCCGCCGACCCCGATGCCGAGGTTGACGAGGGCGAAGTTGACGCCGAAGTACTGCTGGCGCACCTCGCCATCGACGACGGCTGCGATGAGGGCGTTGAATCCGGGCCACGAGACGCCGAAGTTCACACCGATCAGCATGACCGCGACCGTCGCGACCGCAGGGTGGGTGGCGAAGGCGAGCAGCACGCACCCGGCGATCATGGCGAGAAGCCCGACGATCAGGACGCGTTTCGCCCCGATGCGGTCGATCAGCGTGCCTCCCGGCCCCGTCACCACGAGACCGGTGATGGCGATGAGACTCATCAGCGCGCCGGAGAAGCCGAGGTCGAACCCGCGCACCTCGTGCAGATAGATGATCGTGAACGGCAGCGTCAGCCCGCGTCCGAGCGTCTGGATCGCGACGGTGGACAGCAGCCATCGCCCCTCGACGGGCAGGGCGTTCCAGAAGCTTCTCATTCCGACCACCCGTGCATTCTTCCGGATGCCGGGGACATTCTCGGACCACGCCGGATTGTCCACGCTGTCCCCTGTCTGAGATCATCCTGAGTATGGCCATGTCTTTCGAGGATTTCCGCGCATCACTCCTGAACGCCGATCAGCGGGCAGCGCTGGGGATCCAGCTGTCGGACGCCGACGCCCAGCTCGTCGTCGCCGATCCGGCATCCGCGCAGAACTGGTACGGATACTGGCTCTCCACGCTCCCGCAGACCCCGCCCCCTCCTGCCGCGCCCGCGCCGGCTCCGCAGCCGACGCCCGCCGCCGAGACGACGCAGCAGCCCGTGCCGTCGCCCGAGCCGCAGTATGCCGCCACGTTGCCGTACGAGGCGACCCCTGCACCCTTCCCCGGCGACGCTCAGCAGACTCTCCCGATCCACGACACCGCCGTCCACGATCTGCAGCAGCCGACCGCCTACGCCGCGGCGTCTCCGTACCCCGGCTACGCTGCATCGCCCGCGGAAGCCCCTGCGAAGAAGTCGCGCGTCGGGCTCTGGGTCACGCTCTCGATCCTGTTCGCACTGATCCTGATCGCCGTGGTCGTGGTGGTCTTCGCGCTCGTGACCGCGCGGCACTGGGTCAAGACCGACGTGGCGGCGCAGCCCGAGACGTTCCACAGCGAGGAGTACAAGACCGGAAGCTACGACGTCACGATGGACACGGTGGACCCCTGCTGGGTCGACCAAGACTGGACCGACTGCATCAACGCGATGGCGGCGCAGTACGACGCCAACTGCGCGGGCGTCACCCTGACCGACACCGCGACCTCCCTCTGCAGCGACTACCTCGCCGAGATCGATCGCATGAGGGCCGAGGACACGGGAGACTTCATCGTGGCGACGCTCGGCGGCTGGGGCAGCCTCCACCGCACCGAGGAGGTCTCGACCAGGCAGGTGTCGAACAACGACGACAAGCCGGCCGTGACGCACAAGGCCGTCTGCTACCTGGGCTTCCTCGGAGAGTGCAAATAGCGCCTAGACGCGTGCGATGTCCGCTGCGCCGCGTATCGACTGCGCGGCGACCTGATCGAACGCGTCGATGGAGTGCTCCGCACGCGCCATCGCCACAGCGCCCTCCGTGGAGGCCAGCAGCTGAGCGGCGAACGCGTTCGCCGCTCCCGCTTCGGCCCCGCCGTCGACGAGGAGACGCGCGAGCACGGCCCGCCACTCCCTGAAGAGGTCTCCGGTCTTCGCCCTCAGGGCGCCCTGACCGGCGGATGTGGCGACCGCGAGTAGGGAGCACCCGACCGCGAAGTCCGTGAGCAGGAGCCCCTGCCTCCATCCGTCCACGAAGCTCCTCACGACCTCCTCCGGAGGCCGTCCCGACAGCGCCTCCAGTCGGTCGAACGTACGCGCGATCTGAACGTCGAGGGCAGCTGCGACGAGTTCATCCTTGCCGCCGGGGAAGTGATAATAGATCGAGCCTCTGGGCGCACCCGACCGTGCCAGCACCTCGCTGAACGACGTGGAGCGGTAGCCGTCTTCGGCGAGCAGCCGAATCGCGGCGTCGATCATCGCCTCTCTCGCGTCGGATGCCATGGATCACGCGCCCCCGAGCTTCGCGATCTCCGCGCGCGCCGCACCCACCAGTTCGTCGTTCGTGTGCGCGTGGCCCCAGAGGCCCCAGCCACCCTCGGCCGCTTCTGTGAGCAGGACCCACGTCCTGTCGACGAGCGTCGGATCTCCCGCCGCCTGCGCGACGGCCTCGGTCAACTGCTCCACGACGGCGATCTGCTTGGCCCGATCGAGCGCTCCGGCGTTCGCGAGCACCTGGATGCGGACGTGGTCGTGATCTCCGTCGACGTTGCGGATCGCCCCTGACGGGAGTTCGTGCACGAACGCCGCGGTGTTCTTGCGGAACATCGGAATGTCCGGCACCTGCTCCACGCCCATGACGATCTCGGCGAGCCGACGCGCCAGGACCTGCGGCTCGGCGAGAAGACCCTCGGTCACGTACAGATCGATCATCGGCATGTCGTCCTCCTGAAGAATATGATGCGCGTCATACTATGACGAGCATCATAAGCACGTCAAGCACTGCGCCTCGGCACCGTACCGACATAGTGTGGAGTCGCTGACTGCGACGGAGACGAGGACCGATGACGGAACTGCAGAACACCCTGGATGGCCACATCGCACGCGGCACGGCTCCGGGAATCGTCGTCGCCGACGGCGACCGCTCCGGGTCGATCGCGATCACCTCGTCGGGCGACCTCTCCCCCGACGCCATCGTGCGGATCCAGTCGATGACGAAGCCCGTCGTCGCCGTCGCCGCTCTTCGCCTCGTGCAGGACGGACGTCTCGACCTGGATGCCGCCGTGCAGGACTGGCTCCCTGAACTGCGCGATCGGCGCGTGCTCCGCACCCCGGAGTCACCCCTGGATGACGTCGTCGCGGCGGAGGGTCCGATCACCGTCAGGCATCTGCTCACCAACACCTCCGGGTACGGGATGACGACCACACCATGTCCTCTGCAGGACGCGATGGTCGCGAATCGCACGGAGGCCGGGCAGGAGGCCGTCGAGCTCGGTGCGCAGGACTGGCTCGATGCTCTCGCGACCCTTCCATTGATGTGCGAGCCGGGACGCGGGTGGCGCTACCACCACTCGTTCGGCATCCTCGGCATCCTCCTGTCGCGCCTCGTGGGTCGACCGCTGGAGGAGCACCTCGCGGTCGATGTCTTCGAGCCGCTGGGGATGATCGACACGGGGTTCACCGTCCCGGCCGAGAAGGCCCATCGGCTTCCTGCCGCCTACCGCCACGATGACGAGCAGGGCCTGATCGAGATCGAGCCGGCCGGCGCAGGCTTCTACGTGGCGCCCGCCCCCTTCGATCTCAGTCACGCCGAACTCGTCTCGACGGCCGCCGACTACTCGGCGTTCGCGACAATGCTCGCGAACAGCGGGCGAATCGGAGACGACACGTTCCTGAGCGACGACCTGGCCGCGCAACTGCGCAGCGATCAGGTGCCCGCGTTGGTCAAGACCCCGGACAGCTTCTTCCCGGGGTTCTGGGACGGCATGGGGTGGGGATTCGGCGTCGTCGTGCACACCGAAGGACCGCGCCGCGGACGCTACGGGTGGTCGGGCGGACTCGGCACCGACTTCTTCATCGACGCGGACGGTTCCTTCCGCGTCGTGTTGACGCAGGTCGAGATCGGCGCGCACGTGATGGGTCTCTTCGCAGACCTCAGCTGACCTCGCCGCGCGACGACCCGACGTCCTCGATCAGAGCCAGCTGCGTGCCGTCGAGATCGACGAGATAGGCGATGCGCAGCCCCGAGTTCTCCAGCCGGGGTGCGTGCAGGCGCGGAAACCCCGTCTGCGCGATGGGGATGCCTGCCCCCGTCGCCGCGGCCCAGAGGTCGTCGAGGTCGGCGACACGGATGCTGCAGCGGAACGAGCTCGACTGCGGGTCGAGATCGGGGTACGGGAAGAACTCGAGCTCGACCGTACCCCGTTCGAGGATCAGCCAGCCGTCGTCTCGAAACGTCTCGCGGAAGCCCATCCTCCCGTAGAAGCGACTGGTCGCCGGAAGGTTCCGCGACGGCAGGTTCGGAACGGCGCGGTCCTGATTCATGCCTGACCCCCGTTCTCGACGAGGAGCCGTTCGAGATCCGCGCGCAACGCTGTCGCCCGTTCCGTAACGCGCGGGAGAGCCACGTCGACGATCCGACGCGCCAGCCCCCGATCCCCCACCAGGAGCGCGACGCGCGCCCAGGTGCGCAGCTGCGCCGGATGGAGGTCCCCGTCCGAGGAGCGGCGAGCCTGCTCATGGAAGCCGGCGGGGAAGTCGCTCAGCGATCCGAAGAAGGCGTCCGCTTGTCGCTGCCACTCCGACGCCAGGAAGGCGACGGACTCGGAGGCCTCGGCATCCGTCCGCCCGTACGCGAACTCGGCGTCGGAGGAGTTGCGGAAGCCGGACACGATCGACCCGCGCCACGCGCAGTCGTACTCGCGCATCGACACGACCGGAACGGCATCCCCACCGGCGACGCCCCCGAGCGCCGGCAGGTGGGCGCCGAGGTGGATCTGGAAGACCGCGCTGCGCGGGCGGTGCTGCACCTCCACGACGTGCACGACGGGACCGTCGAGTTCGCGTCGGAGCACGTCGCCCGTGCGGGCGAACCCGGCAGCGGTGAGCAGCGGGAAGAACTGCCTGCGCAGCTCGCTCGTGATGGTCTTGCGATCCATGAAGCACCCCCGGTTCGTCTGCGGTTCAGCTTAGCGATCAGACCCCGCCCGAGAAACGACGAAACCCCCGGGTGACCGGGGGTTTTCATCGTGCTGGGGTACCTGGACTCGAACCAAGAACAACTGAACCAGAATCAGCCGTGTTGCCAATTACACCATACCCCAAGGGCGAAACCTGAGCCTCGCACCGAGATTCAAGCTTACCCGAGCGGTGGCCGAACGCCAAAACGGCCGCTCCGGCACACCGCCCGGGCGCGTCGTCAGCTCTGGAGCGAGGACGACAGCGCGCGAAGGCGACGCAGCGACTCGTCCTTGCCGAGCAGCTCCATCGACTCGAACAGCGGCGGAGACACACGGCGGCCCGTGATCGCGACGCGCGGAGGACCGTAGGCGACGCGCGGCTTGAGCTCCAGGTTCTCGACGAGTGCGGTCGCGAGGGCGTCCTGGATCTTCTCGGGCGTGAACTCCTCGACCGGCTCGAGCGCGGCGACGCACGCGTCGAGCACCTCGGCGGCGTTCGCGGGGAGACCCTTGAGCGCATCGGCCTCGTAGGAGATCTCGTCGGTGAAGAGGAAGCCGAGCATGCCCGGCACCTCGCCCAGCAGCTGCACGCGCTCCTGGACGAGCGGCGCGGCGCGGAACGCCAGCACCAGCTGCTCGTGCGTCGGTTCGTCGAACAGACCGGCGGCGGCGAGGTACGGGATCGTCCGCTCGGCGAAGTCCTTCACATCCAGCATCCGGATGTGGTCGCCGTTGATCGACTCCGCCTTCTTCTGATCGAAGCGCGCCGGGTTCGGGTTCACGTTCACGATGTCGAAGGCCGCCGTGAACTCCTCCAGCGAGAAGACGTCGCGGTCGGGGCCGATGGACCAGCCGAGCAGCGCGAGGTAGTTCAGCAGACCCTCGTGGATGAAGCCGCGGTCACGGTGCAGGAACAGGTCGGCCTGCGGGTCGCGCTTGGAGAGCTTCTTGTTGCCGGTCTCCCCCAGCACGAGCGGCATGTGCGCGAAGCGCGGCACGAAGGTCGTCACACCCGCGTCGATGAGAGCCGCGTACAGCGCCAGCTGGCGCGCGGTGGACGGCATGAGGTCCTCGCCGCGCAGCACGTGGGTGATGCCCATGAGCGCGTCGTCGACCGGGTTCACGAACGTGTAGAGCGGCACCCCGTTGGGGCGCACGACCACGAAGTCGGGGAAAGAGCCGGCCGGGAAGGTGACCTCGCCGCGGATCAGGTCGACGTAGGTGAGGTCTTCATCGGGGACGCGCAGACGCAGCGCGGGCTGGCGGCCCTCTGCACGGAACGCCTCCTTCTGCTCCTCGGTGAGGTCGCGGTCGAAGTTGTCGTAGCCGAGCTGCTTGGCGCGGCCGTTGGCCTCGTTGCGCGCATCGATCTCGGCGGCGTCGGAGTAGCTCTCGTAGAGGGCGCCGCTCGCGACGAGCTTGTCGATCACGCCGCGGTAGATGTCGTGGCGCTGCGACTGGCGGTACGGCTCGTGCGGGCCGCCGACCTCGACGCCCTCGTCCCAGTCGATCTTGAGCCAGGTGAGCGCGTCGACGAGCTGACGGAAGCTCTCCTCGCTGTCGCGGGCCGCATCGGTGTCCTCGATGCGGAACACCATCTTGCCGCCGGTGTGGCGGGCGTACGCCCAGTTGTAGAGCGCGGTGCGCACCATGCCGACGTGCGGCAGGCCGGTCGGAGAGGGGCAGAAGCGGACGCGGACGTCGGCACCGCTGGCGGTCGTGGTGAGGGGGTGAGGAGTAGCCATATCCCCTCGATTCTACCGGGAGCGGATGCTGTCTCCCCGTCTGCTCCGTGGGCTCAGCGGGCCGCGCTCACCGCCATCGCCGCGGTGTGCTCCAGTGGCAGCAGGTCATCGATGACGCGTTCGGCAACCACGGCGTCGAACGCGTGGCGGAAGCCCTCCCTGTCGGCGGCACCGAGAGAGGCGTAGACCGCACCGGCGCCCGCCACACCGCCCTCCACCGACGTCCACAGCGCACCGGGATCGGCCTTCCAGACCCAGGTGTGCTCTGCCACATCGAGTGCAGCGAGGCCCGCCTCGCGCAGCATCCTTTCGAAGCCCTCTGGCGTGCGCTCGAACTCCTCCTCCGGGGCGAGGCGCCCTCCGGCCAGAGGCACAACACCGGCCCGCTCCGTGACCTCGGCCCACAGCCAGGAGGGCGACCGCGTCCAGATCGAGGCGATGACGGCGCCCCGACTCACCCTGCGCAGCTCTGCCGCGGCGGAGCGCGGCGAGTCGACGTGGTTGAGCACGAAGTTCGCGACGGCGACGTCGAAGTCCTCATCATCGAACGGAAGAGACGGCAATCGCCCCGCAACGGTCCGGATGTGCGGATGCCGACGCAGCGACGCGTTCCGCATGGTCCGCTCCGGCTCGCAGGCCGTGACACTCCAGCCCTGCTCCGCCCACGCCGCCGCCAGGGTGCCGTCACCGGAACCCACATCGACCAGGTCGCGACCGACCGCCGGTCCGAGCATCGCGCTCATGACGGGCAGCGTGCCGGCGCAGAGCGCCGCATACGAGGCGGAGTAGGCCTCCCCGACGCCCGCCCAGTCCTTCATCGCGAACCGGAGCGGCCGAACGGCGACATCACGACGATCGCGACCACGATGACGGATGCCGCGATCCCGAGTCCCGCGTACTGGAAGTTCGACAGGATCACCCCGGCGAGGACCGCCCCCGCCGCAGCGGACAGGCTCATGAGCGAGTCGCTGCGGCCCTGTCGACGCGTGCGCAGCTCGGGGGCGCTCGCCTCCGTGAGCAGCGCCGCGCCAGCGACGGTCGCCGCGCTCCATCCGAGGCCGAGCAGGATCAGAGCGACGATGACGCCCCACGCCTGATCGTTCGCGAAGACGGCGAACCCGAGGGCTCCGGCCAGCAGCGCCTGCCCCAGCAGGACGACGCGCAGCCGACCCCAGCGGTCGGCGAGGATGCCGAAGAGAGGCGACAGGGCGTACATGCCACCCACGTGGAGAGCGATCGTGACACCGACGAGCGCGGAGACGTCGGCGGGCGTGGTCTCCATGCCGTGCATCGCGTGCGCCATATGCGAGAGGTGCACGGGCGTCATCGCCATCACCGACGCCATCACCACGTGCGAGCCCGCGACCGCGAAGATCGCGTAGCGCGCGACGACGGGGCTGTCCTTCCTGACGATCCCTGCAGCCGCCGCGGCGGCCGCAGTGGCGAGCTTCTGCGCCGCCAGCAGCGGATCGGGGCGCAGCGCCACCAGGTACAGGATCAGCGCGGCGCACTGGGCGACGAAGGAGAAGGCGTACGAGCCCGTCTGCGGCGGCATCCCGAGCGCGTGCCCCACGACCTCGCCCGGCCCCAGCAGCAGCGGTCCAGCCACTCCTCCGATCGTGGTGGACCACACGACGATCGACAGGTCACGGCCGCGATGCTGCGGCGCCGCGAGGTCGGTCGCGGCGAACCGCGACTGGAGGTTGCCCGCGTTGCCCGCCCCGATCGTCAGGGTGCCCAGCAGGAGCAGCGGGAAGATGCGCAGTGCGACGGCGAGCACGACGATCGCGATGCCGGTCAGCGCGAACACGTTGCCGAGGGTCAGCGCGCGACGGCGCCCGAACCGTGCCGCCATGCGGGCGAGCGGGATCGAGCACAGCGCAGGGCCGAGCGTCACCGACGCGGTGGCGAGTCCGGAGAGGCCGTCGTTGCCGGAGAGGTCTGCGGCGAGCAGCGCGCCGAGGGAGACCGTGGCGCCGAACGCGATGCCACCCAGCACCTGCCCGAGCGACAGGACGAGGACCGTGCGGCGCTGAACCTCGACCTGTCGTTCGGGAGTGAGGGTGGTCACTGCGCGTCGCGGACGGAGTTGCGCAGGATGCCGAGGCCGGTGATCTCCACCTCGACCGTGTCGCCCGCCCCGAAGGCGCCGACTCCGGCCGGAGTCCCGGTGAGGATCACGTCGCCGGGGAGCAGCGTGAACACCGCGGAGGCGTACTCGATGATCGCGGGAACGGAGTGGATCATGTCGGTCAGCGGCGCATGCTGACGCACCTCGCCGTTCACGCGGGTCTCGATGGTGGCGGATGCCGGGTCGAAGTCGGTCTCGATCACGGGGCCCAGAGGGCAGAACGTATCGAATCCCTTGGCCCGAGACCACTGGCCGTCCTTGCGCTGGAGGTCGCGTGCGGTGACGTCGTTGCCGATCGTATAGCCGAGAACGTGGTTCAGCGCGTCCGCCGCCTTCACGTTCTTCGCGACCCTGCCGATCACGACGGCGAGCTCGCCCTCGTACTCCGTCTGCTGCGACAGCGCGGGCCGGATGATCGAGTCGCCCGGACCGATCACGGCCGTGTTCGGCTTCAGGAACAGCAGCGGCTCCTCCGGCGCCACTCCCCCCATCTCGGCGGCGTGGTCGTGGTAGTTCTTGCCGACGCACACCACCTTCGAGCGCGGGATCACGGGAGCCAGCAGCGCGGCATCCGCCAGCGGCACGCGGGCGCCCGTCGTCTCGTATCCCGTGAACAGGGGGTCACCGGCGAGCACGACCAGGTCGGACTCGTCGACGATCCCGTACATGATGGCGTCGTCGTGGCTGAATCGTGCGATCTTCACCCGTTCAGCCTAGCCAGCCGCGCTCCTCTTCGAGACCCCGACCGACGTCGAGACCCCGACCGGCCCGGTGGGGCAGGCGGGGGTCTCGGCGATGCGGCGCGCTCGGGGCGCGAGCGGCGTCAGGCGTCCAGACGGACCAGCCAGCCGTGCCGGTCCTCGCGGCGGCCGTACTGGATGTCGGTGAGCTCCTCGCGCAGGGAGAGTGCCAGCTCGCCCAGGGGCTGCGGCTCGTCGAACCCCTCTCCGACCAGCGCGCCGATCGGCGTGACGACCGCGGCGGTGCCGCAGGCGAAGACCTCGACGATGTCGCCGGAGGCCACACCCTGGCGCCATTCGTCGATCGAGATCGGCCGCTTCTCCACGGTGTAGCCGCGATCCTCCGCGAGCTGCAGCAGCGAGTCGCGCGTGATGCCCTCCAGGATGCTGTCGGACTCGGGCGTGACCACGCGGCCGTCCTTGAAGACGAACACGACGTTCATGCCGCCGAGCTCCTCGACGTAGCGGTTCTCGTTCAGGAACACGACCTGGTCGCAGCCCTTCGCGCTCGCCTCGCTCTGCGCGAGCAGGCTCGATGCGTAGTTGCCGCCGGTCTTCGCCTTGCCCGTGCCGCCCTTGCCCGCACGCGCGTAGTCCTCGGACAGCCAGATGCGCACCGGCTTCACGCCACCGGAGAAGTACGCCCCGGCGGGGCTCGCGATCACGTAGTAGGCGACCTTCTGCGCAGCGCGGACCCCGAGGAAGGCCTCCTTGGCGAACATGAACGGGCGCAGGTACAGGCTCTGATCGGCGCCGGACGGAACCCAGCGGCCGTCGACGGCGATGATCTCGCGCAGCGACTGGATGAAGTACTCGGTCGGCAGCTCCGGCAGCGCCAGGCGACGGGCGCTCGCCTGCAGGCGCGCTGCGTTGCGGTCGGGGCGGAACGTGTGGATCGACCCGTCGGCGTGACGGTAGGCCTTGATGCCCTCGAAGATCTCCTGCGCGTAGTGCAGCACGGAGGCTGCGGGGTCGAGCGGGATCGGGCCGTAGGGCTGCACCCGGGGGCGGTGCCAGCCGCCGTTCACCGACCAGCAGATGTCGACCATGTGGTCTGTGAACACCACGCCGAAGCCGGGGTTCTCCAGGACCTCGGCGACCCTCGCCGGCATCGCCGCGTTCAGGTTCTTCGTGACCGCGAACTCCAGCGGAGCCACGGTCGCCTCGGTGTCGATCGTCGTCATGTCGTCATCCGTTCCTCGTGGGTGGGCGCATCATCGCGCTGCTTCAGCCTACGCCTGTCGTTCAGAGGCGTGCGGCGATCGCGGAGCCGATCTCCGCCGTGCTGCGGGCGCCGGTGCGCGCCGCGATATCGGCCTCGACGGCCGCGCTGACCCTCGCCGACTCCTCCGCCAGACCGAGGTGGTCGAGCAGGAGCGCGATCGACAGGATCGCCGCGGTCGGGTCGGCCTTCTGCTGGCCCGCGATGTCGGGCGCGGAGCCGTGCACCGGCTCGAACATCGAGGGGAAGGCGCCGTCGGGGTTGATGTTGCCCGATGCGGCGAGACCGATGCCGCCGGTGACCGCGCCCGCGAGGTCGGTGAGGATGTCGCCGAACAGGTTGTCGGTGACGATCACGTCGAACCGCGACGGGTCGGTGACCAGGAAGATCGTCGCGGCGTCGACGTGCAGATAGTCGACCGCGACATCCGCGTGCGAAGCGGCGACCTCGTTCACGATCCGCTGCCAGATGGCGCCCGCGTGCACGAGGACGTTGGTCTTGTGGACGAGCGTGACCTTCTTGCGACGGCGCTCGGCGAGCTCGAAGGCGTAGCGGACGACGCGCTCGACGCCGAACGCCGTGTTCACGCTGGTCTCGTTGGCGACCTCGTGCGGAGTTCCCGTGCGGATCGCGCCCCCGTTGCCGACGTACGGCCCCTCGGTGCCCTCCCGCACGACGACGAAGTCGATGTCGCCGGGGTTCGCGAGCGGTCCGGGAGCGCCGGTGAAGAGCTTCGACGGACGCAGGTTGACGTAGTGGTCGAGCGTGAACCGCAGGCGCAGCAGCAGCCCCCGCTCGATGTTCGCGTCCTTGAGGCGCGGGTCTCCTGGTTGGCCGCCGACCGCGCCGAGGAGGATCGCGTCGTGTGCGGCGATCGCCGACAGGTCGTCGTCCGTCAGGGTGTCGCCGGTCTCCAGGAAGCGCGCGGCTCCCAGCGAGAACCGGGTCTTGTCGAACGTGACATCGCTCGCGGCGGTCACGGCGTCGAGGACCTTCTCCGCCTCGGCGATGACCTCGGGTCCGATGCCGTCACCCGGGATGACGGCCAGCTTCACGACACGCGACATGACACTCCTTGCATGAGGGAACCGGCACCCATCGCAACGGATGCCGGTTCCCCCAGCGTACTGGTCAGTGAGACGGGGTCGTGCGCAGTGTGACGGCGGCGATGGCACCCGCCGCGACGACGAGGCCAGCACCGATCAGCGACGTCACCATGACGCCCGACCCGAAGGCCGTCGCCGCGGCATCCCACAGCGCGCCCCCGAGCTGCTCCGGCAGTTTCGCGGCCGCGGTGTAGGCGCCGGCGAGGGTCTCGCGGGCGGCGACGGCCGCATCCTCCGGCAGTCCGGGCGGGAGCACGAGGGCTCCGCGGTAGAACGCGGTGATGATGCCGCCGAGGATCGCCGTGCCCAGCACGGCGCCCAGCTCGTAGGCGGTCTCGGAGACCGCGCTCGCGGCTCCCGCCTTCTCCGCGGGTGCGCTCGACAGGATCAGCTCGTTCGAGATCGTCTCGGCCGCGCCGATGCCGATGCCGAGCACGATGAAGGCGACGACGAGCGGCAGGGCGCCGTGACCGGAGGTCGTGAACGCCACCAGCAGGTACCCGGCCACCGAGAACAGCAGCGCGGCGGGGATCAGGACCCGCGGACGCACCCGTCTCGAGATCGGGACGACGAGGAGACCGGCGATGATCATCGCCGCCATGCCGGGGACCAGCGCGAAACCGGCCTCCATCGGAGAGAGTCCGAGCACGAGCTGCACGTGCTGGGAGACGAAGTAGAGGAAGCCGACGAGGGCGACGACGCTCAGGAGGTTCACCATGATCGCACCGGAGAAGGATCCGCGGCGGAACAGGCCCATGTCGAGCATCGGGATCTCGGCGCGGTTCTGCCGACGCACGAACAGGTATCCCATGAGGAGGCCGAACACCGCGAAGGCGCCTGCCTTCCACGAGGGGCCGTCCACGGCCAGCGTCTTGATCGCGTAGACGACCGGGATCATCGCGGCCATCGACAGCACGATGCTGACGGGATCGATGCGACCGGGGTTCGGGTCACGGCTCTCCGGCACCAGCAGCGGCGCGAGGATCAGCAGAGGGATCAGAACCGGGACCGCGACGAGGAACACGGAGCCCCAGGCGAAGTGCTCGAGGAGGAAGCCTCCGACGATAGGTCCGAGTGCGGCGCCCGCCGAGAAACCGGCCGCCCAGACGGCGATGGCCATGCGGCGCTGCTCGCGATTGCGGAAGATGGAACGCAGCAGCGACAGCGTCGACGGCATCAGCATCGCGCCGAAGAAGCCGAGCAGTGCACGCGCACCGATCAACAGGCCCGCCGTCGGGACGAAGGCGGCCAGGGCCGAGACGGCCGCGAAGCCGGTCGCGCCGATGAGCAGGAGCTTGCGGCGGCCGAAGCGGTCGCCCATGGTCCCCATCGTGACGAGGAGTCCGGCGAGGACGAGCGGGTAGACGTCGATGATCCACAGCTGCTCGGCGCCCGACGGCGAGAGCGCCATCGAGATCTCGGGCAGCGCGAAGCTCAGCACGGTGTTGTCCACCGACACCAGCAGCACTGGCAGCATGAGCACGACGAGCGCGGCCCAGCCTCGCGCCCCTACACGGGGAGCATCGGTCTCGGCGTTGTCGACGACAGTGGGGATCGACGCTGTGCGCGTCATGAGGCACCTCTCAGGATCTTCTGCGGCCCTGTTACTGAACCGTCCAGATGGTATAGTAACAGATATGCCCCGACCTCCTCTCGCCCGAGAACGCGTCCTGGACGCGTTCGAGTCGATCCTCATCGCCGACGGAGAGCGGGCGGCGACCCTCGATGCGACCGCGAAAGCGGCAGGAGTGTCGAAGGGCGGACTGCTCTACCACTTCGGCTCGAAGGAAGAGCTCGCGGCGGGGCTCCTCGAGCGGCTCGACGCACTCACGACGGCGGATCTGGAGCGGATGACGGCGGCGGAGGAGGGTCCGGTGGCCTACTACGTCCGCACCTCGGTCATGGAGGACGATGCGCTGGACCGCGCTCTCATCGCCGCCACCCGCCTGGCCCAGGGCGGATCAGCGGCGGCAGCGGACATGCTGCGCCACACCCGTCACCGCTGGGAGGACACGATCCGCCCTCACGTCCGCGACAGGGCGAGCCTCGACCTCGTCATGCTGCTCAGCGACGGGCTCTACTTCAACAACTCCCTCGACGTGCACGGGCCCGAGCGCCTGGTGCCGCGCAGTGAGGAGCTCGCCGAGCTGATCGCGCTCGTGCTGAGCGCCACGTCACGCTAGTCCCCCAGAGACGCGATGCGCCGCTCCAGGTGACGCCGCACCACCGGGTCAGCGGTCCGCGCCGCCGACGCGCGGAGGTCATCACGCGCCGACGCTCGCTCTCCTGACAGGATGTCGAGCTCCGCCCTCACCGCGAAGGCCTGTGCGGCAGTCGCACCCGAGAAGAGCTCGTCGTCCGCGTCGAGCTCGAGACGGGCGTTCGCAGCGCCGACTGCGGAGGAATACCCCCGGGCGACGATCCGCGCCAGCCGGGCAGGCGGTGAGGGCCAGAGGTCGACGAGCCCCTCGTAGAGCCGAGCGATGCCGTCCCAGTCGGTCTCCTCCCAACTCGGCGCGAGTGCATGGATCCCCGCGATCCCGGCCTGCAGGGCGAAGCGCCCTGTCCCCGACGTCAATGCGGAGGTCGCCAGAGACTCCCCCTCCTCGAGCATCCGCCGGTCCCAGAGGGTGCGATCAGCAGTGGCGAGCTCGACCATCTCCCCCGTGGCGTCGACCCGAGACGCGCTCCGCGCCTCGGTGAGCAGCAGCAGGGCGAGGAGGCCAGAGGTCTCCGATCCGCCGACGCCCACCCGATGGGCGTCACGGGCGAGCGCGATGGCGTCCGCGCGCAGACGCGCCGCATCCTCGTGCGTCGGCGCCGCATACCCCACGGTGTACATCAGCGCGATGACCGAGAGTGCATCCGGCATCCTCTCCGAGACCTGCCGCACGTCCGCCAGAGCGAACCGGATGGGCGAGTCGTGCAGATGCTTCTTCGCGCGCGTGAGCCGTGCGGCCATCGTCGTCTCCGCGATGAGGAGCATGGTCGCCACGTCCCGCGTGGGCACCCCGCACGCGAAACGGAGGGCGAGTGCGAGACGCGTCTCCTCGGCGACCTCCGGATGGCAGACCGTGAGGATCAGCTCGAGCCGCTCGTCGCCGTTGAAGGCGAAGACGTCGACGGGGTCTCCGACCTCCCGCGCAGCTGCGGCGAGAGCGGGCAGCGCCCTGCTCGCCGTGCGGGCGCGGCGGATCGCGTCGACCGCGAGCCGCCGCGCCGCGGTCGTGATCCACGCGGCCGGATTGTCGATCCGGACGCCGTCGGCCTCCTGTGCGAGCGCTCGGAGGAACGCCTCCTAAACGACGTCCTCCGCCAGCTGCAGATCTCCGGAGTAGGCCGTCACCGCGCCGAGGATGCGGCCGGCATCCGTACGGAACGCCTCCTCGATGCGGGTGACCATCCGATGCGCCTCCGTCAGGCCTCGGCGGAGCGCATGCTCTCCAGATCGAGCACGGGAATCAGATCGAGCCACCCTCCGGTCGGGACCAGAGCGGCGAGCTCACGGGCCTGCTCGGGAGAGTCGGCGGTGAACACGTAGAAGCCCGTGACGACCTCGCGGATCTCGCCGAACGGTCCATCGGTGAAGACCGGACCGTCTGCGGAGGGGCGGATGCGCGTGGCCTCCGCCTGCGGGCGGAGCGCGTCGCCCGCGGTGATGCGCTGCCCTGCTGCCTCCACAGCGGCCTGGAAAGCCGTGTGGCCGGCCATGTCGGCCTCGATCTGCGCCGCAGGCAGCACCGCAGGGTCCCACTCGGGTTCGTTGATGATGATCATGTACTCAGCGGACATCAGGTGTCTCCTTCGTCATTCGGGCGGGTGCCCGTGGGTGTCGAACACTGTTACGACGTCGAGCACCCTGCGAATTCGACAGCCGCTCGCAGATTCTCCCGGAAATCGTCATCCCGGGGAAGAAGGAGCGTCCCCCGGATACGCGAGAGGCGGGGAAGGCATCGCGCCTCCCCCGCCTCTCGTGGGCCCGGGTCAGACCTCGGTGAGCTCGATCTGACGGAACAGGTCGGCGTCGATCGCCGTGCGGACGTCGTCGAGCAGCTCCTCGGACACCGGCGAGTCGAGGGTCAGCACGCTCAGCGCCTGGTCGCCCGCCGCGAGGCGGCCGATCTGCATACCGGCGATGTTGATGCCGGCCTCGCCGAACTTCTGTCCGTAGACCGCGACGATGCCGGGTCGGTCGGTGTAGAGCATCACGACGTGGTGCTTCTCGATCGGGAGCTCGAGCGCGTGGTCGTTGATCCCGACCAGCTTCTCGGTCTGCTTCGGGCCGGTCAGCGTGCCGGAGACCGAGAGCTGCGTGCCGTCGGAGAGCGCGCCGCGCAGCGTGATGACGTTGCGGTACTCGTCACTGACGTCATCCTTCAGCAGGCGCACCGCAATGCCGCGCTGATCCGCGAGCAGCGGAGCGTTCACGTACGACACGGTCTCGCTGACGATGTTGGTGAAGACGCCCTTGAGCGCGGCGAGCTTCAGCACGCTCACGTCGTAGTCGTTCAGCTCGCCGTGCACCTCGACGTCGAGGCTGGTGAGGGGCGAGGTCGCGAGCGCCGAGAAGATCTGGCCGAGCTTCTCGACCAGGGAGATGCCGGGGCGCACATAGGGATCGATCACGCCGCCGGCGACGTTCACGGCGTCGGGGACGAGGTCGCCGCCGAGGGCCAGGCGCACGGAGCGGGCGACCGAGACGCCCGCCTTCTCCTGCGCCTCGTCGGTGCTGGCGCCCAGGTGCGGGGTGACGACGACGTTCGGCAGCGCGGTGAGGGCGCGCGCGGAGCTGCCCTCCGCCGGGGGCTCCGAGGTGAAGACGTCGAGTCCGGCGCCGGCGATCTCACCGGCGTTGAGCGCCTCGATGAGCGCCGCCTCGTCGATCAGGCCGCCGCGGGCGACGTTGACGACGTAGGCGGTCTTCTTCATGGCCTGGAACTGCTCGGTGCTGAGCATGCCCGTGGTCTCGGGCGTCTTGGGCATGTGGATCGTGATGAAGTCGGACTCGGCGATCAGCTCGTCGAGCGACAGGAGCTGCACGCCCAGCTGCTGGGCGCGCGCCGACGTGACGTAGGGGTCGTAGGCGACCACGCGCATGTCGAAGGCCGCGAGACGCGCGGCGACGAGAGCCCCGATGCGCCCGAGGCCGATGATGCCGACCGTCTTCTCGAAGAGCTCTGCGCCGGTGTAGGAGCTGCGCTTCCACTGCCCGGCGGAGAGCGAGGCGTGCGCAGCGGGGATGCGACGGGCGAGGCTGAGGATGTGTCCGATCGTGAGCTCGGCGGCGGAGACGATGTTCGACGTCGGCGCGTTGACGACCATCACGCCAGCGGCCGTCGCCGCCTTGATGTCGACGTTGTCGAGGCCGACGCCCGCGCGGGCGACCACCTTGAGCTGCGGCGCGTGTGACAGCGCCTCCTCGTCGATGCGGGTCGCCGAGCGGATGAGAACGGCGTCCGCCTCCGCGAGCGAGGCGAAAAGAGCCTCACGGTCGGTGCCGTCGACGCTGCGGACGTCGAAGTCGGGGCCCAGAGCCTCGATCGTGGCGGGAGAGAGTTCTTCGGCGATGAGCACAACAGGCTTCGGCACAGTGGATCCTTCGGGGCAGCGCGACATGCGGGAGAGGGCCGATGCGCCGCACACCATCGGGGGCGCGATCACGTCAACTGTACCGGAGCAGGATCGCTGCCCCGTGCCGTGTGACGGCAGGATCAGGCAGCCACCAGCTGAGACATGTTGAGGATGCTGTAGCCGAGCAGGCTCAGCCAGAACACCGCCACGATGCCCAGACCGGAGAGCAGCACGAGGCTGAGCTCACCCACGCGGCGCCGACGGCCGATCACGAGGGCGAACACGAAGACAAGGGCAGGGAACACGACCCCGAAGAGCAGCGTCGCCCACCCCGTCGCCGTCAGACCGCTCTGCGCCATGGACACCAGGTGCGCCACGGCGTTCCACACCGCATAGGCGTAGAAGAGGCCGCTGAGACCGATGACCAGCCAGACGATCCACCGCGGAGAACCCGCCGAGATCGAGGGCGTCGTCGTGGATGCGGTCATGATCCGATCACCCCCACGGTGACGAAGGGCCAGGGCACGAGGAGCACCACGCCCAGGAGGAGAACGAGCACGCGGATCCACGCGGCCCTGCCGCGCGTCAGCACCCACGTCGCGAGGAACCACAGGGCGGGGGCCGCGACGGCCAGCACGAACCAGGGCACGTACATGCTGTCGGCGACGATCAGGTTCGCGAGCGGCTTGAGACGGAGCCCGCCGACGACCCAGCCCACGGTGTAGAGCAGGTAGACCCCGCCGACCACTCCCAGGGTGAGGAGCATCCCGGTGCCCAGTGCGGCGGGCGCCTCGTCAGCCTCGGTCGGATCTTCGGATGCCGCGGCATCCGACTCCCTACCCTCCTCGACGACCCTGTCGCTGCCCTTGCCGACGGCGTTCCAGCCCGCGGGCAGGGCCGGTTCCTTCGGCGACGTGCCGTCGTCGCCCTCCCACGTCAGGGCGTCATCGGGATCGGTGCTCATGTCCTCCAGCGTAGGACACCGCGTCCACTAGGCTCAGGGGTGCAAATCGGCTGTGCACGCGGGTGCGCAGGGGGAAAGGGTGTTGATCGTGGCAGAGAGCAAGAGCGGCGAGTCCGTCGAACCGGCGGCGAACTGGAAGCCGACGGCCGAAGCCAAGTCCAAGGCGACCACCTTCCGCTGGATCGCCGCCGTGCTGTGGGCCGTCGCCATCGCGAGCGAGGCCGTCGCGATCTTCTGGCTGCTGCGCCAGCGCGACTACGTCGGCGAAGACGGCGTCCTCGTCCGCGATCCCGACACGGGGCTCCTCTCCGACCCCGGCGTGACCGCGCAGTTCCCGCAGTGGGCCTTCATCACCCTCCTCGTGATGCTCGTCGTCATCGCCGCTCTGTCGATCACGGGTTCCGTCCTCTGGAAGAAGGCGAACCGCCTCGACCCCGCGCGCAAGTCGGAGACCGTCCGCTTCTTCGTGCAGAACCAGCTCGGCGCGATCATCGCGATCGTCGCCTTCCTCCCGCTGATCATCCTCATCTTCCTGAACAAGGACATGAACAAGGGCCAGAAGGCCACCGCCGGCATCGTGGGCATCGCGCTCGCGGTCCTGGCGACCGTGATCGGCGTCGACTTCAACCCGCCGTCCGTCGAGCAGTACACGGCCGATCAGTCGGCCGTCATCCAACTGCTCGGCAAGGACGAGGTCGTCTGGGTCGACGGCGGCTCGGTGTACCACGTGTGCGACCAGGTCTCCGACATCCAGACCGGCAGCGAGAAGCGCACCGGCACCACCGCTCAGGCGATCGAGGCAGGCAAGATCCGCCTCACCCTGAAGTTCGCCTCCGAGCTGAAGACCTGCGGCCTCGCCGTTCCCGACAACGCCGACGCGATCACCGAGGCGCTGCGGTCCATCCAGGCCGGCCAGGTCGACACGCCGCTGCCGGCCCCGGTCTGGGCAGACCCGGCCGACGCCCCCATCGAGATCGAGGACGCCGCGCCCGCGAACTGAGCGCTCACCGGGCGCCGAGCGCCTCCACGAGCCGCTGCTCCGCGGCGGAGAGGTGGGCGTGGAGCAGCTCGGCGGCCCGCTCGCCGTCTCCCCCGGCGACGGCGTCGAGGATCCCCGCGTGCTGCTCGGCGATCGCCGAGGCGTCCAGCAGCTGCCTCCCCTGCACCTGCGCCATGCACAGCCGGACCTCGTCGATCACGCTGCGGTACATGCGCCCTGTGCGCTCACTCTCCAGCGCGTCGATCAACGCCGTGTGGAATCGCAGATCGGGGTCGACGGTCGCGGCGTCCGGTCCCGGCGGCATCGCCGCGATCTCCTCGTTCGCGGCGACTGCAGACGCGGGGACCGTCCGGGAGAGAGCGAGCTCCCGAAGGGCGGCGCTCTCCAACCTCGCCCTGGTGCGGTAAACGTCGCGGACGGTCTCCGGGTCGATGCCGACGACCCGCGCGCTGCGATGCGCGGTCCTGGCGAGGAGGCCGGAGGCCACGAGCTGCTCGATCGCCGCCTTCGCGCTCGGACGCGCGACCCCGTAGGCCATCGACACCGCGGCCTCGGTGAGCGGCGCCCCCGAGCGGATGTCTCCGCTGAGGATGCGGGTGCGCAGTCGCGCCGTCACGGCATCCACTACGCCGATCACTCCGAGGTCGGCATCCGTCGTCGTCATGCGGCCATGCTATCGAGACCCTCGCCTCTCGGTACACTTGTCAGACAATCTGTCCGCACTGTCGAGGAGCACCGTGCCCACCACGCTCGCCGAACCCCTGAATCCGGAACTGCTCGGCCCGTCGACCGCGGTGCATCTCCGCTCGATCGACCGCTTCGCCCGCGCGCACGACGCCTCCCACTACCTGCTGGTGCCGGATGCCGTCCTGTCCCCCGTCGATGCCGCCGGGGTCGCTCGCGCCTTCGATGCCGTACGAGCGGCCGGGCGGACGCTCACGTTCCGCTCCGGCGGCACGAGCCTCTCGGGGCAGGGCGTGAGCGGCGACATCCTCGTCGACACGCGCAGCGGCTTCCGCGCCATCGCGATCGAGGACGAGGGGCGCTCGGTCCGGGTTGAACCAGGGGCGACCGTGCGCCAGGTCAACACCCGACTGGCACGGTACGGCCGCAAGCTCGGCCCCGACCCCGCGAGCGAGATCGCCTGCACCATCGGCGGAGTCGTCGCGAACAACTCCAGCGGCATGGCCTGCGGCATCGTCGAGAACTCGTACCGGACGATCGAGTCCCTGTTGCTGGTCCTGCCGAGCGGCACGATCCTCGACACCGCGGCCCCCGACGCCGATGACCGGCTGCGCGCGGCCGACCCGGAGATCGCCGACGGTCTTCTCGCCCTGCGTCGACGACTCCTCGACTCGCCGGAGAACGTCGAGATCGTGCGTCGGCAGTTCTCCATGAAGAACACGATGGGCTACGGGCTCAACGCGCTGCTCGACTTCGACGACCCCGTGCGGATCCTCGAGCACCTGGTCATCGGCTCAGAGGGCACGCTCGCCTTCGTCGCCGAAGCACGGTTCCGGACGATCGAGATCAAGCCGGCGATCGCGACGGGACTCCTCGTCTTCGACACGCTCTCCGACGCGATGGCCGCTCTGCCCGGGCTCACCGCGCTCGGCCTCGCCACGATCGAGCTGCTGGATGCCGCGTCCCTCCGCGTCGCACAGGGGCTCAGCGATGTGCCGCCCGCGATCGCGTCGATCGAGGTGCGCGACCACGCCGCTCTCCTCGTCGAGGTGCACGCGCAGGACGCGGACGCGCTGGCCCTGGACACGACGACGGCCCTCGGACACTTCGCCACGCTCCCGCTCGCGATCGACGCGACCCTCACCACCGACGCGGCCGAGCGCGCCGCCCTGTGGCACGTGCGCAAGGGCCTCTACACCGCGATCGCCGGGGCACGCCCTTCGGGCACGACCGCCCTGCTCGAAGACATCGTCGTCCCCGTGGAGCGTCTCCTCGTCACCTGCGAGCGGCTCATCGCGCTCTTCGCCGCACACGGCTACGAGGGCTCCGTCATCTTCGGGCACGCCAAGGACGGCAACGTGCACTTCCTGCTCAACGAGCGCTTCGACGATCCGGAGAGCCTCGCCCGCTACCGCCGCTTCACCGACGATCTCGTCGAGCTGGTGCTGGAGCAGCAGGGCTCCCTGAAGGCGGAGCACGGCACCGGTCGCATCATGGCGCCCTTCGTGCGCCGCCAGTACGGCGATGAGCTCACCGACATCATGTGGGACGTCAAGCGGCTGCTCGACCCCTCCGGCATCCTCAATCCCGGCGTCGTGCTCTCCCACGACCCCGATTCCTACCTGCACGATCTGAAGCGCGTGCCGACGGTGGAGAAGGAGGTCGACCGCTGCGTGGAGTGCGGGTACTGCGAGCCGTCGTGCCCGAGCAAGAGCATCACGCTCACCCCGCGGCAGCGCATCGTCCTCCGCCGCGACATGGCCTGGGCGGAGGTGCGCGGCGATGACGAGCTCCTGGCCGAGCTGCGCGCCGACTACGACTACGAGGGCGTGCAGACGTGCGCGGTCGACGGCATGTGCGGCGTCGCCTGCCCCGTCGACATCAACACGGGCGATCTCGTGCGACGCCTGCGCGCCGAGCAGGCCTCGACGATCGAGGACGGCCTGTGGGATGTCGCCGCGAAGAGCTGGGGCACGGTCACGAAGGTCGGCGGCGTCGCCCTCACGGTGGCCGATGCCCTGCCCGCGCCTCTCGTGACGGCCGCGACACGAGTCGGCCGCGCGGTGCTCGGCGCCGACACCGTGCCGCTGTATGACGCCGGGCTCCCCCGAGGCGGCTCGACGCCTCCGCGTCCGGACTCGCCCGCCGACGCCAGGGCGGTCTTCTTCGGGGCGTGCATCGGCACGATGTTCGGCGCGGAGGGGCACGGAGAAGGATCGAGGGATGCCGTATCGGCGCTGCTCGACCGTGCGGGCATCCCCGTCGTGATCCCCGACGACGCCGGAGGCGTGTGCTGCGGAACGCCGTGGAAGTCGAAGGGACATCTCGCCGGATACGACCGCATGACCGAGCGCGTGCTCGCATCGCTGTGGGCCGCGAGCCGGCAGGGCGCCCTTCCCGTCGTGTGCGACGCCGCCTCCTGCACGGAGGGCCTGCACGTCATGCTCGCGAAGGGCGTGGACGCGCACCCCGAGTACGCCGGACTCGTCATCGAGGACGCGACGACCTTCGTCGCCCGCGAGGTGCTGCCCCGCCTGGACGTGCGGAGGAAGCTCGACCGGATCGCGGTGCATCCGACCTGCTCCACCACCGCGCTCGGTGCGACGGGGGCGCTGACCGCGCTCGCATCCGCCGTCGCCGAGGACGTCTACGTTCCCGACGGCTGGGGATGCTGCGCGTTCGCCGGCGACCGCGGCATGCTCCATCCCGAGCTCACCGCCAGCGCCACGGCGGTCGAGGCCGCAGAGCTGCGCGATGCCGAGAGGGAGCGCGGTTTCGACGCCTTCGTGTCGGCGAACCGCACGTGCGAGATCGGGATGACCCGTGCCACCGGCCGCGGGTATCGACACGTGGTCGAGGTGCTCGAGGAGCTCACGCGCCCCTGAGACGCGGCGATCGGCGCCGGCCCCGCCCGACACGGGCAGTTCGGCCGGCGCCGACCGCGAGATCAGTGTTCCGCGTGGAGGGCGGCCGCAGCGCGCGCGACGATCCCGCCGTCCGTGATGTCGAAGCCGGTGTCTCCGCCGCCGGGTCCGCTGGGGGCGAGGTCTCCCGACGACGTCTTGGCGGAGAGGTGGACCGCGTGCACACCGCACGCGCGCAGGGCGACGATGTCCTCCACGCGCACTCCTCCGCCCGCCATGATCTGCAGACGTCCGGCGGCCTCGTCGACGAGACCGGAGAGGACTCCGGCGCCGTCGATGCTGCGTGCCGCTCCCCCGCTGGTGAGGATGCGATCCACGCCGCAGTCGACGAGCTCTCCGATCACGGATCTCGGGTCGCTCAGTGTGTCGATCGCCCGATGGAACACGAACTCGGCAGTGCCCGCGGCGCTCTTCCAGAGATCGAGCGTGCGACGGTCCACGCCGCCGTCGCGGGTCAGCGCGCCGACGACCACGGCACCGGCACCACGGCGCACGACCTCGGCGACATCCGCCGCGACGAGCGCCACGTCCTCGTCGTCGTAGACGAACCCTCCGGTGCGCGGACGGACGAGCACCGCGAGCCGCTCGGGGCGACCGACGGCGGCGAGGACGGCGTCCACGGTCGCGGGCGACGGCGTCAGCCCGCCCGTCGCGCTCAGCGCCTGGCACAGCTCGACGCGATCGGCGCCCGCCGCCCGCGCGACCCGTGCGCCCGCGGCATCCTGCACGGCGATCTCGAGGGCGGGAACGGACATCATGGCGTCACGGTGACTGTGGCCACCGGGGTCTCGCGCAGGGCGTCGGGGATGCGCACGCTCGTGGAGCCGTCCGTCGCGCGGATCACCTCCGCGTGGGACCCGTCGGTCCACCGCGCCTCGCCTGCGGAGAGTTCGGACGGGAGCGGCAGCTCGCCGGCGCTGGGATCGAGCGCGTGCACGTGGACACCCGCATCCGACCGCGTGTACCGGATGGGCGCGCCCGCGGCCTCGCCGAAGCGCACCCACGGACGCGTGCCGTAGATCGCCGAGCCGTTGCCCCGGAGCCAGGCGCCGAGCTGCTGCATGGTCTGGCGCTGCAGCTCGGGGATCCGTCCTGCCGCGTCGGGTCCGACGTTGATGAGGAGGTTGCCGTTCTTCGACACCACGTCGACGAGCATCCGGATGAGGTCGGGACCCGACAGCGTGTGGCGAGTGTCCTCCGCGCTGTTGTAGCCGAAGGAGTACCCGAGCCCCCTGGTCGACTCCCACGGCTGCGGGATGATCTCGTCGATGCGGGTGTACTCGCGGGTGAGGAAGCCGTGGTACGGGACTCCCCACCGGTCGTTGACGACACCGTCGGGGACCGCGGCGAAGTACCGCGACAGCGTCTCGGCGACGCCGTAGTCCTCACGGCCCTTGCCGCCGTCCGGCCACTCGATGTCGTTCCACAGGAGGTCGGGTGAGAAGCGCTCGACGAGCTCGTCCAGCTGCGCGGTGGCGTAGCGGGCGAAGTGCTCGTCGTTGCGACGGTACCGGAAGAGGTCGGTGTCGGACTCGATGGCCGGGAAGTCGCTCACATGCCAGTCCAGCGCCCCCGAGTAGTACACGCCGAACTTCGCCCCCGCTCGGCGGGTCGCGTCGTGGAACTCCGAGATCAGGTCTCGGCGGGGCCCGCGCGCGACCGCGTTGAATCCCGTCGTCCCTGTCCCCCAGAGGCAGAATCCCTCGTGGTGCTTGGTGGTCGGGACGACGTACTTCGCCCCCGCGTCGACGAGCTCGCCGACGAACGCATCCGCGTCGAAGGCGGAGGCGTCCCACATGTCGGCCAGGTCCTCGTAGGACGTGCCCGCTCCGTAGAGGCGCTGATGCCGCTCCCAGGTCGGGCTGCCCGCGATGCGCACGGTGTTGCCGTACCACTCCGCGTATTGGTGCCAGGCGTAGGCGTCCTCGGTGGGGATGTTCACTCCCTCGCCGTGCTGCACGGCCCACGCGGGCACCGAGTACAGCCCCCAGTGCACGAAGAAGCCGAGCTTCGCGTCGCGATACCAGTCGGGAACGCCGTTGGTCGGATAGACGGGGGCCTCGGCACCGAAGTCGGGTCCGGTGCGCTTCTCGAAGTTCATCATCAGCGGATCTCCTCGCCGCGTCGCACGACGACGGCGGTCAGGTCGGGGGCTCCCGACGTGTCGAAGGGGTAGACCCCAGGGGCCAGTCGGTGGTGGCCGAGGCGCAGCAGGTCCTGGTCCACGCCGCCGGGGGTCAGCGCGAGAGTCCAGTCGGCGGCGAGGTCGTACAGCTCTGGCTCCAGGTAGCCGATCTTCACGACGACGATGTCCGCCGTGGTCGGCTCCAGACCGAGCATCCGGAAGTCGTCGAGGTGATGGAACGGCTTGCGGCGCTCCGTGATGATCGCGTGGAGTCCGCCGACCGCGATCACGACCTGCGTCCCCGCATCGTGGTCGTCCTCGGTGATCGAGAAGACGGAGCCGGTGATCTCGACGGGACCGTGGGGCCCGTCATCCACGCGCGCGCCCGCCGAGAGGGTGACGGTGGCGCCGACTCCCGCCGCGACGGCCTGCGCGACCGCGTCCCTGTCGAAGATCGAGGCCACGAGGGTCGTGCGAGAACCGTCGGTCAGCTCGGTGCGGCTGAGCAGCTGCGCGAGCGTCCAGGTCACGTCGCCCGCTCCCCCGGCCGTCGGGTTGTCTCCGGAGTCGGAGATCAGATAGGGATGCCGGGCCTCCGGCGCGAGCGCCTTCGCGAGGGCCTCGTCGAGCGAGCCGGTCTCCGCGACGAAGACGAAGTCCTCACGTGCGTCCCAGAACAACCGCGCGACGCGCTCAGCTTCGCGCGCGATGAGGCCGCGGTCGTCGCCCGTGACCACGACATAGGCCTGACAGCGCGGCTCATCAGCCCAGGCGTAGCCGATCCACACCGAGGCGTCCACGACGCCGTCGAGGGCCTCGATGCCGGGCAGCTCCGCGTAGATGCCGCGGGCGGGCTCGAGGCGCGTGCTCGTCTTCTCGCCGGGGAGCAGGACCGGCACGGGGACCCAGGCGCTGAACGGGCGACGACGCAGCGGGTCGGCGCCGTGCTCGCCGCGGAGTCGCGCCAGCAGATTCCAGACCGCGCGCTCCTTCGTGTTCAGCCAGTCCTCGTGGGGGGCCATGCGGTAGCAGGTGAGGAGGTCGACCGCATCGCGGAGCGCCTCGGACACGTTCCCGTGGAGATCCATCGAGGTGGACACGAGCGTGTCGGGTCTGAGGGCCTCGCGTACTGCCAGGGCCAGGTCGCCCTCGGCGTCGTCCATGCCCACGACGCTCATCGCGCCGTGGATGTCGAAGAAGAAGCCGTCGAACGGCCCCTGCTCGCGGATGCCCGCGACGATCGCCTCCTTCATCCGCCGATACGTCGCCGGATCGACCGCGCCTCCTGGCAGTGAGCGCCCGTGGGTGAGGGGGATCCACTCCGCGGCCTCCGCGAGCTCGCGCCCTGCATCGAGGAACGGGTAGTACGCGCGCAGATTCTCGCCCGTGCGGATCGTGAACGCCTCGTCGCCGGAGACGTGCGGGGAGAAGGTGCTCGATTCGATCGAGATCCCGCCGATGCCGATGCGCGGCGTCGCAAGACCTCCGTCGGCGACGGGCGGGAGGGCGCCCATCCAGATGTCGCTGGCTTCGGGGCGTTCGGTCACGTGCTGCTCCTTGGTCTGTGTCGTCTTCAGTGTGCGTCGGCGGGGACGAGGGCGCGACGCACGGCCTCGATGGCACCGAGGGCCACGGCATCCCCGCCCAGCGTCGCGGGGACGATGCGCAGAGGCAGTCCGGACACGGGGGCGTCGGTCCGCAGGGTCTCCTCGATCGTCGGCGCCAGGAGGTCCCAGGCCTCTGCGACTCCCCCGCCGACGATCGCGCACGGGAGGTCGAGAAGGGTCGCCGCGCTCGCGCAGGCGAGGGCGAGGGCGCGGCCCGCCGCCCGGAACACCGCGATGGCATCGGGATCGCCGCCACGCGCACGGTCGGCGACCTGGCGGGCGTCCAACGGCGTCGCGCCGATCCGCTCGGCGTAGCGCCGCCCGATCGACGTCCCCGACGCGAGGGTCTCGAGATGGCCGATCTGGCCACACGTGCACACCAGATCGCTGTACCCGGGCGTGTGTCCGATCTCTCCCGCGGCGCCGTGCGGTCCGTGGCGCAGTGCGCCGTCGATGATGACCGCTCCTCCCACGCCGGTGCCGAGCATCACGCCGAGCACATCGCGCTCGCCCGGGGCCGTGCGCGCCGCTTCGCCGAGGAGGAACGCGTTGACGTCGTTCTCCACGCGCACCGGCACGGAGAGTCGCGCGGAGAGCTCATCTCCGAGCGGGAATCCGGCCCAGTCGACGAAGGTCGCGGAGGCGGCGCGCACGACACCGGTCTCGTGATCGATGACTCCCGCTGCACCCACGCCCACCGCGGTCAGCAGAGAGCCGGAGCGGGCGGCGATGTCGCGGGCGAGGGCGGCGGCGGCATCCGCCATCGCCGCCCCGCCGACGCTCGCCGGCGCAGGCACGCTGCCCCGCGCCAGCACGGAGCCGTCCTCTGCCACGGCGATTCCTGCGATCTTCGTGCCGCCGATGTCGATGCCGATCACGCCGTCGGCCGACGCGATGGGCAGGGTTGTCCCCTCTTCCCGCGCGCGCACGGTCAACGGCCGCCGAGCCCGGCCATGGCGATGCCCTTGACCAGGTGCTTCTGCAGCACGATCACGAGCACGGTCGTCGGGACCATCGAGATGATCGCCGCGGCCATCTGAAGGTCCCACCTCGTGCCGGTGAGTCCAGAGAAGCTCGCGAGCCCGACCGGCAGCGTGCCGTGGGCGTTGTAGTCCACGGTCACGATCAGCGGCCAGAGATAGCTGTTCCAGAACGACAGGAATGTGAACACCGACAGCACGGCCACGGCGGACTTCGCCAGCGGAAGGATGATCTGCACGAAGGTGCGGACCGGCCCCGCACCGTCGACGCGGGCGGCCTCCTCCAGCTCGTAGGGGATGCCGCGGAAGAACTGCCGCATGAGGAAGGTGCCGAACGCGGTGAAGGCGAACGGGAAGATCAGCGCCTGATAGGTGTCGACCCAGTTGAACCACTGCATGACCTGGAACATCGGGATGACGAGGACCTCCGCCGGCACCATGAGGGTGGCGAGGAAGAGCACGAACACGGCGTCCCTCCCCTTCCAGCGCAGGCGCCCGAACGCATACCCGGCCGTCGTGGAGACGAACAGCACGACCAGGGTGCCGGCGATCGCCACGAAGAACGAGTTCCCGATGTAGGTGAGGAACGGTCCATAGGCGAACACGTCGAGGAAGTTCGTCCACCGCACCTCGGACGCGATCAGCGACGGAGGCATCGTGAACATCTCGGAGTTCGGCTTGAGCGCCGAGAAGAACGCGTACACGATGGGCGACACGAAGATCGCGGCGGCCAGATACACGAGCACGTGCGCGATGGCCAGGCGCACGCGCTCCGGCCCGCTCAGCGGCGCCTTGGTGCGTCCGGTGCGCTCGGTCTCGACGTGGTCGTCGTCGAGGACGACGGATGCCGTCGACAGGTCAGTGCTCATAGTGCACCCACTTCTTCTGCGCGCCGAACTGGAGCGCAGTGATCACGATGATGAGGGCGAAGAGGATCCAGGCGCCGGCTGCGGCGAGTCCCAGCTCCTGGAACTTGAAGCCCTGGTTGTAGATGAACTGCACGAGCGGCTGGGTCGCGTTGCCCGGGCCGCCGCCGGTGAGCAGCTGCGGCTGCACGAAGACCTGGAGTGCGGTGATCATGGTCATGATGGTCGCGAAGAAGATCGCCGGGGAGATCATCGGGATGACCACGCTGAGCTGCATGCGCAGTCCGCTCGCTCCGTCGATCCGGGCCGCCTCCATGACGGACTCGGGGAGCTGCTCGAGCGCAGCCGAGAAGATCAGCATGTTGTAGCCGACTCCCTGCCACACGCTCATCACGACGACCATGATCATGGCCCACTGCGGGTCGGCGAGGAAGTTCGGGAGCGTCACGCCGAACCAGGTCTCGGAGACGCCGTTGAAGAGACCCTGCGGCTGCAGGAGCATCTTCCACACCAACACGTTCGCGACCATAGGGGTCACGACCGGGATGAAGAAGAGCACCCGGAGCGCCCCGCGTCCGCGGATGCGCGGACCGAGCGCCATCGCGAGGACGAGCGAGAGGGCCACGTTCAGCGGGACGTAGAGGATCGTGAACACCGCGGTGTTCCGCAGCGCCGGCCAGAAGTCCGGGCTGGAGGTGAACAGTCGGATGTAGTTGTCGATACCGATGAAGGTCTTCTCGCCGAACGTCGGCCAGTCGAAGAAGCTCATCACGATGGAGAGCACGACGGGCACGACGGTGAACACGGCGAGGCCCGCCAGGGCCGGGGTTGCGAACCCCAGCGCCTGACGGCCCTCAGCCTTGGCGAGAGACCCCCGACGTCGCGCGTTGGTGGTCATCACTCGTCTTCCTGGATTGCTTACTTGCCGAACTGCTGCTGAGCGGAGTCGAGGACGTTCGCCATCGTCTCCTGCCCGTTGTACACGCTGACCAGCTGCGGCTGGACGTACGTGCCGACCTTCGCCCAGTTGTCGCTGACGTACTGGCCCTGGACGTTCTCGAAGGCCGCGGTGAAGACCTCCTTCACCTGCTCGCGGTACTTCTCGTCGATCGAGTCGAAGTAGAGCGGCTGGCTCTCGGCGCGTGCCGGGTAGCTGCGGCCGGAGGAGGCGATGTAGTCCTGCGCGTCCTTGCTCAGCAGGGAGCCGAGCACCTTGAGCGCGGCGTCCTTGTTGTCGCAGGTCTTGGAGATGCCGAAGCCCGAGCCGAGGATGAGGCTCAGCGAGGTGCCGCCCTCGGACGGGAGCGGGGCCATGCCCGCCGTGAAGCCGGACTCGTTGTTGAGGTAGCTGACCGCGTTCCAGGTGCCGTCGACGGCCATGGCCGCGTTGCCGCTGGAGTACTGGTTCTCGCCCCAGCCGGTGTCGGATGCCGATGCGACCGGGAGAGCGACCTTCTGATCGGTGACGAGGCCGGCGTACCAGGTCGACGCCTCGACGAACTTCTTGTCGGTGAGCTGCAGGGTGCCGTCCTCCGTCACCGGCTGCAGGCCGGACTTGGCGATCGGCAGCGCCTGCCACTGGAAGTCGCCCATGCCCACTGCGAACCCGGACTTGCCCCCGGTGGTCGCCGCCTTGGCCGTCTTCTCGAAGTCCTCGAAGGTCCAGCCTGCGGCGGGAGTCTCAGCGCCGGCGGCGGTCAGCTGATCGGCGTTGTAGTAGACGAGCATCGTCGCGACGTCGAACGGCAGGCCGTAGAGCTCGCCCTTGTTCTTCAGGATCTCGGTCGCACCGGGTGCGAAGTCGCTCTCGGCGAGACCGGCCGCCTTGAGGTCGGCGTCGGTGAGCGTGGCGAAGCCGTCGGTGTAGCTGGAGAGCATCCCGCTGTTCATACCGGTGATGCAGGCCATGTTGCCGGAGGCCATGTTGGTGGTGAGCTTCGTGAAGAAGTCACCCCAGGGCGCCGTGCGCAGCTCGATCTTGAGGTCGGGGTTCTGCTCCTGCGCGACCTTGATCTGCGCCTCGAGCGCCTTGGTGTCATCGGCGGAACCTGCCCACATGTCGACGACGATCGTGTCGTCCGAACCGGAGCCGGTCGAGCCGGTCGTTCCGGCGCAGCCCGTCATGGCGACTGCGACGCCGGCGACGGCGACGACGGCTCCCATACGCATCTTCTTCATTGAATGACTCCTAGCGGATCGGGAAGGTTGCTTCGCGGGTCGAAGCAACCTAGTAGGATTTCGTATGAAGTTACCGTGTCATACTTCACGGGCCGCCGCAAGCGGAACATCCGATGTTTATAGATCCTTGACCTTCCGCGTCATGACCGAGATCACGACCCGACACCGGTAGCCTGACGAGATTCGCCGACGAAGGAACGACATGCCCCGTACCGCCGATCGCTCTGCCGAGGATCTCCACTCGCGACGCATTCTCGACCTCGTCGCCCGCGGGGAGGCGCGCTCCCGCAGCGAGCTCGCCGCTCGACTCGGCATCGCCGCCTCCACCATCGGCCTCCGCGTCCAGGCGCTACTGGATGCCGGGATGCTCGAGGAGGCGGGAGACGGCGTCTCCCGCGGCGGCCGGCGGCCTCGCGTGCTCCGTGTGGCCGAAGAGGGCGGGATCGTGCTGTCCGCCGACCTCGGCGGCGGGCACGCGCGCATCGGGCGCCACGGTCTCGACGGCCACCTGCAGGAGGTGCGGACGACACGCATCGACCTGACGGACGGACCGCAGGCGACGCTCGCGACGGTAGCCGCGGTCTTCCGGGAGCTTGCGGACGGCTCGACCCTCCGCGCGATCGGGGTGAGCCTTCCCGGTCCGGTCGACATCGAGTCCGGATCCGTCGAACAGCCGTCCCGGATGCCGGGATGGCCGGGGTTCCGGGTCGGCGAGCATCTGCGGGAGGCTTTCGGCGTGCCGGTCGCCGTCGACAACGACGCCAATCTGGCGGCGCTCGGCGAGCATCGCCTGCAGCTCGGCTACACGCAGCACAGCATCACCGTGAAGGCGGGCACCGCGATCGGCAGCGGCGTGATCGTGGAGGGTCACGTGCACCGCGGTGCCACCGGGGCGGCAGGAGACATCACCCACACGCGCATCGACGGGAGCGGGGACATCCCCTGCTCGTGCGGGAACACGGGGTGCCTCGAGACGGTGGCGAGCGGCGCCAGCCTGGTCAGGCAGATGCGAGAGCGCGGACGCACCGAGGTGACCACGACGGCCGACGTGCTCGCGCTGGCGCGCGACTCCGACCCGGAGGCGACCATGCTGGTGCGGACGGCGGGCACGCACCTCGGGCAGGCCCTTTCCGGCGTCGTCAACTTCTTCAACCCGAACGCGGTGTTCCTCACGGGGAGCATGAGCGCATCGGAGCCGTTCATCGCCGCCGTGCGCAGCCGCGTCTACGAGGCCTGCCACCCGCTCGCGACGCAGCGCCTGCGCATCGAGGCGGCCGCGACCGGCGCCGACGCGATCCTGCACGGAGCGGCCAGGCTCGCCCTCGACGACCTCGAGCTGCCGGTCGCCTGAGCGGGGCTACTCCCCCGTCAGAACCAACTCGATCACGGGGAGCACCACGTCCGGCCTGCGGACCGGGAGGTGCACGGTGAGCGTTCCCTCCGCCTCCCCCGCCGGAGTCATGTGCGAGGCGCGCTGGTCGGGATCCGAGACGGACGTGCGCAGCCAGGACCCGTCGCTCAGCAGGCGCGCGTAGGAGACCTTTCCCGCGAGCCCGGGGAGATGCACGAAGCCGAGCGGCCAGGCGAGCAGATGCAGATACAGGCGATCCCCGCGCTGCGTGTACACGCCCTCACGGGGCGGGGCGAACGGGGCGTGTCCGGCGCCGACCACCGAGCCGCGGTGCAGGCGCATCCACTCCCCGATCTCCGACAGGGTCGCCGCATCCCGCGGTACGACAGCGCCGCGGCCGTCAGGACCGATGTTGAGGAGCATGTTTCCGTCCATGGACACCGAGTCGACGAGCATCTGCACGAGCAGCTGCGCGGACTTCTGATCGGTGTTGTCGCGGTCGTAGCCCCATGAGCCGTTCAGGGTCTGACACGCCTCCCACACCACGGGCCGGCCGTCCCTCAGGAGGGGTGAGGTGGGCTGATACTGCTCGGGCGTGACGAAGTCCGCCGGGATGCCGAGCCGGTCGTTCACCAGCATCCCCGGCTGGAGCTCGCGGCACATCGCGAGCAGCGCATCGGCGTCCCAGTCCTGAGGGCCCTTGCCCAGCCACCCCTGCTTCTCCTCCGGATACGTGAAGTCGAAGAACAGGTAGTCGATGCCGCCGTAGCCGGTGAGCAGCTCGCGGATCTGCCCGTGCAGATAGTCGCGGTACCTCGACATGTCGCGGCCCGCATTGAGGGCCGCTGCATCGGGGTCATCCCGACGGGGATGGTTCCAGTCGATCGTGAAGTCGGGGTGATGCCAGTCGATCAGCGAGTGGTAGAGCCCGACCTTGAGCCCCTCGCCCCGCACGGCGTCGACGAACTCCCGCACGAGATCGCGCGAGACGGCGGTCGCCGCGGTGAAGTCGGTCAGCGCCGAGTCCCACAGGCAGAACCCGTCGTGGTGCTTCGTGGTCAGAACGACGTACCCCATCCCCGTCTCCTTCGCCCGCCGGGCGATCGCGCGCGCGTCGAAGAGATCGGGGTCGAAGTGGTCGAAGTAGGGCCGGTACTCGGCATCCGTCAGCCGCTCGCGATTCTGCACCCATTCGTGGCGCGCGGCGGCGCTGTAGAGGCCGAAATGCACGAACATCCCGAAGCGGGCGTGGTCGAACCAGTCCTGTCGCATACCCTCATCTTAGCGTCAGACATCGGATGTCTAACGCTAAGCGCACGAAAAAGGGCGCCCCCGAAGGGGCGCCCTCTCACGGTGCTCGTCGTCAGCGCGCGGCGCTGCCGTCGATGTAGTCCTCGTCCTGCTGCTTCCAGGCGAAGAGAGCGCGAAGCTCCTTGCCGGTCGCCTCGATGGGGTGCGTCTCCTCCTTGGCACGAAGCGCAAGGAACTCCTGACCGCCGTTGTCCTGGTCGTCGATGAAGCGCTTCGCGAAGGCACCCGACTGGATGTCCGCGAGCACGGCCTTCATCGACTCCTTGACCTCGGGGGTCACGATGCGCGGGCCGGAGACGTAGTCGCCGTACTCCGCCGTGTCGGAGACCGACCAGCGCTGCTTGGCGATGCCGCCCTCCCACATGAGGTCGACGATCAGCTTCAGCTCGTGGAGCACCTCGAAGTAGGCGATCTGCGGCTGGTAGCCCGCCTCGGTGAGGGTCTCGAAGCCGGCCTGCACGAGGTGGCTGACGCCACCGCAGAGCACGGCCTGCTCGCCGAACAGGTCGGTCTCGGTCTCCTCGGTGAAGGTCGTCTTGATGACACCGGCGCGGGTGCCTCCGATCGCCTTCGCGTACGAGAGAGCCGTGGCCCACGCGGTGCCGGACGCGTCGCGCTCGACGGCGATGATGTCCGGGATGCCGCGGCCGGCGACGAACTCGCGACGGACCGTGTGACCGGGCGCCTTCGGGGCGACCAGGATCACATCGACGCCCTCGGGCGCCTCGATGTAGCCGAAGCGGATGTTGAAGCCGTGCGCGAAGGCGAGGGTCTTGCCCGCGGCGAGGTTCGGCGCGATCGACTCGCTGTAGATGCCGCGCTGGTGCTGGTCGGGAGCGAGGATCATGATCAGGTCGGCCCACTGGGTCGCCTCAGCAACGGACTTGACCGCGAAGCCGGCCTCCTCAGCCTTGGGCGCGGACTTCGAGCCCTCCTTGAGGGCGATCGCGACCTCGACACCCGAGTCGCGCAGGTTCTGCGCGTGGGCGTGACCCTGCGAGCCGTAGCCGACGATCGCGACCTTCTTGCCCTGGATGATGGACAGGTCGGCGTCTGCGTCGTAGAAGATCTCGGTGCTCACTTGTTTCTTTCTCCTTGATAGTTGCGTTTCGTCTCGCTTCGCTCGCTCAACGAACGGCGAAGGTCTTGTGGGTGCTCAGCCGCGCAGGACGCGCTCGGTGATGCTCTTGCCGCCCCGGCCGATGGCGAGGAGACCGGACTGCGCGATCTCCTTGATGCCGAAGGGCTCGAGCGCCCGCAGCATCGCATCGACCTTGCCCTTGTCGCCCGTGACCTCGATCACCAGCGCGTCGGCGGCGTAGTCGACGACCGAGGCGCGGAAGAGGTTCACGACCTCGATCACGTTCGATCGGGTGGTGTTGTCCGTGCGCACCTTCACGAGCATGTGCTCGCGCTGCACGGAGGTGGCGAAATCGAGCTCGACGATCTTGATCACGTTGATCAGCTTGTTGAGCTGCTTGGTGACCTGCTCGAGCGGGAGTTCGTCCACATCGACGACGACCGTGATGCGGGAGATCCCCGGCACCTCGGTCACCCCCACCGCGAGCGAGTCGATGTTGAAGCCGCGTCGGGCGAAGAGCCCCGCGACACGGGTCAGCAGGCCGGGGGTGTTCTCCACCAGCAGGCTCAGCACGTGAGTCGACATGGTCAGATCTCCTCGTCGAAGGAAGGCGCGTGTTCGCGGGCGTACTGGACGTAGCTGTTGCTCACGCCCTGCGGAACCATCGGCCACACCATCGCGTCAGCCGACACCACGAAGTCGATCACCACGGGGCGGTCGTTCGTGTCGAGGGCGAGCTGGATGGCGGCATCCACGTCCTCCTCCTTCTCCACTCGGATGCCGAGGCAGCCGTACGCCTCGGCGAGCTTCACGAAGTCGGGGATGCGGACGGTGCCGTGGCCCGTGTTCAGGTCGGTGTTGGAGTGGCGTCCGTCGTAGAACAGCGTCTGCCACTGGCGCACCATGCCGAGCGAGGAGTTGTTGATGATCGCGACCTTGATCGGGATGTTGTTGATCGCGCAGGTGGCGAGCTCCTGGTTCGTCATCTGGAAGCATCCGTCGCCGTCGATCGACCACACCACCCGGTGCGGCTCGGCGACCTTCGCACCCATCGCGGCGGGCACCGAGTAGCCCATGGTGCCTGCGCCCCCCGAGTTCAGCCAGGAGTTCGGGCGCTCGTACTTGATGAACTGCGCCGCCCACATCTGGTGCTGGCCCACGCCGGCCGCGTACACGGCCTCGGGGCCGGTGAGCTCGCCGATCCGCTGGATCACGTGCTGCGGCGAGAGGTGTCCGTCGGTCGTCGGCTGGAATCCGAGCGGGAACTCCTTGCGGAGGCCGTCGAGGTAGGACCACCACTCCTCGATGTCTGGCGTGGTCTGCGCCGTCGCACCGCGGAAGGCGGTCTCGAGGTCGACGAGCACGTCGCGCACATCGCCGACGATCGGCACGTCGGCCGTGCGGATCTTCGAGATCTCGGCGGGGTCGATGTCGACGTGCACGACCTTCGCGTTGGGCGCGAAGAGCGCGGCCTTGCCGGTCACGCGGTCGTCGAAGCGTGCGCCGAGCGCGACGATGAGGTCGGACTCCTGCAGCGCGAGCACGGCCGGCACGGTGCCGTGCATGCCCGGCATCCCGAGGTGCTGCGGGTGCGAGTCGGGGAACGCCCCTCGTGCCATCAGCGTGGTCACGACGGGGGCGCCCGTGAGCTCGGCGAGACTCTTCAGCTCCGCCGAGGCGCGGCCGCGGATCACGCCGCCGCCCACGTACAGCACGGGCTTCTTGGACTCGGCCAGCATCGCGGCCGCGGCCTGGATCTGCTTGCCGTGGGCCTTCGTCACCGGGCGGTATCCGGGCAGGTCGATCTTCGGCGGCCAGATGAACGGCGCCTTGGCCTGCTGAGCGTCCTTGGTGATGTCGACCAGCACGGGACCGGGGCGACCGGTCGAGGCGATCTCGAACGCGGCGGCGACCGCGCCGGGGATCTCGGCGACGTCCTTCACGAGGATCGAGTGCTTGGTCACCGGCATCGTGATGCCGACGATGTCGGCTTCCTGGAAGGCGTCGGTGCCCATGAGAGTGGAGAACACCTGTCCCGTGATCGCGACGATCGGGATCGAGTCCATGTAGGCGTCGGCGATCGCGGTGACGAGGTTCGTCGCTCCGGGGCCGGAGGTGGCGATCGTGACGCCGACGCGCCCCGACGCGGTCGCGTAGCCCTCGGCGGCGTGCCCGCCACCCTGCTCGTGACGCACGAGGATGTGGCGCAGCTCGGTGGAGTCGAGCAGGGGGTCGTAGACCTCCATGATCGCCCCGCCGGGGATGCCGAACACATCGGTCACGCCGATGAGCTCGAGCGAGCGGACGAGCGCCTGCGCTCCGGTGAGCACGGGCGCCGAGGAGTTCTGGGCCGGAGGCCTCGGCACGGCCGAGACGGAGTCAGTGGTCATGGGACTTCCTTCTGGTGGTCTGTGGGCGACGTCGGATGCCTGGGGCAGCCGACGCGATTCAGCCGGTCGTCGCGCCCTCGGCGGCGGACCGCACGAGACGCGAATACTTGGCAAGTACGCCACGGGTATAGCGCGGGGGAAGCGGCTCCCAGCCAGAGCGGCGGGAGGCGAGCTCCGCCTCGTCGACGAGTAGGTCGAGAGAGCGAGCTGCGATATCGACCCGTATCAGATCACCATCGCGCACGAAGGCGATGGGACCTGCGTCCACCGCTTCGGGTGCTATGTGGCCGATGCACAGGCCGGTTGTGCCGCCTGAGAATCGTCCGTCCGTCAAGAGTAGTACATCTTTTCCGAGCCCCGCGCCCTTGATGGCCGCGGTGATCGCGAGCATCTCGCGCATCCCGGGTCCGCCCTTGGGGCCTTCGTAGCGGATCACGATGACGGTGTTCTTCTCGATCTCGCCGTTCGCCACGGCATCCATCGCCGCCCGCTCACGTTCGAAGACGCGCGCGGTGCCCTCGAACACGGCGGCGTCGAAGCCGGCCGTCTTCACGACGGCGCCCTCGGGTGCGAGCGATCCGTGCAGGATCGTCAGGCCGCCGGTCGCGTGGATCGGGTTGTCGAAGGTGTGGATGACCTCGCCGTCGATCGGCATGGGGTCGAGCTCCGCGAGGTTCTCGGCCAGCGTCTTGCCGGTCACGGTGAGCGCGTCGCCGTGCAGCAGCCCCTCGTCGAGCATCGCCTTCATGATCACGGGGATGCCGCCGTGCCGGTCGACGTCGTTCATGACGTACTTGCCGAAGGGCTTCATGTCGGCCACGTGCGGGACGCGGTCGCCGATGCGGTTGAAGTCGTGCAGGCTCAGCTCGACCTCCGCCTCGCGCGCGATGGCGAGCAGGTGCAGCACCACGTTGGTCGAGCCGCCGAGGGCCATCGCCAGCGCGATCGCGTTCTCGAACGCCTCCTTGGTGAGGATGTCGCGGGTCGTGATGCCCTGACGGAGCAGGTTCACCACGGCCTCCCCCGAGCGGTGGGCGAAGTAGTCGCGGCGGCGGTCAGCCGCGGGCGGAGCGGCCGAACCGGGAAGGCTGAGACCGAGGGCCTCGGCGACCGACGCCATCGTGTTCGCGGTGTACATGCCGCCGCACGCGCCCTCACCGGGGGCGATCGCGCACTCGATGCGCTTGAGGTCCTCTTCGCTCATGAGCCCCGCACGGCACGCGCCGACGGCCTCGAACGAGTCGATGATCGTGACGTCCTTCTCGGTGCCGTCCGACAGCTTCACCCAGCCCGGCGCGATGGAGCCGGCGTAGAGGAAGACGCTGGAGAGGTCGAGGCGGGCGCTGGCCATCAGCATGCCGGGGATCGACTTGTCGCAGCCGGCGAGCAGCACGGAGCCGTCGAGGCGCTCCGCCATCATGACGGTCTCGACCGAATCGGCGATGACCTCACGCGACACGAGCGAGAAGTGCATGCCCTCGTGCCCCATCGAGATGCCGTCGGACACCGAGATCGTGCCGAACTGGAGCGGGTAGCCGCCCCCGGAGTGCACGCCCTCCTTGGCGCCCTGCGCCAGGCGGTCGAGGCTCAGGTTGCAGGGGGTGATCTCGTTCCAGCTGGACGCGATGCCGATCTGCGGCTTGTCCCAGTCGGCGTCGCCCATGCCGACGGCACGGAGCATGCCTCGGGAGGTCGTGGCCTCGATGCCGTCGGTGACGACACGGCTGCGGGGTTTGATGTCGATGGGCGCGGGAGACTCGGGATCAAGCGAGGTCATGACGGAAGTCTATTCCCGTCGCGCCGCGCGTTCGTCCGCCAGTGCCTCCAGAAGCTGGGCGATCTCTTGTGGGTTGCGCACACGGAGCCCGGCTGCTGTCTCGCCTTCGCCCACTCGCACGCCCAGATCGCCGTCGACGAGCACGCGCATGGCGTCCTCGTCGGTGACGTCATCGCCGGCGAAGAGGATGCCGGTGGCGTCGTAGCGCTCGCGCAGAGCCGTCATCGCGGCGTCTTTGCCCTCGAGGCGCGACGAGAACTCGAGCACGTGGTGGCCCTTGCGGCGCCTCCAGTGCGGGAACCGCTCCGCGACGAGCGCGTCGATCTCGGCGAACAGCTCGCGCTCCACCTCGGGCGTCGCGGCCCGGGTGTGCACGCCCATCCCGAAGGTCTTGGGCTCGAGCTCGGCGCCGTCGAACCGGTCGATGATCGGACGCGCGGCCTCCCACAGCTCCTCCTTCGTGCCGTCCTCCTCCGCGGCCGCGGACTCGGCACCGGACTCGCCCGAGCCGGGGTACCAGTACTGGGCGCCGTGCGACCCGGCGAGGGCGACCGGCGAATCGTCGGTGTGCTCCGTGATCTCGCGGAGATCGTGCATGCTGCGCCCGGAGACATACGCCACCACCGTGTCGGGCATCGCGCTCAGACGCTCCATCTGCGCGGCGACCTCCGGAATCGCGCGCGCCGCCATCGGGTCGAGCACGAACGGCGACGCCGTGCCGTCGAAGTCGAGGGCGACCACGAGTCGAGGGGTGGCTGAGATGGCGCTGAGCGCGGCATCCGTCGTTCCTGGCGTCCAGCTGCGGGTCACGAGATCTCCGATCGAGGGGAAGGGTGCCCTTCCAGTATGGCCGCCGGTCTCAGCGCCCATGCACCTCGGCGAGGGCGCGGAGGAAGGACGACGACCACGCGTTCACGTCGTTCTCCAGAACACGGCGACGCAGCGCCCGCATCCGTCTCCCCTGCTCGCGCGGCGTCATCTCCACCGCCTGCATGATCGCGTCCTTCAGCCCCTCGATGTCGTGGGGGTTCACCCGCACCGCCTGGCGAAGCTCGTCGGCAGCGCCGGTGAACTCGCTCAGCACGAGCACGCCCCGGTTGTCGGCCCTCGTCGCGATGTACTCCTTCGCCACGAGGTTCATCCCGTCCCGCAGCGCGGTGACCAGCATGACGTCGGCGGCGAGGTACAGCGCGACCATCTCCTCCCTGGGGTAGCCCTGGTGGAGGTAGCGGATCGCCGTGTGGCCCATCGTGTCGGTGTCGCCGTTGATGCGGCTCACCGCGAGCTCGATCTCATCCCTGAGGTGGACGTACGCGTCCACGCGCTCGCGGCTGGGGCTCGCGACCTGGACCAGCGTCACGTCCTCGACGTGCAGCCGTCCCTCGGCGAGGAGCTCGCCGTACGCCTTGATCCGGTGTCTGATGCCCTTGGTGTAGTCGAGACGGTCGACCCCGAGGAAGATGTGCGCCGGATTGCCGAGGCTCTCCCTGATCTCGGCGGCCCGCGCCTGCACGTCAGGACGCGCGGCGAGCTCGAGGTAGGGCGTCGTGTCGATCGAGATGGGGAACGCCTTCGCGACCGCTGTGCGCGTCTCCCCCGGCGCACTGGGCACGGCCACGGCGGAGCCCTTGACCTCGTACCGCAGGCGGCGCCGCACGGCGGTGAGGAAGTACGTCGCGTCCTGCGCGCGCTGGAACCCGATCACATCGGCGCCCAGCAGCCCGCGAAGCACCTGATCCCGCCACGGCAGCTGCGCGTACAGCCCGTGAGCCGGGAACGGGATGTGATGGAAGTAGCCGATGGTCACATCGGGGCGCAGCTCACGCACGAACTGCGGGACGAGCTGCAGCTGGTAGTCGTGCACCCAGACCGTCCCGTTCTCCGACACGGCGGATGCCGCGGCCTCGGCGAAACGGCGATTCACCGTGACGTAGGCGTCCCACCACTCGCGGTGGTACTGGGGCGGGGCAATCACGTCGTGGTACAGCGGCCAGATCGTGTCGTTCGAGAACCCCTCGTAGTACTCGGCGACCTCCTGGGCGCTGAGCGTGACGGGGATCAGGTCGATGCCGCCGATCTCGAAGGGTGCGAGCTCGAGGTCGGCCTGTCCCGGCCAGCCCACCCACGCTCCGTGGGCGCTGCGCATCATCGGCTCCAGGGCGGCGACGAGGCCGCCGGGCGAGGTCCGCCACTCCTCCTCGCCGTCGGGTCCCTCGATCCGGTCGACCGGAAGGCGGTTGGCGACGACGACGAAATCTGCGACGGCCATGATGGGTCTCCTCACACGAGCGGTTCGGTGTCCCCAGGCTATCGAGGTCGACTACGCCGTGGCGGCAGCGGCGGGTCGGATCGCGCTGAGCCGCCAGTTGAGCAGGCCCGCCGCGAACGTGATGAGGGCGGCGATGATCGGCAGCACCAGCGCCGCGGACGTGCCGACGCTCTCCGCGAGCTCCCCGGCGACCGCCGCGCCGATCGACTGTCCGACCACCACGCCGGAGCCGAGCATCGTCATGACGGTGGCCGAACGGCCGAGCGGGCTGCGCGCCGCGCCGAAGCTGTACTGCGTCACGAGCGTGGGGCCGATGCCGACGCCCATGATCGCGAGGGCGACCATCATCGTCGCGGGCGAGTCGACGAACGGCAGCAGCAGGGTCCCCGCCAGCAGGATGCCGGCGAAGACCAGCCACCGCGCGCGCATCGAGAAGCGCGGGGGCAGCCAGGCGACGCCGAGCGCGAGCACGGCGGAGCCGACGCCCATGACGCCGTAGAGCAGACCGGCCTGCTCCGGCGCGTCGCGGTCGGCCATGAACGACGTGAGCGCGGTCAGCATGGTGCCGAAGAAGATGCCGACGCCGAGGATGCCCAGCACGACGATGAGGAGCTGCGGCCGGAACAGCTCGGACACGGCAGACGGCGCTCTGCCGTCGGCGTCGCGGTGCAGGGAGACCGCGCGTGCGCTCGGATGCAGGGCGAACGCGCCGACGAAGAGCACGGTGAGTCCGGCGGCGACGACGAGCGGCGCCCACGGGGCGAAGGCGGAGGCCAGGATGCCGACGAGGAAGGGGCCGAACACGAACACGGTCTCGTCGGCGGCGGACTCGTACGCCATCGTCCCGGAGATCGTGCGGGAGCGGCCGACCTCCGGCATCCGATCGGTGATCATGGTGACGAGACGCGAGCGGGACAGCGGCGCGACCTGCGGTGCCGTCGCGCCGATGCCGAAGGCGCTCAGGAGCACGAACGGGTCGGCGGCGGCCCCGTAGACGACGACGGTGAACAGCACCAGCATCGCCGCGTTCGCGACCGCGAGCAGCGTGAGCACCGCGCGCTGACCGAATCGGTCGGCCGCGGCACCCAGGAGCGGGCCGAAGCACGCGGTGCCGAGGCCGACGGCCGCGGAGGTGAGGCCGCCGAGCGACAGCGATCCGCGCGCGGAGACGACGACGGTCAGGACGCCGACCACCATCATCGCGAACGGGAGACGCGCGATGAACGCGATGAGGAAGTAGGGAAGACCGGCGATGCGGAGCAGGGTGGGCTCTGCGGAGGAATGCGTGTGTGTCATGGCTCTCGCGCGCCCAGAGGACGCGGGGTGGGGTGCCGCCGCTGTCCGTCGGAGAGCCGACGGCCGGTAGATACACGGGTGCGACTGCGGCGGACCGCAGCCCCTCCAGGATACCGCGTCATGGAGAATCCGGCAGATCCCGCGGCGCAGTAGGGTGGTCGTCACCCGCGCACCCAGGAGGTCCCATGTCCAGTCCAGAGACGCTCGTCGCGCTGCCCGGCCGCTCCGAGCGCGCCGGATCCGCGAAGACCTCCCCTGTCCGGGATCTGCTCGCCCTCACCGAACGCCCCGAGGTCATCTCCTTCGCCGGGGGGCTGCCCGCACCGGAGCTCTTCGACCTCGACGGCATCCGCGCGTCCTTCGACGAGGCCCTCGGCGCACCGGCCGTGCTGCAGTACTCGACGTCGGAGGGCAATCACGCTCTGCGCGAGATCGTCGCCGGGCAGTACACGGCCGACGGTCTCCAGACGGATGCCGGGGACCTGATCATCACGACCGGTTCCCAGCAGGGCCTCGGACTCCTCTCCACGGCTCTGCTCGACCCGGGCGACGTGATCCTCGTCGAGGAGCCCTGCTATCTCGCCGCGCTGCAGACCTTCGCCCTCGCGGGAGCACGCGTGGTCGGCGTCCCCTATCTCGGAGACGAGCTCGACCTCGACGCCCTCGACGCCCTCGCCTCGGCGCATGCCCCGAAGTTCTTCTACACGGTGCCGACGTTCCAGAACCCCACGGGGCGGACCCACGGCCTCGCCGCCAGACGGCGGATCGCGGATGCCGCGATCCGCCACGGATTCCGCATCATCGAGGACGAGCCGTACCGTCAACTGCGGTACTCCGGCGACCCGCTCCCCTCGCTCGCGACCTTCGCACCCGATCATGTGCTGAGCCTCGGCAGCTTCTCGAAGGTCATCGCACCCGGACTGCGCATCGGCTGGGTGCGCACGACCGCTGACATCCGCCCCACCGTCACGATCGCGAAGCAGGCCGCTGATCTGCACACGTCGACCATCGATCAGGCCGCCGCGGCGCGCTACCTGGCGTCGGGTCGAAGCGATGCCGCCCTCGCGCGGATCCGCGCGGCCTACGCCGATCGACGGGACGCGATGCTCGACGCCCTCGCGACAGCGCTCCCTGCGGGCAGTTCCTGGAACAGCCCCGACGGGGGCATGTTCGTGTGGGCGCGACTCCCCGAGGGCATGGACGCCACCGCGGCCCTCCCGCACGTCCTCCGCCATGACGTGGCTTTCGTCCCCGGAGCGCCGTTCTACGCCGGCCCGGCCGACGCCCGGGCGATGCGGCTGTCGTTCACGACGTATGCTCCCGATCGCATACGCGAGGGCATCGCTCGCCTCGGCATGGGGCTCGCGGGGGTAGCGTAGGGGTATGCGCTACCTGTTCAGCACGGGACTGTTCGCCGCGATCTCCGCGGGGATCTCGCTGCTCCGCGGCACTCGAGAGGCGCCGATCACCTGGCGCGCGGTGCTCGCCTGGGTGAGCTGGGGCATCACCCTGGCCCTGGCCATCGGCGCCGTGATCGACACCAGACGCGACGAGCGCGGCGACATCGTCGCCCCCGACTCGCCGCTGGCGCCGACGCAGGCGAAGCGCGCCAAGAAGGCGGAGAAGGCCGCAGCGAAGGCGCTCAAGCGCTGATCCGACGCACGGCCCCCGCCGACCGACGGGACGAGGCCGGAACGCCCCTCACCTCGTCAGGATGAGGGCTTCTCCCTGTCCCCCGCCTCCGCACAGCCCGACCGCGGCCGTGCCGTGCCCACGCCGGGCGAGTTCATGCGCGGCGTGCACGACCAGGCGTGTGCCCGAGGCGCCGATCGGGTGACCGATCGCGATGCCCCCGCCGTGGATGTTCACGATGTCGCTGTCGAGGCCCAGCTCCTGCTGCGACCGGGCGACGACCGCTCCGAAGGCCTCGTTGATCTCCACGAGATCGAGATCGGACGGCGTGATCCCCTGCTTCTCGCAGGCACGCTCGATCGCGCGCGCCGGCTGCGCCTGCAGCGAGTTGTCCGGCCCTGCGGTCTGACCGCTCGCCCCGACGGTGACCAGCACGGGCCAGCCCTTGGACTCGGCGTTGGCGCGGGTGGTCACGACGACCGCCGACGCACCGTCGGAGATCTGCGAGGAGTTGCCCGCGGTGATCGAGCCGCCTTCGGCGAAGGCGGGGCGAAGACCCGCGAGGGATTCGACGGTGGTGTCGGGGCGGATGCCCTCATCCGCCGTCACCTGCACGGCAGGGCCACGCCGCTGAGGCACCTCGACGGCGACGATCTCCGCGTCGAACACACCAGCGACCTGCGCGGCGGCGGCCCTCTGGTGAGACAGCGCGGCCACGGTGTCCTGCGCCTCTCTCGTGAGCTCGTACCGCGCGTTGTGCCGCTCGGTGGAGGCGCCCATGCTCTCCCTGTCGTAGGCATCGGTGAGTCCGTCGAACGCCATGTGATCGAGCACCTCGACGCTGCCGTAGGTCCAGCCGTCACGCGAGCCCATCAGCATGTGCGGGGCGCGGGTCATGGACTCCATCCCGGCGGCGACGACGACCTCCGAGTCACCGGTGCGGATCATCCTCGCGGCGTCGATGATCGCGGTCAGCCCCGAGAGACAGACCTTGTTCACGGAGTGCGCGGGCACATCCCAGCCGATCCCGGCCCCGATCGCCGCCTGGCGGGCGGCGTTCTGTCCTGACCCGGCAGCGAGGACCTGGCCGACGATGACCGCGTCCACCTCGGCCGGGTCGATCCGGGCCTGCTCCAGAGCGCCGCGAATCGCGAAGGATCCCAGCTGCGGAGCCGTGAACGACGCGAGCTGGCCTTTCAGGCGCCCCTGGGGCGTACGGGCGGCGGCGACGATGACGATGTCGGTCATGGGTTCACTCCTTCGTGAGGATCAAAACGGGTTCGGTGGCGGCGATGACGTCGGCGGCGGAGGCCCCCGGCGCGGTCTCGACCAGGACCAGGCCCGCATCGGTCACGTCGATCACCGCCAGGTCGGTGATGATCCGGTCGACGACGCCGCGGCCGGTGAGCGGCAGAGAGCAGTCGTTCACGATCTTCGCCGAGCCGTCCTTGGCGACGTGCTCCATCAGCACGATCACGCGGGCGGCTCCGTGCACGAGATCCATCGCGCCGCCCGGGCCCTTCACCATCTTGCCCGGGATCATCCAGTTCGCGAGATCTCCCGATGCCGACACCTGCATGGCGCCGAGGATCGCCGCGTCGATCTTGCCACCGCGGATCATCCCGAAGCTCGCGGCCGAGTCGAAGAACGCCGCGCCGGGAAGCGTGGTGACCGTCTCCTTGCCCGCGTTGATCAGGTCGGGGTCGACCTCCTCCTCGCGCGGGTACGGCCCCACGCCGAGGATCCCGTTCTCGGACTGCAGGACGACGGTGACGCCCTCGGGGACGAAGTTGGGGACCAGCGTCGGCAGACCGATGCCGAGGTTCACGTAGGAGCCGTCCTGCAGCTCGGCGGCGGCGCGCGCGGCCATCTGCTCTCTGCTGAGTGCCATGTCAGGCTCCTTCCGCGGCGACCGTGCGTCGCTCGATGCGCTTGGGGATGTCGGTGCCGACCTCGACGACGCGGTGCACGTACACCCCGGGGAGATGGATGCGATCGGGGTCCAGCTCGCCCGGCTCGACCAATCGCTCGACCTGGGCGATGCACACCCGCCCTGCCATCGCGGCGAGGGGGTTGAAGTTGCGGGCGGCCTTGTTGAAGACCAGGTTGCCGTGACGGTCGCCCTCCGCGGCGTGCACCAGCGAGAAGTCGGTTCTGATCGCCTCTTCGAGCACGAAGTCGCGGGGTGCGCCGTCGATCTCGAAGGTCCGCACGTCTTTGACCGGGGAAGCGACGGCTATCGATCCGTCCGACGCGTAGAGCCGGGGCAGCCCGCCCTCGGCGACCTGGGTGCCGACGCCCGTCTGCGTATAGAACGCGGCGATGCCCGAACCACCTGCGCGCAGCTTCTCGGCGAGCGTGCCCTGCGGGGTGAGCTCGAGTTCCAGCTCCCCGGAGAGGAACTGCCGTTCGAACTCCCGGTTCTCCCCGACGTACGAGGACGTCATCTTGCGGATGCGCCGCGCCGCCAACAGGACGCCGAGGCCCCAGTCGTCGACGCCGCAGTTGTTGCTCACCACGCTGAGTTCCTTCGTGCCCTGCGCGAGCAGCGCCTCGATGAGCGCGATCGGGTTGCCGGAGAGTCCGAAGCCGCCGACCGCGATCGAGGCCCCGTCGGGGATGTCGGCGACGGCCTCGGCGGCTGTGGACCAGTTCTTGTCGATCACGCGTGCTCCTTCGAAGACGTGTACCCCTCCAGCATCCGCCCGCCGACCACGAGGCGACAGCAGGCTCTTGCGATGTGGGCGAACTCGGCGATAGCGTCCACATTATGGAATCCTCCCGCAGCGTTCCGGGCGCGCAGGCGATCGCCCGCGCGGCCCGACTGCTCCGGCTGGTGACGGCGGGCGGGTCCGACGGCGCCACCCTGCAGGATCTCGCCCGGAGCGCGGACCTGTCGCGCTCCACGACCCACCGGCTGCTCAGCGCACTCAAAGCCGAAGGACTCGTCGATCGCGACGGCGAGAGCACGAGATGGATGCCTGGGCCCGAGCTCTTCCTCATGGGAACCGTGGCAGCCGCGCGCTACGACGTGACCGCGCTCGCCCGCGACATCGTCCGGTCCCTGGCCGTGAAGACGGAGGAGAGCGCGTTCTTCTCCGTGCGCAGGGCCGACGAGACCGTGTGCCTGCTGAGAGAGGAGGGGTCGTTCCCGATCCGCTCCTTCGTGCTCAGCGAAGGGGTCAGATTCCCGCTCGGCGTCGCGAGCGCAGGGCTGGCCATCCTGGCCTTCCTTCCTGACCACGATGTGGATGCCTATCTCGACCGGCATCCCGAGCTCGCACAGGAGTGGGGGCGGCAGCATGCTCCCGACCCGCTACGGGCACGGCTCGCCGACACGAAGGAGCGCGGCTACGCGGTGAACCCCGGTCTCATCGTGGAAGGCAGCTGGGGGCTCGGCGCCGCGGTCTTCGACCGCAGCGGACGACCGGAGTGGGCGCTGAGCCTCACGGGGGTCGAGTTCCGCTTCGGTCCTGAGCGTCTCGCAGACCTCGGCCGCACGCTGCTGGCCCACGCCCATCAGCTCTCCGCGCGCATCGCGAACGGTCGCCGCTGACACTTACATACCATCAGGTATATACTCCTTGGTATGCAACGCGCGGATGTCATCCCCTCCCTCGTCCTCTCCGGGTACGCCCTGGGCAGAATCGCCGCACAGGATGCCGGAAACGACGCCCCGGCGGCGCAGTGGCGCGTGCTCAGTCTCCTCGATCAGAACGGCTCTCGCCGGGTCGGGGAGCTCGCGGCGGCGTCACGCACCACGCAGCCGGGGATGACCCGCCTCATCGGAGGCCTGCAGCGAGAAGGACTCGTGCTCCGCTCCCCCGATCCGGAGGATTCCCGAGCGATCGTCGTCGACATCACCCCTCAGGGCTCCCGGGCGCTGAGCGCCTGGCGCGAGGAGTTCCGCGACACGCTCGCCCCCCGCTTCGCCGATCTCGTCGACGAGGACTGGGCCGCCCTGACCCGCGCCGCGGAGATCCTCGCCGCGCACACCGCCACCGAACCGACAGGAGCAGTACGTTGAACACCGCCGCACCATCCGTGTGGAAGCAGCCCGCACAGGTCTGGGCCGTCGCCTTCGCGTGTGTCGTCGCCTTCATGGGCATCGGCCTCGTCGACCCGATCCTCCCCGCCATCGCCGAATCGCTCGAGGCGACCCCGGTGCAGACCGAGCTGCTCTTCACGAGCTACCTCGCGGTCACGGGCATCGCGATGCTGGTCACGAGCTGGATCTCGAGCCGCATCGGCGCGAAGAAGACGCTCCTGATCGGCCTCGCGCTCATCGTGGTGTTCGCGCTCCTGTGCGCCCTCAGCGGCAGTGTCGATGCCGTGATCGGCTTCCGCGCCGGCTGGGGCCTCGGCAACGCCCTCTTCATCTCGACCGCGCTCGCGACGATCGTCGGCGCCGCCTCCGGAGGCAGCGGAGCGGCGATCGTGCTGTATGAGGCCGCCCTCGGACTCGGCATCGCCATCGGCCCGCTCCTGGGCGGGCTCCTCGGAGAGCAGAGCTGGCGCGCCCCGTTCTTCGGCGTCGTCGTGCTGATGGCCATCGCCTTCGTCGCCATCCTCGCGCTGCTGCGGGGTCCGAGCGAGAAGCGCGAACCCGTGCCCTTCTCCGCCCCCTTCACAGCGCTCCGCCAGCCCGCACTCGCCGTCCTCGCCGTCGCGGCCCTCTTCTACAACATCGGCTTCTTCGTGCTCCTGGCGTTCTCGCCGTTCCCCCTCGGGTTCGGCGCCATGGGGATCGGTTTCACATTCTTCGGGTGGGGCGTCGCACTCGCGGTCACGAGCGTCTGGGTCGCTCCGCTTCTGATGCGCCGCATGAAGCGCACGCACATCATCCTCGTGGTGCTGCCGCTGCTGGCTCTGGATCTGATCGCGGCCGGTCTGCTGGTGGCCTCCGCCACCGCCCTGGTCGTGTGCATCATCGTGGGCGGACTGCTGCTCGGCGTCATGAACACCGTGCTCACCGAGGCCGTGATGGAGGCGACCGACCTGCCGCGCTCCGTGGCGTCCTCGGCGTACTCGGCGGTGCGGTTCCTCGGTGGAGCCATGGCTCCGCCGATCGCCGCGGCACTGTGGCACGCGTTCAACGCGACGGTCCCGTACCTCTTCGCCGCCGTGTCCGTGCTCGTCGCGGCGCTCACGATCCTCCTCGGTCGAAAGGCTCTCGCGCACATCGACGACGAGTCTGAAGGCGGTGCCGCCGAGGACGCGGAGGCGATCCTCCTCGGGGACGCCGCGTAGCACGTCGCCGCCCGAAACACGAGCCTGCCGCGTTCGATACGGTGGGGCGATGACCGCCCTCGACCTCCCTGAACGCAGCAGGCTCGTGCTCCGTCACCTCGAGGATGCCGGTGTCGACACCGTCATCCGTGTACTCCCCGACTCCGCACGCACGGCCGCAGAAGCCGCGGCGGCGATCGGATGCGACGTCGCCGCGATCGCGAACAGCCTCGTCTTTCTCGCCGACGGTGCGCCGATCCTCGTCATGACGAGTGGTGGTCATCGCGTCGACCCGACAGCCCTCGCTCGGAACGTCGGAGCGCAGGAGGTCGTGATGGCTCCCGCCGCTGTCGTCCGGGAGTCCACCGGGCAGGCTATCGGCGGCGTCGCTCCTGTCGGACACCCCGCGCCCCTGCGCACCTACATCGACGTCGACCTGGAGGATCACGGCGAGATCTGGGCGGCCGCCGGCCACCCGCACACCGTGATGCCCCTCACCTTCGACACGCTGAAGGCTCTCACCGGTGGAAAGGTGATCTCCGTCGTCTGAGCGGAACTACGCTGCGGTCGGAACCACCACCGTCATCCCCGTGACGAGGTGCACGACGGCCCGTTCCCCGCTCGATCTCGGCGATGGGGAACGGGCCGCGCACCTCAACGACGTCGACGGCGCAGAGTCGCACCCGTCGTCATCGCAAGACCGAGCAGCAGGGCCGCAGCGCCTGCCAGGAGAAGCGGCGTCGGCACGTCCGAACCCGTCGATGCGAGCGAGCCGGTCAGCGGCAGCTCCTTCGGCGGCGCGGGCTTCTCCGGCGTCGCCGGGGTGGGCGGAGTCACCGGCGGCGTTGTGGTCGCCGTGTTGGTCAGGGTGATCGACGCCGCAGCGCCCTCCCCGATGGTGAGCTGCGCCTTCCCTCCGTCGAGTACGCGCACTCCGGTGCCGCCGAACACGGGCGTGCTCCACACGACACCGTCCACGACAGGAGGAGCCGCCTCCTCGAGCGTCACGACCGTACCGAGGGGAAGCGCGATGCTCTGCACCGGGGTGCCCGGAACGAGCGTGATCGTCTTCGTCACGACGGGGTCGCCGTACGAATACGTCACGGTGTACGCCGCATCTGCGGGCACCTTTCCGGCGCCGTCTCCGGCCACTGCCTTGACGAGCGTGAAGGTGCCGGTCTCCTTGCCCGTTCCGGCGCCGCCACCCGCGGTCGTCCACACCTGGTTGTCGTGCACGGTGATGCCGTTGACCGTGGCGGTGTTCGCGTAGGTCGCGCCCTCCACCGGGTTGGTCGGCTCCGTCGTGTACTTGACCATGTAGTACTTGGTCGCATCGATGGGACCCGGGATCTCGAGATGGAACGCCGTACCCGTGGCGTTCCACTCCCCCGTCCATCCCGGCACGGTGAAGGGCTTGGTGTTCGTCTCGTCCGTGCCCCACACCGTGAGCACGCCGTCGACGTTGTGGTGCTCCGCGGTACCAGCACCAGCCGGGGTGAGCTCGTCGTCGACGGTGATCTTGCCGGCGTCAGCGAAGGCCGAACCGGGAATCGCGACCACCCACGCGATCTTCCCGTCATCGGTCAGCGACGACCACTTCGCCGGAGTCCCCGGCAGCGGCTTGCCCGGGATGATGCCGCCTCCGGGAATGTCGACGGGTGTGATCTTGCCGTCGACCACGAAGTCGACCGTGGTGTCGGTCGTGGCCTTGTCGGCCTTCGCGACGAACCAGAGCGTTCCTTCGATGCCGGTGCGCCCGGTGACGTAGTCGGTCAGCGTGCAGGTCACGACAGGCGCCGCGTCGGATGACACGGTGCAGTTCGCGACGGTCTGACTCGGATCATCCTTCGACGGGATGGAGAACGTGCCGTTGAAGCCGGCGAACTCCTCCGGAAGCGTGAACCCGAACGTCTGTCCTGCGGCGGCGCCGTCTGGCACGGACCAGGCCGCGTCGATCCTGATCTGCTCGCCGACGTTGACCCCGCCGGTGCCGTCGACCGTGGTCACCGTGATCGACGCAGGGTCGATCGCCGCCGGGTAGTCGTACTCCGCGGCAGACGCGGGCGCGATTGCAAGCCCGATCGTCGCCCCGAGAGCGATGAGAGCGCCGATCGCGGCGCGCACGCCGAAGCGCTTTCTGTTGCTGAGCATGGTGTTGTCCTCCAGTCACCGTTGCTCCCTCGCGTCCCCACGCGAAGGTCCCCATATGTAAGTAGACCGCAGAAGGTGCGATCCGTTACGCGGAATACCAGCATCTGGTGCAGATCAGGCATTTCTGCCGGTGAAGCCCGCCCGACGGCCCTTCACGAACGCGCGCTGAAACCGCCGCGGAGGGTCCTGGACGGACCGCGGCTAGCGCCCTTCGGAGACGAGCACCGCAGCACGTCGCGTGGAGACCCCGAACTTCCGGTAGATCGCGCGGATGTGGGACTTCACCGTGGGGTAGGCGACTCCGAGGCGCGCGGCGATCTCCTCGGCGGTCATCGTGGTGCGCAGGAATGCCAGCACCTCTCGCTCGCGGTCCGTGAGGATCCCGGCGAGCGCGGCCGCGTGCGCTCCACGCCTCTCGAACACGGCGAGCAGGAAGGACTGCTCGCTCGATCCCCAATGGGCATGGGCGCTGAGAAGGTCGGCGATCACCGGGTCGTCCGCCAGGAATGGCGCGAAGACGTTCTCGGACGCGGCGGTCTCCAGTGCTCGCTCGAGCTGCTCGTGGGCATGGGAGCCGCGCCCGGCGACGGAGTGGAGTGCGGCGGAGGTCACCAGCGTGCTCACCCTCGCGTACCGGGGCATCCCCGCGGCAGCGGCGAGTCGGAAGGCCTGACTCGACATCACCGGCTCACCCATCACCCGATACAGCTCGGCGAGAAGAGCGTGGGCGACGGCGGCGCCGGTCCGCGTGAGCACGGGCGCCGAGAGAGCGCGGGCGCGTTCGTCCTGCCCCTCTGCGTGCGCGAGCCAGGCCGAGACCACGCGACGGAGGGTGTCCCAGGGGATGCCGTGTTTGTCGGCCTTGCTGATCCCCCTGAGGAGGCCCGTCGCCGTGTGATAGCGGTCCTCGCGCTTCGTCGCCACGAGGCTCATCACGTAGTACAGGCGCGCCAGCGCCTCGAAGTTGTTGCCGGGGCTCTCCTCGACGATGACCGACTCGAAGAGCACGATCGCCCGTTCGAAGTCGCCGCGCCAGTAGGCGATGCATCCGCGATTCGTCTCGGGGAGACCCCCTTCGAAGCGATCCCAGTCGGACGGGTGCTCCGACGGCGGGACCGCATCGAGCACCCTCTCGGCATCCGAGAACAGCCCGGCCTGAGTGAGTGCGAACGCCAGGTTGGACTGGGCGAGCCGACGGGTCTCCGGCCGGTTCCGCAGACGAGCCTCGTCGGCGGCGGAGCGCAGGAGCGCGATGGCCCTGGCGAAGTCCCTGCGGAGCCTGACCTCGGTCCACCCGAGCAGGAACAGCGCCGACGGATAGTCGTCGCCCGCACCGCATTCGGCGAGCGCGACGTGGGCACGATCGGCGACGGCGGCCTTGGCTGCGGCGTCCGGAGCGAGCAGGAGGTCGGTGAAGCACGCGACGAAGTCGTCCTGAGCGACGCGCAGGCCCTGACCGCGCAGGTACTCCGCCCCGTACGAGTCGCCGGCGAGGTCGCGGCAGCAGGCTCTGATGAGGAGGATGTGCGGGTCGTGCGGGTCCTGGTGATCCACGCAGAGCTGCTCGAGCTCTGCGGAATGGGACTCGATGATCAACCGCAGCCAGTTCTTGCGCAGGATGCTCCGAGCCGCCTCGGGGTCCGCGAGCGCCAGTTCCTCGCGAATCGCCTCGATCATGCCTCCACGATAGCGGCGTCCGGAATATCGGAGCGGGCCGGCGTCTCATCCGCTGAGGATGAGACGCCGGCCGCAGCCGCCATCCGCACGCCAGGCTGGCAGCGATGAACCGTCTGCTCCCCGGCCTGAGTCGCCGGAACCTCGGCCGAGAGCTGCTCGCCGGAGTCACCCTGATCGCGATCTCCATCCCGATCAACATCGGCTACGCGCAGATCGCCGGTCTGCCCCCGGTCGCCGGCCTGTACGCGCTCGTGCTTCCGACGATCGTGTGGGCGATCGTCACCTCGTCGCGTCAGCTCGTGGCCTCGCCCGATGCCTCGGCGGCGGCGCTGGTCGCATCCTCCATCGGCGGACTCGCGGCGGCCGGGTCACAGGGCTATGCGGCGATGGCGCTCGCGCAGGCGATCATCTGCGGGGTGCTCTTCCTCGCGATGTCCGCGTTCAAGCTGGGCTTTCTCGCGAACTTCCTCTCCACGCCCATCCTCGTCGGATTCATCGCGGGCCTCGCCCTCGACGTGCTCGTCTCCCAGGTCGCGAAGATGCTCGGCATCCACATCGACTCCGGCGCCGAGTTCGCGGAGAAGTGCGTGACACTCGTCACCGGTCTCCTCGGCGCGAACGCCTGGTCGATCCTGATCTCGGCATCCGCCGTGGTCGTGCTCCTCCTAGGGCGAAAGGTCCTCCCGATCGTCCCCTGGGCCCTGGTGGTGCTCGTGGTCGCCACGGCGGTCGTCGCTCTCACGCACGCCGGTGATGCCGGTGTCGCGGTCCTCGGCTCCGTGCCCTCTGGACCGCCGGTGCTCACCTGGCCGGTGCTCGACTGGCATCAGTGGATCGCTCTCGTTCCTTCGGCCCTCGCCCTCACGGCCGTGGCGACGACGGAGGGGCTGCTCGTCTCCCGCTCCTACGGGGAGCGGCATCGCCATCCGACACGTCCGAACCGCGACGTTCTGGCGTTCGGGGTGGCGAACGTCGCCGCGGGCGCGAGCGGCTCCTTCTCCGTCGGCGCATCCACGAGCCGGACGGCGGCGATGGATCAGGCCGGATCGCGGACCCAGCTCCCCTCTCTCGTCCTGGCCGCCGGCACCGTCCTCCTGCTCCTCTTCGGCACGGCTCTGCTCGCGGAGATCCCCTCGCCCGCGATCGGGGCGATCGTCGGCGTCGCCGTGGTCCCGCTGCTCGGCGTCTCGGAGTTCCGCGGGCTCTGGCGCCTGTCGCGCTTCGAGTTCTGGATCGCGGCCGTGTGCCTCCTGGTCACCGTGCTGGTGGGGGCCATCGCCGGGATCGTGGTCGCCTTCGTACTGGCCCTGGTGAACCTCGTCCGTCGCGCCGCGAACCCCGCGATCGATGTGCTCGCCGAGAACGACGACCCCGGTGCGTCCCTGCTGGACGAGGCGCCGACCGGTGTCCTCACCGCAGACGGGGTGATCGTCGTGCGGATGTCCGCTCCCCTGTTCTTCGCCAACGGCACGGTCTTCGCACAGGCCGTCGAGAGAGCCGTCGAGGCCGCGGGCTCCGAGCAGGTGCACAGCCTCGTCGTGGATATGGAGGGCATCACCGATGTCGACGTGACGGCGGCGCACGCCTTCGATGGGCTCCGCACGTGGTTGCGGGACAGGGAGATCGTTCTCGCGTTCAGTCGCACCCGCGTCGGCGCACGTCCTCGCCTCAGCCGCTTCGGGATCATCGGCGACGACGACCCCGTCTACTCGACGAACCGTGCGGCGGTGAGCGCGCTGACCGGCGTCGACCATGGCCCCACCACCACGGAAAGGTCCTGACCATGCTCGCCACCGTCATCGGGGAGATACTGCCCCTCACTCTCGCCATCGCCATCAGTCCGCTCACGATCGTCGCCGTCATCCTCACGCTGCTCTCGCCGAATGCCCGACGCACGGGGATCGGCTTCCTCCTGGGGTGGGGCATCGGCATCGTGGTGCCCGTGACCGTCTTCGTGCTGGTGGCGGGCGCACTGCCCCCGAAGACCGGCTCCGATGGACCGGACCCAATACGGGCGGTCATCCAGTTCGTGCTCGCGGCGCTCCTGCTCCTCCTCGCCGTCGTGCAGTGGCGCAGGCGGCCGGAGCCCGGCGCAGAGCCCGCGCTGCCGACGTGGATGTCGGCGATCGATTCCTTCACCTTCGCGCGCGCCCTGGGGCTCGGCCTGCTGCTCTCGATCCCCCGTCCGAAGAACCTGCTGATCGCCGCCAGCGCGGGAATGCTCATCGGCGGCGCCGGCCTCTCCTCGGCATCCGCCGCGATCGCGACTGCGGTGTTCGTGCTCTGCGCGGTCTCCACGGTGCTCATCCCGGTCGTCGCCTACCTCCTGGCCGCAGAGCGCCTCCGCGCGCCCATGGAGGCGCTCCGCGAGTGGCTCGCGCGGGAGAACGCGGTGATCACGACCGTGCTGCTCGTCGTCATCGGCGTGCTCATGATCGGCAAGGGCCTCGGCTCGCTCTGACTCATCCATCCGTCGGGCCGCGACCTGCGCGCCTGATCCTCACCGAAAAAGGGAATCACACATGTACTTCTGGGAAATCCTCAGCTGGATGCTCTGGGCCGTCGTCTTCATCAGCTACCTGTTCGCCCTGTTCGCGATCATCACCGACCTGTTCCGGGACCGCGCGCTCAACGGCTGGTGGAAGGCGGTGTGGATCGTCTTCCTGATCTTCCTGCCCTTCCTCACCGCCCTGGTCTACCTCATCGCCCGCGGAGGGGGCATGGCCGAGCGCGGACAGCGGGCGGCAGCGGACGCCGAGGACTCCGCACGGGCCTCACTCCGAGAGCTCGCCGGAAAGAGCCCCAGCGACGAGATCGCCGCCGCTTCGGCGCTCCTGCAGGCCGGCACGATCACCCAGGACGAGTTCGCCCTACTGAAGTCGAAGGCGCTGGCATGAGCGCGGCCTCCGGTGTCGGCACCGGCACGGCGGGCCCCTCGTCCGGCGCGCGCAAGACGTCCCCCATCGAGGTCAACGTCCTGAACTTCGCCAGGGCGGAGACCGATCTCATGTTCTCGCGGCTGGATGCAGGCTCGGGCCTCGGCGTGTGGAATCACACGTACCAGCTGAAGCCGCTCGACGATCAGCCGATCATCCGCCAGAATCGCGACACCCTGTACAGCAGTTCGATCGTGGACGTCCGGGATGGCGTGACGATCACGATCCCGAACACCCGTGGTCGGTACATCTCCGTGTTCGTGATCAATCAGGACCACTACGGCCAGGCCATCCTCCGCGACCCCGGTGAGCACGTGCTGACCCGCGAACTCGTCGGCACGGACTACGCGGGCATCATCGTGCGCATCCTCGTGGACCCTGCGGACGACGAGGATCTCGCCACGGTGAACCGTCTGCAGGACGCCCTCCGCATCGTCGGAGGCGGCACCGGACCGTTCCCGATGCCGGTCTACGATCAGGAATCGCACACCGCGACGCGCGCCGCGATCCTCGACCTCGCGCGCGGCGTCAGCAAGTACGACCACTCCTTCGGCACGGTGGAAGAGGTGGATCCGATCATGCACCTGCTCGGCACGGCATCCGGCTGGGGCGGGCTCCCCGAGTACGAGGCCACCTACATCAGCGTCGACGAGAACCTCCCCGTCGACGAGTACCGGCTCCGCCTCGCCGATGTCCCCGTCGACGCGTTCTGGTCGGTGTCCCTCTACAACGCGGCGGGCTTCTTCGAGGAGAACGCCCTCGGAGTCAACAGCATCAACAGCCTCACGGCGATTCCGGATGCCGACGGCGGCGTGACCGTGCGCTTCGGCGTACGACTGGACGGCGTCGCGAACGCCCTGCCGATCATGCCCGGCTGGAACTACGTGCTGCGCCTGTATCGTCCGCGACCGTCCGTCCTCGACGGCTCCTGGGTCGCGCCCCGTCCGGAGGTTCTCTAGAAGACGGGTGGGGGCGGTCGCGCCCCCACCCGTCTTCCCTCCTCTTCTCCCCCATCCCCCGTAAGGACTCAAAGAATGGTCCAGAAGACAGCCGAAGAGCTCGCAGAGGAGCTCGCGCGACTCACCGCGGCCAACGCCGAACTCACCCGCGCGCTCGATCAGGAGCGCGAGGGGAGCACCACCGATTCGGAGAAGACTGCCGAGGCTGTTCCGCACACCAGACCACCGCGTCGCTGGGGCCGGACGCTCCTGGCGGCCACGCTGATCGCAGTCGGCGTGCTGTTGTCCCCCGTCGCCGTGGTCTCGACCTGGGCGCACAGACAGCTCACCGACACCGCCTACTTCGTCGACACGTTCGCACCGCTGGCGAAGGATCCGGCCGTGCAGGGCTTCGTCGCCGACCAGGTCATCGCTGCGATCGAATCCCAGATCGACTTCGATCGCATCGCGGACGACCTCTTCGCCGGTCTCCAGGATCTCGACGTCGGGCCGAGGGCCCAGGAAGCGCTGGCGCTTCTGCAGGCTCCTGCCGTGTCCGGCATCCGATCCCTGATGGAGACGACGGTGACGGGCTTCATCACGTCGGACGCCTTCGCGGCGATCTGGGTCGACGCGCTGGAGCTCACGCATCGGCAGCTGGTGAACACGGCCACGGGCAGGGAGGACGCGGCGATCACGATCGGCGCCGGTCAGGTCGAACTGCAACTCGAGCCGATCATCCAGGCGGTGAAGGACGAGCTCATCGCCGATGGTTTCCCCCTCGCCGACCGTATTCCGACGATCTCCCGGTCGATCGTGATCGCCGAGGGCGATTCCGTCGGCCTCTATCTCGCCGTCTACCAGCTCGTCGTCGCGATCGGCGTCTGGGTGCCCTGGCTCATGCTGATCGCCCTCGTCGCGGGCGTGCTGTCGGCTCGCAGTCGGGCGCGCGGGGCGGCGTGGGCATCCGGAGCCGTCCTGGTGATGATGCTGCTGCTGGGGGTCGGCGTCGACGCCGGGCGGAACGTGTTCGCGCTGGCCGTCGCCTCCGCCGTCCCGCACGACGCGGCGCTGGCCGTCTACAGCGAGGTCCTCGGATTCGTCACGAGCATGACTCTCGCGCTGGGCACCCTCTCCGCCGCCGTGCTGGTGATCGCGCTCCTCGCCGGTCCGTCGCGCTGGGCTCTCGGTCTAAGACAGCACGCGCGCCGCGCGATCACCGCGATCAGGACCAGTGCGGAAGCGCACGGCTTCACCACAGGAGTCTTCGGGGAGCGCGTGGAGCGCGGCAAGAGACCGCTTCGGATCCTCATCGGCGCCTCCTGCGCCGCGTTCATCCTGCTCATGCGGCCACTCACGCCTGGGATGATCGTGAGCACCGCTCTCGTCGGCATCGGCGCGCTCGCGGTCCTCGAGCTCCTCTCGCGTCCGGCACCCGTCCCGACGCGATCAGCACCATCCACCAGCGAAGACCTCTCGAAGGAGATAAGAGCATGAATGACACCCACGACCGCACGATCCCCCTCGCCAGCGCGCCGAACCTGCGCGATCTCGGTGGGATCCCCACCGAGAACGGGACCGTGAAGCGCGGTCTCCTGTATCGGTCGGCGACGCTCTCCTCGCTGACCGATATCGACCAGCACTGGTTCGCCACGGCCGATGTGCGCACGGTGTACGACCTGCGCACAGCGGACGAGGCCGCCGCATCGCCGGACAACCTCCCGGCCGGCACGATGGGCCGGAACCTGGACGTGCTCGCCGGCAGCCCGACCAGCGTGGCCGCGGGCCTCGCAGAGCTCGCCGCCGATCCGGGAGCCTTCGCGTCGACTCTCGCGAACGGCCGCGGTGAGGAGCTGTTCGAGGAGACCTATCGCGACCTGGTCCGGATGCCGTCGGCCGTGAGCGCCTACCGCTCGTTCTTCCTGAGCCTGATCGACGGCGACCGTCAGGGTGCGGCCCTGTTCCACTGCACCACCGGCAAGGACCGTACCGGGTGGGCGGCGGCGTCAGTGCTCTCGCTTCTCGGCGCCGACATCGACGACGTGTACGACGACTACCTTCAGACCAACACCGACCTCCTGCCCGCCCTGGAACCGCTGCTGCAGCAGGCGGAGGCACACGGTGTGGAGCGCGACGTGCTCCTTCCCGTCCTCGGTGTGCGCGAGAGCTACCTCGCCGCGGCCTTCGCGGAGGTCGATGAGCGCTTCGGCGGTATGCGCACCTATGCGGCGGAGGGGTTGGGGCTGACCGACGAGGAGATTCACGCGCTCTCGGTGCTGCTCACCTGAGCCGCGCGCTCCCGTGCGAAAGCCGACACGTGGAGTGCGCCGTCACGGACGCAGAAAAGCCTCGGAGACTGGCGAGAGTCTCCGAGGCTTATCCGTGCACCCCCAGGGACTTGAACCCTGAACCCACTGTTCGTCCATCGGGGATTCCAACGTGATTGCTCGTGTTCCCAGACGCAACCTGACTGAATCCAGTCTGTGGGCGAGGCCAGCAGGTTCTATTCGCGAACCGAACGCGTAAGTTCCATCACCCGCTGCGAGTAGGTATCGCCGTCGATCTCGCCTTCGTCGTACTGACGCATCAGCTCATCGATCGCGGCCTGTAGTTCTGCTCGGTCCATGCCAGTCCCCTTGCTCGTGTGTGCCCAGGTCTACATCTCGTCTTCTTGCTCGCACCAGTGATCACCGGCGTGCCCCCGCGCGAGACGGCAGAACACCCCACCGAGCGGCTTGCGCCCGCGTGGGAAGTAAAGCGCGTTGCACCACTGATCTTGGTCCACCATCGCGAGCCTCCTGGTCTTACTCGGCACCATGCACGGAACGGCGCGCCCATTCATGCGCCAGGATGAGTCTAATCGCGACATTTGCAACGCACGGTCGAGCGCGGTCAGCTGCCCAACCTCTCACGTCTTGGTCCTGTCGCAAGATGTCAGGGCCTGGCCTTCGGCTTGTCAACGACCATGAGGAGAGTGCCTCAGAATCACCAGAATCGAGCCGTCACGACGTTCGCATCCCGAAACGAATCCGGCCCGCTCGATGCTCTCTTGGCGCTCCAGCGCAGTCATGATGCAGAGCAGAAGTTGTAGACGCAGAAAAGCCTCGGAGACTGGCGAGAGTCTCCGAGGCTTATCCGTGCACCCCCAGGGACTTGAACCCTGAACCCACTGATTAAGAGTCAGTTGCTCTGCCGATTGAGCTAGAGGTGCGTGGCCCGGTGAATCCCCCGGCCGAGGAATTACATTACCAGCGGATGGGCTCCATGTGAAATCGAGCGCATCCCTTCACTCCCGCCGCGCGTGTCGCACCGCGTCCAACGCGCCGGGGGCCGCTCGCTCCGCCGACTATCCTGGACTGGTGACCGCCTCCCCCAGCGCCGACAGCCTCTCCGCCGACCTCGAACTCGCCCTCCGGCTCGCCGACGCCGCCGATGCGCAGGCGCTGCCGCGCTTCGACAGCGCCGACCTCGAGATCTCCACCAAGGCGGACAACTCGCACGTCACCGACGCCGACCTCGCGACGGAGCGCGCGATCCGCGCGATCCTCGAGACCGAGCGCCCGGAGGACGGCATCTTCGGCGAGGAGTTCGGCGCCCAGGGCGACACGCACCGCCAGTGGATCGTCGACCCGATCGACGGCACCGCGAACTTCCTCCGCGGAGTGCCCCTCTGGGGCACCATGATCGCGCTGGCCGTCGACGGCGTGCCGCAGGTCGGCGTGGTCAGCATGCCGGCGCTCGGGCGTCGCTGGTGGGCCTCGACGGGAGCCGGAGCCTGGACGGCGACGGATGCCGGCCCGCGCCGCCTCCGCACGTCCGCCGTGGCCTCCCTCGACGATGCGAGCGTCAGCTTCCAGAGCATCGCGCAGTGGTCGCAAGCGGGCCACCTCGACACGCTGCTGACCCTGGCCGATCGCGTGTGGCGCGACCGCGCCTACGGCGACGTCTTCGCGTACATGCTGCTCGCGGAGGGGCGCCTGGACATGGTCGCGGAGTTCGACGTCAAGGAGTACGACATCGCTGCCGCCGTGCCGATCGTGCGCGAAGCCGGTGGACGCATGACGGCCTTCGACGGAGCCGAGACGATCTCGGCTCGCTCGACACTGGCAACCAACGGCATCCTTCACGACGCCTTCCTGGAACTCCTGCACGACTGACACTCGACGAGGCCACGAGATGACCCCACGCATCCCCATCGCCGCCGCCGCAGCACTCCTTCTCGCGGCGACGCTGACCGCGTGCTCCGGCGGCCCGGATTCGGACGCCACCCCCACCCCGAAGGGCACGAAGCCTGCTGCGGAGTCGACGGCCGAGCCCGCGGCGACCCATGCTCCGGAGACGCCCGTTGCCGATCCCACGTGCGAGACGATCGTGACAGAGGGAACGGTCGCAGGCCTCACGGACGCGGGATGGACGTCCGAGCGCAAGGACTTCATCATCGGCGACGTGGCGCTCCCCGACGGCATCCTCTGCTTCTGGGCCGACTTCTCGACCGGCACCGATCACGGCCAGCTGTACGGATGGTCGCCGATCTCCTCCGACGATGCCAACACGGCGCAGTCCTCCCTGCTCGCGCAGGGGTGGACGCGCGAAGACGGACCCGAGGGCCGCTACTTCACGGAAGACCCCGAGTTCTCCCTGGGCACCGACGAAGAGGGATACGGCATGACCTATCTCTTCGGCGATGGCTGGGTGAAGCTCGCAGACACGAAGCAGAGTCTGATCCTCATCGACTGGGCGGGCTGACGGCTTTCAGCCATCCAGCATCTTGCCCGGATTGAGGATCCTCCTCGGATCCAGAGCATCCTTGATGGCCCTCATCACGCCGATACCCGAAGGATGCTCCTCGATCAGGTCCTGCATCTTGCCCACGCCGATTCCGTGCTCGCCCGTGCAGGTGCCGCCGACCGCAAGCGCTCTGCGGATCATCCTCGAGGTGAGCGCCGCAGCGCGCTCCCTCTCGTCGTCATCGCCGTTCCTGAGCACGAACGCGAGATGGAAGTTCCCATCTCCCACGTGACCAGCGATCGGCGCCACGAGACCGCTCGCATCGATGTCCGCCTGCGTCTCCGTGATGCAGTCGGCGAGGTGAGAGATCGGCACGCAGACATCGGTCGACCAGGTGTATGAATCCGGTCTCAGCGCCTGCGCGGCCGGAAGAGCATCATGCCGGACCTTCCAGAACCGCTCGGGATCGTCGCCCTCGATCCGTCGACGCTCGAGCATGCCCTGCGCGGCCATGATGACCTCGAGCCGCTCCGCTTGATGCACGATGATGTGCGGATCGCCGCTCAGCTCGACGAAGAGCGTCGGCGCGGCCCGGAAGTCCGTGTGCGAGTACGAGTTCAGCGCCTCGATCTGCACCGTGTCGAGCAGTTCAGCGCGTCCGAGGTCGATCCCCGCATGCAGCGCCCGCTGCACGACGAGGGCGGCGGCTCTCACCGACGGGAAGGAGTACACGGCGAGCTCATGCGCCGCCGGCACGGGCGTGAGGCGCAGAGTCAGCTCGGTGATGATGCCGAGCGTCCCCTCCGATCCGACGAAGAGATGGGTCAGATCGTAGCCGGCAGCGGACTTCCGCGCCCGGCTGCCGGTACGGACGACCGAGCCGTCCGACATGACGACGGTGAGACCGCGCACGTTGTCGGCCATCGTGCCGTGCTTCACCGCATTCGTCCCGCTCGCACGCGTCGCCGCCATGCCGCCGATGGATGCGTCGACCCCCGGTCCCGCCACGAACTGCAGACCGTGGACGGCGAGCGCCGGATTGAGTTCGCTCCGCCTCACCCCCGCCTCCACGGTCGCGTCGGCCGAATCCGGATCGACATGCAGGACCCGATTCATCCGCATCAGGTCGACGACGACGCTCGCGGATCTCGTCGTGTCGTCGCGATCGCCCATATCCTCGCGCACGGAGAGGGCGTTCGCTCCGCCCTCCAGACCGGTGCCCGCTCCCCTGGCGATCACCGCTACGCCCGCCGTTCCGCAGATCCGCACGGCGGTGGCGACGTCATCCGTCGACTCCGCCAGGACGACGGCCAGCGCGGGCGCCCAACGGTGACGGGACCGGTCATGCGAGTAGGGGCGAACGTCGGAGAGATCCCGCAGCACGCGTCCTGGCAGCGCGAGCTCCAGGTCCCTGATCGTCGTATCGGGATCCTTGTCAGTGAGCACGCCGCCACGGAGTTCGTGCGCGTCCATCGCCGGCCCCGTCACCGCGCACCCCGGGAACGCAGGTACGTGCGTGTGAGCGCGAGCAGGCGGTCGTGCGCCTCGGGAAGCCCGATGGACACGCGGACACCCTCTCCATCGAAAGGCCGCACGGCGAGCGCCTGAGCGCTGCACAGCGCCGTGAATTGCTCTGACCCCGCCCCCAGGGGCAACCAGACGAAGTTCCCTTGCGCATCGGGGATGCTCATGCCGAGAGTCAGAAGCTCGTCCCTGACTCTCGTCCTCTCCCGCACCGTCCGCTCGACGCGATCCCGCACCGCCGGCAGTTCATCGAGTGAGGCGATCGCCGCCATCTGTCCTGCCTGAGACACGGCGAAGGGGACGGCGACCGTCGTGAGGTGGCGGGTGACCTCCTCCCGGGCCACGCAGTACCCCACCCTCAGCGCGGCGAGTCCATGCGCCTTGGAGAAGGTGCGCAGGATGAGCGCATTCGGGAACTCCCGCTGCAGCGCGAGCGAATCGAGCCGGTCCGCGGTCCGAACGTACTCGATATAGGCCTCATCGATCACCACGAGCACGTGCGCGGGCACCCGCGACAGGAACTCGCGCACCTCGGCGTGGCCCAACGCCGGTCCCGTCGGATTGTTGGGCGTGCAGAGGATCACGATCTTCGTCCGCTCCGTGATCGCGGCGAGCATCCCCTCCAGATCGTGCGTCAGATCCGGCCTCAAGGGCACGGACACGGCCCGCGCTCCTGTCTCGCCGATCGAGATCGGGTACGACTCGAAGGACCGCCAGGCGTAGACGATCTCATCCCTGCTGCCGTCCGGTCGCCGTCCGGCGAACACGCGCAGGATGTCGTTCAGGACCGCGAGGCTTCCCGCCCCCGCGACGATGCAGGACGCCGGCACCTGGAGGACCTCGGAGAGCTTCTCGCGGAGCGGAAGCGCCGTGGGATCCGGATAGACGTTGTGTCGGTCGGCGCGACGAATCGCGTCGACGACCGCGGGCAGCGGCTCGAACGGGTTCTCATTGGACGAGAGCTTGAATCCGGTGAGCCCTGCTCTCTGCTGCGCCGGTACACCCGGGCGATAACGGGGCAGCTCCTGGATCTCGGGACGCGGCTGCACTGCTCCCTTCGCGGCTGAGACCGACACGTCAGCTCACCGCGATCTGGCCGGTCTGCGCCGCGGTGTACTCCGGTGGGTAGATCATGTCCGCCGGAGGTTTCATCGTCTTTTTCGCCCAGGGATAGTAGACGGCGAACGTGACGACCATCGAGACCGCCCAGGAGATGTCGATTCCGCCGAGGACTCCCGCCAGCGGTCCGTGGAAGTCGCCGAGCATGCTGTAGGTGTCGCTCGTGAGGAAGGGGATCTGCACGAGGATGCCGATGCCGTAGGAGACGATCGCCGTGAGGTTCACGGCGCCGTAGCGGCCGCGACGATCGTAGAGAGCGGGGATGTCGATGCGCTCCTTCGATATCAGGTAGTAGTCGACGAGGTTGATGATGCTCCACGGGATGAAGACCGCGAGGAGCAGCAGCACGAAGTTCTTGAAGTTGTTGAGGAAGTCGGCGCTGGCGGCGATCGCGATCACCATCGTCAACGCGACGAAGACGATGATGTAGATCGATCGGGCTCGACGCGAGATCCTCGTCTCGGCATTGAAGCTCGTGATCACCGTCACCGTGCTCATGATGCCTCCGTACGCGTTGAGGGTGTTCGCGGTGAGCTTGCCGACGATGATGACCAGGTAGATCGCGAAGGCCGCGTACGCCGGCCCTGCGAGGTGCCCGACGAAGCCGACGGGACCCTCCAGCAGCGCGCCGCCGGACACTGCACCGATCAGGATGCCCAGAGTCATCGAGATCTGCGTTCCGGTCACGCTGCCGAGGAAGGTCGACCAGAACGTCGTCGCGACCGACGTGTCGGCCGGGAGGTATCGGGAGTAGTCGGCGACGTACGGCGCATACGTCATCTGCCAGCTCGCCCCGAGCGTGAGGCAGACCATGAAGGTGGCAGGATCCGTGGCCCCGGTGCCGAGCGTCGCGCCGACGTCGTAATTCGCGAAGAGCTGGATGAACAGGTACGTGAACCCGAGGATGCCCGCTGCCGTGGCGATCCGGCCCAGCACGTGGATCAGCTGATAGCCGAAGATCGAGACGATGACCGTCAGCGCTCCGAAGATCAGGATGCCGACGATCGGAGCAGATCCTGCGGCGGTCGGGATGCCGAGCAGATGATTGATCGCACTTCCGGAGAGAGCTGCGCCGGTCGAGGCGAACCCGAGGTACATGCAGATCACGAGGACGAGCGGGAGCGTCGCGCCGAGGACGCCGAACTGCGCTCTGCTGGAGATCATCTGCGGCAGCCCCATACGCGGCCCCTGGCCCGAATGCAGTGCCATGGTCACGCCGCCGATGACATTGCCCACGAGGACGGCCAGGATCGCCGTGAGCGGTTCGGCGTGGAAGATCGCGACGGCGATCAGGCCGGTGACGATCGCCGTGATCTGCATGTTCCCGCCGAACCAGAGCGTGAACTGGTTCAGCGGAGTGCCGTGCCTCTCGTCCTTCGGCACCATGTCGATGGTCCGGCGCTCGACGGCGAGGGTTCCGGTGTTGGTCGTCTGTTGACTCGTCATCGGGTCAACTCCTTTCGGGTTGGGAGAACGGGCGTCCGTCATTCGCGCGGCTCCGGGTGCGAATCCGCGCGCCGACGCACGGCGGGTCCTCTCTGTCAGATGTTCAGCTGGTGTCTCGACAGCGCCTGGGCGGCCGAGACGGTCGCGGAGACGGCGGTGCGCATGAGGCGGGCCGCCCGCAGCACCGGTGCCATGGTCGCCACGGCGCCGACCACGCCCCCATCCGCGAACACCGGTGCTGCGACCCCCCAGACCCCCTCGTCGACTTCGCCTGCGCTCATCGCGAATCCCCGCTCGCGCACGTCGGGCAGCAGCGACAGGATGCCAGACGCGGTCGACCCCGCGACTCCATTGCGGGCGAGGATGCCGTCGACCTCTCCCCGCGGCGTGTGCGCGAGGATCGCCTTCGCGCTGGCGCCCGCCACGAGCGGCACGACCTCACCGACGACGAAGGAGCATCGCAGCACGCTGGACCCGTCCGCCGTGTCGACGCACACCATGTCGTCTCCGCGACGCACGAGGAGTGCCGCGAACTCCAGCGTCCGACCGGCGAGCGTGTGCAGGATGCGCGACGTCGCATCCCCACTGAGCACGCTGCGGCGGTAGCGCTCAGCAAGAGAGATCGAGACGATGCCCGCGTGGTATCTGCCTCGCGACGGCCCCTCCTCGATGAGGCCGGCCTCGAGAAGAGACGTGATGCAGCGGTAGACGGCGCTAGACGGCAGACCGGTGTGCTCGCTGATCTGGGCGACGCGCGGAGCGTCCATTCGCGACATGGCCAGAAGCACCTGCGCGACGCGATCGAAGCTGCCGCTGGGCGGCCCCGCGGGCAATGCGACCTGAGACATACGTCGGATGCTACAAGGGCGTCATGCTCCCAGAAAAAGGAGATTTGCGCTCAGTGAGAATTCATCGGAGTGCATTTCAGAAGGCATAATCCAGGAAGGCATTCTTTGCATCTCGCATATCCCCATTAGTGACGGAATCCTCGCCGATTCGTTCTTCGGACACGAAGGTCGACGAGCGCCGCGTCTCGCGCACCCCATCGCCCGGGCCGTGGACGTCGGCACAGGATCAGCGCCCAGAGACGACAGAAGCCCCCGCGGATCCGAGGATCCACGGGGGCTTCTTCTCGCGACAGCGACCTGGTGGAGCTGGGGGGAATCGAACCCCCGTCCAACGCTGAGTCTCCACGCCTTCTCCGGGCGCAGTCTGTGAAGACGTTCTACTCGGCTCCGACCTTTGTCACAGACACCTAAGTCGACAAGCCCAGCCTGGGAAGAGTCCCACGTGACGTCCAGACGCCGTCACGCAGCAAGATTCCTAGATGACGCCAGGATCCGTATCGGAATCACATACGGCCTGACGGACTATCGGGCTCGCTTATGCAGCGAGGGCGAAGTCGTTGCGCTTGGTTTCGGCAACTATTTTTTTGCAGAGAGCGTTTACGAGATAACTCTGCATCCTCGGCCCGCTTCTCGTGGATTCACAGGCGCTGTCGAAACCGATCAGCCCCGTGGTCCTTCTCTCGAAGGAGCCGCTGTCGCACTGTTGACTTTTCAGTTCGGGAGCCGCAGCACCCGAGCATCACAGACTACAACCATTTCGCCTCGTCCGCCATTCCGGCCCCTGGCGTAGAGTCGGCGCATGAGCGAAGTCACGATCACCGTCCGCGGCGAGCACGAGTCTCGTGTCGCCCCCGAACGCGCCACCATCCACGTCGCCGTCCGTGCCGAGGGCTCGGAGCGGACGGAGGTCGTCGACCGACTCACCCGTCTCGCCGACCCGGTTCGCGCCACGCTCGCGGAGCGGAAAGCCGCAGGCACGCTCGTCGATTGGTCGAGCACTCGTCTCTCTGTGCGTGCCGAGCGCCCGTGGAACAACGAGGGCAAGCGTCTCGCGCCGGTCTACTACGCGAGCGTCGACCTCGCCGCGATATTCTCCGAGGCATCCGAGCTGTCGATCTGGGTGAGCGACATCTCCCCCTGGGACGGTGTCGAGGTCGGCTGGGTCGACTGGCACCTCACGCCGGACACGCGCTCTCGCGTCGAACAGGAGGTCGCCGCATCTGCGGTCGGCGTCGCCGTCACGCGTGCTCAGGCGTACGCGAGCGCACTCGGGCTGAGCGATGTCGTCCCGACCGCGATCGCCGACAACGGGCTGATCTCCGCGGGCCAACCGGTGTCGCCTGCTCCGATGATGATGAAGGCCGCCGCCGCCGACAGCGGCGGCGCTGCGCAGTACGAACCCGAAGAGATCGTCGTGGCGGCCACGGTGGAGGCGCGCTTCGTGGCGCGCTGAGATCACAACACCGTCCCGAAGGCGCCGCTGCTAGCGTCGGACCATGTCAACGACGGCTACGAGCGGGATGCCGCTGCGCGATTACCGCATCCACCGCTACGTCAACGCGTTCTGCCCCGAGTGCCATGCGGAAGATCCTGACCGCCCACTCTCCGAAGTGAAGCGCCTGTCGGGTTGGCTGGCCGATCGAGACGGCACGATCTGGCTGGAACGCGGTTGTCGCACGCACGGACTGCAGCGCACGCTGTACGACGAGTCCGCGGAGATCCTGCGGTATCTGGAACAGTGGACCGCGCCGACGAAGGTGCACGAGGCCGACCTCACCGGCAATTTCGCCCCTGTGCCCGAGGCCTACCTCTACGGGCTCCCCGAGATGCAGACGCAGCACACCTGCATCCTGCTCGCCGACATCACCGACCACTGCAACCTGCGCTGCCCGACCTGCTTCGCGGAGTCCAGCCCCGCGGCGACGGCGGTCGCTCCGCTCGACGAGGTACTAGCGACCGTCGACGCGAAGCTCTCGCGGGAGAACAACCGCATCGACGTGCTGATGCTCTCCGGTGGCGAGCCGACCCTGTACCCGTGGCTCGAACAGCTGCTCGAACAGCTCATCGCCCGACCGATCGTCCGCATCCTCATCAACTCGAACGGGCTGCGCATCGCGAACGACGACGAGTTCCTGGCCGTGCTGAAGCGGCACCGCGAGCGCGTGGAGATCTACCTGCAGTACGACGGCGAGGAGCCGGAGACGTCGCGTTTCCACCGCGGCGCCGACATCCGACACTTCAAGGAGCGGGCGCTCGCCCGCTTGTCGGGCGCCGGGATCTTCACGACCCTGACCATGACCGCCGCCCTCGGTGTGAACGACCACGAGATCGGCACCGTCATCCGCCGAGCCATGGTCACTCCCTATGTCGGAGGCGTGACGATCCAGCCGGTCTTCGGATCAGGACGATCGAGCGGGATCGATGTGATGGAGCGTCTGACCCACACCGGCGTGCTCGCCCGTCTCGGACCGCAGACCGACGGCGAGGTCACCTGGCAGGACCTCACCGCCCTCCCCTGCAGTCACCCGCACTGCTGCTCTGTCGGCTATCTGCTGCGCGACGACTCCGACTCCTGGCGCTCGCTCACCTCGCTCGTCGGTCACGAGCAGCTGAAGCAGTTCCTCGACCTGAATCCCGATCTGATCGCGAACCGGATCGCCGACAGCAACATCAACCAGGCGCTCAAGGACAGCGTGAAGCAGTCGCTTCTCGACCTCCTCAGCGAGCAGTCGTCGCTCTCCCATCCGTCGATCGGGTCGCTGTGGAAGGACATCTGCGCCGGCTGCGATCTCGGGATCGGCACGCTCACGAAGCTCGCCACGGCAGCACTGCCGGGGCAGCACAAGCGTCTGCGACAGTTCCTCGGCGAGCGGGTGAAACGCATCACGGTCAAGCCGTTCATGGACATCAACACCATGATCGAGGAGCGTCTGACGCAGTGCTGCGTGCACGTGGCCACGGTAAACGACGAGACCGACGCCCACCAGTGCGCACCGTTCTGCGCCGTGCAGGCGTGGAAGCCGCTGTCCGATCAGAAGCTCTCGACCGCCACAGGTCGCACCTCGCTGCCGCTGATCGCGTCTGCCTCGACGTCATGACCGACTGGCCGCTGAACCAGCGCGACCCGAGCGTCGGAGACCCTCCGAACGCTCGTGATCCGCTGCGGCTGTGCGTCAATGCGACGGTCGCACTGATCACGTGCATCCTCGGGCCGATCGCTCTGCTGGGCTTCGCGAGCATGGCCATCGTCGCCTACGCCCAAGCCCGCCGTGCAGGCCTCCTGCGCTCACGATGCAAGCTCGGCGACACACGCAACGTGCTCGCCTACCTGATCGTGCTCGCCGTTCTCGCGGCGGTGGCCATCCCGTTCTGGGTGCTCCTGTGGATGCGGATGCTGGGCTAGCGCGTGTTCCCGACACTGAACGACCTGTTCGGCTTCGGCCCGCCCATCGAGACCCACGGGTTCTTCGAGGGGATCGGGATGCTCGCCGGCGGCGTCGTCTTCTGGATCGAAGCGCGCCGGCGGGGCGCGAAGGATCCACGGATCCCCTATCTCGTGCTCGGCGCGCTGGTCGGCGCCGCGATCTTCGCGCGGCTGGGCACCTGGGCACAACATCTCGACCCGTCGAAGAATCTCAGCCTGGGTGAGCAGTTCCTGTCGGGCAACGCCTCGATCCTGTCGGCGCTGGTCGGCGCGTGGGCCGGAGTGCACGTGACGAAGCGGATCGTCGGCTACCGCGAACGCAGCGGTGATCTGTTCGCCCCTGCCGTCGCGCTCGCACTCGCCATCGGCCGCTTCGGGTGCCTGTTCACCGAGAAGCCCGGAACGCCCACCGGCGGAGACTGGGGCATCGTCCTGACACCCGAGCAGGCGGCGCGAGTGGGCGCGCCGGCCGGGGTGGGGCTGCATCCGAGCTTCGTCTACGAGATCGTGTTCCACGCCGCCGCCTTCGCCGTGCTCTGGTTCTGGCTGCGTCATCTCGGCATCCGCAGCGGGGAGACGCTGACGCTGTACATCGCCGCGTATGCGGTCTTCCGCTTCCTCGTCGAGTTCGTCCGCGGCAACGAAGTCGCCTGGCTCGTCTTCACCCGTCCGCAACTGTTCCTGCTCCTGACCCTGCCGCTGCTCGCCATCAGGCTTGCCTGGCTGTCGCGAAAGGGCGCATTCACCCCTGCCGATCGGAGGATCCAGAATGAGCATCAACCCGCCTGACGGCCTTCCCGAAGACGCTGATCCGATCGTTCCGCCGGAGCCGGTCGTGCCACCCGGGCCGGTCGTCCCACCCGAGCCCGTCGTCCCACCCGAGCCCGTCGTGCCGCCCGGGCCCGTCGTGCCGCCCGGCCCCGCCGTCCCACCCGAGCCCGTCGTGCCGCCGGCACCCCCGTCGGCACCGCCCTATCCCGGCTCCGCGCAACCGTACTCGGGAACGCCGGCGCCGTACCCCGGCCCGCCGCCGTACTCGGGTCCTCTGCCGCAGCCGGGAACAGCCGGTCAGCCTGCCCAGCCTCCCTATGATCCGTACGCCTACCCGCACCACCCTCAACAGGGACGCGGGCTGGGAAACGGCGCGAAGGTCGGCATCGGCACCGGGATCGGATGCCTGTCGTACATCGTCGCCTTCGTGCTGTTCCTCAGTGTGATCTCAGCGCTCAGTTTTGCGGGCACCGCCGCGTACTTCGTGATCTTCGGGCTCCCGGTCCTGATCGGAATCGGGCTGCTGTTCTCCCCGCGGTCACGAGGCATCGGGGTCGGGATGCTGATCGTCTCGGCGGCCGCATGGCTCATCGTGATCGGGCCGTGCATCGGCCTGATATCGGGCTAGTCCGTTCAGTCTCCGTCGGCGAACGGCGCGAGATCTGCCGCGAGCCGCTCCGACACCCGTGCGCGCACGGCGGTTCCCGCCTCGCGGTGCTCGACGGCGAGCAGCATCCCGGTCTCGTGGATCGCAGCGACGAGGTCTCCCCTGTCGTACGGGATGACGGCGTGCACCTCGATCGCCGGCTGGGGCAGCGCCTCCTCGATGGCGGCGCGCAACTCCTCGATGCCCTCGCCGGAACGCGACGACACGAAGTGCGCGCGCGGCTCCAGGCCGCGGAGCACGAGTCGGTCGTCCTCGCTGATCAGGTCAGCCTTGTTGAAGACGACGATCTCCGGCATGTCCCGCACGCCGACGTCGCCCATCACATCGCGGACGGTCTGGAGCTGTCCTGCCGGGTCGGGGTGCGAACCATCGACCACGTGCAGAACGACATCGGCGTCGCCCACCTCTTCGAGCGTCGAACGGAAGGCCTCGACGAGCTGGTGCGGCAGGTTGCGCACGAAGCCCACGGTGTCGGTGAGCGTGTACACGCGACCGTCGGAGGTCTCCGAGCGTCGCACGGTCGCGTCGAGCGTCGCGAACAGTGCGTTCTCGACGAGCACCCCGGCGCTGGTGAGCGCATTCAGGAGACTGGACTTGCCCGCGTTCGTGTAGCCCGCGATCGCCACGGACGGGATGGTGTTGCGCTTGCGTTCGGCTCGCTTCGCCTCCCGGGCGGGTCCGAAGTCACGGATCTGACGGCGCAGCAACGCCATCTTCGTGCGGATGCGGCGGCGATCGAGTTCGATCTTCGTCTCACCGGGGCCGCGCGAGCCCATACCCGCGCCGCCGGCGCCGACCTGTCCACCGGCCTGACGACTCATGGACTCGCCCCAGCCGCGCAGACGAGGAAGGAGATACTCGAGCTGAGCGAGCTCGACCTGGGCCTTGCCCTCACGGCTCTTCGCGTGCTGGCTGAAGATGTCGAGAATGACCGTGGTGCGGTCGATGACCTTCACCTTGACGACGTCCTCCAGGGCACGACGCTGGCTCGGTGCGAGCTCGGTGTCTGCGATGACGGTGTCCGCGCCGGTCGCGGCGACGATGCCCTTGAGCTCCTGGGCCTTGCCGCGGCCGATGTACGTGGCGGCATCCGGGTGCGGCCTGCGCTGCAGAACCCCGTCGAGCACGACGGCTCCAGCCGTCTCCGCGAGTGCTGCGAGCTCACGCAGGGAGTTCTCGGCGTCCTCCTGCGCTCCCTGCGGGTACACCCCGACGAGCACGACGTTCTCGAGTCGAAGCTGCCGGTACTCGACCTCGGTGACATCTTCGAGCTCGGTGGAGAGGCCGCCCACACGACGCAGCGCATGACGATCTTCGAGATCCCACTGATCTCCGTCCGAACGGGTGTGCGCGGCGGTCGATTCATCCTGCAGCGCCTGTGCGGCACCGAACACGCGCACCTCCGTGCGCTTCTCGGCGTTCGCGAGAACGCGGTCGACGGCTTCGTCGTCGGTGGAGGGGGTTGTGGTGTCCGTCATCCGTTCCTGATCTCTGGGTTTTGTAGCGAGTCTTAACCTTAGCCCGCCCTGTCCGGTACGCTCACGGTATGGGGTCCGACCATTACTTCACTGCGGCCCCGGCAAGCCCCGAGAACCTGCGGACGATCAGTGTGTCGCTCGCAGGCCGTGAGGTCGACGTCACCACCGCCGGCGGCGTCTTCAGCCCGGATCGGCTGGATGCCGGAACTGCGGTTCTCCTCGCCAACATGCCCCCGGTACCGCCGGGTGGCCATCTTCTCGACCTCGGAAGCGGCTGGGGTCCCATCACGCTGTCGATGGCGTTGGCCGCTCCGCACGCGACCGTGTGGGCCGTCGACGTGAACGAACGCGCCCTCGACCTCGTGCGGCGCAATGCCGCAGCGCTCGGGCTCACCAATGTCAACGCATCATTGCCCGATGATGTTCCCGAAGACGTGACGTTCCGCACGATTCGCTCGAATCCTCCGATCCGGGTCGGCAAGAACGAGCTGCACGGGCTTCTGGAACGGTGGATCCCCCGGCTGGACGAGCGCAGCGATGCATGGCTCGTCGTGCAGCGCAATCTCGGGGCGGACTCGCTGCAGCGCTGGATCGCCGCATCCTTCCATCCCGGGTACAGCGTGTTCCGCACGGCGACCGGCAAGGGCTATCGGATCCTCAAGGTCCGCAAGCACGGGACGCCCCCCACGGAGCCGATCGCACTCACGGGGCTGTGACCCCCGCGACGGTCACCGCTGAGCGGCCGTCCTGAGCAGGCCGGGAAGATCGGCCATGTCCGCGAAGACGGTCGTCCCCTCGCCGTCCAGCCAAGACGGCGGCGTGAGTCCGCCGACGTAGCCGAACGATCGCATTCCGGCCGCACGCGCTGCTGCCACGCCGAAGCGGCTGTCCTCGATGACGACGCACCGAGATGGCTCGACTCCCATGCGCGCCGCCGCGTGCAGGAAGAGGTCCGGCGCGGGTTTCCCCTCATCCACGTCGTCGGCGCTGAAGATCCGCCCGTCGAACGTCGGCAGCAGTCCCGTCAAGCTCAGATTCCGTCGGATCTTGTCGTGCGAACCGCTCGAGGCCACGCACATGGCGCCGCCTATCGCGGCGATCGCCGCTTCGACGCCCTCCACCGCGGTGAGGTCGCTCTCGAAGACCTCCAGATACCACTGCTGGTAGGGCTCCTCCCAGTCGTCCGGCAACGGGCGCCCGAGGTGCGCTTCGACGTCGGCGCGGAAGTGAGTAGCAGAGCGCCCGACGAAGCGATGCACGATCTCCTCGGTGGTCAGCGTCCACCCGAGGTCCGTCAGAACTCGCCGATCGATCTCCACGGACAACCGCTCGCTGTCGACGAGCACGCCGTCGCAGTCGAAGATGACCAGCTCGATCGGCTCCGCGCCCGACATCAGACCAGATCGACCTCGCCGTGGAACACGAGCGTCGCGGGACCGGACAGCGCGACGTGCTCGCCGTCCTCCGCGGGGAACATCCGCACTCCGAGCGTCCCGCCCGGCACATCGACACGCCAGTTGTTCGGAGCCTTCTCCCCCGCCCAGTACCGCACGGCGAGAGCCGTGGCAGCCACCCCTGTCCCGCAGCTCAGCGTCTCGCCCACACCGCGCTCCGAGACCCGCATCTTCACGTGACCGATGCCGTCGCGGACGAGCGGCTCACCCGGGACGACGAACTCCACGTTCGCTCCGGCCGGCAGCGCGGGGTCGAGCTCGGGAGTGCGGTGCAGCTCGAGCGAGGCCAGCTCGGCGTCCGATGCCAGCGCGACGACGACGTGAGGATTGCCGACGTCGATGCCGAGGCCGGGGCGGGTCACGGAGAGCCCGCCTGCGGTGACCAGGGGATCGTCTCCGGAGAGCTTCCAGAGCCCGAGGTCGACCTGATATCCGCTCTCGCTGCGCGTCACATCCCGTACTCCGGCGCGCGTGCCGATCGGCAGCGTGGATCCCGGTTCGATCGCGGCGAGTCCCGAACGCACCAGATAGTGCACGAACACGCGGATGCCGTTGCCGCACATCTCCGCGATCGAACCATCGGCGTTGCGGTAGTCCATGAACCATTCGGCGGCGGGCTCCTCCGCCAGCGCCGCAGCACCGTCAGGGATCGCGGAGGACCGTACGACCCGAAGGATGCCGTCTCCGCCGATGCCGAAGTGGCGATCGCACAGAGCAGCGACCTGTTCGCTCGTGAGGTCGAGTTCCCCATCGGGGTCGGCGATGATGACGAAGTCGTTGCCGGTGCCGTGCCCTTTGGTGAATGCGACCATGTCCCCAGTCTAGGGAGGTCGGCTATGCGTCGGCGATGAGCCGCTTGCCCGTGTTCGCGACGGCGAAGCGTTCGTACCCGAGGCTGTCGTAGAACCCCAGGACGCCCTCGTTGCCCTCGCGCACCATGAGCTGCACCTTCGGGCAGCCCATGTCGAGAAGTCGTGCCTCTGCGTCGTGGACGAGGGCGCGAGCGACTCCACGACCGCGATGAGAGACCGCGGTGGCGAGGTAGTACAGCCACCCTCGATGACCGTCGTAACCGGCCATCACGCTGCCGACAGGGACACCGGGCATCGACGGATCCTCGACGACGAGGAAGAGCTCCGGCTGCACCGAGAGCTTTCGCTCTATGTCGAGCCTGGGGTCGTTCCACGGTCGCGTGAGACCCGCTTCCGCCCAGAGGGCGATGACGCCGTCGGTGTCGTCGCGTCGGAAGGGTCTCACATGCCAGGTCATGGCCTCCACACTATTGCGCGCGCTCACTCGCCCTTCAGCACCCGGTACCGCCCGCAGAGGAAGTTGCGGTTGCGGGCGACGTCGATCAGCTCGAGGTCGAGTGCGCGCGGGAGAAGCGGGGCACCGGAGCCCAGAGTCACCGGCGCATACTGCACCCAGACCTCGTCGAGGAGACCGGCATCCGCGAACTGACCCGCCAGGCCGCCGCCGCCGACGATCCACAGGTCCTTCCCGTCGGCAGCCTCGATCATCTGGGCGTGCACGTCCCGCACGTCGGACGATGTGAGGCGCACGTCACCCGTCTCGGGAAGCGCGAGCTCGCGATGACTGAACACCCACGTCGGCTGCGCGTAGCCCCACCGGCCTTCTTCGGCGCGCATCACCCACTCGTAGGTCGACGCCCCCATAGCGAGAGCCCCGATCGTCTCGACGAAGCCCGGATAGGCCATCGGCCCGTCCATGTCGATGTCCTGCTTCAGGAGCCATTCCAGCGAATGGTCGGCGGTCGCGATGAAGCCGTCGAGGCTGGACGCCGTGTAGTAGTGGGTGGTCATGCCTCCAGCATGCCGCGGACATCAGACATCGGCTCGCGCCACTCGATCCCCGGGTACCGCTTGAACCACGACACCTGCCTCCGGGCGTAGCGTCGAGTCAGGGCCTGGGTCTCGGCGATGGCTTCCGCCGGCGTGAGCCGACCGTCGAGCTGTCCGAGTGCCTGTGCGTAGCCGATGGCCCTGCTCGCCGTGACCCCGCCCTCGAGGCCTCGAGCGCGCAGATCGGCGACCTCGTCGACGAGACCGGCCTCCCACATGCGGTCGACGCGCGCGTCGAGACGCTCGACGAGCGCGGGCCTGTCGACATGGAGCCCGACGAGCCTGGTCTCGGGATGCCAGAGGACCGGGGCCTCCGGCAGCGCAGCGCCGTGTGTGGTGCCGCCCTGCTCCAGCACTTCGAGGGCACGGACGATACGGCGGCCGTTGTGCGGATCGACACGGGCTGCCGTCTCGGGGTCGGCTTCGCGCAGCCGCGCCATCAGCGCCGCGCCGCCGAGTGACTCCAGCTCGCTCTCCAATCGGGCTCTGAGCGCGGGATCGCGAGGCGGGAATCGGAAGTCGAAGACGACGCTCGACACGTAGAGGCCCGATCCTCCGACGAGGATCGCATCACCGCCGCGCGAGTGGATCTCTCCGATCGCTGCGCGGGCGAGCGGCTGGTACCACGCGACCGCCGCCTCCTCGGTGACGTCCCTCACATCGAGCAGATGGTGCGCGATCCCGCGGCGCTCCTCCGGGGACAGCTTCGCGGTGCCGATGTCCATGCCGCGGTAGAACTGCATCGCGTCGGCGTTCACGATCTCCGCGGGGTTGCCGCGTGCGCGGAGCTCCTCGGCGAGATCGAGAGCGAGGTCGCTCTTCCCGGTGCCGGTCGCGCCGACGACCGTCCAGAGACGCGGTCTCGTCACACGCCCACGCGCAGCGTCGGCAGCCCCAGCGAGACCGCGCGCGGCCCACCGTCAGCTTCCGGAGCAGGCACCGCGCACGACTCGGCCTGCGAGCGGTCCCAGGCGTCTCCGCCGCGGGTGCGCCGGATGCGCAGCGGCCGTCCAGAAGGATCGTCGGCGAGCAGGTGGAACGGAGCAGCGTGCGTGATGGACACGGTGACGACGTCGCCCGGACGCGGGAGCTCGGAGCCGGGGGTGACTTCGAAATGCACGAGACGGTTGTCCTCGCCGCGACCGGTGAGCCGATGCGTCTCGGCGTCCTTCTTGCCTTCGCCGACGGAGACCAGCACCTCGACCTCTCGGCCGACCTGCTTCTGGTTCTCCTCGAGGGAGATGCGCTCCTGCAGGGCGATCAGCCGTTCGTAGCGCTCCTGGACGACGGCCTTGGGAACCTGGTCCGGCATGGTCGCCGCAGGCGTGCCCTCGCGGATCGAGTACTGGAATGTGAACGCCCCCGAGAACCGGGACTGCTCGACGACCCGCATGGTGTCTTCGAAGTCCTCGTCGGTCTCGCCGGGGAAGCCCACGATGATGTCGGTGGTGATCGCCGCGTGCGGAATGCGCTCCCGTACGCGTTCGATGATGCCGAGGAACCGCTCGCTGCGGTACGAGCGACGCATCGCCTTGAGGATGCTGTCGCTGCCCGACTGGAGCGGCATGTGCAGCTGCGGCATGACGCTCGGAGTCTCCGCCATGGCGTCGATCACGTCATCGGTGAATGCGGCGGGGTGCGGACTGGTGAAGCGGATGCGCTCGAGCCCCTCGATCTCACCTGCGGCGCGGAGCAGCTTGCCGAACGCCTGCCGGTCGCCGAACTCGACCCCGTAGGAGTTGACGTTCTGACCGAGCAGCGTGACCTCGATAGCGCCGTCCTCGACGAGCAGTCGGATCTCGTTCAGGATGTCGCCGGGCCGGCGGTCCTTCTCCTTGCCCCGCAGGTGCGGGACGATGCAGAAGGTGCAGGTGTTGTTGCAGCCGACCGAGATCGACACCCAGCCGCTGTGTGCCGAGTCGCGCTTCGTCGGGAGCGTCGAGGGGAACACCTCGAGCGACTCGAGGATCTCGAGCTCAGCCTCGCCGTTGTGACGGGCCCGCTCCAGAAGCCCCGGGAGAGAGCCCATGTTGTGCGTGCCGAAGACCACGTCGACCCACGGCGCCTTGTCGAGCACGGCCTGCTTGTCCATCTGGGCGAGGCATCCGCCGACGGCGATCTGCATGCCGTCCTTGCGGCGCTTGACAGAAGCGAGCTGGCCGAGGGTTCCGTAGAGCTTGCCTGCCGCGTTGTCGCGGACCGCGCACGTGTTGATGATCACGACGTCGGCCTCTGCGCCGTCGGCCGCCCGGACGTAGCCGGCGCTCTCCAGCGAGCCCGAGAGCCGCTCGGAGTCGTGCACATTCATCTGGCACCCGAAGGTGCGCACTTCGTACGAGCGCTGCCGCCCGTCGCTGTCGACTGCTGCCGACGAGGCATCGATGATCGTCGGTTCACTGCGCGGGATAGTCATGATGGGTCAATTCTACGTTCGAGTGGCGTCTTCTCGCGCTCAGGAATGCCTCGTTCCCCTGACCGCGTCGAACGTCACCGAAGCGTCGACCAGGAACCCGTTGGGATCATGCTCGAAGAGCACGCCGTCGAACGCGACTACTCGAAGCGCACGCCCGAAGAAGGCCGCCGACCGCCGAACTGCTCGGCGGTGACCGTCCGAACCACGTTCGAGACCACCCCTCCCGGATAGCCACGACGAGCGAGTTGGCCGGTGAGTCGGCGCTTCGCGGTCTCCGGATCGAGCCGCGCCAGCGACCGCATCTTGGTGCGAGCGAATTCGAGCGCCCGCTCGATGTCGTCGTCGGGGAGCTCGTCGAGCGCCGCATCGATCACATCGCGAGGGAGGCCACGCTGGGCGAGAGCCCGTGAGACGGCGACCCTCCCCTGCTTCTTCCGCTCCACTCCGGAGGTGACGAGCTGGGCGGCGAGCACCGCATCGTCGAGGTAGCCGCGACGGCAGAAGTCGTCGATCACGTCGTCGATCTGTGCCGCGTCGAGCCGCTGCCCCTGCACCTCGAACCCCTTCAGCACCATCTGCGCTTCCGAGATGGAAAGCGATCTCGCGCGCAGCTTGCGCACGAGAAGCTCCTCCGCCGACTCTCGGATCTCGGCCGGATCGAGGCCGTCGCCGGCTTCCTCCACCGCATCCGGAGACTGCAGGGCACGCAGTCTCGGAGCGGACCTCTCCAGACCGCCTCGTGCCGGATGACGGTCGCTGGGACGGCCTGCGTCGGCGACGCGACTCGTCGCCGTACGCTCGCTCGACGCATCCCAGGTCGACCGCCATGCATCGTCACCGGTGCGGTGAGAGAAGACGTCCTCGACGTTCTCCCCCACCGCACCGGGCTCAGGAGCATCCACGGCAGCGGCCTCATGTTCGACCGTCGCGCCGAATCTGTCGCTGCTCGCTGCCGCAGGGCCGCCGAACAGCGGGATCACCGGCGCAATCCGCTCAGATTCGTCCATGGGTCACTCCGATCTTTGAGCAGGGCGGCACACGACCTCGGGCCGATACCGCAGCACGATCACGCCGGGCGACGCTCGGCGAGCTCGTCGGTCGGGGCCGCCTCGGCCTGCACACCGATGCCGAGCTTCTGCTTGATCTGGGTCTCGATGGCCAGCGCGATGTCAGGGTTCTTGAGGAGGAACGACCGCGCGTTCTCCTTGCCCTGGCCGAGCTGGTCACCGTCGTAGGTGTACCAGGAACCGGACTTCTTCACGATGCCGTGCTCCACGCCGAAGTCGATCAGGCTGCCCTCGCGGGAGATGCCGATGCCGTAGAGGATGTCGAACTCCGCCTGCTTGAACGGCGGAGCCATCTTGTTCTTGACGACCTTGACGCGCGTACGGTTTCCCACGGCATCCGTGCCGTCCTTCAGCGTCTCGATACGACGGATGTCTAGGCGGACCGACGCATAGAACTTGAGCGCCTTTCCACCGGCGGTGGTCTCCGGAGATCCGAAGAAGACTCCGATCTTCTCGCGCAGCTGGTTGATGAAGATCATCGTCGTGTTGGTCTGGTTCAGGCCACCCGTGAGCTTTCGCAGCGCCTGAGACATGAGTCGGGCCTGGAGACCCACGTGCGAGTCGCCCATCTCGCCCTCGATCTCCGCGCGAGGCACGAGCGCCGCCACGGAGTCGATGACGATGAGGTCGATGGCACCGGAACGGACGAGCATGTCGGCGATCTCGAGCGCCTGCTCACCCGTATCGGGCTGCGAGACGAGAAGAGCGTCGATGTCGACACCGAGCTTCGCCGCGTAGTCGGGGTCGAGCGCGTGCTCGGCGTCGATGAACGCTGCGATGCCTCCCGCCCGCTGCGCATTGGCGATCGCGTGGAGGGTCAGGGTCGTCTTACCCGAGGACTCAGGGCCATAGATCTCGACGATGCGGCCACGCGGCAGACCACCGACGCCGAGCGCGACGTCGAGAGCAATGGAACCGGTCGGGATGACGGCGACGGGGGCGCGCTCGTCGCTCCCCAGCCGCATGACCGAGCCCTTTCCGAACTGGCGGTCGATCTGAGCGAGTGCTGTCTCGAGGGACTTCTCGCGGTCTGCGGGTGATGGCATGATGTGTTCCTTCTGCTCGCGTGTTGCCGTCTGTAGGCTGTCGCGGCTCCCCCAGGCTGGGCGAACTCTCCGACAAGACGTATGGCTCCGTGGCCATGTCTTCACCGTACGGGGGGCCTCCGACATCGAGTCGGAACGCCCACGAACTGTGCAGAACACGGTTCCTGAACCACTTGTGCAGAAGACTACGCGGCCTCGAACAGATATTCGAGCACCTTGTGCGCTCGGCGTGTCGGAATGCGGAGCACTCGAACACTCATGATCTGTTCAGCGCCTCCGCGGTTCCAGACGCCCGGCACCGTGCCGACGCGCCAACGGGACGTCGGTCTCATCGCACAGCGCGAGCCAGATGTCGCGAGGAGGAACACCGGCATCCAGCGCTTCGAGCGCCGTACGGCCCGCGAGCTGAGACAGGACGAGGTCGTTCACCAGAGAGAGGGCTCTGCCCTGGAACTCCGCATCGACCGCACGGAGGAACTCGCTACGGCGCATGGAGATGCGGGGGACCGATCAGCGCAGCGAGAGCTGCGGCTCGATCGACGCGACCAGATCGTCGGGAACGACGTCCGGGAACACCTGGAGACCCTCGAGCACGGAGATGCGATCTCCGACTTCGCGCATGATGATCGAGATGGGGACGTCGAGCGCATCGGCGACCGAAGCGAGGATCTCGCTCGAGGCCTCCTTCTGCCCTCGCTCGACCTCACTGAGATAGCCCAGCGCCACAGACGCCTTGCTTGCGACCTGCCGGAGGGTGCGCCCCTTCTGCAGACGGAAGTCCCTCAGCACATCGCCGATTTCCTGCCTGACAAGAATCATCGGAACCTCCTCCCCGTTCGGTCCGCCGGAGTCTCCTCCGACGAGATCGCCAGTCTAATACCACTGGCATGCACAGAATCTACTCTTTCACCCTGTGGTTTGAATGTGAGCACACTCATGTCAACTTTGCCCTGGGGATTTCTATTCCCCGACGAGCTCTCGCAGGATCGCAAGCGCAGCGTCGACAGTCTGGGCTCTGATCGCAGCGCGATCGCCCGTGAACACGAACGCGCGGCTCACCTCCACGACGGGGGTCGCCACGCCGATGTGCACCGTTCCCACCGGCTGCCCGTCCGGCGAGTCCGGACCGGCGATGCCCGTCGTCGACACTCCGACATCGGCCGAGCGTCCTCCGATGGCCACTGCGCTCCTGACGCCCCGCGCCATCTGCGCCGCGACCTCCGGATGCACAGCACCGTGCGTGTCGAGCAGGTCTGCGTCGACGCCCAGGAGGGTGTGCTTGACCGGCGTCGCGTAGGCGACGACCCCGCCGAGCAGTACGGCGGACGCGCCGGGGACGCCGACCAGCGCCGAGCAGAGGGCGCCACCGGTGAGAGACTCCGCGACGCCGAGGGTCCACCCTCGCGCGTCGAGCGCGGCCAGGGCGTCGGAGGCTGCGCTCACGACGCTCGCCGGGCTCCACGGACCTGGGCGACGATGTAGTCGATGCCGCTGGCGACAGTGAGCACGAGGACGATGACCATGAGAACAGCGGTCACGAGCGTCCACGGCTCTCGTCCGATCAGCACGTGCAACGGGAGCAGCGCCCACGACAGGGCGACGCCCTGCACAGCCGTCTTGATCTTCCCCATCCAGGCCGCGGCGACCACGTGCTCGTTCACGATCATCAGGCGGTGGACGGTGATGCCCCACTCGCGCACGAGGATGATCGCGACCAGCCACCAGTTCACCTCGCCGAGGATCGCGAGTCCGATGAACCCCGCCCCCGTGAGGAGCTTGTCGGCGATCGGGTCCCACAGCTTGCCGAAGTCGCTGACGATGTCGTACCGGCGAGCGAGGTAGCCGTCTACCCAGTCCGTCGAGATCGCGACGATGAACAGCGCCGCCGCGACCCAGCGCAGAACGATGTCGCCATCCCCATACGTGCCACCGAGCAGAAGAAGCACGAAGAAGACGACGGCGAGCGGGATGCGGGCGATCGTGATCGCATTGGGCAGCTGCCGGGGAATGGACATCAGTCGCGCCCCGTCAGGCCCCAGGCGTCTTCATCGCCCTCTGCTTCGACGACCGGCAGTCCTTCGAACTGCGCCTCGATCGGGTCGTAGGAGTGCGCCGGCACCGCAGGCGCCTGCGCGACCGGAGCCGCCGGCGCAGCCGAGGCCGAGGAGGCTGCGGGCGCGTCGACTCCCCTGAGCTTCGCGAGCACCTGCGGAAGCTGCTCTGCGGTGGCCAGCACGTCGCGGGCCTTCGACCCTTCGGACGGGCCGACGATCTCGCGCGATTCGAGGAGATCCATCAGGCGTCCCGCCTTGGCGAAGCCGACGCGGAGCTTGCGCTGGAGCATCGAGGTGGATCCGAACTGAGAGGACACGATGAGCTCCGCAGCGGCGAGCAGCAGCTCGAGATCGTCGCCGATGTCCTCGTCGACGTCCTTCTTCTTGGCCGGGTCCATCGCCTCCTGCACATCGGAGCGGTACTCCGGGCGCGCCTGACGGGTGACGTGTTTGACGACGGCGTCGATCTCCTTCTCATCGACCCAGGCGCCCTGCAGACGGAACGGCTTCGACGAACCCATCGGCGAGAACAGGGCGTCGCCCTGGCCGATCAGCTTGTCGGCGCCGGGGCTGTCGAGGATGACGCGGCTGTCCGTCACGCTGGTGACGGCGAAGGCGAGGCGCGACGGCACGTTGGCCTTGATCAGACCGGTCACGACGTCGACGCTCGGCCGCTGCGTGGCGAGCACCAGGTGGATGCCGGAGGCGCGGGCGAGCTGCGTGATGCGCACGATCGAGTCCTCGACGTCTCGCGGGGCGACCATCATGAGATCGGCGAGCTCGTCGACGACGACGAGGAGGTACGGGTACGGCTTGAGCACCCGCTCGCTGCCGACGGGCACCTCGACCTCCCCCGCGCGCACGGCCCGGTTGAAGTCGTCGATGTGGCGGAAGCCGAACGACGCGAGGTCGTCGTACCGCATGTCCATCTCCTTCACGACCCACTGCAGCGCCTCGGCTGCCTTCTTGGGGTTCGTGATGATGGGCGTGATGAGATGCGGCACGCCGGCGTAGCTGGTGAGCTCGACACGCTTCGGGTCGATCAGCACCATGCGCACGTCGGAGGGGCGCGCGCGCATGAGAAGGCTGGTGATCATCGAGTTCACGAAGCTCGACTTACCCGAGCCGGTGGAACCGGCCACGAGGAGGTGAGGCATCTTCGCGAGGTTCGCCGTGACGAAGTTGCCGCCGACGTCCTTTCCGACGCCGATCGTGAGCGGATGAGTGTTCTTCAGGGCCGCCTGCGATCGCAGGACGTCGCCGAGCGCCACCGTCTCGCGGTCGGTGTTGGGGATCTCGATGCCGATCGCGCTCTTGCCGGGGATCGGCGAGAGGATGCGCACGTCGTTCGACGCCACGGCGTAGGCGAAGTTGTTGCTCAGCTGGAGGATCTTCTCGACCTTGACACCGTGGCCGACTTCGACCTCGTACTGCGTGACCGTCGGACCGCGCGAGAAACCGGTGACCTTGGCGTCGACGTTGAACTGCGACAGGACGCTCGTGATCTGCTCGACGATCCGGTCGTTGGCCTCGGAGCGCGCCACAGAGGGCGGGCCCTCGGCGAGCACGCCGGGAGACGGAAGGATGTACGGAGCGAGCGGCGCCTGCGGGCCGCCCTCCCCCGGGCCTTCGGTGCCGAAGCCGTCGAGGCCGGGGAGCTCGGGCATCTCGCCCGTGTCGGAGTCGTCGAGGAGCGCGGTCGTCTGCTGCTCCGCCAGCGCGTCGGTCACGGAGCGCACATCGGACAGCACCTCGGTGGCGGCGTCGTAGGGGTCGGCGACGGTGATCGCCTGGTCGTAGGCGGGTGTCGCGTCGGTCGTGGTGAGCAGCGCCGTGATGTCGTCGGAGTCGAGCGATCCCTCATCGGGATCCTCCTCGCGACCGGTCTTGTTGCGGCGCCACCACGGCAGGACATCGGGGTCGTCGACCTTGTCGGCCTCGTCGATCGCCGCGGCATCCTTCGCCGGCTTCTCGGCGCGCTCCGCGTCGAACATCCAGGCGTACAGGTCGCCGAGGCGCTGCCCGATGCGGTTCGGCGGCGTCTTCGTGAGGATGAGGATGCTGAGGCCCGCGAGCAGCGCGAGGACGATGTAGGCGGGGATCGTGGTCAGGTAGCTCAGCGGCTGACCGACCATCCAGCCGAACAGACCGCCCGCAGCGCTCAGGGAGACCATGCCCTCCCTGGGCTGCGGCATGCCGCCGGCGATGTGGCAGAAACCGGCCATCGTGATGGCGAAGAGGCCGAAGCCGATGCCGATGCGCCCGTTGTCATGCACCGACGAGGGGTGCCGGAAGAGCCATCCGGCGAGCAGGAGCAGCAGCACGGGCATCACGAAGGCGACGCGCCCGACGAGGAGTCCGACCGAGTAGGCGCTGATGTTGCCCGCGACCTCGTTGCCGATGAAGAACCACTCGTTCACGGCTCCGGCGATGGCGAGCAGAACCAGGAGGAACGGGAATCCGTCGCGCCGGTCGTCCTTCTCCAGCGTTTCTGGGCCGAAGGCGCGGAACATGCCGCCGACGCCGTGGGCGATACCGTTCCAGGCGCGCACGAGGACGGGAGGCTTCTCGGCCTCGTCGATGTACTTCTTCGGCGCGGCCTGGGCGCGCGGCGCGGCTTGCCGCTTCGGAGTGGCCTGCCGCTTCGGGCGCGACGGCGCGCTCTCCGATGCGCGCTCGGACTTCGTGGTGCTCCTGGCCATGGGACTCACGTTACGGCCAGCAACCGACAAAGCCGCGTAATGACGCGGCATTCCGGTGATCCGGGCGCTCAGGACAGGCGATGCACCATGGTGTCGCGATCGGGCAGAGCGTGCGTGACCACGAAGCCCTCCGACCGGTAGAGAGTGCGCGCGAAGTTGTCGCGCTCCACGCTCAGGCTGAGCCGTCGGTGCCCCTGCTCGCGTGCGCGACTCAGAAGCCGTCGCAGCAGGGCTCGCCCCGCGCCGTGAGCCCGCCAGATCGGCTGCACGCCGATGATCAGCTCGGGAACAGCCGTCTCGACGAAGCCCAGACCCGGATCGCTCGGCGGCAGCATCCGATACCAGGCCGCCCCGATCGGTCGATCGTCGGAGTCGACCGCGACGAATCCGGCATCCGCGGGCCTCATCCACCCGGCGATGTACCGGCGATGCTCGACGGAGGTGAGGATCTCATGCCGAGCACGAGGTGAGCGCCCCCGCCAGTTCGCCGCTTCGACGACCATATCGCCGAGGAAGCTGCCGTCGCTCTGGACGGCGGCGCGGATCGTGAAGTCCTCTGGCATGACCAGAGCCTAGGCCGGTCCCGTTACAACCGGATGACGCGCTCCTGTGAGTCGGAGCCCGCCCTCACGCCTCGATGACGAGCGGGACGATCATCGGACGGCGACGGAGCTTCTGGTTGACCCAGCGCCCGATCGTGCGTCGCACGACCTGCGACAGCGCGTGCGTGTCGCGCACGCCGTTGCCCGAGGCCTCCTTGAGCGCCGCGACGATCTTCGGCACGACGTCGTCGAACACGGAGTCGTCCTCGGCGATGCCGCGCGCGTGGATCTCGGGGCCGGAGATGATGCGACCGGTTCCGGCATCCACCACCACGATGACCGAGACGAAGCCCTCCTCGCCGAGGATCCGACGGTCCTTCAGGTCGGCGTCCGTGATCTCTCCGACGGTCGAGCCGTCGACGTACACGAATCCGAGGTCGAGCTGTCCGACGACCTTGGCGTCACCGTCCTTGAGGTCGATCACCGTGCCGTTCGAGGCGATGATCGTGCGCTCCTCGGCGATCCCGGTGTCCTGCGCGAGCTTGGCGTTCGCGATCAGGTGGCGGTACTCGCCGTGCACGGGGAGCACGTTCTTCGGCTTGAGGATGTTGTAGCAGTACAGCAGCTCTCCGGCCGCGGCGTGGCCTGACACGTGCACGCGGGCGTTCGCCTTGTGGACCACGTTCGCGCCGAGCTTGGTGAGGCCGTCGATCACGCGGTACACCGCGTTCTCGTTGCCGGGGATGAGGCTGGAGGCGAGGATGACGGTGTCGCCCTCGCTGACCTCGATCGCGTGGTCCATGTTTGCCATGCGGCTGAGCACGGCCATCGGCTCGCCCTGAGAACCGGTCGACATGTACACGATCTGCTCGTCGGGAAGGTCGCGCGCCTTCTTGAAGTCGATGAGCACGTTGTTGGGCACCTTGAGGTAGCCCAGCTGCTCGGCGATGGTCATGTTGCGCACCATCGAGCGTCCGAGGAACGCGACACGGCGCCCGTGCGCGTGCGCGGCGTCGATGACCTGCTGCACGCGGTGCACGTGGCTGGAGAAGCTCGCGACGATCACGCGACGAGGAGCCTTGCCGATCACCTGATCGAGCACGGGGCCGATCGACCGCTCGGTCGGGGTGAACCCCGGCACGTCGGCGTTCGTCGAGTCCACCAGGAAGAGGTCGACGCCCTCTTCACCCAGGCGCGAGAACGCACGGAGATCCGTGATGCGTCCGTCGAGCGGGAGCTGGTCCATCTTGAAGTCGCCGGTGGCGAGCACCATGCCCGCGGGCGTGCGGATCACGACGGCGAGGGCATCGGGGATCGAGTGGTTCACCGCGACGAACTCGAGGTCGAAGGGGCCGACCTTCTCCTGCTGCCCCTCCTTCACCGTCAGGGTGAATGCCTTGATCCGGTGCTCCTTGAGCTTCGCCTCGACGAGGGCGAGGGTCAGCCCGGAGCCGATCAGCGGGATGTCGCTCTTCATGCGCAGCAGATAGGGGACGGCGCCGATGTGGTCCTCGTGGCCGTGCGTCAGCACGACGCCGACGATGTCATCGAGGCGGTGCCTGATCGGCTCGAAGTCGGGAAGGATCAGGTCGACGCCCGGCTGGTGCTCCTCGGGGAAGAGCACACCGCAGTCGACGATCAGGATCTTGCCGTCGAACTCGAAGATGGTCATGTTGCGACCGATCTCGCCGAGGCCGCCGAGCGGCGTGACGCGCAGGGTCCCCTCGTCGAGTGCGGCAGGATCTGCGATGGGGATGGACATGCTGTCTCCTCAGTCGGACACTGTGCGCGTCCGTTCGTTCATGGCGACGCGGGTCAGCGCGTCGTGCCGTGCACCTTGGGCAGGGCGCCGCCCGCAGCCGCGTTGCGGTCGGGGCGGAAGTTCGAGAAGTCTGCGCCCGGCACGTCAGTGACGAGAGCGAGCTCGTCCTCGATGAGGGCGGCCTCCCACTCCTCCGGACCGACCAGGGGCAGACGGACGCGCGGGCTCGAGATGCGGCCGAGTCCGTGCAGGATGTACTTCGCCGCCACCGTGCCGGGCACATGCGTCATCGCGGCGCGCACGAGCGGCTCGAGGCGCTTGTGCTCTGCGGTCGCCGTGGCGAGGTCGCCGCGGTTCACCGCGTCGACGATGGTGCGGTACGGGGTGGCGGTGATGTTCGCGGTGACGCCGATGAGGCCCGTCGCGCCGATCGCGAGGTGCGGGAGCACGTTCGCGTCATCGCCAGAGAAGTACATCAGGTCGGTCTGGTTGAGCACCCGGCTGACCTCGGAGAAGTCGCCCTTGGCGTCTTTCACGGCGAGGATGTTGGGGTGCTTCGCGAGGCGCAGGATCGTCTCGTACTTGATGGGCACGCCGGTGCGGCCGGGGATGTCGTAGAGGATCACCGGCAGGTCGGTGGCGTCGGCGACGAGCCGGAAGTGCGTGAGGATGCCCGCCTGGGTCGGCTTGTTGTAGTACGGCGTGACGATCATGATGCCGTCGGCGCCGGCCTTCTCGCTGGCCTTGTACAGCTCGATCGCGTGCGCGGTCTCGTTGGACCCGCCGCCGGTGATGATCTTCGCGCGTCCCGCCGACACGGACTTGCCGACCTCGACGAGCTTGAGCTTCTCAGGGTCGGTCAGAGTGGAGGTCTCGCCGGTCGTTCCCGTCACGACGATGCCGTCAGCACCCGCGGTGATGACGTCATCCATGTGCTTCTCGACGGCGGGCCAGTCGACTTCACCGTCGGCCGTCATCGGAGTGACGAGCGCGACGAGAACCTGTCCGAAGGGGTTGCCCGAGTGCGTCATGCCTCCAGCGTATCGGTTCGGATGCCGCTCACGCTGACGAACGAGCCCGGATGACGTCGCCCCGGGCGATGTCGAGCTTCCCTCGGAGCAGGAGCCCTGCCATCGTCCCCACGGTCGCCTCGTTCGCCTTCTTGCGGAACATCTCGATGCCGGTGATCTCCGAGACCGCGACCTCGGACGCGCCGCGGTGCACGGTCACGGCGTCGCCGACGCGGAGCACGCCTGACGAGACCGTGCCGGTGGCGACCTGTCCGCGGCCGGTGATGGTGAAGACGTCCTCCACCGCGAACTCCGCCACGGATCCCGCTGCGGAGAACGACGGCCGTGCGGCATCCGCTGACGTGCCGTTCGCCAGCCTGGCCAGACGGGCGGCCTCCGCGTCGTTGTACCGCCGCAGCATCTCGTTCGCGTCCTGGGGATCGCGCTTCCTCCCGAACCAGCCCATGAGTCGATCCTAGGCAGACCGGGCACCTAGGCTCGTCCCATGGTCTGGGAGACGCACGAATCGACGACGGTCTACGCGAACAGCTGGATCTCGGTCAGGGAGGACCGGGTCACGGGTCCTGCGGGCGACGGCATCTACGGCGTGGTGACGATGAGGAATCCCGCCGTGTTCGTGGTGGCCGTCGACGACGAGGACCGCATCTGCCTGGTCACGCTCGACCGGTACACCACCGGCACATCGATCGAGGTCCCCGCGGGCGGCAGCGACGGGGAGGATCCGCTGGTCGCCGCACGCCGGGAGCTCCTCGAGGAGACGGGGCTCGAAGCGTCGGAGTGGACCGCGATCGGCACCATGAACGCCCTGAACGGCATCGCGGATGCGCCGGAGCACGTGTTCCTCGCCCGCGGCCTCCGACGTGCGGCCGAAGACCCGAAGCATAGTCAGGCCGAGGAGGGCATCGCCGCCGTCACACGGGTTCCGTTCACGGAGGTGCTGGCGATGATCGCGGACGGACGCATCACCGACGGCGAGACGGTCGCCGCGATCGCGTACGCCGGGATCCGCCTCGGACGCTTCCGCTGATCCCCTTCCTCAGACCCGTCCTCGGCGCGCGACACCCGAGGTGAGCCCACGCGGGAGGATGCGCGTCAGAGCGACGACGGCCTTATAGCGCAGGGACGGGATCGAGACCGCCCTGCCGCGCGCCGCGTCGCGCAGACCAGCGCGCACGACATCGGGAGCCTGCAGCCACAGGATGCTCGGCACGCCCTCGTGCCCCTGTTCGAGCCCCATGCGCTCGTGGAAGGTCGTGTGAACGAATCCCGGGCACAGGGCCGTCACGGTCACTCCGTCGCGTGCGTACTCCGCGTTCGCCCAGCGGCTGAAGCCGATCAGCCAGCTCTTGCACGCCGAGTAGGTGGAACGGGAGATGAAGCCGGCGACCGAGGCGACGTTGATGATCCTGCCGCCGCGACCGCGCATCGTCTGCAGAGCGGCGTGCATGAGGCGCATGGAGGCCTCGACGTGCACGCGGAGATGGCGCACCTCGTCGGCGATGTCGTTGTCGGCGAACTGCAGCGGAAGGCCGAAGCCGGCGTTGTTGACGAGCAGATCGACGGGGTCCGCGGTGTCGAGCAGCCGGGCGGCCACCCGCTCGACGTCCCCCTCGACGGCGAGGTCGGCGGGGAGCACCTCGACGGCGACACCGTACGTTCCTCGCAGCTCGGTCGCGAGCTCCTCGAGGGCGTCGCCGGAACGCGCGACCAGGATCAGGTCGGCGCGGCGACGGGCCAGCTGACGGGCGAACTCGGCGCCCAGGCCGGCGCTGGCTCCGGTGATCAGTGCGGTGGGCATCTCAGCGCTCGTATCCGAGGAAGCGGTAGCGGATGCCGGTGCGGGAGGTCTGCCACTCCCCCTCGTCGACGAGACGCCATCCCGCCTTCGACGGGGCGTAGGCGTCGCCCGCGACGTCGACGTCGAGCTCCGTCACCTCGAGACGGTCGGCATCCGCCGACACCTGGCGGAAGATCTCGGCGCCGCCGATGACCCATACCCGCTCCTGCCCGCGGACCGCCTCGGCGACGGTGGCTGCGCGCCGCGCACCCTCCCCCGCCCAGTCCTGCTGTCGCGTGATGACGATGTTCTCGCGCCCGGGAAGCGGACGGAACCGCTCCGGCAGTGAATCCCAGGTCTTGCGGCCCATCACGACGGGCGCACCGAGCGTCACGTCCTTGAAGTGCGCGAGGTCCTCGGGAACATGCCACGGCATCCCCCCGTCGGCGCCGATGACGCCTCCGTGCGCCTCCGCCCAGATCAGGCCCACCCACGTCATACGGCCACCGCCGCACGGATCGGGGCGTGGTGCTGGTAGCCCTCGATGACGAAGTCCTCGTATCGGTAATCGAGGATCGACTCGGGCGTCCGCGCGAAGCGGAGTGTGGGATAGGGGTACGCCTCGCGCGAGAGCTGCTCGCGCACCTGCTCGACGTGGTTGTCGTAGATGTGGCAGTCGCCACCGGTCCAGACGAAGTCGCCGAGCTCCAGGCCGACCTGCTGCGCGACCATCAGCGTGAGGAGCGCATAGGAGGCGATGTTGAACGGGACGCCGAGGAAGAGATCGGCGCTGCGCTGATACAGCTGGCACGACAGCTTGCCGTCGGCGACGTAGAACTGGAACAGGGCGTGGCACGGAGCCAGCGCCATGTCGGGGATGTCGGCGGGATTCCAGGCCGACACGATGAGCCGACGCGAGTCAGGGGTGGCCCTGATCTGCTCGATCACCTCGGACAGCTGGTCGATGCTCTCGCCGTCCGGCGTCGGCCACGAGCGCCACTGCACTCCGTAGACAGGACCGAGGTCGCCCTCGGCATCCGCCCATTCGTCCCAGATGGTGACGCCGTTCTCCTGCAGCCATCGCACGTTCGAGTCGCCGCGCAGGAACCAGAGCAGTTCGTAGGCGATGGACTTGAAGTGCACGCGCTTCGTGGTGATGAGCGGGAAGCCCTTCGCGAGGTCGAAGCGGATCTGCCGTCCGAACACGCTCGTGGTGCCGGTTCCGGTGCGATCCGACTTGTGCGTGCCGGTCTCCAGCACGTCGCGGAGCAGGTCTTCGTACGGCGTCAGGACGGCTTCGCTCATGACAGCCAGACTACCGTCCCCACGCGGAACGAGCTCGGGCGTCTTACTCCGAAACATCGACCCGCTCAGGGGCGGGACGGACGTACGCTCTTCGCATGTCGCCACTGCTCGCCCTCGCGATCGCGGGAGTCCTCCTCGTGGTCGCCGTGCTCGTCGGAGTGGTCCTGCGCGTGCTCGACGGGCGCCGGAGAGGGGGCGGACATCTGCGATTCGACCCCGCGGATGCCGCCGCAGAGCTGGGCGCCAAGGCCACGCTCGTGCAGTTCAGCACGGAGATGTGCGCTCGGTGCCCGCAGGTCAGGCGGATGCTCAGCACGATCGCCACGCAGGACGACGGGCTCGCTCACATCGAGGTCGACCTGACCCATCGCCCCGACCTGTCCACCCGCTACCGGGTGCTGCAGACGCCGACGACGTTCCTCGTCGACGGCTCGGGAGCCGTCCGCGCACGATTCAACGGCGTACCGCACCGGCACGCCCTCACCGAAGCCCTCGCCGCCGTCTGAGGCGCAGTCTGGAGTCCCCCATGTCCACTCCCGCCGGCATCGACCCCCGCGGCCCCCGCTTCGCCGCGACGATCACGACCGTGCTGCTGCTCGCGGCCACGTTCCTCGGACTCATCGGGCTCTCCACCGCACGGGCGACCACCGCGACCTTCGGCTGGTTCGCGTATCAGCCGCTGGCGGACGCGACCTTCCCCTCGGACGGGTGGGCGCTCTCATCGGCGTCTCTCGTGCAGCGCGTGCTCGACCCTGCGTTCCTGCTCACGCTCGTGATCGCCCTGCTCTTCCTGTGGAGCGTCGTGTCTCCGTCGACCGCCCCCTGGGGCGTTCTCTTCCGCAGGGCTGTGCGCCCCCGCCTCGCTCCCCCGACCGAACTCGAGGACCCGCGCCCTCCGCGATTCGCTCAGGGAGTGGGCCTCTTTGTGGTCACGATCGGACTCGTGCTCCACCTGCTCGGCGTGCCGTGGGCCCTCCCCATCGCGACGGCCGCCGCCTTCATCGCCGCCTTCCTGAATGCCGCGTTCGGGCTCTGCCTGGGCTGCCAGCTCTATCTGCTGCTCCAGCGCGCGGGACTCATCGGCAGGGCCGCCTCCCCCGCCTGAGCGCGCTGTTCCGCAGGGTCGCCCCGGTAGGTAGGCTGGCCGGGACGCGACGCTGCCGCTCGGGCAGTGCGAGAACCGGAGGTCACCATGCCCGTCACCAGCGAAGCCACCAGCACCTGGACCGGATCGCTCATGGAAGGCTCGGGCACCGTCGCGTTCTCGTCGTCGAACCTGGGAACCTTCCCGATCGACTGGAAGGCCCGCAGCGAAGGCAGCGACACCACCACCACGCCGGAGGAGCTCATCGCGGCCGCCCATGCGTCCTGCTTCAGCATGGCGCTCTCGCACGCCCTCGCCGAGAACGGCACCCCGCCGGAGCGCGTGAACACGAGCGCGTCGGTCACCTTCAAGCCCGGCACCGGCATCACCGGCAGCCACCTCAACGTGAACGCCTCCGTGCCGGGGCTCACCCCCGAGCAGTTCCAGGAGATCGCCGAGGGCGCCAAGGTCGGCTGCCCGGTCTCTCAGGCGCTCGCAGGCATCGAGATCACCCTCGAGGCGACGCTCGCCTGATCAGGCGCGTTCGAGGCGGATCGCCTCGCGGATGCTGGCCCGGGCGTCCTTGCGGCGCCCGGCGGCATCCTGCACCACACCGAGCCGATAGCGTGCACGCCAGTCGTCCGGCGCCTCCTCAGCGGCCGCGGTGTACTTCGCGATCATCGGCTCCACGTCCTCGCGGGGCAGACGTCCGCTCGCGCTGACCTCGCCCTCCGCCTCCGGCATCCCGCCCTCGGCGTCGAGCGCACGACCCAGCCGATCAGCGGCGAACCCGAAGCGCGTCTCGCGATAGAGCGCCCACGCGCCGATCAGCGGCATCACCAGGAGCGCGACGCCGATCGCGATGGCGATGGGCTCGCCCGTCATCAGCATGACGATGGCGCGCTGCCCCACGACGACGAGATACAGCGCCAGGCAGGCGCCCATCACGGCGACGCCGATACGCGACATCATGATCGGATGCCGATGTCGATCATGTTCTCCAGCCCCACGACCACGCCGGTCGCGGTCAACGCATGCGGCACGGCCAGGCGGATGCCGGGGGCGTAGGCGAGAGCGGAGTCGACGGTGTCGTGCGTGAACGTCAGCGACTCCCCCGGTCCGGAGAGGATGACCTCCTGCTTCGCGATGACCCCGGGGCGCCGCAGCGAGTGGATCGGCACGCTGCCGACCTGCTGGCCGCGGGCGCGCTGGTCGGCGTGCGGGGCACTCACCGGCCCCTGCTCCGCACGCGCAGCGGCGATCAGCTCCGCCGTGCGCACGGCGGTGCCGCTGGGGGAATCGATCTTCGAGGCGTGGTGAGCCTCGATGATCTCGGCCGAGCCGAAGAACGGGGCGGCCGCCGCGGCGAGAGCCGAGCCCAGCACCGACCCCAGCGAGAAGTTCGGGATGAACACGGCTCCCGTCCCCGCGGCCTCGACGAGCGGACGGACGAGAGCGATGCGCTCCGCCGACCAGCCGGAGGTGGCGACGAGCACGTTGATGCCGCGTTCGACCGCTGCGCGCACGACGTCGATGCTGATCTGGGGCGTCGTCGCGTCGATGACGAGATCGGCGCCGTCCATCTCCGAGAGGTCGCTCGACGACGTCAGCACGCGGCTCACCTCGATCCCGTCGAGCTCGTCGATCACCGCGTGGATGATCTTCCCGAGCTTTCCGGTTCCGCCGACGAGTGCAACGTGCTGGGTCATGGGTCCAGTCTATTTCGGTGAGAACGGCGGATGCGCGCGAGGGGGGGCGAAGGCCTCGACGTCGGATAGGTTGTGAGAGTGCCCCTGATCCGGCCTCCGCATGCGGACCCGTCGCTCGATCCGTTCGATGACGGCGTCGGCGTGCTCACACGCGACGGAGTGAACTGCGGCCACGTCTTCACCACGCGCAGCTGGTTCTGGTCGCCTTCCTCGCCGTTCCGTCGTCAGTGGTGGATCTGGTACACCGTGGTCTGGGCGGACGGCAGTCGCGAGCCCGAAACCGAAGACTACCCCCCGTTCACCGCCGTCACCGAGATGAAGTCCGGATTCCTCGACGTGATCAGTCGTGACTCCGGTCGCAGTGGCCGCTACGACTTCGAATGGCTGGACGTTGAGGATCTCCATGCGGCTCGCGCCGAATCCGTCGCTCCTCCGAGCGGCATCGACGACGCAGAGAAGCCGGAGGATGCAGTCGGCCCCGGACGCGCGCATCTGTCGCTCGTCGAGGCTATCGCCTGGTGGCGAATCGATGCTCGGGACGGTCGTCAGCGACTTGCGGATGCCGCAACCGATGCCCTCTTGGAAGGTGCGGACGGTCTGGCAGTGGCCCAGCTCGCGGGCCTTACTTCGGACGAGAACGCCTTCGAGATCGACCGTCTGATCGAACAGGTCGTCGACGAGCTCGAGCTCCACGCCGCATTGGACGAGGGCGACGAGATCCTGGCGAGTCGATTCATCTGCCGGGAGCTTCTGCGCGGTGCGATCACTTCGCGGGAGCTGACTCGTTGGGCGCACCAGAGGTTCCACCACGAAAGCACCTCGGAGCACCTGAATCGCCTTGCGGAGATCGATGATGACCTCGATCTCGCTGGCACCGTTCTCCGAAGATCTGTGCGCTCACACGACGAGGAAATCCGCCTGATCGCGCTTCGCATCGTCGAGGGCTGAGCGCTCGTCCTGCTCAGACGGGCATGCCGTCGGGGATGCCCGTGCGGAGCTCCACCGGGAGGTGCCCGGTGTCGTTGTGCGCGAGGAGCGTCCAGGGACGCCCCTGCTTCTGAGCGATCACGGTGAGCCCGCAGTGAGCCTGATTGAGGGTCATCCAGCGCCACTCGGGCGCGCCCAGCACCTCCCGGACGAACCAGGAGATCACGAAGTTGTGCGTGATGAGCACCTCGTGCACGTCACCGGTCTTGCGCACGAGGAACTCGTTGACCGCGTCGGCCATCTGCGCACCGCCCGCCTCGATCTCCGCCTCGGTGACCGAGCCGAAGAAGGGCTCGAACGCCGCAGGCGTCTCCTCCGTCATGCCGGTGGGTACGCAGTCGAAGAGCAGCGCCGTCGGCTCGGGATCGACGGACGGGAGGCGCTCGGCGACCGCACGCGCCGTCTCGTTCGCCCGCAGCAGCGGCGAATGCCACACCGCGTCGAGAGGGAGCCCGGAGAGGCGGTCGGCGATCAGCTCCGCCTGACGCTGCCCCCTGGGCGAGAGGGGTCCGTCGGCGAGGCCGTGCTCGGCATCCTGATGTTCACCGTGTCTGACCAGATATATGTAGTGCGTCACAACTCGCTCGCTTCATCGCCAGCATCTGCCGGGCTTCACTCCACCATATGCCAGGTATGTGACGGTCGCGTGACGACGCTCAGTTGCCCGCGCGAGTGAGGTCGGCGACCTGCGCGCGGGACAGCGTGACCCCTGCGCCCTGCATGAGCTCGTCGACGTGATCGGTCGCGAAGGTGTTCACGATCGGCGCCGCGATGGTGCGCTGAGCGAGCAGCCAGGCGATCGAGACGGCGGCGACGGGCACCGACAGCTCGGTCGCGACCTGGTCGAGCGCCCGCAGGATCTTGATGCCCCGACGGTTGAGGTGGCTCCTCAGCTGCTCGCCCCGAACCCCCTGGGATGCGAGCGCCTTGCTGCGGTGGCGACCGGACAGGAAGCCGTGCTCCAGCGCGTGCGATGGCGTGACCGCCAGGTTCTGCGCGCCGGCAACCAGACGCAGGTCGCCCTCGAACGGCTGACGGCGGACGAGGTTGTACGGCGCATCGATGACCTCGATGCGCGGATAGCCTGCGGAGGCGAGGATGCGCGCTTCGACGAGGCGCTCCGGCGAGAAGCCGAAGGCGCCGACCGAGCCGATCTTCCCGGCCTCGACGAGCCACTCCACCGTGGCGAGCGTGTCTTCGAGGTTGGTCGTGACGTCGAGCGTGGCGTCGAGGTACAGCACGTCGATGCGCTCGACGCCGAGTCGCGTGAGCGAACCCTCCACGGCGCGCACCAGGTTCACCGAACCGAGACCCGGGTTGTCGGCGTGAGCGCCGATGCGGACGCTCAGCAGGGTGCGGTCGCGGAGCCCGCGAGAACGCAGCCACTGGCCGATGATGTGCTCGCTGCGGCCGCCGGAGAACCCGTCGGCGGTGTGGATCGCGTTGCCGCCGAACTCGATGTAGCGGTCGAGGATGCCGTGGCTGGTCTCGAGATCGACATTCCAGCCGAACTCGGCGGCTCCGAGCATGAGGGGGAACGTCTCGAAGCCCGTCTCGCCGAGCGCGACGCGAATGTTCTCGCCGACGCCTGGGCCGACGATCGGAATGGGCGCGGACGGGTGCTCAGCGGTCTCGTGCTGTGCACGCTCGACCGGCGCCCCTGCGCCTACGCTGAACAACCGCATACTTTCACCCCCGCGTCGATCGGTGCGTTCCGACCTGCGTCACTGCTTGTGTGTGCACCCCCCGGTGCGTACTTCGAGGGTAAGCGACATCTGGGAACGGGCCGTCCATTCCGGCGAACGCCGCGGAAACTTCCCGTAACGTTTTGGTCACATCGAATACGACGGAACCCGGCCCCTCCGCGAGGGAGGAGCCGGGTTCCGTGCGAGCATCGATGCTTACTCGGCGGCGGCGTCCTCCGCAGGAGCCGCGTCGGCTGCCGGAGCGTCGTCGAGCACGGGCTCGAGCGAGAGCTTGCCGCGGTCGTCGATCTTCGTGATCTTCACGAGGATCTTCTGGCCGACCGAGAGGACGTCATCGACGTTCTCGACGCGCTTGCCACCGGCGAGCTTGCGCACCTCGGTGACGTGCAGCAGGCCGTCCTTGCCCGGGAGCAGCGAGATGAAGGCGCCGAACGTGGCGATCTTCACGACGGTGCCGAGGAACTGCTCGCCGACCTCCGGGTTGGTGGGGTTGGCGATCGCGTTGACCTGGGCGCGGGCGGCCTCGGCCGAGGGGCCGTCGGTCGCGCCGATGTAGACGGTGCCGTCCTCCTCGATGGAGATCTGCGCGCCGGTCTCGTCCTGGATCGCGTTGATCGTCTTGCCCTTCGGGCCGATCAGCTCGCCGATCTTGTCGACGGGGATCTGCACGCTGATGACGCGGGGCGCGGTGGGCGCCATCTCGTCGGGCGCGTCGATCGCGGCGTTGAGGACGTTGAGGATCGTCAGGCGCGCGTCGCGCGCCTGGGTCAGCGCGCCCGCCAGCACCGACGACGGGATGCCGTCGAGCTTCGTGTCGAGCTGGATCGCCGTGACGAACTCGCTGGTTCCGGCGACCTTGAAGTCCATGTCGCCCAGGGCGTCCTCGGCGCCGAGGATGTCGGTGAGCGCCGCGTAGCGGGTCTCACCGTCGACCTCGTCGGACACGAGGCCCATCGCGATGCCGGCGACGGGGGCGCGCAGCGGCACACCCGCGTTCAGCAGCGACAGGGTCGACGCGCAGACGGAGCCCATCGACGTGGAGCCGTTGGAGCTCAGCGCCTCGGAGACCTGACGGATCGCGTAGGGGAACTCCTCGCGGCTCGGCAGCACCGGCACGAGGGCGCGCTCGGCGAGGAAGCCGTGCCCGATCTCGCGACGCTTCGGCGAACCCACGCGGCCGGTCTCACCGGTCGAGTAGGGCGGGAAGTTGTAGTGGTGCATGTAGCGCTTGCTCGTGGTGGGCGACAGCGAGTCGATCTGCTGCTCCATCTTGAGCATGTTCAGCGTGGTGACGCCCAGGATCTGGGTCTCACCGCGCTGGAAGATCGCGGAGCCGTGGACGCGCGGGATGACCTGCACCTCGGCGTCGAGCGGACGGATGTCCGCCAGGCCGCGACCGTCGATGCGGACGCTCTCGGTCAGGATGCGACCGCGGACGATCTTCTTCGTGACCGACTTGTAGGCGGCGGAGAACTCACCCAGTGCCGACTCGGGCAGCATGCCCGCCTCGACCGCTGCGGCGAGCTCGGCCTTGACGCGGTCCTTGATCGCGTCGTCGGCGTTCTGGCGCTCGACCTTGTCAGCGATCTGGTACACGTCGGTGAGCTCGGCGAACGCGCGCTCGGAGACGAAGTCGAGGACCTCGTCGGCGTACGGGGGGAAGACCGGGTACACGCCCGGCTCCTTCGACGCCGTGGCGGCGAGCTCGGCCTGAGCCTTGACGAGCTGCGCGATGAACGGCTTCGAGGCCTCGAGGCCCTGGGCCACGATCTCCTCGTTCGGCTTGGTGGCGCCGGCCTTGATGAGGTTCCAGCTGCCCTCGGTGGCCTCAGCCTCGACCATCATGATGGCGACGTCTTCCGTGCCATCGGACTTGGTGACGACACGACCGGCGACGATCAGGTCGAACACGGCCTCGGACACCTGCTCGGCGGTCGGGAACGCGACCCACTGGTCGGCGTGCTCGCCGTGACCCGGGATGAACGCGAGGCGCACACCGGCGACGGGGCCGGAGAACGGCAGACCCGAGATCTGGGTCGACGCGGAGGCCGCGTTGATCGCCAGAGCGTCGTAGAACTCGCCGGGAGCGATCGACAGGACGGTGATGACGATCTGGACCTCGTTGCGCAGGCCGTCGACGAACGACGGACGCAGCGGGCGGTCGATCAGACGGCAGACCAGGATCGCCTCGGTGGAGGGGCGGCCCTCGCGACGGAAGAACGAGCCGGGGATCTTGCCGGCGGCGTAGGAGCGCTCCTCGACGTCGACCGTCAGCGGGAAGAAGTCGAAGCCCTCGCGCGGGTGCTTGCCTGCGCTGGTGGCCGAGAGGAGCATGGTCTCGCCGTCGAGGTACGCGGCGACTGCGCCCTGAGCCTGCTGCGCGAGGCGGCCGGTCTCGAAGCGGATGGTGCGGGTGCCGAAGCGGCCGTTGTCGAGAACGGCCTCGGTGGCGGTGATTTCAGGACCTTCCAAGAGGTCTCTCCTTCTTTGTTTAGACTCGCGAATCCGTATGACGCGCGAGCGTGTTCATGAAGGAGCGGAAGGGCAGGGTTCGGGCGCGCGGGCACTCCCGCGAATGTCGCCTGCGCTGGCCACCAGTAGAAAGCCACCCGACGATCGCCGAGGAACCCACCACAGGGGACCAGCTTCTCCGCCGATCGCTCCATGAGTCGATATGAAGTTGTGGGGTTGACACACGTCAACTCCCCCACCCTACCAGCGAGGGGCGGATTCCGACGTGGCGCCGGGGGCATCGCGGATCGGACACTCCCCGGTCATCGACCGTTCAGGCGGCGGACGCCGCGGCGTGGCCGGCATCCGCTGGTCTGTACCCATGCGCATGTCAGTGATCGGCTGCGGGTACCTCGGTGCCGTGCACGCCGCGGCGATGGCCTCGATCGGACACGACGTCATCGGCATCGACGTCGACGAGCGGAAGATCTCCTCTCTCTCCGACGGCGTCGTCCCCTTCTTCGAACCGCAGCTGACCGAGCTGCTGCAGGAGGGACTCGCGTCAGGGCGCCTGCGCTTCAGCGCGCGGATGGCGGATGCCGCAGGCTCCGCCGTGCACTTCCTCGCCGTCGGCACCCCGCAGGTCGCTGGTGGGCAGGCCGCCGACCTGAGGTTCGTGGATGCCGCGGTCGACTCGCTCCTCCCGCACCTCCGAGCCGGGGACGTGCTCGCCGGCAAGTCCACCGTCCCCGTCGGCACCGCGACCCGCCTCGCCGCGAAGGTCGCGGAGACCGGGGCCACCGTGGTGTGGAATCCGGAGTTCCTGCGCGAGGGATGGGCCGTGCACGACACCATCTCGCCCGACCGCATCGTGGCGGGAGTGCCGGACGGCGCAGACGGGGAGAGCGCCGCCGATCGGCTCCGGGAGGTGTACCGCCCCGCCGTGGATGCCGGGACGCCGTTCCTCGTGACGGATCTCGCCACCGCCGAGCTGGTCAAGGGAGCCGCCAACGCGTTCCTCGCCACGAAGATCTCCTTCATCAACGCGATGGCGGAGATCGCGGAGGCCGCCGGCGCGGATGTGGCGCTTCTCGCCGACGCGCTCGGCCACGACACGCGGATCGGGCGACGCTACCTCGGCTCGGGCATCGGGTTCGGCGGAGGCTGCCTGCCCAAGGACATCAGGGCCTTCGCCGCACGCGCGGAGGAGCTGGGCCGCCGCGAGGCCGTGGGCTTCCTGCACGAGGTGGACGCGATCAATCTGCGGCGACGCGAACGCGCCGTCCGGCTCGTGGTCGATGCCCTGGGCGGGCTCGTGTTCGGCGCCCGCATCGCCGTGCTCGGAGCGGCCTTCAAGCCGTTCAGCGACGACATCCGCGACTCCCCTGCGCTGGACGTCGCCGTGCGCCTGCGGGGTCTCGGCGCGGACGTGATCGTCACCGACCCCGCCGCGACCGAGAACGCCGCCTCCGTGCATCCGCAGCTCTCCTACACGCGAGAGAGGGACGAGGCCCTTCGAGACGCCGATGCGGTCGTCATCGTGACCGAATGGGACGAGTACCGCCGCGATCTCACTCCTGAACACGCCGGCGCACTGGTCTCGAAGCGCATCGTCATCGACGGTCGCAACTGCCTCGACTCGGCCGCATGGCGCGCCGCCGGGTGGACATACCACGGCATGGGCCGCCGCTAGCGAGACCACTGCCCCGCGAGCACGTGCCGCGGGGCAGTGGTCAGCGCACCTCCACCGCGCTCTGCACGGACGAGCGTCCGAGGTACACGTAGTCGTCGTGCTTCGCCGACCTGCCGTCTCCCGCGGCGCGGCCGTGCAGCCGACGCCAGACCCAGGGCAGCGCGTGGCGGCGCCACCAGACTCCTGCACCGATCGGCTCGTGCTCGTGCAGGGCGGCGTCGAGCGTTCCGAGCGCCTCCGCGTGCGGCACGCCGAGCACCTCACCGGCTCGGTACGCGAGGAACCGGTGCCCTCTGCTGCTGAGGTGCACGAGGTCCTCGCCCCAGTTGGGCCGGTCTCGCAGCGACGGATGCAGATCGGTGTCGATGAGGATCGCACCCGTGCGCGCGGCGACTCCGCTCAGCGCGGTCGCGAAGGCGGCGAACCGTCGCGTGTAGATCGCCGCCGCGCGGCGTCCGGGGAGGAAGGGGGTGACGAGCACCACGTCCGCGCCGCACGCTCTGAGGCGCTCCACCGCGTCCTCGACCCGTCGTGCCAGGGCCGGGACGTCGACGTTCGGCTTCACCAGGTCGTTCGCCCCGACGAGGATCGACACGAGGTCTGGGCGGAGCTGCAGCGCTCGCTCCAGCTGGGGGCCGCACACGTCCGACACCCGCTTCGAACGGATCGCGAGGTTCGCGTAGTGCAGTCCACCGCGGGCCGCGAGCAGCAGTGCGAGGCGATCCGCCCAGCCCCGCAGCGCGCCGTCGGGCGCCGGATCGCACAGCCCCTCGGTCAGGGAGTCGCCGAGGGCGACGTAGCGCCGCCAGCGCGTCTGCGGGGCCGGCGTCGCCCGCTCCGGCCTGACCACGCGGCGAGCGCGTAGACCACGGTCCACCGCCCCCAGGAGCATCGCGTCGTCGAAGTGCGAGAGCAGCTGGTCGCATACGCCGGCCCAGCTGCGCCCCTGCACGGCCTCGTGCCCCGCTTCCCCGAAGGCTCTGCGCTTGCGGACGTCGCCGGCGAGATCGGCCACGCGCATCCGCAGATCGTCGAGGTCGCCGGGTCGGTAGAGCCATCCGTCGATGCCCATGCGCACGAGGTCGAGGGGGCCGCCGCGCCCCGTGGCGACGACGGGGACGCCGCTCGCGTGGGCCTCCTGAAGGGTCTGTCCGAACGTCTCGCTCTCCCCCGGGTGCACGAAGACGTCGAACGAGGCCAGCGCCGCGGCGAGCGCATCGCCGTCGAGATGGCCGAGGAACAGCGCCTCGGGGAGCAGAGACTGCAGCCGCTGTCTGCTCGGACCGTCGCCGACGATCACCAGTCGGGTGCCGGGGATCCCGCGCAGCGCGACGAGGTCCTCGACCTGCTTCTCCGGGGCGAGCCTGCCCACGTAGCCGATCACGGTCTCCGCACCCCAGGACCCCCGCAGGGCAGGGTCGCGTCGCAGCGGCTGGAAACGCTCGGCATCCACCCCTCTCCCCCAGCGCCGCACCCTGTCGACGCCGAGCGTCGCGAGCTGGTGGGCTGAATCCGCCGATGGCGCGAGCGTGAGCGTGGCCCTGCGGTGCAGCCGCGCGATGTGCGTCTGGGCGATGCCGGTGGTGGCGGCGATCCGGTAGCGCTCCGTGTACGCGGCGACATCGGTCTGGTAGGCGGCGACCGAGGCGATGCCCAGACGCTCGGCCGCGAGCACTCCGCGCCACCCCAGGGCGAACGGCGAGGCCAGATGCACGACGTCCGGCTGGAACCGGCGCAGGGATGCCGCGACGCGGTGCGCCGGGGACGTGCCCACTCTGACGTTGCGATAGCCGGGCAGCGGGAGGCTGGGGATCGGCTCGACGATCGCTCCGTGCACGGTGTCGGGGATGCCGACGGCATCCGGTGCGATCACGTGCGCCTCATGGCCCGTGCGCTCGAGGTGCCTCAGGATCTGCAGCACGGATCCGGTGACACCGTTCATGTGCGGAAGGAAGGACTCTGTCACGATCGCGACTCTCACACGCTCAGGATGCCGTCGTCTCGAGGGCCTCGGCGCCCGAAACAGCTCCGGGCACCAGATGTTCACCGGATGCTGGAGCGCCCGTCACCGGCTATCCCGCCGTTGGTTGCCGTTCACCTGAGCCGCGCACTCTGGAGCCGTGCCGCTCGATCTGCTCTCCACCCCGTGGGCCCTCGCCGTGATGAGCCTCCTCGTCCTGGGCGACGCCTTCTTCGTGGTGATCCCCGGGGAGATCGCCGTCACCGCGCTCGGTGCGATCTCCGCGTCGTCCGGTACCCCTCCCCTCTGGGCGGTGATCGGCTGCGCGGGGATCGCCGCCGCGGCCGGAGACGCCGCCTGCTATCTGATCGGGCGCACGGTCGGCACGGAGCGCTGGCGGTGGATGCGCACCGCCAGGGTGCAGCAGGCTCTCGCGTGGGCGCGGCGCCGGCTCGACACGGGAACGGCCACGGTGCTCTTCACGGCGAGGTTCGTGCCCTTCGCCCGACTCGCGATCAATCTCGTGGCAGGGGCCTCGCGCATCCACCCTCCCCGCTACCTGGCCCTCGTCTTCCTCGCCGCACTGGGGTGGGCCGCCTATCAGGCCTCGGTCGGGGCGATCGTGGCCACGCTCATCCCCGGCGGCCCCGTGGTGGCGGTGCTCGTCTCGATCGCCGTCGCCGTCGGGCTCGGCGCGGCGATCGACCTGTCGACCCGCAGACTGCGGAAGTGAACAGCCGACCGGCGGGGGCGTGCCCTAGGCTGGCGGACATGAGCACCGAAGAAGGCGCGTCCTCGACCGAGGACATGAAGCGCAAGTTCAAGGAAGCGCTCGAGAAGAAGAACGCGCACCACCGGCAGGGCGAGGCCCACCTCGACGGCGACTCCGCCGTCCATGGCGCGCCCGCCCCGCAGACGCGGCGCGAGTTCCGACGCAAGAGCGGTTGACCACACGGATGCGGGAACCGGCTTCCACCGGCTCCCGCATCCCTCACCGCCCGCTCAGCCCTGGGAGGCGCGTGCTCTCGCCCTCTCCTCCTTCGCCGACATCTCGGCCACGGCGGCATCGTTGAGCTCGGTCAGATCGGCGGCCTGAGGTGCGGGAGCATCTCCGTGAGCGTCCACTCCGTCGAGCACCGACTCATCGAACGGCAGCTCGCCGCCGAGCACCTGCCGCACACGATCGCGATCGATCTGGCGGGTCCAGGTGCCGATGAGGAGCGTCGCGACCGCGTTGCCCGTGAAGTTCGTCAGCGCGCGTCCCTCCGACATGAACCGGTCGATCCCGACGATCACGCCCACGCCGTCGACGAGGTCGGGACGGTAGGCCTGCAGTCCTCCGGCGAGAGTCGCGAGGCCGGCTCCGGTGACGCCCGCAGCCCCCTTGCTCGCGATGATCATGAACACCAGCAGGCCGATCTGCTCGCCGATCGACATCGGCTGCCCCATACCCGTGGCGATGAACAGCGACGCCATCGTCAGGTAGATCGCCGTGCCGTCGAGGTTGAACGAGTAGCCGGTGGGGACGGTGATGCCGACGACCGGCTTGGAGACGCCGACGTGCTCCATCTTGGCGATGAGGCGGGGCAGCGCCGACTCCGAGGACGAGGTGCCGACGATCAGCAGGTACTCCCGAGCCAGGTACTTCATCAGGCTGAAGATGTTGACCCTCGTCACGGCCCACAGCAGAGCACCGAGCACGACGACGATGAACACGATGCACGTGATGTAGAACGCCACCATCAGCACGCCGAGGCTCCAGATCGCCGCGATCCCCGTCTTGCCGACGACGGCGGCGATGGCGCCGAAGGCGCCGAGCGGGGCGAGCCACAGGATCATCCCGAGGATGCGGAACACCAGCTTCTGCAGCTGCTTGACGGCGTCCATGATGCCGGCACCGCGCTCGCCGAGCCCCTGCAGCGCGAACCCGACCAGGAGAGCGATGAACAGCACCTGGAGCACGCTCTCCCCCGTGAACGCCGCGAAGAAGGTGGGCGGGATGATGCCGAGCACGAACTCCTGAGTGGTCTTCGCCTCGGTCGTGGTGGCGTCATAGGTCGCCCCCGCCATGTTCAGGCCCTCGCCGGGGTGGATGATGTTGCCGACGACGAGGCCGATGGCCAGGGCGAACGTCGACATCACCAGGAAGTAGCCGAGCGCGAGCCCGCCGATCTTGCCGACGGTGGCCGCCTTCGCGATCGAGCCGATGCCGATCACGATCGTGCAGAAGATGATGGGGGCGATCATCATCTTGATCAGCGAGACGAAACCCTTCCCGATGGGCTCCAGCGCCTGTGCGAACTCCGGCCAGACGAGCCCGACCACCGCGCCGAGAACGACGGCGATGATCACCGACACGTACAGCCAGGTGTGCCGGTCCCAGGCCTGCTTTCCGCGTCGCCAGTGGAATCCCGGCAGTGTGAATCCGGTCGTGATGGCCATGTGTCCTCCTCGGTCATGAACGTCGTCGTGTCATGCGTCTCCCCGCGTCGTCGCGGGGCGTGACATCACCGTCGCCGACTTCACAGACGGGCGCCATTTGTGGTCGTATTGGTCACGACCAGGCCGACGAAGACCGGAGGATGCCGATGACGCAGCGCCGCACGCTCAGCGCCGCCACCCGCGTCTTCCTCGTCCTCATCTCAGCCGCGGCGGTGATCGGAATCCTCGTCGCCGGGTTCCTCGTGGCGGAGACGCAGCGCGCCGTGCAGGCGGAGGCCGAGCGCGTGACCGGGGCCACCGCGGCGGCGATCGCCGCATCCGGTGCGGTGTCGAGCGCCCTCCGAGACGACGATGCGGACGCGGCGACCGCCGCCCTCGAGCCGTACGCGCTCTCCGTCATCGATTCCGCCGGGCTGGACTTCGTCACGATCATGACGACCGACGGCATCCGCATCACCCATCCCGACCTGTCGCAGATCGGCGGACGCTATCTCGGCACGATCCCCGAGCAGCCCGCCCCGCTCACCGAGACCTTCACCGGCACGCTCGGCCCTTCGGTCCGGACGATCGTCCCCGTGATCGACGCCGACGGCGTGCTGAGGGGCTGGGTCTCCGCGGGGGTGACGACAGAGACGATCTCCGTGACGCTCGTGCGACGACTCCCCCTCTCGCTGGCGATCACGCTTCTGCTCGTGGCGATCGGCGCGCTCGGAGCCTGGGCCGCTCGGCGCTTCACCCGGCGCATCGCCGGTGACCTGCCGCCGGGCACGGTCCGCGACGCCGTGTCATCGTACGAGTCGATCCGCACCCTGGGCGAGGCGCTGCGGGCGCAGACGCACGAGCATGGAAACCGGATGCACACCGCTGTCGCGCTGCTGGAGCTGGGGCGCACCGGCGAGGCGATCGACATCCTCACCGAGACCTCCCGGCAGAGTCAGTCGCTGGTCGACCAGGTCACGGCGCGCCGCCACGGGGATCCGGCGGTGGGCGCACTCCTGCTCGGCAAGGCCTCGCAGGCGAAGGAGCGCGGCATCGACTGGCGGGTGCACATCGAACCGGAGGCCCCGCGGTCGCCGCTGTCGACGGTGGACAGCGTGTCCGTGCTCGGCAACCTCATCGACAACGCGATGGACGCGGCCTCCGCGGCGGAAGACCGATGGGTCGAGGTGTCGCTGAGCACGTCCGACGCCGGTGGGATCGTGCTCGACGTCGCCGACAGCGGCGCAGGAGTGCCGACCGAGATCAGGGAGAGGATCTTCGAGCACGGCTTCTCCACGAAGCTCGCCGACGCCCAGGGGCGCGGCGTCGGACTCGCTCTCGTCCGCTCGGTCGTGACGGATGCCGGGGGCACCGTGGAGATCCTCGACGATCCGACGACCTTCCGCGTCACGCTCCCCGCCGCAGGCAGGAGAAGGTCGTGATCCGTACGCTGATCGTCGACGACGACGCCCTGACGCTCGAACTGCACCGCACCTACGTGGAGCGCCTGGAGGGTTTCGTCGTCGGCGGCGAGTGCACCGGAGCCCGTGCGGCCCTCGCCGCGGTGCTCGATCAGCCGCCCGAGCGCGCGTTCGATCTCGTGCTCCTGGACATCACGATGCCGGACGGCACGGGTCTGGATGTGCTGCGCACGCTCCGCGCTCGTTCCGCCGCGATCGATGTGATCGCCATCACCGCCGTGCGCGACGCGGAGACCGTGCGGCAGATGGCCGCGCTCGGGGTGTTCCAGTACCTGGTCAAGCCCTTCCCGTTCGCGGTGTTCGCCGAACGCCTCACCGCGTACCGCGAGCATCGCGATCAGGCCCGTACGACCGACGGGGAGGCGACCCAGGCGGAGATCGACGCCCTGCTCGGGCGGACCACCGGCAGAATCGCGCTCCCGAAAGGGCTGTCCGGCGGCACCCTCGACCGTGTCGCCACGATTCTGCGTTCGACCGGCCCGCTGTCGGCGACCGAGGCCGCAGACGCCCTGGGAATGTCGCGCGTCGCCACGCGGCGCTACCTCGAACACCTCGTCGCGGAGGGAGTCGTCGCCAAAGCCGCGCGCTACGGAACGCGCGGGCGCCCGGAGACCGAGTACGCGTGGAGCCGGAACCGGCCCGACGTCAGCTGACACTCGAACGTCCTGCTTGCGCTCCTGCCCACCCTCATGGAGAACGTGTCGGGTCGCAGGCTTCCCATGGCTGTATGGATTCCTGCTTCCCGCGGTTCCTCACCGACCAAATGCGTGAACGCCCTAGGCGCTGTCTGCGTCTCCAACAGGTCCGTCCGCATTCAGGTGATCCTGAAGCTCTCTTGATGCCAGAACATCGCGCATCTGACGCGCGTGGCGTGGATTCTCCCGAACCATTGCGAGAACTGCGGCGAACAAGAGAAGCGCGGCGGAACCCGCAACCAACAGGATCACTTCCAGGGGAGCACCCAGCTGCGTGAGAATCCACAAGGGGAGGGCTACGACCCCAACGACCCCGATCAGAAGAACCGACACCGCCCAGACAATGGTGATGAGAACGGGCGCATCGTGGTGCGCACCGACGATCAGCTGTTGCGGTCGTCTTTGGCCCGACTCCGAAGGAACGATCAGGGGAGCATGGCGGGGCAGCTTTTCCACGTAGGCATCCCAGGGAATCCAGGCCTCATACAAGGGGTTGCTCGACGTGAGCTTGCCCAGTTGCAGCTCGGCGTAAGCGAAGTATGCCCGCAAGATGTTCATCTCGTGAAAGTGCCGGACGATGACCGCAAAGATGAGCAGTATGACGACGGGAACGATGAGCATTCCCCACAGGAAAGGTGTGCTCTGCCCCCTCGAGGCGAGAGCGGCGGCGGCGCCGACGACAAGTCCCGCGAGCGAGACGAGCCTGATTGCCGCCGCTCCCTGGCCGCCGGCGCGAACCTGGTAGTAGTGCGCCTCACGCTGCCAGAACTGAATGGAGTTCTTGTTCCGGTCGTCGAACGCATCCGTCCCGCCGACCGCTTCGTCGTCGATCAAAATCCCCGCCCTTCGGCTGCCTTGTTCGCGGCGAAACCACGGGTGGCGCGGTCTCGCATGGAGAATACTACTGGCATGCGAACAGTCCGCAGCCTGCCCCACCCGCGACCCGGCATAGAGGCGCGCAGCACCGTAACCCGCTGGATTCCTGCATCGCGCCATGGATTCAACGTGTCGGTGACGAGTCCGAAGGCGCCGGAACGAACATCTGCGATCGTGTTCCCGATGCCGTACGACTATCGAATCGATCGACTGGCCCTGGATCGCATGGAGATTCTTGCCGCGAGAACGAACCGCACCGTGGTGGGAGTGGAGTCTCCGGGCATCACCTTGGACGAGGCGGACCCGGTCAGTGCAGGCGCATCCTCGGTTCGTGCCGATGTGCTGCTCGCGCAGATCGGCGGCGACTACCGCCCCGCCGCCTCCCTTCAGTTGTCTGCCATAGACGATGTGCTCGGAGGTCTGCCAGCTGAGCTTCATCTGGTGGGCGAGTCCCTCGGCGCGCAGTTCAGTGCCGCGATCGCCGGTCTGATTCCGTGCCGCTCGCTCACACTCGTCGAGCCGACGAACTGCGTGGACATGGGATGGCGTGGGCTCCTTCGGCAAGGAAAGCTCCTTCGGACGATTGAGGAATCGCGACGCGATCAGTACGTGGCCGCGAACGCGCAGCGCGGATGGCCGCCGACGTTGCCGTTCGAGAAGAGCAGCTCGCACGCCGCTGCAGTTGATCGACGACTCAAGCGATTCCGCCGTCAGGGCAAATATGCGCTCGTTTCAGCGCTGGGTATGCGGAAGAGCCTCGCATCCTCGCTGGAACGGGTCGATGCGGGACTCGACGTCATTCGAGTCTGGCGTGGAATCGACAGCACCGTATGTCTTGCGGCAGATGTCGCAGTGCTCTCAGCGAGGATCGCGCCGCGTCTTCGCGTGGAGGAGACGGTGATGGTTCTCGACGGGCTGCCCGCTGGTCATCATTTCCTCACCCAGATGGATGCGATGCTGCTGTTCGCCGACACATTGGCGGGTGATATCCGTCACCCGCCTGAAAAGGTTGCTTCCTCATGACGTTGTGAACAGCCGGCGTGTGGCAGGGCGGCAACGCCTGCCGCCCACGACGCCTTCGTGCTGTCTGGAACTTCTCTGGGCATGCTGAGTGGCACGACGGAGCGCTCCCTCGCGTGGCCCCGGTGCGTCGCCGTCAGCCGCGGGGCTGCGCGTTGAGCCAGTCGGCGAAGGTCACGGTGCCGAGGTCGGCATCCGCATCCGGGAGGATGCTGCCGTCGCGGATCGCACGCCCGAAGGCTCCAGGGAGCGAGAGCGCCGGCATCCAGCCGCTCCTGCCTGCGTGCGCGGCCCAGGAGCGCATCATGTCGACGAGCTGCTCCTCCTGCGGGCCCGCGATGTCCCGTGCCCGCTCCGACGGTCCTGCCTCGGCGAGGTCGACGAGCCGCGTCGCGACCTCCACGATCGCGATCGGCTGCGTGCGCATCCTCAGGGCGAGATGCAGCGGTCCGAGTGTCGCATTGCGGTAGGTCTGTGCGGCGAAGTCGTGGAACTGCGTCGCTCTCTGGATCGTCCACGGCACCTGCCCCGAGCGGACCGTCTGCTCCTGAGCGAGCTTTCCGGCGTAGTAGCCGTGGGGCGCCCGATCGACGCCGACGATCGACAACGCGAGATGGTGCCCCACCCCGGAACGGTGTCCTGCCGCGAGGAGGTGCGAGGAGGTCTCTGTGAAGAACTCCGTGGCCGCACGGGCGCTCTGCGTCGAGGTGCTGAGCACGTCGATCACGACGTCCGCGCCGGACAGCGCCTCATCGAGTCCGGCCCCTGAGCGCACATCGACGCCGTTGCCACGCGTGAGGACGCGGACTCGGTGACCACGCTGCTGAGCGATCTTCACGACCTCGGATCCTGCGATGCCGGTTCCGCCTGCGACTGCGATCTCCATGGCTCTCCATCCGAAGCTGGTGGGTGATGTCGGTTACGACGCTACCCCGAGAGCGGGCGACATCAGCGGGGCAGCCGCCCTTCGTGCAGGAGTCCGTTCGGATCGACCTCGGCGCGAAGTGCTCTGAGGCGCTCGATCTCCTCCGGTGTGGCGCAGAGATCGAGCGTCTGCCCCGGGGTGAGGAACGTCGGGATCGTGCGCCCGGCGGCGACCGGAGCGAGAAGGTCGCGGAACCCCGCGATGCTGGCATCTCCCGGCTCCCTCGGCGCGCCAGGGAACAGCGGCGAGAGCGCGTGCAGCAGCCAGCCGGCCGATTCGAGCGAGGCCAGTCCGGACCGACGAGGACGTGCGAGAGCCCCTCCGAGCATCCGGATGTCGATGCCGATGATGGGCCACTGCTCCGGCAGCTCGCGGAAGGCCAGCAGCTCGTCGATCGTGCTGTCGTCGAGGTCCGTGAGCGCCGCGGAGGCGCCCCGACCAGGCGTGGGATCGGTCGGTTCGTTCGACCCCGCAGCGAGAGTGGCGGGCGACGTCGGACCGGACACCTCCCTGCGCACGGTGCCAGCACGGCGGATGCCGTCGATCAGCCCCTCTGCGGCGCCATCGGTGGACAGCGCCTGCACAGTGAGGAAGCTGCGCCCGCGGATCTCCTCCGGCAGCTGCGGAGCATCGGGCATCCGCATCGAGTTCATGAAGACGTTGAGCGAGGAGGGCGCGGTCGCGGCGAGGTCGCGCACCGCTCGCATGACTGCTGCGGCATCCGCGACGTCGAAGGTCAGCCCGCTGCCCCACAGGTCAGGGGTGCGGACGAGGTCGATCTCGAGCGCCGTGACGATCCCGACGATGCCGCCCGCGCCGCGCAGCGCCCACATCAACTCGGGGTCGCTGTCGTCGTCGACGCGCCCGTGCGTGCCGTCCGGGCGCAGGATCCACGCCGCACGGAGACCGTCGGATCCCAGGCCTGCCGTTCGACTGAACCAGGAATGGCCTCCGCCGAGCGTGTAGCCCGCGACCGTGACGACGGGGCTCGTGCCTGCGGGCGCCGACCAGCCGGTGCCCTCCAGGGCATCGACGACGACTCCCCATCGAACTCCGCTGCCCACGCGGACGACGCCGGCGCCGAGATCGACGTCGAGCGCGTCGAACGCGCCCATCCGGACGATCACGGCGCCCGCGAGGTCTCCGGACGCGCCGTGCCCGCTCGGCTGCACCGCGAGGCGCACACCGGTGTCTTCGGCCATGCGCAGCAGAGCCCGCAGATCGGCGACATCGGCCGGCGCGGCCACGCCTTCCGGACGCTGCTCGACCGCCAGGTTCCACGGCCGGCGCTGGGCGTCGAAGCCGTCATCGGACGGCAGGACGAGCGCGCCGTTCACGCCGGCGCGGACGGACTCGAGTGCAGAGGAAAGGGGCATGACGCCACCGTACGATGCCCCACGGACATTGTCGACGGCGCCTGCCCCTGCCGCTCACTCCCCCGCGAGACCGCCCAGCATGTGGCCGAAGGAACGCCCTTCGCCCAGGTAGGTCGCGGGGTCGAACGGGTCGGCCGCCTCGGCCGTGTCCCGAGCGGCGACCGCATCTGCGAGCTCACGTGCGCCCTTCTCCACGCGCTTGGCGAGCGGGGCGACGTCGTCACCCGCACCGCCCCAGTCGCTGGAGGCGGCGAACACGCCGGTGGAGACGGCATCCGCGTGGAGGTAGGCGAACAGCGGACGGATCGCGTAGTCGATCGCGAGGGAGTGCCGCGCCGTCCCCGCGTTCGCACCGATGAGGACCGGCTTCCCCGTCAGGGAATCGGGATCGAGCACGTCGATGAACGACTTGAACAGACCCGAATAGCTCGTCGAGAAGATCGGCGTCACGGCGATCAGCGCGTCGGCGGACACGACCGTGTTGATCGCCGTCTCCAGCGCCGGCGGGGCGAAGCCCGTGAGCATGTTGTTCGTGATGTCGTGCGCGTAGTCGCGCAGCTCGATCACGTCGATGCTCGCCTCGATGTCGTGCGCGGCGAGCGCCTTCACGGTCTCGGCGGCGAGGCGATCCGCCAGCATCCGCGTGGACGAGGGGTTGGAGAGCCCGGCCGAGACGACGGCGATGCGACGCGTGGTGGTCATCTCACGCCTCCTTCCGGCCGAGGCCGAACGCGGAGCCGGCGGGCGCCGGGCTGTCCTGATAGGGCGAGTCGCCGGTGAGGTTGTCGCCGCGGTTCGCACCGGGGCGCGCCTGGCGGGTCGGGCCGTCGCCGTACACCGCCGTGACGCGCGCGGCGTGGGTCGGGGCGTCGGGCACCGACTCCGGGCGGTCCTTCGCGAGCTCCCTGCGGAGCACAGGGACGACCTCGGAGCCGAGGATGTCGAGCTGCTCGAGCACGGTCTTCAGCGGCAGCCCCGCGTGGTCGATGAGGAAGAGCTGACGCTGGTAGTCGCCGTAGTGCTCGCGCATCGCGGCGTAGCGGTCGATCACCTGCTGCGGCGAGCCGACGGTGAGCGGGGTCATCTCGCTGAAGTCCTCGAGGCTCGGGCCGTGGCCGTACACGGGGGCGTTGTCGAAGTACGGGCGGAACTGCGTCACCGCGTCCTGCGACTTCGCCGCCATGAACACCTGGCCGCCGAGCCCGACGATCGCCTGCTCGGGTGTGCCGTGTCCGTAGTGCGCGTAGCGCTGGCGGTACAGCTCGATCAGTCGCTGGTAGTGCTCCTTGGGCCAGAAAATGTTGTTCGCGAAGAAGCCGTCGCCGTAGTACGCGGCCTGCTCGGCGATCTCCGGGGTGCGGATGGAGCCGTGCCACACGAAGGGGGCGATGCCGTCCAGCGGGCGCGGCGTCGAGGTGAAGCCCTGCAGCGGCGTGCGGAACTTGCCCTCCCAGTCGACGACGTCCTCGCGCCACAGCTTGTGCAGCAGGGCGTAGTTCTCGATCGCCAGAGGAAGGCCCTGACGGATGTCCTGCCCGAACCAGGGGTACACGGGGCCGGTGTTGCCTCGGCCGAGCATGAGGTCCATGCGTCCGCCGGACACGTGCTGCAGCATCGCGTACTCCTCGGCGATGCGCACGGGGTCGTTCGTGGTGATGAGCGTCGTCGACGTGGACACGATGAGACGCTCGGTCTGCGCCGCGAGCGCGGCGAGGAACGTGGTGGGGCTGGACGACCAGAACGGCGGGTTGTGGTGCTCGCCGATCGCGAAGACGTCGAGACCGACCTCCTCCGCGTGCTTGGCGATCGTCATCGTGGCCGCGATCCGCTCCTGCTCGCTGGGCGTGACGCCGGTGGTGGGGTCGCGGGTGATGTCGCTGACCGACATGATGCCGAACTGCATCGCCTGTGCGCCTGACTGCTCGCTCATGATTCTCCGTGCTCTCCGAAGCGGACGACTCGGCATCCGTTTCTATTCATTTGAATGTATCTGAGTCAACGCGACCGCACCAACTTTATTCCCGGGGGTAGCCTCGGAGGATGAACAGCGCCGGAGCGGATGCGACAGGCCCCGTCACGGGGGCCGTTCCCAGGCCTCGACGCCGCGTGCCGTTCTGGGACAACGCGCGCTACATCTGCATCGTGCTGGTCGTGCTCGGCCACGCCATCCAGCGTCTCATCTACGACTCCGACATCGCGCTCGCCTTCTACCTGGCGCTCTACGCGTTCCACATGCCGGCCTTCGCGATCATCTCGGGGTACTTCTCGAAGTCCGGATCGCCGACCAGGGTCCAGATGGCCCGCGTCATCACCGACATCCTGGTGCCGTACGTCATCTTCGAGCTCGTCTGGACCCTCACGAAGTGGCTCGTCGAGGGGCAGGCGAACCCCAACCTCACCAAGCCGTCGTGGACGCTGTGGTTCCTGCTGGCCCTCGGCATCTTCCGACTGGTGCTCCCCTACCTCGCCCTGCTGCGCTGGCCGCTGCTGTGGACGATCGTCATCTCGATCGGCGTCGGCTACCTGCCGAACATCGACAGCACCTTCTCGCTCTCACGCACGCTCGGCCTGCTGCCGTTCTTCACTCTCGGCTGGTGGCTGCGGGAGCGCGACATCGTCTCGCGCTTCCAGCTTCTGGCACACCGGCCGTGGTGGTCTCGGGTCATCGCCGTCGCCCTCCTTGCCGGAGCCGGCTTCGCGGCGTGGTTCTGGCTCGACGTGTGGGAGAAGATCGACCTGCGGCACTGGCTGTTCTACGAGGACTCGTACGCCGATCTCGGCGGAGAGCAGTGGTGGGCAGGCGGGGCGCGGATCGCCCTGATGGTGGTCGCGGTGCTACTCAGCGCCGCCTTCTTCACGCTCATCCCTCGGGGGACCTACTGGTGGACCTCGTTCGGCCAGTACACGATGTACGTGTTCCTGCTGCACTCGTTCGTGCTGTACCCCTTCCGCGAGTCCGGCATCCTCCGCGATCTCGAGCCGACGTGGCTCTGGCTCCCGCTCGTGACCGTCTCGTCGATCCTCGTCGCGCTCGTGCTCGCCACGAAGCCCGTGCGGCGCCTGTTCCGCCCCCTGGTCGAGCCACGGCCTGCCTGGCTGTTCGCCGACCCGCAGCTCGCCACCCGCGAAGGGCACCGCAGCGACCCGACCGGCTCCCGGCGACCACGGTAGCGACGGTCGCTCTGGAGCATGTCGGGGACAGCGGTTAGCATGCCCCCATGCCCATCACTCTGGAGAACGTCGGGATCGCTGTGAGGGACCTCGACGAAGCCATCGCCTTCTTCACCGACCTCGGCCTGACGGTCATCGGACGGGACACGGTGAGCGGCGAGTGGGCCGACACCGCGGTCGGCCTCGACGGCAACCACGCGAAGATCGCCATGCTCCAGACGCCGGACGGCAACGGCCGACTCGAGCTGTTCGAGTACATCCACCCCGATGCCATCGAGACCCACCCGACGCTTCCCCACGAGATCGGCATGCACCGCGTCGCCTTCTCCGTCGACGACATCGACGCGGCCCTGGAGACGGCGGCGACGCACGGATGCGTCCCGCTGCGCGGCGTCGCGGACTACCAGGGCGTCTACCGGCTCACGTATCTGCGGGGTCCGAGCGGCATCCTGGTCATGCTCGCGCAGGATCTGACGAAGAGCTGAGGTCGATCCTCAGGCGAACAGCTCGGCGCCGACGTACGAGCCCGCTGCGGCGCCGCCGGGGATCGCCCAGATCCCCGATCCGACGTGGCGGATGTACTCGTTCATCAGGTCGGTCGAGAGGCGCTTCTGCAGGGTGATGAACTGCTGCGGGTCGCGCTGGTACGAGAGGAAGAACAGTCCGGCGTCCAGGCGTCCGAGCGCGTTGTTCCCGTCGACGTAGTTGAACCCGCGGCGCAGGATGCGGATGCCGTCGTTCTGGTCGGGGTGCGCGAGCCGCACGTGCGAGTTCCGGTCGATCGCCGAGCCCGAGAACGCCGGCTCAGTGAACTCGTCACCACCCGACAGCGGAGCGCCGCTGCCCTTCTCCCGACCGATGATCGTGTCCTGCTCGCTGAGCCGCACACGGTCCCACGTCTCGATGAGCATCGCGATCTTGCGCGCGACGAGATACGAGCCGCCGGCCATCCAGGCGGGCTCGGCGGACGCAGGCACCCAGACGTTCTCCTCCAGCGCCTTCGCGTCGTCGGCGAGGATGTTCGCCGTGCCGTCCTTGAACCCGAAGAGGTTGCGCGGAGTCGCGCCGGCCGATGTGGTGCGCGAGGTCTTGCCGAAGCCCAGCTGCGACCACCGGAGGCGGGCGCGTCCGAAGGCGATCCGGCTCAGATTCCGGATGGCGTGCACGGCCACCTGCGGATCGTCGGCGCACGCCTGGATGCACAGGTCTCCGTGCGAATGCGCGGGATCGAGGTCGTCGCCGAGGAAGGCGGGAAGACGCTCCAGCCCCTCGGGGCGCAGCGCCGCGATGCCGTACCGATCGCCGTCTTCGTTCTCGAAGAGGGTCGGCCCGAAGCCGATCGTGATCGTGAGCCCGGCCGCGGGAAGCCCCTGCGCCTCGCCGGTGTCGTCCGGCGGCTGCTCGGCGTCACCGCCCACCGCTCCGGTCGCGCTCACCTCGAGACCCTGCGTGATGCGAGAGGCCGCGTACGACCAGTCCTGCAGCAGCGAGATCAGATCGTCGCGGTCGGTGCGCGGCATCATGTCGAAGGAGGCGAAGTGCAGGTGCTCCTGCACCGGGGTGGTGATCCCCGCCTGGTGCGCGCCGAAGAAGTCGTAGACGCTCTGCGCGTCGGCATCCGCCCTCGCCCGCCCGAGCGCGACGCCTCCGGCCAGTCCCCCGCCGACGCCGACGGCGAGTCCGGCCACGCCTCCGCCGAGGGCCAACCCCAGCAGCCCACGCCTGCTCAGACCCGGGGAAGCGGATGCCGCGGCCCCCGCATCGTCATCCGACGCGGGGACAGCGGCATCCGTCTTGCTTTCACTCACCTCGGGATCGTACCTGTTCCGTGTATCAGTCGAGGATCGTGCCGGTCAGCTGCGAGACAGGCTCGGCCAGCGCGTTGATCAGGTCGGTGAACTCGCGCTTGTCGTCTTCGGTCAGCTGCGTGTAGCTCACGAAGCCGTCGGCGAGGGATCCGTGCTTGGCGAGCGCCGCCTCGAGGGCCGCGTAGCCGTCTTCGATCTCGGTCACGAGGGCCTTGCCGTCCTTGCCCTTGGCGTCGGCGAAGTCCTGCACGAGTGAGAACGCCATCTTGGACCCTTCGACGTTCGCAGCGAAATCGTAGAGGTCGGTGTGAGACCACCAGTCCTCCTCACCGGAGATCTTGCCCGTCGCGACCTCGTCGAGCAGAGCGGTCGCACCGTTCGAGATGCCCGTGATGCCCTGGTCGTTCAGCGCGGTGGTGAAGTCCTTGGAGTGCACGTAGTCGTAGAGCTCCTGTGTGTCGGCGATCAGCTGATCCCCGTACCCCGCGCGCTCTTCTGGAGTGGACGGCGCCCAGTCCTGCCAGGCCGGAGTCTCCCCGTCGGCGTTGAGGGCATCCTGGGCGGGCACCCAGAGATCCTTCTCGATGCGGTGGAAACCCGTCCAGTCGAGACCCTCGGCAACGGCGTCGACCTCGCGGTAGTCGATGCGCGGGTCGAGGTCGCCCAGCTTGTCGGCCACCGGCTCGATGCGCTCATAGAACGCGCGGGTCTGCGGGAAGAGCGTGCGTGCGGTCTCGTCGTCGCCCGACTCGTACGCGGCCACGAGGGCGTCGACCGCGGGGACGAGCTGCCCGACCTGGTCCTTCACGAAGGCCGCGTAGAGGTCGACGGCCTTCTGCTTCTGCTCGGCGTCCTCTCCGGTGACGGCGACGCGGTCACCCGTGACCGTGAACTCGGACTTGCCGACGCCGTCGCCGATCATCCCGGGCTTGCAGAGTGTGTAGTAGGTGCCGGGCTGCGCGACGACCGTCAGGGTGCGCGACGCGGCGGGGGCGATGTTCTCGACCTCTCCGACGATACGGAGGCCGTCCTCGGCCAGCAGGTAGAACTCGCTGGTCTGGCCGCTGGTGTTCTTGACGTCGAAGACCAGCGTGCCGCTCTTCGCGGTGGCGCCCGAGACGTCGCACGCGCTGTCGGTCGAGGAGACGTCGAACGAGGCGCCCGCGGCGACGTCGGCCTTGGCGACGCAGCCGCTCAGGACGAGCGCTGCCGCGCCTGCGGCGGCGAGGGCACCGAGGATCCGGCGAGAGGTGGTCATGCTGCTCCTTGCTGTGTGAGGGAAGACGTCGCGGCGTTCTCGACCGGCGCGACCGCTGCACGAGCGGTCCTGCGGCCGCGAAGACCGCGGAGGAAGAAGAATCCGACGACGAGGATGTAGACGGCCCAGACCACGACCTGAAGCCAGGACATCTGCGGGCGGAAGCCGATCGTGGCCTGGAGGATCGTCGCCCACGTGCTGTCCGGCGCGATCGCCGAGCTGACGTCGAACGCCCACCCGAACGGGAAGGCGGTCCAGCCGATGCCGACCGCGCCGGTGACGGGATCGACGGGGGCGAGCGGGCTGAACGGACCGGGGAGCGCCCCAGCCTCCTGCAGATCCATGATGGCGTAGGCGAGGACCCCCGCGGCGACGATCACCAGGAACCCACCTGTCCAGGCGAAGAAGCGCCGGGTGTCGAGGCGGACGGCGCCGCGTGCCAGGAGCCAGCCGACGACGACCGCGACCAGGAGCCCGAGGACTGCGCCGACGACGGCCAGAGGGGCGTCCCCGAACGACTGCACCATCGACCACAGCAGCAGCGTCGTCTCGATGCCCTCCCGCGCCACGGAGACGAAGCCGATCGCGACCAGCGCCCAGAGCCCGCCCTGGGTGAGCGCGCGATCGATTCCGCCCTCGAGCGTCGCCTTCATCGCACGCCCGGCCTTCTGCATCCAGAAGATCATCCAGGTGACCATGGCGACGGCGAGGAGCGACATCAGTCCGCCGATGAGCTCCTGCGCTCCCGGCGCGAGCGCGTACGCGCCGAACGTGAGAACGGCGCCGAAGACGATCGCCAGGGCGATCGCGAGACCGATGCCGATCCACAGCCGAGGAAGAGCGTCGCGGCGACCGAGCCTGCGGAGATAGGCGACGAGGATGCCGACGACGAGCGCGGCTTCGAGGCCCTCTCGAAGGCCGATCAGAAAGCTGGCGAGCACGGGTGGAGACTCTCTCGATACGGATGAAGGTAAGGCATCCCTTACCGATGAGACTTTAGCACCTGCGCATCACCCGCTCGAATGCCGTCTCTCTCGGTAATGCTCTGAAACACTCGGCGCCGGTGCCGCGCAGCCGATCTACTCTCGGGACATGGCTGAACTCTCGCTCCCGATCCTCGACCTCTCCCAGCTCGATGCAGGCCCGGAGGCGGCCGCACGGTTCCGCGACGACCTGCGGAAGGCGACCCACGACGTCGGCTTCTTCTACCTCACCGGCACAGGCGTCTCGTCGGACCTCGAAGCCCGGCTCCACCGCGCCGCCCTCGACTTCTTCGCCCTGCCGGAGGGCGACAAGCTCGCGATCGAGAACGTGAACAGCCCGCACTTCCGCGGCTACACCCGCATCGGCGGAGAGCGCACGCAGGGCAAGGTCGACTGGCGCGAGCAGATCGACATCGGTCCCGAGCGACCGGCGGTCGGCGACGGCCCCGCTTTCAACCGACTGATCGGACCGAACCTGTGGCCCGATGCCCAGCCGGAGCTCCGCGACGTCGTCGGAGAGTGGCACGAGACCCTCTCCGATGTCGCCCGCAGGCTGCTGCGCGCCTGGGCGCAGGCCCTGGGCGCCGAGGAGTCGTACTTCGACGAGCACTTCGGCGAGCCCTCCACTCTCATCAAGATCGTCCGCTACCCCGGCACCCACGAGCCCGAGCCGCAGCAGGGCGTCGGCGCACACAAGGACTCCGGCGTGCTGACCCTGCTCTGGGTCGAGCCGGGCAAGGGCGGCCTCCAGGTCGAGCGGGACGGATCGTGGGTGGATGCGCCTCCCGTGCCCGGCGCCTTCGTCGTGAACATCGGCGAGCTGCTCGAGTACGCGACCGGCGGCTACCTGAAGGCCACGAATCACCGCGTCGTCTCCCCGCAGGCACCGGACGAGCGCATCTCGATCCCGTTCTTCTTCAACCCCGCGCTGGATAAGCGGCTGCCGCTCATCGAGCTGCCCGCCGACCTCGCGGCCGAGGCGACCGGGGTCACCGAGGACCCGAGCAACCCCATCCACGCGCTCTACGGCGAGAACGCGCTGAAGTCCCGGCTGCGCGCGCACCCCGACGTGGCGGCGATCCACCACGCGGACCTGGTGGCGGCGACCGCCTGACCCGACGGCGCTTTCCGTTCCGTCGGTCCTGCCGCCCCATTCCAAGGCTCGGCTGGTCTCAGCAGACGAGCGGGCTGGGTCGGCGCAGTGCATCGCGCCCGCCGTCATGTCGGCGTCCCCGACGCGGTCGCCGAGCTCGTCCGTCGCCGCGGCGAACTTCCGAGAGACGTCAGAACCCGACGTGCCCGCCGAGCTCGACGATCTCGCGCAGCGCCCGCAGATGCCCGGAGAAGGCACTCATTCCTGCCGGAGTGGAGCGCACCCAGGTGCGGGGCCGGCTTCCCGCGCTCCCCTTGCGTGCTCGCACGTAGCCGGCGGCCTGCAGGTGCGAGATCGCTTTGCTGAGGGCGGAGTCGTTCGCCTGGAGGATGTCGGCGAGCGTCGCGAAGTCGAGTTCGACGCCTTCTCCGAGCGACGCCATCAGGGAGAACCTGATGGGCGAGGCGAAGTTGTCGTCGAGACGTGTCCGCGGGTGGGCGTCACGGTCGGTCATCTCCCCTCCGAAGGGGCCTCGGCCGTCGTGTCCGGCGCGGCGACCGGCGCAGGCAGACACGCAGCGATGCACAGCAGCGCTGCGGCTGCGGCGGCCGCTCCCAAGGCCATCGGCAGGGTCACGGCGTCGGAGTACGCGCGCTGGAGCGCGAGCCAGGTGACCACGCCCATGCTCGACAGGTAGGCCGCGATCTGAGGCCACCGCCAGTACCGTCCGAGCGCCTGCGGGCCGGCATCCGTCGCCCAGAGGAACAGCCACACGACCACGGCCATCATCACGAGGATGCCGACGATCGAACCGAGCAGCGCGTTCTCGATGCCGATCGACAGCGCGGCGACGCCGATCAGGATGCCGAGGCCCGCGGTGGCGGCTCGAGTCTGGCCCGGCAACGGCTCCCGCGGTCTCGCGGGTCGCCGTTCCTGACCTCGCTCGCGCCACAGTAGGGCAGCGCCGTAACCGCCGAACCCCAGAAGAATGGCGAGGCCGGGGATGAAGTTCATCCACAGCGGGCGGTTCTGCGCGTCGATGAAGATCAGCAGGAAGAGCGCGACCATCGCGACGCCGTAGACGACCACCGCTACGACCGACCACGGCCTCGGGCCGAACGCCCGCCACTGCACGCCCGCGCGCTCGGCGAACCCTGCGCTGATCTGACCCGTGACGATGATCAGGAAGATGAACGGCTGCGTCGACGTCGCGTCCGCGCGATTGACCAGCAGCAGGGCGGTGATGAGGATGGCGATGGCGATGCCGCTGAGAATGGCCTCCCACGACGACGCACGCCGGTCGACGCGCTCGTCACGACGACGGTGCACCTCCTCGACCTCGTCGAGGTACTGGCGCGCGACGTCGGCGGACGGCGGAGCGAGCGGTGCGATGCCGTCGATCGGCTTCTGTTCCATGATGACCCTCGGTTTCCATCGGGAAAGCTTCTTACTTTCCTACGGGAAAGAAGCCGGGCCGTCAACCGGGACATGACGAAGGCCGCCCACACCGTGGGCGGCCTTCTCAAGAATGTTCTGCGCGACTGAACGCTGGGCTCAATGCCTTATCGACGCAGTCCGAGACGCTCGATGAGCGAGCGGTAACGGTTGATGTCGATGTCCTGGAGGTAACCCAGGAGACGGCGGCGCTGACCGACGAGCAGGAACAGGCCACGACGCGAGTGGTGGTCGTGCTTGTGCTCCTTGAGGTGCTCGGTGAGGTCCTTGATGCGCTGCGTCAGCATTGCGACCTGCACCTCGGGGGATCCGGTGTCACCGGGGTGCGTCGCGTACTCTTCGATGATCGCCTTCTTGACGTCTGCTTCCAGTGCCATAGATTCGATCCCCTCTCTGCTTATTGCGCGGTGCCCGGCACCTGATGTGCGAGCTCTCTTTATCCGCGGCCGATCAAACGGCAACCTGAAGAGTCTACCAGCCATCCGGAGCTGCAGGCGACCATGCGCGGCGCCCGCTCCCCCGCCCCTCGGATACGCTCGGAGGGTGCAGGACCGAGAAGAACAGTGAGCGCGACGCGCGGCCATCTCATCGATCTGACCCCGCTGCGGCGGAGCCCGGCGTTCGCCAGGATGTGGATCGGATCCACCCTCACCGGCATCGGCGGGCAGCTCACCATCGTCACCGTGATGCTGCACGTGTTCTCCCTCACGCACAGCACCTTCGCCGTGTCCATGATCGCGGTGGCAGGGCTCGTGCCGATGATCCTCGCGGGCCTGTACGGCGGCATGCTCGCCGACGCCTTCGACCGCCGTCTCGTCGCGTTGATCGCCGCCACCGTGACGTTCGCCTCGACAGCCCTCCTCGCCGCACTCACCTGGACCGGCATGGAGACGATCTGGTGGCTCTACGCGCTCAGCATGATCAACTCCGCCGCGAACTCGGTGGGCATGGCCACCCGCACCGCGATCGTGCCCCGTCTGATCCCGAGAGATCAGCTCGCGGCGGCATCCGCGCTGAACGGCGTCGCGTTCGGGCTCACCGTCATGGCGGGGCCAGCGCTGGCCGGCATCCTCGTCGCCCTGACCGGATACGGCTGGACGTACTCGATCGACGTCGTGCTCATGCTGTCGATGTTCCTCGGGTTGTGGACGCTCCCGGCGCTGCGCCCCGAGGGCGAGACCGTGCGGCCGGGCCTCGAGTCCCTCAAGGACGGCTGGCGCTTCCTCCGCAGGGCCGGGAACATCCGGATGCAGTACATCCTCGACATCGTCGCGATGACCTTCGGGCAGCCGCTCGTGCTCTTCCCCGCGCTGGGCACGGTGATCCTCGGCGGAGGCGCCGTCACCACCGGCCTGCTCACCGCGGCCGTCGCCGTCGGCACCTTCGGATCGAGTCTGCTCTCCGGCCGCGTCGTGCAGTACCGGTGGCACGGACGCGGCATCGCGAGAGCCGTCGAGGCGTACGGAGCCGCGATCGCCCTGTTCGGCCTGGTCCTGCTCATCGGCGCCCTCACCGGCTCGGCCACCGAGAGATCTCCGAGCATCCCCCTCATCGTGGCTGCCTGCGTCGCGCTCGCCCTCTCCGGAGCCTCCGACAACGTGAGCTCGATCTACCGCAACACGATGATGCAGGCCGCCGTGCCCGACACGATGAGAGGACGCCTCCAGGGGGTGTTCATCATCGTCGTCGCGGGCGGGCCTCGGGTGGGCGCGCTGTACGCCGGCACCCTCGCCACCTTCACGGCGCTGTGGTTCCCGCCATTGCTGGGCGGGTTCATCGTGATCGCCCTCGTGGCGCTGCTGGCCCGGAGGAATCCACGGTTCCGCGCATACGACGCGGAGAGCCCCGAACCCTGAGCCCTGGGTTCTGACGGCAGACCACAGCGATGTCGGAGGTCGGGTGCAGAGTGTGGGCATGAGCACCTCCATCCGCACGGCCACGCTGCCGCTCACCGGGCCTTATGACCTCCGCGAGGTCGCACTCATGGGTTTCGGGCACCGCGACGAATCGTCCTTCGACGGCGTGATGCGCCTGGCCTTCTGCACGGACGCGCTCGACACGCAGGTCGGCGTCGAGGTGCGCCAGACCGATGGCGCGCTCACGCTCACCGTGCACGGCGACGGAGATCTCGGAGCGATCTCCGCTCAGGTCGCGCGCGTCGTGTCCGCCGATCAGGACGGAGACGCGTGGTCCGCGGTCTGCGCGGCGGATCCGGTCCTCACACGGGTGCACGCCGAGGCTCCCGGCTTCCGTCCGTCGAACTTCTACAGTCCGTACGAGGCGGCGGTCTGGGCGACGCTCTCGGCGCGGCGCTCGCGACGCCAGGGCATCGGCCTCCGCCAGCGGCTCTCACTCGCGCACGGCGCCGCTTTCGAACTCGCCGGCGGCACGGAAGCCGCCCTTCCTCTGCCGCATCAGCTGCTCGCCCTCGATGCGGTGCCGGGGCTGCCTGCCGACCGCATCCCGCGGCTGCACGCGATCGCCCGCGCGGCGCAGGAAGGCCTGCTCGACGTGGCGCGCCTCACCGCCATGGACCCCGCTGATGCCATGGCCGACGTGCAACGGCTGCCTGGTATCGGCCCCTTCTACAGCGCGCTCATCGTCATCCGCGCGTGCGGGCTGACCGATGTCCTCTCGACTCAAGAGGACCACTCGCGGGCCGCCGTCCAGAGCCTCTACGGCCTCGACCACACGCCGAGCGATGACGAGCTCGCGCGCATCTCCGAGGCCTGGAGGCCCTTCCGCACATGGGCGGCGGTGTCGCTGCGAGCCGTCGGTTCGCGTCTCTCTCCCCCGGCCGACGGTTGACGGCCGGCTGCTGACCGCCGGCGGGTGACTTGTCTCACCGCCAGCGGCTGACTTTTCTAAACGCCGGCGGCTGGCAGCAGGCGGCCCGCGGCTGGCGACTGGCGGCTGGCGGCTGATCTCTGACCGCCGACGGCTGGCGGCCCAGAGTCGGCCTGCAGGCATCCGACACACCCCGGACTCCGGATACGCCGACGGCGGGCGCCGAGAGTGTCGACGCCCGCCGTCGGGGATGCGGGTGCGGGATCGATCAGTCCTGCTGCAGGGCGCCCTGCAGGTCGAGGTTGATCGTGATGTCCTTGCCGACGAGCACCCCACCGGTCTCGAGGGCGGCGTTCCAGGTGAGGCCGAAGTCCTCGCGGTTGATGACGGTGGTCGCAGAGGCGCCTGCCTTGTACGAACCCCACGGGTCGGAGCCGAAGCCGCCGAAGTCGAACGCGAAGCTCACGGGCTTCGAGACGCCGCGGATGGTGAGGTCGCCGTCCACGAAGAAGTCGCCGTCCTCCACACGGGTGCCGGTCGACACGAACTCCATGGTCGGGAAGTTCTCGGTGTCGAAGAAGTCCGCGGAGCGGAGGTGGGTGTCGCGGCCCTCATCCTTGGTGTCGATCGAGGAGACGTCGACGCTGGCGGTGACCTTGGCCTCGAGCGGGTTCTCCGGAGCGACGAGCGTCGCGGACTTGATGCCGAACGTGCCGCGCACCTTCGAGATCATCATGTGACGGACGCTGAAGGTGACCTCGCTGTGCGCGGGGTCGAGCACCCAGGTGCCGGAGCGGTAGCCGGGGATGTCGATGCTGGTCATGGTGTCTCCTCTGAGGATCTGACGAAAAGTCCGGCCGCGTGCGCGGCGTCAGAGTGGTGCAACTTTCATTCACGGACATGTATTCCCGTGAATGAAGATTCTTCTTCGGAATGACGAAGGCGCCCCGCTCCCGAGGGAGCGAGACGCCTTGCGCAGAAGTGCGGATCAGCCGACGGCGACCAGATCGATGATGAAGATCAGGGTCTTGCCGGAGAGGAAGTGCCCGCCGCCGACCGGGCCGTAGGCCAGGTGCGGAGGGATGACCAGCTCACGGCGTCCGCCGACCTTCATGCCCGGGATGCCGTCCTGCCAGCCCTGGATGAGCCCGCGCAGCGGGAACTGGATGGTCTCGCCGCGACCCCACGAGGAGTCGAACTCCTCGCCGGAGTCGAACTCGACGCCGGCGTAGTGGACGGTCACGGTGTCGCCGGGCTTCGCCTCGGCGCCGTCGCCCACGATGATGTCGCGGATGACGAGCTCAGCGGGAGCGGGGCCGGCGGGTGCGTCGAACTCAGGCTTCGTACGATCAGTCATGACTCCATCCAACCCGAGCCCCGACCCCCGGTCAACGCGAGCGCACCTGCTCACAGCGAACACTCCGGCGACCGCCGAACGAGGTCTCAGTCCCGGTCGGCGAGGTCCCTCCCGAGGCGCTGCGACACCCACACGGGGATGAACGAGGCGAGGATGACGACGGTGGCGACCACGTTCACGACGTTCGCCTCGTTGGGCCTCGCCATCTGGTTCATGATCCACAGCGGAAGGGTGTCCACCCCGGGCGGGGCGGTGAAGATCGTGACGTAGACCTCGTCGAAGCTCAGCGCGAAGGCGAGGATGCCGCCGGCGATGAAGGCGCTGCGGAACTGCGGGAAGGTGACAAGACGGAAGGTCTGCCACGGCGTCGCGCCCAGATCTCTCGAGGCCTCTTCGATGCCGGGGTTCAACCGGCGCAGGCGTGCGAGCACGTTGTTGAACACCATCACGATGCAGAACGTGCCGTGCGCGATGATCATCCCGAAGAAGCCGACCTGGATGCCGATGGGCTCGAGGATCTGGTTGTAGGTGTTGCTCAGGGCAACGCCGGTGACGATGCCGGGCAGCGCGATCGGTAGCACGACGAGCAGGTTGACCGCACGCTGGCCGAAGAACGAGTACCGCTGCAGCGCGAAGGCGACGAGCGTTCCGAGGACGAGGGCGATCGCCGTGGCTCCCGCCGCGACCAGGATCGAGTTCAGGAGGGCCGCGCGCACGGGTTCGCTCGCGAAGGCCTTGCCCCACCACTCCAGGGAGAAGGAGCTCACCGGCCAGCTCGCGATCCGCGCCCCGTTGAAGGAGTTCAGCACCACGAGCAGCAGCGGCACGTACATGAACACGAGGATCGCGGCGACGAGGATCCCGAGGATCGTCTTGGAGGTCCTGGACAGTCTCAGCATGGCGGCCTCACATCCTTTCCAGTGCGCCGGTGCGCTGAACACCGACCAGGTAGATCACCACGAAGGCGATGGGCACGAGGGAGAACGCCGCGGCGATGGGCGGGTTGAGGTTGATGTTGGATGCGATCACGCTTCCGATCATCTGCGTCGACCCCCCGACGAACTTGGCGACGAGATAGTCGCCAAGACTCAGCGAGAACGTGAAGACCGAGCCGGCGATGACGGCCGGCTTGATGAGCGGCAGGACGACCGTCCTGATCGTGCGCCACGACCCTGCGCCGAGGTCGGCCGACGCGTCGAAGAGATTCGGAGGCAGCTGTCGGATCGCGGTGTACACGGGCACGGCCATGTAGGGCAGCCAGAGATAGGTGAGGGTGAGGATCACGGTGAAGGCGCTGAATCCCGGCCCGCGCCCGCCGACGGGTCCGACCAGCCAGTTGAAGAACCCGTCCTCCGTGAAGGTGATCCTCATGGCGAGGACCTTCACCAGATAGCCCGCCCACAGCGGCAGCGTGATCGACGCCGCGAGCACTCCGCGCAGCCATGGCGAAGCCACCTTCGCCATGAAGATCCCGAGCGGGATGGAGATGAGGATGCACACCGCGGTGACGGCGAGGGCGATCCCGAGAGTGCGCAACGACGTCGAGAGATAGGCCGGATTGGCGATGAGCTGTTCGAAGTTGCGGAGCGTGAACCCCGGTTTCACCTTCGAGGTGAAGGGGTCGGTCACCCAGAAGGCGGTCACCAGCAGCATCACGAGGGAGAAGATGTAGACGCCGATGAGCCAGGCCATCGGCAGGGCGAGCAGCCCCGCGATCCGTGCGCGTCGCTTCATGGTCATTCCTGTCTCGAGAAGTCGAGTGCGGGGGGCGGAGCCCGAACGGGCTCCGCCCCCCCCGTGGATCAGTTCTTGACCGTCAGCCAGGCGTCGGTCCACTGCTGGAAGTTGGTGCAGGTCGCGTCGGTCCGCCCGTCGATGCACTGCTCGATCGGGGTCGTCCAGAACCAGACCTTCTTGAAGTACTCCTCGTTCGTGGCGTTGTAGTACTCGCAGTGTGCCTTCGCCTCGTCGCTCGTGTCGCAGAACGCCGCGTTCGCCGGCGCCATGCCGAAGTTCATCGCGATCGCGCCGTTGACCTCGGGCGAGGACGCGTAGTCCATCCACGCGTACGCGCAGTTCGGGCTCTTCGCCTCAGCAGCGAGCATCCACGCGTCCGACCATCCGGTCGACCCTTCCTCCGGCAGCACGCTCTTGAACCTGTCGTCCTCGGTGAGCTTGCGCAGCACCTCCCACGACGTGCCCAGCACCGTGGTTCCGCCGGCGAACGAGGTGATCTGAGCCGCAGGATCGGCCCAGTACTCCGAGACGATGCCGTTCTGCTGCTTCAGCAGGTCGACCGCGGCGGCGAGCTGCTCCTCGTCCAGGGCGTACGGGTTCTTGATGCCGAGCTCCGGTTCGTGCGCCATGAGGTAGACCGCGGCGTCGGCGATGTAGATCGGCGCGTCGTAGGCGATGATCTTGCCCGCATACGGACTGTCCTTCTCCCAGGCCACGTCCCAGCTGGTGGGCTCCTCGGTGACGACCTCGCTGTTGTACTGCAGGATGTTCGCGCCGCGGCCGATCGGGATGCCGTAGGACTTGCCGTTGATCGTGTCGTAGATCTGCCCCTTCATCCCCTCGACGATGTCGTCGCCGAAGTTCGGGATCAGCTCGAGGTTGAGCGGCTGCACATCGCCGCCGGCGATGAGGCGGAGGCTCGCGTCACCCGAGGCCGACACCAGGTCGTAGTCCCCCGTGCGCATGAGCTGCACCATCTCGTCGCTCGTACCGGCGACGCGGCGGTTCACGACGCACCCCGTCTCCTCGGTGAACGCGTCGCTCCAGTCGGACTCGACGAAACCGCTCCAGGCGACGATGTTGACCTCGCCTTCATAGTCGCCGAGCTCCTTCTGCATCGGGATGTCGGGGACGTCGATCTCGAGCTGGCCTCCCCCCTCCACGGGGGCGTCGGTCGTTCCGGAACAGGCGGACAGGGAGAGCACGGCGACGGCGGTCATCGCCGACACGGTCAGGATCTTCTTACGCATGGATCGCTCCTTTGTGATCGGTGCTGCAGGTGGGTGTATGGGTGTTTCAGGGGAGCCGCGCCGCGTGGTCTGGTGTCCACGCGACACGGACGTGGTCCCCGCGGCCGAACGCGGCTCCCGCCGCGGGGTGGTGTGCGTTCGGGCGTTCGGCGATGATGTCGGCTCCGGCATCCGTCGAGACGAGGAATCGTGTCGCCGGCCCCGTATAGACGACCTCGCGGACGACCCCCGTCAGCGAGACCTCGCCCTCGTCGTGCGCGTCGTCGGCACCGAGCAGCCGAACGCGCTCCGGCCGGATGCTCATCGTGCGGCTGTCGCGCGTGAGCTCCTCCGCGAGGTCGCCCCCGATGAGGTTGGAGAGACCGAGGAAACGCGCGACGAACTCCGTCTGAGGGAACTCGTAGACGTCGCGTGCTGTCCCGATCTGCTCGATCCGTCCGTTGTTGAAGACGGCGACGCGGTCGCTGAGGGTGAGCGCCTCTTCCTGGTCGTGCGTCACGAAGATGAACGTGATGCCCACTTCGCGCTGGATCTGCTTGAGCTCGATCTGCATCTGCTCGCGGAGCTGCTTGTCGAGCGCTCCGAGAGGCTCATCGAGCAGGAGCACCTGCGGGCGCAGGATGAGCGCACGGGCGAGGGCGATGCGCTGCCGCTGACCTCCGGAGAGCTGATGAGGGAGCCGACCGGCGACATGGTCGAGACGAACCTGCTCGAGCGCACGACGCACGCGCTCGGTGCGCGTGGCTCTGCCCTCTCCCCTCACCTTGAGCCCGTAGCCCACGTTCTCCGCGATGGTGAGGTGCGGGAACAGCGCGTAGTCCTGGAAGACCGTGTTCACCTGCCGCGCGTGCGGCGGCGTGCGGGTGACGTCGACCCCGGACAGGCGGATGACGCCGCTCGTCGCATCCTCGAACCCGGCGATCATGCGGAGCACCGTCGTCTTGCCGGAGCCGGAGGGACCGAGCATCGAGAGGAACTCCCCCGATGCGACCTCGAGCTCCAGGTCGCGGACGGCGGTGAACTCGCCGAACGACTTCGTGACGCCGTGCAGAGTCACGGTGCCATCGGTCTTGGGGGGATCGGCGACTGCGTCGGCGACGGGGGCTGTGGCGATCATCTCGCGCTCCTCGGATCAACGTCGAACTCGGAAGGTTTCCTAAACATATAAACACAGAGGTAATATTTCAAGTACCGATTTTGTCGCGTTCACCGACAAGGGTGGAGAATCTGAGGATGGAACCGATTGCAGCGCCCACAGAGGCCGCCGCCGATTCCGCTGCGACGGCGCCGGAGAGCCGCGCGCAACAGCATCCTCACCGCCTGCAGGGAGCGCTCTTCCAGCCGATCGGAGACGAGGGCCGCGCCGAGCTCGTCGAGCGCAGGCTCGTCGACGCGATCACCCGCGGCCATCTGCGGGCCGGCGAACGGCTTCCCACCGAGGCGGATCTCGCCAAAAGCCTCGGAGTCGCTCCCGTCACGGTCCGCGAGGCGCTCCTCGCACTGCGCGGGCGCGGGCTCGTCACGACGCGGCGCGGACGCAACGGCGGCAGCTTCGTCGCGGAGCACGCGGACCCGCTCTCCTTCGCCCGCGAGGCCGTCCGGTCGACCTCACGCGTGGCGCTGCGCGATCTCGGCGCGCACTACGCGGCGATCACCGGCGCCTGCGTGCGTCTCGCGGCACGCCGCGCCGATCCCACAGAGACGCAGCAGGTGCGGCGGCGCATCGAGCGGCTGAGCGAGCTGGACGGCGATCAGCAGCGCCGTCTCCTCGACGACGTCCAGATCGAGATCGTGGCGCTGAGCCAGTCCGCGCGACTGACCAGGGAGCAGATGAAGCTGCAGGCAGAGCTCTCGCCGTACCTCCGCCTTGTCGCGTCGGAGAGCGATGACAGACTGCGACAGGCCCGGCATCTCGCCGCCGTCATCGACGCGGTCGAGGCCGCGGATCCGGATGCCGCGGGCGCCAGAACCGAGCTCATGGTCTCCGAGACCATCGACGCACTCATCCAGCTGCAGGCTGCAGCCGGCTGACAGATGACCGACATCGACGTGCACAGGAGGACGCGATGACCACAGGAACCGAGACCGCGGCGGTCGAGGCCGCGGCCGAGATCGTCCGGGGATACTTCTCCGAGCCCATCCGCGCGTTGCGCGCCTGGGCTCCCCGGTTCGCAGCGCAGGTGGCGGACGTTCGCGCCACCAGCCCGCTCACCAGCGCGAGGATCGATGCACTCGTCGAGCCGCACGCCCTCGCATCCCTCGACCTGCCCGGCGTTCCCGTGTACGGAGCGGGTTTCATCGCCGCGATCGATCTCCTCGCCGACGCGCGCAGCCACCTCGCGTGGTGGCAGGGCGCCGACCGCCGTCAGCTGGTGCTCGCCTCCCAGACGGTGAACAAGGAGGACATCGACTACAGCGCCCTGGAGTGGTATCGCGTGCCGATGACCACGGGAGAGTCGCATGTCGCCGGCCCGTACGTGGACTACCTCTGCAGCGACGAGTACACCATCACGATCGCCGTCCCCGCAGACATCGACGGGGAGCGCATCGGCGTGGCCGGCCTCGATCTGCTCGTGGCCGCCGTCGAGAAGGAGCTCACACCGCGCTTCATGGCACTCGGCCACCAGGTGACCCTCACCAACGGTGTCGGACGCGTGGTGGTCTCGACCGATCCGCGGTGCGCGACGGGCGACTCGGTGCGCGGCAGCCGGCTCGCCGCTCTCCCCCGAATCGCGTGCGAGGGTGTGGCCCTCGATGTGATCGTCGAGGAGATCTGACCCCGAAGGGGGCGCGAAGAAACCTCTTGACACCCGAGAGCACCGGGTGCACCCTGTTTACAGATCAACTCAGCGCCCGGTAGACATGCAGGCATCGCCGCAGCACCGGGCGCTGAGTCTTGCTACGACGTACCGCTGCGACCGGCGCGTCGACCCACTCACTCCCGTCCGGAACGGGCCTCTGCGGCGTACCCCTCGAGCATCACCGCGAGCTCGACAGGGCGGCTGAGCGGAACGCAGTGGCTCCCCGTGATGTCATCCGCGACGACACCGAGGCGCTCGAGCGCGAGCGCCCTGAGGAACTCCGGCGGGAAGAAGCGATCCTCGGTGCAGACGTTGTACTTCGTGCTCACGCGGGGCCACTCGGCCAGCGGCCAGGGCGCCGCCATCGCGGCAGAAGACGGATGCGCGCGTTCCTTGCTCATGGCCTCCTCGGCGAGTTCGCGCGGCACGTCGTGATAGAAGCTGACGAACGGATCCTCGTTGCCCGTGAGGCCCCCGTCGCGCTCCGCCGCTGCGGCGACCGCGTCGCCGCAGCCGGTGCGCGTCCACCATTCGTCGGGCGACTCCCCCGGCGAGGGGATCATGCCGGCGAGGAGCACGAGAACGTCGGCCGACAGCCGCTCAGCGAGGATGGGAGCGGTGAAGGCTCCCATCGAGTGCCCCACCACGACCAGATCGTGCAGCTCCCCCACCTCCGCGACGACGGCGTCGGCGTAGTCCGCGTACCCCTGGATCTCGTCGCCCCCGGGCAGATCGGGCGCGAACACCTCGTGGCCGCGAGCGCGGAGCTCAGCCCCCACGAGGTGCCAGGACCAGCCGACGTCGCCGGCGCCGTGGATGAGGAGGAACGTGCTCATGACCGTCTCCGCTCAGTACGCCAGCAGTGCTGCCCTGGTGGCGCGGGTTCGCACGAGGAGCGCCTGTTCGTCCTGCGCGGCGAGCGGATCCCGCCCGGTGATCGCACGCTGACGCACCGATGCCAGCGTCGTCGCGTCCTTGATGAACTCGCGCATCAGCGGACGCCTGTCGCCCCGGAGCTGCGCGGCCCAGCTCATGCCGACCTTGCGGCCACCGGGGGTCGCCAGCATGTTCACCTCCTCGGGGGTGAACCATCCGGCCGCCGCGTACTCGCCCAGACGCGACCGCGTCAGGCGCGCCTCCTCCCGACGGAGCGCGACGATCCCGAAGATGAAGCCGACGAACAGCGGCACCTGGAGCGTGAAGTACAGCAGGAAGAAGTCGGAGAAGGTGGCGGTGCCGTTCCACAGCGCGTGCAGGAGCATCGCGCCGATCCAGCCGAGAACCCCGAACCCGAGGGCCGCCCCCGCTGACGCGTGACGACGCGCCGCCAAGCCGATCGCGAGGCCGGTGAGCGAGGTGAACATCGCGTGTGCGAACGGCGACATCAGAGCGCGCACCACGAAGGTCATCGTCAGCTGGGGACCGCCGCCCTCGATGAGGCTGATCGCGAAGTACTGGATGTTCTCGGTGAACGCGAACCCGGCGCCGACCAGCGCGCCGTAGACCACGCCGTCGACCGGCCCGTCGAAGCTCCGCCTGGCGATGAGGAAGATGAGGAAGACGCCGACGCCCTTCCAGAACTCCTCCACGACGGGAGCCTGCACGACCGCAGCGGCCGCGTCGCTGCGCGGGCCGAAGAAAGCACTGAGACCGAAGTCCACGAGCAGCGTGAGCCCGATGGCGGCGATCGCGCCCCAGGCGATCGCGAAGAACACCAGGAGCTTGGGCTCCGGCTCCCACCTGTCGATCATGCGCACGACGAAGAACACGATCGTGAGCGGGATGAGCGCCAGCACGAGCCCGATGACGGATGCCCAGGTGCCCAGGAACATCGCGAAGTAGCCGATCAGCGCCATCAGCAGGAAGCCGAGGACGCCGAACAGGCAGTAGAGGGCGATGCGGCCGCCGCGCCGCGGCGCCGGGAGCGACGGGAGCCCCTGAGCCGGCGACGGCGCGACGGGAGCGGGGGGCGCGTAGGGAGTGGGCTGGGCGAGCACCGATCCGTAGACCGGCTGCTGGGTGAAGGCCGCCGGCGTGTAGTCCGACCGGGCGTACTGCTGAGCGCCGTACTGCGGCGCAGGAGCACCGTAGGGCGGCTGAGGCGACTGCGTCGGCGGCGCATACTGCGGTGCGGGCGCGCCGTAGGGTGGCTGCGGCGGGGGTGCGTATTGCGGAGCGGGCGCCGCCGGCGGACCGGGCTGCGGCGCCGGCTGAGGCTGCCCGGCGGGCGGCGGAGTGTACGGCGATGGCTGAAACGGTCCTCCGGAACTCATAGGCACAGCATATTGGCCACAATCAGGATCCTCCCGTCATGGCGACTTCCTCCAGGCGGCGCAGCGGCATGGCGGCTACCGTAGAGGTATGCGGTTCGCTCATCTGCGCCGTGCCGACTCCCCCGCCGCTCATCTCGCGGTCGTGGAGGGCACCGACGCCATCCTCGTCTCTGATCTCCTGTCCGACCCTCCTGCCACCCTGCAGCAGCTGATCGAGGGGGGCGACGAGACTCTGGACGCTCTGCGCTCCGCGCTGTCGTCGGCGTCAGCGCCGCGTCATCCGCTCGACGAGTGGGCGTTCGCATCGGCCGTCCTCGCGCCGCCGGCCGTGCTGGCCGTCGGTCTCAACTACGCCGCGCACTCCAGCGAGCTCGGTCTGAAGACCGATGCCGCCCCCACCGTCTTCACCCTGTGGCCCAACTCGCTCACCGGTCACGGAGAGACGACGACCTGGCCGCGCGCGCTCAGCGAAGCGGTCGACTACGAGGCGGAGCTCGGCGTGCTCATCGGCACACCGGCGAAGGACGTCGCCGAGGCGGAGGCCTTGAGCCACGTCTGGGGCTACACGGTCGTCAACGACATCACGGCTCGCAACGTCCAGTTCGCCGAAGCGCAGTGGTCTCGCTGCAAGTCGTTCGACGGGTTCACCCCGACGGGTCCGTTCGCGGTCACCGCCGACGAGATCCCCGACCCGCAGGATCTCCACATCTGGACCGTCGTCGACGGTCACACCGTGCAGGACGCCACCACGGGTCAGATGGTGCGGTCGGTCGCGAAGCTCATCGCGCACCTGTCGCAGTCGCTCACGCTGCTGCCGGGCACTCTGATCTCCACCGGAAGCCCGGGCGGCGCCGGCTACTCGCGCGACCCGCAGATCTTCCTGCGCGACCGCTCCACGGTCACGGTCGGCATCGACGGCATCGGCGAACTCACCACGCACTGCCGCATGATCGACTGACCGCGGTCGCCGTCAGCCGGCGCAGCCGCAGCTCTCACCGCGCTGGAGGCCGACGCCGAGGCGCACGGTCCTCGGCTCCATCGAGCCGTCGCCGGGGTCCGTCAGCAGAAGGTGCGCGGCGATCCTGCCCATCAGCTCCATCGGCTGACGGATCGTCGTGAGCGTCGGCGTCGTCGTGCGAGCCGCGAGGATGCCGTCGAACCCGACGATGAGCACATCGCGAGGCGCCTCGACGCCCTCGGCGCGCAGCACGTCCATGAGGGCGATGGCGACCTGGTCGCTCGCGCAGACGAGCGCATCCGGCAGGGTGCCCGCGCGGGCACGGGCGACGACGTCGGCGAACTCCGGCGCGATGTCGAGATCGACCTCGTCGAGCTGCTCCCCCGTCACGGCGTCTCCGCGTTCGGAGAGGATCCGGAAGAACGCGTCCCCGCGCTCCGCGTAGTCGTGCGAGAGGCGCGCGCCGATCCACCCCAGCGTCGACACGCTGTGCACGTCGACGAGGTGATCGATGAGAAGTCGTTCGCCGCCGACGTTGTCCACGAGAACGTGGTGGCCGTCGCCGGTCTCGCTGCTGAGCACCACGACGGGGAGGTTCGACGCCACGGAGGCGAGAGAGGCCATCGCCGACTTCCCCGGCAGCACCGCGAGCCCGTCCACCCGTCCCGCGGTGTCGGCGACATCGGACAGTCCCGTCCCGCCCGTGCTGAGCAGCACGGCGCGGCCGTTGCGCTTGCACTCCAGCACGAAGCCGCGCTGCACCTCGTCGACGTAGAGCGGGAACGTCTGAGGCTCGCTGAGGCGCGCGTCCTCCGCGGCATCCCACGGCACGAGCCCCGCATCGAGATCCAGCGTCTCGATGTCGACGCGCTTCTCGTGGGCGCCCGGCTGCTGCGGCAGAGCGCCGTCCTGCGGGCCGTCGAGGAGCAGATCGAACAGGTGGAGGCCGAGGACTCCCGTGCGGCCCCTGGCGAGGTTGCGGGCGGAACCGCTCGGCACGTAGCCGATCTCCCGCGCCGCCTCCAGCACGGCATCCCTCGTCTCCGGGCGGACCTTCTCGGGCCTGCGGAATGCGAAGGACACCGTCGCGATGGAGACGCCCGCGCGTTCGGCGACGTCGTAGACGGTGGGGCGGCTGGACGCCATGGACACCTCGCTCTCTGGGCGATTCTACTGACGGCCGCAGACTCCGGCCGCCGTCAGCTCAGGGTGAGTCCGCTGCGCAGCGGGTACAGCGGATCAGAGGTGTCCCCGGGAACATCGGCCCTCGATCGGCGCACGGCCTCCATCGAACGAGGTATCTCCACTGGCAGGGTTCCGCGGAGCGCGACCCTCCCGGAGAGCGCCGCGAGCACCGCCTCGTCCGAGCTGCCGAAGTCGACGACCAGCGCGGACGCGAAGGGCACGAGCGGGGTGAGGATGCCGGGGCGGTCGAGGTTCACGATCACCACGAGCGGACAGTGCGCGGCGATGCGCTGCAGGCGCACGACCAGTCCGGGAGGGAACTCCAGGGATCCCTGATGGAACCATCGTTCGAGGAAGAGGTCGTCGCGCGGCTCGAACGGTGCGCCGATCCTCACGATCGCGACGTCGGAGTCCTCCGGACGCGGCACCGAGTCCGCGTACTCGTCCAGCGCGCTCTCGCGCACTCCTTCCGCGTAGACGCGGGGGCGCGCGCCGCCGAAGAGCGGGAGCATCCCGTCGCGGTTCTCGAGCACGGTGACCGACTCCGCCTGCGCCCGGAAGCCCTCCGCGCGGAAGGCGGCCGAGCCGACGATGCGTTCGGCCTCGTCCTCGTCGACGAACGGGTCGTCGAACAGGCCCAGCTGGAACTTCACGAGCAGGATCCGCCGCACCGACTCGTCGAGCCTCGCCTCTGGAACCGCACCGGACGCGACGAGCTCGAGGAGCAGTTCCACGCACTCCTCCCCTCCGAACTGGTCGGCGCCCGCGTCGAGGAGCATCCGCATGCGCTCGATCGGCGAGAGATGCTCGACGCCCCATGCCCGCGCCGGCAGCACCTGATCTCCGACGTGGTTGTCGTTGACGAGCTCCCAGTCGGTGACGACGACGCCGTCGTAGCCGAGCTCCTCGCGGAGGAGGTCGGTGATGATCTGACGGTTGTACCCGAAGCCGACCTCGGCGATGCGCTCGCCGTTGCGCACCAGGTCGACGGGCATCCCGTAGTACGGCATCATGCCGGCGGTGCCCTGCCTGATGGCCTCCACGAACGGCTTCAGATGCTCCTCGAAGCGTCCGCCGGGGTAGACCTGCTCGCGCCCGTACGGGAAGTGCGCGTCCTCCCCGTCCAGCTGCGGCCCGCCGCCGGGGAAGTGCTTCGTGGTGCACGCCACGCTCTGCGCGCCGAGCGTCTCGCCCTGGAAGCCCTGCAGGTACGCCGCGGTGATCTCGGAGACGCGGTCGGCGTCGTAGCCGAAGGTCTGCGCCTGACGCCCCCACCGCGCTTCGGTGGGCAGGTCGATCTGCGGATGCAGCGCCGCACGGATCCCCACGGCGAGGTATTCCTGACGCGCCGTGTCGGCGAAGCGCCGGATCAGGTCGATGTCGTCGATCGCGGCGAGCCCCATCGCCTCCGGCCACTGCGAGAACGGACCGGCGGAGAAGGCGACTCCCGTGTTCTCCACGAAGGCGTGCCGCGGGTCGGTGCTGATCGTGACCGGAATGCCGTGCGGCGTCTGCTCGGCGAGGCGCTGCAGGTTGTTGTTCCAGCGCGCCCCGTCGCGCGCCGTCCGCATGGCGTGCACGTTGAAGTGGCTGAGGTGCTTGCGGAGGACGACATCCGATGTCGGCGACTTGGAGATCGCGCCCGGGGTCTCGAGCACCTCGCCGTCGGGCCCGATCTCGATGACCGTCTGGAACATCAGCCCGGCCTTCTCCTCGACGGACAGGCGTCCGAGCAGGTCCTCGGTGCGCTCAGCGGGAGACAGACGCGGATCCTCGTACGGATCCATCGTCCCGTTTCCGTTGAGATCGCGGTACTCGACGCCGTCGCTCGACGTGCGGAGGTGGGGGTTCATGCGTGTCCTGCTTTCCGTGGGACGGGGAGATGACGAGAGATGCCGCCTACTTCAGCCCGGTCGTCGCGACACCGCGGATGAACCAGCGCTGCAGGAAGACGAACAGGAGGAGGATCGGCGTGATGACGAGGACCGAGCCGGCGAGCAGCAGGCCGTAGTCGGTCGCGTTCTGTCCCGTCGAGTAGAGCGACAGGGCGACGGGGAGCGTGTACATCTCCTGCGTCTGCGCTGCGACGAGGGGCCAGAGGAAGTTGTTCCAGGAGGACAGGAACGTGAGGATGCCGAGGGTCGCCAGCGGCGGCCCGCACAGCGGCATGACGATGCGCGTGAAGATGCGCCACTCCCCTGCGCCGTCCAGCCGAGCCGCCTCCAGCAGCGGGTCGGGGATGCCGAGCATGAACTGCCGCATGAGGAACACCCCGATCGGCGCCGTCAGGAACGGCAGGATGAGTCCGGGGAACGTGTTCACCAGACCGAGCGCGGAGACCATGACGAACAGCGGGACGAACGTGACGACGCCGGGCACCATGAGGGTGACCATGACGAGCCCGAACAGCGCCTTCTTGCCGGGGAACTCCATCTTGGCGAGCGCGTACCCGACCATCGAGCAGAACACCATGTTGCCGAGCACGGTGACCACCGCGACGACGAGGCTGTTCACGAAGAAGTGCCCGAAGTCGAGCGGACCGAACCAGGCGGCGAAGTTCTCGCCCGTGGGGTTCTCCGGCCACCAGGTCGGCGGTCGGCGGAGGATCTCCCCCTGCGTCTTGACGGAGCCCAGCACCATCCAGACGAAGGGGATCAGCCACAGCACGAGTCCGACGGCCAGGACGGTGTAGGTGAGAGCGCGGCCGCTGCGGCCCGTCGAACGGCGCCGCTTCGGACGGCGGTGCGCCGCAGCATCCGCAGCGGGGGCGAGCGTGGAGGTCGTCATGGCGTCAGTCCTTCGAACGGAGCAGCCGGAACTGCAGCAGGCTGATCAGGGCGATCGCGAGGAAGAGCACGTAGCTCGCCGCCGACGCGAGTCCGTACTCCCCGAAACCGAACTGCTGATACGTGTAGAAGGCGACGGAGAGCGTCGAGTCCAGCGGGCCGCCCTTGGTCATCACGAAGGCCTCCTCGAAGAACTGGAGGTAGCCGACGGAGATGAGGACGGCCCCGAGGAGCAGAGTCGGCCGGAGCAGCGGCAGCGTCACCGAGATGAGACGACGCCAGGGTGAGGCGCCGTCCATCGTGGCGGCCTCGTTCACGTCTTCCGGCACGGCCTGGAGCCCCGCGAGGAAGATCACCATGAGCGTGCCGACGTTGCGCCACACCGCCATCATGATGAGCGATGGCAGCGCGAAGGCGGGGTCGTTGAGCCAGTTGGGGCCGTCGATTCCGACCAGCGCGAGTGCCGAGTTCAACAGCCCGTCCGGCTGCAGGATGTAGCGCCACACCACGGAGATCGCCACGATGCTCGTCACCACGGGCGCGTAGAAGCCCACGCGGAAGAACGAGACGATCCGTCCGCGCCCGTTGTTGAGCGCGAGAGCGAGTGCGAGAGCAACGATCATCGTGATCGGGATGCCGACGAGCACGAAGATGCCGGTGACCCCGAGGGAGGTGAGGAATCGGGAGTCGGCGAACAGGGTGAAGAACTGCTCGAGACCCACGAAGTTCACGGCGAACGGGGACCTGATGTCGCGCGCCGTGAAATCGGTGAAGGACATCGCGAACGATCCGACGATCGGGAACAGCATGAAGATCGCGAACACGACGACGAACGGGAGGGCGAAGCCCCAGGCGACGAAGGCCTGACGCCTGCGACGCACCGCGCCCAGGCTTCGCTTCCCCTCGCCGCGAGGGCCGCGGACGGCCCTCACGGCGGTGGCGGTGGATGCGGACATCGGGTCAGTCCAGCCCGATGGTGTCCGCTTCGCCCTGCAGCGTCTTCAGGACGTCGGCGACGTCGCCCGTCCCCCGACGGAGGGCCTCCAGCGCCTGGTCGCCCTTGGCAGCGACCTTGACCCAGCTCGTCGTCACCGGCGGCGCCTTGGCGGTCTCCAGCTGGGTCCCGAACGTCGCGAGTCCGGCATCGCCGGCGACGGCCGACTCCTTCCACGCCGCGGTGGACGCGGGCAGGTCACCGGTCGCCTCGAAGAACGAGGCCTGCGTCTTCGGCTGGCTCAGCCAGTCGACGAGCTTCCACGCGGATGACGCGTTGTCGCTGCCGTCGAACACGACGAGGTTCGCCCCGCCGCTGAAGGACACGGAGCCGTCGAGAGCCGGAAGCACCGCCGTCGTGTACTTGTCGGTGAAGCCTTCGCCGCCGACAGCTTCGAGCTGGCCCCGCAGGAACGGCCCTTCGACGACCATCGGCGCGGTGCCGTCGACGAACGCGGCCTCGGTCGCGCCGGGAGAGGTGTCGACGTTCGGGTCGGCGATGCCGTCCGTGAAGAAGCTCTGGTAATACTCCAGCCCCTTCGTCATCTCGGGGGTGTCGAGAGTCCAGTTCTTGCCGTCGGTGAGCTCGGCCCCGGCCGACCACGGCATCCACATGGCGCCCTGGAAGGAGTCGTTGCCCGCCGGCAGGCGCATGCCCCACGTGGAGCCGCCCTTGCTCTGCATGTCGGCGGCCATCTGCGACAGCTCTTCCCAGGTCTTCGGCGCCTCGGTCCAGCCCGCCTTCTCCGCGATGTCGGTGCGGTAGTAGAGCACGCGCGTGTCCACGTACCAGGGCACCCCCGCGGCGCGGTCGCCCACCTTCGTCGTGCTCAGGGCCCCCTCGAAGAAGCCGTCGGTGGAGATCTGCTCCGGAACCGTCGCGAAGGCGTCGGCGAAGTCGGCCATCCAGGTCGTCCCCATCATCGCGATATCGGGGGTGTTGCCGCCGGCGATGGCGGTCTGGATCTTGTTGTGCGCAGCATCCCAGGGGATCGGCGTCACGTCGATCTTCACATCGGGATTCTCCTTCTGGAACGCCTTCACGAAGTCGGGAAGGGCCTCGCCCTCCGCCCCCATCGCCCAGATCGAGATCGTGCCCGTCGCGGGTCCGTCGTCGATCGTCGTCGTCTCGCCGGGTCCGGATGCCGCGTCATCCGTACGCCCGCATCCGCTCAGCAGCAGGGTTGCAGCGGTCAGAGCCGCCACTCCCCCCAGCACGCTCGTGAACTTCACGTCTTCCTCCTCGAATCGCTCGCTCAGAATCTATGCGCTTAAACTCGCATGTCCTGCTATCTAAGCGCATAGATTCCCGATCGGCAACCCCTGCCGCGCGCACTCCGCCCCCGAAACGCAGAACAGCCCCGGCGCGGTGCGCCGGGGCTGTTCTGAGAAGGGATCAGATCTCTACGAGGTCATCCGGGGTGATGATCGGGATCGCCGCCGTCACAGCCTCGAGCCCGGACAGACGCGCCGGGGAGAGCTGCTTCGCGACCTCGTCGCGCGACATCAGCCCGGCCTCCACGACGAGGTCTGCGACGTTGCGGTTCGTCAGCAGCGCCGTCTTCGCGAGGGCTGCGGCCGCCGCGTAGCCGATGAACGGGGTGAGGGCGGTGATGACGCCCACCGAAGCACCGACCATCGCACCGAGACGGTCGCGGTTGGCCGTGATGCCGTCGACGCAGTTCACGCGGAGCGTCCACATGGCCTGGCGCATCCAGGTGATCGACTGGAAGATCGAGTGCGCGATGACGGGCTCGAAGGCGTTGAGCTGCAGCTGCCCCGCCTCCGCGGCCATCGTGACCGTCATGTCGGCGCCGGCGACGGCGAACGCCACCTGGTTGACGACCTCGGGGATGACGGGGTTGACCTTGCCGGGCATGATGCTCGACCCGGCCTGCATGGCGGGGAGGTTGATCTCGCCGAGACCCGCCTGCGGCCCCGACGACAGCAGTCGCAGGTCGTTGCAGATCTTCGAGAGCTTCATCGCGTTGCGCTTCAGCGTCGAGGAGAACGACATGAACGAACCGGTGTCGCTGGTGGCCTCGACGAGGTCGCCTGCGGTCACGAGATCGAGCTCGGTGATCTCACGCAGGTGCTTGAGCACGGCGGGCGCGTAGTCGGGGTGGGTGGTGATGCCGGTGCCGATGGCGGTCGCGCCCATGTTGATCTCGAACATCAGCGACGCGTTCTCGGTGAGGCGCGAGTGGTCGTAGCCGAGCGTGGTGGCGAAGCCGTGGAACTCCTGACCGAGCGTCATCGGCACGGCGTCCTGGAGCTGCGTGCGTCCCACCTTGAGGACGTCGTGGAACTCACGGGACTTGCCGAGGAAGGAGCGACGGAGGAGGTCGAGCTCCTCGAGCAGGGAGCGCAGCGTCAGCGACAGTCCGATCTTGACGGCGGTCGGGTACACATCGTTCGTGGACTGGCTGCGGTTCGTGTGGTCGATCGGTGACAGGAAGGCGTAGTCGCCCTTCTCCCGTCCGGCCATCTCGAGCGCGATGTTGGTGATGACCTCGTTCGCGTTCATGTTGGTCGAGGTGCCGGCGCCGCCCTGGATGACTCCGACCGTGAACTGGTCGTGGAACTCGCCGTCGATCACCCGTTGCGCCGCACGATCGATCAGGTCCGCGCGCTCGTGGTCGAGGACGCCGATCTCGCGGTTCGCGCGGGCACTGGCCTGCTTGACCATCGCGAGGGCGACCACCAGATCGGGGTACACCGAGATCGGGCGCTTCGTGATCGGGAAGTTCGCGTCGGCGCGGGCGGTGTGGATGCCCCAGTACGCGTCGGCGGGGATCTCCATGCTCCCGAGCGAATCGGTCTCTGTACGGGTGAGGGAGGGCGCGGCAGAAGCCATGTCACATCCTTGTGGGTCGTGGCGAGTGAGAAGTATGGGGGATGCCACAAGTCTACGCCTGCGCCACGGCCGCGCCCGTTCAGCGACCGCGTTTGCGGGAGAACGCCTCGAGCCGTTGCTCGGGCGAGAGGCGCGCCATCCGCTCCAGCCACTCCGGCGAGAAGTACGTGCCGGTGTCGGCATCGGTCACGGGGACAACCGCATGCGTGATCGTGTCGGGGTGCACGTGCACCAGCTGGAACGCCTGAGCGGCGTCCATCCCGTTGACCTCCGCCGCGGGCAGGGCCACGTTCATCGTGTAGCACGTCGCCGACGCCACGCTCACGGGAACGCCCGCGAACATCCCGTGCGAGGAGTAGTGCAGGTGGCCGGCGAGGATGCCGCGCACGTCGCTGCCGCGGACGATCTCGGTGAGCTCGTCCTGATGCCTCAGCTCGAGGATGTCGAAGAGCGGCAGATGACTCGGCAGCGGCGGATGGTGCATGGCCAGCAGCGTTCCGTGCGGGGCCGGCTCGCGGAGCAGATCGGCCAGCCAGTCGAGCTGTGCACGGTCGAGGTCGCCGTGATGCCAGCCGGGCACGCTGGTGTCGAGAGCGATCAGCCGGAGTCCGTCGAGGTCCCAGACCCCGGTGACCGGCTCCTCGGTGGGGCTCAGATCGAGGAGACCGGCCCGCAGCGCGGGGCGCTCGTCATGATTGCCCGCGACCCAGACGACGGTGGTGCCGAGCGCCTCCGCCACCGGTTCGACGGCGTCGCGGAGCCGGCGGTAGGCGTCGGGCTCCCCCAGGTCGGCGAGGTCACCCGTGATGACGATGGCCGCCGGATGGGGGTGCACCGCGCGGATCGCGTCGAGGGTGCGCCCGAAGTTCGCCTCCACGTCGTAGCGCCCGCCCAGCCGCGCACCACCCGCGAGGAAGTGCGGATCGCTGACGTGGATGAGCACGTGCGATGCGGGCCGGTGTCTGCCGAACGCGTACTCGGCTCCCTGGGGCTCGGACATGGCTCCAGCCTAGGCGGCGGGACAGACGCCCCGCCGCCCGCCGTCACTCGACGGTCGCGCGGACGTACTCGGACAGCACGACACCCGACCCGAACGCCGTCGTCCCGATCTCGTCGAACCGCTCCGGACGGTAGGGGCGCGAGCCGAACAGCGGGATGCCGCTGCCGAACAGCAGTGGGTTCCGCTTCAGCACGAGGCGATCGATCTCGTCGGCGAGGGTCGCCGCGAGAGCCCCTCCTCCGCAGAGCCAGATGGCGCCGCCGCTCTGCTGCTTGAGATCCCTGACCACGCGGACAGGATCATCCGCCGTCACCTCGAGGTTCTCCCCGCTCGCCGTGTTCGAACGGGAGAACACGATCTGACGCAGGTGCCGGTACGGGCTCGTGACCCCGAACGGCAGGCCCACGGCGTAGGTGTTCCGCCCCATCAGCACGGTGTCGAACATTCCGCCGTCGCGGGAGATCCCCTGCGCCTCGGCGATGTCGGTGGGAACGGTGTCCCCGAAGCGCTCGTTGATCGCCGCCATGTGATCGCCCTCGCTGAGGAGGGCGTCGAACTCCCCCTCAGGCCCGGCGATGAAACCGTCGAGGCTCACGGCCACGTAGTAGACCAGTTCTCGCATCACCACTCCAATCACAACATCTGTCGTGAATGAAGAGTACATCAGCTGTAGTGGTTGCGCTACAGTGAGCGCATGGCGAAGAACGACACCCGCCGCCGGTCTCTGGCGGATGCAGGCCTCACCGTGCTCGCACGCGAGGGGTCACGGGGTCTCACGCACCGCGCCGTCGACCTCGAGGCCGGCGCGCCGACGGGGACCACGTCCAACTACTTCCGGAGCAGAGACGCCCTCGTCGCCGGACTCGTCGAACGCATCGGCGAGCGTCTCGCCCCGACCGCCCAGGACCTCGACCGACGGGCCTCAGAGGTCCCGAGCAGGGCCCTGTTCGCCGACTACGTCCGCGACATCGTCCGCCGCCTCACCGGCGATCGCGAGGTCACGATCGCCCTGTTCGAACTGCGCCTGGAGAGCAGCCGGCGGCCCGAGGTCGCCGCCGTCCTCGGCGCGTGGCAGCGCGCGGGCTTCGATGGCGACGTCGCCTTCAACAGCGCGGCCGGACTCCCCGGCGGCCGACGCGAGATCGCCCTCTTCCACTACGCGATCGACGGTCTCCTGCTGGACAGACTGACCACTCCGATCGATCCGGACACCTCGACCGACGACGTGATCGACGATCTCGTCGCCGGCCTGCTGGGCTGATCCTCCTGGCTGGTCAGTGCCCGCCGATGACGATCAGCGCGATGCCGCCGATCACCGCGAGAGCGCAGACGACGAAGCAGGCGTAGGCGCCGACCAGGGAGAGGCGCTTCTGCGCGTCGGTGAGCGGACTCTTCTTGGCCGCCTTGGCCGCCTGCTTGGCGGCGCGCTTGAGGTCCTTCTCCGTGATCACCGTGATCGCGTCGGTGAACTCGGCGGGGCTCACCACGGGAGCATGCCCGCCGCGGACGAGCAGACGGAGGCCCATCGCGTAGAACCCGACGACCGCACACGCTCCGATCAGTGCGGCGGCGAACACCAGGATGAAGGCGTTCCAGTCGATCACGACGTTCACTTCGACTCCTCACCGGTCGATGCCGCAGCATCCTTCTTCGCCGACTTGCCCTTCGACGACTTCTTCCTGTCGTCGGCGGCCTTCTTCGCGTCGGCTTTCGCCTTCTCGCGGGCGGCGGCACGCGCCTTGGCCTCCGCCTTCGCCTGCTCGATGCGCTGCTGCCTCCGCGTGGGCGGCGGGGTGTCGGGAAGTTCGACGGCCAGACCGGACTCCGCCACGTCGCTCATCGCGTTGGCGTGCGTCACGGCGTCCTTGCGCGAGCGCAGGAAGAGGCCGATGATCACGCCGAGTGCGAGGACGGTGTCGATCGCGATGCCCCAGGGACCGAGCCAGGTGATCAGCAGGGCGGCGAAGGCTCCGACCGCGCCGGCGGCCGGAAGGGTCAGCAGCCACCCGATCGCGATGCGCCCCGCTGTGCGCCAGCGGACGGTCGACCCTCGGCGGCCGAGGCCGGATCCGATCACCGATCCGGAGGCGACCTGTGTGGTCGAGAGCGCGAAGCCGAAGTAGCTCGACGCGAGGATCGTCGCCGCGGTCGAGCTCTCCGCCGAGAAGCCCTGCGCGGGCTTGACCTCCGTGAGACCCTTGCCGAGGGTGCGGATGATCCGCCAGCCGCCGAGATAGGTTCCGAGCGCGATCGTCACGGCACAGGCGATGATGACCCACAGGTAGGGGTCCGCCTGGTCGCGGCTCTGCCAGCCGACGGTGATGAGCGCGAGGGTGATGACGCCCATGGTCTTCTGCGCGTCGTTCGTTCCGTGCGCGAGCGCGACCATGGACGACGTGAAGATCTGCCCCCAGCGGAAGCCGTCGCGTCCGTCGGGCTTGTTGTCGTAGCGTCGCGTGATCGAGTACGCGATCTTGGTGGCGGCGAACGCGATGAGCCCCGCCGTGACGGGGGCGATCAGCGCGGGGAGGATGATCTTGGAGAGCACGGCTCCGAAGTCGATGCCGCCGACGCCGACCCCGACGAGGGTCGCGCCGATCAGGCCGCCGAACAGCGCGTGCGAGGAGCTCGACGGAAGGCCGAGCAGCCAGGTCAGCATGTTCCAGGTGATCGCGCCGATGAGACCGGCGAAGATCATCGGCAGGAAGATGCTCGCCTGATCCTGCAGCCCCTCCTCGCGGATGATGCCGTGCGAGACGGTCTGCGACACCTCGGTCGAGAGGAACGCGCCGACCAGGTTGAGCCCAGCGGCGAGGAGCACCGCGGTCTTGGGCTTGAGGGCTCCGGTCGCGATGGGGGTCGCCATCGCGTTGGCCGTGTCGTGAAACCCGTTGGTGAAGTCGAAGAACAGTGCAAGTGCGATGACGAGCACGACGATGAGGGCTGCGGTTTCCACCGTTCGCTTTCGGTCGTTGAGGAAGAAGATTCGTGTCGACGGGATCGACGTGACGAACGAAGAGTTCATCGTGGGTTTGACTTCCGTTAACCGGCCCCGGTAAATCCTCCCACCCGCACAGGGGCCGGTCAACTCGACCTGGGCTAGCGTGGAACGGTGACTGATGCCCCGATCGCCGCCCGCCGCTCGACACTCCGCACCCACCACGGTGACACCTTCGAGGATCCCTACGAATGGATGCGCGACAAGGAGTCCGCAGAGGTCATCGCGCACCTCGAGGCGGAGAACGCCCACACGGATGCCGAGACGGCTCACCTCGAGCCGCTGCGCGAGCGCCTGTTCCAGGAGATCAAGGGTCGCGTCCAGGAGACCGATCTCTCCGTGCCGACGCGCCGGGGCGACTGGTGGTACTACAGCCGCACCGAGGAAGGGTCGCAGTACGGCATCCACTGCCGCACCGCTGCAGCGGCAGACGACTGGACTCCCCCACTGCTCGAGCCCGGTGTGCCCGTGCCGGGCGAGAGCGTCCTGCTCGACGGGAACGTCGAAGCCGAGGGGCACGAGTTCTTCTCGCTCGGCGCGTTCGACACCACCGACGACGCGACGAAGCTGCTCTGGTCGACCGACTTCGAGGGCGATGAGCTGTACACGGTGCGGGTCCGCGACCTCGTCACCGGCGAGACGCTGCCCGATGAGATCCCGAACACCGGCGGTGCGTTCTTCACCCCCGACGGCACGGGCGTCCTCTACACGACCCGAGATGAGGCCTGGCGCCCCGACACCCTGTGGCTGCACCGTCTCGGCACGGACGTCGCCGACGATCTGCGCCTCTTCCACGAGCCCGACGAGAAGTTCTGGCTCGGGGCGGGCATCACGCGCAGCCGGAAGTACCTCGTGATCGCCGTCGGGTCGAGCATCACGAGCGAGGAGTACCTCGTCGACCTGTCCGGCGACCTCACCGCGGAGCCGACCGTCATCTGGCCCCGCAGCGAGGGCGTCGAGTACTCCGTAGAGCACGCCGTCGTCGACGGCGAGGACCGGCTCTACATCCTGCACAATCAGGATGCCCTGGACTTCGAGCTCGTCTCTGTCGCCGCATCCGCGCCGCAGGGCGCGCGCCACGTCGTGCTCCCGCACCGTCCGGGGAGGCGGCTGCTGGGGATGGATGCGTTCCGCGACTTCGCGACTGTCGAGTACCGCAGCGAAGGCCTCGAGCGCGTGGCGCTGCTCGACTACGGCACGGATGCCGTCGAGGACATCGCCTTCGACGAGCCGCTCTACTCGGCAGGCGTCAGCGGCAATCCCGAGTGGCACGCGCCGTTCCTGCGGCTCGGCTACACGTCCTTCGTGACGCCGGGCACCGTGTACGAGCTCGACCTCGCGACCCGCGAACTCGTGCTGCGCAAGCAGGTCGCCGTGCTCGGCGGCTACTCCCCCGCCGACTACGGACAGGAGCGGGCGTGGGCCACGGCATCCGACGGCACCCGCGTGCCGATCTCGCTCGTGTGGAAGAGGTCCTTCGGCGACCCCGGCGCGGCGCTCCGCCCCGTCCACCTCTACGGCTACGGCTCCTACGAGCACTCCATCGACCCCGGTTTCTCGGTCGCGCGCCTCTCCGAGCTCGACCGCGGCGTGATCTTCGCGATCGCCCACGTCCGCGGCGGCGGCGAGATGGGGCGCCAGTGGTACGAAGACGGCAAGCTCCTGCACAAGCGCAACACGTTCACCGACTTCGTGGCCTGCGCCGAGCATCTGATCGCGAGCGGCGTGACCTCACCCGATCGACTGGTGGCTGAGGGTGCGAGCGCCGGCGGTCTGCTGATGGGCGCCGTCGCGAACCTCGCCCCCGAGTCGTTCGCGGGCATCCTCGCCGGGGTTCCGTTCGTCGACGCCCTCACGACCATCCTCGACCCCTCGCTTCCCCTCACCGTCATCGAGTGGGACGAGTGGGGCGACCCGCTGCACGGCGCCGACGTGTACGAGTACATGAAGTCCTACACGCCCTACGAGAACGTCCGCGACGGCGTCGACTATCCGCGCATCCTCGCCGTCACTTCGCTGAACGACTCTCGGGTGATGTATGTCGAGCCCGCGAAATGGGTGGCGCGGCTGCGCGAGGCGGGAGCGGCCGACGTCCTGCTCAAGTGCGAGATGGTCGCCGGCCACGGCGGCGTGAGCGGCCGGTACAACTCCTGGCGCGAGCGCGCCTTCGAGCTGGCCTGGATTCTTGACGTGGTCGGCCTGGCGGAGTAGCACCCCGGATACCGGATGCCCGGATGGCGGATGCCGGATGGCGGATGCCCGATGGCGGATGCCCGCGGCATCCGGGCAGTCCGAGATCCGCACATCCGACCGAAATGCGGAAGCCCCCGCCGGATCGATCCGGATCTCGGGCGAGGTGCCGCACCTCGGCCGGATCGCACTTCTCCTCCACAATGGAGGCGATTCACGGATCCGTCCACAGGCGGCACTATGGGCCCTGCGATGCACCTCCGCTCCCGCAGAATGTGCGGATGCTCCTCGAAGACTGGCTGCGTCTCCACGACGCGATCGCACACACCTCTGAGCTCTACGCCGCAGGGTTCGGCAAGCACGCGCTCGCCTCGGCCGTCGAGCGAGGTGTGATGCTGCGTGTGCGCCGATCCTGGATCGCTCTCCCCGACTGCGACGGCGACCTCATCAGAGCGATCACTGCGGGAGGGCGTCTCACCTGCATCAGCGAAGCGCGGCGCCTCAGCCTGTGGGTCCCTTCAGCTGACCCACGCGTGCACGTCATGGCGCCCGCAGGATCGGGGAAGATGGCGCTCGACGGCGTCCGAATCCACTGGTCGAACGGTCCTGCTCCCGTTCGTCGGCGCGCGCCAGCCGAACCGCTCGTCAACGTTCTGCACCATGTCGCGCAGTGCCTGGAGCCCTCAGCCGCGCTGGCGATCTGGGACTCCGCCCTCAACAAGAGGCTGATCGCCCCTCAGGTGCTCGAACGCGTCTCCTGGCGGGGGCGGCTCGAGAGGAGCCTCGCCTCGCGCGCGACGGCGCTCTCGGACTCAGGGCTCGAGACCGAGTTCGTCGAGATCATGCAGGGCATCGGGGTCAGCGTGCGACAGCAGGTCTGGATCGACGGTCACCCCGTCGACGCGCTGATCGGCGATCGGTTGATCGTGCAGCTGGACGGTTTCGCCCACCACGGTGCCGCGGCACGACGTCGAGACCTCGAGGCCGACGCCCGTCTGAGGCTGCGCGGGTACACGGTGCTCCGCTTCGACTACCAGCAGGTGTTCTTCCGACCGGAGTACGTGCGAGACGTCGTTCGGATGGCGATCGCCCAGGGGCTGCACCTCGCCGGTTGACGCACTGAGTTCCGGCATCCCTCCCGAGATTCGGATGCCGACGACGGATTCATCCGGAACACAGGAAGCCCGCCGGAACTCAGCACAGGGCACCACGGGCTACCCCAGCCACGAACCGGACGCCAGATCTCAGGCCCATCCGACCACACGACGCTCAGTTCCGGCATCCCTCCCGAGATCCGGATGCCGACGACGGATTCATCCGGAACACAGGAAGCCCGCCGCAACTCAGCACAGGGCACCACGGGGTACCCCAGCCACTGACCCGGACGCCAGACCTCAGGCCCATCCGATCACACGACGCTCAGATCCGGCATCCCTCCCGAGATCCGGATGCCGACGACGGATTCATCCGGAACACAGGAAGCCCGCCGCAACTCAGCACAGGGCACCACGGGCTACCCCAGCCGCGAACCGGACGCCAGACCTCAGGCCCATCCGACCACACGACGCTGAGATCCGGCATCCCTCCCGAGATCCGGATGCCGGCAGCGCATTCTTCCGGAACTCGGGCGATCGCGCGAAACTCGGGCGATCTTCCGGACCTCAGGCAGCCTGCCGGAACCGGACAGGCCGGACCTAGCCCAGGCTCAACCGAAGAGCGTGGCCGCGGCGTCGTAGCGGACCTGGGGAACCGTGTTCAGCTCGCCGAGAGCATCGGCGAAAGGAACCCGCACGATCTCGGTGCCCTGCATGGCGACCATCTGACCCCACGCGGCGTCGACGACGGCATCCGCGGCGTGCATGCCGAGGCGCGTCGCGAGAACGCGGTCGAAGGCGGACGGCGCACCGCCGCGCTGGATGTGCCCGAGGATCGTGGCACGGGTCTCGATTCCGGTGATGCGCTCGATCTCGGGGGCGAGCTGATCCCCGATCCCGCCCAGGCGCGGACGGTTGAAGGCGTCGAGGCCCTTGTCGCTGTAGGCCTCGTCCATGTCGCGGAGCTTGAACCCCTCGGAAACGACGACGAGCGGAGCACGGCCGCGGTCGTGAGCGCTCGTGACGAGCTCGCAGATCTCCTCGAGCGACATCGGGACCTCGGGGATGCAGATGACGTGGGCGCCGGCCGCCATGCCGGCGTGCAGGGCGATCCAGCCGACGTGGCGCCCCATGACCTCGGCGACCATGCAGCGTCGGTGCGAGTCTCCCGTGGTCCGCAGGCGGTCCATCGCGTCGGTGGCGATGTTCACGGCCGTGTCGAAGCCGAACGAGTAGTCGGTCGCGCGGAGGTCGTTGTCGATCGTCTTCGGCACGCCGATGACGTTGATGCCGTCCTTCGCGAGACGATCGGCCGCGGCGAGCGTGCCCTCGCCGCCGATCGCGATGATGCCGTCGATCTTGTGCCCGTACAGCGTCTTGGCGATGTTCTCCGCGCCGCCGCGGACTCCCTCGTACGGATTGGTCCGGCTGGTACCGAGGATGGTACCGCCGACCTTCGAGAGGCCCTTCACGTCGTGGCGGGTCAGGGGGAAGAAGTCGCCGTCGACGACACCTCGCCAGCCGTCGCGGATGCCGACGAACTCGAGGTCGTACGCACGGGTTCCCTTGAGCACGATCGCGCGGATGACCGCGTTGAGTCCGGGGCAGTCGCCACCGCTCGTCAGGATGCCGATCTTCATGCTGCCGCCTTCGGTTGTTCGGGTAAGTGAGGGGAAGGCGACGTTGCCTGCGAACGACACTAGCGCCCCAGAACGATGGAGCGCCATTCCAGGCGGTGAAAACGGAGGATCTTACGGTCGATTCGAGACGAAACCGCAGAAGTTCGAGAGTTGTGCCGAATACGACGCGAATGGGCGTTAAGAACCGAGGTTCTTAACGCGCATTCGTCAGACGGCGCCGAGGGCCTGTCGCAGCAGGTGCATGAGGGCCGCCAGCTGCACGGGCTCGCCCGCCACATCGTCGACGGCCTCGCCGTCGAGCGCGCGGGCCGCGAGCCCCTGCTTCTGGTCGATGAGCTCGGCGATCTTGGTGTCGATCGTGTGCGCGGCGATGATCCGCCACGCGGTAACCGGCTCGTCCTGTCCGATGCGGTGCACGCGGTCGATCGCCTGCGTCTGCTCCGCTGCCGTCCACGACAGCTCGGCGAGCACGACGTTCGAGGCCGCCTGGAGGTTCAGTCCGACGCCCGCCGCGGTGAGCGAGCAGACCGCGATGCCGACGGCGGGGTCGCCGTTGAAGTCGTCGATCGCCTGCTGACGGGCGGTGGTGGTCTGGTCGCCGCGGATCGAGACGGCGCGGATTCCGGCGGCGGCGAAATGCGCCTCCGCCTGGTCCATGACGTCGATGTGCTTCGCGAAGAACACGACCTTGCCCACCGAGCGCTGCAGCTGCGCGGCGTAGTCCGCGGCGAGCTGAGCCTTCGCCTGGCCGATGCGGCGGACCATTGTGAAGACGTTGTCCCCGCCCGTTCCCGCCGCCTTGGACTCCTCGAGCTCGTTCTGCGCGACGAGACGGACGATGTCGTCGTCGATCTCTCCCGGCGCGAGACCGCGATCTCCGCGGGCCTCGATGATCCGTCGGTAGCGGACGGCGAGTCGCTCGCCGAGCTCGCGCTCCGCCTGGCGGATGCTGCGGCCGAACTCGTCATCCAACTGGACGGGGAGGTCGGCGATGAGCTTGTCGGGGAGGTCGGCGGCGACGTCCTTCTTCTTGCGGCGCACGATGCCCATGGAGATGACGGCGTCGCGGGCCTCGGGGTAGAACGACTTGTCGGCGGGCGTGAAGCCGGTCGCGTCGAGCTTCTCCATCAGTTCGGGTCCCGGCTTCTCGCCCGTCGTCCATCCCAGGAAGCGCCAGATCGCGTCGAAGTCCTCGACGTCGTTGATCAGCGGGGTTCCGGTGAGGGCCAGCATCAGCGGGTTGCCGCCGGGAGTCCGCTCCCGCACGCGCGACGCGAGCGAGAGGACGTTCTGGGAACGCTGCGATGAGAGGTTCTTGATGAAGTGCGCCTCGTCGACGACCATGCCGCGCAGGCCGATCGACGCGAGCCACGAGAGATGCCGGTCGAGGATCTCGTAGTTGACGATGAAGATGTCCGCGAAGGCGTCGATGTCGGCGCCGTCGCCCTGGATGACGGTCGCGCGACGCTGCGGAGTCCACCGCTCGACCTCCCGCGCCCAGTTCATCTTGACGACGTTCGGCACCACGGCGAGCAGCGGGTAGGCACCGGCGACGGACGCCGCGAGGATGGACTGCGCGGTCTTGCCGAGCCCGGGCTCGTCGGCCAGCAGGAAGCTGCGGTGCCCGGCGCGCACGGCTTCGAGAAACCGCGACTGGTGGACCATGATCTCGAGGCCCTTGGGCGACAGGTGGTCGAACTCCGGCGCGGGGGGAAGGTCCATGGACGCGGCGGATCCGCCTGCACCGGTCTCGAACGCCTTGTAGAGCGGACCCATCAGCTCCCAGCCGTCCAGACGGCGGCGCGGGGTCGTGGTCACACGGGGCGTGAGGTCGGGAGCGAGGAACGGGTTCGCGAGCTGGCGCGACTCGACGGACGGCGGAGTCACCTGACGCTCCGCGATCGCGGCCGGGACGACGGGCGCCTGCACGGGCGCGACGTCGGCGATGATGAGCTCCTCCGGAGCGAGCTCGGCGCCGGACTCAAGCAGCCAGTCCCTGCGCATGCGCTTGGCGACCGGCGACGTGGCCTGGTCCGCCTCGAGGAGCTGGATCAGCGACGTGTCCCTCGCCGCGGTCTTGGCGAGGATCGTCGCGACGCCGTCGAGCCGCTTGAGCAGCTCGGAGCGTGCGGCATCGCCGATCTCGGCATCCGCTTTGACCCTGGCGCGCTCTTCGCGCACCAGGAAGGCGATGACCTGGAACTTGACGCGGTTCGTCGGTCCGAGCTTCCCACGCTGCGACTTCGCCTCGATCTCGCGCACCTTGCGCGCGAGGATCGGGATGAGGGGGGCCTCATCGTCGCGACGGGACGTCTTCCTTCGCCGCGTGGCGGCGGTTGCCGTGGTCGGCATGCTCCTCCTGAGCGTGAGGGCCGCGGCGCCGATGTGCGCCGAAGCCGTCTCGATGTCCGCGTGTGGCGCGAGATCTCACCGGTGTCGGCGAATCGTTACCAGGACCGTACGAACAGTGGTACAGATTCCCGTCGTTGCACGAAGGACGTGCGAGGATCACCGGGAACCGATCGTCAGTCTACGCCATACGTCTCGACGTCGGCGCGGCAGGACACGGAGAATTCATGCGCCCCGGGTGTCGAGCACCCGCTGCGCGTCGTCCACGTCGGCCGCCATCTGCTGCTTCAGCTTCTCGATGCCCTCGAACGCGACCATGCCGCGAAGGCGCTCCACGAACTCGACGGTGACGTCGTGTCCGTAGAGGTCGAGCTCCGTCTCCCCCATGACATGAGCCTCGACCTGACGCACCAGGACATCGTCGAAGGTCGGGTTGGTGCCGACGGAGATCGCCGACCGGTGGCGGATGCCGGTGTCGTGGTCGACCAGCCATCCGGCGTAGACGCCGTCGGCCGGGACGAAGGCGTCGGTGATCGTCGACAGGTTGGCCGTGGGGAAGCCGAGCTCACGTCCGCGCTTCAGTCCGTGCACGACCTCGCCGCGCACGTCCACGTGACGACCGAGCACCTCGGCGGCCGCGGCGACGTCACCGGCCATGAGGAGTTCGCGGATCCAGGTCGAGGAGACGCGGCGGTCCGATCCTTCGAGGAAGACGTCGTCGACGACCTCCACGGTGAATCCGAACCGCGGGCCCAGCTCGGCGAGCAGGGCCGGGGTGCCGGCCCCTCCGCGTCCGAACCGGAAGTCGTCTCCCACCAGAACGGTGGAGACCTTCAGCGCCGACACCAGGATGTCGGCGACGAAGTCCTCCGCGCTCCGAGCGGCGAGCTCCGCGTCGAAGGTCAGCATCAGGGTCGCGTCGATCTCCAGCTCGCTCAGGAGCTCGAGCTTGCGCTCGATCGTGACGACGTTCTCCGGGCAGAGATCAGGGCGCAGCACGGCGAGCGGGTTCCGGTCGAAGGTCACCGCGACCGCGCGCGCCCCCGAGGCCTCGGCCTGCTGCTTGAGACGGCGGATGACCGCGCGGTGCCCGGCGTGGACGCCGTCGAACTTGCCGATCGCGACGGCCGAGGGGCCGAAATCGGCCGGTACATCGAGCGGATCCCGGAAGACGATCATGCGGTCACCTCGGCGGACTCCTCCTGGGCGACCGGAGCCGGTCGATGCGTGCGCAGCCACCAGATGCCGAAGACGGGGAGGACGAGCGGGATGAACAGATACCCCCGCCCGAAGAGGGACCACACGGTCTCGTGCTGGAAGAGATCGGGCATGAGCAGACTGAGCGCACCGACGACGAGGACACCCGTCAACTCGAACACGATCGCGATCCATGCGACCGTGTACCACCCGCGCCTCTTGGCGAGCACGAGGGCGAGCGTCGCGAGGATGTAGACGACGGCGGCCAGTGCGGACAGTGAATACGCCAACGCGGCCTCGTCGAACCGGCGGAGGATCTGCACGAAGCTGCGGCCGGTCGCCGCCAGCGCCATCACGGCGTAGACGATCACGAGGACACGGCCGATGCCGGTCATCCGAGAAGGGGGTTCGGTGGTGCTCATAGCTCGATCCATCCTAGTTGCGGGTGGATGCGTCGGGATTCGCGCTCAGACGACCTGGATCGTCCAGATCGCGTGCATGCGCCAGACCATGATCGCGATGGCGAACGCCGCGACGCCGAGGATCACCGTGCTCCATCTGCTGCGCTCCATCAGGGCCCACAGCACGGCGCCGATCGGCAGGAGGACGGCGGACACCAGGTACACCCAGAATTCGAGGAGATCTCCCGTCGGCGGGTTCCCCGCCAGCGGCGCCACGATCGAGACCACGACCTGCACGATCAGCAGCGCCTCGACGGCGGCGAGAGCGCCGACCGTGACATCGCTGGGGCGGCGGCCTGCGAGTCCGGCCGAGACGCAGAACACGCCGGCGCCGACCGCGACGACGATCTGGACGATGGTCAGCCACAGGATCATCGTGCGACCTCCGGCATGTTCATCGCGCTCTTGAGGTCTGCACCGCGCTTCTCCACGACTCCGACGAGAACGCCGTCGTGGTCGATCGCGGCGGCCAGAGCTCCGTCGAGTCGTGACGCCTGTCCCTGCAGCCTCTTGCCGTGGCGCAGATCCCTCGCATCCTCCGCCGAGACGTCGAGTGGCTGAAGGACCCGCGCCGCCGCCTGCGCGGGCGTGAGGGTCGGCGCCCCCTCGAGGGCATCGATGCCGACGGCATCCGCGACGTCGAAGTCGCCGACCCTCGTGCGACGGAGCGCTGTCAGATGGCCGCCGACGCCCAGCCCCGACCCCAGGTCCCTCGCGAGCGAGCGGATGTAGGTGCCGGAGGAGCAGTCCACGATCACGTCGAGGTCGATGACGCCCTCCCCGTCGCGGCGTGCCAGCACGTCGAAGCGGGACACCGTCACCTCTCTCGCGGCGAGCACGACCTCCTCACCCGCGCGCACGCGATCGTAGGCGCGCCTGCCGTCGACCTTGATGGCGGACACCGAGCTCGGGACCTGCGAGATCCGCCCGGTGAGCGAGCGGATGCCGTCGGCGATGCGCTCCTCCGTGACGTCGGCCCATGCGTCGGACGGCGCCTGGACGATGATCTCCCCGTCGGCGTCGTCGGTGCTGGTCGTCTGCCCCAGACGGATCGTCGCGGCGTACGTCTTGTCGGCCCCGACGATGTACGTCAGCAGACGCGTCGCCCCTTCGATGCCGATGACGAGCAGCCCGGTCGCCATCGGATCCAGCGTGCCCGCGTGACCGACCTTGCGCGTTCCGAAGGCGCGTCTGGTGCGTGCGACGACGTCGTGGCTGGTCAGCCCAGCGGGCTTGTCAACGAGGAGGATGCCGGGCGAGACCATCCTCCCAGCCTACCGACGGCCGTCGGGGACGCTGCGCTCCGGCTCTCGACGGACGCACGGCGCGCGTCGGTCGCCTAGGCTGGCGAGATGCCCGCGATGACGTCTCCTGCGAGCGCGGGACTGCCGCGTCTGCCCGAGTGGTATCGCGGAGCCGCACGCGATCTCCCGTGGCGGCGCCCGGAGTTCCACGACGAGTACGGGGCGTGGGGAACGCTGGTCAGCGAGTTCATGCTGCAGCAGACACCGGTGAACCGTGTGATCCCGCACCTGGAGGCGTGGCTCACCCGCTGGCCCACGCCGGTCGCTCTGGCCGCGGCCTCTCCCGCCGAGGTCGTGCACCAGTGGGCGAACCTCGGCTACCCGCGTCGGGCGCTGTGGCTGCACAGGGCGGCCATCGAGATCGCCGAGCGTCATGGCGGTGTGGTCCCGCGCGATGTGGATGCGCTGCTCGCGCTGTCCGGCATCGGCGACTACACCGCACGGGCCGTCGCCGTGTTCGCCTACGGCGACCGGCATCCCGTGGTCGACACCAACACGCGACGCGTGCTCGCCCGCGCGGTCCAGGGGCAGGAGCAGCCCGCGCCCCCGTCGCGTCGCGATCTCGGTCTCATGGAGTCGCTGCTGCCCGCATCGGATGCCGAATCCGCGATCTTCAACGCCGCGGCGATGGAGCTCGGCGCAACAGTGTGCACGTCGCGGACGCCCCGCTGCGAGATCTGCCCGCTCCTCGACGGGTGCGCGTGGGTGGCGGCCGGCCGACCCGAGACGGGCGACCGACGTCGCCGGCAGGCGGCCTTCGAGGGCTCGGATCGTCAGGCCAGGGGCGCCGTGCTGAGGATGCTGAGGGAATCGGCCCCTCGTCCGGTGCCGATCCCCGCGATCCTGCCAGAGTGGCCCGATCTTCAGCAGCGCGACAGGGCGATCGACTCGCTCATCGCAGACGGTCTCGCCGAGGCCGATGGCGAGCTGCTCTCCCTCCCCCGGTGAGCCCGATGCCGGCCACCGGCTAGGAGTACCGTTCGGCGCGATGAGCGAGCACCGTCAGCTCGACCCTGTTGCGCACGCCGAGCTTCACGAACACCCGACCAAGGTGCACCTCGACCGTGCGCACCGAGACGCGGAGATCGTCGCCGATCTCGCGGTTGGATCCTCCCGTCACGGCGCGCATCGCGACCTCCAGCTCCCTGGACGTCAGCACCGGCTCCCAGGCGCGGCGGCACGCACCGACAAGGCTGTCCTCCGCGTCAACCGCACGATCCTCCCGTTCCGCCGCTGAGAGGCGTTCCTCGGTGTTGCGGGCCCATGCCTCGGCGCCGGACGTCTGGAACAGGGTCAGCGCCGTCTGGAGATGCTCGCGTGCCACGGCTGGCTCGTCCCTGACCAGCGCACGGGTGCCGAGCATCGACTCGACCCTGGCACGGGAGAACGGGGACGCGAGAGCCCTCGTCGCGAGGACGATCTCGTCGCGCTCCCGTCGCCACTGCGCATCAGGCGTCGCCGCGATGCGCGACATGAGCTCACGCGACAGCCGGGCGTCCGGCGGCTCGATCAACGGGGACGCGGGCGCTCCGTCATCGCGGACGAGTTCGTCGAGCTCGGGGACGGAGAACTGCCCTCGGGGAGAGCCGCGGTCCGCCCAGAGCCTCAAGAACGACGACGCCTCGTCGGCCTCTCCCCTGAGGAACGTCTCGACGGCGTGATCCACGAGACGATCGATGCGGACCGCGGACGGCAGCGACGCTGTCAGCGCTTCGGAGATCGGACCGATGCGTCCGCTCACGGCGAGGTCGAGTCGTCGCGCCAGCACCACCCCGAGACCGGCGAAGGGCATCGTGACGGGGAGGGCGAGCGCCGCCTCCCGAAGCCGCTCCCTGGCGTGGCCGAGATCGCCCCGCCAGACGAGCAGCAGCACCTCGACGACAGCGCGGTACGCCGCGACGAGCGGGCTGTGTTCGAAACCGGCGACGAACGGGTCGACCTCGGTCCCGAGTCCGGACCCGCCGGCCGCCAGGAACCTCAGCGCCTGATCGAGATCGCCGTCGACCGAAGCGCGGAGAGCACGGAGCATCCCTCCGGTGAGCGGCCCGGCTACGACCTCGCCGTCGATCTCATCCTCCCCGGCGATCAACCAGGCGAGGGTGACGACGGGGTCGCGCAGCGAGCTCTCGGCTCCGGCTCTCGCGCAGCCTTCACGCAGAGCCTCCAGCCAGGTCCGCATCCCTCGTCGATCGCCGCGCTCCGCGCTGAGGACGGCCGCGAACGCGGCTGCTCGCGCCCACGAGTACCAGTCCTCGTCGTCACCCGACTGTGGCCGGAGCGAAACGGGGTCCACCTCGGGGACCGCGCCCTGAAGGAACGCCTCGGCGACCACGAGTCCTCCGAGCCCCTGCAGGCGAAAGCGCTCCGTTCCGGCCGGGAACAGCGCGCCGAGCCAGGCCGCCGCCTCCGCGGCGTATCCGGCGCCGATGGCGGCGGCGCCGGCGACCTGACGCGCCTCGTCGAGATCCGACCCGGTGGCGTGCGCGGCGGCCTCCGCCGCGAGAAGCAGTGCACGATCGGGATGTCCTGATTCGGAGAGTCTCCGTGCGATGCGGGTCAGCTCGGGCGCGGTCTCAGGGATGCCGTACGAAGAGGCGCGCGCGCGATGCCAGTCCGCGTCCACTCCGGCGCCGGGCGCGCCGAAGATGGGGGCGAGCCTCTCGTGCACCGAGGCCTCGACGACCGGGTCCGCGGTCGCCCGCAGCCAGACCTCGAGAAGAGGATCGACCAATCGCACCCGCCCCGCGCGCACGACGAGGTGTGCGCCGATCGCACTCCGCATCAGCTCCTCGGCGCTCCGGCCGTCGAAAGCGAGCAGCGGCGCCAGCGCATCGTCCAGGCGCAGAGCGAGGGCGAGGAGGAGATCGCGGTCGCGCTCGCTCCATTCGATGCCGTCGTATCGCGCCGTGATCGAAGCGACCAGCGGCAGCGGAGAAGGAAGCGGGCGCATCCCCGTGCGCACGGCAGGGTCGAGGATGCGCACGACATCGCGGATCGCCTCACGGTCGCCGTCCAGTTGAGCGGCGATGCGGGCCATCACATGTGGTGCGCAGGTCAGCGCCTCGTCTCGAAGGTCCGCGAGGACCTCTTCGATGACCGGCGCCGCGAAGCGACTGCTCGAAACGTTGATGCTGTTCCCCCCGGATGTGCGAGAACCTCCTCGCACAGCCGAGGGTAGCAAAAACCCGGACGGGGATCAGCGATCGGCGTCGTCGTCCGCGTGGACGTACGGGTCCGCGTCGCCGGCGTGCGATGCCGAGGACGCGAGCCTGGCGACCTCTGCATCATGCTCCTGCGCCTGGCGGAGCAGCGCGGAGATGTGGTCCGCGTTCTCCGGCAGGGCGTCCGGGATGAACTCGAGCGTCGGCACGAGGCGCGTGCTGAGCTGCTTGCCCACCTCGCTGCGCAGCATCCCCGTGGCGGAGGTGAGAGCGGCGCCGCTGGCGAGACGCTCCTCCTCCGTGCCGAGGACGGTGTAGAACACGGATGCATGCTGAAGATCGCCGCTGACGCGGACGTCGGTGATCGTGACGAAGCCGAGGCGCGGATCGCGCAGCCCCTTCTCCAGCCGCTCGGCGAGGATCACGCGGATGCGGTCCGCAAGACGAGCCTGTCTTTCACCAGCCATTGTTCTCTCCCTCTACGAAGCCTTCGGGCGAGGATGCGCTCAGCATCCTCGCCCGAAGATATCGAACTCGATCAGCCGCGAGGCTTCTCGACCATCTCTGTGGTCTCGATCTCGTCGCCGATCTGGATGTCGTTGTACTTGCCCAGGCCGATACCCGCCTCGTAGTCCGTGCGGACCTCGGTGACATCGTCCTTGAAGCGGCGCAGCGACTCGATGGCGAGGCCATCGGCGAGCACGACGCCGTCGCGGATGACGCGAGCCTTGGCGTTTCGCGTGATCGTTCCCGAGCGCACGATGACACCGGCGATGTTGCCGAACTTCGAGGAGCGGAACACCTCGCGGATCTCGGCGACACCCGACTGGACCTCTTCGTACTCCGGCTTGAGCATTCCCTTGAGGGAGCTCTCGATCTCGTCGATCGCGTTGTAGATGACCGAGTAGAACCGGATGTCGACGCCTTCACGGGAGGCGCGCTCGCGCGCCTTCGTGTCGGGGCGGACGTTGAAGCCCACGATGATCGCGTTGTCGATCGTCGCCAGGTTCACATCCGACTCGGTGATCGCACCGACGCCGCGGTGGATGATGCGCAGCTGCACCGAGTCGTCGACCTCGATCTTGAGGAGCGACTCCTCCAGCGCCTCGACGGCACCGGAGACGTCACCCTTGATGATGAGGTTGAGCGACTCGACCTTGCCGTCTTCGAGAGCACGGGTGAAGTCCTCGAGCGAGATGCGCTTGCGGGCCTTGGCCAGCTGGGCGTTGCGCTCGACCGCTTCACGCTTCTCAGCGATCTGGCGGGCCATGCGGTCCTCCTCGGTGACGATGAAGACGTCACCGGCGCGGGGCACCGAGTTCAGACCCTGCACCTGCACCGGGCGCGACGGGTAGGCCTCGAGGACCTGCTCGCCGTTCTCGTCGGCCATGGCGCGCACGCGGCCGTAGGCGGTGCCCGCGACGATCGCGTCGCCGACCCGGAGGGTTCCGGACTGGATCAGCACGGTGGCGACCGAACCGCGGCCCTTGTCGAGCTTCGCCTCGATGGCGACGCCTCGAGCGCCCTTGTTCGGGTTGGCCGTGAGGTCGAGACCGGCGTCGGCGGTGAGCAGCACGGCGTCCAGGAGCTCCTGGATGCCGGTTCCCGCACGGGCCGACACGTCGACGAACATGACGTCGCCGCCGTACTCCTCTGCGACGAGACCGTACTCGGTGAGCTGCTGACGGACCTTGGCCGGGTTGGCCTCGGGCTTGTCGACCTTGTTGACCGCGACCACGATCGGCACGTTCGCCGCCTGGGCGTGGTTCAGGGCCTCCACCGTCTGCGGCATGATGCCGTCGTCGGCCGCGACCACGAGGATCGCGAGGTCGGTGACCTGCGCACCACGGGCACGCATGGCGGTGAACGCCTCGTGACCGGGGGTGTCGATGAACGTGATGGCGCGCTCGATGCCCTCGTGCTCGGTCCAGACCTGGTAGGCGCCGATGTGCTGGGTGATGCCGCCGGCCTCGCCCTCGATGACGTTGGTCTGACGGATCGCGTCGAGCAGTCGCGTCTTACCGTGGTCGACGTGACCCATGACGGTGACGACCGGAGGACGGATCTCGAGGTCGTCCTCGCTCTCGTTCTCCAGCTCGGCCTCGAGGTCGAGACCGAAGCCCTCGAGGAGCTCCTTGTCCTCGTCCTCGGGCGAGACCATCTGGATCTTGTAGCCGAGCTCGGCGCCGAGCACCTCGAAGGTCGCCTCATCCAGCGACTCGGTGGCCGTGGCCATCTCGCCGAGGTTGAAGAGGATCGTGACCAGGGTTCCGGGCTGCACCGTGTAACCGGTCAGCGTCTCGATCTTGTCGGCGAAGTCCGCGATCGACGCGCCGCGGCGCATGCGGATGACCTCTCCGTTGCCGCGGGTGACGTTGACGCCGCCGACGACCGGAGCGCTCCGCATCTCGAACTCTTGCCGCTTCGCCCGCCGCGACTTGCGCTGCTTGCTCTTGCCGCCGCCCTTGCCGAAGGCACCGGCGGTACCGCCGCCGGGACCACGACCGCGCCCACCGCCGCCACCCGGGCGACCGGCGAAGCCGCCACCGCCGGGACGTGCGCCGGGACCGGCACCGGGTGCACCGGCGCCGCCGGGACGACCGGGGCCACCGGGACGCTGCTGGAACGGAGCGCCGGGACGACCGCCCTGTCCACCGCGCGGAGCGCCGGGACGGGGGGAACCGGGGCGCGGAGCGCCCGGGCGGGGCGCGCCGGGGCGCGGAGCCTGCGGACGCGGGATGTTGCCAGGCGTCGGACGCTGGCCCATGCCCTGCGCCGAAGCGAAGGGGTTGTTGCCAGGACGCGGACCCGCAGGACGCTGACCCATCCCCTGCGAGGAGGAGAACGGGTTGTTTCCGGGGCGCGGCGCACCGGGCTTCGGAGCTCCGCCATCGGCGGGCTTCGGAGCTGCGGGACCGGGCTTGGCTGCGGCCTCGGAAGCCGCGGGAGCCGCCGGAGCGGCCTCTGCCGGAGCTTCGGTGACCGCGGGAGCAGCCGGAGCAGCGACCTCAGGGGCCGGAGCAGGCTTGGGGCCGGGCTTCGGACCCGGGGTGGGGCCGGAGGGCTTCACCGCTGCCGGCTTGGCTGCGGCGGGCTTAGACGCCGGGGCGGCGTCTGCCGAGGACTTCAGCGAGGCATCGGACTCGATCGCGGCGCGCAGCTTGCGCGCCACCGGCGGTTCGATGGTCGAAGAGGGGCTCTTGACGAACTCTCCGAGTTCCTTGAGCTTTGCAAGTGCGATCTTGCTGTCGACGCCGAGTTCAGCGGCGATCTCATGTACGCGTGGTTTACCAGCCACAATTCTCCTGTCGGGTTCGGTCCACCCAGACAGGGCAGACCACTAGTCGCGGACGGGTCTCATTTCGAGCCGTTCACTTTGTTTCCATAGCTGTTCAGCCTTTGTTTCTTGGCGAATAATCTTCGATGGTCTGCGTGTCCAGAATCGTGGACACACGCAGTGCTCGTCCGAAAGCGCGGCGCCGCAGTGCGGCATCCATGCATTCCCGCGTCGGATGCACCCACGCGCCACGCCCCGGCAGCACAGCACTCTCATCGATGATGAGGATGTCGTTCTGGGACACCACCCTGAGCAGAGTGGAGCGGGGAGCACGCGCGCGACAGCCGACGCACGTTCGTACGGGTTCCATCTTACACCTGCGTTTCACCCGGACTCACCGCCCGAGGGGGCGAGTCCGGGAAGCGGATCAGTCCAGGACGCTGTCGGGCTGGATGTCGATCTTGGCACCGGTCAGCTTCGCGGCCAGACGGGCGTTCTGCCCCTCCTTGCCGATCGCGAGAGACAGCTGGTAATCGGGGACCAGCGCGCGGACGGCCTTGGTGCCGGCATCGAGGATGAACGAGCTCGTCACCTTGGCCGGCGACAGCGCGTTCGCGACGAAGGCCGCGAGCTCGGGGTTGTAGTCGATGATGTCGATCTTCTCCCCCGCGAGCTCCTCGGTCACCGCGCGGACGCGACGGCCGAGTTCGCCGATGCAGGCGCCCTTGGCGTTGATGGCCGGGTCGTTGGCCTTCACCGCGATCTTGGTGCGGTGCCCGGCCTCACGGGCGAGCGAGACGATCTCCACGAGACCGCCGGCGATCTCCGGCACCTCGAGCGCGAACAGCTTGCGCACGAGACCGGGATGCGTGCGGGAGACCGTGATCTGCGGGCCCTTGAGTCCCTTGGCCACGCTGGTCACGTAGACGCGGAGGCGCGAGCCGTGGGTGTACTCCTCACCGGGGACCTGCTCCTCTGGCGGGAGGATGGCCTCGACGGAGCCCAGGTCGACGTGGATCATCCTCGGGTTCGGCCCCTGCTGGATGACGCCGGCGACGATGTCGCCCTCTTTGCCGCGGAACTCGCCGAGCACCGCGTCGTCTGCGATGTCGCGCAGACGCTGGCTGATGACCTGCTTCGCGGCGAAGGCGGCGATGCGGCCGAAGTCGTCGGGAGTCGCGTCCTCCTCGCCGATGACGGCGCCCTCTTCGTCGGTGACGACCTGGAGCACGTCGACGTGACCGGTCTTGCGGTCGAGGGAGACGCGGACGCCCTCGGGTGCGGGTCCGTCTCCGGCGACGTGCTTGTTGTACGCCGTCAGGATGGCCTGTTCGATGATCGACACGAGTTCGTCGAAGGGAATCGCCTTCTCCTTCTCGATCCCACGCAGCAGACTCAGTTCGATGTCCATGACGGCCTCTCTATTCAGCTCTCGCCTCGCGCAATCGACCGCGGGCATCGGTCCAGGATACCGGAAGCAGGCGGCGTCCCGCCCTCTCCGCCGGTCAGGGCGACGCGGCGGGCGTGCAGCGATAGCCTGGGCGCAACGCCGGAACGCGGCGAGCCGCACCGCTGCGGCGACGGAACGCAGGAGGAACGCGTGACCAGGTTCGACACCATCGTTGTGGGTGCAGGCATGTCGGGGATGACGAGTGCACGGATGCTGGCGGATGCCGGCCAGCGGGTCGTCGTGCTCGAGGGGCGGGATCGGATCGGCGGACGGATGAACACCGACCGCGCGTCCGGCTTCCCCGTCGACCTCGGCGCCTCGTGGATACACGGGATCGACGGGTCGCCGCTGTGGGATCTCACGCAGGCCCTCGGCATCCCGACCCTCGAGTACACGGTCGGCAGCTTCCAGGTCGGCGGTCGCCCGATCGAGAACTTCGACGGGGACGGCGCGGCGATGGATGCCGCCGCCACGGCGCAGTGGATCGCCGACGTCGACGAGGCTGATCGCCTGCTCGTCGAGGAGATCGCATCGTCCGCTCCCGGCGACACCTACCTCGACGTGACCGAGCGCGCGCTGGACCGCTCAGGACTCGACGCGGAGCGCATCGACGAGATCCGCGAGTTCTTCCGCCATCGCGTCGAGGAGCAGTGCGGCGCCTGGATCGGCGATCTCGACGCGCACGGACTCGACGAGGATGCGATCGACGGCGACGAGGTCATCTTCCCGCGCGGCTACGACGAGCTCCCGCGGCGGATCGGCGCCGGGCTCGACGTGCGGCTGAACCGGATCGTCACCGGGGTGTCCCGCTCCGCGAGCGGCGTCGTCGTCACCGCGGATGGCGAGGAGTTCACGGCCGATCGTGTCATCGTCACGGTGCCGCTCGGCGTGCTCAAGACCGGGAGAATCGCCTTCACCCCACCGCTCCCCGACGAGGTGTCCGGCCCGATCGAGCGCTTGGGCATGGGTGTGTTCAACAAGGTGTTCGTCCAGTTCCCCGAACGGTTCTGGAACGAGGACAGCTACGTCATCCGAGCGCTCGGCGAAGCGGGCGAGCACTGGCACTCCTGGTACGACGTCTCCGCGGTGAGCGGTCTGCCGACACTCCTCACGTTCGCCGCCGGACCGTTCGGCCGGCGCATGCAGGAGCTGTCAGACGAGGATGTCGTGGCCGACTCCGTCGCCGCCCTCCGTGCGCTGTACGGCACGAGGGTCCCCGCACCGACGGCGCACTGGATCACCCGCTGGCGGCAGGATCGCTTCTCGGACGGTTCCTACTCGCACCTGGCCGTCGGTTCGTCGCACCACGACCACGATGCTCTCGCCGGCCCGGTCGACGACGTCCTCCACTTCGCCGGCGAGGCGACGTGGGGAGACGAGCCCGCGACCGTGGGCGCCGCGTTCTACTCGGGCCACAGGGCCGCGGAGAGGATCCTCGGCCGCCCCGTGGACCTCGCGGCGTTCGCCGCCGCGATCAGCGAGCAGGAGCAGACGGCAGATCGTTGATCGCGCGGATCAGGCGGAACAGCTCCCCCACGCGGTACTGATCGAGGTGCAGGGACAATCGCGGCAGATCGAGCAGGTCGTCGTCGGCGACCTCGGGCTGGCGAGGCTCGGTGCGCTCGATGCGACCTGAGATCAGCATTCCGGCGAACTGCTCGTTGAGATCCTCGATCTCGGCGTCGGTGGGCGCGTTCCTCAGCCGGAGCACGAGCGTGCCGCCGACCCAGCGCAGGGAGTCGTAGTTGCGCCAGAACCCGGTGATCTCCGCCGTCGCGTCCTCGATCGAGTCGGTGATGACGACACGATCGAAGTCGCCCTCAGAGATGACTCCGGTCGGAGCGAGATCCTCGTCGATGAACCGCTTGAGTCCGGTCCAGAAGGTGCCGCCCTTCTCATCGAGCAGCACGATCGGCATCGGCTCCGCCTTGCCCGTCTGCTGTAGGGTCAGCAGCTCGAACATCTCGTCCAGCGTTCCGAAGCCGCCGGGCAGGCAGATGAAGCCGCGCGATTCCTTCATGAGCATGAGCTTGCGGGTGAAGAAGTACTTCATCGCGACCACGTGGTCTGAGGCCTCGATGATCGCGTTCGCCTTCTCCTCGAAGGGCAGACGGATCGAGACGCCCAGCGAGAGGGCGGGACCCGCTCCCTCGGCCGCCGCCTGCATGATCCCGGGGCCCGCCCCGGTGACGACCATCCAGCCGTCGGCGGCGAGCGCCGACGCCACGTCCCGCGCCTGGCGGTAGAGCGGATCGTCCTGCCTCGTGCGGGCCGATCCGAACACCGTGACCTTCGGCACTCCGCCGTAGGGGGCGAACAGGCGGAACGCGTCCCGCATCTCGGCGAGCGCGGCCGAGGCGATCTTGAGGTCGAGGCGGTCGGCGCCGTCCTCTCCGAGGAGGATGGCCGTGCGCAGCATCCGCATCACCAGTCGCCGGTCGGACCGCACTCCGGCGTCGTCGAGCACTCTGTTGATCTCGGCGCTGAGCGCTTCGGGGAGTGGTTCCTCAGTCATGCGTCCAGCGTGTCACGCGAACCGCCGCACGGTCGACGCAACGCCGCCGGTCAGCGAGCGTTCACCTCGGCGACCGCCGCCCTGACCTCCTCGTGCGGGAGCGCGTGGCTGACGTGTCCGTCACGGCCGACCATGTCCTCCGCCGCGACCAGAGCGTTCCACACCGCCTCGTCGACGGCTTCGGCGACCGCGGTGAGGAACGGGTCGATGCGCCCCCACGGGATGAAGCGCAGGGTCTCGTACTCTGCACGGTCGTCCGAGGGGAACGAGGAGGTGAGGGCTCCCTCGTTCGCCGTGGACAGCGCGAGCATGATGTCGCCGGAGAAGTGCCCTCCTGCCGTGCCGCTGCGTCCGAGCCCGATCGCTCCCCGCCGTGCCAGCGCGCCGCACTGACCGGGCAGCAGAGGCGCATCCGTGGCGATCACGACGATCGCCGATCCTGCCCCACCGGGGGCGCGCAGTCGTTCCCGCTCCCGATGGAACCAGTCGTCGCGCTCCATCGGGTTCGGCGCGGCAGAGCGCGACCCCAGCGGGATGCCGTCCAGGCGCAGCTCGTCGCGCGAGCCGAAGTTGGCCTGGATCAGCACGCCGACGGTGTACTCGTCATCGCCGTGCCGGACGACCCTGGATGAGGTGCCCGTCCCGCCCTTGAATCCGTAGCAGTTCATCCCGGTGCCGCCGCCGACGCTGCCCTCGGCCACTGGCCCCTCGGACGCGGCATCCAGCGCCTCCCGTGCGGTCGACGCCGTGACATGGCCGCCGTTGATGTCGTTGAGATAGCCGTCCCACGTCTCCCCCACGACCGGCAGCATCCACTGCGCGGCGACGTGCGGTGCCACCTCGGCCACCCACTGGTCGATGCCGCTGTGCACCGCACCCACGGAGTGCGAGCTCGTGATCCCGATCGGCATGGACAGCGCGCCGGACTCGTCGATCCACGCGCGTCCGGTGAGCTCTCCGTTGCCGTTGAAGGAGTGGACGGCGGCGGCGCAGGGCACGCCGACTCCGGAACGCCCTCGCGGCAGGATCGCCGTCACGCCGGTCCGCACCGCCCCTGCGCCCTCCCCCTCGATCAGCGTCCGCTGACCGACGGCGAGCCCCGGCACGTCGGTGATCGCGTTGAGCGGGCCGCTCCTCCCGGCGAATCCGATGCCGAGGTCGCGTGCCCTGACGGGGCGCTCCGTGCGCGCCGTCTCCGCGGATGACTCCATCACTGCTCCGATCAACTATGAACGATTGTTCAGATTCTAGTCACCGATTTCCCTGTTTTTCTTGACACGCGCAGGTTAACCCTTTTGAATCACTGTTCAGAAGATCGCATACGATCCTCACACCCGACCCGTCAGATTCCGGAGCCGCAGATGTCTCACCCGAATCCTCCGTCCGTGCCCACGACGACCACCACCACACTCGCACAGAGGCGTCTCGGCGTGTGGGCGATCGTGTTCTTCGTCGTCTCCGCCGCCGCTCCCCTGACCGTCGTCGCGAGCGCAGCCGCGACCGACTTCCGCCTCGCCGGCATCGGAGGGCCAGGAGCGATGCTCGCGAGCGGCGTCGTCCTCATCCTCTTCGCTTTCGGCTTCACGGCGATGTCGCGCTACGTGCGCAACACCGGTGCGTTCTACGTCTACGGCGCGCGCGGTCTCGGCAAGCCGATCGGGATCGGCATCGTGTTCGTGACGATCTTCTCGTATGCGGCGCTGTGCATCTGCTTCTACGGATTCGTGGGCTTCTTCGGCGAGATGACGTTCGCTGCGCTCTTCGGCATCGAGCTGCCGTGGACGGTCTACGCGATCGTGGCTCTGCTGATCGTCGGCGTGCTCGGCTACCGCAAGATCGACGTCGGCGCGAAGGTCCTCGCCGTGCTGCTCACCGCGGAGGTCGCGATCCTGCTGATCCTCGCGATCGCCGTCCTCGCGCAGGGAGGGCCCGAGCCGATCTCGTTCGCGTCATTCGCTCCCGAGAACGTCTTCTTCGCCGCGGGCAGCGGCGCCCTGTTCGTCTTCGGCTTCGGCGCCTACCTCGGGTTCGAGAGCACGGCGATCTACACCGAGGAGGCGAAGGATCCGGCTCGGACCGTTCCCGCCGCCACCTACATCTCCATCGCCTTCCTCGCGGTGTTCTACGCCTTCACGTTCTGGATCCTCACCGTCGCCTTCGGCGTGGACGGCGTGCTCGAGCTCGCGCTGCAGGACGACTTCCAGGACATGGTGTTCCACGCCGGCGACCAGTACCTCGGCGCCTGGGCCGGAATCACGATGCGGATCCTCATCGTGACGAGCTTCTTCGCCTGCCTCCTCGCCTTCCACAACGCCAGCTCCCGCTACCTGTTCTCGCTCGGCCGCGAGCGGCTGCTGCCGTCGTGGCTCGCTCAGACGCAGCCCACCACTCAGGCCCCCCACCACGCGAGTCTCGTCATGTCGATCGTCTCCCTCGTCGCCGTGCTCGTCACTCTCGTCACCGGGGCCGATCCCTTCCTGGGTTTCGCGCTGCCGGTGTACTCGATCGGCGTCGCGGGTCTCGTCTTCGCGCAGGCGGTGGCCGCGATCGCCGTGGTGGGCTTCTTCCTCAAGGACAGGAGGGGCCACAGCCCGTGGCGCGTGATCGTCGCCCCTGCCCTCGGCGCCCTCGGGCTCATCGTCGGCTGGGTGCTCATCGCGATCAACTTCGACCTCGTGACCGGCCTCACTGGATCGATCAACCTCGCCCTGCTGGCCCCGACGCCGGTGCTGTTCCTGGCAGGGATCGTGACCGGTTTCATCCTCAGAAGCCGCCGACCCCAGCACTATGCTGAACTGACCACGCTCGTTCCCGACGACGAGTGACGTCGGGCGAGAAGGAGAAGGACGTGGCCGAGCAGCGAGGACGCGCCGTCCGTCGCGCGGAGCTGATCTCCGCCACCAGGAGGGTCGCCCGCCGAAGCGGCATCGGCGGCACGAACGTGCGGGCCGTCGCCGCGGAGGCTGCGGTGAGCACGGGGAGCGTGCTCTACTACTTCCCCAGCTTCGACGAGCTGATGTACGCCACCGTCGAAGGCGTCCTGGAGGAGATGTACGAGCAGAGGCGGATGATCGCCGAGGGCCAGCCCGATCCGGCGAAGCGGCTCGTCGCGCTGATCACCGCCGGCGTGCCAGACGAGATCAGCGATCACCTGCGCATGGCGTACGAGAGCATCCCCCTGCTCCGCGAGCAGCCGGAGTACCGCCCGCTGCACCGTTCCATCGTCGAACGGCAGGTTTCCCTGTACCGCTCGACGATCGAGGTCGGCGCAGCGATCGGTGTGTTCCGCCCCACGGCCGATCTCACCGTGATCGCGCGCAACATCGTCGCTCTCGAGGACGCCTATGACCTCTACCCGCTGATCGGGCTGGAGCACGGCGCCGCCACCTACCGGGCGAACATCGTGTCGTACGCGCAGACCGCGCTCGGCTGCGAGCTCACGCTCTAGACGCGAAGAGAGCCGCGCCGCCCTCAGGGACGGACGCGGCTCTCGTCGTGTTCAGCGGCGCGACAGCCGCTCGAGCGCGTCGTCGACGGAGACCGTGTCGCGGTCGCCGGTGGCACGGTCCCACAGCTCGACCTGGCCGGCTGCGGCACCCCGACCGACGATGACGATCTTCGGCACGCCGACCAGCTCGGCGTCGCCGAACTTCACGCCGGGAGAGACCTTGGGCCGGTCGTCGTAGAGCACGTCGAGTCCTGCGGACTCCAGCTGCGCCGAGATGTCGGCGGCCACGTCGAAGGCGACCTGATCGCGGCCCGCCGCCACGACCTGCACGTCGAAGGGCGCGACGGACGCCGGCCAGATGAGGCCCTTGTCGTCGTTGTTCAGCTCGGCGATGATCGCGAGGATGCGGGTCACGCCGATGCCGTAGGAACCCATGGTGACGGTCACGAGCTTGCCGTTCTCGTCGAGGACCTTGAGCCCCAGCGCCTCCGCGTACTTGCGACCGAGCTGGAAGACATGACCGATCTCCATGCCACGGGCGAGCTCCACGGGGCCGGAGCCATCGGGAGCGGGGTCACCCGCGCGCACGTTCGCGATCTCCACGACGCCGTCCGCGGTGAAGTCGCGTCCTGCGACGACCGAGTGCGCGTGCTTCTGATCGATGTTCGCTCCCGTGATCCAACTGGTGCCCTCGCTGACGCGCGGGTCGACCAGGTAGCGGATGCCGGTGGCCGACTCCTCGCCGAGGATCGCGCCGGTCTCCGACCAGGGTCCGATGTAGCCCTTGACCAGCAGCGGGTTGTTCTCGAAGTCGTCCGCGGTGGCGGTCTCGACCTCGGCGGGTGCGAAGGCGACCTCCGCGCGCTTCTCGTCGACCTCGCGGTCGCCGGGGATGCCGACGATCACGAGCTCGCGGGTGCCGTCGAGGTGGGTGAGGGCGAGCACGACGTTCTTCAGCGTGTCGGCGGCGGAGTACTCGCCGTCGAGGTTCGCATTGGCGTGCGCGACGAGCGTCTCGATCGTCGGGGTGTTCGGAGAGTCGAAGATCACGGGGGACGCATCGGCGTCGAACGGCACGGCGGCGGGAACCGCCGTCGTGAACGCCTCGACGTTCGCCGCATAGCCGCCGGCGCTGCGGACGAAGGTGTCCTCGCCGACGGGAGTCGGGTGGAGGAACTCCTCGCTGCGGGAACCGCCCATGGCACCGGCATCCGCCTGCACGATCACGTACTCCAGGCCGAGGCGCTGGAAGATCCGCTCGTAGGCGTCGCGCTGGGCCTGGTAGCTCACGTCGAGACCGGCGTCGGACGAGTCGAAGGAGTAGGCGTCCTTCATCGTGAACTCGCGTCCGCGGAGCAGGCCGGCGCGCGGACGCGCCTCATCACGGTACTTGTCCTGGATCTGGTAGATCGTGAGGGGCAGGTCCTTGTAGGACGAGTAGAGGTCCTTCACGAGCAGGGTGAAGGCCTCCTCGTGCGTCGGGGCGAGCAGGTAGTCGCCACCCTTGCGGTCCTGGAGCCGGAACAGCAGATCGCCGTACTCCTCCCAGCGGCCGGTGGCCTCGTACGCCTCACGCGGCATGAGCGCCGGGAAGTGCACCTCCTGGGCGCCCGCTGCGGCCATCTCCTCTCGGACGACGGTCTCGATCCTGGCCTTCACGCGCAGACCGAGCGGCAGCCACGCGAAGATGCCGGCCGCCTGCGGTCGGATGTATCCGGCGCGGATCAGCAGCTTGTGGCTGGCGATCTCGGCGCCAGCCGGGTCTTCACGGAGTGTGCGGAGGAAGAAATTGGAGAGACGAGTGACCACGGGCCCAGTCTAGTGACCCGTGGTCGCCCGCCTTCACGGGCTCAGTTGAGCGCAGGGAGACCAGAGGGGATGACGCCGCCCGCGTACAGGCTCGCCGCGAGCTCCTGCGCGGCCGTCAGCGCCACGCGCTGCGGCAGCGGGCCGTAGGAGATGCGGGCGACGCCCAGCGACTCGTACTGGGCCGCGGTGAGCGCGCCGGGGAGGCCGATCACGCTGACCTTGCGCTCTCCGATGCCCTCGACGAGCTGACGGGTCACCGCCTCGTCGAGGATTCCGGGGACGAAGACGGCGGTGGCACCGGCGTCGAGATAGGCGCGCCCGCGGTGGATCGCGTCGGCGATGCTCTCCTCCACCGGACGACCTCCCCCGCGCACGAAGGCGTCGGTGCGGGCGTTGAGAGCGAACGGCACGCCCTCGGCCTCCGCGGCCTTCACGATCGCGGCGACGGCCGCGACCGACTCGTCGAGAGGCCGGAGACGATCCTCCACATTCGCGCCGACGACGCCGGCGGCGATCGCGAGACGCGTGGTCTCCCCCGCATCGCCGTACCCGTCGTCGAGGTCGGCGGTGACCGGGACGTCGACGGCCGCCGCGATTCGGCCGACCATGTCGATCATGATCTCGCGGGGAGTCGCGCCGTCGTCGTAGCCGAAGGACGCGGCAACGCCGTGGCCGGCCGTGGCGATGGCTCTCGTCTCGGGCAGCGCGGCGACCGCGCACGCGGAGACGACATCCCACACGTTCACGACGCGAAGGATCTCGGGGGCTTCGTAGAGGCCGATGAGGGTCTGGGCTTTCGCAGCAGTGGTCATGAGACCACGCTAGTGCGGCGCACGGACACAGGGGCCGATGGATCGCGCCGGATGACGCGTCGCTGAAAGCGTCGGAATCGCCGCGGCATAGTGTGGGGGCATGCCCCAGCGTCGATCGCATGTCGCCCCGTCCGCCGCGCAGACCGAGCTGGCCGCAGCGCTGGCACGCCTCAGGGAGGAGTCGGATGCGCCGAAGGACTTCTCCCCCGAAGCCCTCGCCGAGGCCGAGCGCGTCTCGGTGTCCGAGCCGGACCTGGATCTGAGGAACGTCCCCTTCGCGACGCTCGATCCCGCCGGGTCGCGCGATCTCGATCAGGCGTTCCAACTGGAGCGCGACGGATCGGGTTACACGGTCCGATACGCGATCGCCGATGTCCCGTCGTTCGTCGCTCCGGGCGGGGCTGTGGACGCGGAAGCCCGTCGTCGCGGACAGACGCTGTACGCCGCGGACGGCACGATCCCGCTGCATCCGCGCGTGCTGAGCGAGGACCGGGCATCCCTGCTCCCCGATGTCGATCGCCCCGCCCTCGTGTGGACGTTCTCGTTGGACGAGGCGGGCGTCGTCGGCGCGTTCCGTCTGGAGCGCGCCTTCATCCGCTCGCGAGCACAGCTGGACTATGTGAGCGCCCAAGCGTCCCTGGACCGTGGAGACGACGGCCCCGCGTCGCTGCTCCCCGAGATCGGCGCGCTGCGCATCGAACAGGAGAGGCTGCGCGGAGGCGCCAGCCTCAACCTTCCCGATGAGGAGGTGGTGCGGGCCCCCGACGGCGCGTACGCGATCGAGAGACGTCGGCCGCTTCCCGTCGAGGACTGGAACGCGCAGCTGTCGCTCATGACCGGCATGGCCGCGGCATCCCTGATGCTCGACGCCAGGGTCGGGGTGCTGCGCACGATGCCCCAGCCCGACGAGAGGTCCTTCGACGAGTTCCGCCATCAGACGGCCGCGCTGGGTCGCCCGTGGACGACGGGGCGCTACGGCGACTATCTGCGCGGGCTCGACCGTGCGGATCCGCTGACTCTGCCGATCCTCGAAGCCGCGGCCTCGCTGTTCCGCGGAGCGGGCTACGTCACCTTCGACGGCGCCGTTCCCGACGACGTGACCCAGGCGGCGATCGGGGCCCCCTACGCCCACACGACCGCTCCGCTGCGACGCCTGGTCGACCGCTGGTCTCTCGTCATCTGCCTCGCGATCTCACGGGGCGCCGAGGCTCCGTCCTGGGCGCGCGACTCGCTCGCCGAGCTTCCCGCGCTCATGCAGGAGTCCGGACAGCGTGCGTCGAAGCTCGACGCCGCGACGATCAACTGCGTCGAGGCCGCCCTCCTGACGCCGCTCGTCGGCTCGACGATCGAGGCGACCGTGATCGCCGTGCACGGCACCAAGGGCAGGGTGCAGATCGCCGAGCCGGCCGTCACGGCGACGGCGCCGCTCCCCGCGGACGCCACCCCCGGTTCCACGGTGCGCCTCACCGTCGTCCGCGCGGACATCGCCCGCGGAGAGGTCGAGTTCGCGTTGTGACGGACATGGATGACCTTCTCGCTCTCGCTGAGCGCTTCATCACCCGGAACTATCCCGACGCGACGATCGCCGTCGTCGGAGGGAGCACCGCCCGCGGCGAGCGCACCGCGTCGAGCGACATCGATCTGATCCTGCTCGGCGACGGGCTCTTCGACGATGCCGGTCAGACGAGCCGGGCGGCGACATACGAGTTCGAGGGAGAGACGGTCGAGGTCTTCGCGTACACCCTCGACGGCTTCGATGACTGGGCCCATCGCGGCGTCGCGCAGCACCGCCCCGTCATCGTGCACATGCTCACGGACGGGCGCCCTGTCCGCGACGACGGACGTCTCGACGGACTCCGTCGCGCATGGACCGCGATCCTGGAGGAAGGTCCGACGCTGACGGCCCAGGAGTCCGCCCTCCGCCGCTACATGATCACGGACCTCGTCGATGACCTGCGCGACGCCGTCGATCCGTTGGAGCGCCAGGTGACGGCATCCGCCCTCTTCGAGCGGATCGCCGAGCTCATGCTCCTCTCGGAGGGCCGGTGGATCGCCACGGGGAAGTGGCTGCCTCGGCGACTACGTGCCCTGAGCGAGGAAAGGACGGAGATGCTGAGCGCTCCCCTGCTCGCGGGAGACCACAGGAGCTTCGCCGACCGTGTCGACACCGAGCTGGAGCGCGCGGGAGGGCGTGTGCGCGCGGGGTTCGTCCGCTGAGCTCACGCGAGACGGGACCTGCCGACGTAGGCTCGGCGGCATGGCCATCTCCCCGTATGTGCGCGACCTCCGCAGCCGTGTCGGACACGACCTCCTTCTCCTGCCCGGCGTGACCGCGGTGATCCGCGACGGCTCGCGTTTCCTCCTCGCGCGACAGCACGGATCGCCGAGCTGGGGAACAGTGGGCGGGAGCATCGAGCCAGGAGAAGAACCGCAGGAGGCCGTGGCCAGGGAGGTGCGGGAGGAGCTGGGCATCGATCCCGTCGTCGGCGGCATCGTCGGCGCGTACGGCGGAAGCGATTTCGTCTTCGAATACGCGAACGGCGACCGCGTGAGCTACGTCAGCATCGCCTACGAGTGCCGGCTGCCTGCGCGCGCGAAGATCTCCTTCGTCGACGACGAGCTCGTCGAGACCGGCTGGTTCACCCGAGACGAGGTCGCGACGCTGCCCCGAGACCCCTGGGTCGATCGGATCCTCGGGGATGCCGCGCACAGGCCGGAGACCGCCGACGCGTGAACATGTGACGCGGCCGAGCGCCTGCCCCGTCGGGCTACAGCGTCAGGATGCGGGAACGGCGGTCGTCGTCATCACGAGGAGCTGGGGATCGCTCAGGTCGAGCGTCACCGAGATCGAGGCGAACTCCGCCAGCGATGAGACGTGGGTGCCTCCGCAGAGGATCTCCGCCGTGCCCTCCGGGAGCTCGCACACCCAGGTACGGCGGTCGACGATCGTCGGGCCGTCGGTCACGATGCGGCTCGGAGCGGATGCTGCCACCCACGCCGCCAGCTGCGCGTTGATGCTCGCCTCACGATCGGCGACGGTCGCCGAGAAGGTCTCCGTGTCGAAGCCTGCCCTGCGCAGGCTCTTGCCGAGCCGGTACTCGTCGACGGCGCCGTCCTCGTGGATCCGGCTCGACTGATTCGCGCGCCCCTCGAAGTCGGGCGTCCCGAGGGCGTCCGTCCCCGGGTCCTTGCGCCACAGGTCCGCGACCGCGAGGTCCAGCGCCAGAGAGGCCAGGTGGCATGCCGTGTGTCCGCGGCTCAGCCCCGCGCGTCGACCGGCATCCGCCGTCAGCGTGACCTCAGCCCCCTCGACCAGCCAGTCCGGAGCTGCGCCGTCGAGCCGATGGGCGACGAGCCAGGTCCATCCTTCCGCGCCGCGCTTGACCGGGATGTCGACGCCCACCTCGAAGGCGCCGTCATCGGATGCCGCCGCCATGACGGCCTCGGCCACACTCGCGGTGTCGCCGCCGTGAGAGATCGTGCCGGCGTCTCCCGGCTGGTCCGGCCAGGTGTGGTCGACCGGGTGGAACGGCGTCGCGTCCACAACGACCACGGCGCCGTCGGCCCCGCCGCGCTCGACGCGGGTGACGATGCCGTCGCCCGTGAGCGCACCTGCGGCGAATGACACGACAGTGGACGAGGACATGGTTCTCCTAGGGATTCAGCCGAGGGACGAGCGGACGCTCAGTGCCCGGGCGGGATGGTGAAGCTGGCGAGCCTGTCGCCGTCGACCACGAAGATGCCGTCCGACTCGCCGTTGAAGACGCGACTCGCCCAGCCGAAGCGGATGCGCGTGGTGTCGCCCTCGGTCTCGGACGAGAGCACGGTCATGCGCGCGCCTGCGCCGATGGCGTCGCTGTCGGCCCAGCCCCGGACGCCGTCGGGACCCGCCTTGACGGTGCCCCAGTCGCTCACGAAGCCGGCGGGGGTGAAGGCCGCGACGAAGGCGTCGGTGTCGGCCGCGTTGATCGCGTCGATCATCGCCTGGACGGGTGCGGGCAGCTGCGACATCTTCGTCTCCTTGCGGTTCTCGGTCAGACCGTGACGACCTGAGCGGCGCCGAGCGGGGCGTCGGGCCCCATCTCCGCGGCGATGCGGTTCGCCTCTTCGATGAGCGTGGCGACGATCTCGGCCTCGGGCACGGTCTTGATGACCTCTCCCTTGACGAAAATCTGGCCCTTGCCGTTGCCCGAGGCGACGCCCAGGTCTGCTTCACGGGCTTCACCCGGACCGTTGACGACGCAGCCCATGACGGCGACCCGCAGCGGGACCGTCATGTCCTTGAGGCCCTCGGTGACGTTCTCGGCGAGCGTGTAGACGTCGACCTGCGCACGTCCGCACGACGGGCAGGAGACGATCTCGAGCTTGCGCTCGCGGAGGTTCAGTGACTGCAGGATCTGGTGGCCGACCTTGACCTCTTCGGCGGGCGGAGCCGACAGGGAGACGCGGATGGTGTCGCCGATGCCCTCGCCGAGGAGGATGCCGAACGCGGTGGCGCTCTTGATCGTGCCCTGGAACGCGGGACCGGCCTCGGTCACACCGAGGTGCAGGGGCCAGTCGCCTCGCTCGGCGAGCTGACGGTACGCCTTGACCATCACCACGGGGTCGTTGTGCTTGACGGAGATCTTGAAGTCGTGGAAGTCGTGCTCCTCGAAGAGCGACGCCTCCCAGACGGCGCTCTCCACGAGAGCCTCCGCGGTGGCCTTGCCGTACTTCGCGAGGATCCGCTTGTCGAGCGAGCCCGCGTTCACCCCGATGCGGAGAGACACGCCGGCGGCTTTGGCCGCCTCCGCGATCTTGCCGACGTTGCCGTCGAACTCGCGGATGTTGCCCGGGTTCACCCGGACGGCGCCGCACCCCGCGTCGATCGCGGTGTAGATGTAGCGGGGCTGGAAGTGGATGTCGGCGATCACCGGGATCTGGCTCTTCATCGCGATGATCTTGAGCGCGTCGGCGTCGTCCTGGTGCGGCACGGCCACGCGGACGATCTCGCATCCGGATGCCGTGAGCTCGGCGATCTGCTGGAGAGTGGCGTTGATGTCGGTGGTCTTCGTGGTCGTCATGGACTGCACGGTCACCGGAGCGTCACCGCCCACGAGCACCTTGCCCACCTTGATCTGGCGGGACTTGCGGCGGGGGGCGAGGACTTCGGGGAGCTTCGGCATCCCCAGGTTCACTGCTGGCACCCCTCAAGCCTACGCCGCCCGCACGCACCGGGGCTGGATGACAGCCCCACGTCATCGGCCCGCCCTGGTCCGATCACCTGTGATAGTTTTCACCACATGCTCGCGAACCTCACCTGGTGGCCCGCCTCCTAGGCGGTGTGTTCGCGTTCCCACGAATCCAGACCGCCTTCAGGGGCGGTCTTTTCGTTTGAGCCGCGCCCGATACCTCGCACAGGAGACATCGATGACCCTCTCACGCCTCGCCGAGCTCAGCGCAGACCCGGCGGCATCCTTCGTGCTGATCGCGCGCGACGGAGCGGACACGGTCGAGCTGCTCACCGGCGACGTCGTCGACGTCGACCTGCTCGCCGACATCCCGCTGACCGTCGACGGCGCCGCACGGGAGGTCTTCGCGATGGTGCCCTATCGCCAGGTGCGGGAACGCGGGTTCGTCGCTCAGGATGACGGCGCCCCGCTGCGGTGCATCGTCGTCGACGAGCACCTGCACCTGCCGACCCCCGAGGTGCTCTCCGCACTCCCGTCGGCCTCCGTCCCGCTCCGCGACGACGGCTTCGACATCGCCGACGAGGAGTACGCCGCGATCGTCGAGCGCGTGATCGCCGACGAGATCGGCCGCGGAGAAGGCGCGAACTTCGTGATCCGCCGCGACTTCACCGCGAACATCGACGTCGACGACCGCACCGCCGCTCTCACCTGGTTCCGCGCCCTGCTCACGCACGAGCGCGGCGCCTACTGGACCTTCGCCGTCTTCACACCGGGCCACATCGCCGTCGGCGCGAGCCCCGAAGCGCACGTGGTCGCCCGCGACGGCATCGTCACGATGAACCCGATCTCCGGCACCTTCCGCCACCCCGCGGGCGGAGCCACGAAGGAGACCCTGGTGGACTTCCTCTCCTCCACGAAGGAGACGGAGGAGCTCTTCATGGTCGTCGACGAGGAGCTGAAGATGATGAGCGCCGTCTGCTCCGACGGCGGCCGCATCACCGGGCCGCACCTCAAGGAGATGTCGCGCCTCACTCACACGGAGTACATGCTCCGCGGCCGCAGCCGCCTCGACCCGCGCGAGATCCTCCGCGAGACGATGTTCGCCCCCACGGTGACCGGCTCCCCCATGCAGAACGCCTGCGCGGTCATCCGCCGTCACGAGCGCAAGCCTCGCGGCTACTACTCCGGCGTCGCCGCCCTGTTCACCCCGAACGCCGAGGGCGGTCACGACCTCGACGCCCCCATCCTCATCCGCACGGTATACCTCGAGAACGGTGCGCTCAGCGTTCCGGTCGGCGCCACCCTCGTTCGCCATTCCGACCCGTACGGCGAGGTGAGCGAGACCCACGGCAAGGCCGCCGGCGTGCTGGGGGCGATCGGCGCCATCGATCGCGACCGGATCGCCGAGGCGCGCAGCGATGCCGACGCCCCGACCGAGCCGCGCCCCCTCGCCGAGGACCCGACCGTCGCCGAGCTGCTCTCCTCCCGCAACGCGCGGCTGGCCGAGTTCTGGCTGAACCCGCAGGGCGAGGAGTTCACCGGTCCGTTCACGGGACGCACGGCCCTCGTGGTGGATGCCGAGGACCGCTTCACCACGATGCTCGCCCATCAGCTGCGCCACCTCGGCCTCGACGTCACGATCGCCCCGTGGAACGAGGTGCAGGATGCCGCGGTCGACGCGGCGGACCTCGTGGTGGCGGGGCCCGGACCCGGGGACCCTCGGGACCTGTCCAGCCCCCGCATCTCGCGGATGCGGGAGGTCGTGGCGCGCCGTCTCGACGCCGGGGCTCCGCTGCTCGCCGTGTGCCTGAGCCACCAGATCCTCGCCGATCGGCTCGGCATCGCTCTCACTCCCCTCGCGACACCGCACCAGGGGCTGCAGAAGTCGGTGCCCGTGTTCGGCGAGAACGCCTCGATCGGCTTCTACAACACGTTCACCGCGCGAGTGGATCCCGGCACGACGAGCGTGGATGGGGCCGAGGTGTCGGCGGATGCCGCCTCCGGCGACGTCTACTCGCTGCGCGGAGAGCGCTTCTCCTCCGTGCAGGGGCACCTCGAATCGATCCTGTCGCGAGACGGCATCCGCACGCTCGATCGGCTCGTCACGCACGCCCTGGCCTGACGAGTCCCCGACCGAGAAACGGCACCGGGGATCGTCGGCGGCTCAGCCTCCGAGCAGGTTCACCGGATTGAACAGGTCGGCCACCAGGAGAAGCGCGCCCATCGCGATGAGCAGCGTCGCCACGACCACCGTGAGCGGCACGAGCTTCGTCGCGTCGACCGGCGCGGGCGGGGGCCGGCGGAAGAGCTTCGCCCAGGCCCGCTTGATGCCGTCCCACAGCGCGACGACGATGTGACCGCCATCGAGTGGAAGCAGCGGGATCAGGTTGAACACGAACAGCGCGACGTTCAACGATCCGAGCAGCCCGAGCAGCACCGAGAACCGGTTCAGGATCGGCGCATCCGTCGCCGCGACCTCTCCGGCCAGGCGTCCGACGCCGACGACGCTCAGGGGGCCGTTCGGGTCGCGCTCGCCCCCGGTGACCAGCGAGGCGCCGATGTCCCACAGCTTCACCGGCAGCGTCACGATCAGCGACGCCACTCGGGCGACGCTGTCGGCCGCCATCTCCGGCCCCGCCGTCAGCGGCTGCTGCACGAAGCCCATCTGGGCTCCCATGCCGACATAGCCGACGGTCTTCACGACCTGCTCGCCCTTCGCGTCGAGCACGGGCCGACCGCTCGCGTCGGTGAGCTTGCGCTCGGCGGCGACCGGCGTGATCTTCAGCGTCTTCTCGGCGCCGTCCCGCAGCACCACCAGATCCAGCGTCTTTCCGGGAGACGCCTGCACGATCGAGGTCGCCTCCGCGAAGTCGGAGACGGGCTGTCCGTCGAGCGACACCAGCACATCTCCCGGCTTGATGCCCGCCTCCGCAGCGGGCGCCTCCGGGTCATCCGACCCGCACTCGGTCGCCGTGGAACCGGCGGGGAGCACGCACTGGCTCACCGAGGCGATCGTGGTCGTGCCCTGCTGCACGCCGATCCCCGAGACGAGGACGGTGAAGATGACGACGGCGAGGATCAGATTCATCAGCGGGCCGCCGAGCATCACGATGACGCGCTTCCATACCGGGAGCCGGAAGAAGACGCGCTCCTCCGCCCCCTCCGCGATCGTCTCGTCGTTCGCCGACCTGGCGTCCTGGATGAGAGTGCGGAAGACGCCCTTGGCCGGACCCGAGCCCTTCGAGTCGGGGTACATGCCCGACATCGAGATGAAGCCGCCCAGCGGCAGCAGCTTGAATCCGTACTCGGTCTCGCCGATCCGCTTCGACCAGATCCGCGGGCCGAAGCCGATCATGTACTGGCCGACGCGCACGCCGAAGAGCTTCGCGGGGAGGAGGTGGCCGATCTCGTGCAGTCCGATCGAGAGGCCGAGGCCGATCAGCATGAACAGGATGCCGCCCACATAGAGCAGTGTTTCCACGTGCCTACGCTACTGGTCGCAGCCTAGGAATCAGCCCGGCGCCGCCCCGAGGATAGGCTGAGGATGTGACCTCCCGCCAGCTGCGACTTCTGCGCGCGGCATCGGCGTCCTCTGTCGCCACGCTCCTGGCGGCGGTCTCGCACACTCTCGCGGGCGGTTCCGCTCCGCATCCGCTGCTGGTGCTCGCGGTCTCCTCGTTCCTGGTGCCGCCGGCGGCGCTGATGATCGGCGCAGCGCCGTCGAGGCTGCGTGTCGCCGTCACGGTGCTCGTGAGCCAGGCCGCGTTCCATCTGCTCTTCCAGGTCCTCGGCGCTCCTGTCGGCGGTGGCGTCATCGGCGCCGCCGGACACGCGCACCACCTTCTGCCGCTCGGACCTGTCGCCGTCGCCACGCTCCCCGACGCCACGATGCTCCTCGGCCATGCCGCAGCGGCCGTCGTCACCGTGCTCCTGCTCTGGCGCGGCGAGTCGACGGTCCGCGCGATCGCCTGCTGGGTCCGCGCCGTGCTCCGCCGCGCCGCCGCTGCCGCCCCGGCGCACCACGAGCGCCCCGCTCCGCTCCGCCCCGAGGTCCGCCCGCTGGCCGACGCCGTGCCCATCGCCGCGGTCTGCCGGCGCGGGCCGCCTGTCTCCGCCTGATCTCCGAACCGCCTCGACGAGGCCACCACCCCGCGGGATGCCCGCGCTGACCGGCGCGCCCGCAGATCATGCAGTCCACAGACAGGAGTTCCCTCATGCGTTCCACCACCACCACCATCACCGCCGGCATCATCGGCGGCGCCGTCCTCGCCGTCGTCCTCCCGCTCGCCGCGAGCGCTCACGTCAGCGTCTCCCCCGACGAACTCGTCGCGGGAGACCACGGCGTCCTCACCTTCTCCTTCTCCCACGGATGCGAGACGTCTCCGACGACCGCGCTGAAGGTCACCATCCCGAAGGGCCTCGCCTCCGTGTCGCCGACCGCGGACGGCGACTGGGCGATCGACGTCGAACGCGGAGACGACGGACTCGTGAGCGCCGTGACCTACACCGCGCTGACGCCCGTGCCGATCGACCTCCGGGGCGCGGTGAGCATGGGCGTCGGCCTCGACGAGGACACGCCCGACACTCTCGCGTTCCCCGTCGTGCAGACGTGCGTCGAGGGCAGCACGGAGTGGACCCAGCTCGCGAAGGACGGGGAGGACCCGCACAGTCTCGACACCCCGGCGCCGGTCGTGACCGTCGCCCCCGCCTCGGCCGAGGGCGGACACGACATGCCAGACGGGCACGCGGAGACGTCCGCGACGCCGGATGCCACGGCGACGGCATCCGATCCCCTTCCGGTGGCTCTGGGAGCGGGCGGTCTGCTCGCCGGCCTCACAGCCCTGGTCGTCGCGGTGCTCGCGTACCGCCGCAGGGCCTGAGCCCGGGACCCCGCCTTCGTCGCGCCGTCCGCCCGCATCGGGAGGCCTGCGCGACGAAGGCAGGGGCCGTGCCGCATCCGGCAACGGGATCGAGCCATGAGATCATGGTGGGGACATGTCGATTGAACAACAACCGAGCCTGCCTCCCGTGCTCCGCCCCGCGAACCCGCCCCGGCGCGAGCTGTCCGAACTCGCCACCCGATTCGCCCGCGAGGTCCGCGGCGATCTCACCGGAGTCGCCCTGACGGGGATCACCCTCGCCACGGCCGACCTCCGCGCCGGCGAGGCGTTCGTCGCGATCCAGGGCGTGAACCGCCATGGCGCCGAGTTCGCCGCCACCGCCGCCGAGAAGGGCGCCGTCGCGATCATCACGGATGCCGCGGGCGCCGTGATCGCCGAGCCCGTCGGACTCCCGACCGTCATCGTCGATGACCCGCGAGCCGTCCTCGGCGCTCTCAGCGCCTGGGTGTACGGCACCGGCGCGGACGACGAGCTGCCGCTCCTCTTCGCGACGACGGGCACGAACGGGAAGACCAGCGTCTCGCACCTGCTCGAGGGCATCCTCGATCAGCTCGGCGTCGTCACCGGGCTCTCCTCCACCGCCGAGCGTCACATCGCCGGCGAGGTCATCGTCTCCCGTCTGACCACCCCCGAGGCATCGGAGATGCACGCGCTGCTCGCCCTCATGCGCGAGCGGGCCGTCGAGGCCGTGGCCGTCGAGGTCAGCGCGCAGGCCCTCTCCCGTCATCGTGTCGACGGCATCCTCTTCGACGTGGCCGGCTTCACCAATCTCAGCCACGACCACCTCGACGACTACGCCGACATGGAGGAGTACTTCGAGGCGAAACTGCCTCTGTTCCGTCCTGACCGGGCGCGCCGCGGGGTCGTCTGCCTGGATTCCCCCTCGGGTGCGACCGTCGTCGCACGCGCGGAGATCCCCGTGGTCACCGTCGGCACCCCCTCCATCGCCGCTGATCCCGAGGCCGCTGCGCGCGCCGACTGGGTCGTGTCGATCGACGACGAGCGCGCCGCGGGCACCACGTTCACGATGACCGGCCCGGCCGGCGTCCTCACCACGACCGTGCCCGTCATCGGACCGCACATGGCGGCGAACGCCGCTCTCGCCATCGTGATGCTGCTCGAGGGCGGCTACGACTGGGACCGCATCGTCACGGCTCTGGAGCGAGACGGCGGCATCGAGGCCTATCTGCCCGGGCGCACGCAGCTCGTCTCGGGCGAGGCGGGCCCCGCCGTCTTCGTCGATTTCGGCCATTCGCCCGACGCGTTCGAGAAGACCCTCGCCGCCGTGCGCCGGGTCACGCCGGGCCGCGTCCTCATGCTGTTCGGCGCCGATGGAGACCGCGACGCGAGCAAGCGCTTCGACATGGCGCGCACCGCCGTCGAGGGCAGCGACATCCTCGTCATCACCGATCACCATCCGCGCTTCGAAGACCCGGACTCGATCAGGGCCACACTCGTGGAGGGCGCGCGCACCGCACGTCCGGATGCCGAGATCCACGAGTACTCACCGCCTGAGAAGGCGATCGTCGCCGCCGTCGGCCTGGTCGGCGAAGGAGATGCGATCCTCTGGGCCGGTCCGGGTCACCAGGACTACCGCGACATCCGCGGGATGCGCACTCCGTACTCGGCCCGCGAGCTCGCCCGCCGCGCTCTCAAGGCTGCGGGGTGGCCTGTGCCCGATTCGCACTGGCCCGTGCCGTACCCCGACGAGGGCTGAGGTCTCGCCGGGGCCCCGCGATCTGACGCCGGATCGACGGGGCTAGGCGGGCGCGCCTGCGGCGATGAACCGGTCTGCGGTGCGGCGCGCCCAGAGCTCCGCCTCGGCCAGGGACTCCACCGTGAGAGTCTCCGGCGGCTCGTGCGCATCGACCACCCTGGCGATGGTGTCCACGATGCCGAGGAACGACAGCCGTCCTTCGTGGAACGCGTCGACCGCCTGCTCGTTCGCCGCGTTGTAGACGGCCGGGAACGTGCGACCGGCGCGCCCCACCGCCTTCGCGAGAGCGACGGAGGGGAACGCCACGTCGTCGAGCGGCTCGAACGTCCAGGAGGATGCCTTCGTCCAGTCCAGCGGTCGCCCGACACCGCCGACGCGGTTCGGCCAGTCGAGGCCGAGGGAGATGGGCAGGCGCATGTCCGGCGGCGAGGCCTGCGCGATCGTCGAGCCGTCGACGAACTCGACCATGGAGTGCACGATCGACTGCGGGTGGACGACGACGTCGATGTCGTCGTACGCGACGTCGAAGAGCAGATGGGCTTCGATGACCTCGAGTCCCTTGTTGACCAGGGTCGCGGAGTTCGTGGTGACCATGCGCCCCATGTCCCAGGTGGGGTGAGCGAGAGCCTCCTGCGGGGAGACGGTCTCCATCTCGCCACGACTGCGGCCCCGGAACGGACCGCCGGATGCCGTGACGACGAGTCGACGCACCTCATCGTGCGTTCCGCTGCGCAGCGCTTGCGCCAGGGCGGAGTGCTCGGAGTCCACCGGCACGATCTGACCGGGCGCGGCGGCGGCGAGCACCAGGTCGCCTCCGACGATCAGCGATTCCTTGTTCGCCAGCGCGAGCGTGCGTCCGGCCTTCAGCGCGGCGAGCGTCGACCCGAGGCCGATCGACCCGGTGATCGCGTTGAGCACGACGTCGGCTTCGACGTCGCGCACCAGCTGTTCCGCCTCGACGGCGCCCAGAGCGGTCGCATCGACCTGGAAGCGCTCCGCCTGTTCCGCGAGCATCGTGGCGTTCGAGCCTGCCGCCAGGCCCACGAGTTCGAACCGTCGCGGGTTCGCCCGGATGACGTCGAGCGCCTGAGTGCCGATGGAACCGGTGGAGCCGAGGACGATGATGCGACGCATGCCGCCAGCCTATGTCACGCCCTCGGCTCGTCCCGTGTTACTGCGCGACCTCGATCGGGGTGGTCGCGAGGATGTCGACGACGAAGACGAGCGTCTCGTTCTGCAGCTCGTTGCCCTCCGACGCGCCGTAGCCGTCCTTCGGGGGCATCACGACGACGACCTGCGAGCCCACCTTCTGGCCTTCGAGAGCCGTCTTGAATCCGGTGACGACGCTCGTGGTCTGGAACTGCGCCGGCATGGCGCCACGGCTCCAGCTCGAGTCGAACTCCTTGCCATCCGACCACTTCACACCGCGGTACTGCACGGTGACCAGGTCGCCCGAGGCGACGACCGCACCGTCGCCCTGCTTGAGGACGGCAACCTCGGTCTCGGTCGGTGCATCGCTCTTCGGAACGGTGATCGTCGGCGCGCCGTCGTCATCGAGCTTGACCTCGGGCATGCCCTCGGTCGGGTCGACGGCGGTGCCGGACGCGGTCGTCGGCAGCTCGTCGATGGTCTCGACGTAGAGCACGCTCGGGTGCATCCCCTCCCCCGACGCCGGCAGCGTCAGCACGACGCTCGAGCCGATCGGCAGGCACTCCGCGGCCACGGTGAACACCGTGGACTGCGTGGGGTCGACGATCTGCTGCGACTGCTGGGTCGCCAGCAGAGCGGAGAGGACGCCGTCCGGACCGCGCTCCGAGGTGCTGAGCACCTCGTTGGTCGTCGCATCGACGAGCTGGTAGCGGAGGGAGACGAGGTCGCCGGGCTTGACGTCGTCGCCATCGCCCTTGACCACGACGGAGCGCTCGGCTTCCTTGATCTCCGTGCCCTCGGGGACGGTGACCTTCGCGGCGGCGCCGGTGCCGTCGACGGTGACGGCGTCGGAACCGGCGCCGGACTTCAGTTCGGCGAGGCAGGAGCTCGACGCCGTGGGGCTCGGAGTGCTCGACGACTCTGGCTTCGAGCTGCCGGAGCATCCGGCCAGGAGCAGGGTCGCCGCGGCGACGGTGGACAGGACGATGAGCGGACGCTTGCGCACAGTGAAGACCTCAGGATCTCTGGTGGGACATCCCATACTCTCGTACGCGGCTTGGTCCGCGCTGGGAGGCGCGGGGGCTGCGCATTGCATTCCGGTAACGGCATGGGATCGGGAGTAGCCTTCTCTGATGACCTCTGAGCAGTCCGTGGAGCCCGATTCCTCTCCCGCGGAGACCGCGAAGCCGCGTCACGCAGGGTTCACCTATGCGCTCGGCCGCAGCCTGATCAGCCCGCTCGCCCGTCTCATCTACCGCCCTCGCATCGAGGGAAGGGAGAACGTCCCCCTCGACGGCGCCGTGATCTTCGCGAGCAACCATCTGTCGTTCATCGACTCGATCGCCATCCCGGTCGCCGCGCCCCGCCCCGTGCACTTCCTCGCCAAGTCGAGCTACTTCGAAGGCACCGGCGCCAAGGGCTGGTTGAGCAAGACCTTCTTCGAGTCCATCGGGGCGATTCCCGTTCGCCGCGGAGCAGGCCAGGCTGCTCTGGACGCGCTGGACCTGCAGCGTCAGCTCCTCGAGGAAGGACTTGCCGTCGCGCTGTACCCCGAGGGCACCCGATCCACCGACGGCCGCCTCTACAAGGGGCGCACCGGAGTCGCCTTCCTCGCTTTGCAGACGGGCGCCCCCGTCGTGCCGGTCGGACTGATCGGCACCGACAAGGTCATGCCGGTCGGCGCGAAGATGCCCACCCTCTCGGAGCGCATCACGGTGAAGTTCGGAAAGCCGCTGGATCTCTCCCCGCACGGCCCGGCGACGAGTGGCAAGGCCCGGCGTCTCGCCACCGATGAGATCATGGCCGCCATCCACGCGCTCTCCGGGCAGGAGCTCGCCGGAGCCTACAACGAGGCGCCCGCGCAGGGCGCGATCGAGAAGATCAAGCAGGCGCTCCCCCACGAGCGCCGCTGACGCTTCACGCTGAGCTCAGGCCCGCTCAGCCGTGACCGTGGCCTCGTGACGCACGGGGAAGTTCATCGAGTTCGCGATGAAGCACCATTCGTTCGCCTGCGCGTGGGCCCGCTCGGCCGCCTCCACCATCGAGGTCTCTGCCACGACGACCTCCGGCCGCAGCACGACCTCGACGAACGCGCCCCCGCCGCGGCCGTCCTCCGTCATCAGACCGGACGCCGTGTCACGGTACGAGACCACGACGACTCCGGCGGTCACGCAGGCGTGCAGATACGACAGCAGATGGCACTCCGAGAGCGACGCGAGAAGGAGGTCCTCGGGGTTCCATCTCGAGACGTCCCCGCGGAACGGCTTGTCGCTCGATGCGAGGATCTCGGGCTTTCCCTGGACCTCGAGAGTGACGTCGCGTCGATAGTCGCGGTATCCGCTGGTGCCCGTGCCCGTGTTGCCCGTCCACGTCGAGGTGAGTGCGTACCTGTGCTCGCCGAGTGCCATGGATACAGTCTGCCAGCGTCACCCCGCCACGTGCCCCGACGTACGCCCCGACGGCGGGTGACCGCGAGCGCGCCCCCACCGGCGGTAGTCTTGGGTGGTGCTGGAGACTCTCACCGTTCAGGATGCCGTTGAACTCGCCGTCGTGGAAAGAAGCGGCTTCGTGGAGTCCCGCCACGCGGGCGCTGCCGTCGTCCTGTCCCCCGACGGCGAGGTCGTCGCAAGGCACGGCAACACCGACGCGCTGATCCTCCCGCGGTCCAGCCTCAAGCCTCTGCAGGCGATCGCCTGCATCACCGCGGGAGCTCCCCTCGAAGGCGAACAGCTCGCTCTGTCCACGGCAAGCCACGTGGGCACCGATCGCCATGCGGAGGTCGTCCGCGAAGTGCTCACCCAGGGCGGGCTCACCGAGGACGACCTCGGCTGCCCCGAAGCCTGGCCGAGCGACACGTCGACGCGTGACGAACTCGTGCGCGAGCACGGCGTCCCCACCCGCATCCGCATGAACTGCTCCGGCAAGCACGCCGCGATGCTCCGCGCCTGCGTGGCGACGGGTTGGCCGACCGATGGCTACCTCGACCCCGCGCACCCGCTGCAGGTGCACATCCGCGAGGTCGTCGAGCGTCTGACCGGCGAGAAGGTCGCCCACACGTCGGTCGATGGATGCGGAGCTCCCGTGCACGCGATCACCCTGACCGGGCTCGCCCGTGCGATCCACCGGATCGGAAGCGCGTCCGAGCGCTCTCCGTTCGCACTGCACCGGGTCGCGGGTTCGCTCGTCCGTGCGGTGAAGGAGAGCCCGTGGACCATCGAGGGCCCCGGACGGCCGGACACCCTTGCGATCGAGAAGCTCGGCGTCTTCGCCAAGGGCGGCGCCGAGGGCATCATGGTCATGGTCGCTCCGAACGGGACCACGGTCGCCCTCAAGATGCTCGACGGATCCGCACGCGCCTCCACTCTCGTCGCCGCGACTCTCCTCGTTCGTGCGGGCGCCCTGCGGGAAGCCGACGTCGCCGCTCTTGCCGAGGCCCTTCCGCTCGCCGTTCTCGGCGGCGGGAAGGACGTCGGCGCCATCCGGCTCGGAAGCGGAATCTGAGCGGCCCACCTGTCACCGCCCGTCCAGCACGGGTACGACCACCCTGCGTGGCCCTTCGGCCTCACGCAGCGACCATGCCCGCCCGGCATGGGTGCGGGCGAACGGCGGTGTCTCCCTGACCCCTGCGAGCTGACGGAGGTCGGCGGGGTTCTCGGCCCTGATCAGAACCTCGCCGCGCGTGCGCACCGTCTGCCACAGCGACCAGTTGCGTTGCCAGGTGTCGGCGTCGGCCACGAGGATGGCGGGCCGCGACGACGCGGACGGAGGCGTGGGAGCGAGGAGCACCTCGCAGTCGGGATAGGCCTCGCCGAGAACCCGCGCCACGGAGTGCGGCCCCGACGTGACGATCGCGGTGACGTCGGCGGTGGGAGTCCAGCCAGTAGACGCGATGGGCGCAGTCCACTCGGATGACGCCTGCTCCGGTACCCAGGCGAACTGCGTCTCACGTTCTCCCATCCACGCCCGCCCAGGGCCGCGATCGCGATCGAACGTCGCCGAGTCTCCGCCCGCGGCGAGGTGCTCGACTCTGCTGGGCATCCGCAGGAGGGCCCGCCTCGGGAGGGCGTCCAGGAGGCGCCCGACCGGTCCCGATGCTCTGGTCGCCGTGATGACGAACGTCGTGCCCGAACCTCCTCGAAGGATCCTGTCCCACAGGTGCACGAATAGCTGAGAGTGCTCGGGCGGCAGCTCGGACGCTCTGACGTCGAGATCGTCGCACAGCACGAGATCCGGTCCGCCGGTTCGTGCCAGCTCGGTCGCCGCATCCCATGCGCCCTCCGGATCATCGGGGATCCACAGCGCATCGGGTCGCTGATGTCGGAGCAGGCGCAGCAGTGAGGAGCGCCCCGAACCCGCGGCGCCGAGCACGGCGAGCCCGCGCTCCGTGCCGACCCGCAGCGTCTCCACCGGTTGGCATTGATGCTCGGGATCGTCCGATCGTCCCAGCAGGACTGCGCCGTTCTCCTCCTCACCACGAAGAGTCTCGAGAGGGATCGAGGAGGTGAGCACCGGCAGCCACGGGCTGGGAGAACGCTCAACCTGCGACCACCGCATAGCGACCGCGCGGAGGTCGGCGACACCGGTCAGCGCCGCTCTCATCACCGCCGGTTCCGAGTCCTGCGGCCGGCGCACCAGCGCCAAGCCTCTCGACATCGCACCTCCTGGCAGTTCGGCCGCGGCATCCGTGCCGATCACGATGCGACTGTCGGCCGGATCTCCGACACGCAGGCTCAGTCGGAGAGGGCAGTTCGCCGCCAGCGCGTCCCTGATCACGCCTGACGCTCGCTGCGTGCCGATGATCAGGTGCATCCCCAGCGCTCTGCCTCTGGCGGCGATGTCGGTGAACACCGCTCCCAGGTCAGCGTGCTCCTGCAGCATCGCCGCGAACTCATCGATCACGATCACCAGGCGCGGCATCCCCACGGCGCCGATGTCGCGGGCTCCCGCCGCGGCGAGGACGCCCTCTCGACGCCGGAGCTCTGCGGTCAGGCTGGACACTCCGCGCCGTGCGCCCGCCTCATCCAGGTCCGTGATCACGGCGGCCACCTGCGGGAGCGCGCGCAGGGGCTCGAAAGCGGTGCCGCCCTTGAAGTCCGCCAGGACGAAGACGACGCGGTCCGGTCCGTGCACCGCCGCCATCGCCGTCACCCACGAGACCAGCAGTTCGCTCTTGCCCGTGCCGGTCGTCCCGGTCACGATCGCGTGCGGTCCGTCTTCGACGATGTCGAGGACGACTGTCCCCTGCTCTCCGACGCCGACGGCCGCAGACAGGCCTCGCCCCTCGGCAGACGACGTCAGCTCCGACAGCATCACCTCATCGGGCAGAGCTCCCGTCTCGTCGTCTGCCGCCGCTACCGCGATCGCCGCTGCCTGCGCCGACGAGATGCCCTCGACGGCGATCTCCTCCATCACGCCCTGAGGCGTCCGCAGGCGGGCTCGACGCGGCTCGATGATGTCCAGCACCGTGGTGACGCCCCCAGGGACGTCACCGTCCCCTGAAGCGATCCAGAGCACAGCATCCGCCTGCGGACGCGCATCTCCCTCGCGGGCGACCCCGAGTCTGAAGAGCTCTCTGCGCGATCTCCCCGAGGAGACGAATGACCCGAGGCCCCATTCGACGAGTCGCTCACCCGCGAGCGCGATCCGACCGGCGCCGAACCGCAGATGCACCTGCACGACGAGGGCGCGCACAGCCGCAAGGACCACCGGCTCCGCTCCACGGAGACAGACTCCCCCGCCGAGAGGAACCACGATCGGCGCATTGGAGAGCACGCCGCATCGCTCCTGGAAGTCTCTCGCCCTCGCGTCATCGGCGCCGACGGCACGGACGCCGCTGCGAACGATTCCTCGTCCGATGACCAGTTCCGTTTCTGCGTCCACCGGATGGGTTCCGCGGAGAGGCGTCTGCACCAGACACGACGCGGCATCGGGATGACGATGATCGAGAAGACGTCTCTCCTCCTCGTGACGACGCGCGAGTTCTCCCTCGGCCCGCTGCCAATCGCGCTCTCCATCGCGCTCCGCGTCGCGCCTGGTCTTTCGGCGAACCCGCGCCCCATCGATCACGGACGCGGCGATCATCAGCGGACTGAGAGCCGCGAAGCAGAGCGCGTAGAGGGAGTCGGTCAGCAGCCACAGCACGATGCCCGACGCGACGGGGACGAGAGCCGCGAGAAAGGGGATCGGCGGTCTCCTGCCGTCGATGGGTGCGGCGGGAATCGAGATCGGGAGGGAGTCCATACCGACCAGTGGACCGCATACGCGAGAGGCCCGGAGCGTTCTCCACAGCCGAAGGCCGTGGAGCGGCGATCACTCCGCGGAAGTCGATTCCGTGGAGGACGAGTCGTCCACCTGGACGATGATGAGCGTCACGTTGTCCCTGCCGCCGTTCTCGAGCGCGGCTGCGAGCATCGCATCGACGGCGGGACCAGGGGTGCTGTGCTCGCGGAGGAAGTGCTGGATGCCGTAGTCGGTGAGCTCTTTGGTCAGCCCGTCCGAGCAGATGACGAACCGGTCGCCGACCTGGATGTCGATCAGCACGTAGTCGGGCGCCGTCAGCTCGCTCGCTCCGACCGCGCGAGTGATGACGTTGCTGTAGGGGTGCCCCTCGGCTTCCTCGGGGCTGATCTTGCCCGCGGTGATGAGTTCCTGCACCACGGAGTGATCGGTCGTCACCTGCACGAGCCGATCGTCGCGCAGGAGATACACACGCGAGTCTCCGATGTTCAGGGCGACCCAGCGCGCATCATCGCCGTCGACTTCGAGGAAGACGCCGGTGAGCGTGGTCCCTGTGCCCTCGTCGGTCGTCTCCGGATGCGCGGCGATGTCGCCCACGGCGAGCTCCAACGCGTTCTCGATCGCCTCGCGTCCGACCTCGCCCGCGGAGACGAGAGCCTCGAGACGGGTGACCGTGCTCTGACTGGCGATCTCGCCGCCGGCGTGTCCGCCCATGCCATCTGCGACCACGAAGAGCGGATACTCGGCGTAGAACGAATCCTGATTCGTCTCGCGCCGGAGGCCGACATCGGTGACTCCGGCCCACGACAGCGCCAGCTGCCGATGCGCGACCGTGACGCTGTGCGTCTTCGTTGTCGTCTCAGCCACGTGCTGCCTCCGGATTGCCTGCGGCGAATCGGGGGGCCTCAGGATACACACACATCGTAGTGGACTTCGGCACCATCTCACCCACGCCCAGGGGCACGGCGGTGACTATCGACGCCCTTCCCCACCCGGCACCGACAAAGGCAGAGAGCCCCCGACCGAAGTCGAGGGCTCTCTGTATCAGATCGTCACGCAGGGGGCTGCGTGGGGTCGCTCGGCGCCGCGGGAGGCGCGGTCGGAGCTGCCGGCGGTGCCGCGGGGGGCGCCGGAGGCGTCTGCGGAGCGGCCGGAGGCGTCTGCGGAGCCGGGGGCACGGGTGCGCCGGTCGCCGGAGCGGCCGGAGGCGCGTAGCCGGGCTGCGCCGGCGGTGCCGGCTGCGTGTAGCCGGGCTGTGCGGGAGGAGCGTACCCAGGCTGTGCCGGAGGTGCGTAGCCCTGCGGTGCGGGAGGCGCATATCCCTGCGGCGCGCCATAGCCGGGTGCCGGTGCGGCGGCGGACTGGACCGGGATGCCCTGCCAGACGGTGCGGTCCGCGAGGAAGCCGTTGCCCGCCCACGCGGCCGGGGCGATGTTGGCGTTCCACCGGGACTTGTCGAAGGCGTTGATGCCGAGCCACACGAGCGACAGGAAGATGTAGAGGATCACCCAGATGGAGTCCTTCTGCAGCTTCAGGCCGATGCGCCACGCGGCGAGAACGGCCACGATCGCGAACCCGATGCCCACGAGCCACCCGAGAACCGGGATCCACGTGAGGAACACGGCGAACGCCAGCCAGGGACTGACGTCACCCAGCTTGAAGAAGATCATCAGGTTGTAGAAGGGCACCCAGGCGCGCCACTTGCCCTCGACACCCGCCTTTTCGAAGAGCTTCATGTAGAAGAGCGCGCTGATGACGTAGCCGCCGACTGCGAACACGAGAATGAAGATCGCGTAGATGGCCCAGAAGGCGGCCGCCGCTGCGCCGCTTCCGTAGTCGTAATAAGATGCGGCGGCCGTCGATGCGGCACCGATAAGTGAGTTCATGATCCCCTCCGGATCCGATGGGCAGTCGCCGAGATACGCTGCGACACAACCATAGCGAGGTCGTCAGCGACGAGCAACGGCCCACGCGGAGCGGACCTCGACGCCGACATGTGGCGTCATTCCTCGACGACGAGCTCCAGAACCCCTGGCCCCTCGGTGTCGCGCAGCGTGATGCCCTGTCGGCCTGCCCAGTTCCGCAATGACCGCAGAGACCCGATACGAGGCCGCTGCTCCGCGAGCTCCCTCACCAGGAGCCCCTTGGACTTCTTGTTGAAGTGGTTGAGTGCGCGACCCTCGTGCGTCACCACGCGCACATAGGCCGACGGGACGGATGCCGGGATCGGCCCGAGCGCGGCATACGCCTCGCTGCGCAGGTCGAGGACGAACGGCGGTTCCTCCTCGGCGATCGCGGCGCTCGTCGCCTGCGCCCAGTGCCGGCGAAGCGCGCTCAGACCGGGGAGAGACGTCCCCGCGGCGAGGCGGTAGACGGGAATCGGGTCCAGGGCGCCCACCGGGCCGAAGGGCGCCGAATGGACCCAGACGTGCGCGCCGAGCCAGCGGCGCGACGCGGAGCTCAGCGAACCGGCGTCGAGAGCATCGAAGAGGACGCCCGTGTACCGGTCGACGGCCGGCATCGTCGCGGACGTGCGCAGCAACCGATTGTGGGCGATGTCGCCCGCCTGACGCTCGCTCAGCTTGAGCACCTTCTTCGCCGACGCCTCGTCGGCGGAGAGGTCGATGAGAGCGTCGATGACGGCGCTGCGGTGGCCGTGCAGTCCGGGCAGCGCCAGCTCGGCCAGGTCGAGCGGGGCGCCCGTCCCTCCCTCGCGCTTGGTCTCCGACGGCGGCAGCAGGATCTTCATGAGAACACCTCGGTGGATACAGACACGTCCGCCTCGGTGCCGCGAGCAGGACTCGCGGCGACCGAGGCGGACGCGGTGAAGATGATCAGGCGATGAGAGCCGCGTTGCCGGCGACGATCGTCAGGTTGTTGCCCTCCATGGAGAGGAATCCGTCCTGAGCGTTCGCCAGCACCTTGGTGCCGTCTTCCTGGGTGATGCGGACCTGGCCCTCGGCGAGGATGGCCAGCACCGGCTCGTGGCCGGTCATGAAGCCGATCTCACCCTCGACGGTCTTGGCGACCACGAGGCTCGCCTCTCCCGTCCAGACCTCCGCCTCAGCGGAGACGAGGCTGACATGCAGCGCCATGGTCAGGCATTCTCCTTCTGGATCTTGGCCCACTGCTCTTCGACGTCGGAGATGCCGCCGACGTTGAAGAACGCCTGCTCGGCGACGTGGTCGAAGTCACCGCGGGTGATCGCATCGAACGACTCGATGGTCTCCTTGAGCGGGACGGTCGAACCCTCGACACCCGTGAACTTCTTGGCCATGTAGGTGTTCTGCGAGAGGAACTGCTGGATGCGACGGGCGCGGGCCACGACGATCTTGTCTTCCTCGGAGAGCTCGTCGACACCGAGGATGGCGATGATCTCCTGCAGCTCCTTGTTCTTCTGGAGGATCTGCTTGACGGTGGTCGCGACGCGGTAGTGGTCCTCGCCCAAGTACCGAGGGTCCATGATGCGCGACGTCGAGGTCAGCGGATCGATGGCCGGGTACAGACCCTTCGACGCGATCTCACGCGAGAGCTCCGTGGTGGCGTCGAGGTGGGCGAAGGTGGTCGCCGGAGCCGGGTCGGTGTAGTCATCGGCCGGCACGTAGATCGCCTGCAGCGAGGTGATCGAGTGACCGCGCGTCGAGGTGATGCGCTCCTGGAGGAGGCCCATCTCGTCGGCGAGGTTCGGCTGGTAACCCACGGCGGACGGCATGCGGCCGAGCAGCGTGGAGACCTCGGAACCGGCCTGCGTGAAGCGGAAGATGTTGTCGATGAAGAGCAGCACGTCCTGCTTCTGCACGTCGCGGAAGTACTCCGCCATCGTCAGCGCCGAGAGGGCGACGCGCAGACGCGTCCCCGGCGGCTCGTCCATCTGGCCGAAGACGAGGGCGGTCTTGTCGAAGACGCCCGCCTCCTCCATCTCGTGGATGAGGTCGTTGCCCTCACGGGTGCGCTCACCGACACCGGCGAACACCGACACACCACCGTGGTCCTGCGCGACGCGCTGGATCATCTCCTGGATGAGGACGGTCTTGCCGACACCGGCTCCACCGAACAGACCGATCTTTCCACCCTGCACGTAGGGGGTCAGGAGGTCGATCGACTTGATGCCGGTCTCGAACATGGTGGTCTTCGACTCGAGCTGGTCGAAGTTCGGCGCCTTGCGGTGGATCGGCCAGCGCTCGGTGACCTCGATGGTCTCACCGGGCTCGCCGTTGAGGACCTCGCCGATCACGTTGAAGACCTTGCCCTTGGTCACGTCGCCGACGGGGACCGAGATGGCCTCTCCGGTGTCGCGAACCTCCTGGCCGCGGACGATGCCGTCCGTGGGCTTGAGGGCGATGGCGCGGACGAGGTCGTCGCCGAGGTGCTGAGCGACCTCGAGCGTGATCTCGGTGGACTCCTCGCCGATGACGATCGTGGTCTTCAGCGCGTTGTAGATGTCGGGGATCGAGTCGTGCGGGAACTCGATGTCGACAACCGGACCGTTGACGCGTGCGACGCGCCCGACGACCGCGGTCGCCGGCTTGTCAGCCGTGGCGGTGGGGGTCATTTTCGTCTCTCTCCTGATGGTCTATTTGCTCGACGAGAGCGCGTCGGCGCCGCCGACGATCTCTGCGATCTGCTGCGTGATCTCCGCCTGGCGCGCGTTGTTGCGCAGACGGGTGTAGTCGGTGATGAGCTTGTCGGCGTTGTCGCTGGCGGACTTCATCGCCTTCTGCGTCGCGGCCTGCTTCGCGGCGGACGACTGCAGAAGCGCGTTGAAGACGCGGCTCTGGATGTACACCGGCAGGATCGCGTCCAGCACGGTCTCGGCATCCGGCTCGAACTCGTAGAGCGGGTACACGGTGTTCCCGGCCTCCGACTCGTCGGCCTCCGCGATCTCCAGCGGAAGCAGGCGCACGGATTCCGGCTCCTGCGTCATCATGCTGACGAAGCGGTTGAAGACGAGGTGGATCTCATCCACGCCGCCGGCGTCTCCCCCGCGGGTGAAGGCCTCGAGCAGCGTGGCCGAGATCTCCTCCGCGGTGTGGAACGTCGGGGTGTCGGTGTCGCCGGTCCACTCCGCCGCCGCGGTGAGGCGGCGGAACTGGAAGTAGCCCACGGCCTTGCGGCCGATGAGGTAGAACACCGGCTCCTTGCCCTGCTCGCGCAGGAGCTCGGCCACCTCGAGACCCTCACGGAGGATCTGCGAGTTGAAGGCACCGGCGAGACCGCGGTCCGACGAGAAGATCACGACCGCGGAGCGGCGGATGTTCTCGGGCTCACGGGTGAGCGGGTGGTCGACGTTCGAGTGCGTCGCGACGGCGGACACAGCCCTCGTCACGGCCCGCGCGAAGGGGCTGGACGCCTTGACGCGTGCCATCGCCTTCTGGATGCGCGAAGCCGCGATGAGTTCCATCGCCTTCGTGATCTTCTTGGTCGTCTGAGCAGAAGAGATCTTCTGCTTGTAGACCCTGAGTTGAGCGCCCATGTTTCAGTACCCCGCGCGATTACGCGCGACGACCCTTGACGATCTTCTCCTGGTTGACGTCCTCAGCCTCGGCTGCAGCGTGCTCCTCGTGACCAGGGGCGCCGATGGCGTGGCCCTTGCCGCCCTGGAACTCCAGGATGAAGGCATCCGTCTGCTTCGACAGCTCCGCGACCGTGTCGTCATCGAGGACGTTGGTCTCACGCAGCGTGTCGAGCACCTTGGTGTTGCGACGCAGGTAGTCCAGGAGCTCGCGCTCGAACCGCAGCACGTCCTCGACCTCGATCGAGTCGAGCTTGCCGTTGGTGCCGGCCCAGATCGAGACGACCTGCTCCTCGACGGGGTACGGCGAGTACTGCGGCTGCTTGAGCAGCTCGGTCAGACGCGCGCCGCGCGAGAGCTGACGACGCGAGGCCTGGTCGAGGTCGGACGCGAACATCGCGAAGGCCTCGAGCGAGCGGTACTGCGCCAGCTCGAGCTTCAGCGTTCCGGAGACCTTCTTGATCGACTTGACCTGAGCGTCACCGCCGACTCGCGAGACCGAGATACCCACGTCGACCGCCGGACGCTGGTTGGCGTTGAAGAGGTCGGACTGGAGGAAGATCTGGCCGTCGGTGATCGAGATCACGTTGGTCGGGATGTACGCCGAGACGTCGTTGGCCTTGGTCTCGATGATCGGAAGACCGGTCATCGACCCTGCGCCGAGCTCGTCGGACAGCTTCGCGCAACGCTCCAGCAGACGGGAGTGCAGGTAGAAGACGTCACCCGGGTAGGCCTCGCGGCCCGGCGGGCGGCGGAGGAGCAGGGAGACGGCACGGTAGGCCTCGGCCTGCTTCGACAGGTCGTCGAAGATGATGAGGACGTGCTTGCCGCCGTACATCCAGTGCTGGCCGATGGCCGAGCCGGTGTAGGGGGCGAGGTACTTGAAGCCGGCGGGGTCGGATGCCGGAGCGGCCACGATCGTGGTGTACTCCAGAGCGCCGGCCTCTTCGAGCGCGCCCTTCACCGAAGCGATGGTCGAGCCCTTCTGACCGATCGCCACGTAGATGCAGCGCACCTGCTTGGTGACGTCGCCGGACTCCCAGTTGGCCTTCTGGTTGATGATCGTGTCGATCGCGATGGCCGTCTTGCCGGTCTGGCGGTCGCCGATGATCAGCTGACGCTGACCGCGGCCGACGGGGATCATGGCGTCGATCGCCTTGATGCCGGTCTGCATCGGCTCGTGGACCGACTTGCGCTGCATGACGCCAGGCGCCTGCAGCTCGAGCTCGCGAACGCCGTCGGTGGCGATCGAGCCGAGGCCGTCGATCGGGTTGCCGAGCGGGTCGACCACGCGGCCGAGGTAGCCGTCGCCGACGGGGACCGAGAGGACCTCACCGGTGCGGGTGACCTCCATGCCGGCCTGGATGCCGGTGAAGTCGCCGAGGACGACCACGCCGATCTCGTGCTCTTCGAGGTTCAGGGCCAGGCCCTTGGTCCCGTCGGCGAAGGTGACGAGTTCGTTCGCCATGACGCCCGGCAGTCCCTCGACGTGCGCGATGCCGTCGGCGGCGTCGATGACGGTGCCGACCTCGGTCGCTGCGGCGCCGGTGGGCTCGTATGCTGCGGCGAAGTCCTTCAGCGCGTCACGGATGACGTCGGGGCTGATCGATAGTTCTGCCATTGTCTTCCCTTTGTATCTGGGTGCGCGGTTCCCCGCGCGAAGTCGTGTTAGCCCGCGAGCTTCTGGCGAAGATCTGCGAGTCGAGCGGAGATGCTGCCGTCGATGACGTCATCGGCGATCTGCACGCGCAGACCTCCGACCACGGCAGGGTCGATGACGACGTTGAGCGAGACCTGACCCTCGTAGCGGCTCGAGAGAGCCGCGCTGAGCCTGGTGCGCTGAGCCTCGCTGAGCGGCGAGGCGCTGTGCACCGTGGCGACGACGCGTCCGCGCTGGCTGGAGACGATGTTCATCGCCCGGCTCAGCAGCTGACGCACTCGACGGTCGCGCGGCTGGCGGACCAGCGACGACACGATGACGGACGTACCCGTGCTGACGCCGCCGGAGAGCAGACGCTCGACGAGAGCGACCTTGGCGTCCTCTCCCCCGAGACGGCTGCCGAGGGCGAGCTCGAGCTCGGAGTTCTGGGCGATCACGCGGGAGAAGCTGAACAGCTCGCCCTCGATGTCGGCCTTCGGGTCGGCGATCGCCGCTGCGCGGATGGCCAGCTCCTGGATGCCGTCGATGAGCTCATCGGCGTTCGACCAGCGCTCGGCGACGACGGTCTTCAGGACGTTCTGCACGTCCTGGGAGAACCCGCCGAACACCGCTGCCACGACGTTCTGTCGCGCCGCGGCCGGAGCCGCGGGGTCGGCCAGCGCGCCGCTCAGATGCGACGACTCGCCAACGGCGTGCGCGGCGGCGAACAGCTCGCGCGCAGTGTCGATGCTGACGGACGACGCCGCGGCAAGCGCCTCAGTGGATGCCGCGAGTGCCTGAGTGGTCGCGCTGCCCATTACTGAGCCGCCTTCTCGGATGCCTCGAGGTCTGCGAGGAAGCGGTCGACGACCGCCGTCGCACGTGCATCGTCGGAGAGCGTCTCGCCGACCACGCCGCCGGCGAGGTCGATGGCGAGCGAGCCCACCTCGCTGCGCAGCGAGACGAACGCCGCCTGGCGCTCGGCTTCGATCTGCGTGTGCGCGGTGGCCGTGATGCGCGCGGCCTCGGTGGACGCGGCGTCCTTCGCCTCGGCGACGATCTTCTTGCCGTCCTCACGGGCGGCCTCGCGGATCTCACCGGCTTCGGTGCGAGCCTCGGCCAGCTGACGCGTGTACTCCTCGAGCGCGGCCTCGGCCTGCTTCTGAGCCTCGTCGGCCTTGGCGATGTTGCCCTCGATCGCAGCGGAGCGCTCGTCGAGCATCTTCGTGAACCTGGGAAGGGCGACCTTCCACACGACGATGAGGATGACGACGAACCACAGGCCCGACCAGATGATGTCGTACCACTCGGGGATGAGGGGGTTCTTGGGTTCCCCCTCCGCCGCGAGGTTCGTGACAAGAGCGTTCAGCATCCTGTCTCCTTCAGAGATCGGTGCGGATTACGGGAAGGGGATGAATCCGACGGCGATGCCGACGAACGCAAGCGCCTCGGTGAAGGCGATACCGATCCACATGAGGACCTGAAGGCGACCGGCCAGCTCGGGCTGACGGGCAACACCCTCGATGGTCTTGCCGACGACGATGCCCACACCGATGGCCGGGCCGATGGCTGCGAGGCCGTAGCCGACAGCTGCGAGGTGACCGTTGATGTCTGCGAGAACCGTAGTAGCGTCCACGGGTTTTTCCTTTCGTTGGGTGGGAAGGCTGTTGCCGACCCGCTCAGTGCTCTTCTGCGACCGCGAGCTGGATGTAGACCGCGGTGAGGACGGTGAAGACGTATGCCTGCAGGACTGCAACCAGCACCTCGAAGAGGGTGAAGGCGCCGCCGAAGGCGAGGGTTCCGACACCGAGGGCGGCCCAGCCGCCACCTGCGGTGAAGAAGAAGAACTGGGTGGCCGAGAAGCACAGCACCAGGAGCATGTGACCGACGACCATGTTCATCAGGAGTCGGAGCATGAGGGTGACCGGGCGCAGGATGAAGGTCGAGACCAGCTCGATCACTGCGACGATCGGGAGCGCGAAACCGGGAACGCCCTGCGGCAGCAGCGCGTTCTTGAAGAAGCGGAAGCCGTGGCGGCGGATGCCGGCGTAGATGAAGGTGACGTAGCTCACGACGGCCAGCAGAAGCGGGACCGCGGCGATGCTCGTTCCGGCGATGTTCAGGAACGGGATGATGCCCGTGATGTTCATGAACAGCACCATGAAGAAGATCGTGGTGAGGATCGGCAGGAACCGGTCGCCGTCCTTGCGCCCGAGCAGGTCGTGGGCGATGCCGCCGCGGACGAAGCCCAGGCCCATCTCCACGAGGCTCTGGAAGCGCCCGGGGACGACCTTCATCCGGCGAGTACCCAGAACCAGGATCACGACGATCGCGATGACCGAGAGGAACTGGACGAGGTGGATCCGGTGGACGGGGATACCCGCGATATTGAAGAGGATCTCCGGGAAGAACTCGTCGATCGAAGGTCCGTGGAACTCGCCATCAGTGGCGAGTCGTGGCATCAGGGTCGCAGCAAGATTGAACAGCGCGGGCTCCAGCTTCGGGGCACCGGTCAGAACCGGGGCGACGATGGTCGGTGTGCTTCACAGCGCAAGCGCTCGCGGACGAGCGGCGGGCACGTGTCAACCCTATCAGAATCTGAGGGTCTCCTAAGACGCGGAGCCGCCCTCGGGAGTACCATTCGCGGCCCCCGGCGCGCGATCCTCGGGCACCTCGGTCGGCAGAGTGGTGTCGCTCACGTGGGGCAGGCGCATCCTCGTCAGCACGAGCACGTCGATGACGAGGGACATCAGCACCCCGGCGACGATGGAGAGGAAGAACACCATCGGGTGGATCCACGGCTGCCCGCTGAGCAGGATCATCACGACGACGAAGACGCCGAGCTTGAGCAGCCACCCGCCGAGGACGATCGCGAAGAACAGCTGCACGTACAGCGGATCCCCGTACCAGCGGTTGGCGACGAGGATGCTGATGCCGGTGATCGCGAGGAAGAGCGCGGCGAGCAGGACTCCGAGCAGTCCGCTCACGAGACCCTGCCCCTGGGCGACGATGTAGCCGACGCCTCCGGCGATGACCGCGAGGATGCCCGTGGCCACCGCCGACCAGATCAGAGTGCGCCGAAGGATCGGCGTGCTGGAAACGGGGCTCGGGCTCATCAGGACTCCACAGGTGTCGGGTCGGGTGCAGCGCCCGCCGCGTGCGTCCTGCGGCGGGAGGGGTTCAGGGTGATGACGAGGCAGGCGGCGATTCCCACGACGCCGAAGGCGACGCCGGGAAGGTACTGACCGGGCCAGTCCTCGCGCGCGCCGACGTACATGAGGAGCACGGCGAGCGAGATCACGGCGGTCCACGCGTAGAAGATGAGGACGGCGTCGCGGTCGCGGTGACCGAGGTCCAGCATCCGGTGGTGGAGGTGCTTGCGGTCGGGAGAGAACGGCGACCGGCCGGCGCTCATGCGGCGGAGCACGGCGAGGCCGAAGTCGAGAAGGGGCAGCAGCACCACGAGCAGCGGCAGCAGGATCGGGATGAACGCGCCGAGGAGACCCGAGCGGCCGATGCGCTCCGGATCGATCATGGACGGGTCGAGCTGACCGGTGAGGGAGATCGCCGACGTGGCCATCAGGAGCCCGATCACCAGCGCCCCGGAGTCTCCCATGAAGATCTTCGCTGGACTCCAGTTCAGGGGCAGGAAGCCCAGGCACGCGCCGATCAGGACCGCGGCGATGAAGGTGGAGAGGTTGAAGAACGTCGAGGCGCCGGTGTCACGGGTCACGATGTACGAGTAGGCGAAGAACACGCCGTTCGCGATGAGGCAGACGCCGGCGACGAGCCCGTCGAGCCCGTCGATGAAGTTCACCGCGTTCATGACGATCACGATCGCGAACATCGTCATGGTGATGCTCAACCAGCTGGAGAAGACGAGCATGTCCCCGAACGGCAGCGAGAGGATCTGCAGGCCGCCGCCGATGGTGATGATCGCGGCCGCGAGGAACTGCGCCCCCAGCTTGATCATCCAGTCGAGATCCCACAGGTCGTCGACGACGCCGATGATCGCGATCAGCAGGGAGGCACCGAGGATGGACCAGATCGCCTGGGGCGGCGTCCAGATCGTGGCGAAGAACGGATTGGCCGCGGAGACGAGCATCGCGACGGCGATGCCGAGGAAGATCGCCACACCGCCAAGGCGCGGCGTGGGCGTCTTGTGCACATCGCGCTCGCGGATGCTCGGGTAGAGCTTGAAGCGGAGGCTGAGCCGCCACACCGCCGAGGTCAGTGCGAACGTGATCGCGGCGGTGAGGATGATCGTGAAGAGGTACTGCTTCACGAATCCCCGTCCTCTTCGGACGGATCGAGGGCCGGCTCCAGAAGGTCGCCGATGACCTCTTCGAGCTGGGCGCGGGAGATCGCGCCGTCGCGCAGGATCCGTACGCCGCCCGTGGCCGGTTCGGCGCCGCGGGTCACCAGCGACGTCGCATCGATGATCGTCGAGGCGATGCCGTCGCGGCTCATCCCGTCGGCGAGGTAGACGGCGACGCTGTCGCCGAGCATCCGCTCCGCGTCGAGGGCCGACACCGCAGCATCCTTGCCCGTGAGGTTCGCGCTGGACACCGCGAGCGGCCCGGTCTCGGCGAGCAGCTCGAGAACGACTCGCCCCTCCGGCATCCGCACCGCGACCGTGCCCCTCGTCTCGCCCAGGTCCCACACCAGCGAGGGCTGCGCAGGGAGCACGATGGTGAGTCCGCCCGGCCAGAAGGCCTCGACGAGCCGCTCGACGGGCTCCGGCACGCTCTCCACGAGGGCGGCGAGGGTGTTGCGCGAGCCGATCAGGACGGGCGGGGGCTGGTTGCGCCCTCGGCCCTTGGCGTCGAGGAGCCGCTGCACGGCCGTCGGCGAGAAGGCGTCGGCGGCCACGCCGTACACGGTGTCGGTGGGGATCACGATGAGCTCGCCGCGGCTGATCGCCTGACGCGCGTGGCGCATACCGGCGAGAAGCTGCGACTCATCGCCGCAGTCGAAGATGGAAGACATGACGGGTCGATTCTAGTCGGGGATGGCTGTGGGGCCACCGGTCAGGGGCGGACGGCCGTCGTCACGCGGTCGCGAAGGGTGAGATCGCGGTGGGTCGCCGTCGCACGCCACCCGTCTGCCGCCAGGATGCTGCGGATCTGCTCGCCCTGCAGCTCGCCGTGCTCCAGCACGAGGAGCCCGCCGCCTCGCAGCAGCTCCAGACCCCTGGTGCTGAGGATGCGCACGATGTCGAGTCCGTCCTCTCCCCCGTACAGCGCCATGGCCGGATCGAACAGCCGCACCTCCGGGTCGCGCGGGATCGCGGCGTCGGGGACGTACGGAGGGTTGGAGATGACGACGGATGCCGTGCCGGCGAGGTCGCGGAACGCATGGGCGAGGTCTTCGTTGACGAGGGTGAGGTTCGCGACGCCCTCGGTGTTCCTCCGCGCCCACGGGTATGCCTCGGGCGAGAGCTCGGCGGCGAAGACCCGCGCGTGCGGCACCTCGGTCGCCATCGCGAGGGCGATCGCGCCGCTGCCCGTGCCCAGATCGATGCCGATCGGCTCGGGCTCGGCCGCGGCGAGAAGCGCGTCGATCGCGTACTGGACCACGGTCTCGGTCTCCGGCCTCGGCACGAAGACCCCAGGGCCGACCGCGAGCTCGAGCTGGCGGAAGGGCGCCGTCCCCGTGATGTGCTGCAGCGGCTCCCTCGCCGCGCGACGCACGACGACGGCGTCGATGGCCGCGGCCTCTTCCTCTCTCGGCGCATCGCCGCGGATGATCGCCGCCTGCACCTCTCCCCTGCTCCGGCCGAGCACGTGCCCGGCGAGGAGCTCGGCGTCGACCAGAGGATCGGGGACGCCGGCCTCGGCGAGACGCTGAGCGGCGGCGTGCACGAGGGCGGCGAGCGAGGTGTCGGGCATGGGTTCCAGCGTAGAGTGCAACCGACCGTCATAAAGGCGAGGCGCATAGACCCCTCCCCTAGGCTGTCGGCAGTCACCCCGCTCAGGAAAGGCTCTTCCATGCCCGGCATCCACTCCGACATCACCACGGCGTTCGGCAACACCCCGCTGGTGCGCCTGAACCACCTCACCGACGGGCTGGACGCCACCGTCCTCGTCAAGCTCGAGTCGTACAACCCGGCATCCAGCGTCAAGGACCGCATCGGCATCGCGATCGTGAACGCTGCTGAGGCATCGGGAGAGCTGAAGCCCGGCGGCACGATCGTCGAGGCCACGAGCGGCAACACCGGCATCGCCCTCGCCCTCGTCGGCGCGGCGCGCGGGTACAAGGTCATCCTGACGATGCCCGCCTCGATGTCCAAGGAGCGCCGCGTGCTGCTCAAGGCGTTCGGCGCCGAGCTCGTGCTGACCGACCCGACCAAGGGTATGAAGGGCGCCATCGAAGCTCTGCAGGAGATCATCGAGAGCACGCCGGGCGCCGTCTGGGCCCGCCAGTTCGAGAACGCCGCGAACCCGCAGATCCACCGCGAGACCACCGCGCAGGAGATCCTCCGCGACACCGACGGCGACATCGACTTCTTCGTCGCGGGCATCGGCACCGGCGGCACCATCACCGGCACCGGCCAGGCGCTCAAGGCGGCCAAGCCCGACGTGAAGGTCATCGCCGTCGAGCCGAAGGACTCCCCCCTGCTCTCCGAGGGTCACCCCGGACCCGCGAAGATCCAGGGCATCGGCCCGAACTTCGTGCCCGCGATCCTCGACCGCGACGTGATCGACGAGATCATCACCGCCGAGTTCGACGAGTCCATCTCGACCGCGCGCGCACTCGCCGCACGGGAGGGCCTGCTGGTCGGCATCTCCAGCGGCGCCGCCGTCGCGCAGGCGCTCAAGGTCGCCGGGCGCCCCGAGAACGCGGGTAAGACGATCGTCGTCGTCGCACCGGACACGGGCGAGCGCTACCTCTCCACGGCGCTGTTCGAAGACCTCCGCGAGGACTGACCCGCACCGATGGGCATGATCGGCCGAATGCGCGAGGACATCGCGGCAGCGAGGCTCCGCGATCCGGCGGCCCGCAGCGCCGCCGAGGTCGCGCTGCTGTACCCAGGGCTCCACGCGATCTGGGCGCACCGCGTGTCGCATGCGCTGTGGCGTCGCGGACTGCGGCTGCCCGCACGTGCGGGCTCGCAGCTCGCGCGCTGGCTCACCGGCGTCGAGATCCATCCCGGCGCCACGATCGGCCGACGCTTCTTCATCGATCACGGCATGGGCGTCGTGATCGGCGAGACCGCCGAGGTGGGTGACGACGTGATGCTCTATCACGGCGTCACCCTCGGCGGCCGCACGCGGGACTCGGGCAAGCGGCATCCGACCCTCGGCGACGGCGTCGCGGTGGGAGCGGGCGCGAAGATCCTCGGCCCCATCACCATCGGCGCGGGGTCGGTCATCGGCGCCAACGCCGTCGTGACCCGCGACGCGCCGGCGGACAGCATCCTCGTCGGCGTCCCTGCCAAGGCGCGCAGTCGCACGGCCGGCGAAGACACCAGGGCGCTGCTCACCGCCCCCGACTACTCGATCTGAGCGTCAGCGGCGGCGGTTGCGCACTTCCTTCTTGAGGAAGATCAGCGGCAGCACGACGCTGCCGATCGCGGTGACGAGCCAGACGATCACCGCGCCCAGAAGCCAGCCCGTCGCGTCGACGATGCGCAGCCCTCCGATGGGCAGCAGCACGACGACGATGAGGGAGATCAGCGTCGAGAAGATGCCGATGCCGCCCATCAGCACAGGGGCGTAGCGGTCGGCCAGCTTGCTGACCCACGGGGAGAGCACGCTCTGCAGGATCGCGAAGATCAGGATGCAGATGACGAAGCCCCACCACTTGTCCCACTGGATCTGGAATCCGGGGAGCAGCAGGTCGGCGACGATGAGGCCGATGCCCGCGGAGACCAGGTACATGAGCGAGCGGAAGAGAAGCGTGATCACGGGCTGAGCATATCGCTCTCCCGCGCGGCCGGTGGGAGCGCGGAGTCTGCGCGTCCACCGGCCGTCGCGCTCACTGTGCGGCGAAGAACGGGATGGCGCCGGTCAGGATGCCGACCCCGAGCATCACGAGCGACACGATCGCCGCACGCCACAGCACCTTGCGGTGGTGATCGCCCAGGTTCACGCTCGCGAGCGAGACGAGCAGCAGGATCGCCGGGACGAGAGGGCTCTGCAGGTGCACCGGCTGACCTGTGATCGAGGCCCTCGCCATCTCCACCGGGTCGATGCCGAAGTTCGCGGCGCTCTGCGCGAGCACCGGGAGGATGCCGAAGTAGAAGGCGTCGTTCGACATGAAGAACGTGAACGGGATCGACAGAATACCCGTGATCGGGGCGAGGAAGGGGCCGAGGGCGGGCGGAAGCACGTTCGTGATCCAGTTCGCCATGGCGTCGACCATGCCGGTGCCGGTGAGCACCCCGACGAGGACGCCGGCGGCGATGACCATCGAGACGACGCCGACGATGCTCGGCGCGTGGGCGACGATCTCCGACGCCTGGTCCTTGATCCCGCGGAAGTTGATGAGCAGGGCGATCCCGGCCCCCACCATGAAGACGTAGGGCAGCGGCATGATGTCGAGCACGAGCAGCACCATCACGGCGAGCGTGAGCACCAGGTTGAACCAGATGAGCTTCGGGCGGAGGGTGGGCCTGGCCGGATCCAGCATCGTGTCGGCCATCGCCGTGTCGGCCGGATCGACGCTGGCCGCGGCGACCGGACCGTGTCCGCCGGCCACCACCACGATGTTGCCGGTGCGAAGCGCCGCCCTGGCGCCGGGCTTGGGCTCAGCGCCGCGGAAGATCTTGGGCACCGTGGCCAGCGCACCACCGTCGCCGCCCGTGAGCAGCCCGTCGGAGTCGAGGCGACCGAGGCGGCGGCGCTCCTGCAGCCCCAGGATCCAGGCGAAGCCGAGGGTCACGATCAGCCCGGCGCCGAGCGCGGGCAGCATCGGCACGAAGATGTCGGTCGGCTGCAGTCCCAGCGCCGTCGCCGCGCGCACGGTCGGCCCTCCCCACGGCACGATGTTCAGGGTGCCGTTCATGAGACCGGCCACACAGGTGAGCACGACCGGGCTCATGCCGAGGCGGAGGTAGATGGGCAGCATCGCCGAGGTCGTGATGATGAAGGTCGTCGAGCCGTCGCCGTCGAGCGACACCGCGCCGGCGAGGATGGCCGTGCCGAGCACCACCTTCGCCGGGTCGTCGCCGAGCACGCGGGTGATCACCCGGATGAGCGGATCGAACAGTCCGACGTCGATCATGATGCCGAAGAACATGATCGCGAACATGAGCAGCGCCGCCGTGGGCGCCATCTTGCCGATCGAGTCGAGGATCATGTCCCCGAGCCCGAGTCCGGCCCCCGCGAACAGCCCGAACGCCGTCGGGACGAGGATCAGGGCCACCATGGGCGTGAGGCGCTTCGTCATGATGAGCGTCATGAACGCCAGCACCATGGTGAAGCCGAGGAGCACGAGCACCCACTCCGGCGGCACGAACGCCACGTCGTACGTGGGCGCCTCTTCGGCGGCCGCGAGCAGGCCGGTGAGTGCGTGGGACATGCGGTGACTCCTTCGTCATGGCTCCGTCGTCGGCGACGGATCCTGATGAGACTAGGGAATCGGCACGCTCAGGGTGCGGTATCCCGCATTCCCTCCGGTTGTGCGCGTAGCGTGGGTTCTGCGCATATTGCGCGGGAGGAGCACAGTGCCCAGGACGACGTCGACCAGGCCGCGGTTCGCGACGCGTGCGCTCCTGCTGCACCTCGCCACCGTCGCTCTCGTCGTCGCGCTCTGCACCGGCGTGTATCTCCTGCTCGCGGTACAGCAGCTGCGGGCGGAGGCCGAGTCCACCGCGCTGGGCATCGCCAGGACGCTGGCCGAGGATCCGCAGGTCCGCTCAGAGGTCGCCCGCATCTCCGCATCCGATCGCGAACCGGATGCCGAGGCGCTCCGTCACGGCGATCTGCAGCGTCTCTCCACCGACGTCGCCTCGCGCACGGGGGCGCTGTTCGTCGTGATCACCGACGACAACGGCATCCGTCTCGCCCACCCCACTCCGTCGCGCATCGGCGAGGAGGTCAGCACTCCCTACGAGGAGGTGCTCGCCGGCAGCGAGATCGTGGACTGGCAGACCGGCACCCTCGGCGAGTCCGCTCGCGCGAAGGTCCCTGTGCGTGATGCGAGCGGGACCCCCGTCGGAGAGGTCAGCGTCGGATTCGAGCGCGCCGGCGTCTTCGACGATCTGCCGCCGCTGCTCGCCGTGATCGCCCTCACCGCGGCGGGGGCGCTGGGGCTGGCCGTCCTCGCCTTCCTTCTGCTCCGCCGACGGTGGGAGCGTCTGACCCTCGGCGTCCAACCCGAGGAGCTCGTCGCGCTCGTGCAGAATCAGACCGCGGTGCTCGACGGCGTGGACGACGGCGTGCTCGCGATCGACCCGCAGGGAGTCGTGCGCGTGAGCAACGCCGCCGCGGATCGGCTCCTCGGGCTCGATGTGCCCGTCGGGCGCCCACTCGACGGGCTGGGCCTGCCCGCCGCGGTCCTCGACACGACGACCGGCGCCCGCGCGCGGTCGAGCGCCCTGGTCGGAGACCGGATGCTGTACCTCGACTCGCGCCCGGTGATCCGCGACGGCCGTGCGCTCGGCGACGTGCTGATCGTGCGCGACCGCACCGATCTCGTGGCGCTGACGGAACGGCTGGAGACCGTCAGGACGATGACGGCCGCGCTGCGCGTGCAACGGCACGAGTTCGCCAACCGCATGCACGTGGCCGCCGGACTCATCGACGCCGACCGTGTCGCCGACGCCAGGTCCTTCCTGGGCGAACTCGTCGCACGCGGCCCGGTGGCGTTCCCCGTCGCGGGACTCGACCTCCTCGGCGACCCGTTCCTGCACTCCTTCCTCGGCGCCAAGGGCGTGGAGGCCGGAGAACGCGGCGTCGCCCTGCGCATCGCCGAGGACACCCAGCTGATCGGAGGCGTGAGCGCCGCCGAAGACGTGGCCGCCGTGCTCGGCAACCTCGTCGACAACGCGGTCACCGCAGCCGTGTCAGGAGAGCGGACGCCGCGCTGGGTGGAGGTCGCGGTGCTGGACGACGACGACGCCCTCGTGTTCACGGTGTCGGACTCCGGCCCCGGTCTGCGCGGAGTCGACCCCCTGTCGACCTCGACGTCGGCCGACGGCGCCGCGGACGGCGTGCACGGTCACGGCATCGGCATCCCTCTCTCGACCGAGATCGCCCGCCGCAGCGGAGGGGACCTCTGGGTCATCGACCCCGGTGACGACGAGCACGGAGCGGTGTTCGCCGCCCGGATCGGCGGAGCCGTGGACCCCGCGCGCGCAGAGCAGCCCGCCCGCACAGACCGGACAGAACAGCAGGAGACGCCATGACCGACCCCCTCCGCGTGCTCATCCTCGACGATGACTTCCGCGTCGGGCAGCTGCACCAGGGCATCGTCGACGAGCATGCCGGCTTCACGGTGACGGATACGGTGCGCTCGCTCGCCGAGGCCCGTGACAGCATCCGCTCCTCCCGCCCCGACCTCCTGCTGGCGGACGTGTTCCTCCCGGACGGCGACGGCATCGCGCTCGTACGGGAATCAGGGGTGGATGCGATCCTCATCTCCGCAGCCGACGACGCCCCGACGGTGCGTCGCGCACTGAGATCGGGGGCGGTGGGCTACCTGAGGAAGCCGTTCGAGCGGCGCGCTCTCTCCGGCCTGCTCGATCGGTACGTCCGCTACCGCAACCTGCTCGCCGGCGACCGCGCGCTCCGCCAGGAGGACGTGGACAGGGCTCTGGCGATCCTGCACGGCGCCGGCGAACCGGTGTCGCTGTCGCGGTCGGCGACCGAACAGCTCGTGCTCGCCGCTCTCGGCGACGGGGAGGCCTCCGCGGCCGAGGTCGGCGAGCGCGTCGGCATCTCGCGGGCGACGGCGCAACGGCATCTGGCAGCACTCGCCGCGAGGACCGTCGTGGAGGTGCGGCTCCGCTACGGCGCCACGGGGCGCCCCGAGCACCGGTACGCAGCGCGCACCTGACGCCCAGGGCGGTCGCGCCCGCTCAGGACTCGGAGCCCACCGCGGCGAGGCGGGCCTCTTCATCGGCCTGGATGGCCGACTCGATGATCGGCTCGAGAGCGCCGTCCATCACCTGATCGAGGTTGTACGCCTTGAACCCGGTGCGGTGATCCGCGATCCGGTTCTCCGGGAAGTTATACGTGCGGATGCGCTCGGAGCGGTCCATCGTGCGGATCTGCGACTTGCGGGCGTCGGATGCCACGGCATCCAGCTCCTCCTGCTGCTTGGCGAGCAGTCGGGCGCGGAGCACGCGCATCGCCGCCTCGCGGTTCTGCAGCTGCGACTTCTCGTTCTGCATCGACACGACGATGCCGGTCGGCACGTGCGTGATGCGGACGGCCGAGTCCGTGGTGTTCACCGACTGGCCACCAGGCCCGGACGAGCGGAACACGTCGATCTTCAGATCGTTCTGATCGATCTGGATCTCCTCGGGCTCGTCGACCTCGGGGAACACGAGCACGCCGGTCGTGGAGGTGTGGATGCGCCCCTGCGACTCGGTCGCCGGCACGCGCTGCACGCGGTGCACGCCGCCCTCGTACTTGAGGTGCGCCCAGACGCCCTGCGCCGGATCGGAGGACGAGCCCTTGATCGCGACCTGGACGTCCTTGTAGCCGCCGAGGTCGGACTCGTTGCGCTCGAGCAGCTCGGTCTTCCAGCCCTTGGACGCGGCGTACTGCACGTACATCCGCAGCAGGTCGGCGGCGAACAGCGCGCTCTCCGCGCCGCCCTCCCCCGCCTTGATCTCCATGATCACGTCTCGGGCATCGTCGGGGTCGCGCGGGATCAGCAGACGACGCAGCTTCTCGTGCGCGGCCTGCAGCCCCTCCTCGAGGACGGGCACCTCCGCGGCGAACGTCTCGTCCTCGCGGGCGAACTCGCGCGCGGCGTCGAGGTCGTCGGATGCCGCGACCCACGCGTCATACGCCGCGACGATCCTCGACAGCTCCGCGTAGCGGCGGTTGACCCGTTTCGCGCGCGCAGCGTCGGCGTGCACCGCCGGGTCGGAGAGCTCCTCCTGCACCCGGCGATGCTCGTCGATCAGAGTCTGGACGGACTCGAACACGGCGGCGATGCTCAGCGGATGTTGTTGTCGTGCCCGTGCGCACCCGACGGGAGCGTGGGGATCGACTTCTGCATCTGGACGAGGAACTCGACGTTCGAGTGCGTCTCCTTGAGCTTGCCCAGGACGACCTCGAGGGCCTGCTGCTGGTCGAGGCCGGCAAGGGCGCGACGCAGCTTCCAGGTGATCTTCACCTCGTCGGGAGAGAGGAGCATCTCCTCGCGGCGGGTGCTGGAGGCGTTCACGTCGACAGCGGGGAAGATCCGCTTGTCGGCGAGGGCGCGCGACAGACGCAGCTCGCTGTTGCCGGTGCCCTTGAACTCCTCGAAGATGACCTCGTCCATCTTGGAGCCGGTCTCGACGAGCGCGGTCGCGAGGATCGTGAGGGATCCGCCGTTCTCGATGTTGCGCGCGGCGCCGAAGAAGCGCTTGGGCGGGTAGAGCGCCGAGGCGTCGACACCGCCGGTCAGGACGCGACCGGAAGCAGGAGCCGCGAGGTTGTACGCACGGCCGAGACGGGTGATCGAGTCGAGCAGAACGACGACGTCGCGGCCCAGCTCGACGAGGCGCTTGGCGCGCTCGATGGCGAGCTCGGCGACCGTCGTGTGGTCTTCGGCGGGGCGGTCGAAGGTCGAGGCGATGACCTCGCCCTTGACGGTGCGCTCCATGTCGGTGACCTCTTCGGGGCGCTCGTCGACGAGCACGACCATGAGGTGGACCTCGGGGTTGTTCTGCGCGATCGCGTTCGCGATCTGCTGCAGCACGATCGTCTTGCCCGCCTTGGGCGGCGCGACGATGAGGCCGCGCTGGCCCTTGCCGATCGGCGCGACCAGGTCGATGATGCGCTGGGTCAGCTTCTCGGGGGCCGTCTCCAGACGCAGTCGCTCCTGCGGGTAGAGCGGGGTGAGCTTGCCGAACTCGACGCGGGTCGCCGCATCGTCGATCGACAGGCCGTTGATCGAGTCGACCTTGACCAGCGCGTTGTACTTCTGGCGTCCCGGCTGCTCACCCTCGCGCGGCTGCTTGATCGAGCCGACGATCGCGTCGCCCTTGCGCAGGTTGTACTTCTTGACCTGGCCGAGCGAGACGTAGACGTCGCTGGGACCGGCGAGGTAGCCGGTGGTGCGCACGAACGCGTAGTTGTCGAGCACGTCGAGGATGCCGGCGATCGGGATGAGGACGTCATCCTCGCCGATCTCGGTCTCGAACTCGTCGGTCGGAGCGCCGTTGGTGCGGCGCTTGTTGCGCTGACGGTTGCGGCTGTTCGCCGAGCCCTGCTCGTCGTCGGCCGGAGCGCTCTGCTGCTGCGGCTCGTTCGCGCCCTGCGCGTTGCCGTTCTGGCCACGGCCACGGTTGCGGCTGCGGTTGCGGTTGCGGCCACGGCCGCCCTGCTCGTCGCCGCCGTCTGCGCCGTCGGCCGAGTCGGATCCCTGAGCGCCGTCGGCGGCCGGAGCGGCCTGCTTCTCGGCGGCGGGAGCGGCCTGCTTCTCGGCAGCGGGAGCAGCCTCTGCCGGAGCGGCATCGGCGGCGGGCGCCTCGGCGGTCTCCGCAGCGGGCTTCTTGGCGCCGCGACGGGCGCGGGTGGTGGTCTTCGCGGCGGGCGCCTCGGCATCCGCGGCGGCGGCCGGAGCCTCGGCAGCGGGCGCGGTGGCGGGAGCATCCGACGCCGGAGCCTCGGTGGTCTCCGCGTCGGCCTTCTTCGCACGGCTGCGACGAGGGGCCTTCGCCTTGGGCGCGGCCTCTGCAGCGTCGGCCGCAGGCGCCTCGGAGGCGGCCGGAGCCTCAGCGGCGGCGGGTGCCTCCGCTGCGGACTTCTCGGCCTTCGCCGCGGCGGTCGCGGTGGTGGCCCTGCGCGGTGCGCGCTTGCGAGCCGGGGCGGCCGCAGCCGCCGGTGCCTCGGCGACGGGCGCCGCCTGGTCGTTCTGGGTCTCGGAGAAATTCTCCACGAGTACTCCCTCTTTGGTCTCGGAGACATGAGCGTCTCGCGCACAACGGGTGCTGCGCGCGATCGCACGGGCTGACGCTCGGCGCCGGCCGGCCTTGGCACCGGATGCTCAGATGAGCGGTGCCTGAAGGATTTGCGTGCGGGTCTTGCAGAGTTGCAATGGGGCCAGATTCACGCAGTTACGTGGAGCCCTCCGCTCGATCCCCCACTGTACCACCACGCACGTCGACCGCGAGCAGCAGCGCTTCCCACGGGGTGTCGGTGACGCGGTTGGCGAGTTCGACGGCGTCCTGGCGGCTGCCCGGTCCGTCGGCGAGCACGAGCACGCTGGGGCCCGCACCCGAGACCACGGCCGCGAACCCTGAGGCCCGCAGGGCCTGCACGAGCCGCTGGGTCTCCGGCATCGCCTCGGCGCGGTAGTCCTGGTGGAGCCTGTCTGCGGTGGCGTCGAGGAGGAGCTCGGGGCTCTGCATGAGCGCGGCGATGAGCAGCGCCGAGCGCGAGACGTTGAAGACCGCGTCCTCCGTCGACACCTGCGGCGGCTGCAGCGAGCGGGCCTTCGAAGTCGACATCGTGTACGAGGGCACCAGCACGAGCGGAGACACGCCGCGGTGCACGAGGAGCTTCTTGTGCTGCGGACCCCGCTCCCCCATCCAGGCGATCGTGAGGCCCCCGAAGAGCGCGGGCGCGACGTTGTCCGGATGCCCCTCGATCTCCGTGGCCAGGCGCAGCAGGTCGGCGTCGTCGATCTCGACGTCTCCGGCGAGCAGCCCCTTGGCCGCGAGGATGCCCGCGGTCACCGCGGCACCCGATGAGCCGAGTCCGCGCCCGTGCGGCACGCCGTTCTCGGCGACGATGCGCAGTCCGGGCATCGGGCGCCCGAGGTCGGCGTAGACGTGCCGGATCGTGCGGACGATGAGGTTCGAGTCGTCGCGCGGGATCTCGGCGGCTCCCGATCCGCTGACCTCGATCTCGAGCTCGCCCGCGGGCAGCTCGGTCACCAGCAGCGAGTCGTAGACGCTGAGCGCGAGACCGAGGGTGTCGAACCCCGGGCCGAGGTTGGCGCTGGTCGCCGGAACGGTGACCTCGACGGTGCGGCCGGCGGGCATCGTCACTCGCCTTCCACGCGCAGCACGGACACGACGCGCTCGACGACCGCGCTGCCGGCCAGAGCGTCGACGGTGGCGCTGAGAGCCTCCTCGGTGGCGCGGTGCGTGCCGATGATGAGGCGCGCCGTCGGCTCCGACTCACCTTCGACCGTCTGCACGACCGTCGCGACCGAGACGCCGCCGTCGCTGAGGATGCCGGCGACGGTGGCCAGGACGCCCGCGGCATCCGCCACCTGCAGGGTGATCTGGTAGCGCGTGGTGACGTGGCCGATCGGGACGACGGGCAGGTTCGCCCTGGTCGATTCGCCGACGCCCACGCCGCCCGCGATGTGACGACGAGCAGCGGAGACCACGTCGCCGAGCACAGCGGATGCCGTCTGCACGCCGCCGGCGCCGGCGCCGTAGAACATCAGCGAGCCCGCGGCCTCGGCCTCGACGAACACGGCGTTGTTCGCGCCGTGCACGTTCGCGAGCGGGTGCGACTGCGGCACCAGGGCCGGGTAGACGCGCACCGAGATCGACTCGGCGCCGTTCGCCTCGATGCGCTCGCACACCGCGAGCAGCTTGATGACGAACCCGGCGGCCCTGGCCTCCTCGATCATGGAGGCGGTGATGGAGGTGATGCCCTCGCGGTGCACGGCCTCCAGCGGGACGGCCGTGTGGAAGGCGAGGCTGGCGAGGATCGCCGCCTTCTGCGCGGCGTCGTACCCCTCGACGTCGGCGGTCGGATCGGCCTCCGCGTAGCCGAGCCGCTGCGCGTCGGCGAGGACGTCGCCGAAGTCGGCGCCCTCGGTGTCCATGCGGTCGAGGATGTAGTTCGTCGTGCCGTTGACGATGCCCATGATGCGCACGACGCGGTCGCCCGCGAGGGAGTCGCGCAGGGGGCGGATGATGGGGATCGCTCCCGCGGCGGCGGCCTCGTAGTAGACGGAGGCGCCAACCCGATCGGCGGCCTCGAAGAGCTCGGGTCCGTGCGTCGCGAGCAGCGCCTTGTTGGCGGTGACCACGTCGGCGCCGGAGCCGATCGCCTGGAGGATGTTCGTGCGCGCCGGCTCGATGCCGCCGATGAGCTCGATCACGATGTCGGAGCCGAGGATGAGCGACTCCGCGTCGGTCGTGAACAGCTCCTTGGGCAGGTCGACGTCGCGAGGGGCGTCGAGATTGCGCACGGCGATGCCGGCGAGCTCGAGCTCGGCGCCCGCGCGGTCTGCGAGCTCGTCGCCGTGACGCAGCAGCAGCGCCGCGACCTGGGACCCTACGGCTCCGGCGCCCAGAAGCGCCACCCGAAGTCGTCTGTACTCTGTCATTTCGCCGCTCCTGCGTCGCTGGTGGTCATGGGTGTCTTTCAGAGGTGTCTCGCTCGCCGTCCGCCGTCGCGCGCCCGCGCGACGGGAGGATCAGCGCTCGATGTCGATGTCGTCGGCGGAGGCCGGGTCGATTCCGGCATCCCGTGCCAGCACATCGGCGATGGTCTCGCCGCGGACGATGATCTGCGCGCGGCCGTCGCGGACGGCGACGATCGGCGGGCGCGGCACATGGTTGTAGTTGCTCGCGAGCGACGCGCAGTACGCGCCGGTAGCGGGAACCGCCAGCAGGTCTCCTGGCACGAGGTCGTCGGGGAGGTACTCGTGGTCGACGACGATGTCGCCGGACTCGCAGTGCTTGCCGACGACGCGGCTCAGCTGCGGGGCGCCGATCCCCGATCGAGACGCCAGGCGTGCGGAGAACTGCGCGCCGTACAGCGCAGGGCGGGCGTTGTCGCTCATGCCGCCGTCGACGCTGATGTACCGGCGCACCGCCCCGGACTCCAGCTCGACGTCCTTCGTGGTGCCGACCTCGTAGATCGTCACACCGGCGGTGCCGACGATCGCCCGACCGGGCTCGAAGGACAGCGCCGGGATCTCGATGCCGCGAGCGGCGCACCCCTCGGCGACCGCCGCCACGATCTCTCCGGCGAGCGTCTCGATCGGGGTCGGGTCGTCGACCCGCGTGTACGCGATCCCGAAGCCGCCGCCCAGGTTCAGCTGCGGCACGGGCCCGCCCTCGAGCAGCGACGCGTGCAGTTCCAGCACACGGGAGGCCGACTCGCGGAAACCGGCGACGCCGAAGATCTGCGAGCCGATATGGCAGTGCAGTCCGGCGAACTCCAGCCCGCGGATCTCGCGGATGCGGGCGACAGCGCCCTCCGCCTCGGCGAGGGGGAATCCGAACTTCTGGTCTTCGTGAGCCGTGGCGAGGAAGTCGTGGGTCTCGGCGTGCACGCCGCTGATCACCCGCACGAACACCCGCTGCACGGCATCCGTCCGCGCCGTGATGGCTGCGAGGCGCTCGATCTCGATGGCGCTGTCGACGATGATCGATCCGACGCCGACCTCGACGGCGCGCTCCAGCTCGGCCGTGGACTTGTTGTTGCCGTGGAACCCGACGGACGCAGGAGCGACACCCGCCGCGAGCGCGACCTCGAGTTCCCCTCCGGTGCACACGTCGACGCGGAGTCCCTCGTCGACCACCCACCTGGCCACCGTCGTGCACAGGAAGGCCTTGCCCGCGTAGTACACCTGGGCGGTCGTGCCGTTCTCTCCGGCCGCGGCGTCGAAGGCGAGCCGGAACGCACGCGCACGAGAGCGCACCTCGTCCTCGTCGAGGACGAGCAGCGGGGTTCCGAACGTCCGGGCCAGTCCCGTCGCGGACAGTCCGGCGATGGTGAGCGCTCCGTCGACGTCGCGGCGGGCCGATGACGGCCACACGGCGGGCACGAGGTCGTTCGCGTCGTCGGGGACGACGAGCCACTCAGGGGCGAGCGAGTCGGCAGGGGAAAGCACGGAGCACCAATCGTGGGATGGAGCGCGCCACGGGATGCGCGCGTCGAGTTGACCCGATTCTAAGGCAAGCCCCGGATCGCCTCCGTCACGGAGACGTGCCGAGTCAATCCCCTGCACCGACCGACCAGCGGCTCGTAGGGTGGGGCGTGATGAGCACCGAACAGCACACCCCAGGCCCCGCCCGCCCCGGTCCGATCCCCCGCGCCGTCGCTGCGGTCGTGCGCGGGGCGCTCACCCTCGCCCCGGTCCGCGCCGCGCTCCTCTACGTGGAGCGCCGGGGCCCGATGCTGGCAGACAGCGTCACCTACCGCGCGCTCTTCAGCGTGTTCGCCGGAGTGCTTCTGGGGTTCTCCATCGCGGCGCTGTGGCTCGCGGGCAACCCGGTCGCGTGGAAGGCGATCATCGACGCCGTGCAGGCGGTCGTGCCCGGCCTGATCGGCGAGGAGGCCGTCGTGAAGCCGTCCGAGCTGCGCCGCCCCCTCTCGTTCTCGATCGCGGGCGCCGTCTCCATCGTCGCGCTGACCGGTTCCGCTCTCGGTGCGATCGGCTCGCTGCGCACGGCGGTCCGCGTTCTCGCCGGCACGGCGCAGGACGACATCCTCTGGATCTGGGTGATGCTGCGCAACCTGCTCCTCGCCGTGGGAATCGGCGCGGCCTTCGTGCTCGCGGCCTTCCTCACCGTCACCGGCCGCGTCGGCATCACGTGGATCAGCGGCCTGCTCGGCCTCCCCGCCGACTCCGCGGTCGCGGAGTGGAGCGTCAGGCTGGTGTCCCTGCTCGTCGTCTTCGCGATGGACGCCGCACTCATCGCGGCCGTGTTCCGACTGCTGTCGGGACTGCGGGTCTCGAGGCGGACGCTGTGGACGGGATCCCTGCTCGGGGCCATCGGTCTCCTCGTCCTGCAGGAGCTGTCCGGCCTCTTCGTCGGCGGAGCGGCGAGCAATCCCCTCCTCGCGTCCTTCGCCTCGCTGCTCGCGCTGCTGATCTGGCTCAACCTGTCGGCGCAAGTCATCCTGATCGCGTGCGCGTACATCGTCACCCTGCACGAGGAGCAGGGCGACAGGGTGCGGTCCCGCTACGGTGCAACGACCTTCGAGGCGCGGCGGGTCCAGCGCGCAGAGGTCGACCTCGCCATCGCGACCGCAGCGCTCCGCGCAGCGCAGGACGCCGCCTCCTCCGCGAAGCCCTGACGGACCACCGCGGCGCCGACGGGGTCAGCCCCGGGGGCAGGTTCCCGGCTGCTGCAGGCTGTCGTCAGTGACGATGGCGCCGTTCACGTCGACGTCGATGACCGCACGGGTGCCCGTGATCTTCAGCCCCGTGATCGTGATGCCCGCCGGGAGCTGATCGGCGATGCAGATCGTCTGCGTCTTGGTGAGGGCGGCGCCGACGGAGCCGAGCGTGTCCTGGACCCGGTCCGCGTCGAGCACGATGCCGCCCACGCTGATCCCCTGCGGCGTGAGCTGCAGGTCGCCGTCGACGACGCCGGGGGTCACGGTGACCGAGACCGGGAGCGCGAGTCCGAGCACCTGCACGCTGCCGCTGACCGTGGCGTCCGGCGCGTCGAAAGCCACCTGATCGACCGGGAGGTCGGTGGACGAGAGCAGCGTCGTGAACTGGCTCTCGTCGACGGTGATCGTGCCGGAGGCTCCGGCGAGATCGCCGCCGCGCAGCGGGACGCCCTTCGCCGTGACGTCGGCGGCGCCCGTGATCCCCTGGATCGTCACGGAGTCCGTCGAGAGGTGCAGACTGTCGAGACGGCCCCCGATGAGCTGCGGCAGCAGGATGCCGTCGGCGTCGACGTCGAGCTGCTGGTCGGCGGGGAGGTCGAGCTGCTCCACGACGATGGAGCGCACAACGCCGGGAAGGATCGCCCGGACGAGGAGCTCCCCCGCGACGGCGAGGAGCGCGAGCACCACCACGATGATGAGCAGCACCCACGGCCACCGCTTGCGCCTGGCGGGGGCGGGGGCATCCGCCGTCTGCGCCCCTCCGGGGATCACGAGGGTGGGATGCTCGGCATCGGCCTCGGGATACGGCAGGGTCGGGTTCTCATCGCTCATGCCCCAATCCTGCCGTACCCGGGAGGTCACATCCGTTCGGGCGCGGAGACTCCGAGGAGGTCGAGGCCGTTGCGGAACACCTGCCCTGCGGCGTCGTTCAGCCACAGGCGGGTGCGGTGCACGCTCTCGATCGGGTCGTCGCCCTGCGGGATCACACGGCAGTTGTCGTACCAGCGGTGATACAGCCCTGCGAGCTCCTCCAGGTAGCGCGCGACCCGGTGCGGCTCGCGCACCTCTGCCGCGAAGCCGACGATGCGCGGGAACTCCTGCAGCGCGCCGAGCAGAGCGCTCTCGGACTCGTGGGTGAGCGTCTCCGGTGCGAACTCGGAGCGGTCGACACCGGAGTCGGCGGCGTTGCGGGCGACGTTGTGCGTGCGCGCGTGGGCGTACTGCACGTAGAAGACCGGGTTGTCGTTGGTGCGCTTCTGCAGCAGCTCGGGGTCGAGGTCGAGCGGAGAGTCGGCGGGTGAGCGCTCGAGCGCGTACCGCAGCGCGTCGGTGCCGATCCAGGACTGCAGGTCGTCCATCTCGATGATATTGCCCGCGCGCTTGCTCAGGCGGGCGCCGCGGATCGACACCAGCTGGCCGATCAGCACCTGGATGTTCTTCTCCGGGTCCTCTCCCGCGGCCCCGGCGACGGCCTTCAGACGGTGCACGTAGCCGTGGTGGTCGGCGCCGAGCAGGTAGATCTTGTTCTCGAAGCCGCGGTCGCCCTTGTTCAGGTAGTACGCGGCATCCGCGGCGAAGTAGGTGTACTCGCCGTTGGAGCGGCGGATCACGCGGTCCTTGTCGTCGCCGAAGTCGGTGGTGCGCACCCAGACCGCGCCGTCCTCGTCGAAGACGTGCCCCTGCTCGCGCAGACGATCGAGGGCCTGGTCGATGAGGCTGGTGCCGTCCTCGCCCTTCGCGTGCAGCGTGCGCTCCGAGAACCAGACGTCGAACGGCACGTTGAAACGGCCGAGGGATGCCTGGATCTCGGCGAGCTGGAACGCATAGGCCAGGTCCCGCGCCACGACGAGCTGCTCGTCCTCGGGCAGCCCCAGCAGGTCGGGACGAGCCTCAAGCACGCGCCCCGCGAGCGTCGTGATGTACTCGCCGGGGTACCCGCCCTCCGGCGTCGGGCGCCCGTTGGCCGCGGCGACGACGGACAGCGCGAAGCGCTCCATCTGCGCCCCGGCGTCGTTGATGTAGTACTCGCGGACCGCGTTCGCGCCGCTGGCGAGCAGCAGCCGGACGATCGAGTCGCCGAGGGCAGCCCAGCGCGTGTGCCCGATGTGCAGCGGCCCGGTCGGGTTCGCCGAGACGAACTCGACGTTCACGCTCACGCCGCGCTGCGACTCGTTGCTCCCGTAGGCGTCGCCGGCGTCGACGATGACCTTCGCGAGCGCTCCGGCCGCGGCCGCGTCCAGGCGGATGTTGATGAACCCGGGTCCGGCGACCTCGGTGCTCGCGACGCCCTCGACCTGCGCGAGGCCGTCGGCGATCTGCTGGGCGAGTTCTCGCGGGTTCGTGCCGAACGGCTTGGCGAGGCGCATGGCGATGTTCGACGCCCAGTCGCCGTGGTCGCGGTTGCGGGGGCGATCCAGCACGATGTCGGATGCCGAGAGCCCGAGCGGCTCGCCCGGACGTCGCTCGGCGGCAATCGGTGCGAGGACGGCGATGAGGGCTTGGGCGAGCGTTTCAGGATTCATAGGCTCCCCAGTTTACGGCGCGTCGACGGGTCGGAATTTGCGCGGAACCCGGCGTGATCTACAGTCATGCCATGAATCCGGTGATCGACCGTCGTCGTCTGCTCCTCGCGGGGCTCGCCGTCGGAACCGTGCTCGTCCTCGCGGCGGTGGTCCTCGGCGTGTGGAAGCCGTGGTCTCCTGGGCCGTCGAGCGCAGCCGTGGCGGGCGCCGGGCACGGCGATGCGGTCACGATCGCCCCTGCGCCGCTGACGCTGCCCGAGCATCCGACCGTCCTCGTCTTCGGCGACTCCTGGACGTACGGCTCCGCCGCGAGCGAGCCCACTCTCGGCTACGCCTACCTGCTGGCGGACCTCGTGCACGGGACGACGATCGTGAACGGCGTCCGCGGGAGCGGCTATCTCAAGCCCGGCATCGACGGCCCCGCCTTCGGCGAGCGCATCGCCGCGCTCGACCCCGCTCTCGCACCGGACCTGATCATCATCCAGGGCTCGATCAACGACAGGGCGCAGGGAGAGGCCGGGTATCGCGAGGCGGTGACGGCGGCGTGGGACGCGATGGCGGCGAAGTACCCCGAGGCGCAGATCGTCATCCTGGGCCCTGCACCGCACAAGCTGCCGGTGGGGGCCTCGACGGCGCGCATCGACAGGGATCTCGCCGCGCTCGCCGGCGCGCGCGGCTGGTGGTACATCTCCCCCGTCGCAGACGGCTGGATCACTCCGCAGAACTACCGCAACGTGATCGACGTCGACCTCGGACGCAAGCATCCGTCCACCGCAGGACACCGCTACCTGGCCGAGCAGCTCGCCGCTGCGCTCGCTGAACTGAGCGGCGCGCCGGTCACGGTGGCCGGTGGTTCGGAGACCACCCCCGAGCAGTGATATTGTCGATCGGTACGCCTCCGTAGCTCAGGGGATAGAGCGCCGGTTTCCGGTACCGTAGGTCGGGGGTTCGAATCCCTCCGGGGGCACACACACGGGTTGAGAAGTGCGAGCGAGAGCGTCGCGATGTGAACCCAGAGACACGGAAGGGCCCCGCCTGATCAGGCGGGGCCCTTCGTCGTCTCAGACCTGCGCCGGCCGAACGACTCCGCGGACGACGGGCGCACCACCCTTGCGCATGAGCCAGACGGCCGCGGCGAGCGTGAGCACCCAGCCGATCACCTCGATGAGCAGGTGATCGGTCGCGTTCGGCACCGACTGCAGCAGGTACACCCGGATGCTGTTGATCGCCCCGTGGGTCAGGACGGCGGGCCACACGCTACCCGACCGCCAGCGCAACGCGAGCAGGAGCGGCGCCCACGGCAGCATCCCCGCGAAGTAGATCACGATGTCCCAGAACGGGAGGTCGCCGATGACGGCGAGGACGGGCAGGTGCCAGACGATCCACACCAGGCCGCTCACGACCGCCAGCGGCCAGAAGCCCCACGATGCGGCGCGGGTGGCCAGCCAGCCCCGCCAGCCGAACTCCTCGCCGATGGCGAAGACCGACTGCATCACGAACACCGGGAGTATCCACACCGCGGTCCCGATGATCTGATCCACAGGGTTGAGCGTCCAGATACCCGTGGCCACCGCGATGGCGGTCTGGATCGCCGCGATCGCTGCGATGAGGCCGATGCCGATGCCGGCCCAGCCGAACGCTCCGCGCCAGCCGGTCGCGAAGGTCGACCGGAAGGTCCCCGGCCTCCGGATGAGCCACATGATGATCGCGGCGAGCAGCGGCGTCATCTGCATGATCGGGGTGATCACGTTGTAGAGGTCTGGCGGGACGAGCCGGAAGACCATCGGCACGGAGATCGCGAAGCACAACAGGATCGCGATCGTGAAGAACCAGGCGACATCGGCGCCGATGGGACCGGCGGGTCGGCTGCGTGCGGGAGACACCTTCATGGAGACCTCTGTTCGTCGACGTGAGCGGGCGAACTTTCGTCGCCTCTGGCACCGTAGGCGTGGGCTCTCGACGGCAGGAACGGGGGTAACCCGACGACTCCCGGGGGAAACCCGGAATCACCGATCTCCGGACCCGAGGACGGTCAGTTCAGAGCCGCGGTCTCCGCGATCGGGCCGAGACGGGCGAGAAGGAGCTCCCCCGCCGTCCCCATGGCCGCCACCGCGCATACGATCACGATGAAGCCGATCAGGACGAAGAGGACAAGCCCTCTTCGTCTCTGCACGATCGTGAGCACCACTGCGGCGAGCGCGCCGAGCATCGCGACGGTCTGCCCGGCCACGGTCGCGAACGCCATGCGCATCGCGGACTCCTCCGTGAGCGCGCCGTAGCTGTTCAGCAGCACAGACAGTACGGCTGGGAGCACCAGCACGCTCATCAGGAGCACGAAGCGGCGGCGCAGCCACCATCGCGGCATCGTCGATACGACGGGGGCATCAACGGCGACTGTGCTCATGGGGCCACCCTAGAGGTCTCCGGCGTCGACGGACAGCCGTCATTAAATTGTGCACAATTGAATTGTGTGCAAGACTCGCCTCATGCCGATCACCGAAGAGATGGTGTGCTTCTCGCTCTACTCGGCGGCGCGCGCCACCACACAGGCCTATCGCACCCTGCTCGCTCCGTGGGGGCTCACGTACCCGCAGTACCTCGTGCTGGCGATCCTCTGGAACGAGGGAGAGCAGACCGTCGGATCCCTCGGAGATGCGATGCAGCTCGACTCCGGCACCCTCTCCCCCCTGGTGCGCCGCCTCGAACAGGCCGGCCTCGTGACGAAGCAGCGCAGCACGACCGACGAGCGCGTCGTCACGGTGCAGCTGACCGAAGCCGGCCGCGCGCTGCGCGCCGAGGTCGCCCCGATCCGCGCGCAGATCGCCGATCTCGCCGGCGTGCACGACGATGACCGCCGCCGGCGGCTGATCGCCGAGCTCCAGGAACTCACCGCGCTGCTCCAGAAGAGCACCGCGAACTGACCACTCGAAAGGAATCCACACGATGGACGCTCTCTACACCGCAGAAGCCCTGGCGACGGGCGCAGGCCGCAACGGCCGGGTCGCCACGTCAGAGGGTCGACTCGACGTCGACCTCGCCGTACCCAAGGAGCTCGGCGGCAGCGGAGACGGCGCGAACCCCGAGCAGCTGTTCGCCGCCGGCTACGCGGCCTGCTTCCACTCCGCACTGCAGACCGTGGCCCGCGCGCAGAAGGTCGCGATCACCGATTCCTCGGTGGGGGCGCGCGTGCAGATCGGCTCCAACGGCGAGGGCGGGTTCGGGCTCGCCGTGCAGCTCGAGGTGGTCATCCCCAACCTTCCCCACGAGCAGGCCGTGGCGCTGGCGGATGCCGCGCACCGGGTGTGCCCGTACTCGAACGCCACCCGCGGCAACATCGACGTCGACATCACCGTCTCCGACGACTGATCCCACAAGGAGAACAGACATGCGTGCACTCATCCACCACACGTTCGGCGAGCCCGAAGAGGTCCTCGCAGTCGAAGACCGCCCGCTTCCGGAGCCCGGTCCGGGGCAGGTGCGCCTGCGCATCCTCCTCTCCCCGATCCACAACCACGATCTGTGGACCATCCGCGGCACCTACGGCTTCAAGCCCGAGCTGCCAGCGGCGTCCGGCACCGAGGCGCTCGGCATCGTCGATGCGCTCGGCGACGGCGTCGAGAACCTCACGATCGGCCAGCGCATGGCGACGGGCGGAACCTTCGGATCCTGGGCGGAGTACCTCGTCACCACGGCCGCAGGCCTCGTGCCGGTTCCCGACGCGATCCCTGACGAGAGCGCCGCGCAGCTGATATCCATGCCGTTCAGCACGATCAGCCTGCTGCAGTTCCTGGAGGTCGGCGAGGGCGACTGGATCGTCCAGAACGCCGCGAACGGCGCAGTCGGACGGATGCTGGCGCAGCTCGGGGCTGCGCGCGGCGTCAACGTGCTCGGTCTCGTGCGCCGCACCGAGGGCGTGGAGGAGCTCCGCGCCCAGGGCATCGAGAACGTCGTCGCGACCGACCAGGACGACTGGCGCGAGCAGGCGGCGGCGCTCACCGGCGGCGCCCCGATCGTCGCCGGTGTGGACTCCGTCGGCGGAGCCGCATCGGGACACGTGCTCTCGCTGCTCGCCGAGAACGGCACGCTCGTCGCCTTCGGCGCGATGAGCTCGCCCGTGATGGAGATCGCCTCGGGCGACGTCATCTTCAAACAGGCCACCGTCAAGGGCTTCTGGGGAAGCAAGGTCAGTCAGGCGATGGATGCCGCCACGCGCGGCGCCCTGTTCGGAGAGCTGATCCAGCGCGTCTCCGACGGCACCCTCACCCTGCCCGTCGCCGGAGTCTTCGACGCGGCCGACGCCGCGGATGCCGTCCGCGCGAGCAACACGCCGGGCCGAGTGGGCAAGGTGCTCCTGAAGTTCTGAGCGTCTGCGATGTCGAGGGGCGGGGCGCATGGCGCTCCGCCCCTTCTCGCGCCCCACGCGATGTCGGCGCCCAGGGCCACACTGGGGCCATGGACACCATCACTCTCCTGCAGCCGGACGGCCTCGTCGTCAGTCCCGCATTCAGCCACGTCGCCGTCGTCCCGCCCGGCGCGACGACGATCTACGTCGGCGGCCAGAACGGCGTCGACGCGACCGGCACCGTCGTCTCCGCAGACGCCGGCGAGCAGTCACTCCGTGCGGTGGAGAACGCCCGCGTCGCGCTCGAGGCCGCCGGGGCAGGTCTCGACGACGTGGTCAGCTGGACGGTGCTGATCCAGCAGGACGCGGATCTGCGCGCCGCGTATGGCGCGGTGGCGTCGAAGCTGGCACGCGAGGGTGCACCTCCCCTCGTGACCGCGGCGCTCGTCGCGGGTCTCGGGGTCCCCGGTGCGGTGATCGAGGTCAGCGCCGTCGCCGCGGTGTTCCGCGACTGAGCGCGCGCCGGGCCTCGCCTCCCGACGTCAGATCCTGCCGCGCACCGGCGTCCGCTCCGCGGTGTCGGCGTCATCGGGCATGGTCATCTCCGCGCGGACCCCGAGCAGTCTGACCTCGCGGTCTCGATCGAGCGTGCCGCCCAGCTCGAGAGCGGCGGCGACCACCTGGTCGCGGTCGAGGGTCGGCTCGGCCAGCTTGCGTCCGAACGTCTTCGTCTCGAAGGGCGCGTACCGCACCTTCAGGTGCACCCGCACGACCGCGCGCTCCTCGGCCGCGCAGTCGTCGAAGGCGCTGGCGGCGAGCTCGCGGATCGCCACCTCGACCTCCTCCGCCGTCGTGAGATTCCGCTGAAAGGTCGTCTCGCGGCTGTGGCTGCGCGCCACCCAGGGAGTGTCGTCGACGATCGCGGGGCCGATCCCCGCGCCGAGATCGCGGTACCAGATCCCCATTCGCGGCCCGAACTCCGCGACGAGCTCCTGCTGATCGGCATCCGCGAGCTGGCGCACGGTGTCTATCCCGTGCGTCGCGAGCCGCTTCTGCACCTTGGGTCCGACGCCCCAGAGGTCGCGCGTGGGCTTCTCCCCCATCACCGCGAACCAGTTCGCGGCGGTGAGGCGGAACATGCCGCGAGGCTTGCCGAACTCCGTCGCGATCTTCGCTCTCACCTTGTTGTCGCCGATGCCCACCGAGCAGTGCAGCCCTGTGGCGTCCCGTACCGCCGTCTGCGCATCGCGTGCGACCTGCTCCGGATCGTCGGACTCGACCCCGAGGAAGCACTCGTCCCAGCCGATCACCTCCAACACGACGCCCGGCAGCGAACGCAGCGCGGTCATCACCTCGTGCGAGGCGGCCTCGTAGGCCTCATGGTCGACGGGGAGGAAGACGGCGTCATCCGGAGCCTTCCTCGCCGCGATCTTGAGCGGCATCCCCGACCCGATGCCGAAGGCTCTGGCCTCGTACGACGCCGTCGACACGACGGCGCGCTCCGTGGGGTCTCCCCGCCCTCCCACGATGACCGGGAGGCCGGCGAGCTCGGGGCGGCGCAGCACCTCGACGGCCGCGATGAACTGGTCCATGTCCACGTGCAGCACCCAGTCGGCCATGACACGAGTGTGACGGCTCCGAGCCGCGGTGTCACCCCCGGGGACGCGACGACGTCAGGAGACGGCGACGCCGATCGCGGTGGCGACGACGGCCAGCAGCGGCAGCGTGCCCTGCATGAGCGCGGCACGGGTCTTCGACCGGTCCGACAGGACGAGCACGAGAGCGGCGGCGAGCATCGTGCCCGTACCGGCGAAGACGAGAGTGAGCCCGACGGTCGCGCTGCCCATGATGTACAGGCCCACCCCGAGCAGCGCCGTGAGCGCCAGGAAGAGGTTGTAGAAGCCTTGATTGAAGGCGAGCTGCTTCATCGTGACGGCATCCGCTTCGCTGGCGACGCCGAAGATCTTCCTCGTCTCCGGCTCCGTCCACTTCAGCGATTCCAGCGCGAAGATGAAGACGTGGAAGGCCGCCGCGGCGGCGGCGAGGACGAGTCCGGCGATGATCATGACTCGATTCTCCCACCGGCGGAGCCGGGAGACATCGTCAGACGAGGAAGATCGGCAGCAGTCCAGGGTTGTGCGCATGCACGAGCACGCCGAAGACCACCGCGTCGAACAGCAGATGCACCGTGACGACGTAGGCGAGCGAGTGCGTGCGGACGAAGATGAACCCCTGAAGCAGGGCGAACGGGATCGTGAGGACGGGTCCCCAGGCGCGGTACCCCAGCTCCCAGAGGAAGGACACGAACACGATCGCCTGCAGCACGTTGGCGACGGCATCGGGGAAGTGCCGGCGCAGCAGGGCGAAGACCGTGCAGATGAAGAACAGCTCGTCCCAGATGCCGACGGCCCCGACGCCGACGAACAGTCGGGCGATCAGCTCGGGAGAGTCCACCACTGGCCAGTTCTGGTAGACGCCGCTGGTGATGAAGTAGAACGGCAGGATCAGCCATCCGAGCACCAGGACGGCGACGAGCCATCCCCACTGCAACCGCCCCCAGCGACGATGCGCACGCCAGGGGAATCCGATCGCGCGGTCGCGGAAGAGGTATCGCGACACGATGTAGGGCACAACGACCGCTCCGCCGAGGGCGAGGGTGAAGCGCAGCATGGCGAGGTTGTCGAGTTCGGCGGCGAGGGGGATGACGCTGACGATCAACAGTCCGATCGCGATCAGGGACAGGTCGCGCGTGAGCGAGGGCTGCCGACGGATGCCGATCTGCCGAGCCGTCTCGCGCCGCGCTCCCATGCTGACGATCTGGTCGTCGACGGCCTTCCCGCGTTCGCTCAGCCAGGCCGTGCCGATGCCGAGCGCGAGGAGCAGCCAGCCGAGCCATGCGATCTGGAGCACGAAGAACGCCGGCGCGGCCGCGCAGACGAGAAGGGCGGGCGCGATGCCGGGCCATACCGCCGTGCCGCGCCCCTCCGCGCTCATGCGCGGTCTCGCCTCCGGTACACGAGGTCTCGGATGTCCCGCCCCTTGGCGATGCCCTTGCGCTCGAAGGCGGTCATGACGCGCCCGTCGAAACGCTCGGCCCACTCCCCTTCGAATGCCCGCTCGAAGAGCGGCTCGGCATCCAGGACCTCGCGCATCTGCAGCGCGTAGTCCTCCCAATCGGTGGCGAGACGCAGCAGTCCGCCATCGCGCAGCGCTCGCGCCGCGGCGTCTCCGAACCCGGGGCGCACCAGCCGACGCTTCGTGTGCTTCTTCTTGTGCCAGGGGTCGGGGAAGAAGATCCACACCTCGGCCGCGGCTGCGTCGGGGAGATACGACGAGAGCACCTCCGGTGCGTTGGCCTCGACGACCCGCAGGTTGCGCGCGCCCTCGCGATCCGCATCGAGCATGGTGCGCGCGAGACCTGCGCGGAAGACCTCCACTGCGAGGAAGTCGTCTTCCGGGCGCGACGATGCCGCCGCCACGATCGCGTGGCCCTGGCCGGAGCCGATCTCGATGTACAAATCAGCGTCGCGGCCGTACTCGGACGACGGGTCGAGCCGAGCGTCGGGGTGGACGGAAGTCCACGCGATGTCGCGAGGGACGTCGAGCAGGTACTGCGGGGCGAGCTCTGCGAAGGCGCGCTCCTGCGCATCGGACATCCGACCGCTCCTGCGTACGAAGGACACCGGCTCGTCGCGGAAGATGCGGGGTTCGGGCATCCTTCCAGGGTAGTAGAGAGGCGCGGCGGCATCCGCTCCTCCCGTCCGGCTACCGCGGCGCGGGAGCCGTCACGAAGTCGATGAGCTCTTCGACCCTGCCGAGCAGAGCCGGTTCGAGGTCGCGATAGGTGTGCACCTTCGACAGGATCCGCTGCCACGCGATGCCCGTGTCCGCCTGCGTCTCGTAGGGCCATCCGAACGCGCGGCAGATTCCGGTCTTCCAGTCCGTGCCTCGCGGGATCTCCGGCCACTTCGCGATGCCGAGCGCCCGAGGGGTGACGCACTGCCACACATCGACGAACGGGTGCCCCACGATCTTCACGTGACGACCGTGCGGGCCGCGCGAGACGGCGTCGGCGATCCTGGACTCCTTGGAACCCGGCACGAGGTGATCGACGAGCACGCCGTAGCGGCGGTCCGCGCTCGGCGGCTCGGCGGCAAGCAGCTCGTCGAGCAGATCGACGCCCTGCAGGAACTCGACGACGACGCCCTCGACGCGGAGATCGGCGCCCCACACCTTCTCGACGAGCTCGGCATCGTGCTTGCCCTCGACGAGGATGCGGCTGGGCAGCGCGACGCGGGCGCGCTGGTCGGCCACGACGAAGGAACCGGATGCCGTGCGCCGGGGCCCCTGCTCCACCGCCTTCGGAACCGTCAGCCGCACAGGGCGCCCCTCGATCAGGAAGCCGCCGCCGAGCGGGAACAGACGCTTGCGCCCCTTCCAGTCCTCGAGCTCCACGGTGCCGCCCTGCACCTTCGTCACCGCGCCGCAGTAGCCGTCGTCGGCGACCTCGACGACCAGATCGAGGTCGGCGGGCACCTCGGGCACCGGCTTCGCCGCGCGCTCGCGCCATCCCGCGGCGAGCACATCCGATCCGTATCTGTCATCCATGCCATCCAGCGTATGTGTCTCCGCTGAGGGCGAACGGCGATCAGCGCCCGAGTGCTGTCGCGTGTCGGCTCGTATGCATAGACTCGACCCATGGGGCACGGCCACCGGTCGGAGGGACAGGCATGAAGACTCGCTGGCTGACGTTCGGTGCGCTGGTGCTCGCCGCCACCGCCGGACTCATCTCGTCTGGAGCCGCGTACGCGACCGATCCGCTGACGCTCGACCAGGGCTACGTCACCGATGCCGCGGGAGTGCTCAGCGCCGACGAGGAGAGCGCGGTCGAGGCGCGGCTGCAGACCCTCTCCGAGAACTCGTCGGCCGACCTCTTCGTCGTGCTCGTCGACGACTTCACCTCCCCGTCGGACAGCGCGCAGTGGGCCGATCTCGTCGCCGAGAACAACAACCTCGGAACCGCGCAGTACCTCCTCGCGATCGCTGTGGAGGGGCGCAGTTACTACATCTCCGCCGCCCCCGGCGGTCCGCTCAGCGACAGCAAGCTCGATGACGTCGAAGACAAGATCCAGCCGCTCGCGAGCCAGAACGACTGGGAGGGCGCGATCGTCCTCGCCGCAGACGAGATCCAGGGCGACGGCGGCGCCGGCGCCCTGCGCACCTTCTTCATCGTCCTCGCCGTCATCGCCGCCGGGCTGCTGATCTGGCTCGTGATCTTCCTCGTGCGGCGGTCGCGTCGCGCCGCCGCGATCCGCGAACGCGGGGGAATGCCCGAGAAGCCCGACCCGAACGACCCGTTCTCGACGCTCACCGACGAGCAGGTGCAGACCCAGGCAGGCGCGGCACTCGTCCAGGCCGACGATGCGCTGACCTCGAGCAAGGAGGAGCTGGGATTCGCCGTCGCGCAGTTCGGCGACGGCCCCACGTCCGAGTTCACGGCCGTGATCGACGCCGCGAAGGCGAAGATGTCGGAGGCGTTCGACCTCAAGCAGAAGCTCGACGACGAGATCGAGGACACGGTCTTCGATCGTCGCGCGTGGCACATCCGCATCATCCAGCTCTGCGCTGAGATCGACGCGGTCCTCGACGCCAACACCGACGCGTTCGACGAGCTCCGCAAACTGGAACAGAACGCTCCCCAGGAGCTCGAGCGAGTGCGCGCAGAGCGCGCAGCGCTGACGCCGGTGCTCGCGGGGGCCGCTCCCGCGCTCGCCTCGCTCGCCGCCGCCTATGATCCGTCGGCGCTCCGCACGGTTGCGGACAACCCGGCGCAGGCTCAGGAGCGCGCTGCGCTGGCCGACCACTCCATCGAGGCCGCCGCCGCGGCCATCGCCGCGGCGAAGACGGGCGATGCCGCATTCGCGATCCGCACGGCGGAGCAGTCCGTCGCCCAGGCGACCCAGCTCGTCCAGGCCATCACCTCGCTCGGCGCCGAGCTCGCGTCCATCGAGACGCAGGCCCAGGCTCTCATCACCGAGCTGCAGGGCGACATCGCGACAGCGCAGCAGCTCCCCGACGGCTCCGGCACGATCGCGCAGGCCGCCGCCGCGACGCAGCAGCAGCTGCAGCAGGCCCAGGCGAACCTCACGGGTGCCGCGCGCAGCCCTCAGCGGGTTCTGGAGGCTCTCACCGCGGCGAACTCGCAGATCGACGCGGCGATCGCGCAGGGCAGGGAGACCGTCGAGCGCGCGCGCCGCGCACAGCAGATGCTCGAGCAGACCCTCGCGCAGGCCGACTCCCAGATCCGCGCGACCAGGGACTTCATCGAGACGAGGCGCGGCAGCGTCGGCAGCACCGCGCGCACCCGGCTCTCTCAAGCCGAGGCGGAGCTCAATCAGGCGCTGAGCCTGCGCGCGAGCAGTCCGGAGCAGGCCCTCGCCTCCGCGCAGAACGCCGTCGAGCTCGCACGCCAGGCCAGCTCCTCCGCGCAGTCGGATGTCTCGTCGTACGTCGCAGACGACAGCTGGGGCGGCAGCCCCTACGGCGGCTCCCGCTCCGGCGGCTCCGGTCTCGGCGGAGACATCCTCGGCGGCATCATCGGCGGTCTCCTGTCCGGAGGCGGCGGAGGTGGCGGCGGCTCCTCACGGAGCAGCTGGCGATCCAGCGGCAGCGGCGGCTTCCGCAGCTCCGGGTTCGGTGGCGGCGGCGGACGTTCCAGCGGGGGCGGACGCTCCGGACGCTCGGGCGGACGACGCTTCTGAAACTCATAGACGCATAAGTGAAGATCTCGATCAGGACCCTCTGAAAGGAAAACCGCATGACCAAGCAGTCCATCTTCGGACGAATCTCGACGCTCGTCCGCGCGAACATCAACGCGCTCCTCGACTCTGCAGAAGACCCGCAGAAGATGATCGACCAGCTCGTTCGCGATTACACCAACAACATCGCCGACGCCGAGTCCGCGATCGCCGAGACCATCGGCAACCTGCGCCTGCTCGAGCGCGATCACGAGGAAGACGTCCAGTCGGCCACCGAGTGGGGCAACAAGGCTCTGGCCGCGAGCCGCAAGGCCGACGAGATGCGCTCGACCGGAAACGGTGCGGATGCCGACAAGTTCGACAGCCTCGCCAAGATCGCCCTCCAGCGCCAGATCAGCTCGGAGCGCGAGGCCTCTGCGGCCGAGCCGCAGATCGCCGCTCAGACCGAGATCGTCGACAAGCTCAAGACCGGCCTCAACGGCATGAAGGAGAAGCTCGGCGAGCTGAAGAACAAGCGCAGCGAACTGCTCGCCCGCGCCAAGGTCGCCGAGGCGCAGACCAAGGTGCAGGACGCGATCGGCTCAATCAACGTCCTCGACCCCACCAGCGAGCTGGGCCGGTTCGAAGACAAGGTCCGCCGCCAGGAGGCTCTTGCGCAGGGCAAGGCCGAGCTCGCGGCATCCAGCCTCGACGCCCAGTTCGAGAGCCTCGAAGACCTCGGCGAGCTCACCGAGGTCGAGGCGCGCCTCGCCGAGCTGAAGGCGGGCGGCTCCGCCCCCCGCACGGCCATCGAAGGCTCCTGATACACCCGCGGATGCTCCGGACCCTCCCGGTCCGGAGCATCCGCTCCTTCCTCTCTGGAGGCACCCATGGTGCGTTTCCTCGTCGTCCCGCAGTGGCAGGGCTCTCCCGCCGCCCGCGCGATGCTCCTCATCGACGGCGCCACCGCCATCGCGGGTGATCTCCCCCGCGCCGCGACCACCGTGCTCGACGTCCCGGTCGAAGCCGGCGAGTCGCTGGGCACCGGTGTGCGGCGCCTGAGCGCCCTGCTGCGCACCCGCGACCTCGTCCGCGATGCGATGACCGCCGATACGGTCGTCATCGGCGGCGACTGCAGCGTGACCGTCGCCGCCCTGGCGGCACTGCCCGGAGGCACCGACGACCTCGCCGTCGTGTGGTGCGACGCGCACCCCGACATGCACACCCCCGAGACCTCGCCGTCCGGCGCCTTCTCCGGCATGGCCCTGCGCGCCGTGATCGGCGACGGCGAGCCTCAGCTCGCCCTCTCCCCCGGGATCCCGCGCGAGCGCATTGTGGCCGTGGGCCTGCGCAACCTCGACGATTCCGAGGTCGCGGAGACCGATGGACTGAACATCCTGTCCGCCGACGACCTCGAATCCGCCGACGCGCTGGCCGACGCCGTCCGGGCGACCGGAGCCGCACGGGTCTGGGTGCACATCGACGTCGACGTGCTCGACCCATCGGAGCTCTCCGGCGTGTCCGAGGCTGCGCCGTTCGGCCTCGCCACGGCCACGCTGAGCGCGGCGATCCGGAGGCTTCGTGAGAGCGTGCCGCTCGCCGGGGCCACCATCTCCGGCTTCGCGCCGCGGACACCAGCCGACGCCGTCGACGACCTCGGCGCGCTGCTGCGGCTCGTCGGCGCGGTCGCGTGATCGACGACTGGCGACCCGCCGCCGAGGCGGCGCTGGAACGCGGACGGCGATTCGATCGACGCATCCCGTCGTTCCTGCTCCGCTCCCCTGTCAGCCGCATCGGCTACTGGTGGGGGACGTCCGTCGGCTGGCTCTGGGGATCCCTGTGGAGCACGGGGCCGGTCGAACGCCGCGCAGGACTCTGGGTGTTCCGCGGGATGCCGAGCTGGACGTTCAATCGCGGCGGGGTGTGCGTCGGCGGCTGCTTCCTCACCGGCGATGACGACCCGAGCGACGCCGTGCTGCGTCACGAAGCCGTGCACAAGGCGCAATGGCTGCGGTACGGCTTCCTGATGCCCGTGCTCTACCTGTTCGCAGGCCGGGACCCGCTGCGCAACCGCTTCGAGATCGAAGCCGGTCTCGAGGACGGCAACTACGTGCGTCGCAGTCCTGCTCAGCGCACCGCAGCGCGCAGCGCGGATCACTCCCCCGCGTAGGCTCCACCGCCGGACGCACGAACGGGCGAGATGCCGAGGCCGCTGTGCAGCCCTGGTCAGCAGTCGGGAATCAGCGCTCGATCGGGAGCAGACCGAAGCGCTCCGGCGCGTGGATCTGCGTCGGCTCGACGTCGAGCGTCGAGGTCAGGTGCTCGATGATGTCGGCTGTGCCGAGGAACCCACCGAGCAGGGTGACGTGCGTCTCGAACTCGTCGTCGATGAGCATCTCGTCGGCCCAGGCGCAGGTGGCGCGCGCGAGCGCCTGCCCCGATGCGCATGCGCGACCGGTGCCGGGCGCGCCGCTGCGGTCGCCGCGGGCGAGCCACGTCACGGTCATCCGACCGGGGGCCTCGATCACGCCGATGTCGGAGGCCTGAGGAACCTCGATGAAGATCCGCCCCGATGCGCACAGAGGCAGCGTGGTGAGGAAGACCTCCAGCTCGGCGAGCGAGTTCTCATCCGCCGTCACGAGGTGGTGGGAACGCCGACGAGCCGCGCGGCGCTCTGCGCGCGTGCTGCGAGTGTCGAGGGAGGTGTTCATCGTCCCTCCATCGTATCACCCAGTGAAGGCTTGCCTAACCTTGGTCGGCAGGTTCGACCAGCGCAGCCCGCAGCGCGTCGAGTTCGGCATCCGTCAAGCCGTTCGCACGCAGGTAGTCGGCCGCAGACCCCCACCGCTCGTCGACGCGCTCGAGCAGGCGGCGCATGACAGGGGCGGGCGACTGCGTCGCCAGGGCGACCGCGTGCACGGCCTCCGGGTGCTGCGAGCGCAGATACGCGGCGATCCGCTGCGAGCGCTCTGGCGGCAACTGCGACTCCGTGAGCGCGTAGTCGGCGATGATCGCCTCGCGGTCGGCGTCGACCGCGGCGAGCGCGAGAGCGACGGTCACCCCTGTGCGGTCCTTGCCGACGGTGCAGTGCACGAGCGTGGGGTGACCGGCGGCGATGATGCGGACGGCCGCGACCAGCCGTTCGCCGCTCTCCTCAAGCAGGTGGAGGTACAGGTCGTCGAGGCTCGTGTCCGCCTCGAAGAACGAGCGCACCGAGCCGAGGAAGAGCGGAAGGTGCGTGGTGTCGGGTCCCGCGATCTCGGTCGGCTCCGCGGCGACCTCCTCTCCGTCGCGCAGATCCACGATGTGACTCACCAGCTCGCTCAGCGCGTCTGCGCCGCGCGGGGTCGCCGTCGACAGCTGTCCTGAGCGCAGCAGCACCCCGGAGCGGATCCTCCCGCCGGCCGCGGGCATACCGCCCACGTCGCGGAGGTTGTTCACGCCTTCGACGTCGATGACCGTCATGCCTGAGCCTGCGGCGTGCGAGGCGGGACAGGGTAGCGGCCGGCGATCACGATGCGATTGAAGGCGTTGATCGAGACGCAGGCCCAGCTGAGGGCCGCGTACTCCTTCTCGGTGAAGACCCCTCCGACGCGGTCGTAGACCTCGTCGGAGATACCCTCCTCGGAGATGAAGGTGAACGCCTCCGCGAGCTCGAGCGCCGCCTGCTCCCGATCGCTGAACACGCCGCTCTCGCGCCACGTCGCGATCTGCATGAGCGTGTCAGTGTCGATCCCTGCCTTGAGCGCGCGGTCGACGTGGATGCGCGTGCAGTACCCGCAGCCGTTGAGCTGGGAGCAGTGGATCATCACCAGCTCCTTGAGCCGCTCGTCGATGCCGTTCGCGGCGCAGATGTCGCCGACGGTCCGGGAGAAGTCGTCCAGCGCCCGGTACGCGGTCGGCTCGGTCTTGGACAGGTGCACTCGCGTCTCGCTCATGACTCCATGCTATTCGCTGCGAGAGCGACTGCGGCGAGCAGCGATTTCGTCGCCGGATGCAGAATGTCCGCTCTCAGTGCAACATGAAGACCGAAAATGCAATACAAGGTCATCTTCTGCTTGTCGATATGCTCCCGAGTTTCCTTGCAACCCCGAAGCGGGAGCAGAATATGCAGGTGGCGATCGACATCAGCGAGTTCAGCTATCTTCCCGCACAGGCCGAAGCGCTCGGGGTTCCCCTCCCCCGTGTCGAGCGACTCACCCTCTCCCTTCCCGACGGACGCGCGCTCAGCGCCCTCCGCTTCGGCACGGAGTCCCCCCGGGTGACGCTCCTGCACGGCGCCGGCCTCAACGCCCATACCTGGGACACCACGGCTCTCGCCCTCCAGCAGCCTCTCCTCGCCATCGATCTCGCCGGCCACGGCGACTCGTCCTGGCGCGACGACCTCGACTACACGCCGCGGCCGCTCGCCGCCGACGTCGCTGCGGCGCTCCAGGCGTGGACAGACACCCCTCAGCTCGTCGTCGGCCAGTCCCTCGGCGGCCTCACCGCCGCAGCGCTCGCGGCCGCGCATCCCGAGCTCGTCGCCGCGGTGATCGTCGTGGACATCACACCGGGAATCGACGTCACCGCCGGCCCCGCGGCTCTGCGCGAGTTCTACGCCGGCCCGACGCACTTCGCCACGCGGGACGAGCTCGTCGACAAGGCGATCTCCCTCGGGTTCGGCGGCACGCGTCCGGAGACCGAGCGCGGCGTCTTCCTGAACACACGGGTGCGCCCCGACGGCCGCATCGAGTGGAAGCACCACTTCGCCCACCTCGCCGCCCAGGCACTGGCGGCGCACGACCCCGGGTCCGCGGCATCCCCGTCCGTCCTGCACGAGACGGGCTGGGACGACCTCGCCGCCGTCACCGCCCCGATCACCCTCGTGAGAGCGACGCGGGGCTTCGTCAGCGAAGCGGATGCCGACGAGTGGGAGCGTCGCGTGCCCGGCGCGCGTGCGATCGCGATCGACGCGACCCACAACGTCCAGGAGACGGCGCCGAAGGAGCTCGCCGAGCTCCTCACCCGCGCTTTGTGACCTTCCGTTCCACAGACGACCCCGACCCACCCGACTGATCCCTAGGCTCGATCCACCGGCACACAGCATCTGCCGCACCGAGAGGAAAATCCATGTTCCGTCGCACCCGACGACTCGCGTTGATCTCCGCGATCGCGGCCACCGCCGTGATCCTCAGCGCCTGCACAGGCACCAGCTCCCCTGAGCCCACCGCCACGGCCACCGGCAAGCCCGACCCCGACGCCACCCTGCAGGTCGGGCTCGTCCTCGAGCCGACCAACCTCGACATCCGCCACACCAGCGGCGCCGCCCTCGAGCAGGTCCTCATCGACAACATCTACGAGGGACTGGTCAGCCGCACGCAGGACAACGAGATCGTCGACCGGCTGGCGTCGAAGCACACCGTCTCGGCTGACGGCCTGACCTACACGTTCACGCTGAACGACGGCATCACGTTCCACAACGGCGCGGCGCTCACCTCCGCCGACGTCGTCGCCTCCTACGAGGCCGTGCGCACGGACGCCACCCTGCAGGGCAACTCCGACTTCGCCTCGGTCGCCTCGATCTCGGCGCCCGACGCCGCCACCGTGCAGATCGTGCTCACCGAGCCGAACCAGAACTTCCTCTTCGCGCTCACCGGCCCCGCGGGGCTCGTGTTCCAGGCCGGCGATGCGACCGACCTCAAGACCGCCGAGAACGGCACGGGTCCGTTCACCCTGACCCGCTGGAGCAAGGGCAGCTCGATCACCTTCGGACGCTACGACGCGTACTGGGGCGAAGCCGCCGGCGTCAAGACCGTCGAGTTCCTCTACATCCCCGACTTCACCGCCGGTGTGAACACCGCTCTCGACGGCGGCGTGCAGGTGCTGACGGCGGTCGATCCCAACCTGGTCTCCCAGTTCGAGGGCACCGACTTCACCCTCACCACCGGTCGCACCACCGACAAGGCGACCCTCGCCTTCAACAACAAGAAGGCGCCTCTCGACGATGTGCGCGTGCGTGAGGCCCTCCGCCTCGCCATCGACCACGAGGCGCTCGTCGAGGCCGTGGGCGCCGGCTCCACCCTGTACGGACCGATCCCGGAGCTCGATCCCGGTTACGAGGACCTCTCCGACGTCATCTCCTACGACCCCGAGAAGGCGAAGGCCCTGCTCAAGGAGGCAGGCCAGGAGAAGCTCGAGCTCACCCTGACGATCCCGAACTTCTACGGAACGACCGTGCCGAAGGTGCTGATCTCCGACTTCGCGAAGGTCGGCGTCACTCTCGACGTGAACTCCGTCGAGTTCCCCGCCTGGCTCGAGGACGTCTACACGAACCACGACTACGACCTCAGCTTCGTGCTGCACGTCGAGCCGCGCGACTTCGGCAACTTCGCGAACCCCGACTACTACTTCGGCTACGACAACGCCAAGGTGCAGGACCTCTACGCCCAGGCGCTGAAGGAGGTCGACGCCGACAAGTCCGCGAAGCTCCTCGAGCAGGCCGCTCGCATCGTGTCCGAGGACCACGCCGCCGACTGGCTCTACAACGGCGCCACCATCACCGCCGTGAGCCCGCAGGTCTCGGGCTTCCCGAAGGACTCGATCAACTCGCGCATCGACCTCAGCGGCGTGACCGTCGCGACCGAGAAGTGACGGCGGCCTCCGCTCCGTGATCCGCTATGCGCTCGTCCGAGGAGCCCTGCTCATCGCAGGGCTCCTCGTGTCGAGCGTGCTCATCTTCCTGACGCTGCGGGTCTTCCCCGGCGACGTCGCCCAGCTCATCGCCGGCACCCAGGCATCGCCCGCCGAGGTCGAGGCCCTGCGTGAGTCTCTGGGCCTCAACCGCCCGCTGCCGGCCCAGTACGTCGAGTGGATCGGCGGCATCCTCCGCGGCGATCTCGGCACGTCGCTGCTCTCCGGCGCCTCCGTGGGCGAGGAGCTGGCACTCAAGGCCCAGGTCACGGTCCCCCTCGGCCTCATGGCCCTGTCCATCGCCGTCCTGATCGCCCTGCCGTTCGGCGTGCTCTCCGCGCTGCAGCGAGGCCGCCGCGGCGGCACCGCCCTGAGCGTCGGGGCGCAGGCGCTGGCCGCGGTCCCCGTGGTCTGGGCGGGCATGATGCTCATCGTCGTGTTCTCGGTGTGGCTGGGGTGGCTGCCCCCTCAGGGCTTCCCCCGCACCGGCTGGTCGACCCCCGGCAAGGCGATCGAGTCACTGCTCCTCCCCGCGCTCACGATCGGCATCGTCGAGGGCGCGATGCTCATGAGGTTCGTCCGCAGCGCCACCCTCCAGGCCGCGGGGCAGGATTTCGTCCGCACCGCGGCAGCCAAGGGCCTCACCCGCACGCGCGCCCTGATTCAGCACGGCATCCCTGCTGTCGGCCTCTCCATCATCACGGTCCTCGGCCTGCAGGTCGCCGGCATCATCGTGGGCTCCGTCGTCATCGAGCAGCTGTTCACCCTCCCCGGGATCGGGCGGATGCTCGTCGCCGACGTCGGCACTCGGGATCTGGTGAAGGTGCAGAGCGAGCTGCTCGTGCTCACCGGCTTCGTGCTGGTCGTCGGCTTCCTCGTCGACCTCGCCCACCGTGCGATCGATCCTCGGCAGCGGGAGGCCGCATGACCCCGCAGTGGCTCCGCAGACTCTGGAGAACCTCCACGGGACGCTTCGGGCTCGTCGTCGTGGCCGTCGTCGCGCTCCTCGCGCTCGTCTCGCTGTTCTGGACGCCTTTCGACCCCCAGGCCTCGGAGATCAGAGACCGATGGATGCCACCGGGTTGGCCGCACCTGCTCGGCACAGACGACACGGGGCGGGACATCCTGAGCCTGATCATGGCCGGGGCGCGCACGACGGTGTTCGTGAGCGTCGGCGCCGGACTCGTGGCGACGTTCGTGGGCGTCGCCCTCGCGGCCCTCGGCGCGCTCACCGCGCGCTGGCTCCGCGAGACCGTCGCCGTCTTCGTCGACATCCTCATCGCCTTCCCCGTGCTGCTGATCGCGATGATGATCTCGTCGGTGTGGGGCGGCTCGCTGTGGGTCGTGATCTGGTCGGTGGGCATCGGCTTCGGGGTCAACATCGCCCGCGTCACCCGCCCGGAGCTGCGCCGTGTGCAGCAGAGCGACTTCGTGCTCGCGGCCAGAGCATCCGGGCTCACGACGGGGCAGAACCTCGTGCGGCACCTGCTGCCGAGCGTCGCTCCCGTGTTCATCGTGCAGCTGTCGTGGTCGATGGCCGTCGCCGTGCTCGCCGAGGCGGGGCTGTCGTATCTCGGCTTCGGCGCCTCCGTCGTCGAGCCGAGCTGGGGCATCCTGCTGTCCGACCTGCAGCGCTACATCGGCGTGCATCCGCTCTCGGTCATCTGGCCGGGTCTCGCGATCACCATCACCGTGCTGGCGCTGAACCTCCTGGGCGACGGGCTCCGCGAGGCCACCGATCCGACGCTGCGTCACCGCGCGGCCGAGGTCCACACCCCGGCGGTGGTCGCATGAGCCTGAGCGTCGACGGCCTCGTCGTCGAGATCGATGGTCGCCGCGTCGTCGACGGCGTGTCCTTCGAGGTCCCCGACGGATCGCGTCTGGGGCTGATCGGCGAATCCGGCTCGGGCAAGTCGCTCACCGCCCTGGCGATCCTCGGTCTGCTCCCCGACGGGGCGACGGCATCGGGCAGCATCCGCTGGAACGGCGTCGAGCTGATCGGGATGCCCGACAGGGACCTCGCACGGCTTCGCGGGGATGAGGTCGGCATCGTCTTCCAGGAGCCGCGCACCGCTCTCAACCCCATCCGCACCGTCGGACGGCAGATCGCCGAGTCGATCCGCATCCACGAGCGCATCGGTCGCCGCGAGGCCAGGGAGCGTGCGATCGCCGAGGCGGCCCGAGTGCGGCTGCCCGATCCGGAGACGATCGTCGACCGCTATCCGCACCAGCTCTCCGGAGGGCAGCGCCAGCGCGTCGCGATCGCGATGGCCCTCGCCTGCCGACCGCGTCTGCTGATCGCCGACGAACCCACCACCGCCCTGGACGTCACCATCCAGGCCGAGATCCTCTCCCTCCTCCTCGACCTCGTCGAGGAGGAAGGCATGTCGTTGGTCTTCATCACGCACGACCTCGCGGTCCTCGCACAGGTCGCCGTCGACGGCGTGGTGCTCGAACACGGCCGCGTGGTGGAGTCCGCCCCGGTGGCGACCCTGCTCAGCGCACCGCGCTCGCCGATCACGCAGGGGCTGCTGCGCGATGCGACCGCGACGCTCTGGCGACCGGACGGAGCAGCATCGTGAGCCTCATCGAAGCACGCGCGCTCCGCCGCGACTTCGTGGTGCCGAAGAGGTCCGCGTTCGAACGCACGCGCACCCAGACGGCGCTCCAGCCCACCGACCTCGACGTCGTGGAAGGTTCCTCCGTCGGCATCATCGGGGAGTCCGGCTCCGGCAAGTCCACCCTGATCCGCCTGCTGCTCGGCCTCGATCGCGCCACGTCGGGCACGGTCGCCGTCGACGGACGCGCCGTGGATGCCACGGCATCCGCCACCTCGCTGCACTGGCTGCGGCGACAGACCGGGCTCGTCTTCCAGGACCCCTACGCGTCCCTCGACCCGCGGATGACCGCAGGGCGCATCATCGGCGAGCCGCTGTGGGCTCTCGGCATCGAGGGCGACCGCCGCGCGAGGGTGCACGAGGTGCTGGAGCAGGTGGGGCTCGAAACCGACATGGCCGACCGGTACCCGCACGAGTTCTCCGGAGGCCAGCGTCAGCGCATCGCCCTGGCACGCGCGATCGTCCACCGCCCGCGCATCCTCGTGGGAGACGAGCCGCTGTCGGCGCTCGACGTGACCGTGCGCGCGCAGATCCTCGAGCTCCTCGTCGAACTCCGGCGCACGACGTCGCTGACGCTCATCACTGTCTCGCACGACATCGGCGTCGTGCAGAACCTGTGCGACACGGTCGTCGTCATGAAGGACGGAGCCGTCGTCGAGCGCGGCACCACGGCGGAGGTGCTGCTGTCGCCGACGCAGGAGTACACCAGGACCCTACTGGCGGCCATACCGGTGATCCCGCACCCCGACCGCTGACCGGCGCTGCGCCGCTGCTCAGCGTCCGAACAGACGCCGTCGCCCCGTCGGCGTGAGCGCCTTCTTCATGTACACCGTGCCCAGATCGCGGCCGAACTTGTGACCGACCCGCCCCATCCGTCCGGCTTCGACGAAGCCGAGCTTCGCGTGCAGCCTGATCGACGCCTCCGCCTTGCTGTCGCTGATCACGGCGACCATCTCACGGATGCCGAGCTGCTGGCAGGCGTCGATCAGCGCCTGCAGGAGCACACCGCCGAGCCCCTTGCCGCCCGCCCCAGGGCCGAGGTAGATCGAGTCCTCGACGGTGTAGCGGTAGGCGTTCTTGCCCGCCCAGGGCTGAGCGAGGGCGTACCCGAGGACCACGCCCGACGGCGACACCGCGACGAGGAACGGCAGCCCGAGCCTCGTCAGCATGGCGAACTTCTCGCGCCAGTACGGGATGGAGCTGCGCCGCTCGTCGAGAGTGACGACCGAGTTGCTCACGAAGTGGTTGTAGATCTCCCTGACGTGCGGGAGATCCGAGGCGCGTGCGGGGCGGATCGAGTACGAGAACACTTCGGGGGCCGGAGTCGGACGCAGGTGGCGCGGCAGCACGCGTCTGCGGTCACCCGGTTCGAACTGCATGCGCTCAGCCTAGAGGCTGCTCTCCGTCGACGCGCCAGTCGACGGCATCCGCCCCCTGCTCCTCCAGCAGGGCATTCGCACGGGAGAACGGGCGGGAGCCGAAGAAGCCCCGGCTCGCCGACAACGGAGACGGGTGCGCCGACGCGATCACCGGCGTGCTGCCGAGGAGCGGCTGCAGGTTAGCGGCGTCCCGTCCCCAGAGGATCGCGACGAGCGGGCGGTCCCTGGCGACGAGAGCGCGGATGGCGAGCTCTGTGACCTTCTCCCAGCCCCAGCCCCGATGGGATGCGGCGAGGCCCGGCCGCACGGTGAGCACCCTGTTCAGCAGCAGCACGCCCTGATCGCTCCAGGCCGTGAGGTCGCCGTGCGGGGCCGGCGGGATGCCGAGGTCGCTCTCGCGCTCCTTGTAGATGTTGCCGAGGCTCCTGGGCAGCGGACGGACGTCGCGGTCGACCGCGAAGGAGAGCCCGATGGGATGTCCGGGGGTCGGGTAGGGGTCCTGACCCGTGATGAGCACGCGCACCTCGCTCAGCGGGCGGCGGAAGGCGCGCAGCACGTTCGCCCCCGCGGGGAGGTATCCGTGGCCGGCGGCCTGCTCCGCGCGCAGCCGCTCCCCCAGCTCCGTGATCACGTCCTGCGCGGGCGACAGCGCCTCGGCCCAGCCAGAGTCGATCTCGCCGTCGACGGCGAGCTGCGCGAGGGTCCGCCCCGGCATCAGTCGTCCGTGCGCACGCGCAGCGGGCCGCGTGCGAGCAGGTGGTTCGCAGACTGGGCCACGGGGCGCATCGTGATGAGGTCGAGGTTGACGTGCCCAGGAGCATCGAGCGCGTAGGCGATCACGTCGGCGACGTCGCTCGCGGCGAGCGGCGAGACGACTCCGGAGTAGACGGCCTCCGCGGCGACGGCGTCACCGCCGAGACGGTTCAGCGCGAACTCCTCGGTCTGCACCATGCCCGGCGCCACCTCGGAGACGCGGATCGGCTCGCCGTTCAGCTCCAGGCGCAGCGCGTGCACCAGCATCGCCTCCGCTGCCTTCGCGGCGTTGTAGCCGCCTCCGCCGGCATAGGCGAGCTGCGCCGCCGTCGACGTGACGAACACCGTGTCGGCGTGCCCGTCGGCCGCAGCGGCTCGCCGCAGGAGCGGCAGCAGACCCTTGACCAGGCGCTGGGTGGACAGCACGTTCGCGTCGTACATCCACTGCCAGTCCTCGGTCGAGGCGTCCTCGATGCGGTTGGTGCCCCTGGCGCCGCCCGCGACCTGCACGAGGGCATGCACGGGGCCGCTCGCCTCGACATCCGCGACGAGCGCGGCCACGGCATCCGCATCGGTGAGGTCGCACGGGATCACCTGCGCACCGGTCTCCGCGGCGAGCGCCGCCAGCCGGTCAGCGCGTCGCGCCACGCCGACGACGTCCCAGCCCCGAGCGCGGAGCACACGCACCGTCGCCTCGCCGATCCCCGAACTCGCACCCGTCACCACTGCACGTCTGCCTGTCATGCCTCCACCGTATCCGGGTCGCGCGGATCGCGCGGCAGGACCCTCAGACCGTGTCTCCCTGCCGTCACTGAGCACCGGGAGGGGAGGACGCTCCCCTGCCCTCTTCCACGGCGGCGCCGATCTGCGGCAGTCCGATGATGGATGCAGTCTCCACCCGAGGGCCACCGGGGTGTTACGTCACATTTCCCCGTCCTTGTTGACAACGGCCGATATTCCGTACTGTCTCAGCAACGGCATTCGCCACAGACCTCTTCAACAGTTCCAGGGGGAACACATGTCCGCACCCGAGACCTGGCGTTTCGAGACCAAGCAGATCCACTCCGGCGCCGCACCCGACCCCGTCACCAAGGCCCGGGCCACGCCGATCTACCAGACCACGTCCTACGTGTTCGACAGCGCGGACCACGCAGCCAACCTCTTCGCCCTGGCCGAGTTCGGCAACATCTACACCCGCATCCAGAACCCGACCCAGGACGTCCTGGAGCAGCGCCTCGCGGCCCTCGAAGGGGGCACCGGCGCCCTCGTGCTCTCCAGCGGCCAGGCGGCGTCGACCTTCGCCATCCTGAACATCGCCGAGGCGGGCGACCACTTCGTCGCCTCCAGCTCGATCTACGGCGGCACCTACAACCTCTTCAAGTACACGCTCGCCAAGCTCGGCATCGAGGTCACCTTCGTCGAGAACCAGGACGACCCCGAGGAGTGGCGTCGCGCTGTCCGCCCGAACACCAAGCTGTTCTTCGCGGAGACGATCGGCAACCCGCAGATCAACATCCTCGACATCCGCGCCGTCGCCGACATCGCGCACGAGAGCGGAGTGCCGCTGATCGTCGACAACACGATCGCCACGCCGTACCTGATCCGCCCGTTCGAGCACGGTGCGGACATCGTCATCCACTCGGTGACGAAGTTCCTCGGCGGCCACGGCACCACCATCGGCGGCGTCATCGTCGACGGCGGCAAGTTCGAGTGGTCGAAGAACGTCGAGAAGTTCCCCGGCCTCACGGTTCCCGACCCCTCGTACCACGGTGCGAGCTACACGGCCGCGGTCGGCGACGCCCTCGCCTACATCATCAAGGCCCGTGTGCAACTGCTCCGCGACCTCGGCTCGGCCATCGCCCCGCAGAGCGCCTGGAACCTCATCCAGGGCGTCGAGACGCTGTCGCTGCGCATCGAGCGCCACGTGCAGAACGCACAGGAGATCGCCGAGTGGCTCGACAACCGCGATGACGTCGCGACCGTCAACTACTCGGGGCTGCCGTCGTCGCCCTGGTACGCCAAGGCGAACGAGTACGCCCCCAAGGGCGTCGGCGCCGTGCTCTCCTTCGAGCTGAAGGGCGGCGTGGAGGCCGGTCGCGAGTTCGTGAACAGCCTGTCCCTGTTCAGCCACCTCGCCAACATCGGCGACGTGCGCTCGCTCGTCATCCACCCCGCATCGACCACGCACGCGCAGCTCACCCCCGAGCAGCAGCTCACCGCAGGCGTCACGCCGGGTCTGGTGCGCCTGTCGGTCGGCATCGAGAACATCGACGACCTGAAGGCCGATCTCGACCAGGCCCTCGCCGCGGCTCGCCGCGTGTCGGAGGCCGCACGCGCCTGATCGCCTCCGCAGACGCAGAGATGCCCCGGGCTTCGGCTCGGGGCATCTCTGCGCGCGGCCGCGCCGACGTCTGCTCGGCGGGCGCACAGGCGGGCCCGACGAGAATGGAAGGCCCTGCCGTGAGGAGCACATGATCGACGCCGACACCCGGACCGCCGTGGTCCGGAGACCCCGGACGCGGGCCGCGCGGCCCCTCGCCGTCGCCGGCTTCCTCCTGCTCGTCGCCGTCGTGTGCACGTGGATTCCCGGGCCGATCGGCACGGCCGGAGCCGCCGCGCTGCCGTGGCTCGGCGCGGCGCTGCTCGTCGTGGCGGTGCTGGCGCTGCTGCTCGCCCGCCGTGTGCTCCTCGTCCTGCTCGTCCCCGTCGTCGTCTGGGCCATGGCGATGGCGCCCGCCCTTCCCTCCGTCGGGGCCGCCGGCACTCCCGCCCTCACCATCGTGAGCCAGAACGTCCGTGCGCACTCCGGCGGCGCCGCGGCATCCGCCGACGAGCTCGCCGACACCGGCGCCGACGTGATCGCACTGGTCGAGCTCGACGGCGACAGCCTCGCCGTCGCCGAGGGCGCGCTCGCCGAACGCTATCCGCACTCCTACGCGGTGGGCACCGTGGGGATCTGGAGCAGGTATCCGCTCGCGGATGCCGAACCCCTCACCCTCGGTCTCGGATGGAAGCGGGCGATCAGGGTCACGGTCGAGGCTCCGGATGCCGCCACCGAGGTCTACGTGCTGCACGCTGCGTCCGTGCGACCGGGGCATCAGGACGCCCGCGACACCATGCTGTCGGGGCTGGCGGCGACCGTCGCTGCGGACTCTGCAGAATCCCTCGTCGTCGTCGGCGACTTCAACGCGGCGTCGACGGATCCCGCACTGAACCCCCTGCGGGGAGAGCTGGACTGGGTGCGACCCACCGATGCGAGCCTGGGGCTGACCTGGCCCGCCGCCTTCCCCCTCACCCGCATCGATCAGGTCTTCACCCGGGGACTGAGCACGATCTCGTCCACGACACTCCCGGCCGGCAACAGCGATCACCTCGCCACGAAGACCGTTCTCGGCCGTTAGCCGCGATTCTTCCGCGTAACCTTCGCCGCGGGGCCCGCCGCCCGGGCGAGAATGGAACCATGGACTGGCAGACGACCTCTGAGGACACGGTGCCGTCGGCGCCGGTGACGGAGGCCGACGTCCGCCTTCTGCGCGCGCGCCCCCCGGCGACCGGGGCCTGGCGCGACGGCGACGCGATCGGCGGACGCAGGTTCGCGTCCTTCGGCGCGTTCGGCACGGAGAGCGGCGTGGAGCTGCCCGGCATCCGACTCGCCTTCGAGACCTGGGGCGAGCTGAACGCCGCGCGCAGCAACGCGATCCTCGTGCTGCACGCCCTCACCGGAGACAGCCACCTCCGCGGCGACGCGGGGGCAGGGCATCCGACCGCCGGCTGGTGGGAGGACATCGTCGGTCCCGGCGCCCCCCTCGACACCGACGAGTGGTTCGTGATCGCTCCCAACATGCTCGGCGGATGCCAGGGCTCGACGGGCCCGGCGAGCATCGCCCCCGACGGCTACGAATGGGCCTCGCGGTTCCCGTACCTGACGATCCGCGACCAGGTGGCGGCGCAGGTGCGCCTCGCCGACGCGTTCGGCATCGACACCTGGGCTGCGGTCATCGGCGGCTCGATGGGCGGGATGCACGCGCTCGAATGGGCGATCTCCCACCCCGAGCGCGTCGATCGCCTCGCCGTGCTCTCCTCCCCTCCAGTCACCACAGCCGACCAGATCGCACTGAACACGGTCCAGCTCGAGACCGTGCGGATTGATCCGCGGTTCCAGGGCGGCGAGTACTACGACCTCGCAGACGGCGACGGCCCGCACAGGGGCCTCGCCCTCGCCCGCCGCATGGCTCTGCTGAACTACCGCAGCCCGATCGAGCTCAACCAGCGCTTCCAGCGCTCGTGGCAGTCCGACGTGTCGCCGCTCGGCCACGGCGGACGTTTCGCCGTGGAGTCGTACCTCGACTTCCACGGCAACAAGTTCACGCGCCGCTTCGACGCGAACAGCTACATCACGCTCGTCGAGGCCATGAACTCGCACGACGTCGGTCGCGACCGCGGCGGTGTCGAGGAGGCTCTCCGCACGGTCACCGCGACGACGCTCGTCCTCGGGATCGACAGCGACCGGCTGTTCCCCGTCGACGGGCAGCACCGCATCGCCCGCAGCATCCCGAACACGCTCGACGGGAACGACGCCGTCGTGCTCACCAGCGACTTCGGCCACGACGGCTTCCTCATCGAGACGGATGCCGTCGGCCGCCACCTACGACGGCTGCTCGGCAGTTAGGGTCCAGGGCAGCGTCCTGGTCTCGAGGGCGAGCCCGTCCCACCGGAACGCCGACCCCTCGATCCGGGTGCGGTAGAACGCGACCTCCGCGGTCGTGATCGCCTCCGTGGCTCGTGCGAACCCGAGCAGCCCGTGGAGCGTCATCCACGTCGGAGGGAACAGCGACCACTCCCCCGCGCCGTGCCGCGCGAGCGCGTCCGCCGGTCGCACCCAGGCCACGTCCGCGACCTCGGCGGCAGAGGGCCGCACCGCATCGTCGAGGGACGTGGCGAGGAAGAACCAGGTGCGGAAGCGCTTCGGGGCCTCGGCGGGCGGCGTCCAGCACGAGAGCGCCGTCAGATCGTCGATGACGACCCCGACCTCCTCGAACGCCTCGCGGGCGGCCGCCCTGCGCGCGTCCTCCTGCTCCGTCGCGCCGGGTGCCCGATCAGATGCCTCGACCGCTCCACCGGGGAACACCCACGCACCGGCGAACGAGCCGCGGTCAGGGCGGCGCATGAGCAGCGTCTCCGGACCGGCATCGGTGTCGCGCAGCAGCACGACGGTGCCGGCGACGGGAAGGTCTTCGGGGGCGTCCACCCCCACACTCTACGACCGGACGATCGCCGTCTTCCGCGACTCCACGCGGAAGGAGAGCAGTGCGATCAGCAGTCCGGCCACCGCGAGCGCCGCGCCGGTCCAAGACGGCGCGGTGAAGCCCCAGCCCGCGGCGATCACGAGGCCACCGAGGAACGCCCCCATGCTGTTGCCGATGTTGAGCGCCGAGTGGTTGAGCGCCGCGGCGATCGACTGGTTGTCTTCGGCGACGTCCATCAGGCGGGTCTGGATCGTCGGAGCGAGGACCGAGGACACGAACCCGACGACGAAGACGAGCACGGCGAGAGACACGATCCAGAACGAGAGCGCGGCGAGCAGCGCGAACACGGCCGCCATGATCGCGAGTCCGAACAGCAGGGTGCGCCGGAGGTCGATGTCGGCGAGGTGGCCCCCGACGATGTTGCCCCCGGTCATGCCGAGCCCCATCAGGACGAGCACGATGGGCACGACCCACTCCGGCGAACCGGCGACCTCCGTGACGAGCGGGGCGATGTAGCTGTAGACCGCGAAGAATCCGCCGAAGCCGATGGCGCCGACGCCGAGGGCGAACCACACCTGAGGGATGCGGAACACCCGCAGCTCGGAGCGCATCGTGCGCCCCGGCTCGCCCGGGTGCTCCGGCACGAAGAACGAGATGCACAGCGTCGCGAGGGCGAAGACCAGGGCGACCACGCCGAACGCGGCGCGCCAGCCCCACTGCTGGCCGAGGAAGGTCCCGAGCGGCACGCCCACGACGTTCGCGACCGTGAGGCCGGTCAGGATGAAGGCGACGCCCTTGGCCCTGTTGCCCGGGCCCATGACGTCGGCCGCCACGAGAGCGCCGATGCCGAAATAGGCTCCGTGCGGGAGGCCTGCGAGGAAGCGCGAGGCCCCGACGAGCTCGAACGTCGGCAGCACCACGGTGAGGGCGTTGAAGACGGTGAGGGCCAGGGCGAGGCCGATCATGACACGGTGCCGAGGGAAGCGGGCCACGAACCCGGCGATCGTCGGCGCGCCCACCACCACCCCGAGCGCGTAGAGCGAGATCAGCCAGCCGGCCTGGCTCAGCGCGTCCTCCGGGCTCGATGCCCACAGGGTCGGCAGAAGGTCGCCGGCGATGTCAGGGAGCAGGCCCATCACGACGAACTCGGTCATGCCGATGCCGAAACTGCCGATGGCGAGAGAGAGGAGCGCCCTCTTCGCCGCACCCCTCGTGTCAGTCGAGGGATTCACCCGTAAAGACTACCGGTCGGGCGCGATCACTCGGGCAGCCAGCCGCGATAGATGAGCTCCGCGCCGTCGTGGCCGCGAGCGGCGTCCCACAGATCCAGCCAGCGGCGCCTCGTCCCTGCGGGCCCCCACGGAGCGGGACGCAGCTCGCTCGGGATCAGCGGGTCGTCTCGGAGCGCGAGCTCCAGCGCATCAGCCAGGCGGAGCTGGCGGGCGACCGGCGACAACCCCGGAGGCAGGGCCAGGATCGCGCGATCGAGCTCCGCGTACGCGGCGAGGGTGGGCTGCGCCGGCCACAGCGACTCCACGATCTCCTGCGGATCCGTGATCCCCCTCATCGTGAGGTCGCCGGATGCGGCTGTCACGAGATACGGACCGGCGCCGGCCGGAAGGAACGCGGTCAGGTCGTGCGGCGTCACGTACAGGCCCGTCGAGAAGGGAGCGGCCCCGAGACTCACGACGTCCCTGCGGAACGCGTCGCGGATCGCACGGTGCGACTCCGGCGCGCTGATGCCGAGGAGCCGCCAGAATCCGTCCCAGGGCGCCTCTCCCGCGTCCTGGGCGAAGGCCAGCCGGACCGCGATCCGGTCGATGTCCAGCCGTGCTCGTCCGGACTCCGTGAGCTCGACGACTCCCGCACGTCCGCGACCGCGCTGCTCGACCTCGCCGGCGGAGATGAGGCGCCTGAGCGCCAGCCTCACGGGCTGGTCCTCGATCCCCAGCTCGTTGGCGGTGGCGTAGATCAGAGCGAGGTCGACCTCGCCGGCGAACGGCAGGTGCGCTTCGATCAGGGTGCGCGGCGAGATCTGGTCGGTCATGAAGACAGCTCCTTGGTCAGCACCGTGTATCGATCGAAACCGTACACGAACCCCAGCAGCCCCAGAGCGCCCGACTCGATCGGCACGAAGCCGCGACGCATGTACAGCGCGCGGGCGCGGGGGTTGCTGTCGACCACCGACAGCCGCACGGACGTCGCACCCCTGTTCCGGGCATGACGCTCTGCGGCATCGAGAAGCGAGGTGCCGATGCCTGCACCGCGCTGGTCGGCGTCGACGCAGATCCCGTCGAGCACGAGCGATCCAGGATGCTCTTCGCGAGCGAGCACGCTGAGGACGAGGGCCGCACGCAGCGCTCCCCCGGTCGAGAGGTGGCCGCGCAGGGACTTCATGCTCAGGTCCACGGCGCCGGTGCCATCCGCGTGGAAGCCGCACACGCCGACGACGCCTCCCTCGGATCGCGCGACGAGCATCCGATCTGAGCGCATCGCCGCGCGGATCACGCGGAGCCCCACGGCATCGTCACCGAAGGCGGGACGCAGCTTCCTCCGGAACGCCTCCCAATACAGCGCGCCGATGCGCTCCCGCTCGGACTCGTCGAATCCGAGGTCGATCTGCACAGCGTTCATGGTTCAGTTCTATCAGATAGGCTACGTTCGTGCGTAATTCGAACTCTTGGCGAAAGCCCGTCATCATCGTCGGCATCGCCCTCGCCGTGGTGCTCGCCGCCGCGGGTGGGGTGCTCCTCGGAAACGACTACCGTTTCACCCAGACCGCAGTGCAGATCCCGACCCCCGACGGTCAGCTCGACGGCGTGCTCACCATGCCGCGCACCGACTCGCCCCGAGGCCTCGTCGTCATGGTGCACGGAGACAGCGCCGTGGACGCGACGCAGGATGGCCTGTACTCACCCTGGTTCGAGGGCGCGGCCGACGCAGGATTCGCAACCCTGTCCTGGAGCAAACCGGGAGTCGGCGGATCGACCGGCGACTGGCTGGACCAGTCGATGGACGATCGCGCCGCCGAGGTGAGCGTCGCCATCGACTGGGCCCTGGGCCAGACCGGCATCCCGACCGAGCGGATCATCCTGTGGGGAGCCAGCCAGGCGGGGTGGGTCATGCCGAAGGTCGTCGCCACGCGCGACGACATCGACGGCGTGGTGGCCGCGGGGACGGCGATCAACTGGCTCACGCAGGGCCGATTCAACCTCCTCGCCGACCTCGACCACGAGAACGCGACCGAAGCAGCCCGCGCGCAGGCCGTCGCCGAGAGCGATGCCGTGCGTGGGCTCCTCGACCGCGGCGCCTCGTACGAGGAGTATCGCGAGATCACCACCGACGATCCGCCGATGACCGCCGCGCGATGGGCGTTCGTCGCCCGCAACATGCACGCCGATGCCACCGCGGACCTCCGCGCCTCCGCGGTGCGGGAGATCCCGATCCTCCTCCTCATCGGCGAGCATGACCGCAACGTCGACGTCGATGAGACCGAGCGCGTCTACCGCGACGTCTTCGGCTCGGCCTTGAGCGTGCGTCGGGTCGACTCGGCGCACTCCCTGGCGCGTCCGGTCGTCGAAGACAGCGCGCTCGTCGGAGCGCTGATCGGCACGGTGTGGCCGAGGGCTCTCCTCGCTCCGGGCGTGATCGACGCCTACACGGACTATCTCCGCGCCATCGACTGAGATTCCGAGACCGCTCGGGGCACTGCGTCTGGCGGGCTGCTATTCGGCGGACTCGTCGATCGCCGCCTCCAGGCGCTCGATCTTGGCGTCGAGCTCGCCGGAGTAGCCGGGGCGGATGTCCGCCTTCAGCACGAGCGAGACGCGGGAGCCGAACGGCATCACCGCCTCGGTGGCGCGCTTCACGACATCCATCACGGAGTCCCAGTCCGGGCCCTCGATCTCGGTGAACATGCTCGTGGTGCGGTGCGGGAGTCCCGACTCGCGGACGACGCGGACGGCGGCGGCGACCGCGTCGTGCACCGACGCGTCGTCGCGTTCGGATCCTCCGGACGGTGTGCCGCTCGGGGCGACGGAGAAGGCGATGAGCATGTTCACTCCCTGGTGTTCGATGTGAGGCGGGCCGGCACCCGCAGCAGCGCGCGGATGCCGAGGACGAGGAGGACGACGAGGAGGACGTTGCGCAGCGACAGCACGATGACGGGCAGCAGCTCTGCGCGCAGCAGGGCGTCGTAGTTCAGCGGGTACACGAGGCAGGTCAGCAACGCGAGAGTCAGCACGACCCCCGCTGGGGCCTTCGCTCTGACGCGATCGAGCACGAGCCAGAGGATGACCGGCGCGAGCAGCCAGGTCTGGAACTGCGGAGACCCCACCTTGTTCATCACGATCAGCGTCGTCGCCAGCGACAGCGCGAGCGGCGGGAACAGCCGGGAGAAATCCGCCCCGCGTATGGCCTTGACGGCGCCGATCGCGGCGATGACGAGGACGACGAGCGCCATCAGCGGGGTGAGCGCGGCGCCGACGGCATCCGCCCCCTGCGCCGAGATCTGGAACGTGAGGATGTCGTAGCTGTACTCGATGCGCGCCGATCCGGCGACGGCGAGCCAGAGGAACGGCGTCGCCGCCACCGCCTCGATCTGCAGGCCGCGGCCCGTCTGCTCGGTGAGGAACCCGAGGATCTCCTGCCCGGCGCCGAGCAGGTACAGCGCGACGATCACCGCGGCGGTGACGGATGCTGCGGCGAGGAGCATCCGCACCCGCGCCCTGAACGCCACGACGGCCGCGAGCAGCAGGGCTCCCGGCCAGATCTTGATCCACGCGCCGACCGTCAGCAGCGCGGCGGCGAGCGCGGGGCGACGGGTGAGCCAGAGCCCGGCGATCACCACGAGCGGCACGGTCACGGCATCGATGCGGTACAGCGCGATGGGGCCGAGAAGGAGCAGGGCCAGGATCCAGAACCACGCGGCGATGCGGCGCGGTCGTGCCGGAGAGCGCCCGAGCAGCACGCCGAAGGCGATCGCGTCGAGGGCCGTCACCATCGCCGCCCACGCGAGGAGATAGGCGCTCGATGCGCCGAGAGCCGGGATGAGCGGCAGCGACAGCGCCTTGGCCAGCAGCATGGGCAGGAGCGCGAGCTGCGGATACACCCAGGTCTCCGTGACGCCCACGATCGGTCCACCCGACAGGGCGGATGCCGCCCACGGCTCGTACACGAGCACCACGTCGCCCATGGGCTGGCTCGGGTACACCCAGCCCACGACGACCGTGAACAGGTGCACGAGCAGGAAGGCCGTCCAGAGCCCGACCAGCCGGACGTCCCCGGAGCGATTCACGAGAGCAGGTCCCCGATCGCACGAGGAAGCGCGGCGGCGACGTCCAGGGCGACGATCGGGTGCCCCTGACCGGCCACCTCCGTGCCGATGACTCCCGCGGCGAGCCTGCCCGCGCGGCCGTGCAGCCAGGCGCCGGCGGCGGCGATCTCCGCGACCGGAGCCTCAGGACACGCGGCGAGCAGTGCGCCGATGACCCCCGCGAGGACGTCGCCGGTGCCCGCCGTGGCGAGCCAGCCGGTGCTCTCGCGGACGCTCAGGACGACCCCGTCGCGATCGGCGACGAGCGTGCGGGCGCCTTTGAGCAGCACGGTGCCACCGAGCGCCGCGGCGACCTCGGCGGCCGCCGATTCAGGGCTCTGATCTGCCGGGCGCAGCCGCAGACTCTCCCGAAGACGCGCGAACTCCCCCGCGTGCGGGGTGACCACGAAGGGCGCCGCCGCGCCGAGAGCGAGATCGAGAGCACCCGCGTCGACCACGACGGGCGCGGCGTCCGCGAGGATCTCCCGCAGCGCGGTCGTCTCCTCCTCGGTGCGCAGAGCGGCATCGGTGCCGGACCCGATCACCCACGCGCCCACGCGCGAACGACCGGCATCCTGGGCGATCACCGTCTCCGGGCGGCGCGCGAGCACGGCATCCGCCGCCCGGCCCGAACCGACGTACCGCACGAAGCCGGCCCCCGCCCGCCACGCAGCCTCGACGCCCAGCACGGCCGCGCCAGGGTAGGCGTCCGACCCCGTGCGCAGGGCGACGACGCCGCGCGAGTACTTGTCGTCGGCGTCCGAGGGCGCCCTCAGGAAGCGCGCGGTATCGCTCCGCGACCACTCTCGGACATCGACCATGACTCCACGTTAGTGCGACGACCCTCGGTACCTCCCGCAGCGGCTAGCGTCGGAGGAGTGAGCATCCTCTTCTCTCCCCTGAGCGTCCGATCCGTCACCCTCCGCAACCGGCTCTGGGTCTCACCCATGTGCATGTACAGCGCGGTCGACGGCGTCGTGCAGGAGTGGCACCACACGCACCTCGCCCAGTTCGCGTCCGGCGGGGCCGGACTCATCATCGCCGAGGCGACGTCGGTCGTCCCCGAGGGTCGGATCTCGCCGCGCGACGCCGGCCTGTGGAACGACGAGCAGCGCGATGCGTGGGCGCCGATCGTGCAGGCGATCCACGACCGCGGCGCCGCCGCCGGAATCCAGCTCGCCCACGCCGGACGCAAGGCGTCGACGTGGTGGCCGTGGGCCGCGGAGCGCGGTTCGGTGCCCGCCGCGGAGGGAGGCTGGACCACTGTCGCGCCCTCCGCGGTGGCCTTCGACGGCTTCGCCGAGCCCCGCGCTCTGGATGGCGCCGGGATCGACGCGGTGGTCGAGGCCTTCGCGGCATCCGCTCGTCGCGCGCTCGACGCCGGGTTCGACGTGCTCGAGATCCACGGCGCGCACGGCTACCTGCTGCACCAGTTCCTCTCCCCCCTCTCGAACCTCCGGGAGGACGAGTACGGCGGCTCGCTGGAGAACAGGGCCAGACTACTGCTCCGCGTCATCGACGCCGTCCGCGCCGAGGCGGGGGCCGACGTGCCCGTGTTCGTGCGGATCTCGGCGACCGACCACGCCGACGGAGGCTTCACCGCCGAGGAGGCGACGACCGTCGGCACGTGGTCCTCCGAGCACGGCGCCGACCTCATCGACGTCTCCAGCGGCGGGCTCGTCGCTCATCAGCGGATCGACGTCTTCCCCGGCTACCAGGTCGCGCTGGCCGAGACCGTGCGCCGAGGCGGGAGGGTCCCCGTCTCGGCGGTCGGACTGATCACCGCGGCCGAGCAGGCGGAGCAGGTGCTCGTCGACGGTGCGGCCGATGCGATCTTCGCCGGCCGGGAGTGGCTGCGCGATCCGCACTTCGGGCTCCGCGCCGCGCACGAGCTCGACGCGCAGACGACCTGGCCGCCGCAGTACGAGCGCGCCCGCTGGCGCTGAGCCCCGGAGGGCGCGCGGTCAGTGACCGCGCACCCTCCTGGTCGCGTCCTGGACCTCGCCGACGAGTTCCTCGAGGATGTCCTCGAGGAACAGCACGGCGGTGGTCTCGCCCTCCGCGTTCCGCACCTTCGCCAGGTGGCGTCCGGCGCGGCGCATCACGGCGAGCGCATCCTCGAGATCCGTGTCCTCCTGCACCGGCACCATGTGGTGGATGCGCTTCGCCGGCAGCGGCTCGGCCATCCTCACCTCGGCGTTCGGCCCCTCGGACGCACGCAGGATGTCCTTGAGATGGACGTACCCGATCGGGGTGTCCTCGGCGTCGACGATCACGTAGCGGGAGAACCCGTAGCGGGCGACCGCCTTCTCGATGTCGTCGGGCGTCGTCGACTGCGGCAGCGTCACCAGATCGCTCAGCGGCACGGCGACGTCACGCGCCTTCTTGTCGGTGAACTCAACGGCGGCCGCCACGGTGCCCGCCGAGTCGGCCAGCACGCCCTCGCGGCGGGACTGGTCGACGATCGTCGCCACCTCGCCCAGGGTGAACGTCGATGCGGCTTCGTTCTTCGGCTCCACACGGAACAGCCGCAGCACGCCGTTCGCGGCGGCGTTGAGCACCCAGATGACCGGCATGAAGATCTTCGACACCCAGACCAGCGGCGGGGCGAGCAGCAGCACGGCGCGGTCCGGCAGCGAGAACGCGAGGTTCTTCGGCACCATCTCGCCGAACACCACGTGCAGGAACGACACGATCAGCAGCGTGATCGTGAAGGACACGGCGTCGACGACGGCATCCGTCCACCCGAACGCGTGCAGCGGAGCAGCGAGCAGATGGTGGATCGCCGGCTCGGAGACGTTAAGGATCAGCAGCGAGCAGATCGTGATGCCGAGCTGGGACGTCGCGAGCATGAGCGTCGCGTGCTCCATCGCGTACAGCGCCGTCTTGGCCGAGCGGGAGCCCTGCTCCGCGCGCGGCTCGATCTGCGAACGACGAGCCGAGATGACGGCGAACTCGGCGCCGACGAAGAAAGCGTTGCCGATGAGCAGCACCACGAGCCAGACGATTCCCGCCCAATCGCTCATCGGGTCACCTCCTCATCCGCGTCCTCGGATCTCGGGACGTAGCGGATGCGGTCGACACGGCGACCGTCCATGCGCACGACCTGGAGCACACCCGATTCGAGAGGCACCTCGTCGCCCACCGCGGGCACGCGCTCGAGGACGCTCATGACGTAGCCGGCGACGGTGTCGTAGACATCGCCCTCCGGCACCTCGACGCCCGCACGGCTGCGCAGCTCGTCCGGTCGCAGTTCGCCGGGGAACGTCACGCCGTCCCGTCCGACGATGACGCCCGCGCGGGTGCGATCGTGCTCGTCGGACACCTCGCCGACGATCTCCTCGATGAGGTCCTCGAGGGTGACCAGACCCGCCGTGCCGCCGTACTCGTCGACGACGACGGCGAGCTGATAGCCGCGGGCCCGCAGCTCGGAGATGAGGCCGTCGATGTGCACCGTCTCCGGCACGCGCAGCGGCTCGGTGGCGAGCGCGCCCACCGGCACCTCGGAGCGTCGGTCGCGCGGCACCGAGATGGCGGCCTTCAGGTGGACCACGCCGGTGATGTCGTCGAGGTCGTCGTCGTACACGGGGAAGCGGCTGTGCCCGGTGCGCCGAGCGAGCTGGATGACGTCATCGGCCGAATCGCCCGCGGCGATCGCGTGCATGCTGGGTCGTGCCGTCATGACGTCGGCGGCGGTGAGCCGCGCGAAGGTCAGAGTGCGGTCGAGCAGCGTCGCGGTGTCCTCTTCGAGCAGACCGGCCATGGCGGAACGGCGGACGAGCGAGGAGAGCTCCTCGGCGGTCCTGGCGCCGGAGAGCTCCTCCTTGGGCTCGACGCCCATGCTGCGCAGCACGCCGTTCGCGCTCCCGTTGAGCACGACCACGGCCGGCTTGAACACGGTCGTGAACGCCACCTGGAAGGGGATGACCATCTTCGCCGTCGCCAGCGGCAGCGCGAGGGCGAAGTTCTTGGGGACCAGCTCGCCGAGGATCATCGACAGCGAGGTCGCCACGACCATCGCCACGACGGTCGAGATCGGCGCGATCGCCGCCTCCGGGATGCTCCACGCGACGAAGGTCGGACGCAGGAGGTTCGACAGCGCAGGCTCCATCGTGTATCCGGTCAGGAGCGTCGTCAGCGTGATGCCGAGCTGCGCCGCCGACAGGTGCGTCGACGTGTGCCTGAGCGCACGGATCGTGAGGGAGAGCCGGGTCTCGCCGCGAGCCTGACGCGCTTCGAGTTCGGCACGGTCGAGGTTGACCAGCGCGAACTCGCTCGCGACGAACAGGCCGGTCCCGACTGTGAGCAGGAGCCCCACGCCCAACAGGATGTAATCCATCAGAGGTTCCTCTCGCTATCGAGAGGCGGGCGGTGGGGCGATGTACTGCAACTGGGAGGGTCGTCCATGGTGAGCACGATTGTACAGAATCCGGCTGAGGGTCAGGCGCGCCCGTGACGGCCCTCTTGTCTGAGGCTCTCGCGCCGACTCTCTTGCCTCCGGCGCACGGCATCCCCGTCCGACGCCTTCCTCGTCGCGCTGTTCCTCTCTGCAGGAGCAGTCCTTCCGCAGATTGCGCTGCTCTTCGCTGCACATGCGGCAGAAGCTTCGGCGGCGCGTGCAGAGAAGAGCAGCGCAATCTGAGCGTGGCATCGGGTCATGAACGATGTGGGGCGCGCGGTCGCGGCAGCGTGGACGGAAGCCCGTCGCCTGTGAGGATGTCGTAGAGCAGCGCCGGATCCCGGTGGGCCGGAGTCCGCCATCTCGACAGCGCCGACACCTGCCTGCGCAGCGCGTCCGCTCGATCCTTCTCCTCCAGCAGCGCCTGCCGTGGCGTCCGTCCTTCGAGGATGTTCGGTTCGAAGTACTTGCCGGTTCCGTCGAACTCTGCGGCGTGATCGAACTGTTCGAAGTAGTAGTCGGGTCGAGCGGTTCCCCCTCCGGGAAGCCGGAACACCTTCTGCAGGACAGGCGCCGGGAATCCCAGCCGGTCGAGCAGCACCCGCCCCTCTGATTCCCGAACGGAGTCCGAAAGGTGCGTGCCGAACTCGACCGCTCCGGGGACACGAGCGAAACCACGGCGCCAGTTGCCGTCGATCAGCCCGTGCAGTTCCTCCATCCGTGCGAGTGGACCTCCGACTCGCCGCGCCCACAACGCCTGGTCGACAGCGATCACCCCTGAGGTGAAGTCGGACGACGCGGCGAGATCGAGCGCGGTCTGCGCGGGCGAGGTCACCAGATGCCCGCGCCATTCGAGGAGTTCCACTCCGTCAAAGCCGAGCGCGAATCGGCGGACGGCACCCGAGGATCGACCGCCGGTCGTCTTCGGGATGCGCACCGTCACCGCGACCGGCCAGGGACCGATGCGATCCATGCCGTGCACCGCCGCCGCGGAGCTGTGGGTAATGACGAGGGGCGAGCGTGCCCGATCAGCCACCTCGAACACTCGCACCAGATGCCGGTCCATCGCAGTGAGAGCGTTCCACTCGTCCTGTCGCGCGTAGCTTCCTGCGACGACCCGATGGAATCTGCCGCTGGCGACCGCGGTGCGAAGCCGCCGGTCGTTGGCCTGCCCCACTCCCTGTTCGCGGAGTCGATGTATCGGAATCGGATGCTCTGTGCGCGGTGTCATCATCGAAGGCTGTCATGCGGAGAACCGCGATCGGAATCTTCCACAGGCATCTCGGTTCGGACTCCGCACACGCTCGATTGTGAGCGAACAGTGCGCTGCCGGCATCCGCGGACCCCCGCAACTTCGCGCTGCTCCTTCCCACACGCGCTGCCCCTTGCCGCCCACGTTCTCTTCACCGCACACGCTGCCCTTCGCCGCACACGCTGTCTTTCGCCGCACGCGCTGCCCTTCGCTGTACGCGCTGCCGCAGTGTCTGTAGCGCGTTCAGCGAAGGACCGCGCGACCGCCGAAACGAGAGCACGTACGCCGACAGGGCAGCACCTACGCCGAAAGGGCAGCGCGAGCATCGAAGCGTCAGCGCGCCCGGTGCAAGACCTCACACGACCGAGTGCGGCTCGGGCGCAGCACCCCGCGCGACGGGGGTTCTCGCGGCGCGACTACCAGCTGACGGGCAGGGCCTTGCCCTCTTCGTAGCCGGCCGCCGACTGAAGACCCACGAGCGCGCGGTCATGGAACTCCGGCACAGACGACGCACCGGCGTAGGTGAACGAGGAGCGGACGCCGGAGGTGATCATGTCGAGCAGATCCTCGACGCCCGGACGCAGCGGGTCGAGGTAGATCTTCGACGAGGAGATGCCCTCGGCGAAGAGCTCCTTGCGCGCGCGCTCATAGGCGTCCAGCCGACCGAATCGGGCCTGGACGGCCTTGGTCGACGCCATGCCCCAGGACTCCTTGAAGATCCGTCCGTCCGCATCGTGCTGCAGCTCACCCGGCGCCTCGATCGTGCCGGCGAACCAGGAGCCGACCATGACCGATGCGGCCCCCGCGGCGAGCGCCAGCGCCACATCGCGCGGGTATCGCACTCCCCCGTCGGCCCAGACATGGGCGCCGAGCGACCGCGCTGCTTCCGCGGTCTCGAGCACGGCGGAGAACTGCGGACGCCCGACGGCGGTCATCATGCGCGTCGTGCACATCGCGCCGGGGCCGACCCCGACCTTCAGGATCGTCGCTCCGGCGTCGACCAGGTCGCGCACGCCGTCGGCGGTGACGATGTTGCCGGCGACGATCGGCAGTCCGAGGTCGAGCGACGACACCTCGCGCAGCGCGCGCAGCATCCCCTCCTGGTGCCCGTGCGCGGTGTCGACGACGAGCACGTCCACACCGGCCGCGGCCAGCGCACGGGCCTTGGACGCCACGTCGCCGTTGATGCCGACGGCCGCGGCGACCGCGAGACGGCCGTCCGCGTCGAGGGCGGGGCGGTACAGGGTCGACCGCAGCGCGCTGCGAGCGCTGAGGGTGCCGACCAGGTGTCCGTGGCGGACGATCGTCACCATCTCGACACCGGCATCGGTGATCACGTCGAACGCGTGCCGCTCGGAGCCGATGTCGTCCGCGTCGAGCGAGGGCGTGCCCGTGTGCACGAGATCCCCGAGCTGAGCATCCGTCAGCGCGGTCGCAAGGCGTGCGGCGGGCAGGATGCCGAGGATCTGCTCGACCGTGTAGGGGGCCGTCCCCTTCGCCACGACGATGCCGTGCCCCGCGGTCGCGGGGAGCAGTCGGAGCGCCTCGGAGACGGATGCCGTCGGCGGGAGCACGAGGGGCGTGTCCCAGAGCACCGGCTGGTCCTTGACGTCGCGGATCGCGGCATCCAGATCCTGCAGCGGCATGTCCTGCGGAAGCACCCCGAGCCCACCGCGTCGCGCGAGCACCGCGGCGAGCCGCGGCCCCGTCACGGAGTTCATGTTCGAGGCGACCAGCGGCAGCGTCGCCGGGGTGCCGTCGTTCGGGGCGAGATCGACCTGCAGACGGCTCGTCACGCCGGATCGGCGCGGCACGAGGAACACGTCCGAATAGGTCAGATCGACGGTGGGCTGCTTGCCTGCGAACTCCATGACTCCACGGTACCGAGATCATCGGCATCTTGGCGCGCCGCGACGACGAATCCCCGGGGGAAACACGTTAGGCTTGTGGGTCGAGAGTGTGCAGACCCGGGCGCATCCTGCGTCCTTGTGAGCACACGTTGAGATTCAGCGATGAAAGAGGGCGATCGAGCGTGTCGAACCAGGTGACCGGCGTCGGGGGCGACGGGGGGTTCGGAGCCAATTCCTGGCTCGTCGAAGAGCTCTACGAGCAGTTCAAGGTGAACCGCGACTCCGTCGACAAGGAGTGGTGGCCGATCCTGGAGAAGTACCAGTCGGATGCCGCGACCGGCACCGCCGCAGTCGCACCTCCTCAGCCCGCTCAGCCCGCGCACCCCGTGACGGCTCCGATCCCCGTCATCGGAGCGCAGCCCGTCGCACGCACCACGGCCAAGCCCGCAGCAGCCGCCCCGATCCCCGCCCAGGCGCCGAAGCCCGAGGCGAAGGAGGCGGCAGCCGACGCGGCCGAAGAGGACAAGGTCACCCCGCTGCGCGGACTACCCAAGACCCTCGCCGCGAACATGGACGAGTCGCTCACGGTTCCGACCGCCACCAGCGTCCGCACCGTTCCCGCGAAGCTGATGATCGACAACCGCATCGTCATCAACAACCACATGGCTCGCACCCGCGGCGGCAAGATCAGCTTCACGCACCTCATCGGCTGGGCGCTCATCCGCACGCTCGACGAGTTCCGCAGCCAGAACGTCTTCTACGCCGAGATCGACGGCAAGCCCTCGGTCGTCGCCCCCGCGCACGTCAACCTCGGCATCGCGATCGACCTCCCCAAGCCCGACGGCACCCGCGCCCTCATGGTGCCGAGCATCAAGCGCGCCGACACGATGACGTTCAGCGAGTACCTCGTCGCGTACGAGGACCTCGTCACCCGCGCTCGCAACAACAAGCTCACCGCCGCCGACTTCCAGGGCACGACGGTCTCGCTCACGAACCCCGGCGGCATCGGCACCGTGCACTCCGTGCCGCGTCTGATGAAGGGCCAGGGCTGCATCATCGGCGCCGGCGCGCTCGAGTACCCGGCCGAGTTCCAGGGCGCGAGCGACAAGACGCTGAACGAGCTGGCGATCGGCAAGACGATCACCCTCACCAGCACCTACGACCACCGCGTGATCCAGGGTGCCGGATCCGGCGAGTTCCTGAAGAAGGTGCACGAGCTGCTCATCGGGCAGCGCGGCTTCTACGACGACATCTTCGCCGCCCTGCGCATCCCCTACGCGCCGATCCGCTGGAACGCCGACATCGCGGTGGACCTCGCCGAGCGCGTCGACAAGCAGGCTCGCGTGCAGGAGCTCATCAACTCGTTCCGCGTCCGCGGACACCTGATGGCCGACATCGACCCCCTCGAGTACGTGCAGCGCTCGCACCCCGACCTCGAGATCGAGAACCACGGTCTCACCTTCTGGGACCTCGACCGCGAGTTCGTCACCGGCGGATTCGGCGGACGTCGCATCGCGAAGCTGCGCGACATCCTCGGCGTGCTGCGCGACTCGTACTGCCGCACGCTGGGCATCGAGTACATGCACATCCAGGACCCGGAGCAGCGCCGCTGGTTCCAGGAGAAGGTGGAGGTCAAGTACCAGAAGCCCGGTCACGACGAGCAGCTCCGCGTCCTCCGCAAGCTCAACGAGGCCGAGGCGTTCGAGACCTTCCTGCAGACCAAGTTCGTCGGCCAGAAGCGCTTCTCCCTCGAGGGCGGCGAGTCCCTCGTCCCCCTGCTCGACGAGATCCTCCAGGGCGCCGCGAACGCGGGACTCGAGGGTGCAGCGATCGGCATGGCCCACCGCGGCCGCCTGAACGTCCTCACCAACATCGCCGGCAAGACCTACGGCCAAGTGTTCCAGGAGTTCGAGGGACACCAGACCCCGGGCAACCAGCGCGGCTCCGGCGACGTGAAGTACCACCTCGGCACCGAGGGCACCTTCATCGCCGAGGACGGCGCTCAGCTGCCCGTCTACCTCGCGGCGAACCCCTCGCACCTGGAGACCGTGGACGGAGTGCTCGAGGGCATCACCCGCGCGAAGCAGGACCGCAAGCCCATCGGCACCTTCACCTGGCTGCCGATCCTCGTGCACGGCGACGCCGCGTTCGCCGGACAGGGCGTCGTCGTCGAGACGCTGCAGATGTCGCAGCTGCGCGGCTACCGCACGGGCGGCACCATCCACGTCGTCGTGAACAACCAGGTCGGCTTCACCACGACACCGAACGACGGCCGCACGTCGGTGTACTCCACCGACGTCGCCAAGACGATCCAGGCGCCGGTCTTCCACGTGAACGGCGACGACCCCGAGGCCGTCATCCACGTCGCACAGCTGGCGTTCGAGTACCGCGAGCGGTTCCACCGCGACGTCGTCATCGACCTGGTCTGCTACCGCCGCCGCGGCCACAACGAGGGAGACGACCCCTCGATGACGCAGCCGCTGATGACCGACCTCATCCAGGCGAAGCGCTCGGTGCGCAAGCTCTACACCGAGTCCCTCGTCGGACGCGGCGACATCACCGAGGAGGAGTACGACCAGGCGAAGGCCGACTTCCAGAACCGTCTGGAGATCGCGTTCGCCGAGACGCACGCCGCCGAGACCGGTGCGACCCCGATCGCCCCCGACCTGCTGCCCGTCGACGAGCAGATCGGCGCGCCCGAGGTCACCGGCGTCGCGAAGGAGGTCATCCAGCTCATCGGCGATGCCTTCGTGAACAAGCCCGAGGGCTTCACGGTGCACCCGAAGATCCAGCAGCTGCTCGACAAGCGTCTCGACATGAGCCGCAACGGCGGCATCGACTGGGGCTTCGGCGAACTGCTCGCCTTCGGCTCCCTGCTCGTGGAGGGCACTCCGGTGCGTCTCGCTGGTCAGGACTCCCGTCGCGGCACGTTCGTGCAGCGCCACGCGACCTTGCACGACCGCGCGAACGGCCAGGAGTGGCTGCCGCTGTCGAACCTCTCCGACGCCCAGGGCCGCTTCTTCGTCTACGACTCGCTGCTCAGCGAGTACGCCGCCCTCGGCTTCGAGTACGGCTACTCCGTCGAGGCGCCCGAGGCGCTCGTGCTGTGGGAGGCGCAGTTCGGCGACTTCGTCAACGGCGCCCAGTCCGTCATCGACGAGTACATCTCCGCCGCGGAGCAGAAGTGGGGCCAGCAGTCCAGTGTGACCCTGCTGCTCCCGCACGGCTACGAGGGCCAGGGACCCGACCACTCGTCGGCGCGCATCGAGCGCTTCCTGCAGCTGTGCGCGCAGGAGAACATGATCGTAGCCCGCCCGTCGACCCCCGCCTCGCACTTCCACCTGCTGCGCCGTCAGGCCTACGCACGTCCGCGCAAGCCGCTGATCGTGTTCACGCCGAAGGCGATGCTGCGTCTGCGCGGCGCCACCAGCCCCGTCGAGGCGTTCACCAGCGGGCGCTTCGAGCCGGTCATCGACGACGACCGCGGTCTCGACCGCAGTGCTGTCAAGCGGGTGCTCGTGCACTCGGGCAAGGTCCACTGGGACCTCCGCGCCGACCTCGAGAAGAACCCGAACCCGGAGGTCGCGCTCGTCCGTCTCGAGCAGCTGTACCCGACCCCGATCGACGAGCTGAAGGCGATCACCGACTCCTACCCGAACGCCGAGCTGGTGTGGGTGCAGGAGGAGCCGGAGAACCAGGGAGCCTGGCCGTTCCTGGCTCTGGCCTTCGCCGACGTCCCCGGAGACCGCACGTTCCGCCCGGTCGCCCGCGCGGCGTCGGCCTCCCCCGCGACCGGCTCGTCGAAGGTCCACGCGGCCGAGCAGGCGACACTGATCCGCGAGGCGCTCACCGTCTGAGCATGTGAGAAGGGCGCCCCGACGTCGGTCGGGGCGCCCTTTCGCGTCTCTCTCCGGATTCAGCGGAGGGATGCCGTAGCCGGCATCCGCTGCGCGAAGCGCTCGTCCGTGCTGAGTCCGGTGCTCGCCCGTGCGAGTGCTGCGGCATCCGCTCCCGCGTCGCCGAGGGCGAGCAGGGCGGCTCCGAGCACCGGCGGGGCGTCGACGATCGACAGTCTCGCGAACGGGACCCGCGCGGCGAGCCCTTCGGTGATGCCCGCCAGCAGGAGCGGGTCGCGCGCTCTCGCGACGCCTCCGCCGAAGACGACGGGGACGTCGGCATCGAGGAGTCCGAGCCGGTCGATGCACGCGGCCACGTACGCGACGACCTCCTCCGCTTGACGCTGCACGACGGAGCGGGCCACGGCGTCGCCGGTGTGAGCGGCCTGGAAGATGAGCGGCGCCAGTCGGGCGAAGCCCTCGTCGGCCCGGCGGCCGAGGTGGACGTCCTCGATCAGCGCGCTCACGCTCGGCGCATCGACCGCGTCGAGCAGCAGCGGAAGCAGCGCGGTCGCGGGCCCGCGTCCGTCTTCGGCGCGTGCCGCATGCCACACCACGGCGTCGCCCAGCTCGCTCCCGCCGCCCCAGTCGCCGGACAGCGGGCCCAGCGCGGGGAACCGCACCGCGGCGCCGTCCGCCCGCACCCCGATCGCGTTCATACCCGTCCCGCAGATCACCGCGACCGCGTCGCCCGAGTCGGTGCCCGCCCTCAACAGGGCGTGCAGGTCGTTCTCGGCGATGACCGAGCCCGCCGCCCAAGGCAGAGGGGCGATCGCCGACCGGAAGGCCTCGATCTCATCGGTCAGGTCGAGCCCGGAGAGGTACAGGCCGACATGGACGAGCCGCTGCGGATCTCGATCGCCGAGGGCCTTCACGACGAGCTCGTCGATGATCCTCACGGACTCGTGGAGGCCTTCGAGCTGCGGACTCGAGCCGTGGCCGCGCTCCCAGGCGATCACGGCGCCGGACACGTCGAGCAGCACGACATCCGTCTTGGAGCCTCCTCCGTCGACGGCGAGGACCAGATCGGATGCCGCGGTCACGCCCACTCCAGGAACCGGGAGTTCGCCGCCAGCAGCAGATCGGTGAGCTTCTCCGCTCTGTCGTGCTGCAGGACCAGCGGGTGCGCGCGCATCGCGCGGAGCACTCGATCGCGGCCCCCGTGGACCGCGGCGTCGAGGGCGAGGCGCTCGTACCCCGCGACGGCGCTGATCAGTCCGCTGATGTCGTCGGGAAGCGGGGCGACCGGCTCGGCGACGAATCGTCCCTCGATGTGCCTGGCTGGCACCTCGATCACATGGTCGTCGGGGAGGAAGGGCAGCACGCCGTCGTTCCGGAGATTGACGACCCTCGGCAGCTCGGTGCCACCGCGGATCGCGATGAGCAGCTCGATCGCCGCCTCCGAGTAGAACGCGCCGCCGCGCTTCTCCAGGATCTCGGGCTTGGTGTCGACGGCGTCGTCGGCGTAGATGCCCAGCAGCTCCTGTTCGATCGCGCGCACCTCCTGCGCCCTGGTGGACGCGTGCAGCTGTTCGTGCAGCACCTCGTCGTGCGCGTAGTAGTAGCGCAGATAGTACGAGGGGATGACGCCGAGCTGCGAGAGCAGCGCGGGTGCGAGCTCGACGTCCTCTGCGAGCTCGCCCAGACGCGTCTCGAGCGCATTCGGCAGCATGTCGACGCCGTCGACGAACACTCCGCGCTCCCAGGTGAGGTGGTTCAGCCCGACGTGCGCGAGAGCGACACGGTCGGGGGCGACCCCGGCCTCCGAGGCGAAACGGCGCTGGAAGCCGATGGCCACGTTGCACAGACCGACGGCGCGGTGCCCCGCCTGGAGCAGCGCACGGGTGACGATGCCCACCGGGTTCGTGAAGTCGACGATCCAGGCGTCGGGCTTCGCGTGCGTGCGGACGACCTCGGCGATCCGCAGCACGATCGGAACCGTGCGCAGCGCCTTCGCGAGTCCCCCGGGGCCTGTCGTCTCCTGGCCGATGCAGTCCACGTCGTGCGGCCAGGACTCGTCCTGCTCACGGGCATCCTGGCCCCCGACGCGCAGCTGGATCAGCACGGCATCCGCGTCGGACACGCCCGCGACGAGGTCGTCCGTCGTCGTGAGGCGGGCAGGGTGTCCTCCTCGGAGCAGCATGCGACGTGACATGCCTCCGACGAGCTCGAGCCTCGTGCGGTCGGTGTCGACGAGCACGAGCTCCTCGATGGGCAGTTCCCTCTGAAGTCGGATGAAGCCGTCGATCAGCTCCGGGGTGTAAGTCGATCCACCGCCGACGATGGCGAGTTTCATCTGCTCTCCTTGTGCTTTCTTCTGTGCGCCCGTGCGGGTCACTGTGTGGGGATTCGGTCTTCGAGCCGGCTGCGGATCTGCTCGACGAGCAGACGCCGGGCTCCGGCGAGAACGGCGCTGTCGCCGGTCGTGCTGAGTCGGACGGAGGGAGTCGGCCGCTCCTCGCTGAGGACGATCTCGCCGACGAGCTCGGCGAGGCGATCCCCGCCCGCGAGCGAGGTCGGACCGCCCAGCACGACGAGCTGCGGATCGAGCACAGCGAGCACGGGCTCGATGGTCACGGCTATGCGCGCGGCGATCTCCCGCAGTGCCCGCTCGTCCGCTGCGATCGCGGCGACGCCCTGCGGATAGCGTGCCGTCGACGGCGCTCCGGCGAGGTTCATGACGTACGCGGAGCCGAGCAGGGCTGTGGTCACGGCACCCGGCTCCCCTGGTCTGCCGGCCACGGTCAGGTAGCCGATCTCACCGGCTCCGCCATGAGCGCCCCGATGGATGGAGCCACCGAGGTCGACCCCGATGCCGAGTCCGACGCCGATCCAGAGGAGAGCGAAGCTGCCGGCATCCTGAGCGACCCCGAAGGCCCGCTCGGCCATGGTGGCGAGATTGACGTCGTTCTCCAGGGTCGCCGACACGCCGAGGCTCGATTCGATCCGTTCTCGGGACCCCTCCGACGGCCAGCCGGGCAGCGTATCGGTCAGGGACAGCGTGTCGGAGCCGCTGCTGACGGCGGCCTGCAGTCCGACGGTCACGGCCTCGACCGTGCTCCGTTCGGCGCCGGACGCCGCGCACGCCGCCTCGATGGCCCGGCCGACATCGCTCTCCGGCGACCGCTCCACGCCGTGGACCGGCAGCTCGATGATCGGATGCGGTGTGCCGAGGGCATCGACGAGAACGGCCTGGATGCCGTCGTCGAGCATGTTGACGGCGACTCCGTTGATCCGGTCGTTGCGGACGCCCCAGCTCACGGCGCTCGGACCTCTGCTGCCGGCGACCTCGCCGACCGGGGCGACGAGGTCGGCGCGCTCCAGACGGGCGATCATCTGCGTCGCCGTCGGCTTCGACATGCCCGAGAGCTCTCCGAGGCGCGTGCGTGTGAGCGCGCCGTGCTCGAGGAACAGACGAAGGGCTTCTCGGTCGTTCCTGGTGCGCAACCAGGACGAGGTGCCCGGGTCGATCTGTGACATGGATGCTCCTTTCGCTGATCGGGATGGTCGTTCGGGTCGCCGGATCCGCCTCCCCGCTCGTGCGGGGTGGCAGGCCGTGCGAACGGTGTTAGTGGATGCCGAGCTCGGCGCGGACCTCGTCGCGGAGCCGACCGAGGTTGTCGGGTTCGGGGGCGGCGGCGAGGAGGGTGCGGGTGTACTCGTGCTGAGGGTGCAGGATCACGTCGTCCGCGGGACCGCGTTCCACGACATCTCCCTTGTAGAGCACCATGATCTCGTCGCTGAAGTGGCGGGCCGTCGCGAGGTCGTGCGTGATGTACAGCACGCCGAGGTTCTCCTCCCGCTGCAGATCCGCGAGCAGGTTGAGGACTCCGAGCCGGATCGACACGTCCAGCATGCTCACCGGCTCATCCGCGACGATGAACCGGGCGCCGGGGGCGAGGGCGCGGGCGATCGCGACGCGCTGCCGCTGCCCGCCCGACAGCTCGTGCGGGCGCCGCTCCACGTAGTCCGCGGCGGGCGACAGGCGCACGCGATCCAGCAGCCCGAGCACACGCTCCCGCACCTGCGCCGACGACAGACCGGGGTGGTGCAGCCGGATCGGCCGCTCCAGGTGGTGACCGATCGTGTGGAACGGGTTCAACGATGCGAACGGATCCTGGAACACCATCTGCACGTCCGACCGGTACGCGGCCAGAGCCCGTCCCCTGGTGGGCGTCTCGACCCCGTCGATCAGGATGCTCCCCGACGTCGGCGTCTCCAGCTTCATCAGCATCCGCGCGATCGTGGACTTCCCCGATCCCGACTCCCCCACCAGAGCGACGGTCCGCCCGGCCTCGACGGTGAACGACACGTCCTTCACCGCGTGGAGGACGGTCGAGCGGAACCCCGATCGCAGATGGAAGTCCTTGCTGAGATTCCGCGCCTCCAGCGACGCCACCGCTTCCCCGCTCATCGGACACCCTCCTGGCTCGCGCCTGTGCGCACGAAGTCCCCGCGCTCACCCGTCAGCGACGGGAAGCTCGACAGCAGCCGCTTCGTGTACTCGTGCTGCGGAGACCGGTAGATGTCCTCCGCGGTCCCCTCCTCCACGATCTGCCCCTGCAGCATCACCGCGATCCGATCGCTGATCTCGATCAGCATCGGCAGGTCGTGCGTGATGAAGATCACCGCGAACCCCAGCCGCTCGCGCAGCCGCATGATCTCCCGGATGATGCCCCGCTGCACGACCACGTCCAGCGCCGTCGTCGGCTCGTCCATGATCATCACCTGCGGGTCCAGCGCCAGAGCCATCGCGATCATCATGCGCTGCCGCATGCCGCCGCTCAGCTCGTGCGGAAAGGAGGTCAGACGCGCGGGATCCACACCCACCAGGGTGAGCAGCTCCTCCGCGCGCGCCTGCTTGTCCCGCCGCGCCATCCCCGGGCGATGCGTGTCGAAGATGTCGAAGATCTGCGCCCGCACGTCGATCACCGGGTTCAGGGAGTTCATCGCGCCCTGGAACACCATCGAGATCTTGTCCCACCGGAACGCCCTGAGCCCCTCCCCGTCGAGTGCCACGATGTCGATGTCGCGACCGTCGCGGTCGTGGAACACGATCTCGCCGCTCGTCATCAGCGCCGGAGCCTTCAGCAGCCGGTTCAGTCCGTACGCGAGAGTGGTCTTGCCACACCCCGACTCCCCCGCGAGCCCCAGGATCTCCCCGCGGTTCAGCGTGAGCGACACATCCCGCACCGCCCGCACCGGCGGATCGACCTCGTACTCGATCGACACGTTGCGCGCCGACAGCACCGGAACACTCATGCGACAGCTCCCTCTCCGCCGATGCCGCGGCCGGAACGGCGTGCGCGGCGCTGACGCCGCGCAGCGGCCGGGGCCAGTCGCAGCTTCGGGTTCACGATCTCGTCGATCGCGAAGTTGATCAACGACAGTCCGGTGCCGATCAGGGCGATGATCGCGCCCGGCGGCACGAACCACCACCACGCACCGCTGCCGACGGCCTGGCCCGTCTGGGCGTCGTTGAGCACGGTCCCCAGCGTGATCGATCCCGTCGGCCCCAGACCGAGATAGGAAAGACCCGCCTCCCCCAGCACTGCGAAGATGACGCCGAAGATGAGCTGGGCCGCCAGCAGCGGCACGAGGTTGGGAAGGATCTCGACGAAGATCACGCGCATCGGCCGCTCCCCGGCGACCACAGCGGCGGCGACGTAGTCGCGCGTCCGCAGCGAGCGTGCGGTGCCCCGAAGCACCACGGCGGATCCTGCCCACCCGGTGACCCCGAGCACGAGGGCCACGAGCAGCGAGCTGCGCGCGAGCGCCCCGAGGCCCTCGGTGTGCTGCACGTAGGCCGCGATGACCATCACGAGCGGCAGACCGGGGATCACGAGCATGATGTTCGTCAGCAGCATCAGCGTCTCGTCGAGGATGCCGCCGAAGTAGCCGGCGAGCACGCCGAAGACGAGGGCGAGCACGAGCGACACGACGCCGGCGACGACGCCGACGAACAGCGACCCCTGCGTGCCCGTGGCGACCTGCGCGAGCACGTCGTAGCCGAGCTTCGTCGTGCCGAACGGATGCTCCAGGCTGGGCGGGAGCAGCGGATCGAAGTCGGCGTTCCTCGGGTCTCCCGTGAAGAGCGGCCCGAGCAGGCCGAACAGGACGATCGCGACGATGATGACGATGCCCGAGAGCAGCTTGCCCGAGAGCTTCGGGAACACGCGGCGCGGGCGGTCCGCCCGGGAGACCGCGACGGCATGGGTGGAGTCGGCGACGGGCGCCTCGATCAGATCAGCCATTGCGACGCACCCTCGGGTCGATGAAGCCGTACAGAAGGTCGATGAGGAAGTTCGCCGCCAGCACCGTGAGGGTGATCACGAGGAACACTCCCTGCATGAGGGCGTAGTCGAGGCTCTGCACCGACTGGATCATCAGCTTGCCGATGCCCGGGTAGCTGAAGACCTGCTCGGTCACGATGGAGCCGGCGACGACGAAGCCCAGCGCGATCCCGAAGCCCGCGAGGCTGGGGATCGACGCGTTGCGGGCCGCGTAGGCGCCGCGGATGCGGGAGGGACGCAGTCCCTTCGCCTCCGCCGTGAGCACGTAGTCCTCCGCCATGGTCTGCACCATCATGTTGCGCATGCCGAGCAGCCAGCCGCCGACCGAGGAGATGACGATCGTCGCGGCGGGGAGCAGCGCATGCACGAAGACGCTCCCGAAGAACGGCAGGCTCCATTCGGGGCCTCCGGGGTACTCGAAGACGTCGTAGGCGCCGATGATCGGCAGTATCCCCAGCTGCACCGAGAACACGGCGACGAGCACGAGGGCGAGCCAGAAGTACGGGATCGACTGCAGGAAGGTCGTGATCGGCACAAGCTGGTCGACCCAGGTGCCGCGGAACCATCCGACCCATGCGCCCCCGATGATGCCGAGCACGAAGGAGATGACGGTGGCCGCCCCGACGAGCGTCACCGTCCACGGCAGCGCCGCGGCGATGAGGTCGCTCACCGGGACCGGATACTTGGTCAGGGAGACACCGAGGTCTCCGTGCAGCATCCGGCCCCAGTAGGCGATGTATTGGTCCCACAGGCTCGATCCCTTGTCACCGCCGAGGAGAGCGGTGACGGCGTCGACCGTCTCCTGCGACAGCTGACGTCCGCCGCGGCGGAGCTTGCCCAGCATGATCGCGACAGGGTCGCCCGGAAGCATCCGGGGCAACAGGAAGTTGAGGGAGACGGCTGCCCAGAGCGTCACGACGTAGAACACGATGCGGCGGATCCAGAACTTCACGCCGTCCTCCTCTCGCAGGATCGAACCATGGAACCGGCCTTACTTCTTGACCGGACGCAGGTGCGTCAGGATGACCGCGGATGCCGTGGACAGGTACGGCAGCGGCGCCGCGAACATGTCGCTCTCGGTCGGCCAGCCCGTGAAGTCCGCCGTGTTGAAGAACGACTGCGAGGCGTTCAGCACCACGGGGATGTAGGGCAGATCCTTCGCGATCTCGGTCTGGATCGTGGCGTAGGCCTGCTGCTTCGTCGCCTCGTCGAGCGTGCTTCCGGCCTGGAGCACCGCGGCGTCGACCGTCGCGTTGCTGTAACGGGCGTAGTTCTGCCCCTTCGTCGGCGTCTCGCCGACCTTGGCCGTGGCGGGAGTGGCGAAGTACTGGTCGTAGTTCGAGAAGGGATCGGCGACGAGCGACTGGGTGAGGCCGTACAGCGCGAGCTGGAACTGGCCGTTCGCGACCTGGCTCCAGTACTCGGTCTCCGAGACGGTGCGGGCGGTCACGCGGATTCCGGCCTTCGCGGCCTGAGAGCTGATCAGCTTCGCGGCGTCGTTGTAGTCGGTCCAGCCGTCCGGCGAGAACAGGTCGAGCTCGATCGGCGTGCCGTCCTTGCCGTAGAAGCCGTCGCTGTCCTTCGTGTAGCCGGCCGCTTCGAGGATCTCCGCCGCCGATGCGGCGTCGGGCTTCTGCGGGCTGGTCGCGAGCTCGGGGTCGCCGAGCCACTTCTCGTCGCGCGGAAGCAGCGCGAAGCTCGGGGACGCCTCACCGGCGAGTCCCGCGAAGGCCTTCGAGGTGATGGCGCTGCGGTCGATGGCGAGGTTCAGCGCCTGACGCACTGCGGGGTCGGTCTGGGCGCCCTCGCAGCCAAGGGACACGTCGGAGCAGGTGGTGATCACCGTCGGGTCCTGCTGCTGGTTCATGGTGCTGATCCGCCCATTCGACGTGACGCCGTCGGGGTTCGCGATGAACTGGCCGACCCAGTCGAGCTTGCCGGTCTTGAGCAGGTCCTCGGCCGACTGGTTCGAGTCGATGCCGATGTCCTGCACCTCCTTGACGTCGGGCGCGCCCTCGCGGAAGAGCGGATTCGCCTCGAGGGTGTAGGCGGCGTCGGTGAACGACTTGAGCGTGTACGGCCCTGAGCCGACCGGGTCCGTGTTGGTCTCGGTCATGTAGTCGGTGATGTCCGACCAGATGTGCTTCGGGATGATCCACGTCGATCCGAGGATCATGGAGGTCGCGGTGAACTTGGGCGTCGAGTACGTCACGACGACGGTCGTGGCGTCCGGAGCCTCGGCCGACACCATGTCGGGGTCGAGGTTGGAGGCGTATCCCAGGCTGAAGGCGACGTCCTCTGACGTGAGGTCCTTGTCGTCCGACCACTTGAGGTCGGGCTTGATCTTGATGGTGAGGACGGTGCCGTCCTCGTTGAACTCGTACGAGTCGCCGATCAATCCGACGGGTGCGTCCGCCGAGAGCTGGTTGAAGAAGAACAGCGGCTCGTAGATCGCACCGTAGGTCATGTGCGTGGCGGTGTCGACGGCGAACGGGTTGAAGTTGTTGGTGATCGGCGTCATCGATCCGGACCACATCCGCAGCGGGCGGTCACCGGCTGAGGTGGATCCAGCCGGCGCGCACCCGCCCAGGGTGATGGCGAGTGCGGCGGCGCCGGCGACAAGAGGAAGTGCTTTCCTCCAGCGGTTGTCGTGCATGGGAACCTCGTCTCAAGGGCTTCTTTGGCTTGTCGAGCAGAGCGGAAGGGGGATCCGCCCTCGAAGCGAGGTTATAGTAAAGGTCCTTTCCGGTAAAGACCTTTCCAATTATTTTGTGAAGATTCTTTCCGATTGACGACGGCGAGCGACCGCCACGCCCTCGATCACAGGGATCGACGGCGAGCGGACCACTCGTGAGGGGTCAGTACCAGATGTCGAGAGCAGGCACGGGGAACGAAGCGAAGGCCCGATCCAGACGCTCTGCGACGTCGGCATCGGCCGCGATCAGCCCCGCCCCGTGGAGCGTCGAGACGCGCACTCCCCCGGCGTACAGCGTGGACAGCACGGCGACGTCCATCGTCGCGTCGACCTCGGCGGCGGACGCAGGCTCGACGGTCGCGACTCCCGACTCGGCGACACGAAGACGCCAGTCCCCCGACGCGAAGCCCAGTGCGTCCTCGATGCGCAGCACGACGTCGAGCGGCGCGGAGAAGCGCCGCGCCGACAGCGCGGCTGCGACGTCGAGGATCCTCAGCCAGCCGTGGTCGTGGACCGTCTGCACGACGCCGCGCGGGTCCGCGACCAGCCAGGGAAGAGGATCGTCGAGGGGACGCAGTTCCGCGGTGACCTCGTCGACCAGGTCGTGCTGCAGGGCGAACCGCCAGAGCGCGGCCGTCGCATCCGGAGTCTCCGCGACGAGCATCCTCACGTGCAGTCCGAAGCGGAAGGTGCCGCCCTTCTCGCCGAGCGTGTAGACGAGGACGCCGCGGACCGCGCCACCCTCATCGAGGTAGCGGACGCCGCGGACCTTGTCGCGCTCGGAATCGGACGGCGACACGCCTGCGAAGCCCTCCCAGCGCGTGCGCCAGCCCGAGACCTGGCCGGGACGGGTGCGCCGCACGCGGTCGTGCACGACGCCGAGATCGTCGGCGAGCTCCTCGCGTTCGCGGTACTGGATGCGCCCTGCGGGAGATGGCCCCGCCCAGCCGGCACGGCGCGTGTCGACCTCGAAGCGCGACATCGGGATGGCCGAGCCGAATCCATAGCGCCCGTAGATCGTCGCCTCGGAGACGGTGAGACCGGCCATCGGCGCCCCCGCGGACGCCGCGGCGCGGAGCTCCCCCTCGAGCAGCGCTCTGGCGATGCCACGACGTCGGTGTGTCGCGGCCACCGTGACGACGCTGATCGACCACATGTCGATCTCGGAGCCGCCCGGCACGGTGAGCGGGGCGACCCAGGAGTTCACGGTCGCGACGGGGAACTCCGCCGTCGGCGAGGCGGGGTCGAACACCGCCGTGTTGCGCCGCGTCTCGAACGGGGTCTTCCCGTACGCGAGCGCCTCGGCCGTGGGCTCTCCGCCCAGGAAGCCGCGGGACACGGCGCGCTGATAGGTCTTCGCGACGCTCTCATCTGCGAAGTCGACGAGACGGTACTCGAGCCCTGCGGCGGCGAGTCGTTCTGCGGAGATCGGTTCGGTCGGGACGTCTCGGGCATCGAGGGTGGTCATGCCTCTACCGTAGCCGGGGGTTCCGACGCGGGGATCGGCCGAAGCGGTCAGATGTCGACACGGCCTCGATCAGATCAGTGCGCGCTCGCCTGCACCTCGCGGAGACGCGCGAACACCTGATCGCGCAGCTCCTCCGGAGCGGTCTCCTTGCAGGCGCGGGCCACGACCTCGGTGAGCGTGGTCGCGACCAGAGCCTCATCGCGGCACGACGGGCAGTTCTCGAGATGCTCGCGGATCTCGGTGTGCTCGGTCTTGCACACCTCGTTGCGGAGGTACTCCTCCAGATCCTGACGGGCCTTGTCGCAGCCGCAGTCGCTCATTTCCTGCTCCTCGTGTCAGCCGCGGCGATGCCCCGCTCTGCGGCGTAGTCGGCCAACAGCTCCCGCAGCATCCGCCTGCCACGGTGCAGACGGCTCATCACGGTGCCGATGGGGGTCTTCATGATGTCGGCGATCTCCTGGTAGGCGAATCCCTCGACGTCGGCGAGGTAGACGGCCAGCCTGAAGTCCTCCGGCACCGCCTGCAGCGCGTCCTTGACGACGGATGCCGGCATGCGATCGATCGCCTCGGCCTCCGCCGACCGGCTGTGCGAAGCCGTGGTCGACTCCGCGCCGCCCAGCTGCCAGTCCTCGAGCTCGTCGATCGTGCCCTGGAACGGCTCGCGCTGCTTCTTGCGGTAGATGTTGATGTACGTGTTCGTGAGGATGCGGTAGAGCCACGCCTTGAGGTTCGTGCCCTGCGAGAAGGTCGCCCACGAGCCGTACGCCTTCACGAAGGTCTCCTGCACCAGGTCGGCGGCGTCGGCGGGGTTGCGGGTCATGCGCATGGCGGCGGCGTACAGCTGATCCATGAAGGGGATCGCCTGCTCCTCGAACTCGCGGCGAGGGTCGCTGACCGTGTCTGCGGTTGCGGTGTCATCCATCACGGGCCAGTCTAGGCCGCTGAGGTCGACGAACTCGCGCTCAAGCGTTGCGAGCATCCTCTCTCCTTCTCCCCGAATGCGGCTCCCGTTCGGTCGGGCGCACATCGGTGTTCACTAAAGTGGGAACCGATGAGCGCCAACAGGTATTCCCCTCCCCTCGTCCAGGGCTCTTACGCCGCGCCCGCCATCGACGGCTCCGTGCACGCCACGGTGACCATTCCCGGCTCGAAGTCGCTGACGAACCGCGAGCTGATCATCGCCGCGATCGCCGACGGACCAGGGCGTCTGATCGCCCCGCTGCACTCCGACGACTCCCGCCGCATGGTCGAGGCGCTGCGCGCTCTGGGCGTCGGCATCGAAGAGGAGGACACGGGCGGCGAGTTCGGCCCCGACCTCGTCGTGACCCCCGCGAAGCTCACCGGCGGCTCCACCATCGACTGCGGCCAGGCCGGCACCGTGATGCGTTTCGTCGCCCCGCTCGCCGGCCTCGCCCAGCACGACGTGCACCTCACCGCCCACGAGACGGCGCTGCACCGCCCCATGGGCGGACTCATCAGCGCACTGCGCGATCTCGGCGTCGACATCGACGACGAGGGCACCTGGGCGCTGCCCTTCACGATCCGCGGCCACGGCCGCATCCGCGGCGGCCGGGTCGAGATCGACGCCTCCGCGTCGAGCCAGTTCGTCTCGGGCCTCCTGCTCGCCGCCCCCCGTTTCGACGTCGGCCTGCACCTGGTCCACACCGGCACCCACCTGCCGAGCCTTCCGCACATCGACATGACGATCGAGGCGCTGAGCCGACGCGGCATCCGCATCGAGCGACCGGCCACCGGCGAATGGCTGGTGGAGGCCGGGGTGCCCCGTGCCAAGGAGATCGCGATCGAGCCGGATCTCTCCAACGCCGCGCCCTTCCTCGCCGCCGCCCTCGTCACGGGCGGATCCGTCTCCGTCACCGGCTGGCCGGTGCACTCGACGCAGCCGGGCCACCTGCTGCCCGAGATCCTCCAGGCGATGGGCGCCCACGTGGGCCGGCACAGCGGCACGCTGACGGTGCGCGCGGGCTCCGGCATCCGCGGCCTCGATCTCGACCTGTCGGCGGCGAGCGAGCTCACCCCGACCCTCGTCGGACTCGCCGCATTCGCGGACTCCCCCACGACGATCCGCGGCATCGGCCACATCCGCCTCCACGAGACCGATCGGATCGCCGCCCTGATCGGGAACGTCCGTGCTCTCGGCGGTCAGGCCGAAGAACTGCCCGACGGGCTGCGCATCATCCCGAGCGCGCTGCACGGCGGCGTCTGGGCCGCGCATCACGACCACCGCATGGCGACGACCGGAGCGCTCATCGGGCTCCGGGTGCCCGGAGTCGAGATCGACGACATCGGCACGACGGCCAAGACGCTCCCCGAGTTCACCGCGCTGTGGGAGCGGATGCTGCGGGGCGACTCCGCGTGAGCTGGCTCTCCGACGACGACGACCTCGAGGACGACTTCGAGGACTACGACGAGAGCAGCATCCGCACACGTCCCAACCCCAAGGGCAACCGTCCGCGGACCAAACGCCGGCCGGCGCACGACGACGCGCAGATCGGACGGGTGCTCGGCGTCGACCGCGGCCGCTATTCGGTGCTGATGGGCGAGGACACTCCGGAGGAGCGCGCGATCACCGCGACCAGGGCGCGTGAGCTGCGGCGCACCCCCATCGTCACGGGCGACCGGGCACGCGTCGTCGGCGACACCTCCGGAGACGAGGGGACCCTCGCCAGGATGGTCGGCATCGTCGAGCGCACCTCGCTGCTGCGGCGCAGCGCGGACGACACCGATCAGGTCGAACGGGTGATCGTCGCCAACGCCGACCAGATGCTCGTCGTCGTCGCCGCCGCCGATCCGGAGCCGCGCGCGCGGCTGGTGGACAGGTATCTCGTCGCCGCTCTGGATGCCGGCATCCGGCCCCTGCTCGTCGTGACCAAGACCGACCTCGCCGACCCCACGGAGTTCCTCTCGCACTTCGACGGCCTCGACGACCTGCGCGTGTTCACGAGCGCCCAGGAGACCATGCCCGTCGAGGAGATCGGCGCGGCGCTCATCGGGCACTCGACCGTGTTCGTCGGCCACTCGGGCGTGGGCAAGTCGACGCTCGTCAACGCGCTCGTGCCGACCGCGGGCCGCGCCACCGGTCATGTGAACCAGGTGACCGGTCGCGGGCGGCACACGTCCTCGTCGACCGTGTCCCTGCGCTATCGGACTCCCGAGGGCAGCGGGTGGGTCATCGACACCCCCGGCGTGCGGTCGTTCGGCCTCGGGCACGTCGAGCCCGCGAACATCCTCGCGGCCTTCACCGAGCTCGCGCTGATCGCCGAGAACTGCCCCCGTGGATGCACGCACCTGGCCGATGCGCCGGACTGCGCCCTCATCGAGGCGGCGGAGCGCGGGGAGCTGGGCGAGACCGGCCGAGCTCGTCTAGATTCACTGCAGCGCCTGCTGCAGACGTTCGCCGACAAAGCGGAGCAGACGCCGGGACGGTGACGCCGTTCACGCCCACCGCGTGGACGCGTCATGCTGTCGCCTACCCGGTTCGCCGACGCGACGGCGGGTAGGCTGATCGGGTGACTGTGCGACTGGAACCCGGAACCGCTGCCCCTGACTTCTCCCTCCTCGACCAGGACGGCGAGACCGTGCGTCTCGCGGACCTCCGCGGCGAGAAGACCGTGCTCTACTTCTACCCGGCGGCGATGACCCCCGGCTGCACGACCCAGGCATGCGACTTCCGCGACAGCATCTCCTCCCTCCAGGGCGCCGGATACCGCGTCGTCGGCATCTCCCGCGACACCCCGGAGAAGCTCGCGGAGTTCCGCGAGCGCGATGGACTCACCTTCACGCTCCTGAGCGACCCCGACCACGCCGTCCACACCGCCTACGGCGTATGGGGCGAGAAGATGAACTACGGAAAGGTCATCGAGGGCGTCATCCGCTCGACCTTCGTGCTCGACGAGAACGGCACGATCACGCTCGCGCTCTACAACGTCAAGGCCACAGGGCACGTCGCCCGGCTGCGCAAGCTCCTCGGCGTCGACGCCTGATCGGATGCCGACGGCCGCCCCGGCGCCGCGAGCGCGGCGTCAGTCCTCCTGAGGGCGCCCGCCCTCGGCGCGCGCACTGGCGATGAGCAGTGCGAAGCCGATGAGTCCGGGCAGTCCAACGCCTGCGACGAAGGTCCACGAGATCGGCTGCACGGTGAGCGACGCCAGCGCGAGGGCGATGGCGAGCACCTGGATCACGACTCCCCCCGAGCGCGCCCAGGAGCGCCCCGCCCGCGCGCCGAAGGCGAACGCGATGAGGGCCACTGCGCCGATGAGCGTGAGGACGATGAGGGCGAGCGCGGTGGGGAGGGATGCCGCGTCCCCCGCGCCGAGACCGACCAGCTCGATCAGGGCGAACACGACGAGCGCGAGCCCCTCGACGGCGAGAACCGCAGCCGCGGCGAGAGCGAGTCCTGGTGCACGCACGATGTCTCCTGGGAATCGAATGAGAAGGAGGAAAACCCTTGATTTCGAAGGTTTCATGTAACAGAATAGACAAAGTCATGTGCTCCCACAGCGGCGTGGGGCGGGCTTCCTGCCCGCATCACAAACAGCGAGCATCCGCCCGCATCTGAACAGGGTAGCCGATCCCCGAATGGCCGCCCGAATCCGAGACGTCGCACTGCGACATCTCTTGAAATCCACACCGAGGAGCCCCCATGGACTGGCGCGACAAAGCCGCCTGCCTGACTGTCGACCCCGAGCTTTTCTTCCCCGTGGGGAACACCGGACCGGCCGTGGACCAGATCGAGAAGGCGAAGACCGTCTGCGCCACCTGCACCGTCACCGAGATCTGCCTGCAGTACGCCCTCGAGACCAGCCAGGACTCGGGCGTCTGGGGAGGCCTCTCCGAAGACGAGCGCCGCGCCCTCAAGCGTCGCGCCGCCCGCGCCCGCCGCGCGTCCTGAGACCGACGACGAAGCGGCCCGAGATCCCCTGGATCTCGGGCCGCTTCGTCGTGTCGCGGACTACTTCGTCAGCCAGCGCAGCGGGATGTCGATGACCACTTCGGTCCCCTCCCCCTCGCTGCCGCGCCACTCGATGGTGCCGCCGAGCTCGCCCTGGATGAGCGTGCGGATGATCTGCGTGCCGAGGCCCTGACCGATCCGCCCCTCCGGAAGCCCGTGTCCCGTGTCCCGGACGGTCACCCTCAGATTCTCCTCCGTGCGGCTGGCGTCGATCGTCACGATGCCCTCCTGCCCGGCGAGACCGTGCTCGACCGCGTTCGTGACGACCTCGGTGAGCGCGAGCGCGAGCGGGGTCGCGTACTCGCTCGGCAGCACCCCGAACCGGCCCGTCGACTGGGTGCGGGCGCGCGTGTTCGGCGCCGAGGCGACCTCGGCGACGAGCTTCAGCACCCGATGGAAGACCTCGTCGAAATCGACCTTCTGGGTGAGCCCCTGGGCGAGCGTGTCGTGCACGACGGCGATCGAGTCGACGCGGCGCATGGCCTGGGTCAGCGCGTCCCTCGCCTCGTCCGAATGGGTGCGACGCGCCTGGATGCGCAGCAGGGAGGCGACGGTCTGCAGGTTGTTCTTCACCCGATGATGGATCTCGCGGATCGTCGCATCCTTGGTGATGAGCTCCTGCTCCTGGTGGCGCAGCTCGGAGACGTCGCGGCACAGCACGATGGCGCCGATGCGGGTGCCGTGGTCCTTGAGCGGGATCGCCCGCAACGACACGGTGACGCCGCGCGCCTCGATGTCGGTGCGCCACGGCGCTCGGCCGGTGACGACCACGGGCAGCGACTCGTCGACCTGACGCGAAGGCGGGACCAGGCGCGTCGTGACCTCCGCGAGCGACTCGCCCTCGAGCTCGTCGTCGAAGCCCATGCGATTGAAGGCCGACAGCGCGTTGGGGCTCGCGAACGTCGTGATGCCGTCGACGTCGATCCTGATCAGCCCGTCGGACGCACGCGGCGCCCCTCGGCGCGGCGACGTGGGTGCGGCCAGGTCGGGGAAGCTCCCGTCGGCGATCATGCGGAACAGATCGTTCGCGCATTCGTCGAACGTGATCTGCTGACGCGAGGGGGTGCGCGCCTCCCCGAGGTTGGTGTGCCTGGTCACGACGCCGATGACGGATGTCGAACGCTCCGCACCACGGCGGTCGTTCAGGATCGGCACCGCGCGGACGCGGGTCGGCGTCTCCTCGAACCAGTCGGGAGAGGAAGAGTCGACGATCTCCCCCGACTCGAACGCGCCCTGCACCTGGGTGCGCCACTGCGGCCTCACCCGCTCGCCGACGATGTCACGGTAGAAGAGGGTGGCCGCGCCGCTCGGACGGGCGTGCGCGACGGCCATGAAAGAGCCGTCCTCCGTCTGGATCCACACGACGATGTCGGCGGAGGCGAGGTCCGCGAGGAGCTGACCGTCGCCGGCGAGGCGGTGAAGCCATTCGACGTCGTTGTCGGTCAGGCGGCCCTGCGCTTGGGCGAGATCACTGAGGGTTGACACCCCCCAAGCCTACTGGGGCCGCGCCTCGTACCCGGCAGGTCAGAGCACGGCGAGGGAGGTGGCTCGCCAGCGCCGATCCACCCCGTCGAGGCGGATGGCCACGGCGCGCGTGCGCCCGGGGCCCGCCACGACCACGACGGCCTCCACGACGCCGTCGACCGGCTCGGCGGTGCGGATCGATCGGATGTCGAAGGTCGGGCGCGCAGGCGAAACCCCCCTCGCGCTGCGCGCCCTTGCCGACAGATTCGCCCTGGCCACCAGGCTCCGGAATGCGTCTTCGCTGAACCAGCGGGCGAGCTGATCGACCTCTCTGACCCCGGCGAGGACCTCGAGGACGCCCTGGGTGAGACTGCGCAGCAGCGGAACGGGGTCCGGCAGCTCGGCGCGGGGCGTCGGCTGCGGTGCGAAGTACTCGTGAAGCGTCATCGTCGTGCTCTCGATCGGGGAAAGACTGCGGCAAGTAGAGCACGGCGGCGGCGGCCTCCACCCCGTGTCTCCTGATGAATGTGGATAACTCGTACGCACTTCTGACGGGTCGTTTAATCTCGGTCAGATGCACTGGGACAGACTGTTCGACGACCTCGAAGGCCAGCTCGCCGCGGAGTGGGAGGCGGAGCGGGCGACGCTCGATGCGGAATCGGAACGGCTGCGGATCTCCCGCCTCGATCTGCGCAGCCGGCTGCGGCTGCTGTGCGCGGAAGGGTCCGCGGTGACCCTGGACCTCCCCGGCATCGGCCGATGCGGTCTACTGCTGCGCTCGCTGGGAGCGGATTGGACGGCGGCGACCGTCACGGCCGCGGACGGCGCGTCTGCGGCGGCGACGGTGCGGATCGTTCCCCTGCATGCGATCCGCGGGCTCGCCACGGACCACGGTTCGCTGCTCGGAAGCCTTGACGACTCGGCCGGACAGGAGCGATCGATGCGAGAGCGGATGACTCTGGGCTTCATCCTCCGCGATCTCGCCCGTCGTCGGGTGCCCGTGCACCTCACGACGATCGACGGCGAGCGGCTGCATGGCACCGTGGATCGAGCCGGCTCAGACCATCTCGATCTCGCCGTGCATGATCGCGGGGCCGCCAGACGAGCGAGCGCCGTGCACGGATTCCGCATCGTGCCCTTCACGGCGCTCTCCGCCGTGGATCTCTCAGGGGATCAGCTGCCCTGAGCGGACGACGTCCCCCAGACCTCAGGGAAGCTCGCTTCGTTCGACTGACGCCACAGGGCCATGCGCCTGGCCTCCTCCGACTGCTCGGCGAGATACTCGGCGAGGCTCGGCTCCTCGACGCGCCAGCGCGCGGGCGAGCCCAGCTGCGACCCCCGCAGTCTCCCCGCGTAGATCAGCGCGACCACCTCATCGACCTCGATGCTCAACAGCTCCGCCACCTGGGCGGGCGCCAGGAAGCGCGGCGCGGGAGCATCGGAGTCGACCATGCGTCCATTCTCCACCGGACCGAGGAGGAACCTCCCCTCGACATCGACCTGTGGAGAACTTTCGAGGCTCTCGTCCGGATTCTGTGACCATATGGCCATGACATCCCTGACACGATCCCGCCGCGCCTTCTGGGGCGACGTGCGTTTCCTGATCGGCATAGCGCTCGTCGTGATCTCCATCGCGGGGGTCTGGGCGATCGTGTCCTCGTCCGGGCGCACAACACCGGTGCTCCAGGCCCATCGCACCATCGTCGAGGGCGAGGCGCTGTCCTCCGCAGACTTCCAGGCGGTGGACGTGAGTCTGGGAGCCCTCACCGATGACTACCTCGCGCCGCAGGATCTGAAGCCCGGCGAGGTGGCGGCACGGACACTCGCCGAGGGAGAGCTCGTCCCCGCCACCGCGATCGCCACGGCCGAGAGCAGCCGACGCACGACGATCGTGGTCGAGAGCGGCACCGGCATCCCCGAAGACGTCTCGGCCGGAACCCTCGTCGACCTCTGGCAGGCGCCTCCGCTTCCTGACGGTCGGGGTTTCGACGTCCCGCGCATCCTCGTCTCCGACGTCGTCATCGGCACGGTCGTCGAAGCGGAGGGGATGCTGGCCTCGGACACGGCGATGGTGGAGGTCGTCATCGATCGCGCCGACGTGGCCGACGTCCTCGCCGCGATCACGGGCGGTGCGGCGTTGTCCGTCGTACCCATCGGAGCGACGCCGTGAGCACGGTGGTCGTCGCGATCGCCGAGCCCAGGGCGAGCGTCCTCGCGGCCGAGCTCGAGCTCGAGGGCGTGCGTGTCGCCGCGGTGACCGAGCCGGGAGCGATCCTGCCCCTGCCCGATGGCGTCATCGCCGTGATCGCTCCCGGCACGCGGGCGGTGCTCAGCCCCGCTCTCATCGCCGCATGCGACCGGGCCGGAGTGCGCATCATCCCCGTGGGAGACGGCGACGATCGTGTGCTCTCCCGTTACGGTCTGCCACCCGCGCTCCCGGCGGCCTCCGCCGGCTGGGAGATCGCGGAAGCACTCGCCGCCGATGCTCCGGAAGTCGTTCCGCGCCCCGCAGAACGTCCGCGTCGAGTCATCACGATCTGGGGTCCTGCCGGGGCGCCCGGCCGCTCGACCCTGGCGGTGCAGCTCGCCGTCGAGATCTCGCGCACGGGGCGCCGCACCGCCCTCATCGACGCGGACACCGTCGCGCCGTCGATCGCGCTCCAGCTCGGGCTCGGCGACGATGCTCCCGGCATCGCCGCCGCATGTCGCCGTGCGGAGCTCGGAGCCCTCGACGGCGCCGAGCTGACCAGACTGTGCAGCACCATCGAGACGAGCGGCGGGGAGATCGACGTCCTGTCCGGCATCAACCGCCCCAGCCGATGGCCGGAGCTCTCCGCTCCGCGCCTTCGCGCGGCGCTGCAGGCATGCCGCGGTTGGGCCGACGAGACGATCGTCGACGTGGCCGCCGCCTTCGACGCCGATGAGGAGGCGACCTACGACCTCGTCGGGCCGCGTCGCCACGCCGCCACCATGGCCGCGCTCCAGGAGGCCGATGCGATCGTCGCCGTCGCCGCGGCCGACCCGCTCGGAATCAGCCGCTTCCTGCGAGAGCATGCCGAGCTGCGTCGACTCACGTCGCCCACGTCCGTCACGGTCGTCGTCAACCAGGTGCGACCCGGCCCTCTGGGCATCGATGCTCGTGGACAGATCCGGCGCACGCTCGACCGCTTCGCCGGGATCACCGACGTCTCGTTCCTGCCGTTCGATCGGCGCTCCACCGACGCCGCGCTGCTCCACGCGGGACCCGTCGCCGACGTCGTCCCCCGTTCGACGCTCGTCGCCGCCGTCCGCCGCCTCGCGACGTCGCTCTCCCCGTCAGCGGCGACTACTGCCGATAGCTCGAGAGGAAGTTCCCCAGCCGCTCGACCGCTTCGGCGAGCACGCGCGGCTCGGGAAGCGTGACCACCCTGAGGTGATCGGGCGTCGGCCAGTTGAAGCCCGTGCCCTGCACGAGCAGGATGTGCTCCGAGACCAGCAGATCGTAGATGAGCTTGGCGTCGTCGCGGATCTCGTGCACGTTCGGATCGAGTCGAGGGAAGGCGTAGAGGGCCCCCTGAGGCTTCACGCAGGAGACCCCGGGGATCGACTCCAGCCCCTCCCACGCGACGTCGCGCTGCTCGTGCAGGCGCCCGGTCGGCGCGATCAGCGCGTCGATCGACTGCACTCCGGAGAGCGCCGCCTGCACCGCGTACTGCGAGGGGACGTTGGGGCACAGCCGCGTGGAGGCGAGGAGCGTGATGCCCTCGATGAACCCCTTGGCGTGCGACTTCGGTCCGGTGATCACCATCCATCCCGAGCGATAGCCGGCCACGCGGTACGTCTTGGACAGCCCGTTGAACGTGAGGCAGAGAAGGTCCGGCGCGAGCGTGGCCGTGGGGATGTGCACGGCGTCGTCGAACAGGATGCGGTCGTAGATCTCGTCCGACAGCAGCAGCAGTTCGTGCTCGCGCGCGATCTGCACCATTCCCTCGAGGATCTCCTTCGAGTACACGACGCCGGTCGGGTTGTTCGGATTGATGATGACCAGCGCCTTGGTCTGCGGCGTGATCTTCGAGCGGATGTCCTCGAGCGACGGCTGCCACTCGTCGTCCTCGTCGCACAGATAGTGCACCGGGGTGCCGCCGGCCAGGCTGGTCATCGCGGTCCACAGCGGGTAGTCCGGGGCCGGGATCAGCACCTCGTCGCCCTCGTCGAGGAGAGCCTGCATGGTCATGGTGATGAGTTCGGAGACCCCGTTGCCGAGGTAGACGTCATCCGGATCGAAACGCGGGAAGCCCTCGATCTCCTCGTACCGGCTGACGACCGCACGACGGGCCGAGACGATGCCCTTGCTGTCGCTGTAGCCGTGGGCGGTGGGAAGCGCCGCGAGCATGTCGCGGACGATCTGGTGCGGAGCCTCGAACCCGAAGATCGCGGGGTTGCCCGTGTTGAGCTTGAGGACCCGATGGCCCTCCGCCTCGAGCCGCGCCGCCTCGACGAGGGCGTTTCCGCGGATCTCGTACAGGACGTTCTTGAGCTTCGACGACTGGTCGAAGTGGCGCGATGGTGTCATCGCCCAAGCCTAGCGCCGCTTCGAGACCTCCTCGTCACGCTCGCGGGGCCGCGCTGCGCAGCGCGGACTCATGCGCCTCTCGCTCGCGTCGGCTGGTGTCGATGTGAGCGAGAGCCAGTGCGCTCGCCCGCTCGCCGTCCCGGGCACTGATCGCCTGGAACAGAGCCTCGTGCTCATCGGTGACGTGCACGAGGTCGTCGTGCTGGGAGAGTCCCCAGCGCAGCCTGCTGCGCATGCTCCGCATCAGGTCCTGCAGCAGGCGGTTCTCGGCCAGCGCCGTGACGACCTCGTGGAAGTCCGCGGCGGCGCGCCGCGACGTGATCCGATCCTCGACGATGGCGCTGCTCTTCTCCGCCTCGAGCGCCCTCCGCAGCTCCTCGAGTCCGTCTCGGCGATGGCGCTCCGCGGCGAGACGGAAGGCCAGCGGTTCGAGCACCGCACGCACCTCGTCGAGATCCGTCATGTCGGCGGAGGTGAACTCGCGAACCACCGCCCAGGTGCGGGGCCGCAGGATGACGAGCCCCTCCCCCTCGAGCACCTTCAGAGCATCGCGGACAGGCACGCGGCTCACGCCGAACTCCGCAGCGAGGTCGCGCTCGATGAGCCTGCTTCCCGGTTCGCGCACGCCGTCGAGGATGGCTCCGCGGATCCAGTCCGCGACTCTGGTCGATTCGAGGACGCGCTCTTCTGCAGTGCTCACCCCGTCATTCTTCCACCGGGTTCCGCCGAGACCCGATCAGCGATGCGCGGGTCCTCCACTCAGCCCGATGCCATCGTCGAGCCTCGAAGCGACCCCGGCGCGGATCCCCCGCGCCCTCCCACGACGAAGGGGCCGATCCGTGCGGATCGACCCCTTCGTCATCGCGGGCTACTTCTTCTTCTTGCCCTGCGCCCTGCGCTGCTCGCGGTTGCCCGCGGCCGGCGCCGGGGCGGCGGCATCCGTCTTCTGGCCGAAGGCGCCGCGCGGGGCCTCGGCCTCCGCCTCGGGCTGCTCCGCCGCTGCACGTGCGGCAGCGGCCTGGCGGAGACGCTCGGTCGCGGCCTGCTGGACCTGGCCTCGATCGTTGCGCACCTCGACCTCGCCGGCGTCGTTCGCCGCGGAGTACTCGAGTCGCTGCTCGCCGCCGCCCTCGGAGAGACCCTTGGCCTCGACCTCTGCGGTCTCGGCGTCTCCCGCGCGACGGACCTCGACCTCGAGGTTGTAGAGGTAGCCGACCGACTCCTCCTTGATCTGCCCCATCATGGACTGGAACATCGCGTAGCCCTCACGCTGATACTCGATCAGCGGGTCGCGCTGCGCCATCGCCCTGAGGCCGATGCCGTCCTTGAGGTAGTCCATCTCGTAGAGGTGGTCGCGCCAGCGGCGGTCGAGCACCTGCAGCACGACGCGGCGCTCGAGCTCGCGGGTCGCCGCCTCGCCGAGGGACTCCTCCCGCTTCTCGTAGGCGATCGTCGCGTCGGACAGCAGCTCACGGGTGAGGCCGTCTGCGGAGATGCCGCCCTTGCGGCCCTGGGCTTCGGCGACGACCTCGTCGATCGTCACGCCCACCGGGTAGAGCGTCTTCAGCTCGGTCCAGAGCGCGTCGAAGTCCCAGCTCTCGTTGTGGCCCTCGCCGGTGTGGTCGTTCACGACTCCGGTGATCGCGTCCTCGATGAAGTGCTGCACGCGGTCGGCGATGTCATCGCCCTGCAGGATGTGGCGGCGGTCGGCGTAGATCGCCTCGCGCTGACGGTTGAGCACGTCGTCGTACTTGAGGACGTTCTTGCGCATCTCGGCGTTGCGCGCCTCGACCTGCGACTGCGCGCTGCGGATCGCGCGCGACACCAGGCCGGACTCGATCGGCACGTCGTCGGGGAAGTTGGTGCGGTTGAGGATCGCCTCCGCCGCCCCCGACTGGAACAGGCGCATGAGGTCGTCGGTGAGGCTCAGGTAGAAGCGGCTCTCACCGGGGTCGCCCTGACGACCGGAGCGGCCTCGGAGCTGGTTGTCGATCCGTCGCGACTCGTGACGCTCGGTGCCGAGGACGTAGAGCCCGCCGGCCTCGATGACCTTCTCGGCCTCCTCGGCGACGACGGACTTGGTCGCGGCGTACGCCTCGTCCCAGGCGACCTCGTACTCCTCGGGGGTCTCGACCGGGTCGAGCCCCTTGGACTTGAGCTCCTGCACGGCGAGGAACTCCGCGTTGCCGCCGAGCATGATGTCGGTACCGCGACCGGCCATGTTCGTGGCGACGGTGACGGCGCCCAGACGACCGGCGCGGGCGACGATCTCGGCCTCGCGAGCGTGGTTCTTCGCGTTGAGGACCTCGTGCTTGACGCCCTTCTTGGCGAGCAGGCGGGAGAGGTACTCGCTCTTCTCGACGCTCACCGTGCCGACCAGCACCGGCTGACCGCCGGCGTGGCGCTCTGCGATGTCCTCGACGACCTGCGCGAACTTCGCGGTCTCGTTCTTGTAGACGAGATCGGCCTGGTCCTTGCGGATCATCGGCCTGTTGGTCGGGATCGGGATGACGCCGAGCTTATAGGTCGACATGAACTCCGCCGCCTCGGTCTCGGCGGTACCGGTCATGCCTGCGAGCTTGTCGTAGAGGCGGAAGTAGTTCTGCAGCGTCACCGTGGCGAGGGTCTGGTTCTCCGCCTTGACGGGGACGCCCTCCTTGGCCTCGATGGCCTGGTGGATGCCCTCGTTGTAACGGCGTCCGACCAGGATGCGGCCGGTGTGCTCGTCGACGATCATGACCTCGTCGTTCATGACGACGTAGTCGGTGTCCTTCTTGAACAGGGCCAGGGCCTTGATCGAGTTGTTCAGGAACGAGATCAGCGGGGTGTTCGCGGACTCGTACAGGTTGTCGATGCCAAGGTAGTCCTCGACCTTCTCGATGCCGGGCTCCAGGACGCCGACGGTGCGCTTCTTCTCGTCGACCTCGTAGTCCTCGCCGACCTCGAGGGTCCGGGCGATCTTCGCGAACTCGGCGAACCAGCGGTTCGCCTCCCCCGACGACGGACCGGAGATGATCAGCGGCGTGCGCGCCTCGTCGATGAGGATCGAGTCGACCTCGTCGACGATCGCGAAGTAGTGCTCGCGCTGCACGAGGTCTTCCTTGCGCCACGCCATGTTGTCGCGCAGGTAGTCGAAGCCGAACTCGTTGTTCGTGCCGTAGGTGATGTCGGCGGCGTACTGCTCGCGGCGCACGGCGGGCGTCTGCCCGGAGACGATGATGCCCGTCGTCATCCCGAGCGCGCGGTACACGCGGCCCATGAGCTCGGCCTGGTAGGAGGCGAGGAAGTCGTTCACCGTGATGACGTGCACGCCCTCGCCGGCGATCGCGTTCAGGTAGGCGGGGAACGTGGCGACGAGGGTCTTGCCCTCACCGGTCTTCATCTCGGCGATGTTGCCGAGGTGGAGGGCCGCGCCGCCCATGATCTGCACGTCGTACGCGCGCATGCCGAGTGTGCGCTTGGCCGCCTCACGGACGGCGGCGAACGCCTCGGGCATGAGCTGGTCGAGGGTCTCGCCTGCCGCGTACCGCTCGCGCAGCACGGTCGTCTCGTCGCGCAGCTCGTCATCGGTGAGCTTGGAGATGTCCTCTTCCAGCGCATTCACCGCCTTGACGACCTGGTTCAGACGACGGATGACCCGCCCTTCACCGGCGCGCAGCAGCTTCTCAAGAGGATTGGCCACGGATGTCATCTCCCTGTCAGTGGGTGAACAGCCCGCTCGCCGCACGGCGAACAGCAGGCATACGTGCTCATGTTACCGGTCTGTGACCTGCAGATCGTCTGCACGCCGTCTCATCGGCCTGCGCGATACCCCGGATGCACGTCGCGATCGACCCCGTGGGCCTCGGCGAGCTTGCCCAGGAGCTCCGCGAGTGTCGCGCGCTCCTGCTCCGTCAGCACCTCGATCGTCGCCGCTTCATGCGCCGCGCCGACCGTGCGCATCTCGGCGAGGACCTCTCGCCCTCGGGCGTCCAGCTCGAGCCGCTGGACCCGCCGATCGGACTGGCTGCGCACCCTCCGCACGAGCCCCTTCTCCTGCAGGGAGTCGATCAGCGCCACCACGCGGCTCGGCACGACGCCGAGCTGGCCGGCGAGCTCCTGCTGACTGAGCCCGTCCGACTGCGCGATGAGGCGCAGGATGCCGAGATCGCTCGGCTGCACGCCCAGCGGCGCCACCCGCTCGGCGAATCGCTGGCCGACGGCGGATCCCACCTGGGAGAGCAGGAACGCGATGCGTCGGAACGGCGGGGTGGAGGGTGCGGGCATGTCGACAGTTTATCCACCCACGGTAATCATTCTGTGCTATGAATGATTCATGACTACGACTGAACCATCGACGGCATCCACCCGTCGCCAGCCCGGCCCGCCTCTCGCACCGATCGGCATCGTCACCATGGCGCTGTTCATGATGTCCCTCACGATCCCGCTGCTCCTCGCGGGCACGACCTACCCCTCCCCGTTCGGCGAGGATCGGGCGATCCTGGACTACTTCCGCCAGAACACCACCGCCACGACCATCACCGCCCTCCTGCAGTTCGCCGCCGCCCTGCCCCTCGCCATCTACGCCGCCGTCTCGACGACGCGGCTGAACCGTCTCGGGATCCGCGCGCCGGGGGTCTCGATCGCCTTCGCCGGCGGCATCCTCTCCTCCGCGGCCATGACGATCTCGGCGTTCGCATCCTGGGGTCTCACACGACCGGCGACCCTCGCGGACGACGCTCTCGTGCGCACACTCCACGACCTCGCGTTCATCTCCGGCGGGCCAGGCGCCGTCGTCCCTCTGGGTCTTCTCGTGGCAGGCATCGCCGTTCCGGGGCTGCTCGCAGGACTGCTCCCCCGCTGGCTCGCGATCACCGGTCTCGTCCTCGCGGGGATCGCCGTCCTCGGCACGCTCGCCGTCGCCGTGCCCGCTCTCGCCGTGCTCCTGCCCATCGCCCGGTTCCCCTCGATGGTGTGGTTGATCATCGCCGCGCTCCGACTCCCGAAAGACCGCGCACCGCGGAACCGCACGTCCTGAGGACGCGGGGGTTCCCCTGCATACCCGGTATCCATATACTCGGTATGCCCGCATCACGCACAGGGAGGTCCCCCATGTCGGTTCGTCAGAGCCTGCTCGCCATCCTCGATCAGGGCGCCTGCTACGGCTACCAGCTCCGCCATGAGTTCGACCGTCGCACCGGGTCGACCTGGCCGCTGAACGTCGGTCAGATCTACAACACCCTGGAGAGGCTCGAACGCGACGGCCTCGTCGAACGCGGCGACGCCGACGAGCAGGGGCACATCTACTGGCAGATCACCGAGGCGGGCTCGGCGGAGGTCGCCGACTGGTTGTCCTCCCCGGTCGTGCGCGCACAAGCCACGAGGGACGAACTCGCGATCAAGCTGGCCGTCGCCGCCACCCTGCCCGGGGTCGACGTCGCCGGCGTGATCCAGACCCAGCGCACCGCATCGCTCACGCAGCTGCAGACTCTGCAGCGCGCGAAGTACGCCGGCGGCGACCCCGAAGGACCGGAGGAGCTGTCCTGGGCTCTCGTCATCGACTCGATGATCTTCGCGGCAGAGGCGGAGGTGCGCTGGTTGGACCACACCGAGCAGCGGCTCGCGCTGCACCCGCGGCACACCATGGGACTCGAGCTCACCGCTGATCGGCCCAAGCGAGGCCGTCCGGCGAAGACGGATGCCGCACTCGCCGGCGCCGAGCAGAGCTGATGACCGAGACGGTGCTCCGACTCGTCGGAGTGACCCAGCAGTATGGCCAGGGAGCGACCGCGGTGTCGGCCCTGTCCGGCGTCGATCTCGACGTATCCCGCGGCGAGCTCGTCGCGGTCATGGGCGCCTCCGGATCGGGGAAGTCGACTCTTCTCTCGATCGCAGGGGGCCTGGCGAAGCCGACGACCGGAGAGGTCATCATCGAGGGTGCGTACCTCAGCGAGCAGTCGCCGAAGGAGCTCGCGCAGCTCCGTCGCCGGTCGCTCGGCTTCGTCTTCCAGGACTTCAACCTCATCCCCACCCTCTCCGCGATCGAGAACGTGACGCTTCCGCTCGAGCTCGACAGATTCCGCAACGGCGTGGCCAGGCGGGCCGCGGAGGAGGCGCTGCTCTCCGTCGGCCTCGCCGACAGGATCGACGCCTATCCCGACGACCTCTCCGGAGGTCAGCAGCAGCGGGTCGCGATCGCCAGGGCCGTCGTCGGAGGACGCCGGCTGATCCTCGCCGACGAGCCCACCGGCGCCCTCGACTCGGTCACCGGCGAGCTGGTGCTGAGGATGCTGCGGGAGAGGATCGACGCTGGCGCCGCCGGCATCCTCGTGACCCACGAGGCCCGCCACGCGGCGTTCGCCGACAGGATCGTGTTCCTCCGGGACGGACGCATCGTGGACGAGACCAGACGTCAGGGCGCGGAGGTCCTGCTCGCGGGCAGCGGGAGATGACCCGCGGCGGATCCGGTGCACGCTGGCGCGTCGCCGCGCGACTGGCCCGACGTCAGGTGCGCAGGGCGATGCTGTCGAGCATCCTCATCGGGGTGCTCATCATGCTGCCGATCGCCGCGATGACCGCGTACGCGATCATCGCGGCCAGCACGATCGCCACCCCCCAGGAGCGCGTCACCAGCGAGCTGGGGCGCACCGAGGCCTGGATCGCGGTGAAAGGGCTCCCCGGCGACGGCTTCTGGCAGTCGCCGACGCAGCCGGACTGGACCGGCTACTCGTCGGATCTCGTCGACGCCCCGTCCGGGACCGCCGTCGCCGACCCGATGGCTCTCCTGCCGGAGGGAACCGCCGCCATCCCCCTCGTCGAGGGCACGGTGCGCGTCGTCACCCCCGACGGCGTGACCGGGATGCCCGCCTGGTCCGGGGAGTCCTGGGATCCGCGACTGTCGGGGCGGTTCGACCTCGTCGACGGACGGAGGCCGCGCGGCGCCCAGGAGGCTCTCGCGACACCGGCGACGATGACGCGGCTGCAGATATCCGTCGGAGACGCCGTCACCCTCGCGGAGAGCGGATCGAGGTTCACGGTCGTCGGGACGATGAGCGCTGCTCCTCTCGCAGACGATGTCCCCGCTCTCTTCCTGCCACCGTCCGACGCTCTCGCCGGAGAGAAGCGCTGGTACCTCCCCGAGCACGAACTGGGCTGGAGCGACGTCACGTTCTTGAACGAGCAGGGGATCGTCGCCTTCTCCCGCGCGGTGGTGCTGGATCCGCCCGACCTCCGCGGCACGGACGCGGAGCTCCCCTACGACGAGTACTGGTCTGCGCGGTACTCGATGCTCATCATCCTCTCCGCCGCCGGGGTGTTCGCCGCCTACGTGGTGGTCATGCTCGCGGGTGCCGCGTTCGCCGTGTCCGCCCGGCGCCAGCAGCATGCGCTCGCGGTCGCGGCGAGCGTCGGCGCCTCGTCGGGCGACCTGCGCAGGATCGTGCTCCTGCAGGGCACGACGCTCGGGTCGATCGGGGGTGTCGTCGGGGCGGTCCTCGGCGTCGGCGCGGCCGCCCTGATCCTGCGGATGCTCGACGACGGATCAGCGACCGCGTTCCCCGGGTTCCACCTCCCCTGGGAGTTCCTCCTCGCGATCCTCGTGTTCGCCGTCATCGTGGGAACGGTGTCTGCCGCGACTCCTGCGCACACCGTGGCGCGCTCCGACGTCCTGGGCGCGCTGCGCGGCTCGCGCCGCCCTCAGACGCCCCGAGCATCCCGACCGGTGCTCGGGTCCGCGCTCATGCTCCTCGGCGTCGCCGTCACGATCGGCTCGGCACTCGCGGTCGTCGCGGTGACCTCCTCGGCTCTCCCGTGGGACTCGCCGCTGCGCACGATCCCGCCGGTCGGCATCGTGGTCGGCCCGATCGTCGCGCAGATCGGCATCCTGCTCTCCGGGCGCTGGCTGCTGTGGATCACCGCACGCGCGATGTCCCGGATCGGGCTGGCCGCCCGTCTCGCCGCGCGGGACGCCTCGACGAACGCCTCCCGCACCGTTCCGGCGTTCGCTGCCATCGCCGCGACCGTGTTCATCGGCGTCTTCGCGCTCGGCGCGTACTCGATGCAGAATGCGCAGTCCGCGCGGAACTGGTTCTACCAGGCGCCCGTCGGGAGCATGTCCGTCGCCTTCCAGCCTTCGGACACGGCCGGTCCCTTCGCGCTCACCACGGAACAGGCCGCCGATGCCGAGACGGCGGCCAGAGAGCTCGCGCACGCGGCGAGCGCCACCGGAATCGCGACCATCGGCGCCCAGGTGCCCATCTGGATCTACCCGTCAGCCGACGACGTACCCGACGACGTCGTCTCGGCGATCGCCCTGCTGCCCGACGAGCATCTCATCGACCCCACGGAACAGGACTCCTACACGTCTCGCGGACAGGATCCGTCGAACCCGCTCTCGGTGATCGCGCCGGAGGAGATCGAGACGGCTCTCGGAGTCCGACTGACCCCGCAGCAGCTGCGGGACTACCGCGAGGGCGCCGCGCTCTCCGCCGATCCGCGCTTCGTCACCGACGGTTCCGTCGAGATCGCCGCGTGGACGGGCGCGCAGGCGTACGAGGGAGGGATGCCGGACAACATCTGGATCTCCGCGGAATCCGTCGATCACGCCCCTGTCTGGCAGAAGACGATCCCGGCGATCTCGGTGCCGCTCCCCCTCCAGCCGACCCTGATCGCGATCGCACCCGACACCGCGGCGTCCCTCGGCATCGCCTGGCAGCCGCGATCTCTCGTCGCGTCCTTCGACTCGCCGCCGTCGGCCGAGACCCGCGACCGCATCATGTCGGAGGCTGACACCCTCAGCACCTCCTCCTGGACGCTCACCGCCGGATGGGAGCAGGGTCCCCCCGACGATGCGATGTGGATGGCGCCGATCATCGCCGCCGTCGCGACGCTGGTCCTCGGCGCCAGTGCGGTGGCGCTCAGCCTCGCGCGGGTCGAACGCCGGCCCGATGACGCCACGCTCTCCGCTGTGGGAGGGACGGCGGGCCTGCGCCGCCGCATCGGATTCTGGCAGGGCCTGATCATCGCCGGGTTCGGCACGATCGCCGGAGCGGCGGCCGGGGTGCTCCCGCCGATCGGGTTCGCCATCCAGTCGCGCGGCGACCTTCTCCTGGCTGACGCGCCCTGGACCGTGCTCGCGCTCTTCGTGCTCGCTCTGCCGGTGGGCATCGCGCTGGTGAGCTGGCTCGTGCCTCCCCGCAGACCCGAGCTGATCCGGCGAACCTCGATCGCCTGACCACACGCTGTGAGCGAACCGGCACGCTCTCAGGCGGATGCACAGCCTGCGCATTCACACGGATTACTAGGATCGGATCATGGCTGGAATTTGGGGCAGACGCAAGCGCGAGCAGGAAGAGCTGGCGGCTCAGGACGCCGATCTCGCACGGCGGGCGGAACAGGCACTGGTCGCGACAGACGAGCGGATCCGTTCGACCTCCGATGAGCTGTCGTTCGCGGAGGCAGAGCTCGGCGAGTCGCTGACCGTCGACCTCAAGGCGGCGCTGACAGCCGTGCGCACCCACCTGCGCGAGGCGTTCCAGCTGCACCAGCTCAACCACGACGAGATCCCGGACACTCCAGAGGAGCTGCGCACACGCAACGCGCGCATCGCACAGCTGTGCGACTGGGCTCAGGATCTCCTCGACGAGAAGACGTCCGTGCTGGCGGAGTCCATCGCCAAAGTGCGGCGAGCTCCCGAGGTGATCGCGCAGGTGCGCGCGGATGCCGCCGCCCTCAGCGCCCGTATCCCGCAGACGAACGACACGGTCAACCGCCTGAACTCCCGGTACGCCGATTCGGCGATGAACCAGATCACCGCGAGCGCGGCCGAGGCGGAGCAGCTCATCGCGTTCGCCACCCACGGCGCCGATGTGTCGGAGCGACGCCGCGCGTCGAAGCAGAACGAAGAGGCCAACCTCGCGCTGGAGACGGCGACCGAGGCCACCCGGCGCGCGTCCGCTCTGCTCGACGCGGTCGAGGACTTCGAGATCGAGGCCCTTCGCGCCGAGTCGACGCTGGCCGAGGTCGTCGCCGATTCCCGCTCCGACCTCATCGCAGCACGCACGGCCCCTCAGGTCCCCGCGGTGGCCTCCGCCGTCACCGCGCTTCAGAGGGCCCTGGACGCGCTCACCCCCGCCGGCACCCCCGGCGACCCGTTCGGCGAGCTATCCCAGCTCCGCGCCGCCAACACGGCGCTCGACGAGGCCATCGCCAAGGCACGGTACCGCGCGGAGAACCCGCTCCCCAGCATCCAGCAGGTGCAGCACGCCATCGATGACGCCGATCGTCAGCTCGGCGTCGCCCGGGGTCTCATCTCCGGACACCGCGGCTGGATCGGCGCGGACGCACGCACACGGCTCGCCGAAGCCGAGCGTCTGCGCGTCGATCTCTCCGACCTGCTCCCCGCCGAAGAGACGCGCGAGGAGGCGCTCACCGGCGCCCGCCGCGTGGCTCACCTGGCGTCAGAGGCACTGCAGCTCGCTCAGCGCGACATCGACTCCTCACGCCCGCAGGATCAGGGCTGGGGCGGCGGCGGATGGGGCGGTGGACCCCGCGGCGGCAGTCGGGGCGGCGGGGGCGACATCGCCTCCGGCATCCTCGGCGGACTCGTGATCGGCAGCATCCTCGACGGGATCTTCGACTGACACGGCGACGCGTCTTCTCACGCCGAAAGGCCCGGCCCCTGTGGAGGGACCGGGCCTTTCGCATTCCTCTCAGGAGGCGAGTGCCTCGGACGGCGGCGCCTGGGTGCTCAGCGCGATGACGCCGTAGTCCCATCCCTTGCGGCGATACACGACGCTCGGGTGGTCGGTGCGCACATCGACGAACAGGAAGAAGTCGTGTCCGACCAGCTCCATGCGGTCGACCGCCTCCTCCACCGTCATCCATTCGGCGTCGAAGCTCTTGGTGCGGATGACGACGGGCGAGTAGACGTCTTCTTCCTCGCTCTGCACCGGGACGCTCCCGGTGGCGACGGCGTGCAGGACGTCGACGGATGCCGGCTGCACGTCGATTCCCTCCAGGGCTCCGCTGCCCTTCTCGAAGTGCGCGCCTCGTGGGTGCTGGCGCCCGTCGACCCTCTTCTCCTTCGCCCGACGCAGCTGCTCGGACATCTTGTCGACCGCGAGGTCGAGGGCGACGAACTTGTCGCCGTCCGTGGCCTCGGCACGGACCACGGGTCCCTTGCCGACCAGCGTCAGCTCGACGGTCTCGTCAGGTACGTGCCCGTTCCGATACACACGGTGGGTGACCTTCACGTCCAGCCGCTGCGCTCGGGACGCGAGCATCTGGATCCTGGCGATCTTCTCTTCGACAACGGTTCGGAAGCGATCGGTGATACCCACTCCGACGCCAACGATGCTTGTTTCCATTGCTGCCTCCTTGTCCCGGTCCACCCGGCCAAGGGCGGACCGTGGTCGCCTTGTTCTGCCCAACCGTAGTCCGCTCGTCGGCCGTTGTCACCACTCAATTGCTCCGTGTCGTCGGTGCGTCTCCTCTGAGCCCGCTGTGACGCACCGTCGCCGCGAGCGCCACGGCCGCGACGACCTCGAATCCCGCCCGACCGAGCACTCTCGCGGCCTCGTCGAACGTCGCCCCCGTCGTGACGACGTCGTCGACCAGCACGACGCGCGCGCCCTCACCCCGCCTCCGAGCGCGCATGCTCCCCCGCACGTTCTGCGCGCGCTCCGCCCTCCCCAGCCCGCGCTGGTCGGCGCGTGCACCGGCGTGCCTCAGCACGCACCACGGAGCGACACCGGCACGCGCGAGCAGCATGTCGGGCACCCGGTACCCCCGACGGCGGAAGGCCGCGCGCGAGGTCGGGATCGGCGACGCACGGATGCCCTCGTCGAGCTCATCGAGGAGAGCGCCGGACAGCGCGGTGCCGAGTGGGCGCGCGAGCACCGTTGTGCCCTCTCCCTTCAGGCTGCGAATGCAGCGCGCCGCCACCCCCTCGAACGGCAACGCCGCGCGTACTCGGAGTCCGGCCGGGGTCCGGAGCTCGCGTGGAGCGGGCGTCAGCGCTCCGCGGCATCCCTCGCAGAGGAAGACGCCCGGCAGATCGCAGCCGGCGCACGATGCGGCGAGCAGGAACGCCCCGATCTCGGCGCCGATCTCGCGCCAGTGTGGAGGATGCATCGATCGATCCTGCCGCCCTTCAGCACGAGGACGACGTGAGAGGGGTCGTGGTCACCGGGATCGGTGGAGACTCTGCATCCCGCTTCACTCTGGGGAGGAGAGGTCTCTCAGCGCCCTGCGCGCGTCGCGAGCAGCAGGATGCCCGTGGTCGACTCCCGCCAGGCGGACCCGCTGCGCGCGAAGAGCGAGCCGCTCGAGGCGAGCACCCGCATACCCGATGAACCCTTCGCACCCGCGATCGATGCCGCGCCGGCCGGCGCGGTCTCCAAGGTCCCCGGGCCACCCACGATCTGCGTCAGGATCTTGGGCCCATCCGCCTCCGTCAGGATGCCGAGGCGATCGGAACCGAGCCACACCACGTCGTTCGCGGGTCCGTCGAGCTGAGCGACCTGCAGGGCGTCGCCGAGACTCGTCGGCATCCCGCTGCCGTCCCGCACCACCGCGGAGACGACGACCCACCTCTCCCCGCCGACCACCACGATCGCGGCCACGCGAGCCCCGTCGGAGGAGACCCGGATCGCCGACACCTCGGACGCGCCGGGCCAGGCGTCGGCGACATCGTGACGCACGACGTCGTCACCCACGGCGACGAGCTGTCCCGGCGTGCTCGCCGGCACAGACCACGTGTACCCATAGGGGTCGAGAGACGGCGCGATCAGGCCCGGCCTCGCGTCGAGCTCGTCGAGACCGCCGCCCCCGGCGAGGAACACCTTTCCGTCCGCGAGCCGGATGGCCGCGTGGGACTCGTCCACCGACACGTCTATCGCCGTCGCGGGCAGCGGGAGGCCGAGGACCGCTCCGCTGATCCCGGCGAGAGGGGTGATCTCCGTGCCCACGATTGTCCCGAACGCGCCGTCCTTCAGCACGATGCTCCCCACATCCGCAGGCTCTTCGACGACCTTCACCACTCCGGCGTTGAGGGTGCGTCCGTCGATGGTGAACCGCACCTGACTGACGTGGATGCCCGCCGCTTTGAGCGTCGCCTGGAGCTGCGTGCGCATGCGCGAGAGCGTCGTCGGATCGAGTCCCTGCGCGTCCCGGTTCAATGCGACGTCCGCGACCAGTTCGGGGTCGATGAACACGGCATCGCGGGCGAGCTTGACATCGGACGGGAACGCGCTCTGGACCGCCGGCTCCAGCCACGGGCTGGGTGCGCCCTCGATCAGGGTCTGCGTGACCGCCGTCGCGATGCTCTCGCGTCGAGGAAGCCAGCGCACGTCGGGGACCAGCCGCGACCAGCCCTCGTCGAAGTACTGCAGCGGATAGTCGCCGAACACCTGCGGGAAGCGCGACTGGTCGATGACGATGCCGTTCGGGGCCTTCGAGATGCGCCATTCGCCCTCGGTCTTGACGACGGAGAAGGTGAGGGACGAGATGCCCGTGGCCGCCGAGTACGCGCCTGTTCCGTCCACGCTCGCGACCATGTCGATCCCGACCTGGATCTCCACGGTGTCGCCGTTCTTCGCGTCGGAGACGTCCTCCGCATCGGAGACGAACGTCCGCGAGGACGAGCTCTCGTCGATCGAGACGCCCTCACTGGGACGCCAGGTCGCCGCGAGTTCCGGCGTGAGGAACTTCCTCGCCACGGCCCAGACGTCAGTCGGCGTCACCGCGGCCTCGAGGAAGTCGTCGACGATCTTCCTCGGACTCGCACCGGGAAGCGGATCCGACGCGAGCAGGAGGATCTCGGGGACCTCGGACGACTCCCCCAGCGCAAGCCCCTGCTTCGGGTCTCCGCTGGTCGGCAGGCCGGTGCACGACGAGAGCAAGAGCACGGCCGCCGCCGCAGCGGCGATCGTGCGCAGGATGCGTGAGGTGCGCCGCGCCATCAGAGGCTCCCCTCGTCGAACAGATGCGGGGGCAGATCGGCGAGCTCGATCGGCTGGGTCGCATCGGTGAGCTCGGCCAGGGGCTCCTGCGGTTCCAGCGGCACCGGGGACGGTCCGTCGATCACTCCCTGATGACGGGGCAGCGTGAGGACGAAGTTGGTGCCCACGCCGATCTCCGACCACACCGCGAGGGTGCCGCCGTGCAGCATCGCGTCGCCCAGCGCGATCGACAGGCCGAGACCCGTCCCGCCGATCGTGCGCTGGCGCGAGGGGTCGGCCCGCCAGAACCGGTCGAACACGCGCTCGGCGTCGTCCGCCTCCATCCCGAGGCCGGAGTCCCTGACCCCGACGGCGACGGCGTGCTGATTGCTGTCCACCGTGATGACCACGGGGCGCCCTTCGCCGTGCTCGATCGCGTTCCCGATGAGGTTGCGCAGCACGCGCCGCACCCTCCGCGGATCCATATCCACGGGAGAGTATCCGCCGGGGGCGACGAGACGCAGTTCGGTGTCGTGCCCCTCGGCGAGCGGCCTCATCTGATCGATCATGTCCTCGGCGAGGTGCGCGAGACTCGTCGCCTCCAGTTCCAGCTGCACGGAGCCCGCGTCATAGCGGCTGATCTCGAGCAGGTCGGAGAGCAGGGTCTCGAACCGCTGCACCTGGGTGTGCAGCAACTCGGTCGTCCGCGACATCACGGGGTCGAACTCGTCACGCTGGTCGTTGAGCATGTCGGCGGCGAGGCGGATCGTGGTCAACGGCGTCCTCAGCTCGTGCGACACGTCGGACACGAACCGCTGCTGCACGAGCGAGAGCTCACCGAGCTCCTTGATCTGCGCCTCGATGCTGTCCGCCATGGCGTTGAACGAGCGGCCGAGCGTCGCCAGCTCGTCTTCGCCTCGCACCTCGAGGCGGACGCCGAGATCACCGGAGGCGAGCCGAGCACTCGTCTCCGCGGCCTCGACGATCGGCGTCGACACGGTCCTGAGCACGACGAAGGAGATCGCGGCGACGATCGCGACGAGGCCGATCCCGGCGATCCACAGCGTCCGCTGCACGAAGGACAGCGTCTGATCGGCGTCGGAGAGATCGTAGGAGAAGTACATCTGGAACGGACCGGCCTGAGGCACCTTGATCTGCTGGCCGACGATGATCCCCGGCACCTCCCTGCCCGACACCGTCAGAGCCACGGACTGCCAGGTCTGCCTGTCGTCGAACTCGACGACGCGGAAGCGCAGCGCCTGCGTGATGAGGTTCTCGCTCAGTCCCGCCGTGAACCCGTTCAGGCGCACGGCGGCCGTGTCCGTCCCGGCCTTCGCGTTGATCCGGATGCCCGCGATCCCCTCTGCGGTCGAGTTGCGTGCGAGGTCTCTCTGTACGCTGTCCCACAGCTCGGACAGCGCAGCGGGGTCGTCGCTGATCGCCGCGGAGTCGAGCACGGCCTGGGCCTGATCGACCGCTCTGCGCGCGTCCTCCAGCACCTCGTTCTTCCGCGAGTCGAAGAGATCCCCCTGGATGACGAGCGCCATCGTGACGCAGGTGACGAGGATCGCCAGCGACGTCAGCAGAAGAGTGACGGTCAGGGTCCGGAACCTCAGGGAGCGCCGCCAGAGCAGGCTCAGGGAGGACGGCCAGCCGCGCCAGTCGCGAAGGACAGCGACCGCCGTGGTGGTCGCTGTCGTCGCGGCCATGATGCGCCTAGCCGATGCTCCCGGCGCGGTAGCCGACGCCACGCACCGTCATGACGATCTTAGGGTTGTCCGGGTCGAGCTCGACCTTCGCGCGCAGTCGCTGCACGTGCACGTTCACCAGGCGGGTGTCTGCCTTGTAGTGGTAGCCCCACACCTGCTCCAGGAGCATCTCGCGCGAGAAGACCTGCTGCGGTTTGGAGGCGAGAGCGACCAGGAGCTGGAACTCCAGCGGAGTGAGGGCGATCGGAGCCGTTCCTCTGCGCACCTCGTGCGCGTCGACGTCGACGGTGAGGTCGCCGACGCGCAGCTGCTCACTGGTCTGCTGCGGGGCCGGACGGAGCCTCGTGCGGATGCGCGCGACGAGCTCCTTCGGATTGAAGGGCTTGACGATGTAGTCGTCTGCGCCGACCTCCAGCCCACGGACCACGTCGGCGGTGTCGCTGCGAGCCGTGAGCATGATCACCGGCACACCGGATTCTGCACGGATACGGGTGCAGATCTCGATCCCGTCCATACCCGGGAGCATGAGGTCGAGCAGCACGAGATCGGGGCGCTGAGTGCGCCATTCCTCGACCGCCCGCGCACCGTCGGCGCAGAACACCGGCTCGAAGCCCTCGGTGCGCAGCACGATGCCGATCATCTCTGCGAGCGCGGTGTCGTCGTCGACCACAAGAATGCGTGAGGTCATAACAGTTACCTTATGGCACTCGGTACCACCGATCCGGTGTCTGCGCATCTTGGACGTGTTGTGACACGATGGGAGCGCACGACGGAGGGAGTGCTGTGAGTGGTCAGACCTGGACCCCTGCCCCGAAGAAGGGGCTCATCCCCCTGCATCCGCTGACGTTCGGGATGCTGCTGGGGCGATCGTTCTCGGCACTGCGCCACAATCCGAAGGTGCTGTTCGGCTTCGGAGTCGTCGTGCAGCTGTTCGTCGTCGTGCTGAGCTCCGTCGTGATGGGCTACGTGTTCTTCACCACGTTCGTGCGCCTGCAGTCCGTGTCGATCTCGTCCCCCGACTTCGAGTCGATCTTCGCGGGGACCATCGCCATGAATCTCGTCGCCGGCATCGCGGTCGGGCTGGCCTCGGTGGCCTTCACCGCGATGATGCAGGGCGTCGTCGCGGCCGAGGTCGGATACGGCGCGGTCGGCGTGAAGGCGTCGCTGGGCACGCTGTGGCGCAGGATGGCGCCGTCCTTCTGGCGTCTCGCCGGCTTCTCGATGCTGGCCGTGCTCGCCGTCTTCGGCGTCATCGCCGTCGTGTTCGCCGTGATCGCCGGGATCATCGTCGCCGTGGGCGGCAACGGGACCGACCAGATCGGCATCATCGTGGCGGTCGTCATCATCCTGATCCTCGCGATGATCCCGCTCTCGGTCTGGCTGAGCACCAAGCTCCTGCTGGTGCCGTCCGTGCTCGTGCTCGAACGCGCGACCCTGCGTGGCGCCCTCGTGCGCTCCTGGCGACTCACGCGCGGGCGCTTCTGGGTCGCGTGGGGCGTGACGATCCTCATCGGCATCATCATGGGTGTGGCCACCCAGGTGGTGAGCATCCCCGTCTCCCTGTTCTCTGGCCTTCTGGGCGGAGTCATCATGCCCACGGGCAGCTCGGCCGATCCCGGCGCCGTGTTCGGCTTCGTGCTGGCTCTGCTGGTGCCGCAGATCCTCCTCCTGATCCTCCAGGCGATCACCCTGGTCGTGCAGAGCACGGCGGGCACGCTCGTCTACGTCGACAGTCGGATGCGCTACGAAGGCCTCGATCAGACACTGATCGCCCATGTCGAGAGGCGCGACCTCGGCTGGACAGAGGATCAGCTCGGCGATCCCTTCGTCGTCGACCCCGCGCGCGCCGTCACCGACGCTCCCCCGCCCGTGCAGCCGCCGGAGTGGGCGGTGGCGCAGGCCACCTATGCCGCGAGTCAGGGGTACCCCGCACAGGGGTACGCAGCGCAGTATCCCGTGCAGAGCAACCCCACCGCTCCGTACCCGGGTCAGGGATACCCGGCTCCGCAGCAGTACGCCCCGGCGCAGCCGTACCCGCAGACCAGCGCGACGACCCCGCAGCCGCCCGCATACGCACCGCAGCAGCCACCTGCCTACGCTCCGCAGCAACCGTATGCGCCGCAGCCGCCGGCGTACGCACCGCAGCCACCTGCTCCGACGTCGCAGCCTCCTGCGTATCCGACGCCCGCGGCGCCGCAGCCGCCCGCCGCGCCCGCACAGGAAGCAGCTCCGTCCGACCGCGCCCCGGAGGCCGGGTGGGCTGCTCCCGGTTCCGACGGGGCGGCATGATCCGTCCGTTCGACGACGTCGTCGTCCCCGATGGGGACGACGCGCGACAGTGGGCCGAGCAGGAGCTCTCGAACCCTCGCTACGCGGATGCGAAGCCGACGTGGTTCGACCTCATGGCGCGCGACATCGGCCGTTTCCTCGCCGACCTGTTCTCCTCCGACAACTCGAACGCCGTCGGTCCGAGCGCCCTCATCGTCGTGAGCGTCGTGATCTTCGGCGCACTCGTCGCCGCGCTGATCATCTGGGGCCGTCCGCAGCGCCCCCGAGCGGTGCGGCGCGCCCTGGGCGGACTGCTCGGAGCGGACGACGACCGCACCGCGGCGCAGTTGCGGGCCGACGCCGAGCGCAGCGCACGCGCCGGCGAATGGGACGACGCCACGGTCCTCCGGTTCCGGGCGCTCGCCCGCGGCCTCCTCGAACGCGACCTGATCGACCCCGCCCCCGGGGCGACGGCCCAGTCGATCGCGCGAGAGGTCGGCACGGTGTTCGCGTCCGAGTCCTCCGCCGTGCGGACAGCCGCCGGCTCCTTCGACGATGTCCGCTACCTGCGGCATCCGGCGACGGCAGACAGCTACGCCCAACTCGCCGCTGTGGACGAACGGCTCTGCGCGCTGCACCCCGAGGCGGTGACCGCATGAGCCTCGTCGCAGAGGACACCGCGACGGCGTATGCGGCGTCCACCGCGGAACGCCCACCACGTGGGCGCCGTCTTCGCACGCTGGGCGGCTGGGCCATCGTCGCGATCCTCGTGATCCTCGGGGCGTTCGTCGCGATCCAGGTGGGCGTGTCCATGCCGTCGTCACGCGGATCCCTCGACCCGGAGGGCGTCGGCGGCTCCGGAGCGATGGCGCTGGCTGAACTCCTCCGCGACCAGGGGGTCGAGGTCACCGTCGCCCGTTCCCGCGACGACGCCCGCGCCGCACTCGACGAGAACACGACTCTCGTCATGTCCAACCCTTACACCCTCACCGACGAAGGGCTGGAGCGCTTGATCGAGCCGGCCGACCGGGTCGTCTTCCTCTCGACGAGCTCGCACCTGCTCAGCGTGCTGGGGATCGGCACGAGCGCGAACAGCCTCTCCACCCCGATCTCCGCGGACTGCACCGTGCCCGAGTTCGCGAAGGTCGGCGACATCCGCCCCGACCGGATGTTCGCCCCCGCGGACGGCGTCGAGGGGTGCTTCGGCGACGCGGACGCCGCCGCCGTGCTGGTCGACGATGACGACGGCGTCCGTCGGACCGTCGTCGAGGCCGGCCGCCTCTTCAGCAACGCGTACCTCGCCGAGGACGGCAACGCGGCGCTCGGGCTCGCCCTGCTCGGCCAGAGCGAGAAGGTCGTCTGGTACGTGCCCTCCTTCGAGGACTCCGACATCCAGGGCGAGTCGCCCGACACCCTCGGATCCCTGACCCCCGGCTGGGTGACGCCGGCGATCCTGCTCCTCTTCCTCGCCGGCGCCGCGGCCGCCTGGTGGCGGGGCCAGCGCTTCGGCCCACTGGTGGCGGAGACCCTTCCCGTGACGGTGCGGGCGTCCGAGACCATGCACGGCCGCGCGCGGCTGACCGCCAAGGCAGCCGATTCCGCACACGCCGCCGAAGCGCTGCGCGACGGAAGTCGACGTCGGCTCGCCCGACGGCTCGGCCTCGCCGTGACCGCGACTCCGGACGAGATCGCGGACGCCGCATCCGACCGGCTGCGCATCCCCCGCGGCACGCTGCAGACCCTGCTGTCGGGACCGCTGCCCGCAGACGACCCATCGCTGATCCTGTTCGCGCGTCAGCTCGACGAGTTGGAGACCTCGGTCGACGACTCGACCCGCAGCCCGCGCACGCCGGAATGACCCTCTCCACACCGACGGAAGCCGAGGACGACACGTGACCGCTGAGAACTTCAACGACGCCGAGCTGCGGCAGGCGATGCATCGCGTGCGCGCGGAAGTGGACAAGGCCGTCGTCGGCCAGGCCGGCACGGTCACGGGCCTGCTCGTCTCACTGCTGGCCCGCGGGCACGTGCTCCTGGAGGGCGTGCCCGGCGTGGCGAAGACCCTGGTCGTGCGATCGTTCGCACGGGCCCTCGGCCTGGACACGAAGCGCGTGCAGTTCACCCCCGACCTGATGCCCGGCGATGTCACCGGCTCCCTCGTCTACGACGCCCGCACCGGCGAGTTCGACTTCCGCGCGGGCCCGGTGTTCACCAACATCCTCCTCGCGGACGAGATCAACCGCACTCCGCCCAAGACGCAGGCGGCGCTCCTGGAGGCCATGGAGGAGCGCCAGGTGTCCGCAGACGGCGTCAGCCGCGCCCTGCCCGACCCGTTCCTCGTCGCCGCGACGCAGAACCCGATCGAGCACGAGGGCACGTACTCGCTGCCCGAGGCGCAGCTCGACCGCTTCCTCATGAAGCTCGTGGTGGGCATGCCGGAGCGCGACGCGGAGGTCTCCGTCCTCCGCAGGCACGCCTCGGGCTTCTCGCCACGTGAGCTCACCGGCGTCGAGTCCGTCGTGACGGCCGACGAGATCCGCGCCGCTCAGGCGGCGGCCTCCCTCGTCGAGGTCACGGACGACGTGCTCGGCTACGTGGTCGACCTCGCCAGGGCGACCAGGCAGTCCCCGTCTGTCGAGCTCGGTGCGAGCCCTCGTGCATCCACCGGCCTGCTCGCGGCGGCGAAGGCGTGGGCCTGGCTGAACTCCTCCACCGCGGTCACCCCCGACCACATCCAGACCATGCTGGTGCCGGTCTGGCGGCACAGGCTCCAGCTGCGCCCGGACGCGCAGATGGAAGGCGTCTCGGCGGATGCCGTGCTCACCTCCGTCGTCCAGCAGACCAGGGTGCCGATCTAGGTGTTCGTCACCGGTCGCCTCGCCGTCGCTCTCGGCATCGGCATCATCCCGCTGGTCCTCGCCGGACTCGCGGGCTACTCGGGATACGCCGCGCTGGGCATCTGGGCGGGACTGTGCGCGGTTCTCGTCGCGGTCGACGTGCTCACGGCGGCGAGCCCCGCGAGAGCCGTGGTGACGCGCCGGGTGCCCGCGCGAGCACGACTGGGCGAACAGGTCCCGGTGAGCGTCGCGGTGCACAATCTCGGCTCCCGCACGCTGCACGCCCTCATCCGCGACGCCTGGCAGCCGACCGCCGGCGCCGGGCCGGAGCGGCAACGCCTGAGCATCCCTGCGGGCGAACGCCGCCGCGCGGACATCCCCCTGCTCCCCCGCCGGCGCGGCGAGCTCGTCAGCGAGTTCGTGGTGATCCGCTCGCGCGGCCCCCTCGGCCTCGCCGGCCGGCAGTCGAAGCACCGAGTTCGCGGTGCGATCCGCGTGCTGCCCGCGTTCTCCTCCCGCAAGCATCTGCCCTCGCGGCTCGCACGGCTGCGGGAGCTCGACGGCAACACGAGCATCCAGGTCCGAGGGCAGGGCACCGAGTTCGACTCGCTGCGTGAGTACGTCCGCGGCGATGACGTGCGCTCGATCGACTGGAGGGCGACCGCACGCGCGGGCACGACGATGCTGCGGACGTGGCGCCCCGAGCGCGATCGTCACGTCGTCATCATCATCGACACCGGCCGCACGGCCGCCGCACGCGTCGGCGACGGCACCAGGGTGGATGCGGCCCTCGAGGCCGCGCTTCTGCTCGCCGCCCTGGCGACGCGCGCCGGAGACCACGTGCACCTGCTCATGTACGACCGCGTCGTGCGCGCGAGAGTCACGGGCGTCGACGGCGCCGCGCTGCTCCCGGCGCTGACCGACGCGATGGCGCCCGTGCACGCGCGTCTCGTCGACACCGACTGGCCGAGCGCCTTCGCCGCCGTCCGCACGCTCACCACACGCCCCTCGCTGATCGTCGTGCTCACCGCACAGGATGCCGCGGAGTCGGCCCGAGGCTTCCTCGGCGCCTTCCCCGATGCGTCGCGGGCGACCTCCATCCTCGTCGGCTCGGTGACGGATGACGGCATCTCGGACCTCGCCAGGAGGCGCGACTCGCGCGAGGAGGTCTACCTCGCCGCAGCGGCCGAGCGCACCATGCGCGACGCCGAGAACGTGGCCGACGCGATCCGACGCGCCGGAGGCGAGGCGATCGCCTCCGATCCCGAGACGCTCCCCCCGCGCATCGCCGACCGCTACCTCGAGCTGAAGGCCGCCGGACGGCTCTGAGCCGCGCGTCCGCGCGTCGATCTCTCGCACGTCGGGGTCTTCGTCCGGCGCGCAGGAGTCGACTCAGCCGGCGACGAGCCGCGGAGTGCCGGCCTCGTACTCCACGAGGTCTCCGGTCTCGCCCCGACGGTAGGCGCGACCTCCGATGACGAGCATGTAGATGAGGAACACGGCGAGCGCTGCGGCGCCGATGCCGATCTTGACCGGCCAGGGCAGCGACCATCCCGTGACGAAACCCTCGATCAGTCCGGCGAGGAACAGCGCGAAGATCAGGCCGATCGCGACGGTCGCGAGAGACCGTCCCTCGGCGGCGAGGGACTCCCCCCTGGTCCGATGGCCCGGCGCGACCCACGCCCAGAACAGGTGCAGCCCGCCCGCGCCGGCCACGAAGATGCTCGTCATCTCCAGCATCCCGTGCGGCAGGATGTAGAGGATCATGACGTCGACCTGGTCGTGCGCGGCCATGACCGCGCCGGAGACGCCGAGGCCCATCGCATTCTGAACCATCGCGTAGACCGGCCAGATCCCCGTGATGCCGAACAGGACGCACTGCAGGGCGATCCAGAAGTTGTTCCACCACACCATGCCCATGAACACGGCAGCCGGGTTCTCGGTGTAGTACCCGGTGAAGCTCTCATCCGCGTACTGCTTCAGGTCGGCCGGAGTGCCGAGCGTCGCGATCAGGGCCGGGTCGCTGGAGATCCACACGGCGGTGCCGACGGCGATCGCGATGAACGACAGGGCGATCACGAGGGTCGTCCAGCGCAGCCGGTACAGCGCCGCGGGAAGCTGCCTGGCGAAGAAGCGGGCGGCGAGGGTCAGGACGTTGTCGGACGCTCCGGTCAGCCGCAGCCGCGCCCTGATCAGGATCGTCGACAGGTACGCGCCCTGCGGGGACTCTCCGACCGAGGTCTTGAGATCGGCGAGATCCGCGGATGCCGCCCGGTAGCGCACGATGAGCTCGTCGACGCCGGCGCCGTCCAGCCGCGCACGGCTCAGGTCGTCGAGTCGTTCCCACTCGGCGCGGCGTGCATCGGTCAGCGCATCGGCATCCACCTGATTTACTGTACTCATGTCCGTGCCGTTCGATACGTCAGATGAGATGCTCTCCGGCGAAGCCGTGGCGATCGATGTGCAGCCGATCGGCTTCGTGCTGCGGGCGGCCGGAGCCGTCATCGACATCCTCGTCAGCGTCGCGGTGTTCGTGATGTGGATCTTCCTGCGTCTGTGGCTGCTCGGCATCGGCGTGCTCGACGAGGCGACCGACACGATCGCCTCGATCATGGCGATCATCGTCAGCTTCGTGGTGCTGCCCCTCACGATGGAGGTCGTCCTGAAGGGACGCAGCCTCGGGAAGCTCGCCGTCGGAGGGCGCATCGTGCGCCTCGACGGCGGAGCGACCGGTTTCCGCCACGCCTTCATCCGCGCGCTGCTCGGCGTGCTGGAGATCTACATGACCCTCGGCGGCGTCGCCGTCCTCGCCGGCGCGTTCAGCGCTCGGTCGCAGCGCCTGGGCGACATGGTGGCCGGCACGTACAGTCAGCGCGTTCGCACCCCCCAGCTCGTCCCCCTGGCGCCCGTCCTTCCGCCGATGCTCGCGGGCTGGGCGCAGATCGCCGACGTCGCGCGTCTCCCCGATAGACTCGCCCGCCGCATCTCGCAGTTCCTGGTGAGCGCTCCGCGCCTCATGCCGTCCGCACGCGAGCGGGTCGCCAGGGAGCTGCTGGCCGAAGCCTCGCCGTTCGTCTCGCCGATCCCCGCCGCACCGCCCGAGGTCGTCCTCGTCGGCGTCACCGTGCTGCGCCGAGAGCGCGAGCGCCGCGCGCTGGAGAACGCCGGCGCGCGCGCCGAGAAGCTGACCGGTCGGCGCGTCGGCGTCTGAGCATCCCGCTCAGTAGCGGTAGTGCTCCAGCTTGTACGGCCCCTCGACGGGGACGCCGATGTAGGCGGCCTGCTCGTCGCTGAGTCGCGTGAGCTGCACGCCCAGAGCATCCAGGTGCAGACGGGCGACCTTCTCGTCGAGAGCCTTGGGCAGCGTGTAGACGCCGGTCGGATACGCCTCGATGTTCGTGAACAGCTCGAGCTGCGCCAGCACCTGGTTGGCGAAGGAGGCGCTCATCACGAAGGACGGGTGCCCCGTGGCGTTGCCGAGGTTCATCAGACGGCCCTCGCTGAGCACCAGCACGCTGCGTCCGTTCGGGAGGCGCCACTCGTGCACCTGCGGCTTGATCTCGACCTTCGAGACTCCGTCGAGCGCCTCGAGACCCGCCATGTCGATCTCGTTGTCGAAGTGACCGACGTTGGCCACGATCGCGAGGTGCTTGAGCGCCAGCAGATGCTCGGTCGTCACGACGTCGCGGTTGCCCGTGCCGGTCACGACGATGTCGACGGCGCCTGCGACGTCGATGAGACGCGCCACCTGGAAGCCGTCCATGGCGGCCTGCAGGGCGCAGATCGGGTCGACCTCGCTGACGATCACGCGGGCGCCCTGCCCGCGCAGGGCCTCCGCTGCCCCCTTGCCGACGTCGCCGTAGCCGCAGACGAACGCGACCTTGCCGCCCATCAGCACATCGGTCGCACGGTTCAGACCGTCGGGCAGCGAGTGGCGGATGCCGTACTTGTTGTCGAACTTGCTCTTGGTCACCGAGTCGTTGACGTTGATCGCCGGAAACAGGAGGTCGCCGGCCGCCGCGAGCTCGTACAGGCGGTGGACGCCGGTCGTCGTCTCCTCCGTCACGCCGATGAGTCCGGCGGCGATCTTCGTCCATCGGTCGGCCGACCCGGCGAGCGAGGCGCGGAGCAGGTCGAGGATGATCGTGTACTCGTGCGAGTCGGCATCCGTCGCAGCGGGCACGGCTCCGGCCTTCTCGAACTCGACGCCCTTGTGCACGAGGAGCGTCGCGTCTCCCCCGTCGTCGAGGATGAGGTTCGGTCCGTCGAATCCGGATGCCGACCAGTCGAAGATCCGCTCCGTGCAGGCCCAGTACTCGTCGAGCGTCTCGCCCTTCCACGCGAACACCGGCACACCGGCCGGGGCGTCGACGGTTCCCGTCGGGCCGACGACGACAGCAGCGGCGGCCTCGTCCTGCGTGGAGAAGATGTTGCAGCTCGCCCAGCGGACCTCGGCGCCGAGAGCGGTCAGGGTCTCGATCAGCACGGCGGTCTGCACGGTCATGTGCAGGGAACCCGCGATCCGCGCGCCCTTGAGCGGCTGCGCTGCGCCGAACTCGGCGCGCAGGGCCATGAGCCCCGGCATCTCGTTCTCTGCAAGCCGCAGCTGGTGGCGGCCGGCTTCGGCCAGGGACAGATCGGCGACGCGGTACTCGAGCTCGGGCATGCCCCTATTCTGTCATCCCGTCAGAACCGGATCGCATCGATGACCTTCACCCGCAGCGCGACGATCGCCGGGATGAATCCGGCCACGGCGCCGACCGCGACCGAGGCGATCAGGCCGATCATGGCCGCGCGCATCGGGAAGGGCGGGATGTCCTGGATCCCGTAGAACATCGAGGTGACCACCCAGTCCGATCGCAGGACGGCCACGACGATCGCGATCCCGATCACGCCGGCGACCGTCGTGGCGACCAGGCTCTCCAGCAGCACCGAGACGAACACCCGCCCCGAGGTCGCCCCGAACGCCCTGCGCACCCCGATCTCACGCACGCGCTGCCGCATGGCGACGAGCTGGATGTTGATCAGGCTCAGGGCGCCGAGCGCGAGGATGACCCCGGCGATGCCTCCGACGACCATCTCGAACGTCGCCATCGCGTTCACGTTCCCCGGCTGCGCGGCCCAGTCCGAACGCATCACCGTGATGGTCTGCCCCCCGGGGAGACCGGCGCGCAGATCCATCGCGAACACCGGCGCGATCTCGTCGACCCTGCTCTGCGAGACCCACACCTCGTACTGCACCTGGGCGCCTTCCGGGAGGGCGTCGACCCTCGCCCGGTAGGAGTCGAAGAGGAGGTCCACCCGCAGCGAGTCGTCCATGTAGCCCTGACGCGGGACGACACCGACCACCTGGTAGGTGCCGCCGGCCGGACCCGCGAGCGAGAGCGTCGGATGCTGTGCCAGGGGAACCCTGCCGATCCTCTCCCACAGTGCCTCCGTGATGATCACCGGTGGCGCGAGGGCCTCGACGTCCGTGTCGGCGAGCCACCGACCGTCGAGCAGCTCCTCTCGGTGGATCTGCGGGTACACGGGGTCGTACAGCCGCGCGTACACCTCGACGATGCCGTCGGGCAGCGCCACGGGCACACTGAGCCCCTGCACGACCCTCGCCGCGTGACTGAAGTCGAACCGCGCGGCGGCGCCGGCGACGCGTGCGTCGAAGGCGTCCAGGTCGACGGGTGCGCCGTCCTCGCTCATCTGGCTGACGACCAGGGTCGCTGCGCGCCCACCGGATCTGTCTGACTGCTCCGTCTGATACTGGCGCTGATACTCAGAGAACGCGAAGACCGCGGTGAGCGCCGCGACCGAGACGGCGATGCCGATCAGGCTGAGCAGCACCCGCAGCTTGTGAACCCTGATCTCCGCCCAGGCGTCGGCCAGGGCACCGAGGATGCCGGTCACGACGCCTCCTCCGGTTCGGAGGCGGATGACGGCACGGACGCCGCGAGCGTCGACGCCTCGAAGGCGAGACTGAGGTCGGCCGTCTCCAGGCGTCCGGCATCGAGTCGATAGTGCCGCCGCGCGCGTGCGGCGACGTGGAGATCGTGCGTGATCGTCACGAGCGCGGCATCCGTCTCGGTGGCGACCTCGTCGAGAAGCGCCATGACGGACGCCCCGGTGTCGATGTCGAGCGCGCCGGTGGGCTCGTCCGCGAGGATCAGCACGGGCCTGCGCACCAGCGCCCTGGCGATCGCCACCCGCTGCTGCTCGCCGCCGGAGAGCCGGTCGGCGATCTGTCCGGTGCGATGCCCGAGTCCGACGCGCTCGAGCATGTCGGCCGCGATCCGGCGGCGATTCCAGAACAGATGACCGCGTGCGTGCCCGAGCGGCATCATCACGTTGTCGAGCGCCGTCCGCCCCGGGAGCAGGTTGAACTGCTGGAACACGAAGCCGACGTTGTTCCCGCGCAGCCGGTCGAGCCTTCCCGCCCGCATGCGCCGGACCTCCGTGCCCTCGAAGGCGACCGTTCCCGTGGTCGGGGCGTCCAGCATCCCGAGGATGTTCAGGAGGGTCGACTTCCCCGAGCCGGAGCGCCCGACGATCGAGACGTGATCGCCCGCCCCGACCTCGAGGCTGATGCCGCGCAGGATCTCGAGCGTCGAGTCGTCGGCGAGCGTCACGCTCTTGGTGACGTCGTCGAGCCTGACGAGGGTCACCAGTTCGTCCCGCTGTCACACTGCTCCACCCCTGGTGCGACCTCGTAGCAGTTCTCCTGCACGGGGGCGACGAAGCCGGGGACGAACTGCCTGATCGACTCCCCCTCATCGAGACCCGAGACCACCTCGACGATGGTGCCGTCGTTGACGCCGAGCGTGACGGCGCGCTCCTCGGGGTCGGCGCCGTCTCCGGCATCCACCCACACGTTGCCGCTGCCCGCTCCGCCCTGCACCGCCGTCACCGGGATCACGAGGGCGTCATCGACCTTCCCGAGTGCGAGATCGAGCGTGGCCGGGAGCCCGGCGAACACGACCTGATCGGTCGGGATCGCGCATCGCACGCTCGCCGTGCCCTCTGGGCTCACTTCGACCCGCACTCCGGTGCAGGTGAAGGGCGCGGGTCCTCCGGTGATCGTGACGGATGCCTCGGTCGGCGCGTTCACGAGCCGGTAGAGCTGCACGGGCTCGACGGTGGCGAGCAGGTGATACCGGGCCGGGGTGATCTTGTAGATCTCGGTCCCGACGCTGGTGGGCTGTCCCTTCACGAGAGCGATCTCGGAGATCTCGCCCACCTCGGGCGCGAGGACGTCGATGTCCTTCTTCGGATCGTCCTGCTTGATCGTGAAGAGCTTCTGACCGGCGGCGACCGTCGCGCCCTCGCCGACGTGGACGGCGGTGACGGCCCCGGTGATCTCGCTGCGTACCGTGAACGCGTCGTCGCGCGCGACGTTGCCGCTGAGCGAGAGCTCGTTGACGACGGATCCCCGTTCGACCGCGATGACCGGATCGGTGATCGCCGCCTCGGGTACGACCGCCGCCACGGTCTGGTCAGGGAAGAACGCGATCTTCACCAGCGCCGCGGCGCTCGCGCCGAGCACGATGACGAGAAGGAGAGGGAAGATCCAGCGACGCCAGACGATCACGGCTGCCTTTCCGGCCACGCCACCATGGCGCGCCCGGAGTCAGCATAGCCAGAAAATAGTTTCCGGGTATAGAGAAATGTTCAGGCGCGAAGAGCCTCGTGCCTCACGACGAGCCAGCCGGCGGGGACCGAGAGCCTGTCCGCATGCGGCGCGCACAGGTCGTGGGCGTTGGCGTGGTGCGCGATGCCGAGCGGCCCCAGAGCCGCCATCTGATCGCCGTAGTCGTAGGTGAGCGTCGCCACCGCCTCGCGAGCGCAGCCGACCTTCGAGCAGAGTCTTCCGTCCATCACAGCCAGGCTACGTCCGGCGGACGTCGGTCGGGGGATGCCGCGCCGCATGCGGAGGCACACCGCCTAGACTTCTGAACATGCCCCGTCGTCGCGCCGATCGCGCCTCCGCCGCTCCGCGGAGGGGCGCCCGTCACGGCCGACACGGCCGCCTCGGCCGCAGTGAGGTGGTCCGGCCTCCCCTCGCCCCGCTCGACGGGCGGATCGACCGGTTCGACCTCACCGTCGGCACCGCGGTGGAGTTCCTGCGCGGCACGTGGACCGAACTGCAGGACGTGCGCTTCGAGATCGGCGCCATGCCGCTGTACGAGTCGGGAGACGAGGTGCCCCGCTGGTACCTCGACCGCGACAACCGGCGCATCGTTCTGTTCCGGCTGCCGATCGAGCGGCTGCTGCCGCCCGGTCACGACGACGCAGCCCATCGGCGCATGGCCATCGAAGGCGCCGTGTTCCGCGCAGCGGCGGAGTACGTCGGCCGCGAGCCCTGGGACCTCGGCCACGACCACTGAGCACGCGGCTCAGGGGTAGACGACGACGCTCTTCTCCGCCCCCGCAGGAGGCCACACGGGCCAGACCGCCAGCGCTCCGTCACCGGTCATGGAGACCGACGCGTGCACGGGAGCCGCGCTGCGAACCGAGTAGACGGTGCCGTCGGTCACATCGACCGATGCCGAAGAGCCAGCGGGCACGGTCACCTGCTTCTCCCCTCCGCCTCCGCCCACCGGGCCGACGGTGACCTGCACGTCCTCAGCCTCGTCATTCGTGAGGACGAGGACGGCGGCAGGGCCCGACGGCACGGCGACGAGAGTCTCTCCGGTGAACTCCGGTGCGGGCATCGCCCAGGCGAAGTCGCTGCCGGGACCTGCACCGTCCTGCACGCGCACACCGGCAAGGACCGCGGACTCCGCGTCGACCTGCACGGTGTAGAGGCCCGGGTCGAGGTCGGGGAGCCCGACATCGGTCGCGACCCCTGCGGGGATGTCCATCTGGAACACCGCCGACGCCTCGACGTCGCCGACCGCACGGATCGTGACGGTGGCCTGGGTCTCGGTCTCCGGCGAGAAGAGCCGCAGCATGTTGGCGGAGCTGTCGTCGCCCTCGTTCTGGAAGATCTGCACCCCGGGGATCACCGGATGCTGCTGCGGGGCGGAGACCGCGTCCTGGAGATCCACCCCGACCGGGTCGAGGGTCTGCATGAGCGACGACTGCAGCACCGCACGGACCGGCGACCCTGTCGCCGTGACATTGACCACGGGAGCAGCGGTGCCGCCGGCGATCGCCGCGAGCGGAAGCGCGACCTGGGCGCCTGCGGGGACGATCGACGTCGTCGACGTGCGCGTGGTCCCGTACACGGTGAGGGTCACGGTGGAGGGCACCGCACCGGGGTTCGTCAGAACGACGAGGTCCTCAGCGCCCGTCACGACGGCCCCGCCGATGAGCCAGGACTCCGTGCTCGCCTCGCGGCAGGGCGCCGCCGCGAATCCGGAGAGATCCTCCGCCCGGAGCGTCACCGACTCCGTCGCGCCGATGAGCGGCGCCTTCCGCCCCTCGACGGCCCCGGTCAGACGGCGCACCTCGCCGGCGCCCGCGAGGTCTCCCGCGGTCAGCGAGCCGATCTCCGGTTCGCCCTCCGTGCCCTCCATCGTGAAGCGGGGGCTCGCCGCCGAGTCCATGCGGAGCGGATCGGATGTGTCACGCCCGAGCGCGCGGAAGTCGCCATTGCAGACGAGGACGGTGTCGCCGGGCAGCGGCGTCACCTCCGCCTGCGCAGGTCGGGAGGACACCGACGGCCAGGGCGCGGTGATCGCCACGACCACCCCCGCCACGCAGGCCACGCAGGCCACGGCCCCTGTGAGAAGGCGGGCACTCGTCGCCACCACGCGGATCGTCTGGTTGCCGCTCATCGTTCCTCCTCCGGCGTCTCGGTGCGATCCCGCACCACCGGCTCGTCACCGGCATCCGTCGGCGCCGTCTCTGCACCGGTATCCGTCGGCTGCGGGTCATCGACCGGCTCCGGATCCTGAGTCGCGCGATCTTCGGGTGCGGGGTCGCCCACGGGGTAGGCATCCTCGAACTCCCTGTCCTCCGCGTGTCGCGGCAGAACCATCGGCTCGTCCGGCGTACGTCCCACGATGCGCGACTGCGCACGGGCCGCGCGGCGGGAGGAGCGCGTGGGGATGGAGAGCAGCAGTGCAGCGAAGACCAGCACCAGCTGCACCGTCGTGACGAGGCGCGCCGTCGCATGCTCGCCTGCGGAGAGCTCGGCCCGATCGGCGGCATCCGCTTCGAGGTGCCAGAGCACGCCGCGCGCGGTGTTGCCGGCCTGCACGAAACCCGCCCGCTGGTCGAGGGCGGTGACCGCCGACGTGCGAAGCGTGAGCGCGCGGTCCCCCTCCCCGTCTGCGACCTTCGCGAGAAGGACGTAGCCGATCCCGAGCTCGCCGAGCTTCCCCGCCGCGTCGAAGTCGCGTGCCGAGAGCAGATCCACGGAGAGCGTGGTGATGTCGGTTCCGCGGATGTCGGTCGCTGTGGTCAGCATCGTGCTCTGCGCTCCGAGTGTCTCGCTGACGCCCCAGGCGACCTCCGCCGCGAGGCCTCCGTCGTTCTGCGGAGTGAGGACGAGCGTTCCGACCGGCTTCTCGCCCTCCGCCTGCGCAGCCACGTAGGCGGGGAGCGTCGAGGAGGGACCGTCCGTGAGCACCGGCTTTTCGCCGAGGAAGCCGTGGAACGAGAGCAGCGACGGCACAGCGCAGACGAGGACGGCGAGGGCGGAGACGACCGCGGCGACGACACGCACGCGGGGCATGGTGAGCATGGTGTCGAGCGTGACGAGAGCGGCCCCGGTCAGGCCGATCCAGGCGAGGCTGAGTCCGGCCCCAGGCCAGATCGCGACGGGAGTCCCCTGGGCGAAGGAGACGGCGATGCCGACGGCCAGGAACGCGGTCGCAAGCCCCGTCAGCGAGACGACGAGCAGCGTGATCCCGGCCCGCCATCGAGGTGCCACGGCCGAGGCGAGCGCCAGGAGGGCGAGCGGGGCGAGCAGGACGCCCGCCCATGTGCCCAGCGGCGTGCCCACCACGGCGGTCCAGTCTCCGAACGATGCCGTGGGGAAGCCTGTGGCGAGGGCGAGGCGCCCTGCGGCGTCGGCGCCGGCCTGCGGACCAGCCCAGATCTGGCCGGGATCGCCGAGGAGAGCGAGGATGCTGCCGTGCCGGAGCTGCCAGACGACGATCGGCGCGAACAGTGCGATCGCGGGCACCGGCAGCCAGAGCAGCCGCACCGCGCCCCGGATGCGTGCGCCGCCGAGGGTGATGCCGATCGCGACCACCCAGAGCAGCAGCAGGGCCGGGGCGAGAGAGGGCGAGCAGGCGGCGACCGCTGCGAAGAGGAGGGATGCCGCGCCGGCTGCTCCCCAGGAGCGGTGCGCGACGACGGCGGAGTGGAAGAGCCAGGGAAGCAGCAGGTGGACCAGGACGCCGGTGGGACGCCCGTCCATGAGCGCGGCGAGGAAGGTGGGCGCGAGCGCCCAGACGACGCCGGCGAAGATCCGCAGCCCGGAGCGATCCGTCACCCGGGTCGCCGCGAACCAGCCGCCGAGGACGGCGAGCGGCAGAGCGAGGATCCACAGCAGCACGAGCGAGAAGGACGGTCCGGCCGGCCACAGGGAGCCGAGGACGGCGACGACGGCCGCGAACGGATCCGCCGGTCCGATCAGGTCGACGCCGACGCCGCGCAGACCCCACGCCGCATCCGCCCACAGCGCCGCGACCGTCGTGCGCAAGGGCAGCAGGGCGCCGCCGCCCAGCACGGGCCAGGCGAGGAGGGTCGTGAACGTCGCGATGCTCACCACGAGAGCTGCGAGCACGGCCCAGGCCCCACCACCCGAGAAGAAGCGGAGTTCGCTGACGGCGCCGCCCTCGCTTCCGTGGCCGTCGTCCAGCCTGCGCCGGAGGTCGCCACGGGTGACGCGGAGAGGGGCGACGCTCGCCCAGCTCGATGTGCGGAAGGAGCGGATGCCGCGCCGCGAGCGGCTGACGGCGCCGAAGCGGAACATCGCGGTCAGCGCTGCTCCCCACTCCGGAGCCACGGCTTCAGGGCGTTTTCCGATGAGATGGGTGATCGAGCGCCAGAGCGCGAGAGGAAGCAGGGTCAGCCAGTGGAGCGGGAGGGCGATCGCCGGCGCATAGGCGAGACGCCGATGCAGCTGGGCCGTCCTGGTCGCGTACGCGCGACGGGCGCCTCCTGCGGGCAGCGCGGCAGGACCGTCGGGTGAGACGGCGATGCGCGCGGAGGGCGTGAGGACGACACGGCCCCCGCCGAGACGCGCGCGCACGCCGAGGTCGAGGCCTTCGTCCGCCCCCGCGAGCGCGCGATCCGGCCGGAGGGCGTCGCGCACCTCCCCGCGGATCAGGATGCCGCGGATGTCGGCCCCCAGCGCATCGTCCTTGCCGTCGTGCTGCCCCTGATCCAGCTCGCCCGCGGCGAGTTCCACGGAGCGCCCGAGAGCGGTCATGCTCACGCCGAGCGAGACGATCTCCCGATCGTCGTCGGTCTGCACCAGTTTCGGCGCGATGATCGCCGCCGACGGCGAGCGCTCGAGACTGCCGACGAGGCGTTCGAGCGCACGGGGGTGGGGCGCGGTGTCCTGAGCGAGCAGCCAGATCGCGCTGCCCTCCATTACACGAGGACGTGCGAGCTCGACGGCATCGGCGAACGACGTGCCGCTGCGGGCCGCGATGATCCCCTCGACCGTGGCGGCGACGACCTCGCTCTGACGGATGGATCCCGCGTCGCCGCACACGACGAGCGTGATCGCCGCGGGCGGGGTCGACTGAGCGCGCAGTGCGTCCAGGGTGCGGAGCAGTTGGGCACGGGCCGATGATCCGGGGCGCGCGACGATGATGGCGTGTACTCGGGCTGGCATGACGTGGTCAGCCTAAGCGCGCACAAGGGGCGGCTGGAGCAGCGGGTGCGGCGCGCCCGCGAAGCGGTGGTGCGGGATGCGGCGGATCAGCTGGCGCGGCGCTTGAGCTTCCGGCGCTCGCGCTCGGAGAGTCCGCCCCAGATGCCGAAGCGCTCATCGTTGTTGAGCGCATACTCGAGGCATTCGCCGCGGACGTCGCAGGAGGTGCAGATCCTCTTCGCGTCACGCGTGGATCCGCCCTTCTCGGGGAAGAACGCCTCGGGGTCGGTCTGCGCGCACAGTGCGTCGCTTTGCCAGGCGAGGGCGTTGTCGTCGTCGGCCTGGACACTGCGAACCCCTGGAACGCCGAGGTTGACCGGGTCGACGAACCAGTTCTCCGGTACCTCGGAACGGTATCCCGTCATGTCGATCCCTCCAACCCTTGTCTCCGCCCCCCGGCGGGCCGTGCTCAACTAATTACACCCGTGTCATTCGCTGCGGTCAAGTCGCGGATGGTAAACCCTCAATCAGATCTTGAAGGTTCTTGACGGCGCATCGGCGTGTCGCGATCAGCGCCCGGGGGTCGCGATGAAGGCCTCACCATCGCCCGAGATCGTCAGGGCGGTCTCCTCGACGCCTGCGAATGCCACGGTGCCGACCGCGACGTCGACGCTCTCCCCGTCCGCCGTGCTCGCCGACACCCGGCCGCCGGTCGCGAGCACCATCGTCGGACCCGACACCTCGACGCGCACCGGGGTTCCGCTCAGCACGACACGACGCAGGGCGAAGTCCGGCACGTCGACCGGGTAGTCGGTGATCGCTCCGTCGGATGCGGGACGAAGCACGGGCACCTCCCCCGGCGTCGTGTCGAGGACGGACAGCAGCTCGGCGACGTCGATGTGCTTGGGCGTGAGGCCGCCGCGCAGGACGTTGTCGCTCGCGGCCATGATCTCGACGCCGAGGCCAGAGACGTACGCGTGCAGGAGCCCCGCTCTCAGGAAGAGACCCTCGCCCCTGGACAGCACGACGTGATTCATCAGCAGTGCGACGACCACACCGGGGTCACCGGGGTAGCTGTCGGCGATCCCGGCGATCGCACGCAGTCCCTCGGCCCACTCCCCCGTGCTCGTCGCGGCGGCGTCGCGCACCGCAGCGATGATCTCGTCCACTTCGATGCGCGCGTCACCCGACAGCAGCCATCCGATCGCATCGCGCAGCACGTCGCCCTCGGCGAGGAGCCGATCCCGAAGCGCGGAGACGCCGGGCGGGTCGCCGAGCAGCGCGAGCAGCCGCAGCGTGTCACCCACCGGACGCAGCCCGCTCAGCGACTCGAAACGCTCGCTCAGCGCGACGATCAGCTCCGGCTTGTGGTTGTCGTCACGGTAGTTGCGTCGCGGGTCGGCGACATCCATCCCGGCCTCCCTCGCCCACCCCGCCTGCGCCTGCGCGATCGTGGGGTGCACCTGGATGGACAGCGGCGAAGCCGCGGCCAGTAGTTTCAGCAGATAGGGCAGCGAGCCGCCGGTCACGGAATCGAGCGTCCCTCCGCCTGCCATGTCGGCGGGGTCGCCGGGGTGGTCGCCGAACCACACCTCGGCCTCGGGACCCGCAGCGGGGTCACGGCCTTCGAGAGCGGCGAGGAGGGTGCGGGATCCCCAGGCGTAGTCGCGGGGCGTGTTCGACAGGCTCAGCAGCATGCCCCCAGCGTAGAGCCACGGATGCCGCTCGCGAGAAAGGACGCCGCGCTCAGGTGAGAGTCCAGCCCGGGGCGGTAGCCTGAACGCGATGGCGCAGTACACGAAGCACCCGATCTCCGCCCCGCCCACCGCGCCAGAGCGCGAGTCGACGGGGCATCTCCTGCTGCGCGGCTACATCATCCTCGTGATGTTCGCGACCTTCGCGCACTCCGCGGTGTACAACCTCCTCGGCATGGAGGGAGCGGGCATCACGCTGGGCGTGTTCCTCGTCGCGACGCTCGCGATCGGCATCCCGATGCTCGCGAGGAATCGTCCGCAGACGTTCGCCTGGCGACGTCTCCCGTGGTCGGCGATCGGCTACACCGTGCTCGCCCTGGCCTCGCTCGCGTGGTCGCGCTGGCCCTTCGCGACGGCGATCACCTGGGTCCTGCTCGCCACGGTGACGGTGAACGCCCTCTTCATCGCCCATGTCCTGACCTGGCGCGAGATCATCCGTGCGATGGCGTCCGCCTTCAAGTGGATCCTCGGGCTGTCGCTCCTCCTGGAGCTCTGGGTGTCGCTGGTCGTCAAGGCTCCGCTTCTCCCCAACTTCGCCGACCTGCCGGAGGGCAAGCTCGACCCGCAGTGGTACTGGGTGCGCGGCAACCTCTTCGACGGCGGGCGCCTCCAGGGCATCGTCGGCAACGCGAACCTGCTGGGAATCATCAGCCTGTTCGCCCTGCTCACCTTCGGCGTCCTGTTCGCCGCCCGGGCCCGCTGGCGCACCACGCTCGCGCTGTGGATGCTGCTGGCCGCGTTCTTCCTGCTCCGCGCCTCGTCCGCGACGGCATTCGCCTGCGCCGCTGCCGCAGCCGTGGTCCTCGTCGTCGCCCTTCTGATGCGTCGTGCGAAGTCCCCCGGCGCCCGCACCCGGCTCTACGTGGTCTTCCTCGGCGGCGGGGCCATCGCGGCGGCCGCGGTCTGGTTCCTCCAGAAGCCCCTGCTCGCCCTCCTCGGCCGCGACTCCGACCTCACCGGACGCTCGAACAAGATCTGGACCGCCGTCATCGAGCGCGCGTCCGAGCATCCGGTCTTCGGCAACGGCTTCTCGACCCCCTGGCTCCCCACCGATCCCGCGTTCGCGGGGTGGATCGAAGACCACGACATCACCGTGTTCCACGCCCACAACATGTGGCTCGACGTGTTCATGCAGCTCGGCGTCGTCGGTCTCGTCCTCGTGGCGATCGCGTTCCTCAGCCTGCTCTGGCGCTCCTGGTTCTTCGCGATCGACCGCCCGCGGTGGGATCTCGCGTCCGACCGCGAGTACTCTCCGCTGACGCTGCTGCCGAGCCTGCTCACCGTCGCGCTGCTCGTGCAGGGCCTCACCGAGTCGACCCCGATCATGCTCTGGGGGTGGATGCTGCTCATCCTGCTGTCGTTCAAGATCAAGACCACGCCGCTCGTCGGCATCGGCGAGCGGGAGCACGTGATCGAGCGGGGCGAGCGGCGCCGGCGGGTGCCGTGACGCCGGGTCAGCGCTTGAGGCGGCTGCTCACCTCCGCCGAGATGGCCAGGGCCTTCACGATCGCGGTGCTCGCCGCCGTGTTCTCGGCGTTCACGATCGAGCGGATGTCGTCGCCGGTGACCCAGGCGACGATCCTCGCCGTGCTGTGCGCGATCGGCGCGGCCATCCTCTGGGAGCGGAGAGAGGAGCTGTCGCTGCTGCGACTCGCCCCCACCTCCCTCCTCGTCTTCCTCGCCTGGGCGCTCGTCAGCGTCCTCTGGACCACTGACCGGTCAGACACGCTGTTCGGCTGGATGGCGCTCTTCGGATACGGCTTCCTCGCCATCACGGTCGGGCATATCCGGGACACCCTGCAGACCGTGCGGGCACTCGGAGACACGCTGCGCGTGCTGCTGCTCATCTCGCTCGGGCTGGAGATCCTGTCGGGGGTCCTCCTCGACATCCCGTTCACTTTCCTCGGCATCCAGGGCGACCTCGCCAGCGGCGGCCCGGTGCAGGGCATCTTCGGCAGCCGCAACATGCTGGGCTTCGTCACGGTCATCGCTCTGATCACCTTCGTGATCGAATGGCGCTCCCAATCCCTCACCTCCCGCATCGCGATCCCCTCCATCGCCCTCGCCGCCATGCTGGCCATCCTCTCGGCCTCCCCCACCGTGCTGGTCCTCGCCCTCGCCGTCGGAGTGGTCACCGTCGCGCTCACGATCGTGCGGCACGCTCCCGCAGAGCGACGCAACATCGTGCAGTGGGTGCTCGGCGTCCTCGTCGCGCTGGCGCTCGCCGCCGCGTTCGCGCTGCGGCATCCGATCATCGCGCTGATGGACGCCGGCTCCGACTTCTCCATCCGGGCGACGCTGTGGAACACGATCCTCGATTTCAGCGCGGTGAAGCCGATCCAGGGCTGGGGATGGTTCGGCTCCTGGGCGCGCGGCGAGTACCCCTTCACGTACATCAACTTCCAACTCGACGACCACCACCAGAGCGCTCTGAACTCCTACTTCGACGTGCTGCTGCAGCTCGGCGCCGCCGGTCTGGTGCTGTTCCTGCTGCTCGGCGGAGTCGCCCTGGTGCGCTCCTGGCTCGTGGCCAGCGTGCGTCGTTCGGTCGTGTACGCCTGGACGCCCCTCATGCTGGTCACACTGGCGGTCGAGTCCATGTTCGAGAGCTTCACGATCGTCGGGGCCGGCTGGTTCATGCTCGTCCTGTGCGCGCTGCGCGCGGGGCAGTCGCGCTCCTGGCGAGAGAACATCGACGCCGCCCAGACCGGCGTGATCCCCACCCTGCGCGCCGAGGGCTGAGTGCACCGCCGCGCCCTCGGGGGATTCCGAACTGCGCCGGGTAGGCTTGAGGTCGCTCGCGGCGTCCTGCGGGCCGAAAGCTTTCGGAGATCCCACTCGTGACCAACGTCCCCTTCGACCCGGCATCCGCGACGATCGTCATCGTCACGTTCAACCGCTCGCACCTCCTCACCGGCCTGCTCGAGAGCATCATCACGATGGATCCGAAGCCCGGCCACGTCGTGATCATCGACAACGCCTCGTCCGATGACACCACCGAGGTCGTCGACTCCTTCCGTCCGCGGCTGGGCACCGAACTGGTCTATCGCCGTCTCGACACGAACACCGGAGGGTCCGGCGGATTCAGCGAGGGCATGCGCACCGCGTATGAACTCGGGTCCGAATGGATCTGGATGATGGATGACGACGTCGAGGTCCTGCCGGACGGCCTGGCGAAGATGGGCAAGTGGGCGCCTCGGTTCAAGAGCATCCAGGGACGCCGCTACGACTACGACGGCAGCGAGTTCTACTGGCAGTACCGCATCGCCGAGCGGATGGGCATCCCTATCCCGTTCGCACCCTCCGGATTCGACGGCTCCGGCTTCAAGGAGATGAACAGCGGCTGCTTCGAGGGCATGTTCATCCACCGTTCGATCGTGACGCAGATCGGACTCCCCGACCCCCGGTTCTTCATCTACTGGGATGACCAGATGTACGGCTGGCTCGCTTCCCGCAAGACCACTGCCGTCATCGTCGACGAGTTCGTCCTGCGCCGCACCCGCGAGATCAAGCAGTGGGACATGGGCATCCGCCACATGAACGCCTCGAGCAACGCGTACCGCTTCTACATCATGCGCAACCGCGCGTACATCAAGAAGTACTATCGCGTGCACGGCAACTACAACCCCGTGCTCTTCGGTCTCGGCACCTCGATGACGTTCGCGAAGGAGCTCATCCGCCTCTTCTTCGTCGAGCGCACGGTGCGCGGAACCAGCAACCTCTTCCGCGGGCTGAAGGAGGGCGGCCGGCTCAGCCGCGATCGCTCCTGGCAGCCCATGGCACCCCTGGAGGCATGACGATGAGCGAAGAACCGCAGCCCGAGCTCCGCTGGGCGCCGATCCCGCCCAAGCCGTCCCGCAAGGGACGCGTGTGGCTCGTGATCGGTCTCGTCGTCGCCGCTCTCCTGATCGTCGGCGTTCTGTTGTTCTTCCTCCTCCCCCGCGGCGAGAATCCTGAACCGGGTTCCTCCGCTTCTCCGAGCCCGTCGTCGAGCACGACCCCGACACCGTCCGGATCCCCGACCGCCTCCCCGTCGCCCTCCTCGGAGCCGACGGCCCCGATCGAGACCGTGCCGCCGGTCACCGACCCCACGATCCCTGCTTTCCGGGGGCAGGTGAGCGGGTGGCTCGGAGATGCGGGCCGAGGCCTCGACATCGTCGCCGGAGCGACAGGGCAGGATGCGCTGCCGGTCATCGACACGCTGCAGGAGGACGCGCAGCGTCTGTCCGACGCCCAGCCGCCCGCGTCGATCGATCAGAAGTGGCGCGACGGCGTCTCGGCGTACTCACAGAGCCTCGACGCTCTGCGATCTGCGGTGAGCGCCGGCTCAGGAGTGTCGTCAGCCGTGGATGCCGCGCGCGGGTCCGTTCAGAACCTGAAATCGCTCGTCGGTCTCTGAGCGCCGGCCGCGACGCACAGGGCGACGGCATCAGCCGGCGTTGTAGTCCTTGTTGTAACGGTCGAGCACCTCTGCGATGGGCGCATCGAGGACGAGCGCGCCCTTGTCGAGGTAGAGCCCCCTGGTGCAGAAGCGACGCAGATCCCGCTCGTTATGGCTGACGAAGAAGAGCGTGCGGCCCTCGGCAAGCAGCTCGTCGATGCGCTTGTAGCACTTCTCACGGAACGCCTTGTCGCCGACCGCGAGCACCTCGTCGACGAGGAGGATCGGCTCGTCGAGCTGCGACACCACGGAGAACGCGAGGCGCACCTTCATGCCGTTGGAGAGGTGCTTGTACGGCGTGTCCTCGAAGCCTGCGAGCTCCGCGAACTGGATGATCCCGTCGTACCGACGGGACACCTCGTCACGGGACATGCCGTGCAGGCCTGCCGTCAGGCGTACGTTCTCACGGACGCTGAGGTCGCCGACGAAGCCGCCGGTGATCTCGATCAGGGGCGCCACTCCCCCGTTGACCGTGACCGTGCCCTCATCCGGCAGGAGGACGCCGGCGACGAGGCGGAGCAGCGTGGACTTGCCCTGGCCGTTGCGGCCGACCACGCCGATCGATTCCCCCGGCTGCACGGAGAACGAGACGCCGCGCAGCGCCCAGAACTCACCTGGGCGCGACCGGCGCGCCGCCCCGGCGAACAGATCCTTGAAGCTGCGACGTCCACGACGGTTCCGTCGGAAGCGGACACCGAGGTCCTGGACTTCGATCGCCGCCGGCATCACAGCTCCTTCAGGACGGGTCGCTCGAGCCGGCGGAACACCCACGCGCCGAGAGCGAGGAACGCCAGGCTCATCCCGACGCTGATGGCGAGGGTGAACGGATTCCACTGCTCGGGGAAGAACGGCATCCGATAGAGCATGAAGATGCCGGCGAGCGGGTTGAAGGCTCCGAGGATCTGGGCGATGCCCGGCAGGTCCGTCACGTTGTAGATGATCGGCGTCGCGTAGAACATCGCACGGAGGATGAGCGCCGTCGTGCGCTCCAGATCCACGTACATGACGCACAGCGGGGCGATGAGAAGGCCGAGTCCGACGAGCAGCACGGTCTGCAGCAGCATCGCCACCGGCACCCAGAGCACGCCCCAGCCGACCTGGACGACCTGGTCGGGGTTCTTCTCCACGAGCAGGTTGACGACGACGAAGAGCACGAGGACGGGCAGCGAGAACAGGTACTCCATGCCCTTGCTCAGCACGATGCGGTTGACCCAGATCGACCGAGGGATGGCGGTCGAGCGCACGAGTCTGGCGTCCTTCTTGAACGCTCTCGTGAAGTCGGAGACGGACGCGTTGAACCAGACCCAGGGCAGCAGCGCGCTGATGAGGAACACGATGTACGGCTCTTCCCCGACATCCCGGTGGAAGACCTGAGTGAACACGAACCAGTAGATGGCGCTCATCACGAGCGGGTCGAGCACCGACCAGAGGTATCCGAGGACGCTGGTGGAGTAGCGGACCTTGAGGTCTCTGGCCGAGAGCAGCCACAGTGAATGCAGGTATCTCCGGGGCGTCCCCGGGGCCCCGACCGCAGTGTGACTCACAGTGTCGAGTCTACGAGAGGGTGTTGTTCCACAGCGACAGCGCCGAGCCGATCGCCATGTGCATGTCGAGGTACTGGTAGGTGCCGAGACGCCCGCCGAAGTGGACGTCCTTCTCCCCCTTGGCGAGTTCCCGGTAGACCAGCAGTCCCTCGCGATCGCTGGAGGTGTTCACCGGATAGTACGGCTCGTCCTCACGCTCGGCGAAGCGGGAGAACTCGCGCATGATGACCGTCTTGTCCGACTCGTAGACGTCCTTGCGCTCCGGATGGAAGTGCTTGAACTCGTGGATGCGGGTGTACGGCACATCCATGTCGGGATAGTTCATGACGCTCGTGCCCTGGAAGTCGCGGACGTTCAGGACCTCCTGCTCGAAGTCGAGGGTGCGCCAGCTGAGCGCTCCCTCGGAATAGTCGAAGTAGCGGTCCACCGGTCCGGTGTACACGACCGGGAGCTGCCCGACGGTCGCCTTCCTGTTCAGCGGCTGCGACTCGTCGAAGTAGTCGACGTCCAGCTTCACCTCGATGTTGGGGTGATCGGCCATCCGCTCGAGCCAGGCGGTGTAGCCGTCGGCCGGCAGCCCCTCCCAGGTGTCGTTGAAGTAGCGGTTGTCGTACGTGTACCGCACAGGGAGCCGGCTGATGATGTCACCGGAGAGCTTCTGCGGGTCGGTCTGCCACTGCTTGGCCGTGTAGTCGCGGAAGAACGCCTCGAACAGCGGGCGACCGACGAGGGCGATGCCCTTCTCCTCGAAGTTCGTCGCGGTCTTCGCGTCGAACTCCCCCGCCTGCTCGCGGACGAGCGCACGAGCCTGGTCGGGCGTGTAGGCGGACTGGAAGAACTGGTTGATCGTGCCGAGGTTCACCGGCATCGGGAACACGGTGCCCTTGTGCGTCGTGTACACGCGGTGCACATAGCTCGTGAAGGAGGTGAAGCGGTTCACGTACTCCCACACGGCGGGGTTCGACGTGTGGAAGAGGTGTGCGCCGTAGCGGTGCACCTCGATCCCGGTCTCCGGCTCGGCCTCGCTGTAGGCGTTGCCGCCGATGTGGTGGCGACGGTCGATGACAGTGACCTTGCGGCCGGCGTTCGCCGCTCGCTCTGCGATGGTGAGGCCGAAGAACCCGGAGCCTACGACGAGGAGATCCATAGAGCTCACCGTCCGTTCGGGCCGACGGGGCGGTTCACCGCGTCGCCCGATCGATCGAGATCAGCACGCCGCCTTGGCGCGCAGAGTCCAGTGCGGACTCCACGACCTCGAGCGTGTGGACCGCCTCCTCCATCGTGGAGAGCTCGGTCTCCGCACCGAGCACCGCATCACGGAAGGCCTCGAGCTCGCCGCGGAGGGGCTCGCGTTTCGCGAACGCGAACCTGGTCGTGTCCCCTTCGGACACACCACGGAAAGTGGAGACCGAATCCCATTCGAGCGGTTCGGTGCCGTTCGCGTGGAATGTGAGGTCACCTGTCGCGGTGTCGGCGACGAATGTGCCCCGCTCGCCCGTCACCACCGTGACGCGCTCCTTCATCGGGCTGAGCCAGTTGATGAGGTGGCTGGTGATGACCCCGCTCGCAAGCCGTCCGGTCATCGAGATCATGTCCTCGAACGCCCGTCCGCTCTTGAACGCCGTCTGCGCGCTGATCGACGAGTACACGGACTGGGCTACCCAGGCCGTCAGGTCGATGTCGTGGGTGCCGAGGTCCTTGGCCACCCCCACGTCGCCGATCCGCCCGGGGAAGGTGCTCTGGCGACGCGTGGCGATCTGGTACACCGAACCGGCGTCTCCTGCGGCGAGCCTCATTCTGAGCTGCTGCAGGGCGGGATTGAAACGCTCGACGTGTCCGACGGCGCCGACGAGCCCACGAGCGCGGAACGCCTCGCTGACCTCGTGTCCGAGCGCGCTGTCATCCGCAATGGGCTTCTCGACGAGCGTATGGACGCCCGCGTCGGCCAGCGTCAGCGCTGCATCCGCATGGAACTTCGTGGGGATGGCGACCACGGCGATGTCGATCCCCGCCGCGACGAGTTCTGAGACGCCGGAGAGGAGCGGCACGTTGCCGGCGACACGGAAGGGATCCCCTCCGGGGTCCGCGATGGCGACGAGCTCGACGCCTTCGATGTCGCGAAGGATGCGGGCGTGATGCCGCCCCATCGAACCGACTCCGAGGAGTCCCGCGCGCAGCGAAGCCATCAGCGTCCCGCCCCGGCGAGGGCGTTCACCGCGGCGACGATCCGCTCGAGGTCATCTGCGGACAGCGAGGGGTGGATCGGCAGAGAGACAGCCTCTCGTGCCGCCTTCTCGGTCTCGGGCAGCTCGAGACCCGGCGCGAACTTTTCCAGCGAGGGAAGCCTGTGGTTCGGGATCGGGTAATAGACACCGCTTCCGATCGAGTACTCCTCCTTGAGCGCCCGGACGAATCCGTCGCGATCGTCTTCGACGCGGATGGTGTACTGGTGATAGACGTGAGTTGCGCCGTCCGCGACAGGCGGCACGATCACACCACGCAGGTTCGCATCGAGGAATGCCGCGTTCGCCTGGCGCGTGGCCGTCCATCCGTCGACCTTGCGCAGCTGAACGCGTCCGATGGCGGCATGGATGTCCGTCATACGCGCGTTGAAGCCGATCACCTCGTTCTCGTACTGACGCTCCATCCCCTGGTTGCGCAGCAGACGCACTCGGCGAGCCGTGGCGTCGTCGTGGGCGATGACCATGCCGCCTTCGCCGCTCGTCATGTTCTTCGTCGGGTAGAGCGAGAACATCGTGACCTCGCCGAAAGTACCGACCGGACGCCCGTCGAGTGCGGCCCCATGCGCCTGCGCCGCGTCTTCATAGATAGACAGTCCACGGGCCGTCGCGAGAGCGGTGAGCTCGGTCATCCGCGCAGGGTGACCGTAGAGGTGAACCGGAAGGACTCCGCGCGTGCGCTCCGTCACCGCCGCCTCGACGGCACGCGGGTCGAGGGTGAACGTCTCGGGCTCGATATCGGCGAACACGGGCGTCGCACCGGTGAGCGCCACCGCGTTGGCCGTCGCGGCGAAGGTGAACGACGGCACGATGACCTCGTCACCAGGTCCGACGCCCGCAGCGAGAAGGCCGAGGTGCAGACCGGAGGTGCCCGAATTGACGGCGACCACCGGTAGCCCCTCGACGAAGTGCTCAGAGAACTCACGTTCGAAGGCAGCGACCTCCGGACCCTGCGCGACCATGCCGCTCAGCAGCACGCGATCCACTGCGGCGCGCTCGTCGTCGCCGATGAGCGGCTTCGCCGCGGGGATGAATTCCGTCATTGTTCCTCCAATGCGAGAACGCCTTCTGTCTCGAGGTAGCGGGAACCGGTGAGCGGGCACAGCCACACACCGGGTTCAGACTCCGTCAGCGGCACTCCTGCCTTGCCGACCCATCCGATCCGTCGCGCCGGAACTCCGACGACGAGCGCATAGTCGGGGATGTCCTTGACGACCACGGCCCCTGCCGCAACTGTCGCCCATGTGCCGATGGTCACGGGTGCGACGCAGGTCGCTCGCGCACCGATGGACGCACCGTCGCCGATGACGACCCCGACAGGGGTCCAGTCGTGCGCGGACTTCAGCTGCCCATCGGGCGTGACCGCCCGCGGATACGTGTCATTGGTGAGGACCACGGCGGGTCCGATGAACACGCCGTCGCCGAGGACTGCCGGCTCGTACACGAGCGCGTAGTTCTGGATCTTGCAGTTGTCTCCCATGCGCACGCCGGTGCCGATGTACGCACCACGCCCGACAACGCAGTTCTCGCCGAGGCTCGCCCTCTCTCTGACTTGCGCCAGATGCCAGATCGAGCTCCCGCTTCCGATGGTCGCAGCCGGGGAGACATCGGCGCTGTCGGCGATCCGCGTTCCGGCCGCGACAGGCGCTGTCGGGTCATCGTGTGGAGAGGGTGTCACAAGGAACCACCCTACCCTCCCCCGCCCAGGAACCCTGTGTGAGCGCGCCCTGCCGAGAGCCCACCCCAGACCCTCCGAGTATCATTGCGGCGGCGCAGGATCCAGTGTGCTCACGCGCTGCGACCGTGCAGGGCATGTGAAAGAAGTCAGGAGTACCAGCAGATGGCTGAGAGCGAATCAGCGGTCGAACCGCGTCCGGAGACTCCCGGGATGCGCTCTCATGTTCGCACTCACGCCAAGGCGCTGATGGCGGTCGGCGTCGCCAGCGTGCTCGGCATCGTCGCCTCATTCGCGTTCCAGCTCGTCAGCGCACGGTTCATCTCTCCTGCGGATCTCGGTCTCCTCGCCGCGTTCCTCGTGATCGTCAACGTCGCGGCGATCGGTAGCGCATCGCTGCAGAGCACCGTCACCGTTCAGACGGCTCAGGCTCTGACGGAATCGGACGACGCGGTGAAACGGCAACGGCGCTGGCCGGTCGACGCGATCGTCCTCGGCCTCGGTGGCGGAGCCGTCGTCGCGATTCTCTCCCCCTGGCTCGCGACAACCCTGAACACCACGCTCCCTGTCATCCTTGTCGCCGCAGCGACGATCCCACTGAGCTTCGTCTTCGCCGACGCGATGGGACTGCTCCAGGGGGCAGGCAAAGTCGCTCACGCGGTATGGTGGTCGACCTTCTCCCAGGTCGCGCGCGTGATCTTCGCCGTCCTCGCGATCGCGATCGGGACCGGCCTCGGTGGGATCATGGGGGCGGTTCTCGCTGCGCTCGTCGTCGCGGTCGTCGGGGGCCTCTGGACAGCGCGAAAGGTGCCGCGCCCGCGTAACGGCGTCTTCACCTCCTCCGGAATCGCAATCGTCGTCCTCAGCGTCGCATTCGCCTGGTTGACGAGCTCCGACGTCATCTTCCTGCGCGCCGGCGCTCCCGAAGATCTGGCAGGTTTCTACGCCTCGGCGATCGTCCTCGTGAAGACGGGGTTCCTTCTGCCCTCGACGCTGTCCCTGTACCTGCTTCCACGCTTCGTGAAGCACCGCGACAACCCGGAACTCTCTCGCATCGGCGTTCTCGCGACCCTCGGCCTCTCCCTTGCGACGAGCATCGCGATGATCCTCGTGTTCCTCGTGCTCGGCGACTGGATCATCGGCCTCATCTACAAGCCTGACTATGCCCCGGCGGCTGACCTGCTCGTGCCGACCGCACTCGCGTATCTCCCCTGGATCGCGGCTCAGGGGATGATGATCAAGATGACCAGTTCCGCATCGCGCGGCGCCGCTGCCATACTCGTCGCTGCTGCCGTGGCGCAGTGGATCGCCTTCGCCATCACGATTCCGAACCTGACTGCGATGCTGATCTCCTATGCCGTGATCGGCACCGTGGTTCTGATCGCATTCTTCGCGATCGACATGCGCAACGCTCGACGCCTCAGGCGCGCGCTCCTCGCCTAGGGCTCAGACCGCCGGCTTCGCGAGGCCGCGGTCGATGAGGTCCGCGACGATGATGTCGGACGGCGACGCACCAGGGTCGACGTCGACGACCCGATAGTCGTCGGCGCTCACCAGGAAGTCTGCGACGGCTTTCTGCTCCCAGCCCGACAGGACCGCACTGGTGCCGATGCCCTCCCGGCTCTCGGAAACCTTGCGGTGGACGAGGGTCGGGATCCCGAACACCGCTGCCTCCTGCTGGATCCCGCCGGAGTCGGTCACGACGAAGCTGGCGGAGCGGAGCGCTGCGACGAACTGACTGTGCTCGAGTTTGGGCATCACCGTGAACTTGGTGAGACCGAGGTCGCGTATCGTCTGTTCGATCGCGTCTCGCGAGTATGCATCGACGATGAGGCGCAGCGGCAGAGGAGTGTTCGCGTCCAACGTCTGCAGCGTCTCGGTGACGAGCGCCGCGTTGGAGATGAACTCGAAACGATGCAGAAGGACCAGTCCGTAAGGCTCGATCTCGGCCGCGGTCTGCCCTGCCGCATCGCGCACCGCGTCCTTTGCGGTGTTGCCGTGCGTCAGTACGACGTTGCGCTGCTTCGCGAGGTTGTTCGCAGCCTCTTCGGTCGGCACATAGTGGATCTGAGCGAATCGCCCGACGATACGGCGATCGAGCTCCTCCGGGAACGGATGGCGCCAGTTGCCGGAACGCAGACCTGCTTCGACATGAGCCACCGGGACCTTGAGGCGACGTCCGATGAACGTGCCCAGAACCGTGGTCATCGTGTCGCCATGCACGATCACGACGGAGCCGGGCGGGAGGTTCTTCCGTATGCGGCGCACATTGCGCAGTGACCACCAGGTCACGTCGAAGATCCAGCTGATCATCTGGATGGGGGATTTGAGCGGCTTGCCCCGATAGCCGTTGGCGATCACCTGGTCGGGAGCGGTGAATCCGAGTTCGGGAATCGCCTTACGGAGGGACTCCGTGTGCTGTTGGGTCACCCAGTGCTGATAGGGAATGCCCTTGGCGTTCAGGCGGCGGATCACCGGTGCGATCTTGATGGCTTCGGCCGTCGTCCCGTAGATGAAGATGATCATGAGTTCGCCTTTCCGGCAGAGGGGCGCTGAGTCCTTGTTCGGTCTGTGAACGCGCGGCGATGCAGCACGACACCGCGAGCAAGGCCGCTCCAGAACGGGAGGAGGAAGACGGGCAGGTAGCACACGTACGAGAGCAGTCCCCGGCTGGGGCAGCGATTCAGCGCGGCGGGTATGACCGGCGCGAGCAGAAGCACGACGATCGCGACGAGAACGATGAGCACGACCGGCCACGCGCCCACAGCGAGCAACCACACCAGCGCCGCGACCACGAGGAGCGGCGCCACGACGAGGAGGACGAGAACGGCCGAACGCAACGGCGATGTACCGGCGTAGCTGTCCACGAAGAGAGTTCCCCTGTCGCGGGAATGGCGGACGAAACCGCCGACGCTCGTCCGAGGACGGTAGATCGCGGCAAAGCCCGGATCAAGCCGGATTCCACCATGCTCGGCGATCCAGCGGAGGATCTTGGTGTCATCGGAGATCAGCTTCGCGTCGCCTTCAGGCCAGGCCTGGCGGAACGCGTCCATGAGAACGCTTCGTCGCGCGAGGAACGCGCCGGTCCCCTTGGGCGCGGAGTCGAATGTCTCCGGGGTCAGATCGTACGGACGAGGACGACGCAGATAGTCGCCCCAGAAGATGAATGTCGGCACCTCCCAGAAACGCCCGACCAGTGGTGACTCATCGTCCGTATGGACGTGAGCGTTCCAGCCTGCGGGCGACGGATCTGCCGCGGACGAGGCGAGCACATGAGCCAGAGCATCGGACCGGAGTATCACGCGCGAATCGAGCAGCAGCACGCGCTCAGCGCGCGCGCGTTCGATTCCGGCCCAGCGAGCGAGGAAGCGACCGCTGTTGCCCTGAGTGACGACGGAGAGGTCACCGGGGAAACCCTCCGCAATGCGTGCGACGACTTCAGCGGATCCGTCATCGCTGCCGTCATCGACGACGATGACCTCGACCTCGACGTCCGCCTCCTTCACCGCCACGGCGAGAGCTTCCAGCGTGGACGGCAACCAGGCCGCCGAATTGTAGGAGGGAATGACGACGCTGAGGATCGGGGCGCCGGTCATGCCTCCCGCTCCCCCTGATGCGGCGGCGTCGATCCCGATGCCTGGCGCACGCGCGGATAGGATGAGGTTCGGTGAAGACGCACCACCCAAGGATACCTTCGACCTCTCCGACCCATGAACGCGTCCTGTGAGAGTCGTCGCCAGCAATCGAGGAGAACCCCCTGCGATGACCCGCCGGACTCGACAGATCATCGCAGCGGTGATCATTCCTATCGCCCTGCTCCTGGCTCTGCTCGCCTGGGGTGCGTCCTCTCCGCCCGGATCGAGTCCCGACGAGGACTACCACATGGGCAGCATCTGGTGCGCCAATGGCATCATCGAGGATCGCTGCGAACCCGGCGTCGATGACACGGAGCGCAGTGTGCCCACCGAGGTGGCGATAGCGGCGAAGTGCTTCGCATTCATTCCCGAGCAGTCCGCGAGTTGCCCGCTGTTCGAGGGGACCATGAAGTCCACCCCTCGCGGCAATTGGTTCGACAACGGCTACCCGCCGGTGTTCTACGGCGCCATGAGCGTCTTCGTGACCCCTGATCTCTCGGTGTCCATCGTGATGATGAGAGTGTTCAACGCTGTTCTCTACGTCGGCGTCCTCACCGCGTTGTTCTTCCTCCTTCCGCTGCGAATGCGCTCTTTCCTGATCTGGGGAGCGGTCCTGACAGCGGTACCGCTCGGGATGTTCCTCATCCCGAGCGTCAATCCCAGCTCATGGGCGATCCTCCAGGCGACAGGACTGTGGCTCGCTGTCTGGGGGTTCTTCGAACAGGTGGGCGTACGGAAGATCGGTCTCGGCGCGCTCTCCGCGCTGCTGATGGTGCTCGGTGCCGGCGCGAGAAGCGACTCCGCCGCCTACGGCGTACTCGCGGTCATGGTGGCGATCGTCCTCGGGTTCCGCAAGGATCGCCGCTTCCTCATCGAACTCCTGCTTCCCCTCCTGCTCGTCGTGATCGCCGGTTCCCTCTTCCTCACGAGCGGGCAGTCGGGTGTTCTCACGGCGACGACGTCGGGACAGAAGGACAGCGTCTTCTCCTTGATCTTCATGAACCTCAAGCAGCTGCCGCAGCTGTGGATCGGTGCCCTGGGCCTGTGGGGTCTGGGCTGGCTCGACACGCAGATGCCGACGGTGGTCTGGGCGACCACGGTGACCGTGCTCGCCGGTGTCGCGTTCTGGGGGCTGCGGACGGGAGATCTGCGCAAGTGGCTCTCGGTGATCGCCCTCTCGGGTGCGATCATCGTCGTACCGCTGTACATCCTCGTCCGGGAGGGCATCCTCGTCGGCTCCGGTGTTCAGCCACGCTATGTGTACCCGCTGATGATCGTCTTCGCCGGAGTGATCCTGCTCGGCCTCCGTCGCGCCGATCTGGGCCTCGGCCGAGTACAGCTCCTGGTGATCGCCATCGGCCTCACCGTGGCGAACAGCCTTGCCCTGCACACCAACATGCGCCGCTACATCACGGGCGTCGACGGGCGAGGGATCAACCTCAACCGCGGGATCGAGTGGTGGTGGAACGCGCCGATCACCCCGATGGCGATGTGGGTGCTCGGGTCCGTGGCGTTCGCCGCGCTGCTGGCGACCCTCCTGTGGCAGGTATGGCCTGCGCGTCGGGCCGCCACGGTCGCAGCCTCCCCCGCCTTCCCCGGTTGACGGCGAGTTCCGTCCTCGTCGACACGTGCCCACAACCGTGGGAAGTCGAGGTTCGAGCTCGGAGCAGGAGCGTCCGCCGACGCCAGTCTGGAGAAGGTCAGTCTTCGCGCTGGTCAGCCCGACGCTGAAGCGCCTCGACCTCCGCGCGCAGGATCGCGACCTCCTCGGCGACCCGACGGGTCTCATCCTCAGCGGTGGACAGCTCCCAGGACTGATGGAGCGTGACGCCCACGAGGAGCGCCAGCGCGCCGACGAAGAGGAGGTTGGCGGGCACCTGCACGCCCAGCGACTGCGCCAGGAGCGTGAGGAGGTCGGGGAAGACCGTGAGGACCAGCATCGCGACGCCGATGACCAGCCACAGGATCGCGTACTTCTCCCGGAGCCGGTGGCTGAGGAGCATCCACACGATCATCGCCAGGATGAACAGGGCGAAGATGATTCCGACGATGACGATCATGACGTGGCCTTCCGTCGGCCTCGCATCAAGGCCAGTCCGAGGGCGAAGACGGATCGGAACAGATAGACGGTGGATCCGATCGGTCCCTGCGAGGGGTTCCCGTGCGCACGCGGACGCATGGCCACCGGCACCTGCGTGACGCTCAGGCCTGCGTGTGCTGCCGCGACGAGTGAGTCGATAGTGTCACCGAGATACTCGGCCGGGTAGTACTGCACGTACTGATCGATCGCGCGCCGGTTCGCCGCGCGGAAGCCGCTCGTGACGTCGGTGAGACGGGTCTTCGCGACGCGCGACACCACACCCGCGAGGAACAGCATGGCCCAGCGACGCGGCCCCCGGACGGAGTAGTCGCCGACCTCAGCGAATCGGGCGCCGATCGAGATGTCCGCGTGTTCCAGGCCACCGAGCACTTCCGCGATGTTCGCAGGATTGTGCTGTCCGTCCGCGTCGACCTGAATGGCCGAGGCATAACCGTGCCGCTGCGCATAGGTGTAACCGGTCTTCATCGCACCGCCCACGCCGAGGTTGAACGGCAGGACGAGCACCGTGGCGCCCGCGTCCCTTGCGGCGGCGGCCGTGCCGTCGGTCGAACCGTCATCGACGACGACGACGTCGTAGCGGCTGTCCGCAGCGAGGATCTCCCGGATCGTATTGGCGACGTTCGCCTCTTCATTCCATGCGGGCACGATAACCAGCACGCGGTGCGAATCTTCAGCCATGATCGCCAATTCTATCCGTGTCGTGTGAACGGACCGGCACAGACGAGGCCGGAACCAGAGGGAATGAAAGGCCGTGCTCAGTCGACGTAGGTCGAGACCTGGCGGAATCGGATGCCGTCGATCGCCCCTCGAACCGCCGCTCCGATCTTGCTCCCCCGGTCGCGCTCACAGAGGAGCACCTTGATCCACGACTTCGATGCGTAGGCGGCGTCCTCCCAGAACCAGCGTCCGATGCCATAGCGGCGGATCATGATCACTCTGTTGCGCGTCATGTAGTACTGCCTCATCGGCGAATAGTTCGACAGGTAGATGCGACGCCCGAAGAAGGTCGCCGGAGCGGAGGCGCCGAAGCGGTGGTCGAGCACCGTGTCGAACACCTTCACGACCGCGAAGCCCGCGGCCCTGGCCCTGAGCGAGATGTCGTGGTCCACATAGTCGATGAAGAGGCGCTCGTCGTGGAGGCCGATCTTCTCCAGAGCCGCGCGGGAGAACAACGCACCGGAAGAGATGAGCGTCTGGAGTTCGCCGATGCCTTCTCCACGATCGGCGTCATAGAGGAATCCCGTCTCCTCTGCACGCAGTGCGGGTCCTGCCATCGCGACAGGGGAATCCCACCCCGAGAACGCGCTCTTCAACTGCTCCAGCATCCCGTCGGCGACGGTGCTGTCCTGGTCGAAGATCCACACGTACTCGAAGTCGTCAGCCAGCGCACGACGCATGCCGGCGTTGAAACCGGCGGCGACGCCGACGTTCTTCACCTGGTCGATCACGACGACACCGCTGTCGGACGAAAGGGAGCCGAGAACCTGCGCCGTGCCTTCGTCGTCGGGAGAGTTGTTCACGACATACACGCGTCCGACCTGCTCCCGCAGGCGGGCGATGTTCGACAGGATGCTCGAATCGGGACGAAAGGCGAGGACCACTCCCGCCGTGTCCCCGATCATGCCGCCTCCGCTCCGCCGCTGACGGTGATCTCCGCGGAGACGGTGCCCATGGTCGTGTTGTCGGTGCGGACTCGGAGCACGGCGCCTCTCATCAGCCCGTGGCTGCTCGGCTCGCTCACCCCTGCGGCGTTCGCATTGACGAAATAGTCCCCCGGCCCGAAGCTGGCCTCCGCGATTCGCAGATCCACACGCGTGCGGCCGGTGATCGGGTCGAGGCGAACCCCCAGGATCTCGGTGTTCGATGCCATGACCATCTGCCCGAGCGGGGTGTCCATGCTGAAACCGATCTCCCAGCGCTCGATCGGACGCAGGGAGTCGACGTGCACCCTGATCGTGAACGGCGAGCCGCTGCCGATCTCCTTGATCTGCTCTCCCTCGTCGTCGAGGAGCTCGATGCCCTTCACCTGGATCGGGTGGGTCGTCTCCTCGGGGGGAGCCTCGCCGACGGCGCGATCGTCGAGGACGTCGCGGAGGCCGTCGACGGCTCCGTTGATGTCGCCGTCGAACACGAGCTTCCCGTGGTGGAGCAGGATTCCCCGGTCGCACAGCTCCTGCACCTGCTGCGCCGAGTGGCTCACCAGGATGATCGTGCGCCCCTCGTTGCGGAACTGGTGGATGCGGTCCATGCACTTGCGCTGGAAGGCCTCGTCACCGACCGCCAGCACCTCGTCCACGAGGAGCACGTCAGGGTCGGTGTGCACGGCGACCGCGAAGGCTAGGCGCACGTACATGCCAGAGGAGTAGAACTTGACGGCCGTGTCGATGAACTCGCCGATGCCGCTGAACTCGAGGATCTCATCGAACCGCGCGTCGATCTGCTCACGGCTCAGTCCGAGGATCGCACCGTTGAGGTAGACGTTCTCCCGGCCGGAGAGGTCAGGGTGGAAGCCGGCGCCGAGCTCGAGCAGAGCGGCGACGCGGCCACGACTCTGCACGGTTCCCGTTGAGGGGGCGACGATGCCTCCGATGAGCTTGAGGAGGGTGCTCTTCCCCGACCCGTTCTGGCCGAGGAGCCCGACGGTCGTTCCCGCCTCGATGCTCAGGGAGAGCTCGTCCACCGCGGTGAACTCCTCGCGGTAGGCCTTGCCCAGCCGTCCGAAATGGACAATGCGGTCCTTGAGACTGTTGTCCTTGCGGACGGTGAAGTGCTTGCTGACGCCGTTCAGCCGGATGATGTCCGGTCGCGTCTCGAGGTCTGTGTTGTCGATCGTCATGTCACAGCTCCTGCGCGAAGTTGCCCTGCATGCGGGTGAACGACCGATGCGCGAACCAGAGGAAGGCGGCGCCGATGACACACATCACCAGCATCCGGAGGCCGAGGTTCGGCGGATAGTCGGCGTCGGTTCCTGAGCCCCAGAACGCGCGGTGGAATCCCATCACCCCGATGGTGAGCGGATTCGCCAGGTAGACCTGGAGAATCCACTCGGGCAGCGAGTACTTCGCGACGACGTCCTGCACCATCTTCCAGGAGTAGACGATGGGAGAAGCCCACATGGCGAGCATCATGACGACCTCGGTGAGGTACTGGATGTCGCGCAGATAGACGTTCAGCGCCGCGAGCAGGAGTCCGAGCGCGACCCCCCAGATCAGCACCATGCCGAGAGCCGGGAAGAACCACAGCATCTGGACCGGAGCGGGCAGCGCATTGAGGATGACGGCCGCGACGAGCAGCACCCCCAGCTGGACGAGGAACATGAAGGCGGCTGCGCCGATGCTCCCCAGCGGGAAGATCTCGCGCGGAAGGTAGATCTTCTTCACCAGCCCCGCGTTGCCGATGATCGAACCGGTCGAGCCGAAGATCACGTCGGCGAAGAAGGTGTAGAGCGTGAAGCCGGCGAAGAGGTAGATCGCGAAGTTGTCGATCCCTCTGGCCGCGCCCAGGATCTGGCCGAGCACGAAGTAGTAGACCAGGAACTGCATGAGCGGTCTGATCACCGTCCACAGGAACCCCAGGAAGCTGTCCCGATAGCGCGCCTGCAGATCGCGCCGGATCAGCATCATCAGCAGTTCTCGACGACGATACAGCTCTCCGAGCTTGCCTCCACGACCGCCGTCGCGCATGCCGCGCGAGTCGATGGTGGTGAACGGCTCGGCGGCAAGCCGAGTGAATCTATCCACTGGGGTAGTCCTTTACGGGGGGTTCGGGTCGACTCAGCCTATCTTCGGCGACGGCCACGGGCCGTCAATGACGGTTCAGCGTCGTCTCGGGAGTCGTCGACGGATTCCGGAGCTCACGCGCACGCGGAGCGCCCTGAGCCGATTGCCCGCACCGGGGTGGTTTCGTCGCATGTACATCCGGATGAAGTCGCGGAGCTTGCCCTCCCCCACGTGGCCGATGCCCCGGAGGAAGGCGATCTGCTCGTGGGTGCGACCGGGCACCGTCGCCGACATCTCATCGAAGTTGAAGTCCAGGGTCGTGTAGCTGACCGCGGCGTACTCCGCATCCATGATCGTGCGTGTGTGGTAGCCGAGCTCGGCTGCCGCGTAGCTCGGCACACGTTCGAGCACGTGCGCGAGTCCACCGTCCTGGTACGCCTCCGCACCGCCGAAGTCGCTGTAGGACCACGGCTGCTCGACGAGCAGTCGCAGTGCCTCGGGACGGGCGATGAACATCGACCCGTACGGGGCGAGCGGGGAGATGTCGTCGAGAGGGACCATGATCCCCATCTGCGCGGCGAGCGTCTCGAAGCCGGGCTTGTTCGCCCACCATGCGCGCCCCATCGTGGGGTATCCGATGTGCACCATCGGCGGGTAGACGATCCCGAGCCCCGGCTCCCTCTGGAAGAGCGCGAGCACGTTCGCCGTGTACCCCGAGCTGGAGAGCAGATTCATGAACTGCTGGTCCTTGAACGCGCGGCCGACGTTGAAGCCGTCCTGGGGCGTCTTCTTGGAATGCAGCTTGACGACGAGGTCGTACCCGCCGTCGAGCAGGACGTCACGGCATCCGACGAGGAATGCGCTCTGATCGCGGCCGTCGTTCGAGGCGACGACGCGCACGTCGACGGAACGCCCGTCACGAGGACGGGCATCGATGATCTCGCGGATCGCCGCGGCCCGCTCCTCGTCCTGCGTCGTGACGACGAGATCGTAGGAGACGGGCAGCGTGTCGATGCGGTCGAGCATCTCGTCGGTCATGTCGACGTAGAAGATGTGCAGGATCGCGACCACTCGCAGCGGCGCCGTCGGATCGTACGAGACGTCGACGTCGCCGAGGACATCGTTGAGACCGAGATCGACGTTGAGGTCCTTCGGCGCCACGTTGCGGGCGAGATTCGCGTAGAGGTGCTCGATCGGGTACCCGTGCGACGCCATGTCCTCGGCGATCCATCGTCCGATGACGGCATGCCTGTCCATGTAGGGCGGCCAGTGGAAGAAGGGACGACGCTTCACCAGCGGACACCCATCGGCGATCAGCAGATCGGGGTTGAAGAGAGCAGGGTGCTTGGACGGGTAGTTCGCTGCGGGGAACGCGGCCGCAGAGGAGAATCCCGCCTCCGTGAAGCGTTGCGTGAACGTCACCTCGTGATTCAGGACCGCGTCGAAGTAGCCGGCCATGGGCGGCAGATCCCGCCAGTAGTCGCGCCAGGCCTCCGAGAGGAACATGTTGCGACGCACCGCGATCCAGAAGGACTGCAGATGATCGGGGACCCGGGCGGTTCCCGTCGAGGGGTCCTTCATGCGAACGTTGTCGGTCATGCCCCAGAAGTCGAGCTCCTGGGCGCCCATCCGCTCGAAGACCGCGCCGTACGGGCGCACGGGGCCGAACCAGGTGTCATTGGTCAGCACGACCTCGTCGAAGTCGGCGAGCCGCTCGCCGAGGTGGTCGAGCCCCGCCTTGTGGCCCCCGATGTCGAACCCCTCGTTGGGACGCACGAGGATCTCGTCCGTGACCGCCTCGAGACGTGCACGGCCTTCCTCCGTGAGGGCGCCGTTGACGACGGCGAGGATGTGCGCGGCGTCTCCGCGCATCTCACGCAGGGCGTACTCGACGTACTCCTCGACCATGCCACGACGATCGAAGACGACGTACACGACCGCTCTCCGGCTGTCCTTCGTGAGCGCCTGCGGCGTTCCGGTCGCCATCACAGCGCCTCCCCTTCGACGGCGCGCCCTCGACGCAGCACGGTCCGGACCAGATGCATGCCTCTACGGGCGATGCTGACGAAGGGACGCGCGACAGGAGCGAGCGCCGCCGCAGTCTTCGGGTGGTTCAGCCGCACGTACATGCGCGTCATGGCGACGATCCCGCCTGCTCCAGCCCATCCGGCACGGTGCAGCCACTGGATCTGCTCGAGCGGATATCCGGGCGGTGTGATCGAGAGCTGATCGAGCTTGTAGGCGAGATTCGCGTAGGCGATGCCTGCGTGCTCCTGGTTCATCACGGTGCGAACGTGATACCCCAGCTCACCCATCGCGAGCGTCACCATGCGCTCCTGGACTCTCGCCAGGTCGGCTCCCTCGCGCTTCCCGTTCTTCGGAACCTCGTACGAGCGGTAGTCCTGCTCGTCGTCGATGAGGATCTTCAGCGCCTCCGGACGGCCGATCCACATTCCGCCGAGCGGTGCGAGGGGCGTCGCTCCGTCCAAGGGGACGCGGATGCCGAGGCGTTCGCACATCTCCTCGGCAGGATCCCGGTAGTGCCCCCAGCCGCGCCCGGCGAGCGAGTAGCCGATGTGCATCATGGGCGAGAACACGGCACCGAGCCCCTGTTCGCGCTGGAACAGCGCCAGGAGCGCGGCGAACTGACCGGGCGAGGAGATCAGATTCTCGAGCTGGTAGCGACGGAAGTAGCGCGCGATGTTCGCCCCGCGCTTGCTGGGTGCTCGCGTATGGATCTTCACGACGAGATCGTAGGCGCCGGAGGTCAGGACATCGCGGCAGGCGATGAAGAATGCGCTCATATCCCTCCCGTGCTTCGATGGCACCACACGGACCTCGACCTCGGCCATTCCAGGGATCTCACGCCCGGAGAGCGCGTCGCGGATCTGGACGGCGGCGCCCTCCTCCACCGTCGTGACGACGAGGTCGAAGCCGGCGGGGATGTGGACGAGCCTGTTCAGCAGGTGATCGACCGTCCGTGGATCGGCGCAGTGGGCGACGACAGCGAGCCGGAAAGGCGCCGAACGGTCATAGCCTGTGTCGGCATCCGGGAGCACTTCGAGCATGCCCGCATCCGTGTTGAGCGTCTTGGGCTGCACGTTCCGTGCGAGGTTGCTCCACATCAGCTCGATCGGGTACCCGTACTTCGTGATCTCGGCGATCGTGCGTCGCCCGATCACCGCGTGCCTGTCGAGGAAGGGCGGATAGTGGAAGAACGGTCGCCTCTTGATGAGCGGGCACCCGTCGGCGAGCAGGAGATCGGCGTTGAAGAGCGCCGGATGCTCGGTGGGATAGTCGGACGACGCGAACGCCACGGAGTGCGAGTAACCCTGATCCGCGAAATGCTTCGTGAACTGGATCTCGTGCTTGAGCACGGCGTCGAAGTACGAGGGCATCTCGGGCAGGTCGCGCCAGTACGCACCCCATTCGGGCGAGAGGAACATCTCCTTCCGGACCGCGATCCAGAAGGACTGCAGGTGATACGGGAGCTCACCCTCATTGGTGAACTTGTTGAGAGGCTCCCAGTCGTGGTCGGTCATGCCCCAGAAGTGCACCTCCTGCTCCCCCATCCGCTCGAAGACAGGAGCGTACGGTCGCACAGGTCCGAACCACGTGTCGTTCGTGAGAAGCACCTCGTCGAACTCGGCGATACGGTCGCCCACGTGATCGAGCGCGTCCTTGTGCGCCCAGATGTCGAAGCCGTCGTTGGACCGCACCAGGATCTCGTCGGTGACGGTCTCCAGCAACGCCCTGCCCGCCGTGTCGAGTGATCCGTTGACGACGGCGAGGATGTGAGCCGCGTCGTCACGCAACCCCTGCAGCGCGTACCTCACGAACTCCTCGACCCCACCGCGGCGGTCGTAGACGACGTAGATCACGAGGCGCTTGCCTCCGTCAGGGAATCGTGCTGGCTTCTGCCCCGGCGTCGTCATCTGGTCCCTTCACAAGTCCCGGCGAACCGGGGCCGACTCACAAACGCTCGCCCCGCGCCATGCGCTGCGAACCCATCGAGCCTAGTCAGCGTCCCTGAGCGAGTGCCTTGAGCAGGTACTCCCCGTACCCGCTCTTGCGCAGCGGCTCGGCGCGCTCGCGCAGCTCGTCGTCGGTGAGGAAGCCCATACGCCACGCCACTTCCTCGGGGCAGCCGATGGACAGTCCCTGACGCTTCTCCACCGTGCGGATGAAGTCGGTCGCCTCGGCGAGTGAGTCGAATGTCCCGGTGTCGAGCCACGCCGTGCCGCGCGTGAGGAGCTGCACCTTGAGCTTTCCGCGCTCCAGGTACTCGCGGTTGACATCGGTGATCTCCAGCTCGCCGCGAGGCGACGGCTTGAGGTTCTTCGCGATCTCGATCACATCGTTGTCGTAGAAGTAGAGACCCGGGACCGCGTAGTTGCTCTTCGGCTGCGCCGGCTTCTCCTCGAGGGAGACGACCTTGCCCGCCTTGTCGAACTCCACGACGCCGTAGGCCGTCGCGTCATCGACCCAGTAGCCGAAGACCACACCGCCATCGAGCTCCGTGTACTGGCGGAGCTGGGTGCCCATGCCCTGACCGTAGAAGATGTTGTCGCCGAGGACGAGCGCGGCGGAGTCGGAGCCGATGTGCTCCTCGCCGAGGATGAACGCCTGCGCAAGGCCGTCTGGAGAGGGCTGCGTCTTGTACGTGATCGAGACGCCGAACTTCGATCCGTCGCCGAGCAGCCGCTGGAACGACTCCGCGTCGTGCGGCGTCGTGATCATCAGGATGTCGCGGATGCCCGCGAGGATGAGCGTCGACAGGGGGTAGTAGATCATCGGCTTGTCATAGACCGGGACCAGCTGCTTGGAGACGCCGAGGGTGATCGGGTGCAGCCGGGAGCCAGTGCCGCCGGCGAGAATGATGCCACGCATACCGACTAGTCTCCCTGATCGGCTTCACCTGAACAAACGCCCCGAGTCTCACGACGGGCTCCCACTACGCTGGATGCCATGCAGAAACTGCTCGTCACCGGCGGCGCCGGATTCATCGGCTCGAACTTCGTGCACCACGTGATCGCGAACACCGACGCACACGTCACTGTCCTCGACAAGCTGACCTACGCGGGCAACCGCGCGTCCCTCGACGGCCTTCCAGCCGACCGCCTGCGATTCGTCGAGGGCGACATCGCCGACGCCGAGCTGGTCGACGGTCTGTTCGCCGACGTCGATGCGGTCGTGCACTACGCCGCGGAGTCACACAACGACAACTCGTTGCACGACCCGAGGCCCTTCCTCGACACGAACATCATCGGCACGTACACGCTGCTGGAGGCTGCACGTCGTCACGATCGTCGCTTCCATCACATCTCGACCGATGAGGTCTACGGCGATCTCGAGCTCGACGACCCCGAGCGGTTCACCGAATCGACCCCATACAACCCCTCCTCCCCGTACTCGTCGACCAAGGCGGGCAGCGACCTCCTCGTTCGAGCGTGGGTCCGCTCCTTCGGCGTGCGGGCGACGATCTCGAACTGCTCCAACAACTACGGGCCCTACCAGCACGTCGAGAAGTTCATCCCGCGTCAGATCACCAACGTGATCCGCGGCATCCGTCCCAAGCTGTACGGCGCAGGGCTCAACGTCCGCGATTGGATCCACGCGGACGACCACTCCTCCGCTGTGCTGACCATCCTCGACAAGGGCGAGATCGGCGAGACGTATCTGATCGGCGCCGACGGCGAGAAGGACAACAAGTCCGTCGTCGAGCTCATCCTCACCGAGATGGGGCAGCCGGCCGACGCCTATGACCACGTCACGGATCGCGCAGGCCACGACCTCCGCTACGCGATCGACTCCACCAAGCTGCGCACGGAGCTCGGCTGGACGCCGACGTTCGGCGACTTCGAGTCCGGTCTCGCGTCGACCATCGCCTGGTACCGCGACAACGAGGCCTGGTGGGCCCCGTCGAAGGATGCCACCGAATCGTTCTACGCTTCCAAGGGCCAGTGATGACCGAGTTCGGCAAGGCGCTCTCGTTCACGGAGACCGCGATTCCCGGTCTCCTCATCGCCGAGCTCCCCGTCCACGGGGACTCCCGCGGCTGGTTCAAGGAGAACTGGCAGCGCGAGAAGATGATCGCCGCCGGCCTCCCCGACTTCGGTCCCGTGCAGAACAACATCTCGTTCAACGACGAGGTCGGCACCACCCGCGGCATCCACGCGGAACCGTGGGACAAGTGGGTGTCGGTCGCGACCGGTCGCATCTTCGGCGCCTGGGTCGATCTCCGTGAGGGACCGACGTTCGGCGCGGTGTTCACGGCCGAGATCGACCCGTCTCGGGCGATCTTCGTCCCCAGAGGCGTCGGCAACTCGTACCAGACCCTCGAATCCGACACGGCGTACGCCTACCTCGTGAACGACCACTGGTCGGCGGATGCCGAGTACTCCTTCCTCAACCTCGCCGATGAGACGGTCGACATCCAGTGGCCGATCCCCCTTTCCGAGGTGGAGATCTCCGCGAAGGATCTCGCCCACCCGCGCCTGGCGGATGTGACTCCGATCGCTCCGAAGAAGACCCTCATCGTCGGAGCGAACGGCCAACTCGGCCTCGCGCTGCGCGAGTCCTTCGGAGATTCCCCCCGCTACGACTATGCGGCACGCGACTCCATCGACCTGGCCGATCCCGCCTTCATCTCCTCTCGGCGCTGGCGCGACTACGACACCATCGTGAATGCCGCGGCTTACACCGCAGTGGACCTCGCCGAGACGCCCGACGGGCGCGCAGAGGCCTGGGCCTCGAACGTCACCGGGGTCGCCGCTCTCGCCCGCGTCGCGACGGAGCACGGCATCACCCTCGTGCACATCTCGAGCGACTACGTCTTCGACGGCTCGAAGGACGGCGCGTACACGGAAGAGGACGCCGTACGCCCTCTCGGCGTCTACGGACAGACCAAGGCCGCGGCCGACGCGATCGTCAGCACCGTCCCGCGCCACTACATCCTCCGCACCTCCTGGGTGATCGGCGAGGGCAAGAACTTCGTGCGCACCATGGCCTCCCTCGCAGAACGCGGGATCGATCCCCAGGTGGTCGACGACCAGATCGGGCGTCTGACGTTCACGGAGGACATCGTGGCGGCGATCGAGCATCTCCTCTCGGTCACCGCCCCATCGGGCATCTACAACGTGACATCCGGCGGCACGCCTCTGAGCTGGGCCGAGATCGCGGCCCAGGTCTTTGCGATCACCGGTCACGACTCCTCCCGAGTGTGCGGCGTGTCGACGCAGGAGTACTTCGCATCGAGTTCGGCCCCTGTGGCGCCTCGTCCGAGGAACAGCGTGCTCGACCTCTCTAAGCTGGCCTCGACGGGGTTGTCCCCGTCTGACATGCTCAGCCGTCTCCACGCCTATCTGGCCTGATCGGCCCGCACCGGAAGACGAATCGACGCGCCGCGGACTTTTCTCGTTCGGTCGTCCTGTCCGCCCGAACACGTAAGGATCTGTCCGAATGAGGAACCGCGAACTCGATGCGCTGCGCGGCCTGGCCGCGATCTCGGTGCTGCTCTACCACGTGCTCGCGCTCAACTGGCCGCCGCTCCAGAACGGCGTCTATCTGCAGCCTGCGGACCGGACCATCCACAACATCCTCATCTTCACGCCGATCCACGTGGCGTGGCTGGGAATGGAAGCCGTCTGGTTCTTCTTCGTGCTGTCGGGATTCGTCCTCACCAAGGCGGCCACGCGCGAGGGTTTCGCCTGGCAGGCGTACTACCCGAGCCGGATGGTCCGTATCTACGGCCCGGTTCTCTGCGCGATCTTGTTCGCGTGGCTCACTTATGTGCTGATCCCGCACGTCGTCGAACCGGGAGACAACCCGGCGATCGGCACGCTCCCCACGGGATACCCGTTCGCTGACATCCTCCGCGATGCAACGCTGCTGGGTGGGACGAGCACATCCATCGGAGTGCTCTGGTCCCTCCAATGGGAGATCGTGTTCTCGCTCGCTCTGCCGCTGTACATCTTCGCTGTCCGGCGACTGCCCAAGGTGGCCACCGCCATCGCTGTCGGCGCCTGCATCCTGGGCTGGCTCGTCAATGATCAGGTGACGATGTACATGCCGATGTTCTTCTTCGGAGCCCTCCTGGCCCAGTATTGGGCCCAGATCTGTGCGGCGTTCCGGTTCCTCGGCACAGGCGGCTGGACGGCGCACACCGCTGGAATCGCGCTGACGCTCGTCGCAGTATGCGGCATGACATCCTTCTTCCTGCTAGGACGTCAGTTCTCGGCTCTCGGGCTCCCCCCGAGAGCCGCCACACTGCCACTCGTTCTCGGCGGGATCGTGCTCCTCACAATCACCAGCGTGAACTGGCCGCCACTGAGCCGTCTGCTCTCCACGAGGGCCATGGTGTTCCTCGGCACGATCTCTTTCAGCCTCTACCTCGTGCACCGGCCCATCATCATCGCACTCGGGTTCCTCTTCGGTATCGGCGCGGTGCCCGCCATCCTCGGCATCGTGATCAGTGTAGGGATCGCCGTCGGTTTCTACTTCCTGTTGGAACGCCCGATCCACCGCTTGTCGCAGAGACTTAACCGGTCTCTCCAGAAGAGCGTCCCGGCGTGATCTGATGCTCGACTCAGGTCGGCATCAGCTCACTTGATGGTGACGGTGCGGCAGCCGAGGAACGCATGGCCCCCCGGCCCCGTGTTGATCGCATACACGCACACATTGTGCTGACCAGGCGACATCGCGATCCGC